>JAYRMU010000001.1:0-14817 GCA_041912555.1 Thermoanaerobaculia bacterium
ATGTAGCCGATGCCCATGTCGTCGTCGAAGTTCTTGTCGGCGGACACGTAGCCGCGGCCCGTGGACACGCGCATCTCCATCTGGAGGCGGCCGTTCTCGGAGAGCGTCGCGATCGGCGCGTCCGGATCGAGAACCTCGATGGCCGAGTCGCCCTGCAGGTCGGCCGCGGTGACCTTCCCCTTGCGCTCGACGTCGAGCGTCAGGATCTTCTCGTCGGTCGTGTGCATCTTGATGGGGATCTGCTTCAGGTTGAGGATGATGTCCGTCACGTCCTCGACGACGCCGGGCAGCGACGAGAACTCGTGGAGCACGCCCTCGATCTTGACCGCGGTGATGGCCGCGCCCTCGATCGAGGACAGCAGCACGCGCCGCAGGGCGTTGCCGATCGTCGTGCCGAAGCCCCTCTCGAAGGGCTGGGCGTAGAACTTCCCGTACACGGACGTCAGCGTCTCGGTGTCGATCTCGAGGCGCTTGGGCTTCTGGAATCCTTTCCAAAGGGTCATGTGTGCTCTCCTCCGTCGGCGGTGACTACTTGGAGTACAGCTCGACGATCAGCTGTTCCTGGATCGGCAGTTTGATGTCTTCGCGCTTGGGCAGCTCGACGACCGCGCCGCTGAAGGTCTCGGGCGTCAGGTCGAGCCACGCCGGAACGCCGCGCGCGCGGGCGGTCTCGACGGAGGCCTTGATCTGCTCGTTCGTGCGGCTCTTCTCCTTGATCGAGACGACCTGGCCCTTGGAGACGCGGAACGACGGGATCGAGACCTTTCTGCCGTTGACCGCGACGTGGCCGTGGCGGACGAGCTGCCGGGCCTGCGCGCGCGAGGCCGCGAAGCCGAGCGAGTACACCACGTTGTCCAGGCGGCGCTCGAGCTCCTCGAGCAGGTTCGCGCCCGTGATGCCCTTGCGGCGCTCCGCGCGGGCGAACGCCAGGCGGAACTGGCTCTCGAGGAGGCCGTAGATCCGCTTGACCTTCTGCTTCTCACGAAGCTGGATGCCGTAGCCGAGCAGCTTCGACCGCCGGCGCCCGTGCTGGCCGGGCGGGTAGTTGCGGCGCTCGATCGCGCACTTGTCCTTGAAGCAGCGGTCCCCCTTGAGGAACAGCTTCATGCCTTCGCGCCGGCAGAGCCGGCAAACCGATTCGCTGTAACGGGCCAAACCTTTAAACCTCCTCAGTCCTTCATCCCGCTTTTGCGTCCTTCGTCCCGGCCAGGACCGGTGAGCCGGTTTACGGACGGGCCGGCAGCCTTCGGCGGCCGGCCTTCAGCCCTCAAAACAGGGCGGAATTCCCTGCCCTAGACCCGCCGCCGCTTGCGCGGCCGGCAGCCGTTGTGCGGGATCGGCGTCGAGTCCTTGATGGACTTGATGTCGATGCCGTTGGCCTGGAGCGCCCGGATCGCCGACTCGCGGCCGGCGCCCGGCCCGGTCACGCGGACGTCCACCGAACGGACCCCGTGCTCCTTGGCGTGCTCGGCGCAGTTGGCCGCGGCCAGCTGGGCGGCGAACGGCGTGCCCTTGCGCGAGCCCTTGAACCCGATCCGCCCGGCCGACGACCACGCGAGGATGTTGCCCTCCTGGTCGGCGATCGAGACGATCGTGTTGTTGAACGAGGCCGCCACGGTCGCCTGACCGTGCGGGACGCTCTTCTTTTCCTTCTTGCCCGCGCGCGCGCGCTTCCCCTTGGGCTTTCCGGCGCCCTTCTCGGGAGTTGCGGAGACCGGTGTCGCTTCAGCCATTGTTCCCTGTCCTCACAAACAAATCCGAATTCCGAAATCCGGAATCCGGAGTCCGCGGTTACTTCTTGGTCGCCTTCTTCTTGCCGGCGATCGTCTGCTTGCGCGGGCCCTTCCGGGTCCGGGCGTTGGTGTGCGTGCGCTGGCCGCGCGCCGGCAGGTTGCGCCGGTGGCGCGTGCCCCGGTAGCAGCCGATGTCCATGAGCCGCTTGATGTCCACCGAGATGTCGCGGCGCAGGTCTCCCTCCACCTTGACGTCGTCGGTGATCACCTTGCGGATCCGGACGACTTCCTCCTCCGACAGGTCCTTGACCCGCGTGTCGGGCCGGACGTCGGCCTTCTCGAGGATGAAGTTGGCCTTCGGCCGCCCGATCCCGTAGATGTAGGTCAGGCCGATTTCCACCCGCTTGTTCAGCGGCAGATCGACTCCGGCGATGCGTGCCATGTGTTACCCCTGCCTCTGCTTGTGCTTGGGCGTCGAGCAGATGACTCGCACGACTCCCTTGCGGTGCACGATCTTGCACTTGGCGCAAATTTTCTTGACGGACGCTCGAACTTTCACGATGGGACTCCCTACTTGTACCGGTAAATGATCCGACCCCGCGTCAGGTCGTACGGAGACAGCTCGACGAGCACCTTGTCCCCGGGAAGGATGCGGATGAAGTTCTTGCGCATCTTCCCCGAGATGTGGGCGAGCACCTGGTGCTTGTTCTCGAGCTCGACTTTGAACATGGCGTTGGGCAACGGCTCGACGACCGTCGCCATGACCTCGATCGCTTCGTCCTTCGACATCGCTCAGGCCCCCACGGCCGCCGCCCGCTGAGCGGACAGGCTTCCGGTTCCCAGAATGACCGCGCCGTGGGGCTCGATCGCAATCGTGTGCTCGAAGTGGGCCGAGGTCGAACGGTCGCGGGTGCGCACCGTCCAGCCGTCGGCATCCACCGCGACCTCGGCTCGGCCGAGATTGAACATGGGCTCGATCGCGAGCACCATGCCGGACTTGAGCAGGCTCCCCCGTCCGGCGGGGCCGTAGTTGGGGACCTGGGGCTCCTCGTGCAGCGCGGTGCCCACGCCGTGGCCCACGAAGTCCCGGACGACGCCGTACCCGTGGACGAGGGCGACGGCCTCGACGGCCGCCCCGATGTCCGAGACGCGTCCGCCGGGGCGGGCCGCCGCGATCCCCGCCTCGAGGGCCTTGCGGGTCGCCTCGAGCAGCTTCGCGGTCCCGGCGTCGATGCGGCCCACGGCCAGCGTCCGCGCCGCGTCCCCGAAGTACCCCGCGAACACCGCCCCGCAGTCGACGCCGATGACGTCGCCCTCCTTGAGGGCGCGTTTGCCGGGGATCCCGTGCACCACCTCGTCGTTGATCGAAGTGCAGAGCGTCTTCGGATAGCCGCGGTAGCCGATGAACGCCGGGCGCGCGCCCTGGCGGCGGATCTCGGCCTCGGCGATGCGGTCGAGATCGTCGGTCGTGACGCCCGGCGCCACGGCCTTCTCGACCAGGTCGAGCGTCTCGAGGACGATGCGGGAGGCCTCTTCGAGCTTCAGGAGCTCTTCCTGGCTGCGGATGGTGATCACGCCGCCCCTCTCGCGCGCCGCACGGAAGCCAGGGCCTCGTCGACGCGCGCCGACACCTCGTCCACGGAGCCCACGCCGTCCACCTCGGCCAGCAAGCCCCGGCCCCGATAGAAGCCGACCAGGGGCTCCGTCTTCTCGCGGTAGACCCGGAGCCGCTCGCGGATCGTCTCCGGGCGGTCGTCCGCGCGCCCCTCGGCCTTCGAGCGGCCGAGCATCCGCTCGACCAGCGCCGACTCCGGAACGCCGAAGTTCACGGCCGCCGACAGCGCCTCCCCGACCTCGGCCAGGAGCGCCTCGAGGGCGCGGCCCTGCTCGAGCGTCCGCGGGAAGCCGTCCAGGATGAACCCGGCGCGGGCATCGCGCCCCGCGACGCGCTCCCGGATCAGGGCCACGATGAGGTCGTCGGAGACGAGCTCGCCCTTCTCCATGATGGCCTGCGCCTGGAGCCCGAGGGGCGTGCGATCCCGCACCGCGGCGCGCAGGATGTCGCCCGTGGAGATCGCGGGGACCTTCAGCCGCTCCGAGAGGAGCTTCGCCTGGGTTCCCTTGCCGCTGCCCGGAGGCCCGAGGAAGACGATGCGCATCAGCTGCGACGCCCCCGGATCCGGCTCTTCTTCAGGAACCCGGTGTAGTGGTGCTCGACGAGCTTCGACTCGACCTGCTGGACCGTGTCCATCGCCACGCCCACGACGATCAGCAGCGACGTGCCGCCGAAGTAGAAGTTGAAGCCGAAGCCCTGCGTCAGGAACTTGGGCAGCGCGGCGTCGAGCCACGGGCCGATGCCCGGGACGCCCTGGATCTTGAGGCCGTTGTTCAGGATGTCCGGCAGGAGCGCGACGAACGTCAGGTACGCGGCGCCCACGATCGTGATGCGCGACAGCACCGTGTCGATGTAGTCGGCCGTCTTCTTTCCGGGTCGGATGCCCGGGATGAAGCCGCCGTACTTGCGCATGTTGTCGGCCGTGTCGGTCGGGTTGAAGACGATCGACGTGTAGAAGTAGCAGAAGAACAGGATCCCGGCCGCGTACAGGAGGATGTAGAGCGGGTGGCCCATCGAGAGCGACGTGGCCGCGCGCTTCATCCAGTCCGCGCCCGAGATCTGGGCGAGGTAGCTCGGCAGCGACAGGATCGAGATCGCGAAGATGATCGGGATGACGCCGCCCGTGTTGACCCGCAGCGGGAGGTACGTGTTCTGGCCGCCGTACACCCGCCGCCCCACGACGCGCTTGGCGTACTGGACCGGGATGCGCCGCTGGGCCCGTTCCACGAAGACGACGAGCGCGATGATCGCGACCATGAAGACGAGGACCGCGAGCAGCGCCAGGACGCTGATCGTCTGGTTCCGGATCTGCTGGAAGAGGCCGAAGATGGCCCGCGGCAGGTTCGCCACGATGCCGGCGAAGATGATGAGCGAGATGCCGTTGCCGATGCCCCGCTCGGTGATCTGCTCGCCGAGCCACATGATGAAGATCGTGCCGGTCGTCAGGGTCAGGATCGTCATGAGGCGGAAGCCCCAGCCCGGGTGCGGCACGAGCTGGGCGCCGCTCGGGGCGACCTGCTTTTCGAGCCACAGGGCGATGCCGCTCGCCTGGATGAACGACAGCAGCACCGTGCCGTAGCGCGTGTACTGCGTGATCTTCTTGCGGCCCATCTCCCCTTCCTTGGAGAGCTTCTCGAGGTAGGGCCACACGACCGTCAGCAGCTGGAGGATGATCGAGCTCGAGATGTACGGCATGATGCCGAGCGCGAACACCGACAGCCGCCGGAGCGCGCCGCCCGAGAAGATGTCGAGGAAGCCGAAGATCGAGCCCGCGGAGGCCTTGAAGAACGCGTTGACCGCCGCCGGGTCGATGCCCGGCGTGGGGATGTGCGCGCCGAGACGGTAGACCGCCAGCACGAGGAACGTGAACAGGACCCGCTTGCGCAGGTCCGGCACGTTGAAGACGTTGAAGAAGCTCTGGATGGCGCTCAACGGGACAGCACCTCGCAGCGGCCGCCGGCCGCCTCGATACGGGCCTTCGCGGAGGCCGAGAATTTGTGGGCCGAGACGGTCAGGGCCTTCTTGATCTCACCGTCACCGAGGATCTTGACGGGCCGGCTCTTGCGGGCCAGGCGCGCCAGGGCCAGGGTCTCCGGGTTCACGGACGCCCCGGCCTCGAAGCGGTCGAGGTCGGAGATGTTCACGATGTCGTACTCGATGCGGAAGATGTTCGTGAACCCGCGCTTGGGCACGCGGCGGTGCAGCGGCATCTGGCCGCCTTCGAATCCGCGCTGGTGGCGGTAGCCGGTCCGGGACTGCTGGCCCTTGTTGCCGCGGCCGGCGGTCTTGCCGTGGCCGCTTCCGGGGCCTCGGCCGACGCGCTTGCGGTAGTGGGTCGCCCCCGCCGCCGGGCGCAGGTCGTGCACGCCGGTCGCCGCGGGCCGGGAGGGCGCCGCCGCGGCCTTCTTCGCGGGACGGGGCGGACGCGCCGCGGCCGGAGCCGGAGCCTTGGGAGCCGCCGGGGCGGCCGCCTTGGGCGCCCGGGCGGCCTTCGCGGGCGCCTTGGGGGCCGCCGTCCTGGCGGCGGGCTTCTTCGCGGCCGGGGCCGCGGGTTTCGTCGTCTTCTTCTTTTCGACCATGTGTCAGCCCTTCGTCACTTCGACGAGGTGCCGGACCTTGCGGATCATGCCCCGCACGGCCGGCGTGTCCTCGCGCACGACGCGCGTGCCGAGGCGGCCGAAGCCGAGCCCCGTCAGCGTCGCCTTCTGGTCCTTGGGAGTGCAGATGCCGCTCCGGACGAGCGTGATCTGGAGGCGGCCCTTGCCGGCCGTCTCCTTGCCCGCGCGGGCCTTCTCGGTGGACTTGCCCGTCTCGGTCACGCCTTCTCCTCCACCGCCGGCTCGGCCACGCGGCCCCGGCGCTTCTGGATCTCGTCCTCGTTCCTCAGCCGGAGCAGCCCCTCGAACGTCGCCTTGATCACGTTGTGCGGGTTGGTCGTCCGCAGCGACTTCGTGAGGATGTCCTGGATCCCGACCGACTCCAGCACCGCGCGCACGGGCCCGCCCGCGATGACGCCGGTTCCGGCGGCCGCCGGCTTGAGCATCACGCGCCCCGCCCCGTAGGCGCCGATCACCGTGTGGGGGATCGTGGTGCCCTTGAGCGAGATTTTCTGCATGCTCTTCTTGGCCATCTCGATCCCCTTCTTGATCGCCATGGGGACTTCCTTGGCCTTGCCCGAGCCGTACCCGACGCGGCCCTGCCCGTCGCCGACGACGACGAGGGCCGAGAACGAGAAGTTCTTGCCGCCCTTGACGACCTTCGTGACGCGGTTGATGTGCACGACGCGGTCGATGAGCTCGCGCCCCTGCGCGTCGCGCTCCTTCTCGCGCTCCCGCGGCGCCCGGGGTCCCCTGTTGCTGCTCATCGCCCGCCTCCCGTCCTTGCGTCCATGGCTAGAACTCCAGGCCGCCCTTGCGGGCGGCGTCGGCGAGGGCCTTCACCCTGCCGTGGTAAAGGTACCCGCCGCGGTCGAAGACGACCTTCGTGACCCCGGCCTTCCTGGCCCGCTCGGCGACGAGGATGCCGACCTGGTCGGCGGCCTCCCGCGACGCGCCGCCCTTCTTGGCGGCCTTGCGCAGATCCGGATCGAGCGACGACGCGTGCGCGAGGGTCGCGCCGGAGCCGTCGTCGATGACCTGGGCGTAGATGTGCCGCGCGCTCTTGAACACGGCCAGGCGCGGACGTTCCTTGTGGCCGCGCACGCGCTGGCGGATCCGCATGCGGACCTTGTCCCGGGCTTCGGTGCGTTCTTGCGATCGATTCATGACTACTTCCCGCCGGCCTTGCCGACTTTGCGCCGGATGACCTCGTTGACGTACTTGATCCCCTTGGCCTTGTACGGGTCGGGCACGCGCAGCGCGCGGATCTCCGCCGCCGTCTGCCCGACGCGCTGCTTGTCCGCGCCCGTCACCGTCACGCGCCCCGCCTTGGCGTCGATGGCCACCGCGATCCCGTCCGGGATCGGGAAGTCGACGGGGTGCGAGTACCCGAGCGAGAACAGGACGGACTTGCCCTTGACCTCGGCCTTGAAGCCGACGCCCGAGATCTCGAGCTCCCGCGTGAAGCCCTTCGTGACCCCCTCGACGGAGTTGGCCACGAGGCTGCGCAGGAGGCCGTGGCACGCGCGCACGTGCGGCTCGTCGCTCCCGCGGGCGATCTTGACCTGGCCGTCCGCGACGGACACGGTCAGCCCGCCCGGGATGGCGCTCACGAGCTCTCCCTTGGGGCCCTTGACGCGGACGTTGCCGCCGTCGGCCTTGACTTCGACCCCCTTGGGGATCGCCACCGGCATTTTTCCTATGCGAGACACGGGTGCACTCTCCTCACCAGACGTTGCAGAGCACTTCGCCGCCAAGACGGGCCTGGCGGGCCTTCTTGTCCGTCACGATGCCCTGCGAGGTGGACACGATGGAGACTCCGAGACCTCCGAGAACCGACGGGATCGCGTCGGCCTTGGCGTAGATGCGGCGGCCGGGGCGCGAGACGCGCTCGAGCCCGGACACGATCGGCTCGCCCTCGTGGTCGTACTTCAGGCCCACGCGCAGGACCGGGCGCCCCTTCTCCTCGACCTTGCGGAACGCGCCGATGAAGCCCTCCTGCTCGAGGACCTTCAGGACGGCCTCCTTCAGGCGGGAGCTCGGCACGTCCACGCGGTCGTGGCCGGCCCGCATGCCGTTGCGCAGGCGGGTGAACAGGTCGCTCAGGGAATCGCTCGTCTTCATCGCGTCACCACGAGGCCTTCAGAACGCCCGGGATGTAGCCCATGTTGGCGTTCTGACGGAAGCAAATGCGGCACAGGCCGAACTTCCGGAGCACGCTCCGGGGCCGCCCGCAGACCCGGCAGCGCCGGATCGTCCGCGTCATGAACTTCGGCTTCTTCGCCGCTTTGATTCGCATCGCACGTGTGGCCATTGGACTCCTCGGTTTCCCTGTTACTTCGCGAACGGCATGCCGAGCTCGGACAGGAGCGCCTTCGCCCGGTCGTCCTGCCCCGCCGTCGTGACGATCGTCACGTTCAGGCCCTTCGACTTGTCCGTCTTCGCGTAGTCGATTTCCGGGAAGATGAAGTGATCGCGCACGCCCAGCGTGTAGTTGCCCCGGCCGTCGAACGCCTTGCGTGACACGCCGCGGAAGTCGCGCACGCGCGGCAGGGCGATGTTGATGAGGCGGTCGAGGAACTCCCACATCCGGTCGCCCCGGAGGGTGACGCGGGCCCCGATCGGCATGCCCGTCCGCAGCTTGTAGGTCGCGATCGACTTCTTCGCCTTCGTCACGGTCGCCCGCTGCCCCGCGATCGAGGAGAGCTCTTCGGCGGCTCCCTCGAGCATCTTCGGGTTCGCGACGGCCTCCCCCAGCCCCATGTTGAGAACGATCTTCTCGAGGCGGGGAATCGCCATGACGTTGTCGATCCCGAACTCCTTCTTGAGCGCGGGGGCGACCTCTTTCACGTAGCGTTCTTTCAGTCTGGCTGCCATTCTCTCTTCCTGGTTCTTCGTCCTGGTGCCTGTTTAAGCGAGGACCGCGCCGCTCTTCTTGGCGACGCGCTCCGGGTTGCCCTCGGCGTCGCGCCGGCGCGCGATCCGGGTGCGCGTGTTCCGGTCCGGGTCCACGAGCATGACGTTCGAGATGTGGATCGCGGCCTCGCGCTCCGAGATCCCGCCGGCGATGTTCTTGGCGGGGTTCGGGCGCGTGTGGCGCTTGATCATGTTGACGCGCTCGACGATGACGCGGCCCGCCGCCGGCAGCACGCGCAGGACGCGGCCCTGCCGCCCGCGGTCCTTGCCCGCGATGACCACGACGGTGTCGTTCTTCTTGAGCTTCGGCTTCGACTTCATCACAGCACTTCCGGCGCGAGCGAAATGATCTTCATGAACTTCTTTTCGCGCAGCTCCCGGGCCACCGGCCCGAAGACGCGCGTCCCGATCGGCTCGCCCTCGTTCGAGATGAGGACGGCCGCGTTGTCGTCGAACCGGATGTACGAGCCGTCGCGCCGCCGGTGATTGCGGCGGGTCCGCACGATCACCGCCCGGACGACGCGCTTGCCGTGCTTCTCGACGAACGGCGAGTCCGGAGCGCACTCCTTGACCGACGCGGTGATGATGTCTCCGAGGCCCGCGTACTGGCCGGCCGAACCGCCGCGCATCCGGATGCACGCGATCTTGCGCGCCCCGGAATTGTCGGCCACCTCGAGGATGGTCCCCATCTGGATCATGGCGTTCTCCCTAGCCCTGGGCCTTCGTCACGATCTCGCGCAGGCGCCACCGCTTCAGCTTCGACAGCGGCCGCGTCTCTTCGATCCGGACCCGGTCCCCGACCCTGGCCGTGTTCGCCTCGTCGTGGGCGTGGAACCGGCTCGTCCGCTTGATGGTCCGCGTGTATTCCGCGTGCTGGACGCGGCGCTCGACCTCGACGACGATCGTCTTGTTCATCTTGTCCGAGACCACGCGACCGACCTTGGTCGCCCGGCCCTTCCGGTCCTTGTTCTCAGCGGTCTCGTTCACTTGGCAGCCTCTTCCTTCCGTTCCAGCGCCCGCCGGTACGTCTTGACGCGCGCCAGGTCCCGCCGGAGCACGCGCAGACGCGTGGGGTTCTCGAGCTGGCCGGTCGATTTCTGGAGGCGCAGCTTCCAGCTCGCCTCGCGCAGCTCCTTTTCCTTCTCCGCCAGGTCCGCCGCGCCCTGGAGGGCCAGCGTCTCGCGCTCTTTCTTCTTCATCGGATCTCCGTTTCGGACGCGCGGGTCACCAGGCGCGTCTTCAGGCCGAGCTTGTCGGCGGCCAGGTCGAGCGCCTCCTTGCCCGTGGCGAAGTCGACGCCTTCCATCTCGTACAGGATCCGGCCGGGCTTGACCACGGCGACCCAGCCCTCGGGCGCGCCCTTGCCCTTGCCCATGCGCGTCTCGGCGGGCTTCTTCGTGTAGGGCTTGTCCGGGAAGATGCGGATCCAGATCTTGCCGCCCCGCTTCACGGCGCGCGTCATGGCGATGCGGCCGGCCTCGATCTGCCGGGCGGTGATCCACCCCGGCTCGAGGACCTGGAGCCCCATGTCGCCGAACGCGAGCTCTCCGCCGCGGTAGGCCTTGCCCCGCATGCGTCCCCGCTGCTGTTTCCGATACTTCACCTTGGAGGGCATCAACATGATTTAGCTCGTTTTCCGTCTGCCGTTCGCCCGTCGTGGCCTAGGCCGCGCTCTTGCGCCGGTTCTTGGCCTTGTGCTGCTCGCCGCGATAGATCCAGACCTTCACGCCGATCTTCCCGTAGGTCGTGTTCGCCTCGGCGAAGCCGTAGTCGATGTCGGCCTTCAGGGTGTGGAGCGGCAGCCGCCCCTCCTGGTACCACTCGGAGCGCGCGATCTCGGCGCCGTTCAGGCGGCCCGCGCAGCGGATCTTGATGCCCTGCGCCCCGAACCGGAACGCCGACTCGATCCCCTTCTTCATGGCCCGGCGGAACGCCACCCGGCGCTCGAGCTGCATCGCGATGGACTCGGCGACGAGCTGGGCGTCGGTCTCCGGCCGCTGGATCTCGATGATGTTGATGTGGACCTCGGTGTTGGTCCGCTTCTGGAGCTCGTCGCGCAGCTTGTCGACCTCGGCGCCGCGCTTGCCGATGATGATCCCGGGACGCGACGTCTGGATGTTGACCTTGAGCTTGCCCGCGAAGCGCTCGATGTCGATCTCGGACACGCCGGCGTGCGACAGGCGGCGCTTCAACTCCTTGCGGAGGTTCAGGTCGTCGTGGAGGAACTTGATGTAGTCCTTCTCCGAGAACCAGCGCGAATGCCAGGTCCGGTTGAAGCCGAGCCGGAATCCGTAGGGATGTACTTTCTGGCCCATGGTGCTCCTTACGCCTCGTCCGAGAGTTCGATGGTCACGTGGCTCTTGCGGTGCAGGACGCGGTACGCGCGGCCCATCGGGGCCGGACGGACGCGCTTCTCCTGCGGTCCCTTGTCCACCGTGATCTTGCGGACGACGAGCTGGTCGACGTCCAGGTGCGCTTCTTTCTGTTCCGCGTTGGCGACGGCCGACCGCAGCGTCTTCAGGACGTCGCGCGCAGCGGCCTTCTTCGCGTGGCGCAGGATCGCGACGGCGTCGTTGACCGACTTGCCGCGCACGAGGTCGGCCACGAGCCGCACCTTCTGGGCGGAGCCCTTCATGTACCGGAGCCTGGCGGTCGCTTTCATGACGATCCCTTAACCCTTCGCCGGAGCGGCGGCCGGGGCCGCGCCCGGAGCCGAAACCGGCTTGCCCGGCGCTCCGCCGACGGCGGCGCCCGCTTCGGCCTTCTTGCCGCTGTGGCCCTTGAAGATCCGGGTCGGCGCGAACTCGCCGAGCTTGTGCCCGACCATGTTCTCGGCGACGTACACCGGAATGAACTTGCGCCCGTTGTGGACGGCGATCGTGTGGCCGACCATGTCGGGGATGATCGTCGAGCGCCGGGACCAGGTCTTGACGACCTTCTTTTCCCGCGACGCGTTGAGGGCGGCCACCTTCTTCGCCAGGTGGTCGTCCACGAACGGGCCCTTCTTGATGGAACGCGTCATCGTTTATGCCTTCGACTTGCGGCGCCGGACGATGAAGTCGTCGGTCCGCTTGTTGTTACGGGTCTTCATGCCCTTGGTCTTCCAGCCCCACGGCGAGGTCGGATGGCGTCCGCCCGAGGTCTTGCCCTCGCCGCCGCCCATCGGGTGATCCACCGGGTTCATCGACACGCCGCGGTTGTGCGGCCTCCAGCCCATCCAGCGGTTGCGGCCGGCCTTGCCGATCGAGACGTTCTCGTGCTCGAGGTTGCCGACCTGGCCGATCGTGGCGTAGCACTCGATGTGGACCTCGCGGACCTCGCCCGAGGGCAGGCGCACCTGCGCGTACGTGCCTTCCTTGGCCATCAGCTGCGCCGCGGCGCCGGCCGAGCGGACGAGCTGGCCGCCCTTGCCCCGCGTGAGCTCGATGTTGTGGATCGTCGTGCCGAGCGGGATCGCCTTGAGCGGGAGCGCGTTGCCCGCGACGATGTCCGCGGTCGGCCCGGAGACGACCTTCGCGCCGACCTCGAGCCCGTTGGGCGCGAGGATGTAGCGCTTCTCGCCGTCGGCGTAGTGGAGCAGCGCGATCCGCGCCGTCCGGTTCGGGTCGTACTCGATCGAGGCGACCTTGGCCGGGATGTCCACCTTGTCGCGGCGGAAGTCGATGATCCGGTAGAGGCGCTTGTGGCCGCCGCCCATGAAGCGGCTGGTCTGCCGCCCCTGGCTGTTGCGGCCGCCGGTCGCCCGCAGCCCGACCGTCAGGCTCTTCTCCGGACGCACCGGAGACAGGTCCTGGAAGTCGTGCATCGTCTGGAACCGCCGCCCGGCGGATGTCGGCTTGTACTTCTTGACTGCCATTACACGCCCTCGAAGAACTCGATCTTCTGATCCGGCGCGAGCCGGACGTAGGCCTTTTTCCAGGCCTTGCGCCGGCCGACGAACCGGCCCATGCGCTTGAACTTCCCCTGCCGGTTCGCGACGCGAACGTCGACCACCTTGACGCCGAACAGCTTCGCGACGGCCTTGCCGATCTCGATCTTGTTGGCCGTGACCGCGACCTCGAAGCACACCGTGTTCGACCCCTCCTTGAGGCGGGTCGCCTTCTCGGTGATGAGGGGCCTGCGGATCAATTCCTGCGGCAGCATCACTCGCCTCCCAGGTTCTGGACCACGCGCGTGAGCGCCTGCTTGGAGAGCACGACCGTCCCGTGGGCGAGGACGTCGTAGGCGTTGACGCCGAGGGCGTCCACGAGCTTCCACGACTTCACGTTGCGCGAGGCGCGCGCGAAGTTGGCGTTGTCCCGCGAGTCGACGAAGAGGGCCTTGCCCTCGATGCCGAGCCCGCCGATCGCGGCCTTCAGGTCCTTCGTCTTGAAGCTCTCGACCTCGAGGCGGTCGACCACGACGATCCGCTCCTCGGCGAGGCGGCGCGACAGGACGGCCTTGAGGGCGTTCTTCTTCTCCCCCACCGAGACGTCCTGGGCGTACGAGCGCGGGACCGGGCCGTGCGCCGTGCCGCCGTGGCGGTGGATCGGCGGCCGTCCGCCGCCCTGCCGGGCGCGGCCGGTGCCCTTCTGCTTGAAGGGCTTCTTGCCCGAGCCCGAAACCTCGGACCGGACCTTCGTCTTGTGCGTGCCCGCGCGCTGGCCGGCGAGGTAGGCCTTCACGACCTCCCACACCAGGTGCTTGCGGTACGGGTAATCGAAGACGCCGGCGGGCAGGGCGACCTCGCCCACCTGCTCCTTCTTCCAGTTCCAAACGGGGATCTTGGCCATCGTCTATGCCTTATGCCTTCTTCGCGAAGCTCGAACGCACGATCTTCACGATCGCGTTCCGGGCGCCGGGGACCGGGCCGGAGATGTACAGCAGGTTCTTCTCGAGGTCCACGCGCACGACGACGAGGTTCTTCGTGGTGGACTGCCGTCCCCCGAGCCGCCCCGACGACCGGGTGCCCGGGTAGACGCGGGAGGGGAACGCCGAGGGCCCGATCGAGCCGGGCGCGCGGTGGAACATGGAGCCGTGCGTGGCCGCGCCGCCGCGGAACCCGTGGCGCGCCACGACGCCCATGAAGCCCTTGCCCTTCGAGGTGCCGATCACGTCGACGTGGTCCTTCTCCGCGAACGCGTCGCAGAGGACCTTGTCGCCCGGCTTCAACTCGTCGCCCTTGTCCGCGCGCACCTCCATGAGGGTGCGCATCGGCGGCACGCCGGCCTTCTCGAACCGCCCCTTGGCCGCCTTGTTGGCGCGGCGGTCCGGGCGGGAGCCGACGAAGCCGATCTGGAGGGCGTCGTAGCCGTCCTTGTCGGCGGTTTTCTTCTGGACCACGAGGCAGGGGCCCGCCTGCACGACCGTGACCGGCACGACCGTGCCTTCGGCCGTGAAGATCTGGGTCATCCCCACCTTTTTCCCGATGATGCCGTGTACGGCCATAACTGCTCGCTACCGCCTTACTTTCCGAAGGCCTTGATCTCGACGTCCACGCCGACCGGAAGCTCGAGCTTCATCAGGGCGTCGACCGTCTGCGACGTCGGCTCGAGGATGTCGAGCAGACGCTTGTGAGTCCGCATTTCGAACTGCTCGCGGGACTTCTTGTCCACGTGCGGCGAGCGGTTGACCGTGTACCGGGAAATGGCCGTCGGCAGCGGAATGGGCCCCGCCACCTTCGCCCCGGTGCGCCGCGCCGTGTCGACGATCTCGCTCGCCGACTGGTCGAGGATCCGGTAGTCGAAGGCCTTCAGCCGGATTCGAATCTTGTCGTTTTTGGTCATGTACGTTCGCTCGCTGCCCGATCGGCGGTTTCGAAGCCCACTACTCGATGATCTCGACGATGGTGCCGGCGCCGACGGTGCGGCCGCCCTCGCGGATGGCGAAGCGCAGGCCCTTCTCCATGGCGATCGGCGTGATCAGGTTGATCTCCAGGTTCACGTTGTCCCCGGGCATCACCATCTCCACGCCCTTG
>JAYRMU010000002.1:0-2406 GCA_041912555.1 Thermoanaerobaculia bacterium
GCCGGTGATGTTCTCGGCGGCGAGCCGCTCGATCCAGTTGGCGAAGGTCGAGGGGCAGGGGACGTCGGGAAAGGTCCCCGTGCAGTCGGGCGGGACGTAGCCGGATCCGTGCTCGGCTTTGAGGAGGAAGACGGCCATCTGATCCCGGCGAACCGGGCTGGCGGGGCAGAAGTTGCCGCCGCCGCATCCGCCGGTGATGCCCTCGGCCGCCAGGGCCTCGATCCAGTTGGCGAACGTGGACGGACACGGGACGTCCGCGAACGTCCCCGTGCACGCGGGCGGGACGTAGCAGAGGCCGTGCTTGGCCTTGAGCAGGAAGACCGCCATCTGCTGGCGCAGGGTCGGCGCGTTCACGCCGTAGTTGCCGCCGCCGACGCCCACGGTGATCGCGTTGCGGACGAGCGTCGTCACGAACTGGTAGAACTGCTGCGCCCCGGGGACGTCGAGGAAGTCGGCGATCCAGCCGTTGGGAAGGGTTCCGCCGCTGCCGTCGGTGTTCGTCACGGTGATGTCGTTCAGGCTGCCGGGCGCCAGCGCGGGCACCGTCGCGGTGATCTGGTTGTAGCTCGGAACTCCCACGCCGGTCGCGGCCACGCCCCCGACGGTGACGGAGGCGCCGGGCAGGAAATGGAACCCGTCGAGCGTGGTCGGCGCGCCCGACGACGGCCCCGACCCGGGCGTCGAGTTGAGGACGAGGCGCTGAGAGAATTCCGAGGTGTTGCCCGCGGGATCGGTCGCCGTGGCGGTCACCTTCGCGCCGGCCGCCAGAACGACCGGGAGCACCGCATGGATCGTCGCGTTTCCGCTCGCGTTCGTCGTCACGTCCACGCTGCCGAGGTACGTGCGGCCCTGCAGGAAATCGCGCGGCCGCCCGACGCAGCCGTCGTTCGAATAGAAATCGATCGCGAACTGGGTGTTCGCCACGCTGTTCAGGAGGCCGTCCACCGTGGTGTTGCCGCTCCCGGCCGCGACCGAAGTGAGCATCGGGAAGTTCTGGTTGAGGTTCGGGCCGATGTCCGCGTCGCCGAGGTCGTTGGCGGTGAAGCCGCCCTGGCCGAACCCGCCCGGGTTTCCCAGGTCGATGCCGAGCGTCGAGAGGAAGTTGGCGCCGTTGGCCGTGCCGTTGCCGTAGATCGAGTTCCCGCGGATCGGGTTCGAGAAGACGTTGATCGTGCTGTACAGGACGAGCACCCCGGCGCCCTGGTTGAACGCGACGACGTTGCCCTCGCCGGCGCCGACGCCGCCGACCTGGATGTCGCGGCCCTGGACGAAGATCCCGATGTCGGTCGTGCCGAGGTTGACCGTTCCGGTCACGTCCGTTCCGACCCAGTTGTGGAGGATGGTCATGCCCGTCGTGGTGTCGTTGGCGTCGCCGACCTGGAGTCCATCGCCGACCCCGCCGACGACGTTGTCGCGAATCACCGCGCCGGGTGTCTGCGATTGGACGCCGATTCCCATCAGGGCGGTGCCGCCGAACACGGCGCTCCCCGTCCTGTCGGTGCCGACGAGGTTGCCCTGGATGAGCTGGTTCGCCCCGTGGAAGCACGTGATGCCGGACTGCGCGTTGCCGGAGATGAGGTTGCGGTCGGCCGGCAGGGGCCCGCCGGCCGTGAAGTCGGGGCTGTACTCGGCATCGATCCCGCGGATGTTGTGCGGGCTCGGCACCGCCGTGCCGGCGGCGTCGGTCCCGATGAAACAGCCGCGCACGGACCCTCCGCTGCCGGCGAAGTAGAACTGGATCGCGTAGTTCCAGCCGCCGCTGACGACCAGTCCGCGGACGGTCGAACCGTCGGAGCCGGTGCTGAACTGGAGGCCCGTGGACTGTATCGTCGCTCCCGACAGCACGATCTTCAGCACCGTGTTGAGCGCTCCCTCCGCGTTCGTGTTCGGCGAGGAGCCGGACTGCGTATAGCCGTCGATCAGGACCGGGCTCGAGACCGTCGGCAGCTGCGACGCGGGCGTGATCGTGCAGACGCCTCCGCCGTCGCAGCCGGCGCCGCTGACGTTGAAGGCGATCGTGTCGAGCCCCGCCGCGGCGTTGGCGTCGAGGATCGCCTGGCGCAGGGAGCCCGCGCCGGAGTCGGCGGTGTTCGTGACCGTGAAGGTCGCGGCGCGAAGCAGGGACGGCGAGATGATCAAGAAGCCCGCGACGAGGCAGAGACGGAAGCGCATGGCGCAATCCTCCTTCTCCTGAGTGCCGGGAGTTTATCCGACACGGGGGGCCGAGGACGCCTCCGTCGTCCGGAGCCTCCGCCTATTGGAGCCCGAACGTCTTGGTGATGAAGACGGCCATCTGGCCCCGGGTGTTGTTGCTGCCGGGGCAATAGTTGCCGCTGCCGCATCCGCCGGTGATGTTCTCGGCGGCGAGCCGCTCGATCCAGTTGGCGAAGGTCGAGGGGCAGGGGA
>JAYRMU010000003.1:0-3933 GCA_041912555.1 Thermoanaerobaculia bacterium
CCGCCGGGCGGCTCGCGCAAAGGCGCTCGACCGCCCGGCTGATCCCTTCACTCCGCTCCGGCTCCCGCGGCGCGCACGTCGCCTGCGCTGCGTTACGGGATCTGCGCCCTGCGGGCGCACCGCCGGCCGGCTCGCCCGGGTGCGGGCTCGACCGGCCGGCTGATCCCTTCACTCCGCTCCGGCTCCCGCGGCGTGAGCCTCCACCCTCGCTTCGCTCGGGTGACTTCTCACGCCGCGAGCGATTGGAAGAGAGGGGCGTGACGAGCCGCTCTCTACCCCCTCTCCCTCCGGGAGAGGGCCGGGGTGAGGGGCGCTGATTTCGCCACCGTCTTCCTCCCTCTCCCTCCGGGACCCCGCCCACCAGAGGCAGACCCTCAGCAGTAGGGTGCGCCGTGCGGAGCACGGCGCTTTCGGGCGGGGGTGAGGGGCGGTGATTCGCCGCCCTCGGCCTGATCGCCACTCCCTGCGGGCCCGGTGGGATCGCGGTGAGAACGGATCACGACGAATCTCCGGGTGCCGGGTTAAACTCCCGGGCGCATGCCGCCGCTTCCGACCGAGCACGTGATCGCCGGGCTTCCCGGCCGGCTCGTCTTCGGGCTCCTCGTGCTGGCGGCCGTCGTCGCGTTCGTCTACTCCGTTTCGCGTCGCGTGCGGGTGCTCCTGGCCGGGCAGCCGGACAACCGCTTCACCCGCATCCCGGAGCGCGTCCTGCGCACGCTCCAGTACGCCTTCGCGCAGAAGCGGATGTTCCGCGACCCCTACGCGGGCGCCTTCCACATCCTCATCTTCGGAGGCTTCGTCGTCCTGACGGTGCGCTCGCTCGACTTGGTCGTGGAGGGCCTGGTTCCCGGCTTCGTCCTGTTGCCGGGAATCGCCGGCAACCTCTATACCCTCGTCAAGGACGTTTTCGAGGTCCTCGTGATCGTCGGCGTCGGGATGGCGGTCTTCCGGCGGCTCTTCGCGCGGCCCAAGCGCCTCGACCTCTCGATGGACGCGTGGCTGATCCTCTTCCTCATCGCGTACCTGATGGCCACCGACCTCGTGGCGGAGGGGGCGCGCGCCGCCCTCGCGCCGCAGCTGCTTTCGCCCTGGGCGCCCGCGGTCGCCGGCGTGGCGCGCGCGCTCGCGGGCGCGTCGCCCGCGCGCCTCCAGGCGATCTACGGGTTCGCATGGTGGACCCACCTCGCCGACCTGCTCGTCTTCGCCAACTACCTGCCGTACTCGAAGCACTTCCACATCATCACCTCCATCCCGAACGTGTTCTTCATGAACCTCGAGCCGATGGGGAAGCTGCGCACCGTGGACCTCGAGAACACGGAGCGGTTCGGCGCGCAGAAGGTCGAAGACCTGACGTGGAAGCAGATGCTCGACGGCTACACCTGCACCGAGTGCGGGCGGTGCCGCGAGGTCTGCCCGACGGCGCTCACGGGAAAGCCCCTCGACCCGAAGATCTTCATCGGCAACGTGCGCGACGCCGTGTACGAGGCCACGCCGTCGATCCTCTCGGCGGCCGACGGCCGGGCGAACGGCGGCGCCCCGGCGCCGGGAGGGCGCAGGGACCTCATCGGGGGCTGGATCTCGGAGGACACGATCTGGGCCTGCACGATGTGCGGCTTCTGCACGACGGCCTGCCCGGTCTTCATCGTTCCCGCCGTCGACAAGATCGCGGAGATGCGCCGCTACCTCGTCCTCGACAAGGCCGAGTTCCCGAAAGAGGTCCAGAACGCCTTCCGGGGGATGGAGACCAACGGGAACCCGTGGAACATCTCCGCAGCCACGCGCGGCGACTGGGCCGACGGCCTTCCGGTCGCGACGATGGCCGAGGCCGGGGACAGGGAGATCGAAGTCCTGTTCTGGGTCGGCTGCGCGGGCTCCTACGAAGATCGGGCCAGGCGCGTGTCGAAGGCGCTCGTCGAGATCCTCCACGAGGCCGGGGTCTCGTTCGCGATCCTCGGGGCCGAGGAGACGTGCACGGGAGACTCGGCCCGCCGGATGGGCAACGAATACCTCTTCCAGATGCTCGCCCAGCAGAACGTCGAGACCCTCAACAACTACAAGGTCCGCAAGATCGTCACGAATTGTCCCCACTGCTTCAACTGCCTGGGCAAGGAGTACGGCGACTTCGGTGGCCGCTACGAGGTCGTTCACGGCTCGCAGCTCGTGTCCGAGCTGATCGCGGCGGGACGGGTGAAGCTGACGACGCCGATCCCCGAGACGATCACCTTCCACGACCCCTGCTACCTCGGCCGGTACAATGGCGCGTACGAGGCCCCGCGCGACATCCTGCGCGCGATCCCCGGGCTCGAGCTGAAAGAGCTCGAGCGGTCCCGCGAGCGGGGCCTGTGCTGCGGCGCGGGCGGCGGACGGATGTGGATGGAAGAGAAGCTCGGCACGCGCATCAACCAGGAGCGCATGCGCGAGATCGCCGCGACGGGCGCCGCGAACGTCGGCGTGTCCTGCCCGTTCTGCATGGTGATGATCGGCAACGCCAAGGACGAGCTCGAGGTCGCGACGCAGCCCTTCGACGTGCTCGAGCTCGCCCGCCGGGCGATGGGGTAGGGACTCCCCGGAGGCTTCCCTGACGCCGCGCCTCCTCCTCGAGCGCCTGCTGCGGGCGATCGGACTTCCCGGGGGCCGGGACTACCGCGGCCTGCGCGGCAAGGGGCAGAGGTGGGAGCGGCTGGCCGCGCGCCGGCTCGAAGCCGCGGGCTACACGATCCGCGAGCGCAACTACCGCGCGAAGGCCGGAGAGATCGACTTCGTCGCGGAGGAGAAGGGCGTCGTCTGCTTCGTCGAGGTCAAGGGCCGCGCGGGGACGGGGTTCGGCTCGCCGGCGGAGGCCGTGACGCTCGAGAAGCAGCGGCGGATCTTCCGCGCCGCCCAGGAGTACCTCCGGCGGCGCCGGCTCGGCGCGGTGCCGTGCCGGTTCGACGTCGTGTCCGTCCTCGAGCGCGGCGGCGCGACGCAGGTCGACATCCTCCGCGGAGCCTTCGAAGAGCCCGCGCCGCGCGCGTCGCGCCGCTGAACCGGCGGGGCGCGTGCTAAAATCGCGCCTCCTTCGAGGGATTTTCGTTGAACGATTCCGAGCTGCGCTACACGTTTTCCTGCCCGAGCTGCAGCGGCAGCTTCTCGATCTCCCTCGCGAAGATCCCTCCCGTCCAGGCGCGGTTCAGCTGCCCGAAATGCGGCAAGCCCATGGACTTCCCGTCCCGCGAGGAAGCCCGCGTGTACATCTCGCTGCAGGCCGCCGGCTCCTCCCCGGCCGAGCCGGATCCGCCGGTCCCGGCGACCCCGGCGCCCGCGGCCCCCAGGGCCACCGCCGCGCCGGCGCCGCCCGAAGCGTCCCCCGGCGACTCCACGGCGACGTCGAGCCGGGCCTACCGCGTCGAGAAGAAGGGCTTCGAGAACGACGTCTACGACCGGCGCAGCATGCGCAGCCTCATCCGGACGGGCGGCCTCCTCGAGGCAGACCCGGTGCGGGCGGACGACGAGCCCGCGCGAAAGGCGATCGAGTTCCCGGAGCTCAAGTCCCTCTTCGACCTGAAGAAGACCTCGCGGATCCAGCCGCCGACGGTGTGCCGCAGGCACACGGACCAGCTCGCCCACTACGTCTGCACCGACACGGGGCGGCCGCTCTGCGAGGACTGCGCCGAGGAGAAGAAGTTCGGAGGCGCCTCGGTCCGGGTCTGCGCGCACTGCGGAGGCACCGTCAACGAGGCTCCGGTCGGCGAAGGGGTTTGAGGGAGAGCGCGCGCGACGCGCGACTCGAAGCCGGGATCCCGAATCGCCCGCAAATCCGGGCCGTTCCGACGCCGGCCCGGCGCTTCCGGGTTTCTTGACCCCGCCGCCCGCCTCGGCTATTCTTCGCCTCCCCGAGCGGGAATAGCTCAGTGGTAGAGCGCCACCTTGCCAAGGTGGATGTCGCGGGTTCGA
>JAYRMU010000004.1:0-62487 GCA_041912555.1 Thermoanaerobaculia bacterium
CGGAACGGAGCGGAGGCGACGGTATCCAGATATCGCAGGTAGTCCGTCGAGACCGGCGTCTTTCCGAGCTGTCGAAGGAGCGTCGCGATCTGGCCGCGGTGATAGGTGCCGTGATTGGCGACGTGGACGAGGACCTCGCCGAGGGGATACTCCAGGTTCTTTCCCGCGAAGTTGACGTAGCTCAGGGGCTCGTTCAGGCGGGCGGGCGGCAATGCCTCGACGAAGACGCGGTGCGCCTCGAGAACGCCTTCCCATTTCGAGCGCAGCGCGGCGAAGTCCGCCGCCTCCTGTGCGGCCGGCAGCGACGCGGGCGAGCGGCCGTTCCAGCGCTCGAGCCAGACCCAGTCCGCGCCGTAGAGGTGCGCGAGCGTGGACTGCACGGAGCCGAAACTGCCCCCGACCGGCCTCCCGAGCTCCTCGGGGCCGAGCGCTTCGACCGATTCGAGCGTGCGGGCCGTGGCCCAGCGGCCGTAGGCGAAGAGCTTCGCGATGTCCTCGGGCGTTCGCGTCATCCTCAAATCCTCCGTCGATCCCCGGCGCCCCGGCGACGCGCGTCCTGAAGGGGGAAGTCCACCATTCGCGCGAGGTCCGCCGGCACGTCGCCGGACGTCGGGCTCTTCAGGTCCGCGGCAGGAGCTCCTCGGGACGCCGGCCCCGGTCGGCCGGGTCGCGGCGCGCGTGCTTTCGGGCGTCGAAGGGGACGGCCTTGTAGCAGATGGGGCACTTGAGCGTCGCGTCGCCCGGGATCGGCGCGAACCGGGGCGAGCGGCAATCCGAACAGAACCAGCGGGCGAAGCGCCGCTCTTCCCCGACGTATTTCCCCATCGGGCGGAATGGTAGCGCGCTTTGGGCTGGATCGGGGCCGCCGTGCCGCGGCCCCCGCGGACTTACACCGTCAGCTTCTTCGCCGCCTTGATGGCGGCCGCGACGCCGGACTGCTTGCGGACGTCCTTGATCCGGCTCCGGGCGTCCCTGGACAGCCGGCGGATCGCGGAGAGATACCGGCCCTGCGCCTGGCGCGCCGCCTTCTGGGCGCGGGACAGGGCCTTTCGAGCCCGGGGCTCGGCGCGGCGCGCCGCCCGACGCCCGGCCTTCACGATCCGGCGCGCCACCGGGGCGGCCGCCTTCTCGAGGGCTCCCAGCCGGGCGCGGAGGTCCTTGATCAGCTTTTCGCGGTTCTTCAGGGCTTTCGTGACGTCCGCGGCGGCGACCTTGCCGTCCTCGATCAGGAGCTGCAGGGCGACGGCCGCGTGCTCGGCCGAGAGCTTCAGGGCTTTCTTCGTCTTCCGTCTCATGGAGCCTCCTTCGTCGTTCGATCTCGAACGCGGAGCCGGATCGTACATCGGGAGCGGCCTGACCGCCGAGTCGCGCGGCGGCTGTCCCCGGGGCCACCGCGCGTCCTGCCCTCGAGGCCGACCGCGCGCGCCAGGCCCGGCCTGACCTTCGTTTGGACCCCGCGGACAATTGTGCGATCGCGCCGGCGCCCCTATGGTCGCGGGCAGACTCCCGAATCCCGGACTGACCTTCCAGCCCGCCGTATCTCGAGAGCCGAACGAAAGGAGGGCCCCATGGGCTCCAGAGTTTCGTTTCGGATCGCCGCCTCGATTGCCGTCGTCCTCGCACTGGCTGCTCTGACCCCGATCGAGAGCAGCAACCCCGCGCCGGACTTCGGCCAGCCGCTGGCCGGGCTGACCGCCGATCAGCTCGACCGGTTCAACGACGGGAAGGCCGAGTTCCAGGGCGTCGAGACCGTGGAAGAGGGCGTCGGTCCCGTGTTCAACGACGTGTCCTGCGCGAACTGTCACCTGGCCGCGGCCATCGGCGGCGGGAGCCCGACGCTGGAGACGCGGTTCGGCACGACCGGCGCGAACGGCCTCTTCGATCCGCTCACGCAGTTCGGGGGCTCGCTCATCCAGGTGTCGGGGATCGGCGCGACGGGGAGCTGCGAGTACCTGGCCGAGATCGTGCCCCCGGAAGCCACGATCGTCGCGCACCGGAGGACCACGCCCCTGTTCGGCCTCGGGCTCGTGGACGCGGTCCCGGATTCGACGTTCTACGCCATCCGGGACGAGGAGAAGTTCAACCCGGACGGCATCGCGGGCCTCATCAGCGTCGTGACGAACGTCTCGACGGGACAGCCCGCGGTGGGCAAGTTCGGCTGGAAGGGCCAGAACCCGACCCTGTTCCAGTTCTCGGGCGACGCGTACCTGAACGAGATGGGCATCACGAACCCGCAGTTCCCGAACGAGAGCTGCCCGCAGGGAGACTGCGCCGCGCTGTCCTGCAACCCGAACCCGGGCGTCAACGACGACGGCACCGGCGTGCAGGAGTTCACCGACTTCATGACGCTGCTCGCGCCTCCGCCGCGAGGCCAGATCACCGGGCAGGTCGTGGCCGGGGAGCTCGTGTTCCTGGGAATCGGGTGCGCGGGGTGTCACCGGACGGAATTGAAGACGGGCCCCAACACGGTCGCCGCCCTGAACAAGGTCCGCTTCCACCCCTACTCCGACTTCCTCCTGCACGACATGGGCGCCCTCGGCGACGGCATCACCCAGAACCTCGCGACCGGCAAGCTGATGCGGACGGCCCCGCTCTGGGGGCTGCGCAAGATCACGACGTACCTGCACGACGGACGGGCCACGACCCTCGACGCCGCGATCCTCGCCCATGACGGGCAGGCGAAGAAGGCGCGCAACCGCTACGCCGGCCTTCCCGCGTACCAGAAGGCCTGGCTGACGGCGTTTCTGAACTCGCTCTGACGAAAGGAGCAGGAGGCAGTCGGCAGGACGCGGGACCTTCGTCCCCAGCCTGCCTCCTGCCTCCTGCTTCCTGATTCCTGCCTCCTGCTTCCTCCTTCCTCCGCGCGGCCCCGCATAGAATCGACGGGTGAGCCCACGCGGCAATCTCGGGGCGGCGCTCTCGGCCATCGCGCGGACGGTCGCCGAGACCCTGGAGCTCAAGGACGTGTTCTCCCGGGTGGCGGAAGCCGTGCGCCAGGCCCTGCCCTTCGACGCGATGGGCGTCAACGTCGTGGATTGTCCCGACCTTCCTCTCGAGGACCTCGCGCCCGAGGACGTGACGTTCTCCGCGTACGCCGTCGTCGGGGAGGGGGCGGCCGAGGAGACCGGGCGGCAGCGCCGGGTCTCGGATTCCTCGCATGGCCTGCGCCTCATGGAGCCCGGGCGCGTCGTGCGCTACTCCGACGCCACGACCGAGCTCGATCCGAGCTTTCCGCTCGACCGCGAGATCGTCGAGTACGGCGCCCGCTCGATCATCGTGACGCTGCTGCCGGGCGCGCGGCCGCTCGGCAGCGTCTGGTTCGCCTCGCGCGAGGTCGGGACCTACGGCCCGGAGGACGAGACGACCGTCCTCGCGATCGCGGACCTGCTCGCGCTCGCCCTCGAGCACGAGAGGCTCTTCCGGATGGAGCGCGAGCGCCGGCGCCGCAGCGAGGCCCTCGAGGCTCTGCTGCCCGCGCTCGCCCGCGCGCTCGACGTGCGGGAAGTGTTCGACCAGCTCTCGCGGGCCGCGACGGCGATCCTGCCGCACCATCGGATGCTGCTCGCGTTCTTCGACGAGGAGACCCAGGGAGCGCGGATCCACGCGTATTCGGGCGAGGAGCTCGCCGGGCTGCCCGAGGTCCTGCCGCTGGCCGAGGACGAATGGATGCGGCGCGAGGAGCCGGAGATCGTGGCCGACGCCCGCCACCACCGGGCGACGCGGCCGCCCGAGCGCGATCCGCAGATCGCGGCGCGCAAGGACGAGCTCATGCGGGAGGACGAGATTCGATCTCTGCTGCGGGTGCCGATCCGCCTCGAAGGCAAGGTCGTCGGCGCCCTCGTGTTTCTCTCGCGCCATCTCGACGCCTTTCACGGCGACGACGTGGAAGTGGCGGGGAGGATCGCCGACCAGATCGCCCTCGCTCTGTCGCACGAACGCCTCGCCCACGAGGCCCGGCGCGCGGCGGAGGCCCGCGAGGAGGCCCGCCGGCTCGAGGGCCGGGTGGCGTCGCTCACGGAGCAGCTCGCGGAGCTCGGCGCGGCGCGCCGGATCATCGGGCGCTCGGAGCGCTGGCGGGCCGTGCTCGACCTCGTGGCGCGCGTCGCCCCGACGGAGACGACCGTCCTGCTCACCGGCGAGTCGGGGACCGGCAAGGAGGTCGTCGCGCGCGCGATCCACGCCGCCTCTCCGCGGTCCGGCCGGCCGTTTCTCGCGATCAACTGCGCCGCCCTGCCCGAACAGCTCCTCGAATCCGAGCTCTTCGGCTACGAGCGGGGGGCATTCACGGGGGCGCTCGAGAGGCGCGCGGGGAAGATCGAGCAGGCGGGCGGGGGAGTGCTCTTTCTCGACGAGGTGGGCGAGATGTCGCCGTCGGTCCAGGCGAAGTTCCTGCGGGTCCTGCAGGAGCGGGAGTTCCAGCGACTCGGCGGGTCGCGCGTGCAGAAGGCGGACGTGCGGGTGATCGCGGCGACGAACCGGGACCTCGCCCTCGAGCTCGAGCGCGGCCAGTTCCGGGAGGATCTCTATTACCGTCTCCGCGTCTTCGAGATCGCCATGCCGCCCCTGCGCGAGCGCAAGGACGACATCCTTCCCCTGGCCGAGGCGTTCGTCGAGGAGTTCGGCCGGGCGGTCGGCAGTCCCTGCGCGGGCATCTCGCGGGCCGCCCGGGAGGCGCTGCTCGCGTATCCCTGGCCGGGCAACGTCCGCGAGCTGCGCAACGCGATCGAGCGCGCGATCATCCTCTGCGACGGCGGACTGATTGCCGCCGAGCACCTGCCCGTTCCGGGAGCCGAGGCGTCGCGCAGCGCCGCGGCCGGCCTCGCGGCCGGAAGGGGGCTCGAGGAAGTGGAGCGCCAGCTCGTCGAGAGCGCGATGCGGGAGACTCGCAACAACAAGGCGCGGGCGGCGCGTCTGCTCGGCATCACCCGTGCGCAGCTCTATACCCGGCTGCAGCGATACGGGATCAATTAGAATTTCGTAGATTTTCGTGCAGAGTGTAGATTTATCTACATAAAAGTGTAGTTACAATTCCCGTTATCAGCTCTCCCAAATATACATAAGATATTGTGAGTAAGTTACTTAGCTACTAAGACGGCTGCCAATTCCCCTCGTGGCACGCCGCATGCCTCTCCATCGGCTGCCGTGTCGCAGAAATCCGTCGAGCAGCTCCTCGGGAAGATCCTCACCGACGAGGATTTTCGCCGCGCGTTCTTCCCGATCCGCGCCGGCAGCTTCGAGCTCGCCGCCCTGAACGGCTTCGAGCTCACGCCCGTCGAGCGCAGCGCCATCGCCACCCTGAGCCGCTGCCGGTTCGAGCGGCTCGGCCGCGGCCTCGATCCCAGGATCACGCGGTCCGAAACCGAGTCGGGCCCCCAAGACGAGAAGCGAGGTGTGTGAATGCGGCGACTTCTGACGTTTTCCCTGGGGCTCGCTTTCGCGGCCGTGGCGGCCGCCCAGGCGCCCGCCCCGCCCCCGGTGGCCCTGACGCTCAAGGACGCGACGCGGCGCGCCCTCGAGCGGAACACGAGCCTCGCGATCGAGCGGCTCACCGTCGAGCAGGCCGGCTCGGCCGTCGAGCGCGCGAAGGGCTCGTACGACCCCTTCTGGAACTTCGACGTCTCCTGGCGCAAGAACACCGACCCGATCAACTCGGTCTTCTCCGGCGCGCCTCCGGGCAGCATCGCGCCGGAGAACGAGCGCTACGGCGCGGAGACGTCGTTCCAGCAGCTGCTGCCGACGGGCGGGTCGGTCTCCCTGTTCACGGGCTGGCACCACTCGACGACCGACGGGATCTACACGATTCTCTCGCCGGCCTACGACACGAGCGCGGGCATCACCCTGTCGCAGCCCCTCCTGCAGAACTTCTCGATCGACCCGGCCCGCGAGGCGATCCGCATCGCGAAGGCGGATCTTTCGGAGACCGAGGCGCACCTTCGCGCCGTCGTGGCGGACACCGTGACGCAGGTAGACGCCGCCTACTGGAACCTGGTCGCCGCCCTGCGCGACGTGGCCTCGATCGAGAGCTCCATCACCCTGGCCGAGCAGCAGCTGTCCGAGACGAAGGTCCGCATCGAGGCCGGCGTCCTCGGCGAGACGGACCTCGCCCAGCCGGTCGCGGAGCTCGAGCGCCGCAAGGGCAACCGCGCCCTCGCGCGGCAGCGCGCGGCCTTCGCCGAGAACACGCTCAAGCAGCTGATCCTCGGGGACCCGACCGACGCCTGGTGGTCCTCGAGCCTCGTCCCCGCGGACGACCCGAAGACGGCCACGAGCCAGCCGAACCTCGCCGAGGCGCTCGCCACGGCGCACGAGCGCCGGCCCGAGATCGTCGAGGCCGAGTCGCGCCGGACCCGGACGGAAGTGAAGGTGGACGCGGCCAGGAGCGCCGTCCTGCCGCAGCTCAACCTGGTGGCGGGATACGCGCGGCGGGGCCTCGCGGGCTCGCTCAACCCCAACGCGGTCGGCTTCAACGGACAGCCGGTCGTCGTGCCCCCGCCGGTGGACGGCGCGACGGGGCGGTCCTACGGGACGATCGCCGAGAACTACTTCCCGGACGCCTCGGTCGGCCTGTCCTTCTCGCTGCCGATCGGGAACCGCGCCGCGAAGGCGAATCTCGCCATCGCCCGGGCCGCGCTTTCCCAGGCGTCCACGGCGATCACGGCGACCGAGCAGCAGGTGGAGGCCGACGTCCGCAACGCCGTCTTCGCGCTCGACTCGGCGAAGCAGCGGATCGACGCCACGGCCGCCGCGCGCGCCGCCGCCGAGACCCAGCTCTACGCCGAGCAGGAGAAGTTCGCGGTCGGCCTTTCGACGAACTTCCTCGTGCTCACGCGGCAGAACGAGCTGACGAACGCGCGCGTGTCGGAAACGTCGGCGCTGACGGAGTACCGCAAGGCGGAGACGGAGCTCGCCCGCGCGACCGGGACGCTCCTGGCCGAGCGCCAGATCCGCTTCGACGACGCCCCGGAACAGACCCGATCCAACGGAGGTTTTCGATGAAGCCCCTTCGCCTGTCCCTCGCCGCGGTGGCCGCTTCGGTCGTCCTGCTCGCGCTGTCCGCGGCGCGCTGCGACCGCGCGGCCACGGCCACGACCCCGCCCGCCCGGCCGACGCCGCCCCCGATCGCCGTCCGCACCGAGGCGGCGCGCTCCCTGACCGTGCCCGAGCTGCTCGAGGCCACGGGCACGCTCCTCGCGCACGAGTCGGCCGCCGTCGCGGCCGAGCGCGACGGCCGCGTCGTCGGGATCCCGGTCGAGCGCGGCTCGTTCGTGGCCGCCGGAGCGCCGATCGCGGTGCTCGAGAACCGCGAGGCGAAGGCCACCGTCTCGGACGCCGAGGCGAGCCTCGCCTGGACGCAGTCCGAGGTGGACCGGTACGCGGGCCTGCGCGAGAAGGGCGTCATCTCCAAGGCGGACCTGCAGCGCAAGAGCCTCGACCTCCAGTCGGCGCAGGCCCGCCTCGACCTCGCGAGGAAGGCCCTCGAGGACACGATCATCCGGGCGCCGTTTTCCGGCATCGTGTCCGAGCGGCGCGTCTCCGCCGGCGCCTTCGTGCGCCGGGGCGAGCCCGTCGCGACCCTCGTCCAGGTGGACCCGATCCGGGCCGAGCTCGCGATCCCCGAGTCCGCCGCCACGGCCGTGAAGAAGGGCCAGAAGATCGCGCTGTCGGTCCAGTCCTTCCCGGGCCGGGAGTTCGAGGGCGAGATCGCGTACGTCGGCCCGTCGCTCAAGTCGGAGGCGCGCACGCTCGTCGTCGAGGCGCTCGTTCCGAACCCCGGGCGGCTCCTGCAGCCGGGTCTCTTCGCCCGCGCGCGGATCGAGATGCCGCGCTCGGGGCCCGCCGTCTTCGTCCCGAAGGCCGCGATCGTGACCGACGCCGGGGTCTCGCGCGTCTTCGTCGTGGGCTCGGCCGCCGTCACGGAACGGATCGTCTCGGTGGGAGAGGCGCGCGGCGCGGACGTCGAGGTGCGCTCCGGCGTGAAGGCCGGGGAGCGGGTGGCCGTCTCGCCCGACCGGCGCCTCGCGGACGGCCTCGCCGTCGCGCGATGAACGCGGAAGCGTAAGGAGAACCCCGACCATGCAGGCCCTCGCCCGTCTCTGCGTCCGGCGCCCGGTGTTCGCGTCGGTCCTGATCCTGTCCCTCGTCGTCGTCGGGATCGTCGGCTACAGCCGGCTCGGCGTCGACCGCTATCCGAAGGTGGACTTTCCGACGATCGCGATCATCACGCGCCTCGACGGCGCCGCTCCGGAAGAGGTCGAGACCGAGATCACCGACAAGATCGAGGAGTCGGTCAACACGATCGCCGGGATCGACGACCTGCAGTCCACGTCGGCCGAGGGGATCTCGCAGGTGTTCGTCACGTTCCAGCTCGAGAAGAACGTGGACGTCGCCGCCCAGGAAGTCCGCGACAAGGTCAACCGGGTGCTCGCCGACCTGCCGAAGGGGATCGACGCGCCGATCGTCGAGAAGCTCGATCCGGACGCGACCCCGGTCCTGGCGGTCGCGCTCGTCAGCAGGCGGCCGATCCGGGAGACGACCGAGTTCGCCGACAAGGTCCTGCGCCGCCAGATCGAGTCGACCAACGGCGTCGGCCAGGTTTCGATCCTCGGCGGACGGTCCCGGCGGATCAACGTCCGCCTCGATCCGACCCGCCTCAAGGCCTACGGCCTGACGGCGGTGGACGTCCAGAACGCCCTCCAGCGCGAGAACGTCCAGGTCCCGGGGGGAGCGCTCAAGAGCGGCGCCGCGGAATCCACGGTTCGCGTCCACGGCCGCGTGGCGCGGCCCGGAGAGTTCGAGGCGATCGTCGTCCGGGAAAAGGACGGCCTGCCCGTGCGGATCGGCGACGTCGCCTCCGTCGAGGACGGCCAGGAGGAGCCGGAGACCGTCGCCGAGAAGGACGGGACCCCGACCCTGGTGTTGAACGTGCGGAAGCAGTCGGGCTCGAACACGGTCGAGGTGATCGACGCCGTGAAGGAGCGCCTGAAGGCGCTCGGGCCGCAGCTGCCCCGGGGCTACTCGGTCGAGATCGTGCGCGACCAGTCGCAGTTCATCGTCGCGGCCCTCGACACGGTCAAGGAGCACCTGCTGCTCGGGGCCTTCTTCGCCACGCTCGTGGTCCTCGTGTTCCTCGGAAACTGGCGCTCGACCCTCATCGCGGCCATCGCGATCCCGACCTCGATCGTCTCGACGTACGCCCTCATGTACGCGATGGGCTTCTCCCTGAACGTCCTGACGCTGCTCGCGCTGACGCTGGCGGTGGGCATCGTCATCGACGACGCGATCGTCGTGCTCGAGAACATCTTCCGCTTCATCGAGGAGAAGGGGCGGCCGCCGTTCGAGGCGGCGATCGAGGCCACCCAGGAGATCGGCCTCGCGGTCCTCGCGACGACGCTCTCCCTCGTGGCCGTCTTCCTCCCGGTCGCGTTCATGGGCGGCATCGTCGGCCGCTTCATGAACTCGTTCGGGTTGACGATGGCGTTCGCGATCCTCGTGTCGCTGCTCGTGTCCTTCACGCTCACGCCGATGCTCTCCGCCCGCATGCTGCAGCGGTACGCGCCGAAGGACGGCGCCGCCGGCCACGACGCGGGGGCCAGCCGCGAGAAGGGTTTCTACCGCTTCGTCGACCGCGGCTACCTCTTCCTGCTGCGCAAGGCCATGGCCCACCGGTGGGCCGTCGTCGCCATCGCCGGGGCCGCGCTGCTCGCGACGGTGCCGCTCTTCAAGGTCGTGCCAAAGGCGTTCCTGCCGTTCGACGACGAGTCGCAGTTCGAGGTGACGCTGCGGGCTCCGGAGGGAACGTCGCTCGAGGCGACGAACCTGCTCGCGCGCCGGATCGCCGCGGACGTCAAGAAGCTGCCGGGCGTCCGGTACACGCTGCTCACGATCGGGGACGACGACAAGCGCACGCCGAACGCGGCCACGATCTACGTGAAGCTCGTCGGGGTCCACGGCCGCAAGGAGAGCCAGACGGCCGTCATGGACCGCGTGCGCAAGCAGGTCCTCACGAAGTACGCGGACCTCAACCTGCGCCCGGCCGTGCAGTACGTCAACGCGTTCTCGGGGGGCCAGAAGGCCGCCGAGATCCAGTACGTGATCAACGGGCCCGACTTCGCCGAGCTCAACCGCATTTCGGGCAAGCTCCAGGAGACGCTCAAGGGGATCCCCGGAATGGTGGACGTGGACTCGAGCTTCATCTACGGGAAGCCCGAGCTCGGCGTGTCGGTGGACCGGGCGAAGGCGTCGGACCTCGGAGTCGGCGTCGCGGAGGTGGCGGGCACGCTGCGCATCCTCGTCGGCGGGCAGAAGGTCACGACCTACGAGGAGGGCGGCGAGCAGTACGACGTGTACCTGCGCGCCCGGCCGGAGGACCGCGCCGAGGCGCAGGCCCTGCGCCGGTTCACGGTTCCCTCCACGCGGCTCGGCTCGGTGGGCCTCGAGGACGTGACGGCGTTCCGGCCCGCGACGGGACCCTCGGAGATCAACCGCCTGAACCGGCAGCGCCAGGTCACGATCTACGCGAACATGATCCCGGGGTACTCGTCGCAGAGGGCGATCGACACGCTGGTCGCCGAGACGAAGGCGATGAAGCTGCCGGCCGCCTACACGACGCGCTTCGTCGGGCGCTCGAAGGAGCAGGGCCGCGCCGCCCAGAACTTCCTCCTCGCGTTCGCGCTGTCCCTCGTCTTCATGTACCTGATCCTGGCGGCGCAGTTCGAGAGCTGGCTCCATCCCGTCACCATCCTCCTCTCGCTGCCGCTGACGGTTCCGTTCGCTCTGCTCTCGATCCTGATCTTCGGGCAGTCGGTCAACATCTTCACGTCGCTCGGGATCCTCGTGCTCTTCGGCGTCGTCAAGAAGAACTCGATCCTCCAGGTCGAGTTCGCCAACCAGCTCCGCGCCCGCGGAATGGCGCGGGACGAGGCGATCGTCGAGGCGTCGCGCGAGCGGCTGCGGCCGATCCTGATGACGACCCTCGCGTTCGTGGCCGGCATGCTCCCGCTCATCTTCTCGTCGGGCGACGGCGCCGGGACCAACCGGGCGATCGGCTCGGTCATCGCGGGCGGCCAGACGCTCGCCCTGCTCCTGACCCTCATCGCGACGCCGGTCGCCTACTCGCTCTTCGACGACGCCAGCCGCGCCGCGCGGCGGTGGAAGGCGCGTCTCTCCGGGCGGAAGGCCGACGAGAGCGAAAGCGCCGAGGCCGCGGCGTGAGGGCGTCCGGACGCTCCTCGAAGCGGCGGCCCGGCCGGGTGATCGGATGGACGCTGCTCGCCGCGGCGGGAGCGGCGATGGCGGGCCTCGCCCGGTCGACCGACTGGCTCGCCTCGTTCGGCGGAACCCTCGAGGGAGAGCGGCTCGAGCGGGCGCGCCGCTCCTCCCGCTGGAACGGGGGCCGGTTCCACAACACGGTCCCCTCCGAGACGGTCCGCCTGCGCGACGTGCCCGAGACCCTGCGCCTGCAGTTCGGCGACAGCGAGGCCCGCTATCCCCGGCGGCCGATCCCGGCGGTGACCCGAACGCGCGCCGACTACGACGCGCCTCCCGCGTCCGGCCTGCGCATCACGTGGATGGGCCACGCGGGCGCGCTCGTCGAGATCGACGGCCGGCGCTTCCTGACGGACCCGGTCTGGAGCGATCGGGTGTCGCCCTCCACGCTCGTCGGCCCGAAGCGCTTCTTCGCGCCGCCGATCGCCCTCGCGGACCTCCCGGCGCTCGACGCGGTGCTCATCTCGCACGACCACTACGACCACCTCGACATGGCGACGGTGAAGGCCCTCGGCCGGCGCGGAACGCCGTTTCTCGTGCCGATCGGGGTCGGCGCCCACCTGCAGAAGTGGGGGATCCCTGCGGCGCAGATCACCGAGCTCGACTGGGGAGCGGGCGAGACCGTCGGCGCCGTCCGGGTCTTCGCCACCCCCGCGCGGCACTTCTCGGGACGGGGCGTCTCGCGCGACGGCACGCTCTGGTGCTCGTGGGTCGTGGCCGGCCCCCGCCACCGGGTCTTCTACAGCGGCGACTCCGGCTACTTCGAGGGCTTTCGCCGGATCGGCGCGGAGCACGGGCCCTTCGACGCGACCCTGATGAGCGCCGGCTCCTACGGTCCGACCTGGCCCGACATCCACATGAACCCGGAGGAGCTCGTCCAGGCCCACGCCGACCTCGGCGGCTGCGTGCTCGTCCCGATCCACTGGGCGACCTTCAACCTCGCCTTCCACGCGTGGAACGAGCCGGCCGCTCGCGCCGCGGCCGCCGCGGAGAGGCTCGGCGTGAAGATCGCGTTTCCGCGCCCGGGCGAGCTGTTCGAGCCGGACGACGCGCCGTTCCGGCCTCCCGACGCCTGGTGGCGGGAGCCCTGAGGCCCGCTCCCGGGCCCGTTTGAAGCCTCCGCGTCCGTCGCGGCGTATGTCCGGGTCGGAGGGTTCCATGATCCAGATCCGGCGGGCGGGCGAGCGCGGCCACTTCGACCACGGGTGGCTCGACACGCACCACACCTTCTCCTTCGGCGACTACCACGACGAGCGCCAGATGGGCTTTCGCGCGCTGCGCGTCATCAACGACGACACCGTCGCGCCGGGGCAGGGCTTCGGCACGCACGGCCACCGGGACATGGAGATCGTCACCTACGTCCTGGACGGCCAGCTCGCGCACCGCGACAGCATGGGCACGGGTTCGGTGATCGCGCCGGGCGACGTCCAATACATGAGCGCGGGGTCGGGCGTGCGGCACAGCGAGTTCAACGCGTCCGCCGACGCCCCCGTGCACTTCTACCAGATCTGGATCCTGCCGGACACGGCCGGCGCGGAACCCCGGTACGCTCAGAAGCGGTTCGACGAGGAGTCCAAGCGCGGCCGGCTCCGGCTCGTCGCGTCCGGGTCGGGAGCCGACGGCGCCATCGCGCTGCGGCAGGACGTCAACCTCTACGCCTCGGTGCTCGGCGCCGGAGAGTCGCTCGAGCTCGATCTGCCCGCGGGGCGCCACCTCTGGGTGCAGGCGCTGCGCGGGGGCCTCGACGTCAACGGAAAGGCGCTGTCCGAGGGGGACGGCCTCGCCGCGTCGTCGGAGACGAAGTTCCGGTTCCGGGGAGGCGACGCGGGCGCGGAGTTCCTGGTCTTCGACCTCGCCTGAGCCCGGGTCCGCCGCCGGCTCCTTCGTCAACGAGCCTCGTCCCGGGCGGGGAGAGATCTAGGGCGCGCCTGCCCCCGGCGCGCCGTCTCCCGGCGGGAGCGGACGGGGATGCGGGGCGGCCTCCAGGTCGGTCAGCTGCTCGAAGCTGTCGTCGTTGAGCTCGATCCCGGTCACCGGGTGAATCTCCCACGCGGTCGCCCGCGTCATCCCGTTCGTCGCGACGGGAGCCGAGTTGACGGCGCGGCCGGCGGCCTCGGAGTTGAAGAGCAGCCATCCCCGGATCGTCACGTACTGCTTGAGGTACTTCGCGCGGATCGCGCGGGTCGACCAGTCGATGCGATGGCGCGCCATGAGCCGCCGCCACCGCGGCGTGATCACGGCGATCATCCGGTGCGCGTCGTCGAAGACGTTGGGTCCGGCCGAGAGATCGAGGACGGTGTCTTGGTCGGCGGGGTCCGAGGAGTGGCAGTTCGCGCTCGTGGGCCCGCCGTCGTGGACCTCGAGGACGTAGGCGACGATCTCGGCGGCCGTGTCGTCCTGCCACCGCTGGCTGTCGTCGCCCGGCGCGACCATCGCGTTGACGTCGGCCGTGTCGTCGTAGTCGTCGTCGGAGGGCTCCTCGAGCCGGGCCCTCAGCTCGTTCAGCTTCTGGATCTTCGGCTTCGTGGCGTCGCCCTGGGGAGGGCAGGAGGCGGCGCTCTGGGCGCGCAGGGACCCGGCCCCGGCGGCGGCGAGGAGGATTCCGCAGACGAGAAGCGCGGCGCTCTTTCTCATGCGCGTCCTTCGGGAGCGTAGCAGAAGGCAGCCTCTTCGTGTGGCAAGCTGGGGCGATGGCGCCCCCGCCCGTCCCGCCCGAATCGCCCCGCCGCGGGCGTGCCCTCGCCCTGGTGGCGGCCGGCGAGTTCCTCGGGATGTCTCTCTGGTTCTCGGCCTCGGCGGTCGCCCCGGCGCTCAAGGCCGAGTGGAGGCTCGACGATGCGGCCACGGCCTGGCTGACCCTCGCGGTGCAGCTCGGCTTCGTCGCGGGCACGCTCGCGAGCGCGCTCGGAAACCTGCCCGACGTCCTGCCGACCCGCCGCCTGTTCGCCGTCTCGGCGTGGCTCGGGGCCGCGGCCAACGCCGCGCTCGCGCTCTTCGCGCGGGGGCCGGCGGCGGCGGTCGCCCTGCGGTTCCTGACGGGGTTCTTCCTCGCCGGCGTCTATCCGCCCGGCATGAAGATCATGGCCACGTGGTTTCGCCGGGGCCGCGGCATGGCGCTCGGCGTGCTCGTGGGCGCGTTGACGCTCGGGAAGGCCGCGCCGTATCTCGTCAACGCCGTCGGCAGCGCGAACTGGAGGTGGAACGTGCTGGCGGCCTCCGCCCTCGCCGCGGCGGGCGGCGCGATCGTCCTCTTCTTCGTGGGCGAGGGGCCGCACGCGACCGCAGCCGCGCGGTTCGACGCGTCGCAGATCGTGAAGGTGTTCCGCAACCGGGGCGTGCGCCTGGCGGATTTCGGCTACTTCGGTCACATGTGGGAGCTCTACGCGATGTGGACCTGGGTGCCCGCGTTCCTGCGGGCCAGCTTCGCCGTCCGGGGCGTCGCGCCGAAGCTCGCGGAGGCGGCGTCGTTCCTCGTCATCGGATGCGGGGCGGCGGGCTGCGCGGCGGCGGGCCTGCTGGCCGACCGCCTCGGGCGGACGGCGGTGACCTCGTGGGCGATGGCCCTCTCCGGGACCTGCTGCGTCGCCGTCGGCCTTCTCTTCGGCGGCCCTCCCGCGGCGCTGCTCGCCGTCTGCGCGGTCTGGGGCGCGGCCGTCGTCGCGGACTCGGCGCAGTTCTCGGCGTGCGTCACGGAGCTCGCCGATCCGCCCTACATGGGGACCGCGCTGACCGTGCAGACGTGCGTCGGCTTTCTCCTGACGATGGCCTCGATCGAGCTCGTGCCGGTCGCCGTGTCCGCCGTCGGCTGGCGCTGGGCCTTCGCGGTCCTCGCGCCCGGCCCCGCCCTCGGCGTCGTCGCGATGCTGCGGCTGCGCGGCCTCCCGGAGGCCGCGCAGATCGCGCACGGGCGGCGGTAGCCGCCCGCTTCAGAGACCCGGAAACGCGTTGACCAGGAAGGCCGCCATCTGCCCGCGGTTGACCGGGTTGCCGGGACAGTAGAGCAGGGGACTCGCGCTGCAGCCGCCGGCGATCCCCTGGTTGTAGAGGTCGTCGATGTAGGCCGCCGCGAACGCGTCCACGGGCACGTCGGCGAAAATCGCCGTGGGCGGCGGCGGCACGTATCCCGATCCCTCGACGGTCCGAAGCAGGAACACGGCCATCTGGGCGCGCGTCACCGAGGCGTCGGGACAGTAGTCGCCGCCCCCGCAGCCGGCCGTGACGCCCTCGGTCGCGAGCTGCTCGATCCAGTCGGCATAGGGGCTCGGGCACGGTACGTCCGCGAAGAGTCCCGTGCAGGGCGGCGGCGCATACGCCGCGCCATGCTCCGACTTCAGGAGAAAGACCGCCATCTGCGCGCGGCTCACGAGGCCCGAGGGGCAGTAGTTCGAGCCGCCGCAGCCGGCGGTGACGGCGGCCTTCGCGATCGTCACGATGTCCGAGAAGAAGATGTTCGAGGGAGGCACGTCGGCGAACTCGACCTCGAGGGGCGGCGCGGCGACGACGGCCTCCGTGCAGGAATCCATGATCGCGACGCTGTAGGCCTCGGCCGTGTCGGGAAAGCTCACGAGGTTGATGTGAAGAACCGACGTCGTCGTCCCCGAGAACTTGGCGTCGTCGACGAGCGGAAGTCCGTTCTGGAACCATTGATACGTCACGGGACCGTAGCCCGAGGCGAGGACTCCGATCGACAGCGGGTTGTAGACGAGCGTCGGCTGCGGCGCCACGATCGAGCCGGAGACGGCCGAGTTCGCGAGGACGTCGAGCGCCGGCCCCGCGGAGTTGCCGCCCACGACGAGATCGGGAAGGGCGCCGCGGAGCGGTCCTCCCGCGAGGAAGTAAGGCGAAGGCTCGACCGGGTAGATCTGGGGCGACTGGAACGTGTAGTCGCCGTTGCCGAGGAGCACGGAAACGTTCGAGCCGGAGTTGCTGGCGGTGGCGAAGTCCAGCCTGCCGTCGCCGTTGAAGTCCCCGGTGACGACGAGCGTCGGAACGGAGCCGACGCCGATCAGCGTGGGGCTGCCGATTCCGAAGAGCAGCGCCACGGTGGCGGCGCCCGCATCGGCGACGACGAGGTTCTGGTGGAGTCCCGTGAAGGCGCCGGCCGCCACGGACACCGGCTGGGGGCCGGCGGGGAACTGCTCCGGATCCAGGAATCCCACGCGGGTGCCGCGGTAGACCGAGATCGAGTTGGCGTAGTACCCGTTGCTCGTCACGACGTCCATGCGGCCGTCCAGATCGACGTCCACCGCCAGGAGGCTGCTCGGCTGGTAGAGCAGGGGCGCCGTCGGGCCCGGCGTGAAGGTCCCGTCGCCGGCCCCGAGGAAGACCGCGATGCTGCCCGTGGGGTACGGATTCTGCGACTCCACCGCGATGACGTCGCTGATGCCGTCTCCATTGAAGTCGGCAACGGCGATGAGCGACATCGGGATGCCCTGGGCGTAGCCGACCGGGGCCGCGAAATTGCCGTCGCCCCGGCCCAGGAGCACCGAGAACCCGTTGTTGAAGTCGCTGACCACCAGGTCTCCGTACGAACCCGGCACGAAGCGTCCCGCGGCCATGGACGAGGGGTTTCCCGGGACGGCCGTCGAGCCGAGGGCGACGAAGCGGCCGCTTTCGTCGATCGTCAGGACCGAAATCGTCGGGACGTTCGGGAAGGCGAATTGAAGCGTCGCGATGTCCGCCCGGGAGTCTCCGACGAAGTCGGCGACGGCGAGCGCGCCGAGGTTTCCCCCGAGGGGGACGCGGAGAGTGGCCTCCAGATTTCCGTCGCCGAACGACGACAGGACGGAGATCGTTTGCGCGCCATAGTTGGCGGTCGCGAGATCCGCAAGCCCGTCGCCGTTGAAATCCGCCGCGGCCAGTCCGCTGGATCCGGGACCCACCTCGTAGGACCCTCCGTCCTCGAAGAAGCCGTCGAGCCCCCGTCGGAGAACGCTGACGGCTCCCCCGGAGGGAGCGCTCGTCATCCTCATCGCGGCGATGTCGGGGAAGGTATCGCCGTCGATCCGGGCGACGGCGAGCGCGCTCGCCGGGTACCCGAGCGGCGACTCGATCGCCGCCTGGAACGTGCCGTCCCCGTTGCCGCGGATCACGGCGACGTTCGTGTCGCTTCCGACGACGATGTCCTGGGCCCCGAGGCCGTTGAGATCGGCAGTGAGGATGGGGCCGAGGCTGCCTCCGACCTTGATCTGGATGGGAGAACCGAACCGGCCATTGCCCAGGCCGGGAGAGACGGAGACGACGCCTCCGTTCAGGGCCAGGGCGACGTCGGGGAAGTCGTCGCCGTCGAAGTCGGCAGCGGCCATGGACAGAGCCTGCGTCGCCAGCGGGCTGACGACCGGCGCGCCGAACGTCCCGTTGCCTTGGCCGAGCAGGACGACGAGCCGTCCCCCGTACTCCGAGGTCAGGGCCAGGTCCGGCGTTCCGTCGTGGTCGAAGTCCGCGGTGAGCAGGTTGGCGAGGCCGTAGTCGATCACGTAGGAATCGCCGGCCGTGAAGGTCCCGTCGCCGTTGCCGAGGAGGATCTCGACCGTGCCGTAGTCTCGCGTCACGGCGAGGTCGAGATCGTTGCCCGCGTCGAAGGCTCCCGCAACGAGGCTCTGCGGGCTCGCGCCGAGCTCCGTGTGCACGGGCGGGAGGAACCCGCCGCTGCCGTCGTTCAGGAGGACCGAGATCCCGGTCGAGTCCGTGACCGCGATGTCGGGAAGGCCATCGTGGTCGAAGTCTCCCGAGACCAGGAGGAAAGGATTCGGACCCGAGGGGAACTGGCGCGCGCGGAGGAACGTCGTCGGACTGCAGTCCGCGCCGCGGGCGGTCGGGACGGCCAGGAGGAAAACGGCGATCGCCATGAAGGTTCGCTTCATGAGCACCTCCCCAAGGTTCTTCGCGACGAACGAAGGCGTTGCCGGATTTCTGCACAGCGTAGCGCCGGTCCCACACGACGATCAAGCGGATTTCGCTTGACGCCGCGGAGGGTCGGGCAAAGACTCCCGCGCCAGAGCCATGTTCCTCGGACACTTCGGCCTCGGCCTGGCGGGCAAGCGCGTGGCGCCGGCGCTGTCGCTCGGCGCCCTGTTCCTGGCCGTCCAGTGGGCGGACCTCCTCTTCTTCGTCCTGGCGCTGGCGGGCGTCGAGCACTTCCGGATCGCTCCCGGCGCGACGGCGGTGACGCCGATGGACTTCTACGACTATCCGATCAGCCATGGCCTGGCCGGCCTCGCGGTCTGGGGCCTCGTGCTCGGCGCGGGGTACTTCGTGCTCCGGCGCAGCGGGGCCGCTGCGGCCGTGTTCGGCGTGGGGATCGTCAGCCACTGGTTCCTGGACGCGTTCGTCCACCGCCCCGACATGCCGATCCTCTCGGGCCCTCCCTACGCGGGGCTCGGCCTCTGGAACTCGATTCCGCTGACCATCGCCGCGGAGGCGCTCGTGTTCGGGGGAGGGCTGGCCGTTTACCTGAGGACGACCCGCGCCCTGGACCGGACGGGGACCTGGGCGCTCTGGTCGCTCTTCGTGTTTCTCGCCGCGGCCTGGGTCGGCAGCATCGCCGGGCCGCCTCCCCCGAACGAGCGCGTCGTCGAGTGGTCCGGCCTCGCGATGTGGATGTTCGTCCCGTGGGGGTACTGGATCGACCGGCACCGGGCTATCGTTGGCCCGGGGAAGGGGGTCCCGGCATGAAATGCATCGCGATCGCGCGCCGGAGCGCGTCCGGGCTCGACGCCTCCGCCGCCGTCTCCCGATGAGGCTCTCGGTCGAGGTTCCCTACGGCGACATCGACGCGATGGGCCACCTGAACAACGTCGCCTACCTCCGGTACCTGGAGTGGGCCCGCCAGAAGTACTGGCTCGCGATGCGCGGGACGGACGACTTCTGGAAGATCGACTTCGTCGTCGCGCGGGCCGAGATCGACTACCGCTCCTCGGCGCACATGGGCGAGATCCTCGACCTCGAGATCCGCGTCTCGCGGGTCGGAAACTCGTCCTTCGACTTCGCCTACCGGATCACCGGGCCCGACGGACGCCTCGTCGCCGAGGCAAAGACGACCCAGGTCTGCTACGACTGGGAGACCCGCGCCGCCAAGCCGCTGTCGGCCGAGCGCCGGCTCGAGATCGAGCGCTTCGAGGCGTCCTTCGCGGGGCGGTAGAATCCCGGCGCTCTTCGAGGAGGCGCCATGCACTCGTTTCTTCCCGTTCTCCTGACCCTCGCGACGGCGAGCGCGTCGCCCCAGCCGGCGGCCGCCCCGGGCGACGTGAAGGCGAAGGTCGACGCCGTCTTCCGCGAGTACGACCGCTCCGATTCGCCGGGGTGCGCCCTCGGCGTGTACCGCGACGGGAAGATCGCGTACGAGCGGGGCTACGGGATGGCGAACCTCGAGCTCGGCGTGGCCAACTCGCCGCAGTCGGTCTTCGACATCGGCTCGACCTCGAAGCAGTTCACGGCGTTCGCGATCCACCTGCTCGCGCGGGACGGCAAGCTCTCGCTCGACGACGACATCCGCAAGTGGGTCCCGGAGATCCCGGACTACGGGAAGACCGTCACGATTCGCCACCTGCTTCACCACACCAGCGGCCTGCGCGACTACATCGAGCTGCTGGACCTCCAGGGGTTCGTCAACGAGGACCTCACGACCGACGCCGATTCCCTCGCGATCCTCGCGCGGCAGAAGGCCCCCAATTTCGCGCCGGGGGAGGAGCATCTCTACTCGAACACGGGCTACTTTCTCCTCTCGGTCGTGGTGAGGCGGTCGAGCGGCCAGTCGCTGCGCGACTTCGCCGCGGCGCGCATCTTCGGCCCGCTCGGGATGCGTCACACGCAGTTCAACGACTCCCACACGCGGATCGTGCCGAACCGGGCGACCGGCTACGGGAAGGCGGAGGGCGGCGGTTTCGGCATCGACATGGGCGACTGGGAGCAGACGGGCGACGGCGCGGTGCAGACGACCGTCGAAGACCTCCAGCTCTGGGACCAGAACTTCTACGAGCCGAGGGTCGGCGACCGGCAGTTGCTCGACGCGATGCAGACGGTCGGCGTGCTCAACAGCGGAAAGAAACTCCAGTACGCCTCGGCGCTCTGGCTCGAGAACTACCGCGGCCTTCCGACCGTCAGCCACGGCGGGGCCTGGGTCGGATACCGGGCGCAGCTGCTGCGCTTCCCGGAGCAGCGGTTCTCGGTCGCGTGCCTCTGCAACCTCGAGCAGGCCAACCCGACGCGGCTCGCGCACCAGGTCGCGGACGTCTATCTCGGCGCGCTGATGAAGGCGGACGCCCCGAAGCCCGAACCGAAGAAGGCCGCGGCGGCGCGGCCGGCCGTCGTTCCGGCGGCCGAGCTCCAGCGCCTCGCTGGCGCGTACCAGGATGCGGAGAGCGGACGGATCCTGGTCCTCGCGGTCCGGGACGGGAAGCTCGCCGGCACCCTCGGGCGCCGCTCCGTCACGCTCCTTCCGTCGGCCGCCGGGCGGTTCCGGGTCGAGGGACTCCCGGGCGCGACGAGCGAAGTGGACGTGAAGGCGGCTCCCCGCGGGGGGCGGCCGGCGCTGCAGGTCACGACGACCGACGAGGACGACGACGTCGACCGGGCGACCTTCGAGCCGGCCGCGCTCTGGTCGCCGACCGCGGCCGAGCTCGAGGCCTTCGCCGGCGCCTACGCCAGCGAGGAGCTGGACACGACCTGGAGGCTCGCCGTCTCGCAGGGAAGCCTGTTCCTTCGCCATCGTGGGCTGCCCGAAGAGGCCCTGAGCCCCACGGTCGAAGGCGTCTTCACGGTCGGCGGAATCCGCCTCGCCTTCACGCGAGCGGGCGGGCGGGTCACGGGGTTCACGATCGACGAAGGCCGGGTCCGAGGCATCGCTTTCCGCAAGATCTGACGGCCCCCCTGCCGGAGGAGGTCACTTTCCGCTTGTGCCCCCCTGTGACGGGGCGCACAATTCGGACCGGAGGGCCTCCGACGGGGGCCCGCCCTCCGGGGCCCCGTCTGATCTACGGCGATGGCGGAGAGACGGACCTTCGCGCGTAAGAAAAGGCGGTTCCTCGTCGAGTTCGACTTCCAGGGCGCCAGTTGTACGGGATTTACCTACGACGTGTCGCCGACCGGCATCTTCGTTCGCTCGATTCGTCTGCCCAATCCCGGAACACTCCTGACCGCGAACCTCCACCTGTCGTCCGGAAGGCGAATCGCGGTGCGCGGCAGGGTCCTGCGCTCGCACCGAGTCCCCGCGGCCCTCGCGCGCCTCGTGCCGAGCGGCTTCTCGATGAAGCTCTCGGACACGCCCGAGGACTACTTCCAGTTCTTCGCGACGCTGTAGCGCGCGCCCGGGTCCCCGTCTCCCGGCGGGAGAGGGCCGGCGTGGGGACGAGGAAGCCGGGGGGTGCCGCCTTTCGGCCCGGAGCCCGGTGAAGAACGCATCCAGACGCGGGCGGCGGGCGAACCCGCCGCGAGGCGGCCCTCACGGCCCGTACATCCTGCGCACCGCCGCCTCGACGGTGGGGGCCTTCGGGTCTCGAGAGACGAGCTCGATCGCGTCTCCCGCGCCGACCTCTCCCTCTTCGAGGACGCGGAGGTAGAAGCCGGTGCGCCCGCTCTCGAGAAACGTCTCGAGAAACGCCGGCGATCCCATGCGCAGGGCCAGCTTCCCGCAGGGCGACCGCGGCTGCGAGATCTGCAGGAGGGCGCTGCCCACGCGGTAGACGTCGTCGATGCGGACTTCCGTCTCCGGCATGCCCTCCACCGTCAGGTTCTCGCCGAACTGCCCGAAGGGCAGCTCGCGGCCGAGGTCCCTGCGCCAGTGCTGGTAGCCGGAGAGGTCGTAGGCGTACACGGCCTTGTCCGGTCCGCCATGGACGCGCAGGTCCGCCTGCCGGTCGCCCTCGAGGTTGGTGCGTCCCACCCGCACGCGGCCGGGAACCGGTTCCTTGAAGATGGCGGTCCGCACCGTCCGGCTGCCGTGCCGGACCGAGCGGGGCACGCCCACCTGGACGGAGAGAAGTTTCATGGCCCTGATAATAACCTACAAAAGCTATTTTTAGCAGTTACATTTCGGCTGGACACGCAATTAATAAATTACTATATAGTTACTTACTTATGGGACGCACCGCCCGCGTAAACCGCAAGGACGTTCTCTCGGCCGCCCGCGAGACGTTCGTCGAGCGGGGCTACGAGGGCGCCCGTCTCGCCGACATCGCGGCGCGCGTGGGCGTGTCCCCGGCCGCGCTGCTGCGCCACGCGGCCAGCAAGCGCGACCTCTTCGTGGCCTGCATGGGCGAGACCGAGCCCGAAGCCATGCCCTTCGACTTCCTGGAGGAGTTCGACGGCACCGAGGACCCGAGGAAGGTGCTGCGCCGCGCGGGCGAGGCCCTCGTCCCGTTCCTCGAGGCGAAGATGCGCCAGGTCGTCGCCCGCTGGGTCTACTTCAAGACCGTGCCGGGCGTCGGCCGCCTGCCGCTCCCCTTCGACCCGGAGAGCCGCCCGACGCCTCCCCAGAAGAACCTCAAGTACCTCGAGGACTACCTGCGCCGGGCCGTGCGCCGCAAGACGCTCCGGGTCCGCGATCCGCGCGCGGCGGCGATGGCGTTCCTGGCCACGCTCCACTCGTTCGTGTTCCTGCAGCACGTCATGGAGATCCTGGAGGAGCCCATGCCGCTCGAGGATTATCTCGATACGGTCCTCGACATCTGGTCGAGCGGCGCGATCGTTGCGAGGAGGAAGGCCTGATGCGTCGCATCCGCCGGATCGCCGTGTTCATCCTGGCCGCCGCGCCGGCCGTCGCCTGCCGGGACAGGGACGCGGGAACGCTGCACTTCCAGGGCCGGCTCGAGGCCCCTCTGGTGGACCTCGGTCCCAAGGTCGCCGGGCGCGTCGCCGAGGTCCGCGTTCGCGAGGGCGACCGCGTGAAGGCCGGAGACCTGCTCGTGCGGCTCGACCTCGGCGAGACGACGATCGCGGTGGACCGGGACCGCGAGGGCCTGCGCTCGGCGGAGGCGCGGTACCAGGACCTCGCGGAGGGCAGCCGCCGGCCCGAGATCCTGGCGGGCGAAGCCGACGTCGCGGACAAGCGCGCGATGGTCGATCTCGCGGGCCGCGAGCTCGAGCGGCAGCGCACGCTCCTCGCCAAGAAGATCGGCACCCAGAGAGACTTCGACGTCGCGAAGACCGAGCTCGACCGCGCGACCGCGGCGCTCAAGGCGAGCGAGGAGCGGTTGCGGCTGACCGTCGAGGGCTTCCGCAAGTTCCAGACGGAGGGCGCGCGCTACGACGTGAGCCGCGCGAAGAGCGTGCTCCAGCAGTCCGAGACCGTGGCGCGCGAGGCCGAGATCCGGGCGCCGGCTGACGGCGTGATCCTGCACCGCATCGCCGAGCCGGGCCTGCTGCTGTCGGCCGGGCAGCCGGCCATCACGCTGGCGTTCGCGGACCGGCTGTACGTGCGGACCTTCATCCCGGAGCCGAAGCTCGGGCAGGTGCGCTCGGGCATGCCGGCGACGGTCCACGTGGACGCCTTTCCGGGCCGGAGCTTCCCGGCGCACGTGACGGAGATCTCTCCGGAAGCCGAGTTCACGCCGAAGCCGGTCGAGACCAAGAGCGAGCGCGTGAACCTCGTGTACTCCTCCAAGGTCGACCTCGACCGCGGCTGGAACGAGCCCCTCGTGCCGGGGCAGCCGGCGGACGTGGCGATCGCGGTGGGCGCCTCGCCAGCGCCCGTCCCGTCTCCGGCCGGGACCCGCGCGCCGTGATCGAAGCGCGCGCCCTCGTCCGGACCTTCGGCGCGACGAAGGCCCTGAAGGGCTTCGATCTCACGATCGCGCGCGGCGAGATGTTCGCGCTGATCGGGCCCGACGGGGCGGGCAAGTCCACGTTCTTCCGGATCGTCGCGGGCCTGCTCGCGCCGACGTCCGGGACCCTCGTGCGCGAGCCGGGCGTGACGTTCGGCTTCGTGCCGCAGCGCTTCGCGATGTACGAGGACCTCTCGGTGGACGAGAACCTGTCGCTGCGCGCCCGCCTCTACGACGTCCCCCGCGGCGAGGCGCGCCGGCGGTCCGCGGACCTGCTCGGCCGCGTCGGGCTCGACCGTTTCGGCGCCCGGCTGGCGGGCGCGCTCTCGGGCGGCATGAAGCAGAAGCTCGCGCTCGTGGCCGCGCTGCTCACGCGCCCGGACCTCCTTCTCCTCGACGAGCCGACGACCGGCGTGGACCCGGTCTCCCGCCGCGAGTTCTGGACGCTCCTGAACGAGCTCCACCACCAGGGGCTGACGATCCTCGTCTCGACGCCCTACATGGACGAGGCCGAGTACGCCTCGCGCATCGGCTTCCTCGACGAGGGGGCGCTGACCGCCCTCGGCACGCGCGACGAGATCCTCGCCGCGTATCCCCGGCCGCTCTTCCTGGTGCGGTCCTCGGACCGCGTGCACGTGCGCGAGCGCCTGTCGCGAGTTCCCGAGGTGGACGACGTGTCGCTCTTCGGCACGCAGCTCCACGTGCGGGGCGCCGACGGCTCCGGGCCGGCGCTGCTCGGCGCCGTCCGCGGCGCGCTCGCCGGGCTCGTGGACGCGGAGGCGATCGAGCCGCTCCCGCCTTCGCTCGAGGACGTCTTCGTCCTCAAGAGCGAGGAAGGCGGCGCGGCGTGAGCGCGGCTCCCGCGGGCGCCCCGCTGCTCGCGGTGCGCGGGCTGACGCGCCGCTTCGGCGCGTTCACCGCGGTGGACGCCGTGGACTTCGACGTGCCGCGCGGCAAGGTGTTCGGATTCCTGGGGCCGAACGGCTCGGGCAAGTCCACGACCATCCGGATGCTGACGGGCCTCCTCGAGCCGACCTCCGGGGCCGCGACCGGCTTCGGCGGGCTCGACGTCGCCCGGGACACGGAGCAGTGGAAGACGCGCCTGGGGTACATGAGCCAGAGGTTCTCCCTCTACATCGACCTCACGGTGCTCGAGAACCTCCGGTTCTTCGGCTCGCTGTACGGCCTCGGGCCCTCCCTCCTCCAGGCCCGGATCGCCGCGCTCTCCGAACGCCTGCGCTTCCAGGCCCTCCTCCCCGCGCTGACGGCCGGCCTCTCGACGGGCCAGCGCCAGCGCGTCGCCCTGGCCGCGGCCCTGCTCCACGAGCCCGAGCTGCTGTTCCTCGACGAGCCGACCGGCGGCGTAGATCCGCGCGGGCGCCGGCTCTTCTGGGACCTGATCTACGAGCTCGCGGCCGACCGGGGCATGACGGTCCTCGTGACGACGCACTACATGGACGAGGCCGAGCAGTGCGACCGCCTCGCCTTCATCCTGAACGGGAAGATCATCGCCGACGGCTCGCCGCACGGGCTCAAGGACGGCCTGCGCGGCCGGATCTTCGAGGTGGCCGCCGCCGACGGCGTCGATCCGTTCGAGGAGCTGTCCCGCGTGCGGGGCGCCGCGCCTCTCGAAGACGCCTACCTCTTCGGCCGCCGCCTGCGCGTCGTCGCGCGTCCCGGGGCGGAGCGGGACGCGCGCGCCCTCGTCGAGCCGTTCGGGAACCCCGAGACGGCGGAGCCGTCCCTCGAGGACGTCTTCGTGTCCCTCGCGCGGCAGCAGCCGGCGGTCACGGAACGGGTCGCCGTATGAAGCGCCTCCTCGCCCTGACGTGGAAGGAGTTCCTGCAGCTCAAGCGCGATCCGATCACGCTGCGCCTGATCGTCTTCGTGCCGGTCATGCAGACGCTGGTGTTCGGCTACGCCATCAACTACGACGTCAAGCACCTGAAGATGGTGGTCTACGACGAGGCGAAGACCGTCGAGAGCCGCGATCTCGTGTCCAAGATGGTCGCCACCGAGTACTTCCGGGTGGTCGGGCAGGCCTCGTCGTTCGAAGAGGTGCGCCACGCGATCGACGGCGCCCGGGCGTCGGTCGCCCTGGTGATCGACCGTAACTTCGGCAAGGACTTCCACCGCGGCGCCCCGGCCCGGGCCTTCCTGATCGTGGACGCCTCCGACACGACGACCGCCACGCAGGCGATGTCCATCGCGTCGGGGATCGCGAACGGTCTCTCGATCCAGGCCCTGGTCCGCAAGTCGGGCTGGAAGTGGAACACGATGCCCCTCGATCTCCGGGTGCGGCCCTGGTACAACCCGGACCTGCAGACGGCGCGGTTCGTGATCCCGGGGCTCATCGCGATCATCCTGACCTTCACGCTCATCCAGTTCACGGCGAGCGCGATCGTCCGCGAGCGCGAGCGGGGCACGCTCGAGCAGCTGCAGGTCACGCCCGCCACGCGGACCGAGATCATCCTCGGCAAGATCGTGCCCTTCACGCTGATCGGCCTCTTTCAGCTGACGATGACGATCGTCCTGATGCGGTTCCTCTTCGACATCCGGATCCAGGGCTCCGTGGCAGAGCTCTACGCGGTCGGTCTCGTCTTCATCGCCGCGGTGCTCGGACTCGGCATGCTGATCTCGACCCTGGCCGCCACGCAGATGCAGGCCATGCAGATGTCCACCTTCTTCCTGCTGCCGTTCGTGTTCCTGTCGGGGTACGTCTTCCCGATCGACGGGATGCCGATGATCTTCCAGTACATCTCCCGGATCATCCCCGCGCGGTACTTCATCGAGGTGCTGCGGGGCATCATCCTGAGAGGGGCCGGCCTCGAGGACCTGTGGCGGCCAGCCGCGTGGCTCGTGTTCTACACGGTCGTCATCATCGGCCTGGCCGTGGCGCGGTTCAAGAAGACGGCGGCGTAAACCGTCGCCTGCGCTGCGTTACGGGATCTGCGCTGAGCGGCGCCTGAGGCGCCGCACAGCGCACCGCCGGCCGGCTCGCCCGGATGCGGGCTCGACCGGCCGGCTGATCCCTCCACTCCGCTCCGGCTCCCGCGGCGTGAGCCTCCACCCTCGCTTCGCTCGGGTGACTTCTCACGCCGCGAGCAGATGGAAGGGGGTCGGCTTGAAAGCGCCTGCGAGCGACTCCAAGAGAACCCCGCAGAAGGGCTCACCGGATCGACACCGCGATCCCGTTTTCGAAGACGACCGACTTCCCGACGTTCCGGTAGGTCCACGTCTCCTTCCGCACGCCCGCGTCGGTCGTCTCGGTCTGCACGTCGTCCGGGGGGCCGAGGAGAGAGCGGACCTGGTCGGGCGTCATGTTTTCGGTCACTCCCGACGCCGCGGAGCCCGGCTGGTCGGACTCGCGCGCCACGGCCGCGCCGGCCGCGGCACGGGCGTCGTTGGCGGCCGCGGCGGCCCGGGCCCGCTCGATGGGCCCGCCACCCGGAGTGGAGGGCGTAGCGGGGGAGAGCAGGCCGTTCGACTTCGCGAGGTACCACGCGACGGCCGCGACGATCAGGACGAGCAGCAGCTTTTTCATCGTGTTTCGATCATACGCCGCGTCCCGCCCGCGGGCTCCCGCGCCGGTCTTAGACTGTCGCCATGAGCTACTGCCGTGCGGCGAAGGGTCATCCTTTCCACGGTCCGTACCACGATCGCGAGTACGGCTTTCCGGTGCGCGGGGACGCCGCGTTGTTCGAGAGGCTGGCCCTCGAGATCAACCAGGCGGGGCTGTCGTGGCTGACGATGCTGCAGAAGCGGGAGAACTTCCGGCGCGCGTTCGAGGGCTTCGATCCCGAGACGGTCGCCGGCTACGGCGCGCGCGAGGTCCGGCGGCTCCTCGCCGACGCGGGCATCGTCCGCAACCGCCTCAAGGTGCGGGCCGTGATCGAGAACGCGAAGCGCCTGGTCGCGATCCGGAAGTCGCACGGTTCGTTCGCGAAGTGGCTGGACGCGCATCACCCGCGCTCGCGCGGGGCGTGGCAGAAGCTCTTCAAGGAGACGTTCGTGTTCACCGGGGGCGAGATCGTCGGCTCGTTCCTGCTCTCGACCGGATACCTGCGCGGGGCCCACGTGCCGGGCTGCCCGGTCTCGGCGCGGATCGCGAAGAAGAAGCCGGCGTGGATGGGGAGCCGGAGGCGGAGGCTCCTCTCACCCTGACCCTCTCCCTCCGTTGGGGGACTGACCCTGCGGCGGCCTCCCCCGGGTAGCGGGACCGGGAGAGGCCCTCCCCGGGGAGGCAACCGCGAGGGCTCCCTCTCCCGGCCGGCGGGAACGGGAGAGGGGCGCGCCTCCTCAGTGGACCGGGCCGAAGCCCTTGACCTGCTCCTCGATCAGCTTCTTGTCGCCGACGACGACGATCGTGGCCTTGTCGTCCTGGATGTACTTCTTCGCCATCTCCTGGACCTGCTGCGGGGTGACGGCGTAGAGGCGCCGGACGTATCCGTTGAGGTAGTCCTCCGGCAGCCCGTGGAGGTCCACGAACTCGAGCTGGCCGATGATGCCCTGGCGCGAGGAGTTCTGCAGGATGAACACGCCCGCGCGGTAGTTCTGGAAGCCCTTGAGTTCCTTCTCGGACGGAGCCTCGGCCTGCAGGCGGTCGATCTCTCCGAGGATTTCCTTGATCGCCGGCCCCGTCACGTTGGTCGTGACGTCGGCGACCTCGACCCAGTACGCGTCGCGGTAGCGGCTCGAGAGCTGCCCGCTCGGGGCGTACGTGTAGCCCTTCTGCTCGCGGATGTTGGACGTGATGCGCGAGGAGAACGAGCCGCCGAGGAGCACGTTCGTCAGGAAGAGCGCGTCCCAGTCGTTTCCGGAGGGGTCGACCACCGGCACCCCGACGTTGATGGTGGACTGCACCGCGCCGGGCCGGTCCAGGATGTAGACGGCGCGCCGGCTCTTCGGCGAGGGCTGCTTGAGGTCGGGCGCGGGCCCGCGCTTCCAGTCGGCGAACGCCTTGCGGGCGGCGGCCTCCATGGCGGCCGCGTCGAACCGGCCGACGATGTAGAGGTGCGACCGGCCGGCGCCGAAGTTCTTCTCGTAGAAGTCGCGGACCTGCGCGATCGTGTAGCCCTCGAGCATCGCCTCGGTCGGGAAGAGGCGGCCGTAGGGATGATCGCCGTAGAGGACCGCGCGCAGCTTCTCCTGGGCCAGGGGCTGCGGCTGGCTGCGCGCGATCGAGAGCTGCCGCAGGCGGTCGGCCTTGCGGCGCGCGAGCTCCGAGTCGGGGAACTTCGGGTGCCGGGCGACGTCGGCGACGAGGTCGATCAGGTTCGGGCCGAACTCCGAGAGGACGTCGCCGCCGATCTCGGTGCGGTTCTCGCCGACGTTGATGTCCAGCGACCCGCCCATCTTCGCCGCGTCTTCGGCGATCTGCGAGGCCGTCCGCGTGGCCGTCCCCTCCGAGAGCATGTCTCCCACGAGGTCGGCGAGCCACACCTGGTTGGCGGCCTCGTTGACGTTGCCCGTCAGGATCGCGAGGCGGACGGTGACCTTGGGCACGGTCCCGTACGGCACGAGGGTCACGGCAAGACCGTTCTCGAGCCGGAACGTCTTCGGCTGCGGCACCGAGAACCCCTTCGGCTCCCCGGGCGCCGGCGGCGACTGCTTGTCGGCGAGGAGGGCCGGGGCGAGCGCGAGCGCGAGAGCGGCCGAGGCGAGGGCGGTCGTTCTGATCTTCATGGTTCTCTCCTCTCCCTTACGATCCGCTCTTGGGCTGGGCCTTCGACCCGGCCTTCGGCTCGATGAGGAGAATCGTGCGGTTCTCGGGTCGCAGGTACTCCTGCGCCGTCTTCAGGAGCAGGGCCGGCGTCACCTTGCGGAACTCGGCCTCGATCTGGTTGATCCGCGCCGGGTCGTCGTCGAAGAGGGCGAACGAGGCGAGCAGGTCCGCCTTGCCGAACCCGCTGGTCTGCTCGATCTTGTCGTAGAAGTCGGAGCGGATCTTCACGAGGGCGCGGTCGAGGGTCGCCTGGTCGACGGGTTTCGTGCGCAGCGACTCGACCTCGGCGTCGAAGACCTTGAGGATCTGTTCGGGCGTCTTGTCGTTGTCGTAGAAGAGGGAGACGTCCCACAGGGTCGGGCCGTTGATGTTGTACATGTCGCCGAGCCCGGAATTGATGCCGCCCTCGACGTCGCCGGTCAGCCCGTTCTTCTGGACGAGCGCCTGGTAGAGCCGGCTGTCCTTGCCCTGAACGAGGATCTGGTCGAGAACGCCCATGGCGTAGTACTCGGGGGTGTTGCGCGGCGGGGCGTGGTAGCCGATGGCGATCGCGGGGCGGGTGGCGAGGGCGTCGGGCTTCGTGGCTCGCTTCTCCTTCTCCTGGCGCGGTTCCGAGATGTCCGGCTTGGGCGGCAGCTGCGCGGCGGGGATCGGCGCGAAGTACTTCTCGATCCAGGCGTTCGTCGCCGCAGGATCGAAGTCGCCGGCGACGACGAGGACCGCGTTGTTCGGGGCGTAGAAGGTCTTGAAGAACTGCTGGACGTCCTGGAGGGTGGCGGCGTCGAGGTCCTTCAGGTCCCCGTAGAAGTTGTGGGCGTTGTACCAGTTGACGTTGGCGTACTGCGGCAGGTCGAGCCACGGAAACCCGCCGTAAGGCCGGTTCAGGACGTTGACCTTGACCTCGTTCTTGACGACCTCCTGCTGGTTCTTCAGGTTGTCGCCCGTGATCGCGAGGCCCTTCATCCGGTCGGCCTCGGCCCAGAGCGCGGTCTCGAGCGCGTGGGAGGGGACGACCTCGAAGTAGTTGGTGAAGTCGAAGCGGGTGGAGCCGTTCAGGATGCCGCCGTTGGACTGGACGAGCTTGATGAACTCCATCTTCCCGAGGTTCTCGGAGCCCTGGAACATCATGTGCTCGAAGAGATGGGCGAAGCCGGTCCGGTCCTTCGGCTCGATGCGGAACCCGATGTTGTAGTAGACCGCGACCACGGCCACGGGCGCCGTGGTGTCGCGCGACAGGACGACCTTGAGGCCGTTGCCGAGCTTTCGGTACTCGACGGGGACCTGGAGGCCGGTGGCGGGGGCGGCCGCGGGGACTTCCGTGGCCGTGGCCAGGGCGCAGGTCAGGGCGCCGAGGGCCGCGAGGACCCGCAGGTGCGGGACGCGTTTCATGTGATCCTCCTCATGAACAAACGGCAGAAGTTACGGGGGAGGAAGGGATAAGGTTTCCATTCGTCCTCCCGGGGAGACACTTGGTCCGCGAATCGGGCCCCGAAAAGCAGAAACCATGAAACCGGAGACCACTTTTTCACCCGCCTGGTGGCTGCCCGGCGCGCACCTCCAGACCGTCTGGGGGCGCCTCGCCCGGGACCGCCGCAGGGTCGTTTTCCGCCGGGAGACCCTGGAGACCCCGGACGGCGACGAGCTGGTCCTCGACCACGTCGAGGGACCGGCGGGAAGCGCCCGGCTCCTCGTGCTCCACGGGCTCGAAGGCAGCTCCTACTCCGTGTACGTCCAGGGCCTCCTGGAGGCGGCGGCGCGACGGGGCTGGCGCGGGACGGCCCTGAACTTCCGCTCCTGCGCGCGCGATCCCGCGGACCTCGACCGGATGCTCCCCAACCGCCGGCCGCGCCTCTACCACTCCGGGGAGACGAGCGACCTCGACTTCGTCGTGCGGACGCTGTCCGGGCGCGAGCCCGACGCCCCGCTCGCCGGCGTCGGCGTCTCGCTCGGCGGCAACGTGCTTCTCAAGTGGCTCGGGGAGAACCCGGGACAGAAGGCGGTCCGGGCCGCGGTCGCGATGTCGACGCCCTACGACCTCGCGGCGAGCGACCGCTTCCTCGAGACGTTCGCGGGGAGGCTCTACGTCCGGAACTTCCTCGCGACGCTCCAGGGCAAGGCGGTCGAAGTCGCCCGGAGATTCCCCGAGGCCACGGCCAGGATGGACCTCGGCCGCGCGCTGCGCGCCCGCTCCTTCTGGGAGTTCGACGACGCCGCCAACGCGCCGCTCCACGGCTTCGCCGGCGCCGACGACTATTACCGCCGCGCGAGCTCGCTCGGGTTTCTTCACCGCATCGAGACGCCAACCCTCTGCCTGTCGGCGGCCGACGACCCGTTCCTGCCCGCGGAAGCGCTCGCGCGGGCGCGCGACGCGGCGCCGCCCGCGGTGGACTTCCGGGTCACCCGGCGCGGGGGCCACATCGGGTGGGTTGCGGGGCCGTGGCCCTGGAGACCCGAGTACTGGGCCGAGGAGCTCGCGGTCGCCTGGCTGGCGGGCGTGTTGCCGCGGACGCGCCCGGCGGGATAGGTTCGCCGCCCGATGCCGCCGCTCGCCGCCCTCGTCTTCGCCCTTCGCGCCCTCGCGGCGCCGGAGGTGCGGGCCTCCTGCCCTCCGCACCTCTTCGTTCTCGAGCGCAGCACCAACGCCAACGTCGTCGTCTACGACGCGAAGCGGCTGCCCTCCGGCGAGCTCGACCCCGCGCGGCCGGTCGTCGCCTACTGGATCGTGAACGAAGACCGGGGGCAGCGCGAGGAGCTCACGTCCTTCCAGTGGAACCGCGCGTACGGCTTCGGCTGCCGGCCTTCGCAGAAGCCGGGCCGCTACCGGATGACCTTCAAGGCGAGCCGGGGCCGCAGCCTCGCGATCCAGTTGCTCGACGGCTGCCCGGTCGCGATGACGCGGATCGCCGGGCGCAAGGGCATCGTGCGGCGGATCGTGGTGCACGTCGGCAAGAAGTTCCTGCTGCTCCCGACGGTCGACTCCGTGGAGATCTTCGGCGAGGACCCGCAGACCCGGGAACCCCTCCGCGAGGAGTTCCACCCCTGAGGCTCCGCACCGCGGTCAGCGGGACGGCGCGGGCGTGTCGTCCCACATCAGGCGCGTGATGAGCCACGAGCCGTCGCCCTGCTTGCGAAGCAGCGTCAGGAGCGTTCCCGTCGTCGCCCAGGTCTTCGCGTCCGCGCCCTTGCCCGAGGTCCAGCCGACGGTGAGGCGGGCGCTCGCGTACGCCAGGCCGCAGGCGCCGCCGACCTCGTCGATGTGCTGCGCGAGCCGCGCCACGGTCGCGCCCGGGGCGTCCTTGGGCGACCAGAACGCGCGCAGGGCGTTCTCGCCGGAGACGGGCTCGAGCCCGTGGTGGGGCACGAGGACCGCGTTCCGGGCGATGAGCGCCAGCGCGGCGGGCTCGTCGTTCGCGCGCCAGGCGGCGGCGTAGGTCGCCACCACCCGGCGGATCCTGGCGTCGTCGGTCGCCGAGAGGCCGCCGGGCTCCTCGCCGGCCGAGAACGGCGCGCGGAGGCCGAGGACGAGCAGGGCGAGGGCCAGGCGGGCGGCGGTATGCGGCTTCATCGTCTCCTCAACTGGACGCGGAGTCCTTGCGGCGCGCGGCCGCGCGCGTGCGGGCGGCCGCGGGCGCGAAGTCCTCCGCCGTGGCGTCGGTGTGGACGACGGCGCCGCGCGGCACCGTCACCCCGTCCGGGATCTCGGCGTTCTTTCCGATGGTCGTGATGCCGTGGCCGGCGGCGGATCGTTCCTCCTTCGAGGACTTGCCGATGCGCGCCTTGCGGCCGATGCGAACCGCCTTGTCCACGATCGCGCGCTCGATGCGCGCGCCGGCGTCGACCAGCGTGTCGGTCAGGATCACCGACTCGCGGATGACGGCGTCGGGGCCGACGAACACCCCGGGCGACAGGATGCTCTTCTCGACGCGCGCTCCCGCCGACACGACGCAGCCGTCGGTGATCATGCTGTCCTTGACCACGGCGCCCTTCATGATGAGCACCGGGGGCCGCTCCTCCGACCGCGTGTGGACGATCCAGGCGCGGTCGTTGAGGTCCACGGGGGGCGGCGTCTTCAACAGGTCCATCTGCGTCTGCCAGTACGCCTCGACGGTTCCCACGTCCACCCAGTACCCCTGGAACGGATAGGCGAAGGCGCGCATCCCGCCCGTGACCATGCGCGGGATGATGTCCTTGCCGAAGTCGTGGGACGAGTCGCGCCGCCGCGAATCCTCCTCGAGGACCTGCGAGAGCATCGTGCGTCCGAAGACGTAGATGCCCATCGACGCGAGCGTGCCGGGAGGGTCCGCGGGCTTCTCGACGAACTGGGTGACCCGCTGCTCGGCGTCGGTCTCGAGGATCCCCATGCGGGTCGCCTCGTCGCGCGTCACGTTGAGCGTCGCGATCGTGACGTCGGCCTGCTTCTCGAGGTGAAAGGCGATCAGCCAGCCGTAGTTCATCTTGTAGATGTGGTCGCCCGAGAGGACGAGGACGAGATCCGGCGCGCCGCGCTCGACGAACGAGAGGTTCTGCGCGATGGCGTCGGCCGTCCCCTTGTACCAGTCGGTCGCGGCCCGGCCGCGGAAGGGCTGGTAGATCTGGACGCCTCCCGTGAAGGTGCGGTCGAGGTCCCACGGGCGGCCCGAGGCGATGTGCTCGTTGAGCGAATGCGGGCGGTACTGCGTCAGGATCATCACGTCGGAGATCCCGGAGTTGACGCAGTTGGAGAGCGTGAAGTCGATGATCCGGTACTTGCCGGCGAACGGCACGGCCGGCTTCGCGCGCTTCTCGGTGAGCACGCCGAGCCGCGAGCCTTCTCCGCCGGCGAGGATGACCGCGCGGGCCCTCACGAGCGGGGTCCTATCGTCCAGAGCGCGCCGCCACGGCTCTTGCGTAGACCGCGGCGTACTCCCGGCCGGATCTCGACCAGGAAAAATCGCGCGCCATGCCGTTCTTCTGGAGCTCGGCCCATTTTGCGGGCTGAGCGTACACCTTGAGGGCCCGGTCGAGCGCGTCCCAGAGGGCCCAGGGATTGAATTCGTCGAACATCAGCCCGGTGCCCTCCGGATCGCCCGCGTCGGTGACGGTGTCCGCCAGTCCTCCCGTGCGGCGCGCGATCGGCACGCAGCCGTATCGCATCGCGATCATCTGCGCGAGGCCGCAGGGCTCGTAACGCGACGGGATGAGCAGAGCGTCCGCGCCGCCGTAGATCCTGCGCGCGTAGCGGGCGTCGAAGCGCAGGCGCACGCTCGCCCGGTGCGGGTAGCGCGCCTCGAGCCCGGCGTACTCGTGCTCGAGCGCGGGGTCGCCCGTTCCGAGGAGGACGAACTGCCCGCCGCGGTCGAGCCAGCGGCGGATCGCCGGGATGGCGATGTCGAATCCCTTCTCCTTGACCAGGCGCGACACGACGCCGGCGAGCGGCATCCGGGCATCCGTCTCGAGGCCCGCCTCCCGCTGGAGCTCCGTCTTGTTGCGCGCCCGCTTCGCGAGGGTCGCGGCGTCGAAGGGCGCGAGCAGATCGGGGTCCGCGGCCGGGTCCCACGAGTCCGTATCGATGCCGTTCAGGATCCCGGCGAGCCGGTCGGAGCGCGCCCGCAGGATCCCGTCGAGGCCGTGGCCTCCCTCGGGCGTCCGGATCTCCCGGGCGTACGTGGGGCTGACCGTCGAGAGCCACTCGGCCCCGAGGATGCCGATCCCCATCAGCGAGTCGCGATAGGCCTCGGGCAGGGCGAGGAGGGCGTCGCTCCTCCGCAGCTTGTACTCGCCGAGCGTCTTGCCCGCTCCCTGGGCGGCGTACGGGAGGTTGTGGATCGTGAAGACCGAGGCGACGTCCCGGAAGAAGGGGTTGTCGCGCCCCTCGGTCGCGAGCCACCAGACCGCCGCCCCGGTGTGCGAGTCGTGCGCGTGGACGACGTCGGGTTTCCAGCCGAGCGTCTCGGCGGACCAGAGCGCCGCGAGCGAGAAGAAGACGAACTTCGGGCCGTCCTCCTCGATCGTGCGTCCGTAGATCCAGCGCTCGCGCGGGATGGGCGGCCCCGTCACGAGCAGGTGAGGGATCCCGTCCATGGCGGTCTCCCAGATCTCGGCCTCGGGGGCGCCCCAGGTCGTGTAGACGGGGAACCGGGCTCGCAGGACGGGGGCGTACCGGTTCCAGTCGATGGCCCCGTAGCCGGGAAGGACGACGCGGACCTCGTGCCCGAGCGCGTGCAGGGCTTTCGGAAGCGACCCGATCACGTCGGCGAGGCCGCCCACCTTGGCGAGCGGGGCGGCCTCGGCCGCGAGCATCAGGATGCGCACGGCGCGATTATTTCCCAGGTCCGTCCTGTCCGGCCGACCGGTCGCCCCGCCAGCCCGTCGGGGCCGGCGTGATATCCTTGTTTGGTTCTCGTTCGCTCGCCCTTTTCCCAGGCCCGACCTGCCGAAAGTCCGAACGGCCAAAGCGAGAAGGCGTCGGCCGCCTCGGCGGGGCCGGCGTCTGGACATCGCCGAGAGGACGGACTCTCTTCGAGTCGAAAGGGCATCTCCGTGAGACTGTACGTCGGGAATCTCTCTTACAGCACGACCGAGGCGGACCTGCGCGATCTCTTCGGGGCCTACGGCGCCGTCGAGTCGGTCGCGGTCGTCACCGACCGGGACAGCGGCCGGTCGAAGGGCTTCGGGTTCGTGGAGTTCGGCAACGACACCGAGGCCCAGGCGGCCATCAGCGCGCTCAACGGCAAGGATGTCGGCGGACGCGCCCTGACGGTCTCCCCGGCTCGTCCGCGGGCCGAAGGCTCGGGCGGCGGCGCCGGAGGCGGCGGCGGACGACGCAATCGGTACTGATCGAACACGGCCGCCCGGCGGCCGGAGGAACCCCATGAGCCAGGACTGGAAGATACGAATTCAACCCGCGGAGCGCATGCCGTACGAGTTCAAGGCCACGCTGTTGCTCTTGAGCGCGGGCGACTCGAGCGCGCTCGACGTGAGCTACCTCTATGGGGACGGCGACCTCGCCGTCTTCCTCGAGGACCTCGGAGCCGCCCCCCCGGCGATCTGGGGGCTGCTCGAGGAGCTCCACGGGAGGAAGACCGCGGAAATCGTCGTGGACGTCACCGAGGAAGCGATGGAGCAGCTGTCGCGCCGCGGGCCGGAGGCCAGGGCTTGAACGGAGAAACGGTGGAAACGCGCAAGAAAGACTGGGTCCGCATCGCCTTCTTCATGCTGTCGCCGGTGATCGGCATCCTCGGAACCGCGGCGTACGCCTGGAAGTTCGGCGTGCGGTGGTGGGAGCCGACGCTGTTCCTCGTTCTCTACGGCCTCGTCGGCATCTCGGTCACCGCGGGCTACCACCGCCTGTTCTCGCACAAGGCCTACGAGTGCCATCCGGTGGTGCAGGCCTTCTACCTCTTCTTCGGCGCCATGGCGCTCCAGAACTCGATCCTCGCGTGGGGGTCGGACCACCGCATCCACCACCGGTACGTGGACCACGACTGGGACCCGTACAACATCCAGCGCGGGGGCCTCTGGGCCCACATCCTCTGGATCTTCTACAAGGGCAGACCGGACCGGACGTACGACGACGTCCCCGATCTGCAGAAGAACCCGCTCGTGCAGTTCCAGCACCGGCACGCCGCGTGGTTCGGCATCGTTGGCGGCCTCGGCATCCCGACGGCCATCGGCTGGGCGATGGGCAGCGCGCTCGGCGGCCTCCTGTGGGGCGGCTTCCTGCGCGTCGTCGTCATCCACCACACGACCTTCTTCGTCAACTCGATCGCCCACCTCTACGGCTCGCGCCCGTACACGGAGACGAACTCGGCGCGCGACAACCCGTGGGTGGCCATCCTGACCAACGGCGAGGGGTACCACAACTTCCATCACCGCTTCCCGGCGGACTTCCGCAACGGCATCCGCTGGTACCAGTGGGACCCGAGCAAGTGGTGGATCCGGGGTCTGCGCGCCGTCGGCCTCGCGCGGGGCCTGCGGCAGACGCCGGCGCTCGTGATCGAGCGCTCGCGGCTCCAGACGGCCGTCGGCCGGGCCGAGCTGCGGCTGGCCGCCGCGCCCTCGCCCCTCCACGAAGCCATCCGGCATCGCCTCGACGCGGCGCACCACTCCCTCGAGCGCGCCTCGGCCCTCTGGTCCGAGGTCCAGGCGAAGAGCCGGCGGGACTGGAAGGAATACCGCGAGCACCTCGCCCAGGCGCGGCGCGAGCGGCGTAAAGCCGTGCGGATGCTCGGGACCGTTCCCGAAGGCGCCTAGCGGGCGGCGCGGCGGCCGCGCCGAGAAGCGGCCCTCAGGGTTCGGGCGAGTAGGTCGGGAGCGTCGCGGTGCGGCCCTGGCGGAACGCGTTCATCTCGGGCTCGCTCACGAGCAGGTCTTTGAGCGTGAGCTTCCCGAGCACCTGGTCGACGGCCTGCTGGACCATCCGCCAGACCGAACGGATCGAGCAGTCGGGCATGTGGGTGCAGGAGATCTCGATGCCGGCGTGGCCGTCGCAGAAGGCCGGCTCGTACAGCCGGCCGCCGAGAACCGCGACCACCTGGCCGACGACGATGTCGCCGGCCGGCCGCGACAGGGTGTAGCCGCCGGACTGGCCGCGCGTCGACTTCACGAATCCGCCGCGCCGCAGGATGCGCATCATCTTCGCGACGTTCGGCTCCGAGATTCCTTCCAGCCGGGAGAGCTCCGGGATGGTCAGGCTTCCGCCCTCGCCGGCGCGGCCGACGCGCAGCAGGCACCGCAGGCCGTACTCTTCCTGGGAGGTCAGCTTCATCGCGTCACATCATCCCGAGCTGGAGCTTCGCCGCGTCCGACATCATCTGCAGGCTCCACGGCGGGTCGAAGACGACCTGGACCTCCGCTTCCCGGATGCCGGGGATCGTGAGGAGCTTGCCCTTGATGTCCTCGCGGAGCACGTCTCCCATCCCGCACCCCGGCGCGGTGAGCGTGAACTTCACGTCGATCTTCTGGCCGCCGTCGGGAAGGGGCGAGAGCGCGCATCCGTAGACGAGGCCGAGGTCCACGATGTTGACCGGAATCTCGGGGTCGAAGCAGGTGCGCAGCTGGTCCCAGGCCTGGTCCTCGGCGGACCGGCCTTCCTGCGCCGCGGCGTCGACGACCACCGGCGCCTCGCCGATCGCGTCGGCATCCTTGCCGTCGATCCGGGCGAGAAAGCCCACGGGCGTCATGACCGTGTAGCTGCCCCCGAGGGACTGCGTGATGATGACCGGATCGCCGGCGCGCAGCGTGATCGGCGTGCCGCTCGGGATCTCCCGGGCGTCGACGTCGCGCGCGACGGTGGCTTCCTTGCGCATCTGCATGGTGTTACCTGAACATCCTTGATCTCGTCGTGAAAGGGTTCCCTCGTCGCTGCGCTCCTCGGGATGACGCGCCCGCTGCCGCGCTCGGGCGCGTCACTTTTCGCATCTGCATGGTCAGGCTCCTCCGCTTTCCGCCGACGGCCCCTCGGACTCGGTCGAGACGGGCGCTCCGTCGCCGGCGAGCGCCGCCTTGAGGGTGTGCCACGGCAGCGTGGCGCATTTCACCCGGACGGGATACTCGCGGACGCCCGAGAACACGGCGAGCTTGCCGAGGTCGGGGGCGCCGGCGCCTTCGGGCTTTCCGGTGATGAGGTCGTGGAACCGCTCGAACAGGGCGTCCGCCTCGGCGCGGGTCTTTCCCTTCAGGCTCTCGGTCATCATCGAGGCCGAGGCCGTCGAGATCGCGCAGCCGGCGCCCTGGAAGCTGACGTCCTTCAGGACGTCGCCGTCGAGGTCGAGGAATACCGTCTCGCGGTCGCCGCACAGGGGGTTGTAGCCCTCGGCCTGCCGGTCGGCGCCGGGCATGGCGTGGAAGTTCCTCGGCCGCTTGCTGTGGTCGAGGATCACTTCCTGGTAGAGGTCGCGCAGGTCGGAGCTCATCCGCGGAACATCCCGATGACTTTGTGGAGCGCGGCGGCGAGGGCATCGACCTCTCCGCGCGTGTTGTACAGGCCGAAGGAGGCGCGCGCCGTGGCCGGCAGGCCGTAGCGGTCCATGACCGGCTGCGCGCAGTGGTGGCCGGTGCGGATCGCGACGCCCTCGCGGTCGAGGACGGTTCCGATGTCGTGGGGGTGGACGCCCTCCAGGACGAAGGAGAGGACTCCGGCCTTTTCGCGCGCCGTGCCGACGATCCGCAGGCCCTCGATCGCGGACAGCCGTCGCGTGGCGTATTCGAGCAGGTCGTGCTCGTGCGCGGCGATCCGCTCGAGGCCGACGGCCGTCACGTAGTCGAGCGCGGCGCCGAAGGCGATCCCGCCGGCGATGTTGGGGGTCCCGGCCTCGAACTTGTAGGGCAGGGCGTTGTAGGTGGTCTTCTCGAACGTGACCGAGCGGATCATGTCGCCGCCGCCCTGGTAGGGCGGCATCTCCTCGAGCAGCTCCGCGCGGCCGTACAGCACGCCCACGCCGGTGGGCCCGTAGATCTTGTGGCTCGAGAAGGCGTAGAAGTCGCAGCCGAGGGCCTGGACGTCCACGGGCATGCGCGGCGCGGCCTGGGCGCCGTCCACGAACACGGGAACGTTGCGCGCGTGGGCGAGCTCCACGATCCGCCGGATCGGGAGGACGGTGCCGAGGGCGTTGGAAAGGTGGGCCACCGACACGAGCCGCGTGCGGGGCGTGAGGAGCCGCTCGAGGGTCGCGAGGTCCACGTCGCCCGCGTCGTCGATGGGCGCCACGACGAGGCGGGCGCCCTTCTCCTCGCAGAGCATCTGCCACGGAACGATGTTCGAGTGGTGCTCGAGCCCGGTGATCAGGATCTCGTCCCCCGGGCCGGCATGCTTGCGGCCGTAGGTCTGCGCCACGAGGTTGACCGCCTCGGTCGTGCCGCGCACGAAGACGATCTCACGGGCTTCGCGGGCATTCAGGAAACGGCGCGTGGTCTCGCGCGCGGCGTCGTAGGCGTCGGTCGCGTGGACCGAGAGCCAGTGCACGCCGCGGTGGATGTTGGCGTAGCAGCGCTCGTAGACGTCGCGCTCCGCGTCGATGACGGACCTCGGCTTCTGCGCCGAGGCGGCGTTGTCGAGGTACACGAGGGGCTTGCCGTACACGGTCGTCGCGAGGATCGGAAAGTCGCGGCGGATCGCGGCGACGTCGTAGGCGGCGGCGGGCTCGCGCAGCGCGGCGCTCATCGGGCGCCGCCCGTGGAGGCGCCGGCCAGGCGCTGGCCGAGCTCCCGCTCGACCTCGGCCCGGACCGAGGGGACGCGGATGCGCTCGGCGACGTCCGCGGCGAATGCCCACGTCAGGAGGGCCCGCGCCTCGTCCTCGCCGATCCCCCGCGAGCGCAGGTAGAAGAGGGCGGCCGGGTCGAGCTGTCCGGTCGTCGAGCCGTGCTTGCACTTGACGTCGTCGGCGAGGATCTCGAGGGCCGGCGTCGAGTTGACGAGCGCCTGGCGCGAGAGGAGCAGGTTCTTGTTGGTCTGGACGGCGTCGGTCTTCTGGGCGTCCTTGCGGACGAGGATCTTGCCGTGGAAGACGCCCCGCGCGGCCCCGTCGAGGATGCCCTTGTAGAGCTCGCGGCTGGCGCAGCGGGGGCTCGCGTGGTCGATGGTCGTGTGCGTGTCGAGGTGCTGGGAGCCCCGCCCGACGAACAGGCCGTAGAGGCCGCACTCGGCGCCCTCGCCCTCGAGCGCGACGTGGACGTCCGTGCGCGCGAGCGCGGAGCCGAGCGCGACGTTGACCGACGCCAGGCGGCTCGCCCGGGCCTGCCGCGCGGCGAGCGTGTGCACGTGGCAGGCCGACTCGCTCTCCCGCTGCAGCAGGGTGTGCTCGAGGATCGCGCCCTCTCCGAGCACGATCTCGGTGACGGCGTTCGTGAAAGACCGGCCGCGGCCGGTGAAGGATTGGACGAGGGACGCCTGCGAGCCCTTGCCGGCGAGGACGAGCAGCCGGGGCGAGAAGACTTCGGCCCGGTCCGACTCGGGAACGCGCAGGAAGATCTCGACCGGCTCGGCGATCACCGCGCCCGGCGCGATCAGGACGACGGTCGCGTCCTCGAAGGAGCCCGTGTTGAGCGCCGCGAAGGCCGCGTTCTCGAACGGCGCGACCGTTCCCAGGAGCTCGCGCGCCTCGGCGGGCGCGTCGGACAGGGACGCCACGCGAAGGCCGGCCGCGCGCGGCGCGGAAAGCTCGAGGGGGCGCCGCCCGGGGGACCAGGCGGTGCCCGTGATCGGCTGGAGGCCCGTCGAGCGCCACTCCTCGTTCTTCGGCGTCGGGAAGCCCAGCGTCTCGAAGCGGCCGAACGCGCGGCGCTGGAGGTCCGCCAGCCAGGGCATCGGGGAGACGGGCGCCGGCTCGGGGGCGAAGCCCCGGTCCGCCGCGACGGCGGCTTCCATCGTCACGCGGCGCCGACCGCCGGCGGCTCCTTCTCGAGCCACGCGTACCCCTTCTCCTCGAGCTCGAGGGCGAGGTCCTTGCCGCCCGAGAGGGCGATCCGCCCGTCCACGAGAACGTGGAGGAAGTCGGGGACGATGTAGTTGAGGAGGCGCTGGTAGTGGGTCACGACGAGCATCGAGCGCTCCGGCGAGCGCAGCTGGTTGACGCCGCCGGCGACGATCCGCAGGGCGTCGATGTCGAGCCCCGAGTCGGTCTCGTCCAGGATCGCGAGCGACGGCTCGAGCAGCGCCATCTGGAAAATCTCGTTGCGCTTCTTCTCGCCCCCCGAAAAGCCCTCGTTCACCGGGCGCTTGACCAGGTCCTCGTCGATCTCGACCATCTTCGCCTTCTGCTTGACGAGCGCCAGGAACTCGATCGCGTCGTACTCCGGCAGGCCCCGGTGCTTGCGCACGGCGTTGACCGCCGCCTTGAGGAAGTAGACGTTCGAGACGCCGGGGATCTCCACCGGGTACTGGAACGCGAGGAAGACGCCCTCGCGGGCGCGCAGCTCGGGGGACATCGCGAGCAGGTCCTTGCCCTTGTAGAGGACCCGGCCCTGCGTGACCTCGTAGCCCGGCCGGCCCGACAGGACGTGGGCGAGCGTGGACTTGCCCGAGCCGTTCGGGCCCATCACGGCGTGGACCTCGCCGGCGTTCACCGTCAGGTCGACGCCGCGGAGGATCTCCTTGCCCGCGATGCTCGCGTGCAGGTTGGTGATTTCGAGGAGCGGTTGGGTCATGGGTCGTTGATCCTCTTCCGTACGATTTCTAGCCGACGCTTCCCTCGAGCGACACGCCGAGCAGCTTCTGCGCCTCGACCGCGAATTCCATCGGCAGCTCCTTGAAGACGACCTTGCAGAAGCCGTTGACGATCATGTTGACGGCCTCTTCCGCGGAGATGCCGCGCTGCTGGAAGTAGAAGATCTGGTCCTCGCCGATCTTCGACGTGGACGCCTCGTGCTCCATCTGGGCGGTCGAGTTGTTGACCTCGATGTAGGGAAACGTGTGCGCGCCGCACTCGTCGCCGATGAGCAGCGAGTCGCACTGCGAGTAGTTGCGCGCGCCGTCGGCCTTGCCCAGGATCTTGACCATGCCGCGGTAGGTGTTCTGGCCGCGGCCGGCCGAGATGCCCTTGGAGACGATCGTGGACTTCGTGTTCTTCCCGATGTGGATCATCTTGGTGCCGGTGTCGGCCTGCTGGCGGTTGTTGGTCACGGCGACGGAGTAGAACTCGCCGACCGAGTCGTCGCCCTGGAGGATGCAGCTCGGGTACTTCCACGTGATGGAGGAGCCCGTCTCGACCTGCGTCCACGAGATCTTGGAGCGGCGGCCACGGCACGCGCCGCGCTTCGTCACGAAGTTGTAGATGCCGCCCTTGCCGTCCTTGTCGCCGGGGTACCAGTTCTGCACGGTCGAGTACTTGATTTCGGCGTCGTCGAGGGCGACGAGCTCGACGACGGCGGCGTGGAGCTGGTTCTCGTCCCGGATCGGGGCCGTGCAGCCCTCGAGGTAGGACACGTAGGAGCCCTCTTCGGCCACGATCAGGGTGCGCTCGAACTGGCCCGTGTTGGCCGAGTTGATCCGGAAATAGGTCGAGAGCTCCATCGGGCACCGCACGCCCTTCGGGATGAAGCAGAACGAGCCGTCGGAGAAGACGGCGGAGTTGAGCGTCGCGAAGTAGTTGTCCGAGTACGGGACCACCGATCCCAGGTACTTCTTCACGAGCTCCGGGTGCTTCTGGACGGCCTCGGAGAAGGAGCAGAAGATCACGCCGACCTTCTCGAGCTGGCCGCGGAACGTCGTCGCGACCGACACGGAGTCGAACACGGCGTCGACCGCCACGCCGGCGAGCTTGGCGCGCTCGCGCAGCGGAATGCCGAGCTTCTCGTACGTCTCGAGGAGCTTCGGGTCCACTTCCTCGAGCGACTTGGGAGCGTCCTTCTTCGTCTTGGGCGCCGAGTAATAGACGATCGACTGGTAGTCGATCGGGGGGTAGTGGACGTTCTGCCAGGTCGGCTCGGTCATCGTGAGCCAGTGGCGGTAGGCCTTCAGGCGCCACTCGAGCATCCACCCGGGCTCGTTCTTCTTCGCGGAGATCAGGCGGATGACGTCCTCGGAGAGGCCGGCCGGGATCGACTCGGACTCGATGTCGGTGACGAATCCGGCCTTGTACTCGCGCTCGGTCAGTTCGAGGACCGAGCCCGGCTCCGAACGGGAGGGAGAGTTGGCGCTCTGCATCAGGGGAGCAGCATATTTAATCTATACGTATCTGTCAACTTTCGTCTGAATCGTAAGTTACTGATTCCAATGGCTATATATGTCAGAGAGCGGGGAGGGGGTTCTTTGACGGCTCCGGGCTCCCTATTTCGGCGTCTTCGTCGGGGCCGGCTTCGGGGTCGGCCGCGGCTTTTGCGGCTGCTGCTTTTCGCGCTCGTGCGGCTGGGGCGCGATCCGCTCGGCGGGCTGGGGGCGCTCGTGCACCGGCGGCGGCGCCTGCACGCGCTCGGCCTGGGCGCGCTCGGGGGTGGGCGCCGGGCGCGGCGTTGTCCGCGCGCGGTTCGCGTGGTCCGGCGGCCGGCTGGCCGGGGTCGGGCGTTCGGGCGGCGTCGCGACGCGCTGCGGTGGCGACGTGGGGCGCATCGGAACGGATGCGGCGGGAGCACGCGTCGCGGCCGGAGCCGGACCGCCTCCCTGCGGGGCCGGCGTCACCGGCGCCGAAGGCGGCGGGGCAGGGCGGGAACGGGCCGCGGCGCGGGAAGGGTCCGAGGACGAAAGCCGCGCGGCGTCGGCGGGAGCGACGGGAGCGCCGCCCTTCTCGCGGATGACGGGCAGCTTCGCGTCGAAGCGCGGGGGCGGCGGAGGCGGAGAGACCCGCGTCACCACCTGCCGCGAGGCGACCGCCGCCGGGGGCCTCGAGGCCGGAGCCTCCCGCGTCGTCGTTCGCAGCGAAGCGCGCGTCGGGATCACGGGGACGGGCCCGCGCAGGACGGGCGCCGCCTCGACCGAGCGGATCACCGTCCGGTCGCGCACGATGTCGCGCGAGACGGGCCGGCCCGACGCGAAGACCGTCTGGTTGACGACGGTGACGTAGGTGCGGTTCACGTACGTGACCTGGGTGACGCTGACGGCGGGGCCGCGCCGCCACCACGGGTAGTAGGGATCGCGCGGCGCGAGAGGGAACCAGCCCACGTAGCCGGCCGAGCCTCCGACGAACGCCACCAGCGCCGGCGAGTAGGCGACGGCGCGCACGGTCGGCGCGACCGGGACCCAGTACCAGCCGCTTCCCCAGTACGTCCAGCGCCCGTAGTGGTACGGCGCCCAGCCCCAGGGCTCGGCGGCGACCCAGGTCCAGCCCCACGGGTCCTGCCAGATCCAGCGTCCGGCGCGGTACGGGGCCCATCCGGCTTCGACGGACGCCGGCGACCAGGCCCAGCCGTAGTCGGGAATCTGCTGCCAGCGGCCGTACTGGTCGAGGTCCTCGACTCCGGCGACGTCCGCGGTGACGTAGGTGTAGGAACGCGCCTGGGCGAGGCGCTGGTCGCGCTCCGCGACCCACCGATCCCACCCGTCCGGCCCGGGAAGGGCGACGGTCCTGTACCGCGGCGCGTCGAGGCCGTCCACCTGCAGCTCCTCGCCGGCGGCGAGCGTGACCTGGCCTCCGCCCGCCGTCGCGACGGCGCGGCCGCGGCGAACCTGCACGCGCGAGTTCCCGTCGGAGTCCACGTCCACGCGGTACTCGCCCGGCCGCTCGAGCGTGACGGCGGCGTTGGGGGTGTCCACCTCGAACACCTCGTCGTCTCCGAGGCGGCGCAGAGAGAACGAGGCGGTTCCGAGGCCGAGCGAGAACTGCTTCACGTCGTTCGTGAGGTTCAGGACCTGCAGGTCGGTGCGCGCGGCGAGGCGCGCGTAATTTCCGCCGTGCACCTGGAGCTCCAGCCGGCCGTCGTCGCCCGTCCAGACCCGGTCGCCGAGGGTCATGGGGACGTTGACGTCGGCGGCCTGCCAGTCCTCCGGGTCGTCGCCCCGCGCGAACGAAACGCCGCCGCCGACGAGCGAGATGCGGGCCACGGTCTGCTGGATCTCCTGCTCGGGCGCCTCCACCCGGGCGGGAGGCGGGGGCGCGGCCTGGGGGCGCGCCGCGGGGGGAGGCGGCGCGGTCGAGTCGCAGGCGAGCGCGAGGCAGAGGAATGCCGGGGCGGCGCGGCGGATGGTTTGGCGCATGGCGGGAACTATAGACCCGGGCGCTTAGACTGGAGCCCGATGGAGAGCCTGCGCGTCGCGCGGCCGCCCGAGCGGCCCCTGGCGATCTTCGACGGCGACTGCGGGTTCTGCCGCGCGTGGGTCGCGCGCTGGCGCGCCGCGACGGGGGAGCGCGTGGACTACGCGCCCTCCCAGGAAGCGGCGGCCCGGTTTCCCGAGATTCCGGCGGAGGCGTTCGCGCGCGCCTTCCAGCTCGTCCTTCCGGACGGCCGCGTCCTCGAGGGCGCGGAGGCGGTCTACGCGACCCTCGGCGAGGAGCCGGGCCGGGGCGCGCTCGCCAGGGCGTACGCGCGGGTGCCGGGCTTCGCGGCGGTGTCGGAGCTCGCCTACCGCGCGGTCGCCTCGCACCGCCCGGCGGCGACCGCGCTGACGCGCTTCCTCTGGGGCCGTTCGGTGGCGAAGCCGACGTACTTCGGCGCGACCGCCCTCTTCGCGCGCCTGCTCGGACTGTGCTACCTCGCGGCGTTCGTGTCGCTGTGGGTCCAGGTGGACGGGCTCGTCGGCGCGCGGGGGATTCTCCCGATCGGGCCGTACCTCGACTGGATCCGGGGCCAGACCGGGGCGGAGCGCTACGGGATCCTGCCGACGCTGTGCTGGTTTTCGTCGAGCGACGCCTTCCTGCACCTGCTGTGCGGCTGCGGGGCCCTCGCGGGCGCGTGCCTGGCCGCCGGACTCCTTCCCGCCGTCAGCGCCGCGGCGGCGTGGGCCCTCTATCTCTCGCTCGCGATCGCCGGGCAGGTCTTCCTCGAGTTCCAGTGGGACTTCCTGCTGCTCGAGACGGGCCTGCTCGCGATCCTGCTCGTCTCTCCGCGGCGGCTGCGCTTCGGAGCGGGCCTCGCGGCCTCGCCGGTCGCGCCGTGGCTGCTGCGGTGGCTGCTCTTCCGCCTGATGTTCTCCTCGGGATGGGTCAAGCTCGCGAGCGGCGACCCGAGCTGGCGCCATCTCTCGGCGCTGCGCTTTCACTACGAGACGCAGCCGCTGCCGCCCTGGACGGCCTGGTACGTCCACCAGCTGCCGCCCTGGTTCCAGGCCGTGTCCGCCCTCTTCCTCTTCTTCGTCGAGCTCGTGGTCCCGTTCCTCTTCTTCGCCCCGCGGCGGATGCGCGTCTTCGCCTGCGGCATGACGGTGCTCCTGCAGCTGCTGATCGCCGCCACCGGCAACTACGCCTTCTTCAACCTGCTCACGGTCGCGCTCGCCGTGCTGCTGGTGGACGACCAGTCCCTGCCGAAGGGCTGGGCGCGGCGCGCGGAGGACGGAGCGGGACCGTCCCGTCCCTGGCCGCGGCCCCTCCTCGCGGGCGCCGCGGCGGTCGTCCTCTTCGCGACGTCGATCGAGTTCGCCGCGACGCTCGATCGCTCCCTCGCCCTGCCGCGGCCGGTGGTCGAGGCCGTGCGGCGGCTGGGCGCCTTCCGGAGCTTCAACGGCTACGGGCTCTTCATGGTCATGACGACCGAGCGGCCGGAGATCGTCGTCGAGGGCAGCGCCGACGGCGTGGCGTGGCGGCCGTACGCGTTCCGCTGGAAGCCGGGCGACCCCCTGCGCCGCCCCCGGTTCGTCGCGCCCCATCAGCCGAGGCTGGACTGGCAGATGTGGTTCGCGGCGCTCGGCAGCGACGAGCAGAACCCGTGGCTCGGCGCGTTTCTCGAGCGGCTCCTCGAGGGTTCGCCGGCGGTGGAGGCCCTCCTCGCGGACAACCCCTTCCCGGGCCGTCCCCCTCGATACGTCCGGGCCGTGTTGTACGACTACCGCTTCACGGATCCGGCCGAGCGGGCCAGGACCGGCGCGTGGTGGCGCCGGCGGGCCCTCGGCCCGTACGCGCCGGTCCTGGAGCGGCGGGGACCCTAGCCCGTTTCACTATGATGCGGGCAGCAGGACCGGCGGACCGGCGAGGCAGATGCTGACGAACGAGCAATTCGACCGCACGCGGGACCTCGCGCTGCGGCTGGCGGGGATCGAGCTGGCGCCACGGCACCGCGAGCTCCTCGATCGCCGGGGCCATCGGGCCGGGGCGAGGGGATTCGACGCGCTGCTCGTCGGCGCCGAAGGCGGCGACGCCGACGCCCGGCGCGAGCTCATCGGCCTGCTGACCACGAACTTCACCGCCTTCTTTCGCCATCCCTGGCACTTCGACCTCGCGGCCGAGCACGCCCTCTGGGCGGCGCACCGCCGCGGCCGCGCCCGCCTCTGGTCGGCGGCGGCGGCGACGGGGGAGGAGCCGTACTCGCTGGCGATGAGCCTGCTCGAGGTGTTTCGGCGGGACGACCCGCCCGTTTCCGTCCTCGCCACCGACATCGACGCCGGCGCGCTCGAGGTCGCGCGCGAGGGCGAGTACGACGAGGCGGCCGTTGCGCCGGTCGAGGACGTCCGTCGCGGGCGGTTCTTCCGGGCCGCGGGGCCCGGCCGGTGGCGCGTCGCCGCCGAGCCCCGGCGGCTGGTCGCATTCCGCGAAATGAGCCTCGCCGATCCGTCCTGGAGGGTGGAGGGGCCCTTCGACGTCGTGCTCTGCCGCAACGTGTTGATGTACCTCGAAGACTCGCGCCGGCGCGCCGCGCTCGAGCGCATCGCCGCCGTGCTCGCGCCCGACGGCCTGCTGCTGCTCGATCCGGCCGAGCACCTCGGCGGCGCGGCCCGCCTGTTCGGCCGCGGAGAACGCGGAGCGTTCGCGCTCCGGAAGGAAGCGCGATGACGATCGCCCGGCGACTGATCCTCCTCCTCGCGGTGCCCCTGGTCATCCTGGTGGCGCTCGGCGCGTTCGTGGCCCTCGACCTGTCCCGGATCGAGGAGCGCGGACGATTCCTGGTCGAGGACCAGGTCGGAAGCCTCGCGGCCATCGGCAACATCGCGCGGAATCTCGGAGACCTTCGCATCGCGCTGCGCATCGAGGTCCTCGCCCCCGACGCGGAGGGGAGAAAGGCGGCCCGCGCCTCCTTCGAGGCGAGCAGCGCGGAAATGTCGAAGCGGTTCCGCCTCTATGCGGACAGCCTCGTCACGGACGCCCAGGATGGACGCCTGCTCGAGCAGTACCGCTCGCTGATGCGGGACTGGCTGGCGGGCGCCGAACAGGTCATGGAGCTCGCCGACGAGGGGCGCCGGGACGAGGCGGTCGCCCGGCTCCAGGGTCCCGTCGGCAAGATGGGCGAGCAGATCGGCGCCGCTTCCCGCGAATGGATCCAGTACAACGAGGCCCTCGCGAACGAGGTCGGCAAGGCGCTCGAGGACGACGTCGCGCGGGCGCGGCGCAACCTCGCGCTGGCCGTCGGAGTCGCCCTCCTGCTGTCGGGCGGGCTCGGGTACTTCACCCTCCGCCGGATCGTGCGCCCGATCCGCGGCCTCCAGTCGGCGGTCGAGTCGATCGCCGGCGGCGACTACGCGAGGCCCGTCCCGTTCACCGGGTCCCGGGACGAGACCGGCGACCTCGCCCGCTCCGTGGACGTCCTGAAGCGGGGCGCGATGGCCATGGAGGAGCAGCGCTGGGTCAAGTCCCACGCCGCCCGGCTGACGGGAGCGCTCCAGGGCGCCGTCTCGCTCGACGAATTCGGGTCGCGCCTGCTGTCCGGCCTCGTGCCCGTCCTCGGCGGCGGGGTGGCGGCCTTCTATCTCTTCGACGGCGACGCGGCCGGCCTGCGGCGCGTCGCGGGCTACGGACTGGCGGGCGGCGCGCCCGAGCGGATCCGGTCGGGAGAGGGCCTCGCGGGCCAGTGCGCCCGGGAGCGCAAGCCGGTGAGCCTGACGGGGATCCCGCAGGACGCCCTGCGCATCGTCTCGGGGGTCGCCGAGGCGGCGCCGGCGCAGGCCACCGCGTGGCCCGTGACGTCCCAGGAAGAGCTCCTGGCCGTCGTCGAGTTCGCGTCCTTCCGGCCGCTCGCGGCCAGCGAGAAGGCCCTGCTCGACGAGCTGCTGCCGGTCGTCGGGATGAGCCTCGAGATCCTGGCGCGCAACCTCCGCACCGCCGAGCTGCTCGGAAAGACGCAGGAGCAGGCGCGTCAGCTCGAGGAGCAGACCGACGAGCTGACGCAGTCGCAGCAGGAGCTGCTCGCGCAGAAGGAGGAGCTGGAGGCGCAACAGGGGGAGCTCTCGCTCGCCCGCGAGAAGGCCGAGGAAGCGACGCAGCTCAAGTCCATGTTCCTCGCCAACATGAGCCACGAGATCCGCACGCCGATGAACGCGATCATCGGCCTGTCGCACCTCGCTCTGAAGACCGCGCTGACGCCCAAGCAGAGGGACTACATCGGAAAGGTCCACAACGCCGGGACCTCGCTGCTCGGGATCATCAACGACATCCTGGACTTCTCGAAGATCGAGGCCGGGAAGCTCGACCTCGAGACGACGAACTTCCAGCTGGACGAGGTCATCTCGACCGTGACGACCGTGACGGGGCAGAAGGCGCACGAGAAGGGGCTCGAGTTCCTGGCCGACGTGCCCTCCTCGATCCCGCAGGGCCTCAAGGGCGACCCGCTGCGCCTGGGCCAGATCCTGACGAACCTCGTCAACAACGCCGTCAAGTTCACCGAGAAGGGCGAGATCCGCGTGAAGGCCGAGCTCCTCGAGAAGACGGCGGACCGCGTGAAGCTGCGCTTTTCCGTGAAGGACTCCGGCGCGGGGATGACGCCCGAGCAGTCGGCGCGCCTCTTCCAGCCGTTCACGCAGGCGGACATGTCCACGACCCGCAAGCACGGCGGGACGGGCCTCGGGCTGACGATCTGCAAGCGGCTCGTGGAGCTCATGGGCGGACAGATCTGGCTCGAAAGCGAGCCCGGCGAGGGCAGCACCTTCTCCTTCACCGTGTGGCTCGGTCTGGGCGCCGAGGCGCCGAGGGGCCAGTACTACCCGGAGCGGCTGCAGAAGCTGTCGGTCCTCGTCGTGGACGACAACCCGGCGGCGCGCGAGATCCTGGCCGACGCCCTCGGCGACGTGAGCGACCGCGTGGATGCCGTGGCCTCGGGCGCCGAGGCGATCGCCGCCGTGCGCCAGCGCGACGCCGACCGTCCCTACGACGTCGTGTTCATGGACTGGCGCATGCCCGGAATGGACGGCCTCGAGGCGACGCGGGCCCTGAAGGCCGACCGATCTCTCCACAAGGTGCCGGCCGTCGTCATGGTCACGGCCTTCGGCCGCGAGGAGGTCCGCGACGAGGCCGAGAAGCTCGAGGTTTCCGGATTCCTGCTCAAGCCCGTCACCAAGTCCATGCTCGTGGACACGCTCGTTTCGATCTTCGCGCCGAAACCCGAGGAATCCGTGGGGCCGGCGGCGGAAGCCGCGGGTTCCACCCGGCTCTCGGGCGTGCGGATCCTCCTGACCGAGGACAACCCGATCAACCAGCAGATCGCCGTCGAGCTGCTCGAGGGCGTCGGCGCGGGCGTCGACGTGGCCGACAACGGCGCCGTGGCGGTCAAGAAGCTCCTCGGAGTGCCCTTCCCCCCGCCCTACGACGTCGTCCTGATGGATCTCCAGATGCCGGAGATGGACGGCTACCAGGCGACGGCGAAGATCCGGTCCGACGCGCGCTTCGCGAAGCTGCCGATCATCGCCATGACGGCGCACGCCACGATGGAGGAGCGCCAGCGCTGCCTGGACGCCGGCATGAACGACCACGTGTCGAAGCCGATCGAGCCGGACATCCTCTACACGACCCTCGAGCGCTGGTCGAAACGAGCGGCCCCGCCTGTCGCCCCCTCTCGCGCGCCGGCGCCCCCGGTTCCGGCGGCCGTCGCGCTTCCGCCGATCGAGGGGGTGGACGCGGCCGACGGCCTGGCCCGCCTTGCCGGAAACGCGAAGCTCTACCGGGGGCTCCTCGAGCAGTTCGCGGCGAAGCAGGGCGGCGCCGCCGGAGACATCGCGAAGTCGTTCGAGACGGGCGACCGGAAGTCGGCCGAGCGCGGCGCCCACACGGTCAAGGGCGTGGCGGGCAACCTCGGGATGAAGCGGCTCCACGGCGCCGCCGCGGACCTCGAGCGCGCCCTGCGCGAGGGCGGGGAGGCGGCGGCCGCCCTCGCCGAGTTCTCGGCGGTGATGACTTCCCAGGTCGAAGCGATTCGGGGCGCGCTCGGAGCTCCGGCCCCGGCGGCGGCCGCGGCCGGTCCCTTCGACGCCGAGGCCGCGCGGGCCGCGATCCGGAAACTGCGGGGGCTCCTCGCGGCGAGCGACGGCGATGCGGCCGCGGCCTTCGCCGGCGTTTCCAGGGCGGTGTCCGGCGCCGTCGGGCGTGCGATGGTCGAGGCCCTCGGCGCCTCGATCGACGAATTCGATTTCGACGGAGCCCTGTCGAAGCTGGAGGCGATCGCGAAGGAATGCGGCGTGGCCGCGGAGTCTGCATGAGCGAGAACGACGATCGGAAGACGCTGCTGCTGGTGGACGACGCGCCGGCCAACATCCAGGTCGCCAACGCGATCCTGAAGGACGACTACCGGGTCCGCGTCGCCACGAGCGGCGCGAAGGCCCTGGAGCTCGTCAAGGCGAAACCCGCGCCCGACCTGATCCTCCTCGACGTCGAGATGCCCGAGATGGACGGCTACGAGGTGTGCCGCCGGCTGAAATCGGATCCGGAGACGCGGGAGATCCCCGTGATCTTCCTGACGGGAAAGACCGAGGCGGAGGACGAGACCCGGGGGTTCGCCGTCGGCGCTGTGGACTACATTCACAAGCCGTTTTCGCCGGCCGTCGTGAAGGCCCGCGTGCAGACGCACCTCGCGCTGCGGGAGACGCGCGAGCAGCTGGCGCGGCAGCTCGCGGCGATCCAGCACGAGCTCGAGATGGCGCGCCGGATCCAGCTCTCGATCCTGCCCCGCGAGGTGCCGCGCATCGAGGGGCTGGAGATCGCCGCCCGGTACGTCCCGATGACCTCCGTCGCGGGGGACTTCTACGACTTCATCCCCGTGGACGAGAAGCGATTCGGGGCCCTCGTGGCGGACGTTTCGGGGCACGGTGTGCCCGCCGCCCTCGTCGCCTCGATGCTCAAGATCGCGCTCGCGGCGCAGGCGCCGCACGCTTCGGATCCCGCGCGGGTGCTTGCCGGACTGAACCAGGCGCTGTGCGGCAAGTTCGAGACCCACTTCGTCACCGCGGCCTATCTCTTCGTCGACATGGAGAAGGGGACGATCGACTACGCCGGCGCGGGACATCCGCCGCTCGTCCTCTGCGGCCCCGCCGCCGGGAGCGGCCGGACCGTGCAGCAGAACGGCCTCTTCCTCGGCATGTTCCCGCACGCGAAGTACTCCGGCGTCCAGGTTCCGATCGGCCCCGGGGATCGCTGCGCCGTCTACACGGACGGCGTCTCGGAGGCCCGCAACCCGGCCGGCGAGGAGTTCGGGACGGAGCGGCTCCAGGCCCTGCTCGAAGGCGCGCGGGAGCAGCCGTCGGACCCGTTCGCCGACGGGGTCCTCGACGCCCTCAACGGGTGGGCCGGCCGGCCCCCGGGCGAGGGCCACGACGACGACATCACGCTGCTCGTCCTCCGCGCGGGCGGCTAGAGGCGCGAAGCCGGCCGCGGCGCGGCGGGGGCGGCTAGACGCCGAAGCGCTCGGCGCTCCAGGACAGGCCCAGCTCGCCGGGCGGGGCCATGTATCCCGCGAGCGCGGAGGCGGCGACGACGGCGGGGCTGGCGAGAAAGCCCTCGCCGCCGTATCCCATCCGGTTCTGCCAGTTGCGATTGAACGACGTGATCGCCCGCTGCCCCGCCGTGAGGGCATCGGGGCCCTGGCCGAAGCACGGGCCGCACCACGACTGGCGGATCTGCCCGCCCGCCGCGCGGAAGACCTCCGCGATCGACTCGCCCGACAGCCGCGGATCCGGCTTCTCGATCTGCCGGCCGACGCCGCCCGAGCCCGGGAAGATCGTGAGGGCCCGCGTGACCTTTCGGAATCCGGCGTCGCGCGCGGCCTTGAGCACCAGCGCGGCCGAGAGCAGGTCGTCGTAGCCGCCGTTCGTGCACGAGCCGATCATCGCCTTGTCGAACGTGAGCCGCTCGCGGGCGACGTCCTCGGCCGGGAACGCGTTGCCCGGGGCGAAGGGCTTGGCGATCATGGGCGCGATCTCCGAGAGGACGAGCGTTTCGTCGATCTCGTAGACGGCGTCCGGGCCCGGCGTCACGCGCGGGTACGGCAGCTCCGCGATTCCCTTGGCGCGGTACCACGCGTCCGTGATCGCGTCCTGCGCGAAGACCCCGTTGAGCGCCTCGGCCTCGGCCATCATGTTGGAGATCGTGTTGCGGAAGGCGATCGGAAGCTGGCGCCCGGCGTCCACGAACTCGACCGACATGCCCTGCGACTGCTTCGCTCCCCAGCGCCGCAGCAGCTCGAGGACGATGTCCTTGCCCGAGACCCACGGCTGCAGCGCGCCCGAGAGGACGACGCGGCGCTGCTTCGCGAGCGTGAAGTAGATGGAGCCCGTCGCCCAGCCGAAGCCGAGCGTCGTCGAGCCGACGCCGAATCCGACCGCGCCGTACGCGCCGTACGCGCGGCTGTGCGAGTCGGCGCCCGGGATGAACTGCCCGGGCAGGACCAGGCCCTGCTCCGGAAAGTAGAAGTGGAAGATGCCGTCGCCCGGGTCGGCGTAGTAGGGCTTGCCGAGGCCGTGGAGGCGGGCGAACTCGCGGCCGATTCCCGTCTGGCGGTCGTCGTCTTCTCGGCCGGTGAAGACGAAGTGGTCGTTGGCGACGGCGGCCTGCCGCGGGAAGATCGACGCGCCGCCCGTGATCTGGTTGAACGTGTGGATCGCGAAGGGCGCCGTCCCGTCGGAGGCGGGGAGCAAATCCGCGTACACGCGCAGCGTCGCGCCCGGCTTCACCGCGGCGTCCCGGTCAACGCGGTGGGCCCAGACGATCTGCTCGGTCGTCGTCATGCGGCGGGCGGTCTCGGGGTCGGGCCACACGATCTCCGGCCGGGCGGCGGCGGAGGAGCGAAACTCGCGCCGCCCCACGGCGAAGATGCCTCCGCTCGAGCGGATCTCTTCTTCCTTGGGAGACAGCGGAACCGGCGAATAGGTCCTGCCCTGCGTCTCGTTCGTCAGGCTCCGGGTGGCGGGGTCGAACGCGAAGGCGTCGCCGTCCTGAGCGTCCTCGACGGCCTCGGGGCACTGCACGACGTGGAGCCCGAGGTTGAACGCGTTGCGCCGGAAGATGTCTCCCATGCCGTGGCTGCACACGACGACGAGCTCGAGCCCCTTTTCCTCGGCGACGCCCTTGAGACCGGCCGGGCTCATCTCGCGCGAGGATCCGATCGCGAAGCGCTCCCCGGCCACGAGAAACGTCTCGCCCCGGTGGACGCGCTGTCGGAAGTCGGGCATGAGGTGCCGGAACGAGCCGGCCTTCCAGCGTTCGTCGAGGGTCTCGAGGCTCTCCGAGACGCAGTCGGCGGCGGGGGTGATCTGGTCGGTGTCGATCGCGTCGAGCTTGCGCCCGGGGGTCTTCGGGTCCCAGAAGATGAGGGCCTTGCCGCGGATCGTGCGGCCGGCGGCCGCCACGGGCGTGTCGGAGGGCCGGGGGCCCGGCAGGGTGTCGAGCGAGACGCCGGGCTTGAGAAGCGCGGGCTGGATCTTGTGCATGTCCCCTTCCTCGAACGGAAATCTCGTTCCGGCCGTTCCCGGCCGGGCCGCGCCATCCTAACGTGAGCCGGGCCCGAAGACGCTACGGATGGGCCTCGGACAGGCTGGTGTCCCGGACGCGCTCTTCCCAGCTGCGGTCGCGGGCCTGCTCGAAGAGACTCGCGGCACGGCTGAACGCCATCCGCGCGGCGTCGTAGTCGCGCTCGCCGAGGAGGCGGACGCCTTCCTTCTCGTTCTGTTCGCCCTCGCCGAAGATGTCCGGGGCCTTTTCCCGCGCGCTCAGCCGGTCCGCTTCGACGCGCGCGATCGCCGCGCGGTACCGAAGGTCCTCGGCGGGCTGCTTCGACTCGAGATGGATCTTCTTCGCGGGCCGCGCCGCCGCCGCGTGTTTGGAGGCGGGAACGAGGCCGTTCGGGACGGGGTTCGAGGCCGCCGGCGCGTCTGCCGGGAGGGGCGCGGTCGCGGCGGGCTCCGGCGCGTGGGCGACGGGGCGGGCGGCCGCCGCGCTCGCCGCGGGTGCGGCCGCGGGCGTGCGCGTTCCGACGCGTCCGGCGACGAGAAAGACGCCGACCGCAAGACCCGCCGCGGCGGCCAGCACGAGGGCCGCGCGCTTCCAGGCCGACGGCGCCGGCGCGGAGGACAGCGGCGGCAGCGCGTCCGCCGGCGCGCCCAGCAGCTCCACGACGCGCTCCTGCACGGCGAGCGGCGCGGGCGCGCAGTCCGCGACGGGCTCGGGAAGCGTCTCCGGAAACGGAGGCGCGATCGGCGGCGCCGGGGGAGGGGGCGGGGCCGCGGCGACGACCGCCTCGGGGACACCCTCGAGATCGCCGCGGCGCCGGCGCGGCGTGCCGCCGGCCCGGGCCGCCGTGGCGGTCGATTCTCCGCGCCGCGTCTTCGTTTCGAGGACGACGGGGCTCGTGGATTCCCAGTCCGAAGACGGCGCCACGCTCTGGCTCTCGGGGTTCAGGAGCTTGTAGAGAAAGAGCGCGAGGTTCGCCGTGAAGAGCGAGAAGGGGTTCCCGGTGACCATCTGCTGGAGCGCGCGGTGCGCCTCGACCGCGGAGGCGAAGCGCTCGGAAGAACCGGCGAGGCAGCGCTGCAGGAAGGCGCTCAGCTCGTCGGATCGGGGATCGCCCGCGCGCAGCTCCGCCGACGGCGTTTCCAGCGAGGGCCTGCGGCCCGTCATGAGCTCGATCAGGATCGCCCCCAGCGAATAGACGTCGGCCTGCCCCGAGATCTTGCCGTCGCGGCGCGCCTCGGGCGCGACGTAGGGCGCGATGTCCGCCGTCATCCGCGCGGCGCCGAGCGAGGGGCGGATCGCGTCGGCCACCCCGAAGCCGCCCACGCGGACGACCGCGTCGTGGGAAATCGTGACGAACCCGGGCCAGAGGAGGCCGTGCCGGACTCCCGCCTGGTGCGCGTGCTCGAGCGCGGCGGCGATCCGCTCGGTGATCAGGAGCGCGTACTCGGCGGGGATGCGGATGCCGAACGCGCGCACGCGCGCGAGCATCGTGTCGAGCGTCCAGCCCGCCGTCTCGTCCCAGGTCATGAAGGGAATCCCGTCCACGAGGTCGAGCTCGGGCCGCACGACGATCGCGTCGTGCGCCAACGGAGCGTCGCGCAGAGGGTTCTCCCGGACGGTCCGGAGCACGGCCTCCGGCGCGAGCTCTTCCGACTGGAGGATGCGCAGACGCACGAAGCGGCGCTCGTCGGCCGCGTACAGGGCGCGGAAGACGGTGCCCAGAGGATCCTCCGACAGCTGCGCGACGAGGAGGTAGTCGCCGAGGTGCCGCGAAAGGAAGGGCGCCGGGGTGCTCACGCGGGACCTCCGGGTCCCGGCGGCGTCGAACGCGGCTCTCGCCGGCTTCCTGCGGACGGCAGTGCGGACATATCCTCTTTCGTTTGTTGAAATTGTAGCAGTTTCCATGCCCGCGGCCGGGGGAGCCCTAACCCTCCGTGGGCGAAGGATCTGGAGGATTCGGGCCTCCTGTCCGACAGGGCATCTGACAAAAAAAGGCGGAGCCGCCGGGTGGCGACTCCGCCGAATTGTCCGCCGGGGTAAGAGGTTACTTGACCTCGATCAGCTCGACTTCGAAGATCAGCGTCGCGTTGGGCGGGATGGCCGCGCCCGCGCCGCGCGATCCGTAGCCGAGGTCGGGCGGGATGAGCAGGACGCGCTGGCCGCCGACCTTCATGGTCGCGACTCCTTCGTCCCAGCCCTTGATCACCCGGCCCATGCCGACCGGGAACGAGAACGGGGTGCCGCGGTCGACCGAGCTGTCGAACTTCTTGCCCTTGGCGCCGTTCTCCCAGAGCCAGCCCGTGTAGTGGACGACCGCGGTCTGTCCCTTCTGGGGCGAGGCGCCGGTGCCGACCTTCGTGTCCTCGTACTGCAATCCGCTGGGCGTCTTCGTCATCTTCGACTCGCTCTTCTTCTCCGCCCCGGGCGCCGGGGTGGGCTTGGGGTCGTCGGCGAGCGCCGGCGCCGCGGCCAGGGCCGCGACGAACGCCGTCGACAAAAGCAGGGCCGTCTGTTTCTTGATCGTCATGCGATTCCTTTCTCGCCCTCCGCGAGGGCCGCGGGAGTCTATCGCAAAGGCCCGGTTGCCTTTCCGGGCCGGCCCCGTGGATCATGGCGCCCGTGCTGCGCAGCGTCGCCATGCGATCCGGGCTCGGAGCCCTCGGGGCGGTTTACGTCGCCCTCGGGGTCGTTTCGGCCCGCGTGGCTTTGCTCGGGGCGAGCCGGAGGCGCGAGGAGGGCATTCCCGGGGCCCTGCGGTTCCTGCTCGAACGGCCGCGCGGAGGCTTGATCCTGGGCGCGGTCGTGGCGGGCCTGGCGGCGATCGCGGCTGTTCATCTCGCCGAGGCGGCGGGCGGGCGGGTCGGAGTCCTCTCCCGGCTCGGCCTCGCGGTGAACGGGATCGGGTACGCCGCCCTTGCGTGGACGGCCGGGCGGCTGCTCCTGCACCTCGGGCGCGGGGGCGGCTCGCTCGAGCGCGCCGGGCTGTCGTGGCTGCTCGGCGAGTCCTGGGGACCGGCCGCGCTCGAGATCACCGGCGCGGCCGTGGCCGCCGGGGGGCTGTGGGAGCTCGTCCAGGGCGTGAGAGGAAGGCTGCCGTTCCGGCGGGACCTTCTTCCGAAACATCTCGTGAAGGTGCTGGCGGCCGTGGCCCGTTTCGGCCTGGCCGCCCGCGGACTGGTCCTGTGCGCGCTCGGCTACTTTCTCTTCCGGGCGGCCGAAGAGCTCGACCCCGCACGCGTGCGCTCGATGGGAGGAGCGCTGCGCGCCTTCTCGACGACCGGGCTCGGCCCGGCCTTCACGGCCGTGGTCGCGTTCGGGCTCGCCGCGTACGGCGTGTACCTCTGGACGCTGATGCTGCTCAAGAAGAGGGTGTGACTTCCGGCGTCAGCTGAGCCCGAGCCAGCCCCGGAACTTCTTCGCCACCTGCTCGGCCGAGGGCGGGTCGACGTTCGAAAGGACCACGATCGTGTAACCCGTGTCGAGGTCGTTCTCGATCACGGCGTTGGCGCCGGCCGTGCCGCCGGCGAAGCCGCTGCCGCCGGACCGCTTGCCCCGGGGCGCGGCCGCAGGGGCGGCCGACTTGTCGGAGAAGAACCAGTCGGTCCAGACCGGCGGAAGGAGCTTGTCCTGGCGCAGGGCCACGTCGAAGGCGAGCAGGTCCGCGGCCGTCGACGCGCCGCCGCCCGCCGAGCTTCCGCGCGCGGGCAGCGCATAGAGGTTGGCGCGCGGGGCCCCCTGAGGCGCGCGCTCGGAACCGGGGCTCTCGCGCGTGTAGCCGACGGCCCGGTTGGGAACGATCTCGTCGAGCGCGTAGGAGTCGGAGTCCTTCATGCCGGCGGGCTGGTAGACGTGCTGGCGCACGTAGTCGTAGTAAGACTGGCCCGAGGCCTTCTCGATGACCAGGCCGAGCACGACGTACCCCGCGTTCGAGTAGCGGCGGCTGGTCCCCGGCTCGAAGAGGAGGGGTTCGTTCACGAACAGCGGCAGGTAGTCCGACAGCGTGCGCAGCCGGTCCTTGGGCGTCGCCTCGAACTTCTCGCCGAAAAAATCGCCGAGGCCCGAGGACATCGTGACGAGCTGCTGGATGGTGATCCGGTCGGCGGCCGGCGACGGGTAGTCCGGGAGGTGTTTGCGGATCGTGTCCGTGAGGGCGAGCTTGCCCTGCGCCGCGAGCTGGGCGATCGCGACCTGGGTGAAGAGCTTGTTGATCGAGCCGATGTTGAACTTCGTGTCGGTCCTGTTAGGCACGGCGAGGTCGCGGTTGGCGAGGCCGAAGGCTTCGAGGAAGAAGGGCTTGCCGTCCTTCGCGAGGAGCACGACCCCGGAGAAGGCGCCGTCCCCGGCGAGCTTGCGCAGGTACGGGCCGGCCTCGGCCGCGACCTTCGCGTCCGATCCGAGGGCCGCCGCGGGCTCGGCCCCGGGACCTTCCGACTGCTCGAACTTCAGGCCCAGGATCCCGAAGGGGGGCCCGGGCTCGAGCATCATGCCGATCTCGAGCCAGTCTCCGGATTTCTTCGAGCGGGCGAGGAAGACGACCTGGGGGCCCTCGGTCTTGAGCGCGCTGTGGAACTCGAGCGGCCCGACCTCCTGCGCCATCCCGCCGAGGCGCTTGACACGCTCCTCGAGGGGGACCTGCTTCTGCGCCGACGCGGCGAAGTTGGCGGTGACGAAGGCGCGGATCGCCTCGGGCGTTCCGGCGTCGAACGCGGCGACGAGGGCCGCCATGCGCCGTCCCTGGGGCGTGTCCGGCGGCCCCGCGGCCGGGACGGCGCGGGGGAGGACGAAGCAGAGACCCAGGACGAGGGCGGCCGGGAGCGCAGATTTCGAGCGGTGCATCATGCACCCGTCTACGCTCCGGCCGCCCGGAGGTTTCGCGGCGAGGGCTAGGCCTTGAGTTTCGCCAGGATCTCCGTGATCCGCTTCTTGTTCGCCGGATCCGTGACCATGCTCAGGGCCTTCGTGTAGTTCTCGATCGCGCCCTTCTTGTCGCCCTTCTTCTCGAGCGCTTCGCCGAGGCTGTCGTAGGTGTTCCAGGAATCCGGGTGGTCCTTGACGTTCTTGCGAAAGATCGCGATGGCTTCGTCGGTCTTGTCCCGGCCCAGGAGCTGGTATCCGTAGGCATTGATGTCCACCTCGGTGGCGAGCTTCATCGCCCGCGCCCGCAGCTCCTCGGCGCCCTTCGTGTCGCCCTTCTTCTCGAGGAGGTCGGCCTTGGTGCGCAGGTTCTGGAAGTTCGCCTGGATCCCGATCGAGCGGTCCGCCCACTGGATGCCCTGGTCGAGAGCCGTGTCGTTCTGCAGGCACCACCGGGCAGCCCCGTTCCAGGACTGCCAGAAGAACTGATCGAGCCCGTGGAGCTCGGACTTGAGGCTGTCGAGGACGATGGCCTTGGTGTCCATCCCGATCGTGAACGGGATCTCGAGCTTCTCCCAGTGGAGAACGGCGGTCGCGGAGTTGTCGGTGACGTTCTCGAAGCGGTACTCGAGGCGCTCCTCGAAGTCCGCCGGGCGCGGGGTGGCCGGGAAGCGGAGGACGTCGTCCTTCTGGTCGTAGCTGAAGCTGCCCCAGTTCGTGAAGACCGCGCTGAAGATGATCGTCCAGTCCTTCTCGGTCGGGATCATGTGGAGGCCGTAGGTGCCGGGCGGGATCGTCTTGCCGCCGACGGTCACGGGAGTCGAGAACGCGATGGTCGTATTCATGTTCGCGCCCGCCCGCCAGACCTCGTTGTAGGGGACGAGGCCGCCCCAGACCTTCCGCTTGTTGACGGCCGGGCGGTGGTACGAAATCGTGATGTTGGTCAGGCCCGCCGTCTGGCTGACCGAGGCCGCCGGGCTCGCATCCGGCAAGGTGAGGGGCGCCTGCGCGAGCGAGGCGCCCGTGGCGAGGACGAACGCCGCAGAAACGAGGACGAAAAACCTCTTCATTCGAGCCCTCCTTCGATGGCTGAGGGGTCTTACGAGAAAGGGGGACGTTGGTTTAACCGTCGCCTCCCACGTCGCCTGCGCTGCGTTACGGGATCTGCGCTGAGCGGCGCCCGGGGCGCCGCACAGCGCACCGCCGGCCGGCTCGCGCAAAGGCGCTCGACCGCCCGGCGGATCCCTTCACTCCGCTCCGGCTCCCGCGGCGCGAGGCGCCCTCCGCTGCGCTCGCGGAGATTCCTCGCGCCGCGTGCGGCTCGGAGCGGCTTCGCTAAGAGTCATCGGCGCAGCAACGTCGATGAGCCCCCCTCACCCCGACCTCCCCCTCCGGGGGGCGAGGGGGGAAGCACCGCTGGGTGGCGAAGGCAGCGCCCCTCACCCCGGCCCTCTCCCGTAGGGAGGGGGGGTAGAGTGTGGCTCGTCACGCCCCTCTCTTTCAATCGCTCGCGGCGCGGGAAGTCTCCCGACCGAAGGGAGGGAGGAGGCCCGCGCCGCGGGAGCCGGAGCGGAGTGGAGGGATCAGCCGGGCGGTCGAGCGCCTTTGCGCGAGCCGCCCGGCGGGGGGGGGGGGGGGGGGGGGGCGCCGCCGCCCCGCCCCCCCAACACAACAAAGAGCCG
>JAYRMU010000005.1:0-243452 GCA_041912555.1 Thermoanaerobaculia bacterium
CCCTTCTTCGACAAAATCAGCGTGATCGCCGCCGTCAGCGTCGTCTTCCCGTGATCCACGTGCCCGATCGTCCCGATGTTGACGTGCGGCTTCGACCGATCAAATTTCTCTTTTGCCATGTCCTCCCACCCTCAAGAACAAGACCGAATTCCGTCTACCTCATTGGAGCCCACGACCAGGATTGAACTGGTGACCTCGTCCTTACCAAGGACGTGCTCTACCAACTGAGCTACGTGGGCGCGCCTCACTTCGTGAGACGTAAGACGTGAGACGTGAGACGGCTTCGCCGGAGCGTTCCCTTCTCGGATTTCCACGTCTTACCTCTTACCTCTCACGTCTCGCGCTCGATGGAGCGGGAGACGGGATTCGAACCCGCGACCAACAGCTTGGAAGGCTGTGACTCTACCCCTGAGTTACTCCCGCGTTCTTTCAACCGCATTCAATGGTGGGCAGTGAAGGATTCGAACCTCCGTAGCGCGAAGCGCGGCAGATTTACAGTCTGCTGCCATTAACCACTCGGCCAACTGCCCGAGCGAAACCAAACCGGAAACCTTCCTGCCTGGGTCTGCCTCCACTTGGAGCCGGCGATGGGAGTCGAACCCGCAACCTTCCGATTACAAATCGGGTGCTCTACCGTTGAGCTACGCCGGCGGAAGAAACCTGACGAGCGGAGACTTTGCGGTCCCCCATCCTCTTGTACCGGCATTCAAAGAGCAGACCCATCCCCACCGGCGTGAACCGCGGAGTGTAGCAGCCGCAAATCACTCGATCAAGACCCCTTTTTGCCCTCCCCACCCCTCTGGCGAAGGGCCTCGTACCCGGCCGCCGACGCCGCGGTCGAGACGTTCAGGGAGGCCACCTTCCCCCTCATGGGGAGCCGTCCGAGCTCATCGCAGCCCTCCCGGACCAGCCTCCGCATGCCCTTTCCCTCGGCCCCGAGGACCAGGGCGAGGTCTCCGGTCAGGTCGAGCTCGTAGAGGCTGCGGCCCTCGGGATCGAGGCCGATGACCCGAAACCCCTCATTCTTAAGGTGATCGAGGAACCGCCGGAGGTTCTTGGCACGGATGACCGGCACCCGCTCGACGGCCCCGGCCGAGATCCGGGCCACCGTGTCCGACAGGGGCGCCGAGCCCCGTTCGGGGACGACCACCCCCGCCCCGATCGCGTCGGCGACCCGGAGGACGGCCCCCAGGTTGTGGGGGTCCTGCACCTCGTCGAGGACGAGGAGAAACCGGTCGCCCCGCACCCCCCGGACCGCGTCCACCTCGTCCACGTACTCGCGGACGGCCAGCCGGGCCACCACCCCCTGGTGAGACGGACCCGCCAGCTGATCGAGGGCCCGCCGCTGGCCGTAGCGGACGGAAACCCCGTTCGCGCGGCAGAGGTTCTTGAGCTCGTGGACGCGCCGGTCGCGCCGCTCGGAGTCGAAGAGCACCCACTCGACCTCCCTCGGCCGGGCTTTCACCGCTTCCTCGACCGGGTGCAGGCGCGAGACGATCATTCCGGCCGCGTCAGCAGGACCACGGCCGTGGCCGCCAGCCCCTCCCCGCGGCCCGGAAAGCCGAGGTGGTTCGTGCTGGTCCCCCGCACGCTCACGGTCTCCGGGTCGATCCCCAGCAGCTCCGCGATGTGGGCGCGGATCTTCGCGGCGTGCGGCGCGATCTTCGGGGCCTCGGCGATGACGATCGCGTCGATGTTCCCGATGACGAAGCCCCGGTCGCGGGCGAGGTCCTGGGCCTTCGACAGGAACGTCGCGCTGTCGGCGCCCTTCCACTGCGGGTCGGTCGGGGGAAAGTGCTCCCCGATCGAGCCGTGGCCGGCCGCCCCCAGGATCGCGTCGGTGATCGCGTGCAGCAGCGCGTCTCCGTCCGAGTGGCCCTCGAGGCCGACGCCGTGAGGAATGACCACGCCCCCGAGGCGCAGCTCCCCCGTCAGCGCGAAGGGATGCGCGTCGAACCCCATGCCCACCCGGATCGTCATCGTCCCCTCCCGGCCAGGATGGCCTCGGCGAGCGCGAGGTCCTCCGGCGTGGTGATCTTGAAGGAAAAGCGCGAGACCGGCACGACGGCCACCGGAATCCCGAGCGCCTCGCAGAGGGCCGCCTCGTCGGTCGCGTCCCGGCCGCTCGCGAGGGCCCGGCGCAGCAGCCCGGCGCGGAAGGCCTGGGGCGTCGCCGCCCCGAAGAGCCCGTCGCGGTCGACCGTCTGGAGGATTTTCCCCGACGCGACCCTCTTGATCGTATCCACGACCGGCGTCGCCGCGATCGCCGCGCCGGTCTCGTCCGCGGCGCGCACGACCGCCTCGATCTCCGCGGGAGCCAGGAACGGCCGGGCCGCGTCGTGCACCGCGACGACGTCGCCGTCGGCGGCCGCCAGGGCCTCGAAGCCGAGCCGGACGGAGGCCGAGCGGGATTCGCCTCCCGCGACGACCCTCCCGCGGGACCCGACGACCCGCGAGAACTCCTCGACGCGATCCGGAGGTGCGGTGACGACCGTCCGCGCGAAGGCCGCCGGCGCGAAGGCCTCGAGGGTCCTGTGGAGGATCGGCCGGCCCCCGAGCGGGACCAGGGCCTTCGGTTCGGGACGGCCGAGCCGGGAGCCGCTTCCGGCCGCGACGATCAGAAGCAGGCTGGCCACTTAGACCGCGAGGATCTCCTGCTCCTTGGCCTTCAGCAGGTCGTCGATCTCCTTGATCTTCCGGTCGGTCAGCTTCTGCGATTCCTCGAGGCCGCGGCGCTCGTCGTCCTCGGAGATGGCCTTGTCCTTGAACATCTTCTTGATCCGGTCGTTGCCCTCGTGGCGGTAGCGCCGAACTTCGACGCGCGCCTCTTCGGCCATGTGGTGCGCCTTCTTGGCGAGGTCCTTGCGGCGCTCTTCCGTCAGCGACGGGACGGGGATGCGGACGACCTTGCCGTCGGACTGCGGGTTCAGGCCGAGCTCGGACTTGCGGACGGCGCGCTCGATCTCGACGGCCATCTTCGCGTCCCAGGGAGTGGCCACGATCAGCGTGGGGTCCGGCACGGAGAGGTTGGCAACCTGGTTGATCGGCACGTCGGCGCCGTACGCCGAGACCAGGATCCCGTCCAGCATGCCGAGGCTCGCGCGGCCGGTCCGAAGCGTCTTGAAGCGCTCCTTCAGCGCCCCGAGCGCCTCGTTCATTTCCTTCTCGATGTCCTTGAGCTCCTGCCTCATGCGCGTCACGCTCCTGCGGTGACCAGCGAGCCGATGTCCTCTCCGAGAACCACCCGCTGGATGTTGCCCTTGACCTTGAGGTTGAAGACCTTGATGGGGATCCCGTTCTCCATGCAGAGTGCGACCGCGGCCGCGTCCATGACCGCAAGGCCGGCGTCGAGCGCCTGCCGGTACGTCAACGCCTTGAGGAACTTCGCGGTCGGCACCTTGTCCGGGTTGGCGTCGTAGACCCCGTCCACCTTCGTCGCCTTCAGCAGGACGTCCGCGTGGATCTCGTTGGCCCGCAGGGCGGCCGCCGAGTCGGTCGTGAAGAACGGATTGCCGGTTCCAGCCACGAAGAGGACGACCCGGCCCTTCTCGAGGTGGCGCATCGCGCGGCGCCGGATGAAGGGCTCGGCGATCTGGCGGATCTCGACGGCCGACATGAGCCGGGTCGTCACGCCGCGCTTGTCGAGGGCATCCTGCAGCGCGAGGCCGTTGATCACGGTCGCGAGCAGGCCCATGTGGTCGCCCGCCACCCGGTCGATCCCCTGCGCCGCCGCGGAGACGCCCCGGATGATGTTGCCCCCGCCGAGGACGACCGCGGTCTCCACCCCGAGCCCGTGGACGTCCTTGATCTCGTCCGCCAGCCGCGCGACCACCTCGGGGGCGATCCCGAACTTCTGGTCCCCCATCAACGCCTCCCCCGACAGCTTCAGGAGGATGCGGCGGTAGACGGGTGTCGCGGGCATGCGGAGGGGGATTATCGTCGAATCACGGTCCAAGACCTAACCCGCTCTTCCCCCTCGCTCCGACCCTCTCCTCCGTGGGTGAGTGGGAGACACCGCTGGGTGGCGCAGTCAGCGCCCCTCACCCCGGCCCGAAAGCGCCGTGCGCCGCACGGCGCACCCTACTGCTGAGGGTCTGCCTCTGGTGGTCGGGGTCCCGGAGGGAGAGGGGGAAAGACGGTGGCGCAGTCAGCGCCCCCTCACCCCGGCCCTCTCCCGTAGGGAGAGGGAGTAGAGCGTGGCTCGTCACGCCCATCTCTCCCATCCGCTCGCGGCGCGGGAAGTCTCCCGACCGAAGGGAGGGAGGAGGCCCGCGTCGCGGGAGCCGAAGCGCAGTGGAGGGATCAGGCGTCCGGTCGAGCCCGCATCCGGGCGAGCCGGACGCCGGTGCGCTGGGCGGCGCTACGCGCCGCTCAGCGCAGATCCCGTAACGCAGCGGAGGCGACGGTTACGCCGCCTCTTCCGCGCCGCGCCCGAGACCCTCGCCCAGCTTGAACCGGACGAACCGAAGGTCGAGGGCGCCTTTCCCGGCGCGCTCGACGATGATCTGGCCGACCGTCTTCTCGGAATCCTTCACGAAGGGCTGCTCGACGAGCACCGCCTCCTGGTAGAACTTCTCGACCTTGCCGTCGGCGATCCGCTCGACCACGTTGGCCGGCTTGCCCGCCGCCGTGGCCTGCGCCTTCGCGATCTCGCGCTCGGTGGCGAGGACGTCTGCCGAGACCTCGGCGCGCGCCGCGAAGCGGGGGTCGGAGGCCGCGATGTGCATCGCGAGGTCCTTGCCGAGCGCCTCGTCGCCGCCCGGGATGCCCACGAGGACGCCGATCCGGCCGTTGCCGTGGATGTAGCTCGCGAACTGCTCGCCCGCGCGCGGGGTCAGCCGCGCGAACCGCCGGATCTGGATGTTCTCCTTGAGGGTCGCGACGAGCTGCGTCACCGCGTCGCCGACGGTCTCGCCCGCCGGCCACGAGAGCTTCGCGAGCTCCGCCACGTCTCCCGAGCGCGTGTCCCCGAAGGCGTCGTGCGCCGCGACGCGATCCGCGAGCTTCTCGGCAAACGTCCGGAAGTCCTCGGTGCGCGCCACGAAGTCCGTCTCGCAGTTCACCTCGAGGAGCACCGCCCCCTTCACCGTGACGTGGGCGACGACGAGCCCCTCCGAGGCGGCGCGGCCGGCCTTCGAGGCCGCGGCCGCGAGGCCCTTCTTGCGGAGGATCTTCTTGGCTTCCTCGAAGTCCCCCTGCGCCTCCACGAGCGCCTTCTTGCAGTCCATCATGCCGGCGCCCGTCTCGGTGCGCAGGTCGGCCACGAGCTTGGAATTGATTTCCATGGTTCCCTCTGAAGAGTATGCGAGAGGCGTCGGGAGCTCAGGCCGCCCGGCCTGCCTCCCGCGCCCTGCCTCCCGCTCCCGAAATTACGATGCGTCGGCGACGACGGCCGTCTGCGACAGCTCGGGCGTGCGCGGCCGGTCTTCCGACGCGGCCTCCTCGGCTCCCTCGCGCTCCCCGTGGGCGTGCAGCCCCTCGAGGACCGCGTCGGCCATCTTCGCGGCGAAGAGCCGGATCGCGCGGATCGCGTCGTCGTTGCCCGGGATCACGTGGTCCACCAGGTCCGGGTCGCAGTTCGTGTCGACCACGGCGACCACCGGAATCCCCAGGATGTTCGCTTCCTTGACCGCGATGTACTCCTGCTTGGGATCGATCACGAAGAGCGCGTCGGGAAGCTCGTCCATCTCCTTGATGCCCGTCAGGTTCTTCTCGAGCTTCTCCTTCTCCCGCTCGAGCCGCAGCCGCTCCTTCTTCGTCAGGTTCTCGTTGTCATCCTGCGCGAGGATGCCCTCGATCTCCTTGAGACGGTGGATGGACTTGCGGATCGTGGAGAAGTTGGTCAGCGTGCCGCCGAGCCACCGCGTGTTCACGTAGAACATGCCGCAGCGGTTGGCCTCTTCGTAGATCGCGTCCTGGGCCTGGCGCTTCGTGCCGACGAACAGCAGGTTCTTGCCCGCGGCGGCAAGGTCGGTCACGAACTTCGAGGCTTCTTTGAACTGCTTCAGCGTCTTCTGCAGGTCGATGATGTAGATCCCGTTGCGCTTCCCGAAGATGAACTTCTTCATCTTGGGGTTCCAGCGCTTCGTCTGGTGACCGAAGTGGACGCCAGCCTCGAGCAGTTCCTTCATAGAAATAGATGCCAGATCACACCTCCTTCTGAATCGCGGCGCGATTGCCGCGGTTCGTGATTACCGCTTGCTGAACTGGAACCGGGCCCGCGCCCCGCGCTGGCCGTACTTCTTGCGCTCCTTCATCCGGGGGTCGCGCGTCAGGAACCCTTCCTTCTTGAGCTTCTTGCGCAGCTCGAGGTTGTACAGGGTCAGGGCGCGCGAGATGCCGTGGCGGATCGCTCCGGCCTGGCCCGAGGGCCCGCCGCCGGCGACCGACACGTGGATGTCGAACTTCTCGGCCGTCTCCGTCGCGAGGAGCGGCTGCTTGATGACCATCTTCAGGACGTTGTTCGGGAAGAAGTCGTCGAGGGACCGCTTGTTGACCGTGATGGTGCCGGTCCCCGGGACGAGACGGACGCGCGCCATCGACGTCTTGCGACGCCCGACGGCCCTGTGCTGGATGTCGACGGCTGCTGCTGCCAAGGGTCCTCCGGCTTACTTCCCGCCGCGAGCGGCGGTGACTTTCAAAGGACGAGGCCGCTGCGCCTCGTGGGGGTGCTTCGCTCCGCGGTACACCTTGAGCTTCTTGAACTGCTTGCGCCCGAGCTTGGTCTTGGGAAGCATGCCGCGCACGGCATCCTCGATGATGCGCTCGGGGTACTTCGCCTGCATTTCCTTCATGGCGACGGTCTTGAGGCCGCCGGGGTACCCCGTGTGGCGCCGGTAGACCTTGACGTCGGCCTTCACGCCGGTCACCTTGATCTTCTCCGCGTTCGTCACGACGACGAAGTCGCCCGTGTCGAGGTAGGGGATGTAGCTCGCCCGGTGCTTGCCCGAAAGGACGCGCGCCACCCGGGTCGCCAGGCGCCCGAGCACTTCGCCCGAGGCGTCCACGACGAACCACTCGCGCCGGATGTCGGCGGCAGAAACGTTTGTGCCAGCAGCCATTCTCAAACCCCTCAAAACTGGTCGCTCAAGGTGACCCGCGCCGTCGCGGGCATGGACGGACCCCTCCCGGGAGGGCGCGTAAGAATACGTAAGGGCACCCGCCCTGTCAATCCCGGGGCTGGAGCTTCCGGGGGCCCGGCGGGCGGAGGGGGTCCACCGGGGCGACCGGCGCCGTCCCCACGGGCCCGAACCCGAACGTCTTGGACAGGAACGTGGCCATGGGGCCCCTCAGGACCGGCAGGTTCGGGCAGTAGTTGCCTCCCCCGCAGCCCGCCGTCACCTGCTCGTTGGCCAGCTGCTCGATCCAGTTGGCGTACTGGCTCGGGCACGGCACGTCGAGGAAGAGGCCGGTGCACTGGGGTGGAACGTAGGCCGAGCCGTGCTCCGCCTTCAGCAGGAAGACGGCCATCTGGGCCCGGGTCACGGAGGCGGCCGGGCAGTAGTTGCCCCCGCCGCAGCCCGCCGTGATGCCCTCGGATGCCAGGTTCTCGATCCAGTCGGCGAACAGGCTCGGGCAGGGCACGTCGGCGAAGACCCCCGTGCACGAGGGCGGCACGTAGGTCGAGCCGTGCTCGGACTTCAGGAGAAAGACCGCCATCTGCGCCCGGGTCACGGCGGTGTTGACGCAGTAGTTCGTCCCGTCCCCGCAGCCGGCCGTGATGCCCTTGCGGAAGATCTTCTCGACGTCGGCATGGAAGAGGTTGTCCTGGGGCACGTCCAGGAAGTCGGCGAACCAGCCCCTGGCCAGCGTGCCGGTGAGCAGGCTCGGGTTCGTCACCGTGACGTCGTCCAGGGTTCCCGGCGTGAGGGCCGGAACGGTGGCCGCGATGTGGCTGCTGTCGGTCACCGAGACGCCCGTCGCCGTGACGCCGCCGATCTTCGCGGAGGCGCCCGCGACGAAGTTGCCGCCCACGATCGTGACCGCGGTCCCGCCCGAGGCGAGGCCCGAGGTCGGCGCGATGGACGACACCGAGGGCGAGCCGGGGATCGGGGTCGGCGTCACCGTCGGGGTGAACGTGAAGGTGCGCGTCGCCGTGGCGGTCGGCGTCAACGACGGCGTCAGCGTCGGCGTGATCGTCGGCGTGAAGGTGTGCGTCGGCGGCATGGAGCCCGTCGGCGTGAACGTGAACGTCCGGGTGAGCGTCGGCGACGGGGTGTTCGTCCGCGTCGCGGTGAGGGTCGGGGTCAGCGTCGCCGTGGGCGTCTTCGTCGCCGTCGCCGTCGGCGTGCGCGTCGCGGTGGCCGTCGGCGTGAAGGTCAGGGTCGGCGTCCGCGTCGGCGTGAACGTCGGGGTGGGCACGGTGCCCCCGGTGACGGCGACGTTGTCGAACGTCGCCGTGCCGAGCACCGTGTCGTCGTGGCTCGTCACGGCGAGGCCGACGAAGACGTCGTTCGCCATCGCGATCGTGTCGGATCCCACGAGGTCCCACGCCACACCGTCGCTCGAGCTGTAGCCGAAGAAGGTGTTGCCGGTGCGGACGACCTTCACCCAGTACGGGGCGACCACGCTCGCGCCGGGCGTGTGGAACGTGATGCCCCCGGTCGTCACCCGGCGCTGAAACGCGATCCCGTTGCCCGGGGTCACGACGGTCATGGCCTGCGTCGAGTCGGCGGCGAGCGTCTCGCGGATCATGACCCCGGCCTTGGCCCAGGGGTTCGTGTTCTCCTGCGTCGCCACGCGCGCGACGATGGTCCCGTCCCCGCTGAACGCCTGGTAGACGTAGTGGAACTCGTCGGAGGTGTCCTCGATGTCCACGCCCGAGCCGTTGACCGTGAAGGTCCCGGCCGAATAGCTCGCGCTGCCCGGGATCCCGACCGGGCCGATGTCCTGGTCCGCCCAGGGCGGCGGAAGCGTGCCCCCCGGCGTCGGGGTCGGGGTCCGCGTCGGCGTCCGGGTCGGCGTGAACGTCGGCGGCACCGGCGTCAGCGTCGGCGTGTGGGTCGGCGTGTTCGTCGGGAGGACCGGCGTGAACGTCGGCGTCGGCGTGCGGGTGGCCGTCGGCGTCGGCGTCCTCGTGACCGTGGGCGTCGGCGTGGGCGTCGGGGTCGGGCCGCCGGTGAAGTTCGCCGTGTACGTCGTGTTGGAGGACGGGAACGAGATGTTGTGGGTCTGCGCTCCGCCATCGGACCAGGACACGAACGTGTTGCCGCCCTGGGGCGAGGTCGTGCCGAGCGTGCGCGTCATGTTCACGACGCCCTGGATCGCCTGCGGCGCGGTCAGGGGCTGGCCGTCGAGGCTGACCTGAAGGCCTGTGGGGTTGGTCGCGAGGGTGATCGTGGCGAGGTTCGGCACGACGTCCACAGTGGCCTCGTCGGTCAGGCCGGTGTAGGAGCCTTCCCCGGGGACGCTGACGCCACCGATGTCCTGGTCGAGCCACGAGCCCGCGGCCTGCGGCGCGCTGACGTTGTCGAGGGTCCCGGTGCAGAGCACGCCGTCGAGGTGGCTCGTCACGCCAATTCCGATCAGAACGTCGGTCCCCATCGAGATGGTGTCCGATCCGATCGGAGACCCCCAGGTGGTTCCGTCGGCGGACGCGTAGGCGGTGAAGGTGGAGCCGCTGCGCACGAGCTTGACCCAGTACGGCGCAACGATTCCGGTGACCCCGTTGCTGGTGGTAACTCCCCCAGTGGCGAGGCGCCGCTGGAAAGAAAGCCCGTTTGCCGAGCTCACCAGCATCATCGCTTCCTTCGAGCCGGCAGTGAGGTCGTCGCGGATCATGACGCCGACCTTGGCCCAGCCCGAGGGGTCCGTCGGCTCGACCGTCTTGACGCGCGCGATGATGGTCCCGTCGCCGCTCAGCGTCCGGTAGTAGTAGTTGAACTGGTCGCTCGTCCCCCAGATGTCGGCCCCCGAGCCCGTCACGGTGAACGTGCCGCTCGAGTCCACGACCTGGAGATGGATGCGGTACCAGACGTTCGGCGAGGTCTCGCCGAGGGTCGGGACCACGAAGCTGCCGCTCGTCTGGCCGCTCGTCGGCGGCACGAACGGGTGGAAGTGCGTGTCGTGGTGGAAGTTGACCCACCAGGTCAGCGCGGACGGCGGGAGGATCCCCTCGGTGGGGTCGGTCCCGGAGCCCGAGTAGTTGATCGTGTCGCCGGCGTTGTAGTTCGTGGGCGGCGGCGGCGTGTTGATGGTCGCCGTCGGCGGCTGGTTCGCGGTGACGCTCAGGATCGCCTCGGCGCTCGTCGCGCTCCCCGAGCCGTTGGTCACCTTGCACCGGAACTGCTTCTGGTCGTCCGTCAGGGCCACCGAGTTGATCGTGTAGGACGGCAGGTTCGCGCCCTGGATGTCCACGTCGTTCTTCTGCCACTGGTACTGGAGAGTGGGAGCGCCGACCGCGCTCACGCTGAAGGTGACCGGGTGGCCGACCGAGGCCAGCTGGCTCTCCGGGTCCATCGTGATGCTGGGGGAGCTGCTGCCGGTGTAGCTGATCTTGAAGACCGCTCCGGGGCCGCGGGCGAGGAAGTAGAGGTTTCCGTCGTAGCCCCCGACGATGTCGACGGGGCTCAGCGCCGTGTCGCCGGTCCGGAACGTCGTCGGCACGGTCGGAGCCGACGGGTCGATGTAGTTGATCCAGCCCGCGCAGAAGTCGGCGAAGAAGTACATCCCCTGGTACTGGACGGGGAATCCCGTCACGTCCGGGTTGTAGAAATCGCCGCCGGTGATCGCGCACTGGGAGTTGACGTGCTGATACCAGTAAATCGGGTTCGTATAGGGAGGCTCGCTGCACGGGGTCGACGAATTGGTGACGAAAGGCCCCTCGCAGGCTTCCCACCCATAGTTCGCGCCGGCCACGCCCACGTTGATCTCTTCCCACGTGTTCTCGCCGACGTCATCCACGAAAACGAGCCCCGTTCCCGGCTGGATCCCGAACGTGAACGGGTTGCGGAGGCCGTAGGTCCAGATTTCCCATCGATCTCCGGAGACGCCGTAGAAGGGGTTGTCCGTCGGGATCGTTCCGTCGGAGTTCAACCGCAGGATCTTCCCGTTCAGCGTGCCGAGGGACTGCGACGCCCCGCTGACCGCGTTGTTCCCGACCGCGACGTAGAGCTTGCCGTCGGCCCCGAAGTGCAGCGCGCCGCCGTTGTGATTGGTCGCGCCGGTCAGGTTCTCCAGGTTCAGGAGGACGAACTCGCTGCCCGCCAGGGCGACGTCTCCGTTGGCTGTAAATCGGCTCAGGCGGTTGTGGGCCGGGCTGCCCGGAACGGTGTAGTAGACGTAAAGGTACTGATTCGTCGCGAAATTCGGGTCGAGGGCGACGCCGATGAGGCCGCGCTCGCCGTTCTGGTCGACGGTCAGGGTTACGAACGGGGTCGAGAGGAGCACGCCGTTCTTGATGACCCGGAGTTTCCCGCCCTGCTCACAGACGAAGATCCGGCCATCGCCGGCCAGGGCCATGGCCGTCGGGCTCGAGAGACCGCCGATCTGGGTTTCCGTAAATCCGGCCGGAAGGGTGCTCGCGCCCAGCCCCGCGGAGAGAGCGAAAAGTAGGGAAATCGTCGCGAGGCGCAAGCGCTTCATGGGTTGATAAATCAATGTCCCGGCTGAAGGCCGAAGACTATGCCGGGCCGCGGGGCCTGTCAATTCGACCGGGGTGGCCTACGCCGGGGGACGTTCGAGCTGCGTGTAGGTCAGCAGGATCAGGTCCGCCCGTCGCCGCACGCCGTACTTCGCCAAAAGATTGGAAACGTGGAACTTGGCCGTGCGCTCGGACATGTTGAGCTTGCTCGCGATCTCCTTGTTGGAGAGGTTCTCGAGCAGCGCGTCCATGACTTCCTTTTCACGGCGGGACAGGCGCGCCGGGCCCGCGGGCCCCCGCGGCCGGCGGGCCGTCGTGATGGTCTCGTCCACGAAGCGCGAGAGCAGCGCGCGGGGAACCCAGAAGCCGCCGCCGGCGACCTCGAGCACGGCGCGCGCGAGCTGTTCCGACGCCTCGGCGAAGGTCAGCAGGCCCTTGGCCCCGAGGCGCAGGAGCGGGAAGGCCACCGCCTGCTCGAACTTCTCGGCGACGACGATGACGCGTCCCCCGGGCTGACGCCCGAGGACTCCCACGACCAGGGCCTCCGTGGTCGGCCGGTGCGCGTGGCTCTCGAGGACGTAGATCGAGGCCTTCGGAATCGCCAGCTTGCCCGGATCGGCGATGAGATCGGCCTCGAGCCGCCGCCCGCTCACCGCCAGGGGATGGTCCGACAGAAGCCGCTCGAATTCCGAAAGCACCAGCGGGTGAAATGCGAGCAGGCACACCGAAGCCCGGCGGGTCGAGCGAGCCTTAGTCACTGCGGTTGAGGATAGGCAATTTCCCTGTCCTCAGCAAGCGCCGCCTGTCCGGTCGGCCGGGCTCGGAGCCGCCAATCCGGCTGTCACAAGTCGCGCCTCTCCGGCCAGTAGTGTTCCTTTTCCTCGAAGCCCATTCTCCTCGACTATGAGAGAGCGCGGGACTCGGAGCCTTCGGACAGCCCTCCCGGGATTGGTTTTGTGGCTCGCGGCGGGGCTCTCCGGGGCTGCCGAGTTCTACGTCGCCACCAACGGAAGCCCCACCGGCACGGGCAGCATCGGGAACCCGTGGAACCTGCAAACCGCACTGAACCAGCCCGCCACGGTCCACGCCGGCGACACGATCTGGATCCGGGGCGGGACCTACGCGGGAACCTACACGACGTTCCTGAGCGGATCGTCCTCCAGCCCCATCATCCTCCGCCAGTACCCCGGCGAGCGGGCCACCATCGACGGCGGGGCATCCAACGGCATGCCGATCTTCGTGGTCCAGGGACAGTACGCCTGGTACTGGGGCTTCGAGATCATGAGCTCCAATCCCATCCGGACGACCTCGGACACGGGTTCCTGGCCTCCGGGATCTTCGATGCCCCGCGGAGAAGGAGTCGTCATCGACCAGGCCAATCCCCATCCTGGCCTCAAGTTCATCAACCTGGCCGTTCACGACACCCGACAGGGATTCAGCTTCTGGCTGCAGGCGACCGACGCCGAGATCAACGGCTGCCTCATCTACTACAACGGCTGGGATGCGCCCGACGGCGGCCACGGGCACGGCATCTACGTTCAGAACCAGACCGGCACGAAGAAGATGATCGACAACATCATCTTCGAGCAATTCAGCCACGGGGTCCACGGCTACGGAAGCGCCACGTACCTCAACAACCTCTACGCGGAGGGCAATTCGCTCGTGCAGAACGGCATCATCTCCGCGGGGGGGCCCGGCCGCAATTTTCTCATCGGAGGAGAGCCGGTTTCCAACAACCCCTCGGTGATTTCGAACTACTTCTACTACGCCAACGCCAGCCAGCCGATGACCGGATTCAAGATGGGTTACCAGTCCCCGTGCTCGAACGCCACCATCACGGGCAACTACGTCTCGAGCAACGTGGACTTCCTGAGCTGCACACCGTCCTCGATGACCGGGAACACGTTCTACGGAATCATCCAGGGATTCACTCCCTCGCAGTTTCCGAACAACACCTATTATTCCTCGCGCCCCACCGGCACCAAGATCTTCATCCGGCCGAGCGCCTACGAGGCGGGCCGCGCGAACATCAACATCTACAACTGGGGCCTGCAGGGCTCTGCGCAGGTCGACCTGAGCAGCTTCCTCGCGCAAGGGACTTCGTACGAGATTCGGAACTCGCAGGACTTCTTCGGCACCCCGGTCGCGAGCGGCGTCTACGGAGGCGGGGCCGTCTCGATCCCCCTCGCCGGGCTGTCGATCGTTCCCCCGGTCGGCATGTCCGCTCCCCCGCCGAGCGGCCCCGAGTTCAACGTGTTCGTGGTGGTGCCGGGCGGGACGGCGATGACGCCCACCCCGACCGCGACCCCGACGGCGACCCGGACCTCGACACCGACGGCGACCCGGACCTTCACCGCGACCCCGACGGCCACCCGGACACCGACCCCCGCGCCGCCGACGTCCACACCGACGGCGACCTGGACTCCTTCGCCGACCTCGACCCCGTCGGCGACCCCGACCGCCACGGCGACACCCACCGCCACCGCGACGCCGACCGTGACGGCGACGCCGACCCAGACCTCGACGCCCACGCCCACCAGCACGCCCTCCCCCACCGCGACTCCGACGATGACTCCGACCGCGACCGCGACGTCGACCCCGGGACCGTCGCCGACGCCGACGCCGAGCCCCGTTCCGACCGACACGCCGACCCCGGCGCCCGCGACGGCCACGCCGACCCCGGCCCCGCCCACCGAGACGCCGACGCCCACCCCGACCGCGGCGCCGCCCACCGAGACGCCCACCCCGGCTCCTCCGACGGCCACGGCGCCCCCGACCGCGACGCCGACTCCGACGGCCACGGTTCCCCCGCCCGCGAGCACCGCGACCCCGACCCCCACCCCGACCCCGTTCGTGGTCCGGATCGAGGCGGAGTCCGGAGCGCTTTCCGGTCCGATGCTGGCCCAGTCCGACCTCCAGGCCTACGGCGGGAGATTCATCTCCACCGACACCACCGATTCCGGGACCGCGAGCCTGACATTCAGCGTTCCCACCGCCGGCAACTATTTCGTGTGGTGCCGCGTCCTCAGCCCGACCGACACGCAGGATTCGTTCTACGTGACGCCGCCCTCGGGTCCCGAGGACATCTACGACGACGCCCAGGGAACCTGGTCACCACGCTGGCAGTGGACGGTTCTCAACGGCCGCAACACCGCGAACCCGCGCATCCTCGCGCTGACGGCCGGCAGCAACACGATCTCGCTTCGAGGCCGGGAGACCAACAGCAAGATCGACCGGATCCTGGTCACCTCCGACCCCGACTTCGTCCCGACCGAAGGCAACGTGACGACGTTCCCGGATGCGCCCCCCTCCAACCCCTTCTTCGACTTCATCGAGGCGATCGGCCGCAACCATGTCTCGAGCGGCTGCGGCGGAGGAAACTACTGCCCCTCGAGCAGCGTGACGCGCGCCCAGATGGCGGTGTTCCTCCTCAAGGCGAAGCACGGCCCGTCCTACGCGCCTCCCGCCGCCACGGGCGCGGTCTTCTCGGACGTTTCCGCCGGCTCGTTCGGGGCGGCCTGGATCGAGCAGCTTCGCGCCGAGGGCATCTCGAGCGGCTGCGGCAACGGAAAGTTCTGCCCGGGCTCCGTGGTCACACGGGCGCAGATGGCCGTCTTTCTGATGCGCGCCGTCCACGGCTCGGACTACACGCCGCCGGCTCCGAGCGGCCTCTTCAGCGACCTGCTGCTCTCGGATCCGTTCACGGCGTGGATCGAGGAGCTCGCCAACGAGGGCGTGACCTCGGGTTGCGGCGGCGGGAACTACTGCCCGAATTCCGCCAACACCCGTGGGCAGATGGCGGTGTTCCTCGTCCGGGCCTTCGGCCTGTCCTAACGCCAGGCCAGAACCGAACCGGCTACGGAGTCAACGGGGAGCCGAGAGCCCGCTCCAGCGGACCGCGCCATCGGCTCACCCTGGAGCCTTCCGAGCCCCTCGGGAGATCCGCCGACGACGATTCCGGCGCCGTCGGACTCGCCGCCGAACCTCCACCCGCTTTCGACGCGTTCGAGTCGAACCCCGCGAAATCGCTCGAGGGCAGAACGGAGGTCGCGCAGGGGAAGCACGGAGAGGTCCCCGGAGCACTGGCGTTCCGCGATGTATTCGAGGTCGGCCACGAAGCGGGGGTTCAAGGCGTCGTCGCGCCCCGGGGAGAAACAACCCTCGCCGATGTAGGGGTGGGTGCACGACAGATAGCAGTGGACCAGGGACAGCCCGGACGCGTCACGGAGTCGATCCACGGCGGCGGGACTCAGCTCGACGCCGGGATGGCTCAGGAGAACGGTGTCGAAGACCCAGGCGTCCCCGCGCGTGAGGGCGAAGCCTCGGGCGTCGAGTCCGTAGATCGGCGTCGGCCGCGCGCTCGCCGCCCGGTGGGCGCGGCGGGAAGCTCCCGCGGCGCGCCAACTCGCCGCGCGCAGCGGGCGTCCTCGCACGGAGAGAGTCCCGTTTTCGCCGAGCAGGTTGTTGGCGAGGTGCGAGAGCGGGTAGAGAAGGCCCTTGACGCCCTGCGCCGTTCCCGAAACGCTCCCCAGCGCGCGCAGGAAATCCAGGATCGCTCCGGCGTCCGTCCGCTCGGCGTTCGAGCGGAGATCGCCGAACGGATTGGACCAGCCGTCCACGTAGGACCAGTAATTGACGATGCCGGCCTCACCCAGAAGCTCGACCAGAGACTCGCCGCCGGGAAGCCGGGCTCGCCGCGAGAAGAGGTACTCGCCGACGCCGTGATCGATCCAGGTGACCGGTGAATAGGGACGCGCCAGATCGAGGCGCCTCCGGAATTCGGAGATCTCGGGAGGTCTCGGCCGGGGACCGATCCCGTGCAGGGCGATCTCGCTTCCGCTTTCGAAGAGCGCGTCGACCACGGCCCGGTATTCCGGGACGTCGAGGCCCGGCTCGCGCTTCGTCCCGAGCGGCTCCTGCGCCGGAAAAACTCCCTTCGTGAATCGAAGTCCGAGGCGGCCGAAGAGCTCTGCGAGCGAGCGCAGCTTCCCGACGGAGTCGAAATCCGGATGGTCCGTGAGACAGAGCGCCGCGGGCGCGCCGTCCGGAAACGGCTCGACCCAGAGGCAATCGTCCGGATCGCGGAGAGCGTCCTCGAAGACGTCGAGCGATTCCGGGAGGGACGGCGTGAGTTTCGAGACGTCCCATCGGCTGAGCCCGCAGGCTTCCACGTCGACGAGGTCCACCAGCACCCGAAGTCCCGCGCGCACGGGGGTCAGCTCGAGCCGGGATGCCCAGGGGAACTCGAAACGGAGGAAGCCTCCCCCTCGCTGCACGACGACGAACCTCCCGACCGGAACGGGAGGCGTCACCGAGCCCCGGACGGGGCTCAGACGGCGACTTCCGGAGAGGCTCCACGCCCGCTCGCACTCGAGCTCGATGTCCAGGCTGAGCCGGAGGAAAGGCCGGGGCGCGAGAGGCAGACGGACACGATGGACCGCGTGCCAGGGCGAGCGCACCAGCTCGAGCGTCGAGAGCGTTCCCGACTCCGTTTCGCCTCCGCGGAGAATCCGCCGCCATCGCCCTTCGATCACGACACCAGGGTCCCCGCGGATCCTCGCGCTCCCTCGCCACCGCGGGCCGCCGGCGCACTGGCCGTTCGGACAGGTTTCCGGGCAACGGAAGACCCTGTCCCTCGACGGCCTTGCCGGCCAGTAGTTTCCGCGGGCCCGCGGCTCCTATACTCGTTCCAGATTTTCGAATTCGTCACGATGGCAATCATCTCCCAGAACCGCTGCGGGATCCGCGCGCGCACGAGCGTCGGGTCGGGCGCCAGCGCGGCCCTGCGTCGGGCCGCCGGGCGGTTTGCGATCCTCCTTCTCTTCCCCTCGATCGCGGTCGCCACCGAGTTCTACGTGTCCCCCTCCGCCGGATCCAACGGAGACGGCAGCATGGCGAACCCGTGGACGCTTTCCGCGGCCCTTGCTCAGCCGAATTCGGTTCACCCGGGTGACACGATCTGGCTTCGAGGCGGGACCTACACCGGCACCTTCACCAGCGCCCTGACCGGCACCGCCGCGGCACCGATCATCGTGCGTCAGTACCCCGGAGAGCGGGCGACGATCGACGGAGGCAACTCCGGCGGGATGCCCATCCTCGTCGTCGGCGGGGCCTACACCTGGTACTGGGGCTTCGAGGTGATGAGCTCCGACCCGAACCGCGTCTCTCTCCAGGCCACATCCTGGCCGAGCGACATCGCGCGGGGGGAAGGAGTGGTGATCAGCCAGACCCCCGGCAGCGGTGTCGGAGCCAAGTTCATCAACCTCGTCATCCACGACACCCGGCAGGGGGTCAGTTTCTGGAAGGAAGCCACCGACGCCGAGATCTACGGATGCGTCATCTACTACAACGGGTGGGTCGGGCCCGACGACGCCCACGGTCACGGGATCTACGCCCAGAACGAGACCGGCACGAAGAAGGTGGTCGACACGATCCTCGCCCAGCAGTTCGGAACCGGTTTCCACGGGTACGGATCTTCCGACGCCTTCCTCAACAACCTCTATCTCGAAGGGAACACGGCGTTCGACAACGGCAAGCTGACCACCTTCTGGCAGCGCAACACGCTGGTCGGCGGGGGAACGCCCGCGAACAACCCGACCCTGATCGGAAACCTCCTCTACTACCCGAACGGCGTGAGGCCCTATACGGCCCTCAAGCTCGGGTACGGAGAGCCCTGCACGAACCTCACGATGACCGGCAACTACGTCGCCAACAACTCGGAGTTCGGTTGCACCGGGATGGCGCTTTCGGGAAACACGTTCTACGGAGCGATCGCGGGCTTCAACAAGACCGATTACCCGAACAACACGTACCTGAGCCAGCGCCCGTCCACGAACAGCGTCTTCATCCGGCCCAACGCCCACGAGCTCGGCCGTGCCAACATCACGGTCTTCAACTGGACTCTCCAGGACTCCGTCAGCGTCGACCTCACGGGAATCGCCTACGAGGGGAACGCCTTCGAGATCCGCAACGCGCAGGACTATTTCGGCCCACCCGTCGTGTCGGGAACCTACGCCGGGGGGACGGTTTCGATCCCGATGACGGGCTTGTCGGTGGCCGCACCGGTCGGGTGGGCCGCGCCCTCGCCCACCGGCCCGGAGTTCGGCGCGTTCGTCCTGATCTCCCTTCCCGGCCCCAACGACTTCTTCGACGTCGGGCCGTCGAATCCGTTTCGAGATGCGATCACCACCGTCTCCGCCAACGGCGTCACGGCCGGGTGTGGCGGCGGGAACTTCTGCCCGGATGCCACCGTCCTTCGCGACCAGATGGCGATCTTCCTGTTGAAGGCGGAGCACGGCAGCACCTTCACCCCGCCCGCGGCCAGCGGGACGGTCTTCTCGGACGTTCCCAGCTCCGCCTTCGGGGCCGCCTGGATCGAGCAGTCCGCCGCCGAAGGCATCACGAGCGGATGTGGGGGATCCCAGTACTGCCCGCGCTCCGCCGTTTCCAGGGCCCAGATGGCGGTCCTCCTGCTGAAGGCGAAGCTCGGGGACACGTATGCCCCGCCGCCCGCAACGGGCACGGTGTTCAGCGACGTGCCGGCAAATGCCTTCGCGGCCGCGTGGATCGAGGACCTCGCGGCCCGCGGAATCAGCGCCGGGTGCGGGTCGGGACGCTTCTGCCCCGGCGCAACCGTCAACCGCGCCCAGATGGCGGCTTTCCTGGTCCGGACCTTCTCGCTCTCGCTTCCTTAACGAGGCGTCCCGGCTCGCACGGACGCCCCGTGTCAGGCGTTAGAATGGGTCCCTCTTGAACACTCTGCGGCGTCCCGGAAGGCTGGCCTTGCTCCCTCTCGTGGTCACCCTCGCCTTCTGCAATGCGACGTCCGGGGCCCGGCAGCCGGCGGCGCCCCGGGAGTTCTTCGTCGCCCCGAACGGGAGCGCGAGCGGCCGAGGCACCTTCGAGGATCCGTGGGACCTGCAGACGGCGCTCGACCAGCCCCCCTCTCTCCGACCGGGACACGTCGTCTGGATGCGGGGCGGGACCTATGCGGGAGCGTTCACGAGCCGCCTCACCGGGACCCCGACCAGCCCCATTACGCTGCGCCAGTATCCGGGCGAGCGCGCGACGCTCGATGGCGGCAACTCTCACGGCAAGGCGATCCTCACGATCAGCGGCGCCTACGCGACGTACTGGGGGTTCGAGATCATGAGCTCCGACCCCTCGCGTCTTTCGACGACGACCAGCTCCGACCCCCCCGACGTGGGTCGCGGAGAAGCCGTCGTGATCGACCAGACCGAGGGAAGCGGTGTCGGCACGCGATTCGTGAACCTGATCGTTCACGACGCCCGACAGGGGTTCTCGTTCTGGAAGGAGGCCGTCGACGCCCAGATCCGCGGGTGCCTCATCTACTACAACGGGTGGGACGGCCCGGACCGGGGTCACGGGCACGGGATCTACGTCCAGAACCGCGCCGGGACGAAGCACATCGACGACAACGTCATCTTCGAGCAGTTCAGCCACGGAATTCACGGGTACGGCTCGTCCAACGCGTTTCTCGACGACATCGAGGCTGTCGGGAACACCCTCTTCAACAACGGATCGCTCTCGAAGTTCGGGGCGTCCCGGAACCTCCTGATCGGAGGCGGCAGCGTCACGCACAATCCAACGGTCGCTCAAAACGCCCTGTACTACCCCCAGCCGGGCCCGGGAAGCGCCCTCCGGCTCGGCTACGTGGCCGGCTGCGAGAACGCGAGGGTGGAGGGCAACTACGTGGCCAACGAAACGCTCTTCACCGACTGCCAGCCGTCGACGCTCGACGGAAACACGTTTCTCGGGGCGACCGCCGGGATCCAGGCGGCCGCGTATCCGGACAACACCTTCGCCACCGCGCCTCCCCCGTCCGGGACCAGGGTCTTCGTCCGCCCCAACCAGGACGAGCCCGGCCGCGCCAACGTCACGGTCTTCAACTGGGACCTCCAGGACACGGTCTCGGCGGACCTGTCCACGGTCCTCTCCCCGGGGGACGAGTTCGAGGTGCGCAACGTCCAGGACTTCTTCGGCGCGCCCGTGGTCGAGGGGACGTACGACGGCGGCCCCGTGGCGCTCCCGATGAAGGGGCTTTCGGTGGCCGCGCCCGTGGGATGGCCCGCGCCGCCGCCGACCGGCCCCGAATTCAACGCCTTCGTGGTCCTTCGGAAGGGCTCCGCCCGCGCGGAGCCTGGAGAACCCCAGCCCGGACCTCGAGCGCCCCGCAAGATTTCCCGGGCGGCCGACGCTCCCTGACGGGCCTCCGGCCGCGCGGGCACCCGGGGAAATGGGGACACGGCCGGCGGGGAGCCGGCCTCAGGCGAAGGGCGGGGGGACCCTCTTCTCGTCTTCCGAGATCGAGCCCACGGTCCGAGTCCGCTCCCGCGTCGCCCTCCGCACGCCGAGGTTGGCCTCGGGCAGGAGCGAGTTCAGGAACTTGCGGACGGCGGTGCCGTCGCCCTCGCGCGCGAGATCCTGGAGCAGGCGCAGGGCCTGCTCGACCTCGCTCGTGGGGTAGGCGTTCAGCTTGCCGATGTAGATCTTGGGGTGCCGCGTCTTGGCGATCTGCTCGCCCGAGAGCTCGAGCTCCTCGAACAGCTTCTCGCCGGGGCGCAGGCCCGTGAAGACGATGTCCATGTCGACGTACGGCCGCAGTCCCGTCAGCGTGATCATCTCCTCGGCAAGATCGAGGATGCGGACGGGCTCGCCCATGTCGAGGATGAAGATCTCGCCTCCCTCGCCGATCGCGCCGGCCTGGAGCACCAGCTGCGCGGCCTCCGGGATGGTCATGAAGTACCGGCGCATCTCGGGATGCGTGACGGTGACCGGCCCGCCCCGGCGGATCTGCTCGCGGAAGATCGGCACGACCGAGCCCGCGGAGCCCACCACGTTGCCGAACCGCACGGCGAGGTACTTCGTCCCCGGGAAGCGCTTGGCGAGGTCCTGGACCGCGAGCTCGGCGACGCGCTTGGTCGCCCCCATGATCGACGTCGGCCGGACGGCCTTGTCCGTCGAGATCATGACGAAGGTCTCGACCCCGTGCTCGCCGGCGAGCTCTCCGGTCAGGCGGGTCGCGAGGATGTTGTTCTTGATGGCCTCTCCGGGGTTGGCCTCCATCATCGGCACGTGCTTGTGCGCCGCCGCGTGGAACACGACCTGGGGAGCGTGCTCGCCGAAGAGGGCGCGCATGCGGCCCTCGTCGCAGACGTCCGCGACGAGCGGCAGGACCTCGATTTCCGGCCTCGTGCGCCTCAGCTCCCCGTCGATCTCGAAGAGCGCGAACTCGGCGCGCTCGACGAGGAAGATCTTCGAGGGCTGGAACCGCGCGACCTGGCGGACGAGCTCCGACCCGATCGAGCCGCCCGCGCCCGTCACCATGACGCGCTTGCCCGCGAGGAACTGGCCGATCTGGGCCTCGTCGAGGTAGACGGGCTCGCGGCCGAGCAGGTCCTCGATCTGGACGCTCCGGATGCGCGTCACGTGCACCTTTCCCTGCAGCACTTCGAAGAGGCCCGGGATGATCCGGACCGCGACCTGGATCTTCCGGCAGAGGCCGATGAGGCGGAGGATCTCCTGGCGGGAAATCTGGGCGATCGTGATCACGACCTGCTCGATGCCGAGCTCCTTCACGAGGCGCGGCAGGTCCTCGGTGGTCCCGAGCACCCGGATGCCGTGCACGACCGCTCCCCTCTTCTCGACGTCGTCGTCCACGAAGCCCTTCACGTCGAGGTTCATATCGCCCCGGCCGACGATCTCGCGAGCCGCCAGGACGCCGGCGCGGCCGGCGCCGACGAGCAGGGTCGGGACCAGCTGCGTTCCGCCGGAGGTCGTCGCGCGCTCGCGGCGCTGGGACACTTCGTAGAAGTAGCGCCGCAGCACGCGCAGGCCGAGGACGCCGCCGAAGGCAAGGACGGTGCCCATCAGAATGACCGAGAGCGGGACCTTCCAGCCGCCGAAACGGTCCGGCAGGCTCAGCCGCAGGACGGCGAGGGCGAGGCCGGACCAGAGCGCGGCGTACAGGAACGCCTTGACCTCGCCCATCCCGACGTAGCGCCAGATGAAGCTGTAGACGCCCGCCAGGGCGAGCGCCGCGAACTGCACGAGCACCACGTAGGGCAGCTGCTGGATGGCGTTGCCGATCTCCTTGTCCGGGACGGCGAACTCGAACCGCAGCAGGTACGCGAACGTGAACGCCAGCACGAGGACGGTGACGTCCAGCGCGAACTGGAGGCCTCGCGTGAGGGACGGCGGGTTGGGTTTTTTCAAGGGTGTAGACCTTCCGCCCTGCGCCTCGGGGCGCCTTCGAAGCTCCTCGCTGTGCGGGTGAGGAGGAACGGGCGTCGCACCGCGACACTCCTTCTTCCCCGCCCTCCGACGGCTGGGGCACTCATTTGGACTCTGCTATGAACCTTCAAGGTAGTGGAACCAGAGGGTCTTTTCAAGGGTTCGTCGGCTTTCCGGCGCCTTCCGAGGGCGGGTGCCCCGGGCCCGAACCGGGCCTCAGGATCGCCACCGCCGTGGCCCCGAGGACCCCCAAGTCGCTCCGCCAGTTGCGGTTGCGCAGATAATCCGCGTAGCCCCGCAGTTTCCGGGGCTGCAGGACTTCCCGGTAAAACCGGTCCCGGTCCCCCTCGACCCCCGCCATCAGGAGCTCCTCGTTCCGAAGGCCCACCGTGACCGGGTCCGTGAGGCCCGGGCGGGCCTCCAGGACTTCGACCCAGAGGGGATCGGTGAGGTCCACGAGCTCCGGCACCTCGGGCCGAGGTCCCACGAGCGCCATGTCTCCCTTCAGGACGTTCCACAGTTCGGGAAGCTCGTCGAGCTTGGTCCTGCGCAGAAACCGGCCCACCGGGGTCACGCGGTCGTCTCCCCGCGCCGTCACCATCGGCCCGCCTCGAGACACGCGCATCGTGCGCAGCTTGATGAGTGTGAACGGTCTGCCTCCCCGTCCCATCCGCCTCTGACGGAACAGCATCGGAAGCCCCGAAGACAGGGCCACCGCCGACCCTGCAACGAGTAGCAAGGGGCTTGCCACGATGAGCCCCGCCGCGGCGAGGACCGCGTCCACGAATCGCGGAAGGCCCGGCCTCCCGGACAGGGACGGGGAATCGTCGTTCAGGATCGGGCCCGCGCCGCGGCCGCCGGAACCGACCGGCGGTTCTGCCGGCAAAGCCCGGAAACCGTCTCGACGACCTTCGCGACCTCCTCGTCCCGCATCCCGGGAAAGATCGGGAGGCTGACGAGGCGCTCCCACTCCCGGGTTGCCACCGGGAGATCGCGCGGCTTCCAGCCGTACGTCTCCTCGTAGTACGGATGCAGGTGCAGGGGGCGCCAGTGCACCGAGCACCCGACGCCCGCCGCCTTGAGCTCGTCGATGAACGTGTTGCGGTCCACGCCCAGTTTCTCGAGCCGGAGGCGGATGGGAAAGAGGTGCCACGAGTGGATGCGGTCCGCGTCGCGCGCGGGCAGCTCGATCTCCTCGACGTCGGCGAGCGATTCGAAGAAGCTCTTCGCGATCGCCTCGCGCGCCAGGCGCATCGGCTCCGCCCGCGCGAGCTGATGGATCCCGATCGCCGCGGCCACGTCCGTGAGGTTGTACTTGAAGCCCGGCGCGAGGATCCGGTAGTCCCACTTGCCTCCCCCGCTGTAGCGGCCCCACGCGTCGTGCGAGAGCCCGTGCAGGGCCATCAGGCGGATCCGCGCGGCGAGCTCCGGGTCCGCCGTCGTCGCCATGCCGCCTTCGCCGGTCGTGATGGTCTTGTTCGCGTAGAAGGAGAAGCAGCTCACGGCGGACGTGCCGTCGCCGCAGCGCTGCCACGGCTCGGCCGCCGAGGGCCGCCACGAGGCCGGAAACGAATGGGCGGCGTCTTCGACGACCCAGAGCCCGTGATCCGCCGCGAACTTCCGGACGCGCGCGACGTCGAGCATGAGACCCCCGACGTGGACCGGGATGATGCCGACCGCCTTCGCCGTCGCGGGCACCCGCGCGTCGAGCGTCCCCGCGCGCAGGGACGCCAGCTTGCGCCGGGCGTCCTCGAGATCCATGTTGAGCGTCACGGGATCGCAGTCCACCAGCACCGGAATCGCTCCGAGATACCGGACGATCTCGGCCGTGGCGGCGAAGGTCATCGTCGGCACGAGAACCGCCTCTCCGGCCTTGAGCCCGAGGGCCTCGACCGCCAGGTGCAGGGCGGCCGTGCACGAGTTCACCGCGATTGCGTGGGGCGCGCCCACCGCCGCGGCGAACTCTTCCTCGAAGCGCTTGACGCGCGGCCCCGTCGTCAGCCACCCGGATCGGAGGGCGGACACCACCTCGGCCACCTCGGCTTCGCTGACGTCGGGACGGAAGAAGGGAACGTCGGTCTTCATCGTTTACCTCTTTACGAGCACTCCCACGGCGTGCGTGCGGAGGGCCGGAATGGATTCCAGAATCTCGCACAGGACCCAGCTCTTCGGCGCGGCCCACCGGGCGATGGGAGGCGCCAGGGTGACGGACCGGACACGGCCCTCGAGGCCCGGGAAGAGGGCGGAGAGCTCGCGGCGGCCGATGCCCCGGACGTTCGGGTTGCGGGGGTTGTCGATGGCCATGTCGTACCAGAGGAGGGCGCCCCCCGGGGCGAGGACGCGAGTCACCTCGGCGGCCACGGCGCGGCGCACCGACGCATCGAGGATGGAGCTGAAGACGGTGGAGGCGATCCCGAGCCGGAACAGGCCGTCGGCCCACGGCATCCGCGTGGCATCCCCCACGCGGAGGTCGGCCCCGGGCAGGATCTCCGCGGCCCGGGCGGCGCGCGTCGGATCGAGCTCGATGCCGTGGAGGTCGCGCTCGCGCACGCCCCAGGCGACGAGCTCTCCCAGCCACCCGAGGGAGCCGTACCCGATCTCGAGGCAGGGGTCCCCCGGTCCGGGGAAGACCCCGGCCGCCTTGAGCATGCGGGCCGCGAGGCGGGAACGGCCGGCGCGCAGAAAGGCCGTAGCCGCCTGCCACGGCGCGTAGAGATCGGCCTCGACCTCCCGCTCGCGGCGCCTGTACTCCGCCAGGATCCGGGCCTGCTCGGCGGCCACCGCGGCATCCTCCTCGAGAGCCGTCATCCGCGCCGCCCTGCGAGCAGGATGTCCGCGATGCGCGCGCTCGCGCGGCCGTCCCAGAGAGGAACGGCCTCGCCCGACGGCCACTGCCCGCTCAGGATCCGCTCGACGCACCTCAGGATCTCGGCCCGATCGGTGCCGACGAGCCGGTTCGTTCCCTGGGTGACGGTGACGGGCCGCTCCGTGTTCCTGCGCAGGGTCAGGCAGGGAACGCCGAGGGCCGTCGTCTCCTCCTGGATGCCGCCCGAATCCGTCAGCACGACCTTCGCCTTCGCCATCAGACCGAGGAAGGTCAGGTACGGGAGCGGCTCGCAGGTGCGGATGCCTTCCGGCATCGCGATGCCGGCCGCGCTCAGGCGCGCCAGCGTCCTCGGATGCACGGGAAAGAGGATCGGCACCCGCCGCGAGACGTCCTCCAGGCTGCGGACCAGGTCCTCCAGGGTCTCCGCGGAGTCGACGTTGGACGGGCGGTGCAGGGTCAGGAGGGCGTAACCGCCCGGGGCCAGGCCGAGCGCCGACCAGGGCTGCGCCGCGACGGCGGCGACGACGTTCTGCTTGAGCGTGTCCACCATGCAGTTGCCGACGAAGTGGACCTTCTCCGGGGCGATGCCTTCCCGCGCGAGGTTCCGGTTCGCGCTCTCCTCGGTCGTGAACAGGTATTCCGACAGGTGGTCCGTGACGACGCGGTTGATCTCCTCCGGCATGGCCCGGTCGAAGGACCGGAGGCCCGACTCGACATGGCCGAGCGGGATGCCCAGCCGCGCCGCGACGAGGGCCACGGCGACCGTCGAGGTCACGTCTCCCCCGACGAGGACGACGTCGGGCTTCTCGCGCTCGCAGATCTCCTCGAAAGCCGTCAGGATCCGGGCCGTCTGGCGCGTCGGAGAATCCGAGCCCACGCCGAGGTTCACGTCCGGCTCGGGCATGCCGAGCTCCTCGAAGAAGACGCGCGACATGGCGGCGTCGTAGTGCTGCCCGGTGTGCACGAGGACGTGGCGTACCCCCCGGCTCCTCAGCTCGCGCACGACCGGCGCCATCTTCATGAAGTTGGGGCGGGCCCCCACGACGCTGCAGATCAACACGCGGGCCGTCCTTCCAGGTGGCCGATGAACCTCTCGGCAATCCTCTTCCGGTCGAACTTGTCGAGGGCGGCGGCGCGGCCGGCTTCCGCCATCTTCCGGCGCATCCCCCCGTCGGCGGCGAGCGTCTCGAGCGCCCTGGCCAGCCCGCGGGTGTCTCCGGGCGCGACGACGATCCCGGCGTTCGCCTCGCGGACCACGGTGGCGGCTTCGCCCTCCGCGACGAGGACGACGGCCGCGCCGGAGCCCATCGCCTCGTACAGCTTCGAGGGAACCGCGCCCGGAAGGTGAAGCTTCAGGGGAACGAGGGCGACGTCCGCGGAGGCCATCATCTCGGGCATTTCCTCGCGGCGGCGGGAGTCCAGGAAGCGGACGCCCGACAGGCCGAGGTCGCGGCACTGCTTCACGAGCTGCTCCTTCTGCGGGCCGTCTCCGACGAGCACGATGCGCACCGCGCCATTCTGCAGGAGCGAGGCCGCCTCGAGCACCTGGTCGAGCCCCTGGGCGATCCCGTGAAGGCCCGCGTACACGGCCAGGCACGCCTTCCCGTCGCTCGCGTCGTCGAGAAGGACCCGGCGGGCCTCCTCGGACCGGCGCTCGGGCCGGAACATGTCGGTGTCCACGCCGTTCGACAGGTGGTATGTGGACACCGAAGGAAACCGCCGCTGGACGTCCTCGAGGATCTCGCGGCTCTGCCCCGTGACGAGCCATGCCTTCCGGTAACAGAAGGCCTCGAGCGACTGGGCCGCGCGGAGGCTCGCCCCTTCCCGCAGCACGCCGAGGCGGACGGCGCTCTCGGGCCACAGGTCCGAGACGTTGAAGATCCACTTCGCGCCCGTCTTGAGGGCCAGCAGGTATCCGCTGATCCCGAGGAAGAGGGGCGGGCTCTCGGTGATCAGGTAGTCGAGCTTCCCGAGCGTGAACGCCCCGACGGCGAGAGAGGACGCGACGAAGGAGAAGTAGTTTCCGAGCCGCTTCACGAGCCCGACGCTCTGCGTCGGGTAGATCCAGGTCCGGACCACCGCGACGCCGTCCCGGGTCTCCCGTTGCAGGAAGCCTCCGTACCCCGGATAGACCTTCCCGCGCGGGTAGTTGGGCATCGCGGTCAGGACCACGACCTCGTGCCCGCTCCGCACGAATTCGCCCGCGAGGTGGGAAAGGCGCGCCTGCGGAGCCCCCATCTCCGGCGGGTAGTACTGGGTCAGGATGCCGATCCTCATGAGGCGGCGCCCGCCGGAGGCGTCGGATCCGCGACCAGCCTGACGAAGTCCCGATGTTTCGCGTTCGGCAGCGGAGGAAGGTCCGGGACGATGCGAACGGGCGGCGCCTCGAGTCCGAAAACGGTTTCCAGCTCTTTCCTGAGGATGGCCAGATGCGCCTCGGAAAAGCCCTTCGTCACGACGAGCCAGAGCGTGATCGCGCCCTCGGGCGCCTGGACGAACCGGTACTGCCGAATCACTCCCAGTTCGGCCAGGGGCTTGAAAATGTACGACGGAACGTTGGCGTTGAGGCGGCGCCCCCCGCGCAGCTCGATCCAATCCCCGGAGCGCCCCTCGATCCGCGCGAGCACCGGGTGCGCCCGCCCGCAATCGCAGGATTCCGGAGAAAACTCGAGCTCGTCGCCCATGGCGTAGCGGACCAGGGGAAACGCCCGCAGCATCATGTCCGTCACGACGGCCTCGCCCGAGTTCCCCGCGCCCCGAGCGCTCAGCCAGGTCGACTCGATGCAGACGTGCATTCGACCGGAGGGACACTCCGTGGCCATCAATCCACCCTCCGCGCTCCCATACATGTTGACGCAGCGAGCCCGTGCCGCCGACTCGATGAGCGCCCGCTGGTGGGGGCGGAGGGGCTCGGCCGTCGTGAAGACCGCCTTCAGGCGGAGGTCGGCGAGATCCACGTTGCGTTCCCGGGCGAGCGCGCAGAATGCGAAGATCGCCGACGGATAGCCCACGAGGTGCGTCGGCCGCGCCCCGCGCAGTTGCCGGAGCTGGCGCTCGAACGACTCCGGGCCGACCTCGAACGCGGACAATCGCGCCCGGTTGAGAACCCTGTCTCGCACCGCCGCCGCGAATCGCCGCCGGGAGCTCCAATGGAGCCCGAAGAACAGGCCATAAGGCTCTCCCACTCGGACGCCGAAGGCCTGCATGCAGCGAAACGTCAGCGCGTGCCGGTAGGCCCATGCCGCCTGGTCGCAGGGGAAGACGAGAGGAGTCCCCGACGATCCCGAGGTGCGGTCGGGGTAGGTTCGCAGTTCGCCCAGGTTCCTCGCCCGAAACCGCTCCGGGTGCTCCAGGGCGGCGCGCTTCTCGATGACGGGCAGATCCTGGAGCAACGCCGCGACGTCCTCCCACTCGCGGGCACGATCGAGGCGATGCGAAAACGGACCCAGCACGTCCTCGTAGTAAGGCACGAATCGCCGGGCGAACCGCAGCTGCGCGAGTTGGCGGTCCGCCTGCAGTCGCCGGAGCTGATCCAGAGTCCAGAATTCGGTCCGCCGCACGTCGCGGAGCGCGCTCCCCACCGGCTCGCGCCGAGCCTTCTGGAGGGCGAAGTAGACGCCACGAGCGAGGAGGCTCGGGATCACGCGGACGCCTCCGATCGGGAGCCTTCCAGAGCCGCGGCAAGAGCCCGTCCATTCTTCCAGAGATCAAACCGGCTCTCGGCCGACCGCCGAGCCCGCTCCGCCAGGGCGGTCCGGCGGCCCGCATCGGAGAGCAGGCTCTCGATCCCGTCGGCAAGGGCCCCCGGATCCCGGGGCGGGACGAGGACGCCGCACCGCCCTCCTTCGAGAAGGTCCGGGATGCCGGCGATCGCGGAAGCGACCACGGGAGTCCCCAGCGCCATGGCCTCCTTGATCACGTTCGGTGCACCGTCCCCGAGCCCCGCCGACGGATGGACGAGAACGCAGGCTCCACGAATCGCGTCGCGGGCTCCGGTGAACGGCAGCCAGCCCCGGAAGCGAATCCCATCGAGCTGGAGCGAGCGGCCGAGACGCTCGAGGCTCTCGCGCTGCGGTCCATCGCCGACGAGCTCGATCTCGACCGCCTGCCCGCGATCCCGGAGGATGGCGCTGCCCTGCAACAGGAACTCGAACCCCTTCGCCGACTCGAGTCCGCCGACACCGATGACACGGCGCGGGGCCCGACCGTCGACCGAATACGGCAATTCCTCCAGGTCCACGCCATGCTGGTGCACGACGATCTTTCTCTCGACGTCGGACGCGAGGTCGGGGAAGGTTCGCGCGAGGAAGTCCCGGTTGAAATCCGAGCAGACGATCACGTGGCGCGCCTCGGCCAGCTTCTGGCGAAGAAACATTCGATCCCGATACAGGTCCGTTCCGGCATGCAGGAAGATCGAGAAGGGCTCCCGTCCGCCCCGCAGGGCCCGAAAGAGGAAGGCCGCCGTCGCCGCATAGTTTCCCCAGTACCCGAGGATGTGGTCGAAGCGCGGAACCGCGGCGGCAGACCAGTTCCAGGCCTTGACGGCCGAGTAGACGGTCTTGGCGGCGGGCACCGGCCCCACTCGAAGCGCCTCCGAGGTCGCAGTCCAGGCGGCACCGAGAAATGGCCGGACCGAATCCTGCTCGGCGCCGCGGCGCAGCCGCGGAACGGGCGAGACGTAATGCACGCGATTGCGGGGCAGGACGTTCTCGCCGAGGATGTCGGGGACCTGCCGCCACAGTTCCGGCGACTCCGGATAGAGCGGGAAGATGTCGAGTTGAACCCCCGCTTCGAGGAGCCCCCGCATGTCGCGGGCGAAGAAGGTATTCACCCGCCCCGGGAACTGGCTCGTGAACACGGCAAGCCTCATGGGGCCGCGCCGCCGAGGGCTTCCAGGCACTCGAGGCGATCCTCGCGTTCCGCGACCGAGCGGTAGAGAGAGAACAGTCTCCGGGCGAGGCTCTCGGTGCCGTAGGAACGACCCATCCGCTCGCGGGCCGCCTCCCCGACTTCGAACCTCATCCGGGAGTCGTCGTGGAGCCGCACGAGCCGGTCCGCGATCGCGCCGGCGTCCCCGAAGGCCACGATCCAGCCCGAGACGCCATCCTGAATCAGGAGCGGGGCGTCTCCGGCGGGGGTCGCGACGACCGGTACTCCGGCCGCCATCGCCTCCATCACAGAATTCGGAGTGCCCTCGTCGTCGGAGCACATCACCAGCGCGCCGGCCCCTGCCAGAAGGGCGGGAACGTCCTTTCGCTGCCCCAGAAACTCGACTCCGTCCGGCCCGAGACCAAGACGCAAGGCCAGGCCCTTCAGATCGCTCAGTTCGGGTCCGCTCCCGACAACCACGCCTCGGACACCGGGCCTCCGGTCTCGTGCCTGCGCCAGCGCCTCGAGAAACACGTCGGCCCTCTTCACGCGGGACAGGGTCCCGACCAGGAAGACCCGAAGTCCCCCGTCGCGGGCGGCGAGGGTCGGCGACGGCTCGAACTCGGAAAGATCGACGGCATTTTCGAGAACGTGCAACCGCTCCGGCTCGACGAGTCCGCTCGCGGCGACCTCGTCGCGGCTGCGGCGCGAATTGGTCACGAGCGCGGTCGGGACCGACATGAGCCACTTCGTCCAGGATCCGTTCGCCTCCACGCACCTCCGAAGGCTGCCCCGAAGGGCCCCCAGGCTGACGGCGCCGACCGCTCTCGCCGCCACGGCGGCGTAGAGGTTTGCAAACGCGTGCGTGGCTTGAACGATGTGAGGCTGGAACCCGCGCAGGCCCGGGATCAGTTCCAGGAGGCGGACGGGAGGCCAGGAGCTCCTTCCGATCCAGCGGACCTCGGCTCCGATCCCGTCGAGCAGCCCCTCGTAATGCTCGCCCCGCGTCAGCGAGAAGACCCGGACGCGGGCGCCGTGGCCCGTCAGCGAGCGGGCCTGGTACCAGAGCTGCTTCTCCGCCCCGCCGAGCCTGAGGGATCCGGCGACGAAGGCCACGCGAAGTCCGGCCGCTTCAGGGCCGGGCGTCATCGGTTCCTCTCTCCGGCGCCCGGGCCGTTCGCGGCTCGCGCAGAAATGCCGTCACGCCGGCAGCCATGAGCCAGAGCCCCTTGTTCTGAAACTCGGTCGACAGGAGCGCCACGGCGAACGTCGCCGTGACCAGGAGCCCCAGCGCGAAATCGCCTCTCGCTCGCCGCCGCCAGCCCATCAGAGCGAACGAGAGGACGAACCCCGCGAAGAGGACGATGCCGGGCAGGCCACTCTCCGCCAGGGTCTTCACCCATCCCGAGTGCGCCTGTGCCTCCTTGCCCCACCCGTACTTCGACAGGCCCCGAATGTCCCCGAGCCGGAACCACATGGTCGAAAAGGACCCGGTGCCCACCCCGGTCAGGGGGTGCTCCAGGAAGAGGTACCAGCCGGCGCGGGCCAGATCGGAGCGGCCGCTCGTGCGGCCCGCCAGCGAGTATGCCGGGTCGAACAGCTTCGTCAGGCGTTGGATCGATCGCTCCTGCCTCTGCTCGAAGAGGCCCGACATCAGCGCGACCACGACGATGACGACCACGCCCAGGCCGGCGACCGACCAGAACCTCCGGCTCCGCACCACGCAATAGACGAGGCAGACGAGCGCGGTCAACGAGGTCCCTCGGCTCCCGCTCAGGAAGATCCACCCCGCGTTCACCGCGGCGAGCAGGAGGCAGATCGTGCGGCCCCGCTGGGAAAGGGTCTTCCGGGAGAGCGCCAGACACTGCAGCGCCAGCGCCGTCAAGGGAAAGTAGGCCCATGCATTGGGATTGATGAACTCCTGCACCGATTCGTCTTGAAGGAAGAACACGAGGCCGCCCAGGGCGCCGGTTACCCCGCTGACGAGCGCCGCCCAGAACCAGGTGTCGCTCGCCGGCCCGGCCCGTTCGCAATAGAGCAGGAGTCCGAAGAAGGAGACGGCCCCGAGCACGTGCTGGGCTCCCTGCAGCGGATCGGCGCTCACCACCAGTCCCACCATCAGGACGACGACGAACAGGGCGAGCCACCGCACCGGCGGGTCCGTCCAGGCGAGCATCCGTCGCCAGAAGACGAGCATGGCCAGCAGCAGGACGTAGTTGAACGAGTTCCAACGCAGCAAGCCGCCGGTCATCACGAAGGCGCGCATCACGGGGTCGATCGTGCAAACCAGCGCCGCGCCCAGAATTCCGACCGTCGGCTGCCAGAGCCCCACGAAGGCCATCGCGAGGCCCATCACCGCCAGGATCGCGATGGCCTGCTCGAAGTCGACGGCGTAGGCGTAGCCGAGCACCCCGACGATCGTGGCGAGCAGCCCGACGAGCCACGTCATCCGCAGCGGGCGCGACAGGGCCCGTCTGCGGGCGGGACTCCGGAGAGCCGGCAGGGCGCGGGCGGAGACCGTCATCCGGCGCTCAGCTTCCCCTCGAGCACGGGAACGCTCCACTGCCGCGAACAGATGCCGGCGATGCGCCTCGCCCATTCCTCGAGGGTGAAGCGCTCGACGTAGCGCCGGCAGCGTTCCCGCAGGGCCGGCCAGTCGATGCTCCCCCGGCTGACGCCCGCAACGGCGTCGGCGATGCTCCGGGGGTCGCCGACCGGCACGATCCAGCCACGTTCGCCGTCGGCCCCGACCAGCGTTCTCCCGAAGCCCACCTCCGTGGTCATGACGGGCACCCCGCAGAGCATCGCGTCGAGGCGGGCCTTACAGAAGCTCTCGGTGAGGGACGGCAGGATGCAGACGTCCGAGCCCGCCAGCTCTTTGAGGAGACCCCCGCGATCCAGCAATCCTGCGAAGCGCACCGATTTCTCGCACCCGAGTTCTCGGAGGCGGGCCTCCATCCAGGACCGGCGAGGCCCGTCGCCGGCAATCGTGAGGATCGCGAGGCCGGGCGCTTCCCGTTCGAGATGCCCCATGGCTTCGACGAGGTCCTCGATCCCCTTCTCGCTCGAAAGGCGCCCCGGGTAGATCAGGCGAAGCGGTCGGGATGGGCCTCGGCCGAGGTCGGGCCGGACGGAGTGGACTTCCTCCGACGAGATGGCGGTCGCGAATAGCCAGTGCATTCCCGGAGCGGGCTGCCCCCCGTCGGCGCCCGTTGCCAGCATGACGTTTCTCCCGCCCGCGAATCGGCGCATGATCCCGCGGGTCACGCGATTCATGAACGTCGTCTCCTCCGTCGAGAACCAGGAGCTCCCGTACCTCGCGATCAGGCGCTTTCCACGAAGCAGGGCGAGGATCATCCCGAGCAGCGGGATGTCCCCCGGAATCGGCGTATGGACGACGTCCGCCTCGGCGATGGCCGCGTTGAGAGCCCGGACGTAGGGGATCAGCCGGAAGAAGAGCGAGAATTTTCTCGTCCAGTCCCGCCCCGGGGGGATCGGCAGAGCAACGACGCGGCTTCCACGGGGCAGCGGGCTCCCTCCGGAGCGCGGCCGTCCTTCGAGAACGACCAGGGTCATCTCGTCGAACAGGGACGCCACGGCCGTCATCTGAAGAGGGAATCCTCCCGAGGAGAACCACTGGCCGCCGACGTCGCGCCAACAGTGCTTGGAAGAAATCGCGCACACTCTCATTCGGGCCGGCCGTTCAGGAGATCCCGGGGCCGGACGATCCTCAACCGCCCTTCGCGGCTCCACGCCCCGACCTTCCCTAGGAACGGGACGAGCCAGGACTCGTCCTGGGGGTTCCCGGCGTGCAGCGAATGAGGATGGCCATAGACGACGACGAGGCCGCCGTTCTCGACGCATCGGGCGACGACATCGAGGCTGCGGGGGTCGAACCCTCCGGGGCTGTTGAGTCGGAAGCACCGGATCGAGCCAATCCGTTCCGGCGGCCTCGGACGGTCGAGGCGCCTGCCGAGGATTCTCTCGAGGAGACGCAATCCGAGCGGGCGATAGGCGACGCGACAGGCCTCATATCCGGCCTCTTCCAGCGCCCGGCACAGCCGCGGCAGGTCCGTCCGGTTCGAGGGAACCTCCCGACGCTCCGCGAGGCTGAACGCGAGCCTCGCCGGGTAGTCGAACGGCTGGTTGAACGGCGGCACAAACGTCACGACGCGATCCCCGATGCATTGCTCGAGGCTGACGCGGCTGTCTCTCAGGGTCGAGGAGAGCCGCTGCCCGGCGAGCGCCGGAAGCCAGTCGTGCTCGAGCGAGTGGCTCGCGATCTCGTGACCCATCTCGTGGATCCGGCGAATCTGCCCCGGATCGTGGTACGGCCTCTCCCCCGGCTCGGCCGCCCGTCCCACGACGGCGAAGCAGGCGGGCACCTGGTACTGGTCGTGGAGTTCGAGCAACCGGTCGGTGTTCTCGAACTCCAGGGGACCCCACGCCTTGGGACCCCCGGGCAGCCGGGACCGATCCGCCCCCCATTGGGTGTCGTAGTCCCAGAACACCATGAGAGAGCCGGGGCGGATGCTCATCGCCCCGCCGCGATCGTCAGCCCGGCCCAGGCGCGCCCCGAGAGCTCCCCCACGAGCTCGCGCCAGTACCGGGGCGCGAACGCCCGCCTCAGCAGCAGAAGACTATCGAGGGTCCAGGCATACACGAACAGGGCGACGTCGCGGCGCCGCCGGTCTTTCAGGCCGGAGCGGTGAATCTGGTAGCGGTTGTGGACCGCCATGTACCCCATCCGAAAGGCATCGGGACGCCCGCTCGCGACGTGCTCGTGCACGACGTGCGCCGATCTCGCGAGCAACAGCCGGCCGACCCGGCCGGCCCGCAGCGAGAACTCGAGGTCTTCGCCCTGCCCGTAGCCGGCGAAGTCCTCCCGGAAACCGAGCCTGCGCGCGACGTCCGTCCTCCACATCGTCGCGCCGCCCGGAAGCCAGTCCCCCTCTCGGGTCCCTTCCCCCGGCGGAAGGAAGCTCCAGGGGGTCGACATGCCGCTCCGGTTGTAGCGGCCCGGCTCGAGGCTCGAGACGATTCCGAGTCTTCTGCGGATTCGCCACAGGCGGCTCGGGGCCGTGCGTTCGTTCAGGATGAGAGCCGCCACGCCGACGGCGTCCTGCTCCGCCCGATGCACTCGCTCGAGCTCCCGGAGGCACCCGGGCTTGAGCACGATGTCATCGTCGAAGAATGCCACGAGGTCGACCGACGTTCTTGCGAGAGCCTGGTTGCGCTGGCGGGTGAGGCCGACCAGCGGTGGCCGCACCCGTGAATAGACGGTTTCCCAGCTTCGCGGACGCGCGTCGAGAAATCCGCGAACGGCATTCTCGCTCCGCTCGTCGGGGCTCGCGTCCACCAGGACGAGCTGATCCGGCGCCCGATCCTGGCCTGCCATCGACTCGAGAAACCGAATCAGGCTCTCCGGACGCTGGAGGGTGCATACGGCGACCGCGACACCCCGACGCATGGCGTCGGACGAGCCCGGGTCGACCGACCCTCGCCGCCGCCATTCGACGACGATGCCGTCCTGGAGCGACTCAGACCCTGCCGACACGTCTGAGGATCTCGTCCAGAACCGGAAACCAGCGGCGAACGGAATAGCTCTCCTCGCACCGCTTCCGGCCCGCCGCCCCCATCTCCGAGCGCCTCTCGCTCGAAGACGCGAGGCTCTGGATCGCCGACATCCAGTCCGCCTCCGTGACGGCATGGAACCCCGTTTTCCCGTTCTGCACGATCTCGGCGTTGACACCCACCGGAGACGCCACGACGGGCCGTCCGACGGCCATGTACTGGAGCGCCTTCAGTCCACACTTGCCCCGCTGGAACGCGTCGTCGGCCAGCGGCATCAGCCCGACGTCGAGGCTGCGAAGACCCGCGACCTCGGTTTCGGCCGTCCAGGGAAGAAACGACCATTTCAACCCGGGCGTCTCGATCTCGGGCCGCGTATTCGTGATCACGACCAGCTCGAAGTCCACGCGCCGCTGAATCTCGGCCATCAGCGGGAGGAACGGAAACAGGGTCACGCGAATCGACTGGTCGGAGCCAGACCATCCGACGCGCGGAACCGGGCTCGCGCCTTCGCTCGACGGCCGGTACTCCTCGGTGTCGATCACGGTCGGAATGACCGTGCACCGGTCCGTGTACCGGCCCACGAACTCGGCGAGATAGCGGTTCCCCGGGGTGACCCAGGCCGACTGCTCGCACATCCACCGGACGGCGGCCTCGTTGCGGCCGATGAAAATGGCGTCGTCGAAGTCGAACACGACGCGCGGATTCCGGCGCAGGAGCCGCCGCTGATAGAAGAGGCCGGGACCCGCAAGATCGCGGTTGACGAAGACGCTGTCGAACCGAGCCGCGCTCGCAACGTCGCGCCAGCGATTCCACTTCATCATTCCTCGCCCCAGCCGATGGTGCACCGCCCTGGGAACCCTGCCACGCAGGCGGCTGGACCACTGGCGATCGGGCCGATTGGGCCGAAAGCAGACATCCCAGCCGGCGCGCTCGAAATACGGGATGAACTGAACGAACCGGAACCGGCTCGCCGGATCGAAGGAGCTCGTCGTCATCCCCAGCAGACGGGGAGTCCGGGTTGTCATGATGCCCCCACGATGCGCCGGACGCGGCGACGGAGCCTCGACGCCAGAGAGCCTCCCCGAAGTCTCGCGTAGTCCTTTTCGAGCCGGAGAAGCCGCACTCGCAAAGCTGCGGCGTCGCCTTCGGCAAAACCCGCCTGGCCGGGATACAGTTCGGAGAGCTCCGGCAGTGGCGCCGGCTTCGCGCTCGTGCCGTTCCCCATCAGGTCGCGACCGAGTCTGACCGCGCGCTTCTGAGCTCGTGCCGCCCGCCCTTCGGCGGCCATGATCTCGATCAGCCGGCTCACCCGAGCCGAGGCCGGTCCGTCCTCGTGGAGATTGTCGCGAAGGCACTCGGCCTGAAAGAGCATCTTTGCCGCCGGCGGCCTCAAGAGTTCGGGGATGACTCTGTCGAGATGCTCGTCCGCCGAAATCGTCCAGGCCGTCGCCACGAAACGCGGGACGTTGAAATGGTCCAGTGCCGCCACGGGGCGCCGCGCCACCATGGCTTCCAGGAGCGCCGTGCTCGGGGTCGTGACGACCGCGTCCACGCGCGCGAGAACCCCCGACAGCTCCATCGTCTCGAGGTCCTTCAGTTCGTTGACGACGCCGAGCACGTCCGAGAGGCCCCGCGTCACGCGCCAGACCACTTGAATGTCCGGTCGGGCGTCGAGGTACGACTTGAGACCGGCGAGCGAGCGCTCGATCACCTCCCGCTGCGCGTCGTCGTACCACGGCTTCTTGGCCGTCATCACGAGCAGGCGCTGTCCGGGGGTCCGTGGCGCGGGCATCTCGAGACGCGTGAGCGCGTCGAGGCGCGGCATCCCGGTCACTTCAACCTTGGCCGCATTTCCCCAGGACGCGATCTGCCGCGCGCTCGACGCGCCGAGGCAGGCGATCTTGTCCGCGAGCACCGGCTGGTGCTGGGGGGCTCCCCCGCCGGCGCCGAAGAGCGGGTTCTCGTACTGGCACCGCCATTCGAGAATTCCGTCCTGGAGGACCAGCGACGGAATCCCCGCGCCGCGGGCGGCGTCGAGGCAGCGGGCGACGTCGTAGTGATAGTCGTTGACGCAGAGAACCAGGTCCGGACGTCGGTCCAGCAGGGCGTCCGGGTCCCACGCGGCGTCGTACACGAACTCCGCCGCGGCGCCGAAGTGCCGCTCGACCGGCTCCACGTGGGCGCGCTGATCGCGCAGCAGGCACCACACGCGCAGAGGCCGGTCGGTCCCGGCGGGCGCCGGGCCCGGATCGACGTCCGGGGTCAGGCCCATTTGGCCGGAAGGTTCCTTCGGATCTCGATGTCGCGGAATGGCTTGCTTTCGCGAGCGCCGACGCGCCGGGCCCACTCCGCCATGCGGCGGATCCCGTCCTCGAGGGCGACCGGAGGCGTGTCGCCGAAGAGGCGCCGCGCCTTCGAGTGGTCGGAATACGCGTGGACGACCTCGTTGCGCGCGGCGAGGTGCTCGACGTTCGCCTTCACGCCGAAGGCCTGCGCCACGACTTCCGCGAGCCGATTGACCGAGTAGGGCTCGTCGGCCCCGATGTTGATCACCTGGCCGAACGCCGCGGGGATCGTGACGCTCGCGGCGATCTGCGGGGCGACGTCGTCGATGTGGCTGAAAGCGCGGGTCTGCTCCCCGTCTCCGAAGATCGTCATCGGGCGGCCCTGCATGATCTGGTTCATGAAGATCCCGATGACGTTGCGGTAGCGGTCGCCGATGTTCTGGTTCTCCCCGTACACGTTGTGGGGGCGGAAGACGACCGAGTTCAGGCCGAACATCTCGTGGGCGGCGCGCAGGTCGAGCTCGACGGCGTACTTCGCGACCCCGTACGGGTCCTCGGGCTGCGGCACCATGTCCTCGCGCATCGGAAGCTGGCCGGCGCCGTACACCGCGATCGAGGAGGTGAAGACGAACGCCTTCACCTCGTGCTTCACCGACTCGTTGACGAGGGTCATGCTGCCGACGACGTTGTTGGTGTAGTTGAAGCGCCGGATGAAGTGGGAGAGCCCTTCGGCGGCGTACGCCGCGAGGTGGTACACGTAGTCGAACCGACCCTCGTCGAAGAGCCGGGCCACGAGGGGGGCGTCCGTCACGGAGCCCTCCACGAAGCGGCAGCCCGCCGGCACGTGGTCGGCGAATCCCCCGCTCAGGTCGTCGAGCACGACGACTTCGTCGCCCCGTCCGAGGCAATGGCGGGCCACGTGGGAACCGATGAAACCGGCCCCGCCGGTCACGAGAGATCGCGTCACTCTAGCCTCCTGTCGTTTCGTGGTGTCGATGCGAAGCCGTCCTCGCGGACCGCCGAGGCGGCGCGAGCGACGTCGTCTACTTCCGATTCGGCTCCGCCTGCAAGGCGGGGGCCAGCCCCTCGCGACTCGGCCGTTTCGGGCGGCAGCCCTGGCCGTGCAATCGCGCGAATTCCGCGTAGAGCGCCGCGACGCCGGCTTCCGGAATCCGCGACACGTCGTCCCGGCCGTTCCGACCGTTTCCCCGGCTCGACTTGCGGCGCCAGAGCCGGAGCGAACGCGTGGGCTCGAGCCCGAGCATGGCCTTGAAGCGGTTGGTCGCGCGCTCGATGTCGCCCCGCTCGAACTCGGGCGCGACGGCCTTGGCCGCCTCCGCGATCCGTGCGTGGTCGGCATCCGTGAGAGCGGGCGGCGAGACCAGCTCGTGGACCGCCTGGGCGCAGCGTTCGCTCGAGCGGCCGTCCACGCGATAGTACGTCTCCTCGATGAACGCCGCGCGCGCCCGCTTCTGGTCCTCCGGGATCTCGGGGTCCGCGAGAAACCGCTCGGCGGCGGCGAGCGTCTCGTCCAGCGTCCTCACGTTCGTATTGCCGGCCGAGTAGCCCGCCGAGATCTTGAGGGTTTCGCGCGAGGTCCCCAGGGAGAGGACGGGCTTTCCGAGGAGCCACGCTTCGTTGGCCGCCGTCGAACAGCGCTGAAGCAGGACGTTGCTGTGCGACAGCAGGTCCCGGATGGGAACGCCCTGGACGACGTGAACGTTGCTCGCCTTTTCCCGCATCCAGAGGAAGCGCGAGAGCTGATCGCCCGGATGCACCTTGACGATGATCGTCCACGACGGCCGGCTCCGGGCGAGCTCCACGATGAGGGGCGCGTGCTCGTCGTACTGGTCCAGGACGTCGGACATCTCTTCGCGGAAGAAGGCCGGATCGACGTTGGTGCCGATTCTCCATCGCTTCAGCGCGGCAGATCCAACCGCGGCGAAGGAGACGTTGCCGGGCGTCCAGGCGATCACGGGCGCCGAGACGTTGCGCACCCCCACGGCCTCCAGAAATTTCGCCCGGCTCCCGACGAGGGCCGTGTACGGCGCGGCATAAAAGTCGAATCGCGGCGACCCGGTGGTCCGGATCTGCTCGGCGGTCAACAGGCCGTTCGCGAGGAGCTTCTCGCGGGCCTGGTCGGACCAGGCGAGGTAGCAGTCGACCAGGCCATTGACGTGGAAGGCGCGTCCCGCGATCAGCTCGTGCTCGGTGAGGTCCCGGAAGAGCCCGGAGGTCGGAAGCAGCGCGAGCTTCGCGCCGATGCGCTTGACGAGGAGGGCCTGGCGCGCCCGGTAGTCCCAGGACAGGTGGTCCATCACGACTGCGTCCGGCACGTACGAGAGGAGCTCGCGGACGAGATTCTGGCCGACCGTGTACTTCACCTCGTGGCCCCAGCACCGCTCGAGGTGGTATCCCATCAGCACGTGCCCCTCGAGGTCCCGCAGGACGTTGGGCACGACCATCAGGATGCGGCGCGTCATCGCGGGACGCCTCCGTCCGGCGCCGCGGGAGAACTCCTGCGGGGCAAACACAGAAAGCCGAGCACCGCGGCGCCGCCGATCGCGACCGCCGCGCCGGCGCGAACGGAGGCCGGCTCGTACCGGAAGAGAACCGAGCTCCTTCCCTTCGGCACCGCAACTCCCTGGAAACACCCGTCCACCGGGACGATCTCGCGCCGCGCGCCGTTGACGGTCGCCGTCCAGCCGGGCTCGTACGAATCCGTCACGACGAGCGTCGCAGAACCCCCGGAACGAACGTCGAAGACGAGCCGGTCAGGAGTATCGACAGAGAGGGTCACGCCCGCGGAGGCATCGGGCGCCAGGTCTCCGAGCTCCGCGGGCATGGTCCCCTCGAAGTATGCCGTCGTCCGCAGAGTCTCGAGGGACGCCGCCTCCATCGCACCGAGGACGGCCGTGCGCGTCGGAAAGCCGGACGCGCGCGATGCCAGGAAGGCGCGTGGAAAGGCCGACGGATTTTCGTAGACCCGCTCGTCGCGATCCGAGAACACCAGGCGCCAGGGACCATCCGTCACCGGCACCCCGCGGGCATACAGCCAGCGCACGCCCATGAGGCTCGCGAGGTTCGTGTTGAGCTCCGGCCCGAATGCATAGGCCCGCTGTCCCCAGTTGTGAAAGTACGCGTAGCGTTCCGGGTCCTTCATCAGGTGGGGAGCCGTCATTCGGCCGAACAACTCGTGGTACCGCAACGGGTAGACATTCTGGTAGCCGTCCACGCAGAAGAGACCGCTGAACATCAGGCGATTGGGATGGTCTCGGTGGTTCGGCTTCGAGCGATCGGCGAGCATGAGAACCCGCAGGGAGCCGGGATTCGGTTGAGCGGACAAAAAGTGGATTGCGGGCGTGTCGCCGAGAGCCTCGTTCCACGACCCGAGGTTGCGGTCCTCCACCGCCCGCTCGATTCTCGAGTATGCCAGCCTCTCGAGGCTCAGGAGGCCGACCACCACGAGGGCCGCCCCTCCCCACGCCGCGAAGCGTTCCCGCCCCCGGAGGATGCGGATTAGCCAGATCGTCAACGCGGCTCCGACGGCGAAATACAAGGTCGCCCCTCCCCACGCGATGACCCTGGAGCGCAGGGAGGGATCCTCGGCCCAGACGCCTCCACGCCGGACGAGATACGCGACGGAGCGGCCGCAAAGAAGGGCGCTCGCGAAGAGCCCCACGCCTCCGACCGCGTACAGGACGCGGCGGCGGGACATCGAACCGACGAGCCCCTGCCCGACACGAAGCAACACGCCCAATGCGACCGCGACGTTGGCCGCCACCGCAAACGGAAGGAAGATTCGGATGCGGTTCAGCTCGAAGGACCGAAGCACGCCGAAGTTCTTCTGGTACGGCGTCAGAACCAGGGACAAGAGGTCGATGGCCGGGAGGGCGAGGAGCAGCGCCCCGATCGCCCTCTCGCGCCGATTCTCCCGGCGCAGCCCCGCCGCGGCGGCCACCAGGATCAGGCCGACGAAACCCGGGTACCACGTCCCGTCCGCCGCTTCGTGCAGCCGAAGTCCCAGCTCCATCGCGACCGGTCGCCCTGCGAACAGTTCGACGTAGTACTGGAGCCACATCGAGACGGCCGCCGAAAGGCTCGGCACCCCGGCGAGGTTGTTCCGGATGGCGCGCTCCGACTCGGGGAGCAGGGTCACCAGGTTGAAGAGCTCCGGCGCGTACAACGCGAATCCGAGCGCCCAGCTCGCCGCCCAGGCCCGGAGGCGCGACCTCCGCTCCTCCGGGCTCTGCGCGGCGACGAAGCAGTAGGCGAGGTGGAGCGCGCCGGTCAAGGCGGCGGGCTGGGGGCTGAAGTCGTACAGGAGGAAAGCCGCGCAGAGAGAAAGCGGGACGAGCCGGCGAAAGCCGCTGTCCCTTCGAATCTCGGCCCGGTCCGAGAGCCAGAGCAACAACGGCAACAGGATGGCCGAGAACCCGAAACCGTAATTGCGGAACCCGAAAACGTACACCAGCCCCCCCGCGAGGGCGGCGAGCCGGGGCAGTCCTACCGAGCGCTCGAGGAACACGTGGAGGGAGAGCCCGGCGAGAAGGGCCATCAACACGACGCAGGACACGTAAGCGGCGAACGGAGATGTGGCCATGGCCAGGAGGGCGTCGATCGAGACGGGCGTCGCGTTGAACTGCCCGAAGTAGGAATTGCCCGCCATCAGATGGGAGTTCCAGAGAACCGGCCCATAGGCCGCCCAGTCGAAGCGCAGAGCACCGAGCCTCGACACCGCGCCATCGTCGAAGACGTCGTGCGCGAAATCCCTTGCGCGGTCGCCGCGGAGCAGGATCTCGAAGACGGGGAACGAGAGCGCCGTCGCGAGGACATAGACGAGGACGAGGCTCCGCGGGCTTCGGGGAAAACCGTTCACGCCGTCTCCCGGAACGACACCAGGCCCTGCCGCGCGAGGACGTCGACGACGTTGCGCACGCTCGCGAAGGGGATGGCGAGCTCGCGGGCGATCTCGGCGATCGAGCGGGTGCCGTCGATGCGGTCCATCACCGAGAAGAACGCCATGTGGCCTTCCCGGTCCTTGTACCAATCGACGTGAACGCCGTATCTCGAGCAGAACACCTCGCCCTTGAACCGGTTCACCGGGACGCGGTTGGCCTCGAACGTGTCGAGCATCGCGAGGACGAGATCGCGGGACTCCTCGAGGCACCGCGTCGAGACGATCGCCGGCGTGTCGTGGCTCGAGTGGTACTCCCGGTAGGGGTGGTCCGGGTCGCTGCGCGGGAGCACGCGCGAGAGGGAGAGCATCGGCACGCGGACGCCCGGGCCGTTGAACTGCTTCTCGTCGTTGCCGATCACCATGCGGAAGCCCCCGACCCAGCCCCCGGGCGCGCCGGCCTGGAACGCGAGGCCGAAGCAGAGGTCCGCCTCCGAGTCGCCGAAGAGCGAGCTCTGGAGCGAGTGCGGGTGGTCCTTGCCGAGCATCTCGAGAAAGAGGCCGGCCTTCATCCGGGGAATCAAATGCTCGTTCTGCGAGAGGTACGCGACGGTGCCGATCGTCTCCGGCACGATGAGGATGCGATAGGTGTAGCGGAGGTCCTTGCGCGCCCGCAGCGCCCGGGCCACGTCGATGGCGACGGCCACCCCGGCCATGTCGTCGTTGACCATGTGGGGATGGCAGAGGTGGCACTCGAGGACGACGGTCTCGTCCGTGGCGCCGGGGATGACGATCTCCCCCACCTTCAGCGTGGCGTAGCTGAAGGTCGAGCGGATGACGACGCGGTACTTCTCGTCCTTCAGGGCGTCGCGCTGGACCTGGCTGCAGCACAGTCCCCAGTCCCGCTCGTAGTACTTGAAGATGTAGGGAATCGCCTCGGGCACCCGCGGGTGCACGTGAAGGTGCTTGAGGAGCTCTTCACGCGACACCACCCCGTCGAACGGCAGCGAATAGGAAACGACGTGGAGCGGGTGGTCGGCATAGGAGAAGAGCCGGCGGCCGTCCATCGTCTCGAGCCAGGCCTCCTCGCACGTCCACTTCTCGGGGACGACCCAGGTCCAGGCCGGCATTCCCGACGGATACTCGTGGATCGTCATCGGGACCTGGGTCGCCAGGGCCTTCAGCGCCGCGTCGTACCCGTTGGACAGGATGTCGCGCGGGAGCTCCCAGAGAGCGCCGATGATCTGGTCCATCGTGGCGCCGGCGGGCAGGGGCGCCGCGGGCGCGGGCCCGTGCGTGCGCGCCTCCTCGAGGGCGAGAGGATCGGCGGCGGGCCCCTTCGCCGTGAACCCCGGGTCGCGCGCGAGCTCGCGCGCGGCGAGCTCGAAATAGGGCTCGGCATCCACCGCGACGAGCTCGCTTGCGCCGACCGCGGCGACCCGGCAGACCCCCGACGTCCGCGCGAGCGCCTCGAGGGCCTCTCCGGCGGGGTCCCCGTTCGGCGCGAGGATCCGGACGTTGTAGAGCCAGCCTTCCTTGCGCTCGACGCCCCCCTCCCGGATCCTGCCGGTGAACAGCTTGTCGAACCGCCACGGGACCCGGCACACCGCCTCGACGTAGTGCCGGAAGATCGCCTCGTAGAGCCCCACGCCGAGAATGCAGATCTTTCCGCCGACGCGCCGCAGCCGCGCGTGCACGCTGTCCTCGCCGAGGCAAACCGAGGGGATCCCGGTCAGCAGCTCCGCCGCGCGGGGCCCGATTCCGGCATTCGAGAAGATCGGGTCGCCGGAGCGGATCGCGCCGGGCATCCGCCGCAGGAACTCGGGAAACGCGGTGAACGTGTTCCAGGGGCCCTTCGCGGTGGGAGTCTCGGCCGGGTCGAACACCTGCTGGCGGCAGAAGGAAAACGTGTAGGTCGGCGCGACGATCGTGCCGGCCGGACCCACGACCTCGCGCAGGCCGGCGTACAGCAGCTGGCAGAGATCGGCGTCTGTGGCCGCGCCCTCGGCGGGACCGAGGGTTTCGTGACACACCTGGAAATACACGACGTCGCCCTCGCCGATGCCGGCGGAGCGAAGGGCCCGGACGAACTCGGGGCGGCCCCAGCGGGTCACGCCGGCTCCGCTCCGGGAGTCCTGGATCAGGCTCGAAGACACTCAGACCTCCATGCGGCGCCGGCTCGGATGGCCGGCGGATCGGGGACAGGACGCGGAGCGCACGCTACTTCCGCGCCATCACGTGCATGATGTTTCGCCAGAACGGGAACCGTTGCTTCGTCCGGAACAGGAGCTTGGCAACGAACTTCAGGTGGTCCCGGACCGGCCTCGCGTAAGGGGAATCGAGGTAGGGATACGTGATCTCCACGCTCCGGAACCCGCAGTTCCGGAGGACCATCCGGAGCGACGTGTCGCACGGGATCCAGTAGTGAAGCTCCTCCTCGAGAAACGGCAGCGTCCGGAAGAGGCGGTAGTACGGCGAATTCGTGTTCGGCGCCGTCAGGAACAGGGACCCGCCGGGCTTCAGGCTTCGGTAGGCGGCGTACAGGTACTCGAAGGGGCTCGGCAGATACTGGATCGTTCCCCGCAACACCACCAGGTCGAAGAAGTCCGTCTCGCTGAAGACGTCCTTGTCGAACCGGATGCCGGCGCTCTTCGCCTGCTTCCGGGCAAACTCCGAGACCTCCATGCCCCACGCGTTGTCCCGGGACCAGTCCATGGCTTCGAGGAACTCGCCGGTCGAGCATCCGATGTCGAGAACGCGGCCGGTGCGGAACGCCTCCGGTCCGAGCCGGGCCGCCAGGAATGCCCGCTCGCGGGCGAACGCCTCGCGCCGCAGCGGATCGTTCCCCTGCCGCGTTCGAAAGAACTCGGCCCCGTACTTCTCGGGGGCCGCCATGCGGTCGAGCAGGGCGGGGTCCGGGTGCGCCCCCCGCGCGGGGATCTCCCGTGTTTCGCCCGTCAGAGCCCCTCCGCCTTCGAGAGCCGCCCGGCCTCGACCCTCTCGCGGCGGACGTCGGCCACCAGCCGATGCAGGAGGTCGCCGCGGTCGCCGTAGTGCGCGAAGAGCCGGTTGACGTGCAGGTAGTTCTCGAACGAGTCGATTCCGACGAAATAGTCCCCGAGGTCGAGCTCCGCGGGGGGGGCGACCTCTTTCGCCGCCTTGCCGCCGCGCAACGCCGGCGTCACGTGCTCCCGGCTGTACGGGGCGTCGTCCCAGCTCAGGGTCTCGAGCAGGGCCGCGAGCCGGAAGGCCTCGGCTCCCGAGCCGTCCGGAATGCGGCTCCGGTCCATGGCCGCGTAGTCGATGGCGGGGTCCTCCTGGAGAGCGCGGACGATCGCGTCGATGAAGACCGGCTCGGTCAGCGGGTTGTCCGCCGTGACGCGCACGACGATCGCCGCGCCCCGGGCCTTTCCCACGGCCACGAACCGGCTCCGGACGTCGGAGAGCGATCCGCGGTGGCAGTCCACCGAGAGGCGGCGGCAGATCTGCTCCACGATCTCGTCGTCGGGCGCCGTGGACGTGGCCACGACGATGTCGTCCACGCTCCGCGCGCGCCGCACCTGGTCGACCACGCGTTCGAGGAGGCACTTGCCATGGATGTCGAGCGCCACCTTGCGCGGCAGCCGGGTGGAGCTCATCCGCGCCTGGATGATCGCGACGACCTTTCCGGGGCCCGCCTTCGGCGCGGCGCCCGCCCGCGTCTCGTTCAATTCCGGTACTCCGGGGCGTCAAACTCGGTGACCACGCGGTCCCGGACGAGCCGGGCGACCTCGGCGATGCCGTCTGGAACCGTCTTCGTCACCCGGAACCCGAGCTTTTCCTTCACCTTCGCGAAGGACACCCGGTAATCGCGCGGGTCTTCCTTCTTCTTGACGAACTCGACGACCGCGGAGGGGGCGTGCGGGCGGACGAGCTCGACCAGGTCGAGCTTGCGATAGTTCTCCTCCGTCGAACCCGCGTTGAACACCTCGCCGCGGACCGCCTCCGCCGGCGCCGACAGGACCGTCTCGATCGCCCTCGCCGCGTCCGCGACGTGGATGTAGGGACGCCAGAACTGCTCGCCGAAGACGAGCAGCTTCCCCCGGCCGACCATCTCCATCGTGAACTCGTTGACCGTGAGGTCGAACCGCATCCGGGGCGAGACCCCGTAGACGGTCGCGAACCGCAGGAGCGTCGGGCAGAACCCGTTCGCCGCCGCTTCGCCCAGCATCGCGCGCTCGACGGCGACCTTGGTCTCCGCGTAGAGCGACACCGGAGCGAGCTCCGACGTCTCCTCCACGTACGAGTCGGCGTCCTTCATCTTCCCGTAGTTGCTGCAGGTCGAGGCGAAGACGAACCGCGAAACGCCCCGGCGGCGGCTTTCCTCGAGCAGCGCGAGGGAGGCGTCGAGGTTTACCGCGCGCGCGAGGTCCGGCTGCTTCGAGCAGGCCGGATCGCCCACGATCGCCGCCAGGTGGACCACGGCGTTCACGCCGTCGAGCGCCCCCGCGACGGCGGCGCGATCGCGAACGTCGCCGCGGACGAACTCGAACCCCGGATGCGCCCACACGGGAAGCAGCGGGCGTCCTCCATGGAGCAGCGCGTCGAAGACGCGAACGCGGTGGCCCGCGGCGAGCAGCCGCGGGGCCAGCGTCGAGCCGATGTAACCGGCGCCTCCGGTGATCAGGACGTTCATCGGATCCTCGAGGTTTCGACGTCTCGCTGGGCCTGGGCGTAGTCGGCGGGCTGCCCCACGTCGAGCCAGTACTCGACGATCGGGAACGTGGCCACGCGCCGGCCGTCGGCGAGGAGCCTGGCGATCAGGTCGGTCATGTCGAACCGCTCCCCTTCGGGGATGTACTTCTGCACGCCCGGCTCGAGCAGGTAGATGCCCGCGTTGACGAAGAAGCCGACCGAGGGTTTCTCCCGAACCCCCTGCAGCCAGATCCCGTCGACGTCCACGACTCCGTACGGAACCTGCACCTCGTACTTGCGCACGCAGACCGTGGCGTCGGCGCCGGACTTGCGGTGGAAACCGACGAGGTCCCCGAAGTTGACGCCGGTGAGGATGTCCCCGTTGATGACGAGGACCGGCTCCTTGAGCTGGTCGACCAGCTTGAGACCCCCGACCGTGCCGAGGGGCCGCTCCTCCGAGACGTAGTGAATGTCGACCCCCATGGCTTCGCCGTCGCCGAAGTGGCTCTTGATCTGGTCGGCGAGGTGGTGGGTCGTCACGTTCACGCGTCGGATGCCCGAGTCGCGCAACCGGGCGATGGTCCGCTCGAGCAGCGGCCGGTCCCCGACCGGCAGCATCGGCTTGGGAACCGCGTTCGTCAGGGGGCGCAGCCGCGAGCCGAACCCTCCCGCCATGATGACGGCGGACACGGGCACGGTCTCGTCGTTGACGAGGTCGCGGCGCAGGAGGAGGCCCGTGAGGGTCCCGGAGGCGTCGACCACCGGGAGGTGGTTGACCTCGCGCTGGTTCATGATCCTCAGCGCTTCCGCGGCGAGCGCGCCCTCGTCGACGCACACGGGCTCGGCCGTGGCGATCGAGCTGCAGGGCTGGTCGAACGACACCCCGCGCAGCAGCGCCCGCCGGACGTCGCCGTCGGTGAGGAGGCCTTGCAGCTTTCCGGCGCTGTCGCCGAGCAGCAGCGCCCCGGTCCCGGCCAGGTCCAGGCGCTGGACCGCGTCGGTGATCGTGGCGCCCGGGTCGATCAGGGTGCTCGCGAGCCGCTGCCGGTATGCGTCGGGACTCATGCCGCCCTCCCTGGCCTACGGCCTTTCACGCGAGATCGCTCCACTCGAGCTCCTCCTCCTGCGCCACGTCGCGGGCCAGCACGCGGCCGACCGCGAACGCGATCTGGTCCGGCCCGATTCCGTTGCCCGGCCGTTTGAACTCGAGGTCGGCCTCGGAGAGCCGCGTCCCCCGGGCCAGCGGGCGCCGGGCCACGGCCCGGCGGCGGAACGCCTTGCGGTTCTCGAGCTCCGCCGGCGTGAAGACGCGCTCGGAGACGCCGAGCGCCTCGTGCGCGTCCCTCGCCCCCGCGACGATGGCCGCCATCTCCGGCGGGTCGGCCGAGATGGCGTGGTCCCACCCCTCGAGCGTCTTGTCCACCGTGAAGTGCTTCTCCAGGATGCAGGCCCCGAGGGCGACCGCCGCGATCGCGAGGGCCGGGCCGAGGGAGTGGTCGCTGAACCCGACCGGCACTCCGAAGGCCTCGGTCAGCATCGGGATGTTGCGCAGGTTCACCGTGGAGGGCGGGCACGGGTAGAGCGACACGCAGTGGAGCAGCGCCACAGGGCCGGCCCCTCCCCCGCGCAGCCTCTCGAGGGCGCGCTCGATCTCCCCCATCGTCGCCATCCCCGTCGACAGGACCACCGGCTTGCGCGTGGCGGCCACGACGTCGAGCAGGGGGAAGTGGTTCACGTCCATCGAGGCGATCTTGTAGGCGGGAACGTCGAGGCTCTCGAGCAGCTCCACCTCGGCCGCCGAGAAGCAGCTCGAGAAGAACGTGATTCCCTTCCGGCGGCAGTAGGCGGCGATCTCGCGGTGCCGCTCCGGGCTCAGCTGGTAGCGCTCGACGGACTGCTCGAGCGAGAGCGCCGAGGGGTCGAGCTTCGCGTAGGGAGCCCTCCGGGCGAACTCGGCCCGCGAGATGAGCGAGGCCTTCGACCACGACTGGAACTTGACCGCGTCCGCCCCCGAAGCCTGCGCCGCGTCGATCAGGCGCCGGCAGAGGTCCGCGTCGCCGTTGTGGTTCGCGCCGATCTCGGCGATCACCCACGGGGGCTCGCCCGGGCCGACCGCCCGCCCGGCAATCGTGAGGTTGTTCATGCGCGACACTCCCGCTCGAGGACGCGGCGGATGCGCTCGATGCCGCGCCCGTCCACCGCCGCCCGGCCCTTCCGGCCGAGCGCCGCCCGCTTTTCCGGCGTCAGCCGCGCGAGCGCCGCGGCTACGTGCCGGGCCTCGAGGTCCGTGTCCCTCCCGAGGCTCACGAGCAGGCCCCTGCGCTCCAGCCGCTCCGCGTAGACGCGCTGGAAGTCCTTGACGGCGACCGCGAGGAACGGCACCCCGAGGCAAAGCGCCTCGAACGTGATGTTCCCGTAAGTGCCGAACGCGACGTCCGCCCCGCGCAGGAGCCGGGCCACCGATCGCACGTTCGAGTGGGTCCGAAGGTCGAGGGACGGTCTCCGGCGCAGGAGCGCCTCTTCGAAGCGGCGGTGGAACGGCGAGAGCAGCACGTCCACGCGGCCCGCGAACCCGCGCGACTCCAGGCCGTCCAGCACCCGATCCAGGCCGCGCAGCGTCCTCGAGGCCCCGAATCCGGCAAAGACGCGGCGGATCTCCCCGCCCACCGGCGCGCGCCGGCCCCGCGCCTTCCGGAATTCGTCGGACACCGGCGCGTAGGCGAGGCCTTCGAGCACGCGGAACCCGCGAGAGGCGCGCCGCCCCCGCGGCAGAACGTGCCCCACGACGACGTCCACGGGAAGACGCGACGGGACCGACATGGCGCTCGTCAGGAGGACCACCCGCCGGAACCGCTTCCGGATCCTCTCGAGCCGGGCGAGGTCGTAGTGGTCCATGTCCTCGCGGTCGAACATGACGTCGACGACGGCCACCGCCCGCGGCTGTCCCCCGCCCCGCGGTCCGACCGCGAACCCGCGCGACTCGATGCGTTCCCTCGCTTCGGCCGAGAACCGCCCGTCGAACGCGATTGCGCACGAATTCCGCAGGCGGACCGCCAGCTGGAGACACCGGCTGAGATGGCCGAAGCCGACCGATGTGTTGGCATCACACAGAAATTGAAGGGACGGGCGGGTCATCCGCCGTCTTTGGATATCTTGAGAATATAACGCTGTCCCCGATACGTGAACCAGGCCGGGTACCGCTCGTTGTCGACGATGCGCAGGTGGTCGAACTGCGACGCGAGGGACCGCTCGGGGTCGAGCTCGTCGTCCTTGCGTCCTCGCTTCGGGTAGTAGCTCGGCTCCCCCTGCTGGGGAACGGGGGTCACGGACCGGTGGGTCCCCAGGAACTTCCGGATCAGGGCCTCGATCTTTCCCCACGTCTTCGCCCGGATCTCGTCGAGCAGCTCGGTGCCGTCCAGCTCGATGGCGTCCCGGAAGTAGATCGGGCCCGAGTCCAGCGCTTCCTCCGCCCGGAACAGGACGATCGGGATTCGGTTGCGCCCTTCCAGGACCTGCCAGGGAATGGGCGAGAAGCCGCGGCCCCTCGGAAGGTCGCTGCCGTGGACGACGAGGTTGAGCGGATTGCGCGCGAGGACGCCGGGAGGCACGATGCGCGAGCATCCCAGGAAGAAGGCCGCGTCCCCCTCCCGAACCGCCGCCGTCTCCTCCACGTACGTCGCCCGATAGGACCGCGACAGCTCCTCGACGAACCGTCGGGCCAGGGGCTGGACCCAGCCCTCCGGGTTGTTCACGAGGATCGTCAGCCTCGAGATCGTGGACGGTTCCTGCATGCCTAGCTCGCGACCGCTTTCTCCAGCGTGGAGGCGACGAAGGCGATGTCCTCGTCGGAGAGATCCTCGAAGAGCGGGAGCGTGATCTCGTGGTCCGCCACGAACTCCGTGCGCGGCAGCGCCCGCGTGTAGGGAGCGTAATAGGAAAAGCGGTGGACGGCCGGGTAGTGGACGCTCGTCTCGATGCCGGCCTCGGCCAGGCGCCCCCGCACGGCGTCGCGGACGGCTTCCCCGCCCTGCTTGAGGACGATCGGGAAGATGTAGTGCGAGGGCGCGAAGGCGTAGTCCCTGTACGGAACGTGGATCGACGAGACGTTCCGCAGCGCCTCGAGGTAGGCGCGGCGCTTCTCGCGGCGTTTCTCGATCCCCGGCCTCAGCTTTTCGAGCTGCGCCAGCGCGAGCGAGCCCCGCACGTCGTCCATCCGGTAGTTGTAGCCGAGCCCCACGACGTCGTACCGCGTGGCGTGGCCCCGGGCGCGGTCGTAGGAGAGCGTCGTCATCCCGTGGGACCGCAGGAGGCGCGCCCGCCGCGCGTACTCCTCGTTCGGGGTGACGAGCATCCCGCCCTCGGCGCAGGTCATGTTCTTGTTGGAGAAGAAGCTGAAGACGCCGACGTCGCCGAACGTACCCAGCATGCGCCCCGCGTACTCCGACGCGGGCGCGTGGGCCGCGTCCTCCACCACGAAGAGCCCGTGGCGCCGGGCGATCGCCGTCAGCCGCTCCATGTCGCACCCGAAGCCCCCGAAGTGCATCGGCAGCACGGCCTTCGTCCGCGCCGTGATCCGGCTCTCGACGTCGTCCGGATCGATCGAGAAATCCTCGGGCCCCCGGATGTCCACGAACACCGGCGTCGCCCCCACGTACCGGACCGCGTTCACGGTCGCGACGAACGTCAGGGACGGAACGAGCACCTCGTCGCCCTCCCCGATTCCGAGGACCTCGAGCGCCAGGTGGAGCGCCGCCGTGCAGTTGGTCAGCGCCACGGCGTGCGGAACCCGGAGCATCTCCTCGAACGCCTTCTCGAGCGCCTTGACGTTGCCCCCCATCGAGATCCACTTGGAACGGAGCGTCCGGAGGACGGCCTCCTCCTCCTCGCGGCCGTAGTTCAGGTCGAAGAGCGGAATGCGGTAGGTCATGGTCGGGTCACCGTGCTCCGGCGTCCCCGCTCGCGCAGGCTCATTCGCGCCGGGATCCCTCGGCGCGGGCGGCCACCCGCGAGAGATGCTCCTCGGCGCCCCGTCCGAGGCCGCAGCTGACGACGGCGCCGTCGGGCAGGGTCCAGTGGTACGGAACGACCATCGGGACCGACTTGGCGACGAGGGACTGGTAGGCGCCGTGGAAGGCGAACGCCTTGAGGTCGCCGGCCACCGTGAACGCGCCCACTTCCTGGAGATCGATGATCGCGTCGCGGTTGCCGGCCTTGACCGCCATCCTCACCGTGTAGCTCTGCGGCAGGAGCGGGAGCGACTCGAAGCGGCAGAGCAGCCGCCCCTCGCCCTCGAGGAACCGGGGCTGGCCGCCGTCGAGCCGCATGTCCGCGGCAAAGCACGGGCCGTGGATGCTCTGGACGACGACCTGGAACAGGGGCGATTCGATGCGCCCCGCCGATTCGTAGTGCACCTCGACCGTGAGGTCGTCGCCGGGCGTGAAGTGATTCGTCGGCTGGCCGCGCCCGTCGCGGAGCAGGACGCCGTGCACCGTGAACTTCTTGTCGCGGCTCACGCACCGGAAGGCGCCCATCGACAGGGCGTTGAGGTAATCGCGCGTGACGTCGTCCACCGAGCCGTCGGCCTTGATGGTCCCGTGGTCGATCCAGATCGCGCGGCTGCAGAGGCCCGCGACGGCCGCCATGTTGTGGCTGACGAAGATGACCGTGCGGCCGGCGGCGGCCACGTCGCCCATCTTGCCGAGGCACTTCTGCTGGAAGGCCGCGTCCCCGACCGCGAGCACCTCGTCGACGAGGAGGATCTCGGTGTCCATGTGCGCGGACACCGCGAAGGCGAGGCGCATGTACATCCCGGTCGAGTAGTGCTTCACGGCGGTGTCCATGAACTGGTCGAGCTCCGCGAAGGCCACGATGTCGTCGAACTGCCGGTCGATCTCGGACTTGCGCATGCCGAGGATCGCGCCGTTCAGGTACACGTTCTCGCGGCCGCTCAGTTCCGGGTGGAAACCCGTCCCGACCTCGAGCAGCGAGCCGACCCGTCCGTGGATCTCGGCCCGTCCGGTGGTGGGAGGCGTGATGCGCGACAGGATCTTGAGGAGAGTGCTCTTGCCGGCGCCGTTGCGCCCGACGAGGCCCACGACCTCGCCATGGGCGACGTCGAACGTCACGTCGCGCAGGGCCCAGAGCTGGCGCGGCTCGTTGTCGGGGTCCTTGCCCCGCGCGAGGCGCCGGAAGGGGGCCTTCGCGAGATCCATCAGCGAGTCGCGCAGCGTCCCGTAACGCTCCTGGCGGGCGGCGAGCTCGAACAGCTTGCCGAGTTCGCGCACCTGGATCGCGCGCGCGGCCCGGCCGGCGTCAGACGACATCGGCAAACACCCTTTCCATCCGTCGGAAATAGAACATTCCCGACACGAGTATCAACAACGAGACCACCGTGCTCGCGACGATCAGGCCGCCCGGCTTCGCCTGGCTGCCGAGAAGCGCCCAGCGGAACCCCTCGACCACCCCCGACATCGGGTTGATGCCGTAGATCCACGTCGGGATCCCGTGCTTGGCGAGCTGCGCCATGACGCGGCTGCCGGGATAGATGACCGGGCTGACGAACAGCCAGATCTGCACGAAGAAGGGAACGATGTACCGGACGTCCCGGTACTGGACGTTCAACGCGGCGAGCCAGATCCCGACGCCCAGCGTCGTGCAGACGGCCAGCAGCAGCAGGAACGGCAGGAACAGGACCGTCAGGGGCGGCGCCACGCGGTAATACGCCATCATGCAGAGCAGCACGAGGAAGGCCAGCACGAAGTCCACGACCGCGGCGAGCACGGAGGAGGTCGGGATCACGAGGCGCGGGAAATAGACCTTCTTGATCAGGTTCGCCGAGCTCACGAGGCTGCCGGACGACTGGCTCAGCCCGAGCGAGAACAGGGTCCACGGAAGCAGGCCGGCGAAGGAAAAGAGCGGGTAGGGCAGGCCTTCCGATCCGACGTTGGCGAGGCGGCCGAAGAAGATCGTGAAGACGAGCATGGTGAGCAGCGGCTGGAGGATCGCCCACGCCACGCCGAGAATCGTCTGCTTGTAGCGGACCTTGACGTCGCGCCACACCAGGAAATAGAGCAGCTCTCGATACGCCCAGATGTCGTCGAGCCCGAGCGAGATCCAGCCGCGCAGCGGCTGGATGATCACGGTGGGCACCGGGGCGCGTTCGGCGGCCGTGTTCATCGGGCCACCCCCTTCCCGCCCGCCGCAGCCTCGGTCTGCGCGGCGGCATAGTGATCGAGCGCGCGGCGCAGGCCCTCCGGGAGCGCGACGGTCGGCGCATACCCGAGGCCCTTGCCCGCGCGCGTCAGGTCCGCGAGGGAGTGCGCGACGTCGCCGGCCCGGGGCGGCTCGTGGCGCGGAGCGGGCCCGCCCAGGATCCCCTGGAGCGCCCGCGCCAGGTCGTTCACCGTCGTCCTGGCTCCCCCGCCCACGTTGTAGGCCGTGCCGCACGCTTCGGCCGGGGCCGCGGCGGCGAGCAGGTTCGCGCGCACCGCGTCCGCCACGAACGTGAAGTCGCGGGACTGTTCTCCGTCTCCGTAGATCACCGCGGACTCCCCCTTCAGGTTGGCGCTGAAAAAACGCGGGATGACGGCCGCGTAGGGGCCGTTCGGGTCCTGCCTCGGCCCGTAGACGTTGAAATAGCGAAGGCCGACGAACTCCATTCCGTAGCAGCGCCCGAACACGTCGGCGAGCTCTTCGTTCATCCGCTTCGAGACGGCATAGGGCGAGAGCGGACGCCCCTCGCCGCCCTCCGCCTTCGGAAGGGCCGCGCTGTCCCCGTAGACGCTCGACGACGAGGCATAGACGACCCGGCGGGCGCCCGCGTCGCGGGCCGCCGCGAAGACCGCGGCCGTGCCTCCGACGTTGACCGAGATCGACGTCGCCGGATCCGCGATCGACCGCGGCACGGATCCGAGCGCCGCCTGGTGAAAGACGACCCGCGCCCCCTCGCATGCCGCGGCGCAGGCGCGCGGGTCGCGGATGTCGCCCTCGATCAGCTCGATGCGCCCGAGGCTCGAGGCCAGGTTCTCCCGCCGCCCGCTCGACAGGTCGTCGAGGACGCGCACGCGTGCGCCCGATCCCACCAGCGCGTCCACCAGGTGAGAGCCGATGAACCCGGCCCCTCCCGTGACGAGCACTCGCTCTTCGACAAGACTCATCGCGCCTCCCCTTCGACCGCGGGATGCCGGTCCGGCCCGCAATAGGGTTCCACATGGGGAGCCCGATCGCCCAATTCCAACCAGATCGGCGGCCCGGAAGGGGCCCCGCGCTCGAACCCGCGCTCGGACAGCCCCGACAGGGCGTTCCCCGTGCAGGCCCCCCGCCTCCCGAGCCCCGCACTCGCTTCCTCGGCCGTCTCGACCCACAGCCGGCGGCCGAGCTCGGTAGGCCAGCTCCGCGTGATCGAGCCCGTGCACACCTGGGCGGTGTAGCAGAGGCCCGGGTCGGCGAGGACCGCCAGGGTCAGCCCGGGGTTCTCGCGCACCAGCGGCTCGAGGCGCGCCGCGATCGCGGCCATCGCGCCTCTCTGGCGCAGCGCGTCGCCGGCCTCCTGGACCATGGCCATCCCGATCAGCAGCCCGAATCCCGCCGCTACCGCCGGCCGGTAACACGCCTGCACGGCCGACAGGGCGAGCGCGACGGAAAGGCTGGCGGCCAGGGGAAGGATCGGGATCTCGAAGCGGCTCGCGAAGGCCGAACGGAAGACCGGCCGCATCAGCGCGATCGGCAGCAGCCCCGCGGCCAGCGAGGCCGCGAGCGCGAGGAGGCTGCGCCGGCGGCAATCCGGCGCCGCGTCGGAGGCGCCGATTCCCGCCGCGCGCCAGAGAGCCGTGGCGAGGGAGAACCCCGCGGCCAGCGCCACGAGCGTGGACTTCGACTGCCATTCGACGTGAAACGCCCCGGCGGCCCGGCACAGGTCCCCGACGACGGCGTCCCAGAATCGCGTGACGACGTTGAACGGGGTTCGGATGACGAGGGCGGCCCTCCCGAGCTGGCGCGCCGGGTCCACCAGAGGCCGCGCCGCGAAATTGCCCACCGCCACGTACGCGCCGTAGCACGCGACCGCGACGGCGGCCAGGGCAAGGGCGCTCGCCCGCGCGCGGCCTCGATCCGCGGGGCCGTCGAAGGCCGCGAGACCCAGGAGCACCGCCCCGGCGACTCCGGCGACGACCCCGTATTCGCTCACCAGGGCTCCGGCCGCGGCCATGGCCAGCGCCGCGGCGAGAAGCACGCGCCGGCCGGACTCCGCGAACCTCCAGGCGAGCAGCACGGCCGCCCACACCGGGACGACGCTGAGAACCCCGAGAAGGCTGATGGTGGCCGTCGAGAACTGGGTGCGGACGACGATGGGCGCGACGGCCGCGGCGCCCGCCACGACCGCGTAGCGTTCCCAACCTGGAAAGAGCCGCCGCCAGATCCGGCACGAAAGCAGCCCCAGGGCGAGCCAGAGGACGAAATGCGCGGCGAACACGACCCCCCAGAACGACGAGCCTGCCCCGGCGGCCAGAGCCTGCCAGATCGCTCCCACGAGCGGACGGTCGCGATGGGCGGCCGCCACGGCGGCAGCCCCGCGCTCCTTGAGCAGGAGCAGGAGATATGCATCGTCCATCTGGGGAAACGCCCGGACGGCGCAGAACGTCTCGACCCCGACCACCGCGGTGAGAACGGCGAGCTCGGTCCCGAGGCCGGACCGGCCGCCAGCGGGCTCGGCCATCAGGCCTTGACGATCCTTTCCGACTTTTCCCGGTAGACGCCGCGGGTGTCCACGATGAGCGGGGCGTGGCGGGCGACGAACGCGTAGTCGACCACCGAGTGGTCGGTGACGAGAACGACGGCGTCCTGCGAGGCGAGAAGCTCTTCCGTCAGCGGCTGCGAGGACATCGGCGGGAGGTCCGGCCAGGTGCGCATCCGGGGAGCCACGGGGACGTGGGGGTCGTGGTACCCGATCGAGGCCCCCATCTGGCGGAGCAGCTCCACGATCTCGAACGCCGGGCTCTCGCGCGGATCGTCGATGTCCTTCTTGTAGGCGAGGCCGAGGATGAGGACCTTGCTTCCGCGCACCGCCTTCGCCCGGCCGTTGAGCGCCTGCTGCAGCTTTTCGACGACGTAGTGCGGCATCCGCACGTTGACGTCGCCGGCGAGCTCGATGAACTTCGGAGACACGCCGTACTCGCGGGCCTTCCAGGCCAGGTAGAAGGGGTCCAGGGGAATGCAGTGGCCGCCCCAGCCGGGTCCCGGGTTGAAGCGCATGAAGCCGAAGGGCTTGGTGGACGCGGCGTCGAGGACGTCCCACACGTCGATGCCCATCCGGTCGAACACGATCTTGAGCTCGTTGACGAGCGCGATGTTGACGGCGCGGAAGATGTTCTCGACGAGCTTGGTCGCTTCCGCGGTCCGCGCGTTGGCCACACGGACGGTCTTCGCGATCGCCTTGTCGTAGAACGCCTGCGCCAGGTCCCCGCTCGTCTCGTCGACGCCCCCGACCACCTTGGGGATCGTCGCGGTCCCGAACTTCGCGTTTCCCGGGTCCTCGCGCTCCGGCGAGAAGGCGAGGAAGAAGTCCTCCCCGCACCGCAGCCCCGAGCCTTCGAGGATCCCGCGGACGAGCTCGTCCGTCGTCCCGGGGTAGGTCGTGGATTCGAGGATGACGAGCTGGCCGCGCCGCAGATGCGCACGGACCTGCCGGGCCGTCCCGACCACGTAGCTCATGTCGGGCTCGCGCTGGGGAGTCAGCGGGGTCGGAACGCAGATGACCAGCACGTCGGGCTCGCCGAGACGGCCGAACTCGTCGGTCGCGGTGAAGCGGCCGGCCGACCGGGCCACCCGCCCTTCGTCGAGGTGCCGGATGTACATCTCGCCCCGGGCCAGCGCGTCGACTTTGGCCCGGTCGACGTCGAACCCGAGGACCCGGTAGGTCTGCTCGGCGAACGTCAGGGCGAGTGGAAGCCCCACGTAGCCGAGACCGATGATCCCGACCAGGGCCGTGCGCTCCTCGATCTTGCGTCGAATTTCCGCGGCCACGGCCGCGGGAGCCAGTTTCACGTCCGACATCCGTATCTCCTTGCCCTTTCCTCTTTCGGCGATGGGGATTCGAGCCCTGGCGGGCTCCGCCCCCTTCGGTGTACATCCCGAAATGGGATCGCACCGACGAGAGGCACCGCTCCGTTGTGAGAAGCGTCGAGCCCGAGCCTCGACTCAGGCGACCGCGCTTCGACCCTCTTCGCGGACCGAGGCCGGCGTCTTCAGCGAGGCGACGGAGCCCCGTTCGAATTCCACCGCGACGGACTGCCGCAGCATCGTGATCGAGACGACCAGGCGAAGACGGGCCTGCGCCCGCACGACGACGCCCGTATAACCCTTGAACGGCCCCTCGACGATCCGCACCGCCTCCCCTTCGGAGATCTCCTCGAAGGGAACGAGGCCGGCCCCCGAAAGCTGGAGCGCCCGGAGCTGCAGGAGCTCACGGCCGAGCAGAGCCTGGTCCCGGACGTCGAGGATCCGAACCAGGAGGTTGCTCCGCAGCGCCTCCTGGCGTTCCCTCGGGCCGCCCCGAAGGAAGACGTATCCGGGAAAGAGGGGAAGGTACGAGACGAAGGTCCGGCCGGCTCGGCGGGACCGCTTCTCGTACTGCGGGACGTAGAACGGCACCCCCAGGGGAACCAGGTGGCGTGCCAGGGCCTTCTCCTGGCGGCTCCGCGTGTGCGCGACGAGCCAGGGGAACTCCGTTTCCGGAAGTTCCAGCCCGTCGTGAGGAAAAAGCTCCAGTTCTTGCCCCAAAAGCGGCATTGCTGAGGTTCCCTCTCCCGGCCGCCGCGGCGGTTACCGATTTGGCGGGGAATTCAGTTTTCGCGAGCGGCCATGATAGCACAGGCCGGTACTTTTTCGGGCCCCTCCCCGTCCGTCCGGACAGGCCTAAGGCCCAGTCTTTGGAAGGGTTTGACCTGACCCCCGGAGCGTTCAGGCCTTCGGGACGAAGGTGACCGCACCCGGTACCACCCGGCCCCCGGTTTCGCCCGTCACCGAGAAGATCTGGCGGCCCTGGAGCGCGGGAAGAGGCAGGGTCAGGACGCTCGGCCCCTTCGGCACGAGGACCGAGCCCTCGCGGCCGCCATTCCAGCCATAGGCCACGATCGCCGGGCCGGCCGCGTCGATCGAGACCCGCAGCCGGCGATCGCCCTTTCCGTCGAGACAGACCGTCATCGCGCCCCCCGCCGACCACGCCTCGGCAGGCACATTGTCGCGTCGCAGCCAGCGGAGGCGATCCTCGACGATTGCGGTCTCCGCCTCGTCGCCGAGCGAAGAGGCCACGTCGCGCCGCAAGAGGAGCACGTCGCACCCGTCCGCGGCCGTGGGCGAGAGCCCCTTCAGAACCGCGCGGGCGCCGGCGGCGTCCCCGAGCGCGAGCTTGGCGCGGGCGACGTCGAGAAGGTACGGGGTCCACTCGTACGAATTCGGCGTCCCGGATTTCTGGCGGATGTCCTCGGCCTCCGCGGCTTCGCCCGCCAGCAGCCGGACGCGGGCGCGAACGGTCTCGGGCACCGCGCTCAACGCGTCGGTGGCGCGGACGAGCGCATCGGCTCGGACGTCCTTCTCCCGGTGGTTCAGGAAGTAACGCACGAGCTCGCCCCTCGGATCGGTGCGCCACGCCCCCCCCGTATCGTTGGGCCAGAGCTCGAGCACGCGCGCGGCCTGGGCCCGGCCGGACGGGTCGTCGAACTCGGCCGCCGGGGAGCGCGCGATCCACTCCTGGCACGCCGAGCGCGCGCCTTCGAGGTCCCCCGCGGCGAGCCTCTCGCTGATCCTGGCGATCCCCAGATCCCGCTCCGCCCGCAGCGCCTTGTCGAGCCGCGGCCTCAGCGCCGCCACCCGGGCGAGGTCGCCGTCGTGCGCGAGCGCGTCGGACGCCGCCCGCAGGGTCGGCGCCTGGTCCGGAACGAGCCCGAGGGCCTCGTCGCGGCCGAGCGCGGAGCCCGCCCGCAGGAGCGACCGGGCGACGAAACCGGAGTCCATCATCGCCCTCTGGATCTGAGGCGCAACGTCGCGGCGCTGCTCGGGAGAGAGGCGCGCCCAGCTGGCGAGGCTCGCGTCGCCGAGAAACGTGAAGATCGGATCGAGGCCGGGCGCGGCGGACCCCGCGAGCACGAGCGGGGCGATCCACCGGGCCGGGTCGTCCCCGGATCCGGCCCGGGATTGCTGCGCGAACACCACCTGCCCGAGCAGAAAACGGTGCTGGGCCCGTCCCGGCCGCCGGCTCATCGCGGCGAGCTCCAGGTCGCGCGCGCCGGCGAGCTCTTCGCCGGCGTCCTTCGCCGACTCGAGCCACAGCGCCCGCAGCTCGGGCCCGATGTCGGCCGGCGGCGCCGGCTCGCGCACGTCCTCGAGCGCCGCATCCACGGCGACGGCCGCGGCCCCATCCGGGGATCGCTCGAGGCGCATGGCCGCGACTTCGAGCGGACGGCGGCGGTCCAGGGAGAATCGGCGGGCGAAGCCCTCGGCGGGCCGGCGGAGGAAGTCGTCCTGGGCGTACCCCGCGATGGACCACGCCGCCAGGGCGACGGCGGCGAGGGCGAGGAGGGTGGAGCGGGAGCGGCGTGTCGCGAGGGGGTCCATGGCCGCGCGCGGACCTCAGCTCGTCTGCGCGCGGGCCGGCTCTTCGGCGGGGGTCGGCTTGTCGGAGGCCGGTTTCTCGGCGGAGGCCGGCTTCTCGCCGTAGTAGTTGAACCGGTAGTCGCTCGCGTACGGGTACCCGACGCTCGAGAGGTCGAGGTTGTTCAGGACGACGCCGAGCGCGAGAGCGCGGCTGCGATGGATCCGGTCGCGCGCCCGGATGACCTGTTCGCGCGGCGTCTTGCCGGCCTGGACGCAGAGGACCACGCCGTCGGTCTGCTGCGCGAAGACCAGGACGTCCGAGACCGGGAAGATGGGCGGGGTGTCCACGATGACGTAGTCGAAGTTCATCTGCGCGAGCTCCAGGAACTTCGTCATTCCCTCCGACGAGAGGAGCCCCGACGGGTTGGGCGAGGTCGGCCCCGCGGGAACGAGGAAGACGCCGGAGATCCCCGTCTTGAGGATCGCGAGCGACGGCTCCGCCCCCTCCGCCAGGATCGAAACCAGGCCGACCTTGTTCGACAGGCGGAACACCTCGTGGAGCCGGGGCCGGTGGAGGTCGGCGTCCACGAGGAGCACGCGCTTCCCGAGTTGCGTCAGGACGATCGCGAGGTTGACCGCGGTCGAGGTCTTTCCCTCTCCCGGAAAGCACGACGTGACGACCACCGACCGGAGCCCCCCCGCCCGCGAGAGGAGCAGCGCCGTGCGGAACGAGCGGTAGGACTCGGCAACCTGCGACCTCGGCTCCCGATGCGGGAGCATCTCGATCGAGCTTCCGTCCCCGCCGGCCGCCTCGTCCTTGGCGGTCCGCCGGAACCCGAGCGTCTCCCCCCGCGAGAGCGTCCGGGACGCCGGGATGACGCCGAGCGCAGGCAGGCCGATCGTCTGCTCCACCTGCTCCGTCGTGTAGAGGCTCCGGTCGAGATACGAAAGGAAGAAGGCGAGCCCCACGCCGAAGGCCCCGCCGGCGACGAGGCCGAGCAGGATGTTGCGGCGATAGGAGGGCGAGCTGCGCCCGCCCGGAGGCAGCGCCTTGTCGACGACGCGGATGTTCGAGACCCGCTCGCCCTTCAGGCGCGACATCACCTCGGTCTCGGCCTGCTTGCGCAGGATGCTGTCGAGCAGGGTGCGCTTCGTCTCGACCTCGATCTTGAGGTTGTTGTACTCGACGGCGTTGGTATTGAGGTTCATGGCCTCGGACTTCTGCGACTGGAGGACCTCCCGCAGGCTCTCTTCGCGCCGCTGCGCCGTCGTGTACTCGGTGCGGGCCGCCTCGCGGGCCTTGGCGACCGACTCCTCGATCACGGAGGCGAGACGCTGGCGGTCCTTGTCGATCTGGATCTTGAGCTGCTGCATCGCGGGCCACTCGGGCTTGAACAAGTTGAGCTTCTCCGCGTAGTCGCGCTCGAGCTTGGCCAGGTCGTTCTGGAGCTGCGGGACGAGGCCGCTCGACGCCGAAGCGGCCACGGCCTCCGGGCTGGCGTTGCGGGTCTCGTAGTACTTCGACTCCTTCGCGATGCGCTCCCCGACCGCCGCCGCGTAGTCGCGGTTGAGCGTCTCGAGCTTCTGGAGCGTCACGTTCGTCTTCGGGTCCACCGAGATGATGTCCTTCTCGCGGCCGTAGGCGAGCAGCTCCTTCTCCTTCTCGTCGAGCTCCGACTTGAGCTGCTCGGCCTGGGCCGACAGGAACTGGGAGGCCTGGTTCACGATCCGGAACTTGGCCTCGAGGCTCCATTCGATGTACGCGTCGGCCACCGCGTTGGCGATCCGCGCCGCGAGGTCGGGGGAGGGCGCCACGCACGTCAGCTCGACGAGGTTCGTTCCGCGGATCGGCGTCGCCGCGATGCTGCGCTGCACGCGCGCGGCCGCGCGGGAGAGGCTGGCGCGGGCGGAATCCTCGCCCTCGGCGCCCGCCCGGGCGACCACGCCGCCCTTCCTCGGGCTGAACACCGGGTCCGCGGCGAGGTTGAGCTTCTGGGCCACGCGCTCGGCCACCTCGCGGCTCTTCATCAGGCGCATCTGCGTCGGCAGGTACTCGGGGTCGTAGCCGCCGGCCTGCTCGATCGTGCTCACGTCGAGCAGGGTCCCCTTCTCGCGTTCCACGTTCAGGACCGCGGAAGCCTCGTACTCCGACTTCGAGAGCGCCGCGGCGACGAGCGCGATCACGAGCGCCACGCCCACGCACTGGAGGATGAGGCGGCGGCGCTTGACCAGGATCGCCCAGTACTCGGACAGGTGCACCTCGGTCTGGGGCGCCTCCGCGAGCGGTCCGGGCTCTTCGTAGAAATCCACCGGGTCGGACATCAGAAGAACGACTCCTTGACGACGATCACGTCATTGGCCTCGATCGGCGGATCCGGGTCCTTGCCCGAGAGAATCCTGCCGAAGTTCACCTCCGTCTCGACGTCCTTGCCTTCGGCGTTGCGCCGCTTGATCCGGATCGCCTTCGAGGCACGGTCGGTCAGCCCGCCCGCGCGCGCGATCACCGACAGCAGCGACACCCGGTCCTCGCTCGAAAAGTCGAGCGCGCCCGGCGACTTGACCTCGCCGAGACAGAAGACCCGGATCTGGGATCGCGGCGGGATGTTGATCACGTCGGCGGGAAAGATCGGGATGTTCCAGATCAGCGAGGCCGTGCGGAACAGGTTCTCCGTGTCGATCTCGAGGGTGTCGGTCAGGCCGTTCTCCGCCCGGCGCAGGACGTAGATCTTGCGGCCCGCGTCCGAGGTCAGTCCGCCCGCCGCCGAGATGGCCTGCAGGAGGGTCCACCGCCCCGAGATGTTCAGGGACCCCGACGTCTTCACGGCGCCGACGACCGAGACGGGCTTGTTCGCGTACTCCTTCACGACGACCGAAACGTTCGCCCGGTTGACGTACTTGGAGGTCAGCATCGTCTCGAGACGGGCGCGGACCTCCGAGGCCGTCAGGCCGGCGACCGCGAAGTCGCCGAGGAGGGGAATGTCGATCGCGCCGTTGTCCGAGACGCGGCGATCCACGTTCAGGTCCGGGATCTCGAGGACCCGGATCTCGAGGAGATCCTTCGGGCCCACCCGGTATTCGACGATGGCGTCCTGGGCGCAGACCGACGCCGCGGCCAGCGCGGCCAGAAGAACCCCCGGGATCGAGCGGCGAATCCGGCTCATGGCGAAAGCACCCCCACCACGAAACCGGTGGAGAACCGGAATACTTTCCGGTCGAAGGCCGCAATGTTGGAGTTGTAGTCGGTTTCCGTGGCCTGCGCCTGCAGCGAGATGCTCTTGTAGAGGAGCACGGACAGGCCTCCGCCGTAGAGCGTCACCTTGTCGATGCGCTGAATGCCCCCGAATTCCGCGAGGGGAACGGGGTAGTTGTTCTCGCCGTACCCGCCGTACCCGTTGACCGAGACCCTCTGGCCGATGTGGACGGTCAGGCCTCCGCCGGCGAGCGAGCCGAAGTAGTACGGATTGTCGGGGAAGACGCCGTACTCGATGCCCCGCTGGCCGTAGACGTTCAGGTCGAGGTGCGGGATGAGCTCGTAGGTGATGTAACCGGAGCCCGTGAAGGTCGAGAACTCGGGAAAGGTCGAGCCGTTGATGGGGCGGCCGATCCGGTACCCGCCGCTGAAGTTCACGAACAGCCGGGGCCGGTCGTAGTGAACCGTGGCGATGGCCGCGGTGGTCTCGTTGTCGCCGCGAAGGGGGTCGTCCGTGAACTTCGTGCGCGTGGCCTCGCCCCCGACGCCGACGAAGAAGTAGGACGTGAGCCGGTACCGCAGCCCTCCCCGGACCGCCCCCTCGTTGCGGTTGAGCTGCGAGAGGACGCCGTCGATCACCGGCGGCGGGGCCCCCAGGGGCCGGTACTGGATCTCCTGGTATTCCCCGTTGGCGTACACCGACCACGGCCCCCCGAGGTCCACCTCGAGCTTCAGGTTGCCGCCGTGCGTGTCGCCGAGGACCTGCGTCTGGATTTCGCTGTTCGGATACTGCGGCGTCCTCTGGTCCAGGTAGTCCGCCTCGAACGAGAGGTGGTTGAAGAAGCCGTAGAGGGTCCCGCCGTAGGAGCCGCCCCACTGGCGGCGATCCGTCAGACGGTCGTAGTAGATGTACTGCGGAAAGAGTGTGCCCTTGAGAAAGACCTTCTTGCTGAAGGGGATCAGGACGCCAAGTCCCGCGCTGACCGTGACGGTCCAATCGGTCACGCGCGGCTCGATCCCGCTCGCCCCGAGGACATTGTTGTCGTAAGTGGGCCCGACGAGGGAAAGCTGCGGGAGCAGACGGACCGGTCCGAGTCGGAAGCGGCTCTGCATTTCGGACTCGATCTGCTCCTTGGGAGGAACGGTCCGCTCGATCGGAACCTCGTCGTTGGTCAGCTGGGCCAGCGCGGCGCACGGCAAAAGCAGGAGCGCGGCGAACACGCTCCGCCTCAGGCCCCCCCGGTGGCGCCCCGCAAGCATCTTCATGGCAGAAAGGGAATTGTAGGCCAAGAAGGGCGGGGTTTGCTCAGAATGTGGCGGGCGCAGGGCCCGCCGCGCTCATTTCGGGGCCGGCTGCTGGGCCGCCAGCTTCTGGCGGGCCCGCTGGACGTCGGGCCGGACCGCCTGGCTCTGCGGCACGGCTCCCGCCGCCTCCGTGGCCGGTCCCCAGTCCCTGAGCTCGACGAGACAGACGAAGCGGTCGGCGAGGACGACGGGCCGAGTCCCGCGCTCGGCCGCGGGGATCGCGTCGAGGTCCGCGCGGGCGGCCGCCCAGTCGCCCTTGAGCACGAAAGCATGCCCCCGGAGGGCCCGCGATTCCACCCCGGCCGGGTCGAGCTCGATCGCCTTGCCGGCCCAGAGGATCACGGCTTTCTGGTCGTCGGCCGCAGCCGCCTCGCGGGCGAGGTCCACGTACCAGACGGGGTTCTTCGGCTCCCGGCGGGACGCGGCCTCGTACGCCTTCACCCGGTCCTTCGGAGGCAGCTTCCCGATCTTCTGCTCCTCGGTCTCGACGAGACCCGCCAGCCCAGGGTAGGCCAGCAGGGTGGCCTGCGCCACGCGGCGCAGCAGGAGCGTCCGAAAGTCCGCGCTCGCCGCAGGGTCCAGCTTGATGTGGGCGTAGGGAGCGAACCGGCGCTCGACCTCGAGAAACCGGGCGAGCGTCGCGTCCACGTCCGCGGCCCGGCCCGCCGCGGACTGGGCGAGCGCGAGGTACGCCAGCGCCTCCGCCTCGAGACCGGGGTTCTCGAGCAGGCCGAAGGCCGCGATCCGGAGGTTGTCGATCGCGTCGGGCCAGCGCTTTTCCTGGTAGGACGCCTCGCCCGCGCGAAGGCGCGTTTCGTAGAATTCATCGCCTCGCGCCGCGCCGAGGGATGTCATCATCAGCGCCGCGACAAGGAGCAGCGATTGCGACGGTTTCTTCAACGGTTCGCTCCGAGCCTGGGCGAGGCCTTCTCGCCCGGGACCGACCGCATCGAGCGGCTGGCCTTCGCGGGCCTGCTCGTGTTCGTCGCCGTCGCTCCGCTTCCGAGGGGCGGCGTCCTTCCGGCCGGTCGCCTGCTCATCGAGCTCTCCGCCTTCCTGATCGCCATCGCGACCTTCCTGTCCCGCGCGCGCACCCGGGACCCGGCCGTGCCCGCCGTGCCCGTCCTCGCGATGGTCGCGATCGCGGCTCTCGGCGCGTTGCAGCTGGTCCCGTTGCCCGACCCGCTGATTGCTCGGATTTCCCCGGTCAGTGCAAAAATTTACCATGAAACCGGCGAGCTCCTGGGCCTCTTCGGCCGCCCGGCGCCGCCGGCGCGGGTTTCGATCGCCCCCTTCGAGACCGAGGGCGCGATCCGCCTCGCGCTCGCCTACCTCGCGCTCTTCCTGGCCTCCGAGCGACTGCTCGGCACGAGGGCCCGGCGACGGGTCTTTGCCGCGGTGCTGCTCGGCGCCGCCGGCCTGCACGTGGCGATCGCCGGGTCGCTCCAGATCGGGGAGGCACGGCTCCACGGCACCTTCGCGAACCCGGACCATTTCGGCGGAGAGCTGGAGATCGCGCTCGCCGTCGCCTTCGGCGTCCTGTGGGCGGAGGTCCTGCTCAACGCCGACCGGGCGAGCGCCGCGACCGATCGCGCGGAACGCGTCGAAGACCGGCTCCTGCCCCTGGCCGGCCGGGTCGTTCTCTGGGCGGTCGTCGCGGTCGGCATCGCCCTGACGCAGTCCCGGGGAGCCATCGCCGCGGCGACGCTGACCACGGTGGCCCTCCTCGTGACCGCCTCGCTCCATCCGAGGGCTCATCGGCGGCGCGCGTGGCGCGGAGGCCTCGCCGTCGCCGCCGGCCTCCTGCTCGTCGCCCTCGTGGCGGGACGCGTCCCGCTGCAGCGCTTCATCGCCTCCGACGCCCGCGAGTTCCGCGGCGGAACGCGCCTCGAGCTGTGGACGACCTCCCTGGCCGCCTGGAAGGAATTTCCCTGGGTCGGCTCGGGCCTCGGCTCGTTCGCGGATGCGTTCCGCCGGGTCCAGCCGCGGGAGCTGAACTTCCTGGTCGAGCAGGCCCACTCGGACCCGCTCCAGCTGCTCGTGACCGGCGGCGCGGTCGGCGCTCTTTTCGGAGCCGTTCTCTACGTCTCGCTCTTCGTTCTCCTCCTGCGGCTCTGGCACTCCCAGAAGCACCGGGAAGAGAGCGCGTACGTGCTGGCGGGAATCGGGGCGCTGCTTTCGCTGACCCTCCACGGACTCGTCGAGTACAACATGTCGATTCCGGCGATTCCCGCGACGCTCGCCTGCGTCATGGGAATGGCGGCGGCCGCGGGCTCGACGGGAGGCGGGTTCCGCGCTCCCTGATCCCCGGCCCGCGCGACGCCTCAGCGCGCCGGACAGCTTCGGAAATAGGGCTCGGGGTCCGGGTCCGAGGTCGCCGAGGAGTCCCACAGCACGGAGCTGATCGCCTCCGTGGTGCGCGGCCAGCGGATCTCGGGCCGCAGCCGGAGAGTCGAAAGATCCGGGCAGGCGATCCGCGTCCCGAGGACGAACGCGGCCTCGTCGGGCCGCATGATCCAGAGCCGGCCGGCGGCGGGGAAACCCCAGCGCTCGGTCGCCTTGGCCATCTGCTCTTCTCCCGAGATCCCGGACCGGTCGGGGGACACGAGAACCACGAGCCCGGGCTCGGACTCGACCACCGGCTTCAGGAGCTTTCCGAAGCGTTCGAGGTCCGTCTGCAGCCTCTTCTCCGCGAAGGCGCCGAGAACGAGGCGATCGGCCGCGACGAACGACACGGCGAACACCACCAGGACCAGGAACCGGGGCCTCGAGAGGGACAGGACCGCCGCCATCGTCCCGCACACGGCGAAGGCGAGCACCGGGAGAAAGAACCGGGTCTCGTAGACGCGTGTGAAGGGCCAGCCCTGGATGACGACGGCCGGGGCAACGCCGGCCGCGACCGCCGCGATCACCGCGAGCAGGCGCCGGCCCGCCGGGTCGGCCTCCCGGGCGGGCTCGCCGCGCAGCGACGCCGCGCAGGCTGCGACGATCAGGGCCGCCAGGGCGGCCACCAGCGTCGATTTCGAGCCGAAGTCCACCTGGAACGCGGACGCCGCCTGGCCCCACGACCCCACCACGCCGTACCAGGTCGCTGCGACGACCCGGAACGGGCGCGACCAGGGCCGGGTCGCGAGCGCGGCGATCTGCACGGCGGGGTTCGTCGCCCTGCGCACGGTGACGTCGCTGATCGAGCGGAAGACCGCATGGCCCGCCGCCACGCCCGCGAGCAGCGTCGCCGCTCCCCGCCAGCGCCCGAGGACGAGAAGCAGGACCGCGGAAGCCGCGGCCGCCGCGAGGGCGTACTCGCTGACCATCGCCGCCGCCGCCGCAAGGAGGACCGCCGCCGCGCGGAGCGGCGCTCCACTCCCCGCGTCGGACCGCGCCAGCAGGAGGAGCAGCCCCGCCAGGATCAGGACGACGGGAAGCACGCAGGGAAACAGGGTCGAGACCGTCGTGAACTGGACGCACACGAGCACCGGCGACGCGGTCCCCAGCGCGATGGCGGGCCACGCCTGCGTCCACTCCGGGAACAAACGTGTCCACAGGCGCACGGCCTGGAGCACGAGCACCCCCCAGAACGCGAGGAGCAGCGCGATGTAGAGGACCCTGTGCTCGCCCCCGAACCGCATCGAGGTGGCCACCAGAAACCCGCTGATCGGCCGGTCCGGATGCTGGGCGAAAATCTGCTGCACCCCCCCGAGCCGCAGGAGCCGGAGCGCGTAGGTGTCGTCCTGTACAGGGAATCCCCACCACGCGCCGAGGGCCAGCGTCGCGGCGATGAAGAGGGCCACAACCGCCCCCACGAGCAGGCCCGGCGCCCTCTTTGCGTTCTGATCCGACATCGGCGGTTTTCTTTCGTCGAGCATAACGCAGCGCCGGCCGCCGAGAGGCGAGCCCGGGGGCCGCCGCCTTCTTCCGATATTCTTCCCCCCATGACCCCGACGCCGAACTCCTCGGTCCTGCTCGACGGCGCCGCCGTCGCCCGGGCGATCCGCGACCGTGCCCGGGACGCCGCCGCCCGGATCGCCGCGACGGGCACCGCGCCCTTCCTCCGCGTCCTGCTGGTCGGCGAAAATCCCGCTTCGCAGGCCTACGTCTCCTCGAAGGCCAAGGCGGCGACGGAAGCCGGAATTCGAGCGGAGACGGTGCGGCTGCCGGCCGACCTCGGCCCGGCCGAGCTGCTCGCCGAGGTCGCCCGCGCGAACGCGGACCGCGAGGTCGACGGGATCCTGGTCCAGCTGCCCCTGCCGGCCGGGCACGACCAGAGCCGCGTGCTCGACTCGGTGCATCCCCTGAAGGACGTGGACGGCTTCCACCCCGAGAACGTCGGGCTGCTGCACCAGGGACGCCCCCGGTTCGTCCCCTGCACGCCCGCGGGGATCATGGAGCTGCTGGCGACCTACGACATCTCTCCGAAGGGGCGGCGGGCCGTCGTGCTCGGACGCAGCGACATCGTGGGCAAGCCGATCGCGGCCCTGCTGACGGCGCGCGACGCGACGGTGACCATCTGCCATTCGAAGACGCGCGACCTGCCGGCCGTCTGCCGCGAGGCGGACATCCTGGTGGCCGCGATCGGGAGGCCGGGGTTCGTGACCCGCGAGTTCGTCAAGGACGGCGCCGCGGTCGTGGACGTCGGGATCAACCGCGTGACGACGCTCGGCGAGGCTCCGGAAGGGCTGAGGCGTTCGCCGCGGATCCGCGCCGCGCTCGAGTCGAAGGGACGGGTGCTCGTGGGCGACGTCGACTACGACGACGTCGCGCCGGCGGCCGGATGGATCACGCCCGTTCCCGGCGGGGTCGGCCCGCTGACCGTCGCGATGTTGCTGGAGAACACGGTCAAGGCGGCCGGGCTTCGTAACTTAATAAAATAAGGAATATTAATGAAAACTCCTAATTTTATTAGGATATCTGCCCACTCTATCGGCTTTCTTTCGATCCTTCTCCTGTCCCCCTCCTCCCCCGTTTCGGCCCAGCAGGGTGCGGCCCGGCTTCGCTTCGAGCTGTCCTTCCCATCGAGCGTGCGGAGCGAGGCGGCCGACGGGCGCGTCTTCGTGATCGTGACCCGGAAGCCCGATCCGGAACCGCGCCTGCAGTTCGGGAAGAACGGCGGGCAGTATGCATCGACCCCCTTCTTCGGCGAGGACGTCGACGGCCTGAAGCCGGGCCAGCAGGCGGTCGTGGACGGCCGCTCCGTCGGCTATCCGGTGGAACGGCTGGCGGACCTTCCCGCCGGCGACTACGTCGTCCAGGGGATGCTGAACGTGTACACGACGTTTCACCGCTCCGACGGACACGTCGTCAAGCTCCACATGGACCAGTGGGAGGGGCAGAACTTCCCGGTTTCGCCGGGAAACCTCTACAGCGAGCCGCGAAGGGTGCACCTCGATCCCGGAGCCGCCGACACGGTGCGCCTGGTGCTCGATCACAGGATCCCGCCCATCGAGGTGCCGCCCGACACGCCGTACGTCAAGCACGTGCGCTTTCAGAGCCCGCTGCTCTCCAGGTTCTGGGGCCAGCCGATCTTCGTCGGGGCGACGATCCTTCTCCCGAAGAACTACGACCGCGACACGGCGGTGCGCTATCCGGTCAACTACGAGCAGGGCCACTTCTCGACGCAGCCGCCGGGCGGCTTCGGCGAGAAGGCCGAGGTGGGGCCGAACGCGACCGAACGCGAGAAGGCGCGCGCGCGCCGCCAGGAAGACTTCTCGAAGGCGTGGCTCTCGGACGGATATCCGCGGATGCTCTTCGTGACGTTCCAGCATCCGACCCCTTACTACGACGACTCGTACGCCATCGACTCCCCCAACATGGGCCCCTACGGCACGGCCATCACGCAGGAGCTGATTCCGTACATCGAGCAGCACTTCCGCGCGATCCCGGAACCGTGGGCGCGCATTCTCTCGGGCGGCTCGACGGGCGGATGGGAGTCGCTCGCCCTCCAGATCTTCTACCCGGACTATTTCGGCGGGACCTTTTCCTACTGCCCCGACCCCGTGGACTTCCACTACTTCGAGCTCGTCAACATCTACGACTGGGACAACGCGTGGTACCGCAAGGACGAGTGGCGCAAGACCCCCATCTCCGGCGAGCGGCAGCCCGACGGCCTCGTTCTCTCGACGATGCGCGAACAGCTCAAGTACGAGGCGGCGATGGGCACGGGCGGACGCTCCGGCGAGGACTGGGACTGCTGGCAGGCCGTCTACGGTCCGGTCGGCGCCAACGGCTACTTTCAGCCGCTCCTCGATCCCGCGACGGGCGCGATCGACCACGGCGTGGCCGCGTACTGGAAGGAACATACGGACCTGAACGCGTACCTGCAGCGCCGCTGGAAGGACATCGGGCCGAAGCTCGCCGGCAAGATCCACATCTGGACGGGCGACATGGACACGTACTACCTGAACGACGCCGTCCACCTGCTCGAGGCGTACCTGAAGACGACGGACTCTCCCGCCTGGGGCGGCTCGATCACGTACGGCCCCCGGGAGCCGCACTGCTGGACCGGCCCGTACACCACGGCCGAGCGCGTGCGGATGATGGCCGACTACGCCGCCTCCGTGGCGCCGAAGGGCGCGCCGACCCCCTGGCGCGCGAAGTAGCGCGCGGCGGACGCCCGCGGGCCGTCAGCTCTTCGGCGGCACCTGGTACAGGCGGAGCGACGTCCCGACCCGCACCCAGGGGTAGCGATCGAGCCAGTCGAAGGCCCCGTCTTCGCGTCCCGCCACGATGCGCTCCCACGCGATGCGCACACGGGCGCTCCATTCGCTGACCGCGACCCATCCCTCCACCGGCTGGTACGGCTGGAGGAGCCGGACGTCCGGAGGCATGCCGGGCAGCTTCGGGAGCCCCGGCAGCGTCAGGAACCAGCACCCGTTGCAGTGGACGTAGACCGTCTCCGCGCCGCTCTCGCGCATGCGGGCCATCAACCGCTTGAGGTCCTGGTTCCAGTCGACGTCCGAGTCGACGGCGATGTGCGCGGGCTCGGGGCCCGCGAGCTCGTTGAAGTACGGAAGGTAGTCGGGATGCGCCACGGCCGGCGAGACCACGAACCACGCCGCCAGGACAAGGGCCAGGCCGCGCGCCGCCGCGCGCCAGCGCGTCGCCCGCAGCAGCGCGACGAGCCCCACGCCCGCGAAGATCGCCAGGAAGGGATAGACCGGCAGGACGTGTCGGACGCCGATGTTGATCCTCGCGGGAATGGCGATCGCGAGGATCCCGGCGACTCCGAAGAGCGGCGCCAGCCTCTCCCAGGCGGGACGGCGCGTTTTCGGCCAGAACACGGCGAGGCCGCCCGCCATCAGCAGGAGAAACGCGATGGGCGTCTTGAAGAAGATCAGCGCCGGGAAGAAGAGCCGCCAGCCGAGCTCGCCGACCTCGCCCATGAAATAGGACCAGCGCCCGTGAACGCCGTCGCGGTACGCGACCTTCGAGATGCCCTGTGCGAGGTCGGCCGCCGGCACCGGCATCTCGAGAACCCGATCGAAGGCCTCCTGGAGGGCCGGGCTGCGGCGGAGCAGGCCGTCGACGTGCAGGAGCCGGCTCATCGCCGTGTGCGGCCGGTACGCCGGGCGGGACAGGGGCGCGAGGCTGAAGCGGTATCCCGCCCAGACGACCAGGAACGCGACGCCCGCGCCGAGCACGCAGGGGCCCATCCGCGCGCGCAGCCCGCGCCAGCTCCATGTGCCCCGTCGCCATCCCGAGACGGCCCAGGCCGCGACGACCAGGACGGCGCCGACACCGAAGTACGGCAGCGCCGAGTGCTTGGACAGAACGGAAAGCGCGAACGACGATCCGAGAAGAGCGCTGCGCCCGAGCGTGGGCGACTCGAGCCAGAGAACCAGCGCGTACAGGGCGAGCGGGAGCATCGCGGTCAAGGCCATGTCCGTCGTCACGAGGCCGGAGTGAGCGAGGATCGGGGGCAGTCCCTGGAAGAGGAAAACCGCGGCAAGGGCAGTCGCCTCGTCGAAGAGGCGCCGGGTCCAGAGCCAGACGACGAGGGAGGCGATCACGAAGAACGGGAGGATCCCGAGTCGGGCGATCGCGAGGTTGCGCTCGTAGCCGCCGAACTCCCGCAGGACGGCCGTCCCCTCGTAGACGGCCTTGGTGGAATAGTCCGCGGGGCGCACTCCGCGGAGGTACAGGGGCAGAGCGCCGGCGACGCGCGCGAGCGGCGCATGATCGATGCAGGTTTCCGGGTAACGGCCGTCGAGCCACCACATGCCGCACGCGACGTGAAACGTCTCGTCCGCCGTCTCCCAGTAGGCCGACGCGGCCGAGACGATCCGCACCGCGCCGATGACCGTCAGGAGGACGGCGGCGGCGAGGCAGAGCCTTACCTTTTTGTCTTCAGCCCTTTGCATCGCCCGAGGCCCCTCCGGGTAGTGTAACCCCGGGCACCGGGACCCTCGAATTGTCGGGAAATCGTCAAAGCTCGCCCGTCCCGCCCGCGTGAAATAGAATCCGCCGATCACGATGAGAGGAATCCAGGCCCAGGGCCTGCGCGCGTGGGGCGAGCTTCTCCGCGCGGCCCGCCGGGCGATGCTGGTCGGTCTCGCGGTCCTTCCGGCCGCGGCCGCGGCGACCACGCTCCAGCAGCCGGGCTTCTCCGAGACCGCGGTCTTCACCGGGCTGACGAACCCGACCGTCGTGCGCTTCCTGCCCGACGGCCGCGTCCTCGTCGCCGAGAAGAGCGGCCTCATCAAGATGTTCCCGAACCTGACGACGAACACCTCCACCGTCGTCGCGGACCTGCGCACCGAGGTCCACAACTTCTGGGACCGCGGCCTGCTCGGGCTCGCGATCGACCCGAACTTCGCGAGCAACCACTTCGTGTACGTCCTCTACTCGTACGACGCGCCCATCGGCGGCACGCCGCCGAAGTGGGGCCCCGGCGACGGGACGGCGGACGGGTGCCCGAGCCCGCCCGGCGCGACGACCGACGGCTGCGTCATCAGCGGGAGGCTGTCGCGCCTGACCGCGGTGGGCAGCGACTGGACGGCGAGCGAGGCGCCGATCATCAACGACTGGTGCCAGCAGTTTCCCAGCCACTCGATCGGGACCCTCAACTTCGGCGCCGACGGCTACCTCTACGTCAGCGCGGGCGAGGGCGCGAACTTCAACAACGACGACTACGGACAATGGGGAGGAACGGCGTCGATTCCGCCGAATCCTCCCCCCACCCCCCGCAACCCGTGCGGCGACCCGCCCGTCCCCGTGGGCGGGACCCAGACTCCGCCGTCGGCGGAGGGCGGATCCCTGCGGAGCCAGTCGCACCTGAGGGCGCTCGGCGAGCCGCGCGTGCTCAACGGCTCGATCCTGCGCATCGACCCGGCCACCGGGGCCGGAGCCCCCGGCAACCCGTTCTCCGCCTCGGGCGACGTCAACGAGCAGCGCATCGTGGCCTGGGGCTTCCGCAACCCGTTCCGTTTCACGATCCGCCCCGGAACCAACGACCTCTGGATCGGGGACGTGGGCGCGAACACCTGGGAGGAAATCGACCACCTCCCCGATCCGACGGTCGGCCAGAATTTCGGCTGGCCGTGCTACGAGGGCGCCGGCCACATGCCCGGCTTCGACGCCGACAACCTGGCGATCTGCGAGACGCTCTACGCGCAGGTGCCGCAGACGGTCACCGCGCCGTTCTTCACCTACAACCACGCCAACCACGTCGTGCCCACGGACGGCTGCCCGACGGGCAGCTCCGCGATCGCCGGACTGGCCTTCTACCAGGGCACGAGCAACTACCCCTCCGCCTACAACAACGCGCTCTTCTTCGCGGACAACTCGCGCTCGTGCGTCTGGGTCATGTTTCCCGACGGGTCGGGGAACCCGAACCCCTCCAACGTCGCCGGCTTCTCGTCGTCGACGGGCGGAGGGCCCGTGCACCTCGAGATCGGGCCGGACGGGAACCTCTACTACGTGGACTTCAACGGCGGCAAGGTCACGCGGTTCGTCTACGGCCTGAACGCGGTCGCGGTGGCGACCACGCCGACGGCCGGACCCGCGCCCCTCACGGTGAGCTTCGACGGGAGCGGCTCGACGCCGGCGCAGCCGGGAGACACGCTCACGTACGCCTGGGACCTCGACGGCGACGGCCAGTTCAACGACTCCACGGCGGTCGCGCCCACCTTCGTCTACCCGACGGCCGGCGGGTACACCGCCCGCCTGAAGGTGACGGACCAGCGCGGCGCTTCCGCGACGAGCCCTCCGATCACCGTCGCGGTCGGCGTGTCACCGCCGACGCCGACCATCCTGACGCCCTCGGGGACGATTCCCTGGAAGGTCGGAGACGTCATCGCCTTTTCGGGCCAGGCGACCGATCCGCAGGACGGCGTGCTGCCGCCGAGCGCGCTGGCCTGGTCGGTCATCATCCACCACTGCCCGTCCAACTGTCACACGCACCCGTACCAGTCCTTCGCCGGGGTGGCGAGCGGTTCCTTCCCCGCGCCCGACCACGAGTACCCGTCGTACCTCGAGCTGCAGCTGTCCGCGACCGACTCCGCCGGGCTCGTCGGCACCACCAGCCTCAACCTCAACCCGCAGACCGTGGATCTGACCTTCCAGACGAGCCCGTCCGGGCTCGCGTTGAGCGTCGGGACCTTCTCGGGCACCGCCCCCTTCGTCCACACCGTGATCGTCAACTCGGCCAACACGGCCAACGCGCCCTCGCCGCAGGGTTCGCTCCAGTTTTCCTCATGGTCGGACGGGGGCGCCGAGAGCCACGTCATCACCGCGCCGGCCAGTCCGGCAACGTACACCGCGTCGTTCTCGACGGCGGGCGGCCCGCCTGCGCCGTGGCTCGACCAGGACGTCGGCGCGGTCGCGCTGCCCGGCGGCGCGAGCTACGCCGGAGGCACCTTCACGCTCTCGGGCTCGGGCGCCGACATCTGGGACGCGGCGGACCAGTTCCACTACGTCTACCAGCCGATCAGCGGCGACGTCACCATCGTGGCGCGGGTCGCCAGCCTCCAGAACACCGATCCGTGGGCCAAGGCCGGGGTCATGATTCGCGAGACCCTCGCGGCCAATTCGACCCACGCGACGATGGCGGTCACGCCCGGCAACGGCCTTGCCTTTCAGCGGCGGCTGACGACCGGCGGTCTGAGCGTCCACACGGCGGGCGCCCTCGTCGCGGCGCCGTACTGGGTCAAGCTCGTCCGCACGGGCAACACCTTCACGGGATTCAGCTCGCCCGACGGCGTCGCCTGGACCCTCGTCGGATCGGACACGATCCCCATGAGCGCCACGGCGCTCGTCGGGCTGCCCCTGACGAGCCACAACAACGCCCTCCTCGGCACGGCCGCGATCGACGGCGTGGCCGTGACCGGCGGCGCGCTCAACAAACTGCCGACCGTCTCGATCACCGCGCCCGCGCCGGGGGCGGTCTTCACGGCGCCGGCCCTCGTCTCGATCGCCGCGACGGCGGCGGACCAGGACGGCACGGTCGCCCGCGTGGACTTCTACAACGGCGCCACGCTCCTGTCCTCCGACACGTCCGGCCCTCCGTTCACCTACGACTGGTCGTCCGTGCCGGCGGGAAGCTACACGCTGACGGCGCGCGCCACCGACAACCTCGGAGGCGTGGGCGTCTCGAGCCCGGTTCCGATCACGGTGAACCCCCAGGTCCTGCCGCCTCCCTGGCTCCAGCAGGACGTGGGCGCCGTGGCTCTTCCCGGAAGCGCGACCCTGGCCGGGGGCGTCTTCACGCTGCTCTCCTCGGGCACCGACATCTGGGACACCGCGGACCAGTTCCACTACGTGTACCAGCCGCTCAACGGCGACGGAACGATCGTCGCGCGCGTCGCGGGCGTCCAGAACACGGACCCGTGGGCCAAGGCCGGCGTCATGATTCGCGAGACGCTCGCGCCCAACTCGACCCACGCGATGATGGTCGAGACGTCCGGCAACGGCCTCGCGTTCCAGCGCCGTCTGACGACGGGCGCCATCAGCGTCCACACGGCCGGTGCCCTCGCCGCCGCGCCCTACTGGGTCAAGCTCGTCCGCACCGGCAACACCTTCACGGGCTTCAGCTCGCCGGACGGTGTCGCGTGGACCCTCGTCGGCTCGGACACGGTCCCCATGGCGGCCAGCGTGCTGGTCGGGCTGGCGATGACCAGTCACAACAACGCCGCCCTCGGCACGGCCACCCTCGACGGGGTCGCGATCACGTCGACCGGATCGGCCACCCCCACGCCGACCCGGACGCCCACGGCGACCTCCACCGCGACCCGGACGCCCACGGCGACCGCGACGCCGACGGCCGCGGCGACGAGCACGCCGACGGCGACCGCGACGCCGACGCGCACCGCGACGCCCACGCAGACTCCGACGGCGACCGCCTCGCGCACGCCGACCGCCACGGCTTCGGCCACCGCCACGCCGACATCGACCGCCACGAACCCGCCGACGGCGACCCGGACGCCGACGCCGAGCGCCACCGCGACGCCGACCGCCACGGCTTCGCCGACCGCCACGCGCACTGCCACCGCGTCGCCGACGGCGACCCCGACACTGACGGCAACGAGCCTTCCGAGCGCGACGGCAACGCCGAGCGCGACCGTAACACCGACGCAAACGTCGACGCCGACGGCCTCCGCGACGCCCACGGCGACCGGGACGGCGAGCCCGACGCCCACCCGGACGCCGACGCCCGTCTCGACGCTGACGTCGACGCCCACCGCCACGGCCAGCCGCACGCCGACGGCCAGCGCGACGCCCTCGCCGTCCCCCACGTCGACGCCCACGCCGACGCGCACGGCGACCGGCACGCCGACTCCGGCCGCCACGGGCACGCCGACCCCGACCGCAACGCCGTCGCGGACGCCGACCGGGACCCCGACCGCGACGGCCACGCCGACGCCCCCCGTCGTCGGCACGCCCACCCCCACGCCGGTCGGGGGAATCGCTCCCCCGCTCGCGGATCGAGACGTCGGCGCGGTCGCCCTTCCGGGAAGCGCGACGTTCTCCGGAGGCGTCTTCACGCTGACGGCCTCGGGCGTCGACATCGAAGACACGGCCGACCAGTTCCACTACCTGTCGCAGCCGCTGACCGGCGACGGAACGATCGTGGCTCGCGTCGGCAGCATCCAGAACACGAACCCGTGGGCCAAGGCCGGGGTGATGATCCGCGAGACGCTCGACCCGAGCTCCGCCCAGGCCATGATGGTCCTGACCCCGGGCAACGGGCTGGCCTTCCAGCGACGCCTCGTCGCCGGGGGCGTCACGTCTCACACTCCCGGCGCGGCGGTCGCGGCGCCGTACTGGGTCAAGCTCGTCCGCGCCGGCAACACCTTCACGGGATACAGCTCGCCCGACGGCGTCGCGTGGACGGTGGTGGGCTCGGACACGGTCGTCATGGCGTCCAACGTCTTCGTCGGCCTGGCGCTGACCAGCCACAACAACGCCGCGCTCTGCACGGCCACGATCGACGCTGTCGCCCTGCCGCGGAGCGTCCGCCTGACGAGCCCCGCGGCCGGAGCCGCTTTCGTCGCGCCGGCCACGGTTCCGCTCGCCGCGGCCGCGTCGGATCCCGGCGCGTCCATCACGCGGGTCGACTACTTCAACGGCGCGGCGGCGATCGGCTCGAGCACGGCCCCGCCGTACGCGTTCTCCTGGAGCGGCGTCGCGCCCGGCGTCTACAACGTCACGGCCCAGGCGACCGACAGCCTCGGGGCGGTCTTCTCATCGAGCCCGGTCACGGTCACCGTCGTCCAGCCTCCGCCCGCGCCCTGGCTCGAGCAGGACATCGGCGGCCCCGCGGCCGCCGGCTACTCGAGCTTCACCGCCGGGACCTTCTCGGTCGCCGGGGCCGGCGCGGACATCTGGGACCTGGCCGACAAGTTCCACTTCGTCTACCAGCCCGTGAGCGGCAACGCGACGGTCGTCGCGCGCGTCTCCGGGGTCCAGAACACCGATCCCTGGGCCAAGGCGGGCGTCATGATCCGGGAAACGCTGACCGCCGGCTCGAAGCACGCGATGATGGTCCTCACCTCCGGCAACGGCCTGGCCTTCCAGCGCCGCGTGGCGACCGGAGGCGTGAGCACGCACACGGCCGGAGCGCTCTCCACCGCGCCGTCCTGGGTCAAGATCGTCCGCAATGGAAGCACGCTCACCGGCTACAGCTCCCCCGACGGCGTCACGTGGACGCTGGTCGGCTCGGACACGATTCCGATGGCGGCCAACGTCTACGTCGGCCTCGCCGTGACGAGCCACAACGACCCGGTCCTCTGCACCGCCACCCTGGACGGCGTCGCGGCGACGTCCCCCTAGCCGGCGGGGCGCGGCGCGAGCCGCCTACGGCCCGTAGAGCGAAAGCGAAAAGGTCTTCACGAGGAAGACCGCTATCTGGCCGCGGGTGTTGGGGCTGTTGGGACAGTAGTTGCCGCCCCCGCATCCTCCCGTGATCCCCTCGGCCGCCAGCTGCTCGATCCAGTTGGCGAATCCGCTCGGGCACGGGACGTCGGCGAAAATCCCGGTGCAAGCGGGCGGCGCATACGCCGAACCGTGCTGGGACTTCAGGAGAAACACCGCCATCTGGGCCCGGGTCACCGGGTTGTTCGGACAGTAGTTGCCGCCCCCGCAGCCCCCGGTGATCTGGAACCCGGCGAGCTGCTCGATCCACGCGGCGGCGAAGTCGCCGGCGCCGACGTCGTTGAACACGGTCCCGGTCGCGGGAGGGGGTATCTCCGCGGCCCCGAGCTTGCCCTTCAGGAGGAACACCGCCATCTGCGCCCGCGTCACGGACCCGGCCGGGCAGTAGTCTCCGCTGCCGCAGCCCCCCGTGACGCCGTTGTGAAACAGGTTCTCGACGAAGGCGTAGAAGGGATGGGTCGTCGGCACGTCGGGAAAGCTCTCGCCGACGTGGAGGGTCCAGCCCCGGACGAGCGAGCCCGGGCTCAGCGTCTCGGTGAAGACGGCGTCCCAGTGCGCCGACGGCCTCGGGCCCGCCACGGTCATCAGGTAGCAGTCGCCCGTGGCGCCGTTGCAGTCGCTGGCCGCGCCGCCGCCGACGCTCCCGTAGTCGGCGGTCCCGTCGTCGAGCGTGTAGGTGGGCCCCGCGGGCCCGGTCAGGTTCGAGGCCGCCCCGGTCAGGCTCTGCGGGGTCGCGAGGGTGTTCTTCCACGACGGCGCGACCTGGACCGTCTCCCCCGGCTCGAGAACGCCGTTGAGGTTGGAGATGCTTCCGGCGGCCGCGTGAGCGTCCACCGCCATCGGCAGGGGGGTCGTCGGGCCCGTCGTGATGAAGGCGACGTTGTCCGCGGCCTTCTCGACGAACCAGACGTTGCCGTCGGGGCCGACCACGATGCCGTTGGGCGCGCTCGCGGCCGTGGGGGTCGGGAACTCGGTGACGACGCCCGCCGGCGTGATCCGGGCGACCTGGGCCGTCGCGCTCTCGGTGAACCAGAGGTTGCCGTCGGGCCCCGAGGCGATGCCGATCGGCAGGCTCGCCGGCGTCGGAATCGGAAACTCGGTGACGACGCCCGCCGGCGTGATCCGGCCGATCTGGTTGGCGAAGTACTCCGTGAACCAGAGATTGCCGTCCGGACCGGTCACGATGCCCTGGGGGCCGCTCGACGCCGTCGGCAGGGGAAACTCCGTCACGACGCCGGCCGTGGTGATGCGGCCGACCTGGTTGCCGAGGTCTTCCGTGAACCAGAGGTTGCCGTCCGGGCCCGCCGTGATGCCGAAGGGCTTGCTCCCCGCGGTCGGAACCGGAAACTCGGTCACGACGCCCGCGGTCGTGATGCGGCCGATCCGGTCGCCGTTGTACTCCGGGAACCACAGGGCTCCGTCGGGTCCGGCGGCGATGAAGTACGGGTAGCCGCTCGCCGTCGTGATCGGAAACTCCGTCACGGTCCCATCGATCGCGACGCGCCCGATTTGCCCGGCATTCCGCTCGGTGAACCACAGGGCGCCGTCCGAGCCGGCCGCGATGCCGACCGGCAGGGTGTTGGGGGTGGGGATCGGAAACTCGGTGACGACCCCGGCCGGCGTGATCCGGCCGATCTGGTTGGCCGCGTCCTCGGTGAACCAGAGGTTGCCGTCGGACCCGGAGGCGATGCCCTGGGGCGCGCTCGCAGGCGTCGTCACGGGATATTCGACCACGACCTGGCCGTCGGCGCCGCGTGCGGCGATCAGGCTGGAGAGAGCAAGAGCGGCCGCGCCGAGGCGGGCGGCGGAAATGGGGATTCCCCGTCGCGTCATTCGAGTCTCCTTCCCACGGTCGCGTGGGCTCCGTTTTCGTCGAAGCATGAGATGTGCCACAAGGCGCCCGGACCCTCAAGATCGGAATTACACCTGTCCCTTTCGCGCCGGAGGCGTCCGAATCCGAACACCGGCTTCCCGGGGGCGCACAGGGATGGTCTCCGTCGGCCGGGAATTTCCTTTGTTTCCAGAGGCTTGACGGAGAGCCGCCCTGGCACGCTTCTCGCCTTGTCCGTAGCTCGTGGACATCATCCGCGAAGACGTCGTCGAGAAGAAGAAGAGGAAGCGCATCGTCATCGCCGTCGGGTCGGCGGCGGCGATCCTGCTCATCACGCTGGGCCTCTCGCGCCTGAAGCCCGCCGCACCGACCGTCGACAAGAGCGCGATCTGGATGGACACGGTCAAGCGCGGCCCCATGCTGCGGCAGGTGCGCGGTCCGGGGACGCTCGTCCCCGAGGAAATCCGGTACATCTCCTCGGCGACGGAGGGGCGCGTCGAGCGGCTGGTGATCCTGCCGGGCGCCCCGGTCAAGCCCGACTCCATCCTGATCGAGATGTCCAATCCCGTTCTCGAGCGCGACGCCCTCGACGCCGAGTCGCAGCTGCGCGCCGCGCAGGCGGAGCTGCTGAACGTGCGCGCGCAGGCCGACCGCCAGGTCATGGACCAGCAGGCCGCCGCCGCCACGGTGCGCTCCGACTTCCACCAGGCCGAGCTGCAGGCCGCGACGAACGAGGGCCTCTACAAGGAAGGCCTCATCGCCGAGCTCACCGTCAAGCTCTCGCGCGTCCGGGCCGAGGAGCTCTCCACGCGCAACGCGATCGAGGAGAAGCGGGTGGCCAGCGTGGCCGACGCCGCGCACGCGCAGGTCGCCGTCCAGGAGGCCCACGTCGAGGCGCTCAAGGCCCTGGCCGCCCTGAAGCGCTCGCAGAAGGACGCGCTGCACGTGCGCGCCGGGATCTCGGGCGTCCTGCAGGAGCTTCCGGTCCAGGTCGGCCAGCAGCTGCAGCCGGGCACGACGCTCGCCAAGGTCGCCGAGCCGCGGAAGCTCAAGGCCCAGCTCAAGATCGCCGAGACCCAGGCCAAGGACGTCCAGATCGGGCAGCCGGCCTCGATCGACACCCGCAACGGCCTCGTCGCCGGCAAGGTGTCCCGCATCGATCCCGCCGTGCAGAACGGCACCGTCACGGTCGACGTCGCGTTCGAGGAAGCGCTGCCCCAGGGCGCGCGGCCGGACCTCTCGGTCGACGGCACGATCGAGCTCGACCGCCTGAAGGACGTCCTGTACGTCGGCCGGCCCGCGTTCGGCCAGGAGAAGAGCCAGGTCGGGCTCTTCCGGGTCAACGAGGACGGCGACGAGGCGGCGCGCGTGAAGGTGCGCCTCGGAAAGAGCTCGGTCAACACGGTCGAGATCCTCGAGGGCCTCAAGCCCGGCGACAAGGTGATTCTTTCCGACATGAGCGCGTGGGACGCGTACGACAGAGTGCGCCTGAAGTGAAGCAGGAGGGAGGCGGAATGAGCAGCAACGGCAACGGTCAACCGGTCATCAAGCTCGACGGCGTCACGAAGGTCTTTTTCACCGACGAGGTCGAGACCCACGCGCTGTCGGGCGTGCACCTCGAGATCGCGCACGGCGAGTACGTCTCGATCGCCGGCCCGTCGGGCTGCGGCAAGTCCACGCTCCTGTCGCTGCTGGGCCTGCTCGACTCGCCCACGAGCGGGAAGTACGCGCTCAACGGAAAGCCGGCCGAATCGCTGACGCTCTCCGAGCGGGCGCGCATCCGCAACCGCGAGATCGGCTTCATCTTCCAGAGCTTCAACCTGATCGGCGACCTCTCGGTCTACGAGAACGTCGAGCTGCCCCTGACCTACCGGGGCATGCCGGCCCACGAGCGCAAGAAGCGGGTCCAGGAGTCGCTCGAGAAGGTCGGGATGGCGCACCGCATGAAGCACTTCCCGTCGCAGCTGTCGGGCGGCCAGCAGCAGCGCGTCGCGGTCGCCCGCGCGATCGCCGGCTCGCCGCTCATCCTGCTCGCCGACGAGCCCACCGGCAACCTCGACTCGGTCAATGGCGAGGCCGTCATGAACCTGCTCCAGGACCTCCACCGCGCGGGCGCGACCATCTGCATGGTCACGCACGACCCCCGCTTCGCCAAGCACGCGGGCCGCACGATCCACCTCTTCGACGGCCGCGTCGTCGAGGAGGAGCGGGGCGAGGAGCGGCTCCACTCGGAGGAGGAGCTCAAGGAGAGCGGCTACCGGATGAGCTGACGGGCGGCGAGGACTTTTCGCGAGAGGAAGAACCGATGACGACACTCCTCCAGGACCTTCGCTACGCCCTCCGCTGGCTCGTCAAGAACCCGGGCTTCACGGCCGTCGCGGTGCTGACGCTCGCCCTCGGGATCGGCGCCAACGCCGCGATCTTCAGCGTCGTGCGGGGGATCCTCCTGAAGCCGCTGCCCTACCCGCAGCCCGAGCGCCTCGTGCAGATCTGGGAGAAGGCGGAGCGTCGGGGCCGCGTCCGCGACGAAATCCCGTTCGCCCCCCCGGTGTTCCGCGACTGGCGCGAGCAGAACCGCTCGTTCGAGGACGTGGCGGCCTACTCCGACTGGACGTTCAACATGACGGGAGGCGAGGCCCCGGAGCGGCTCCCGGCGACGATCGTCTCGGCGGGGTTCTTCCGCCTGCTCGGCGTCAAGCCCCTCGCGGGGCGCACCTTCGCCCCGGGCGAGGACACGCCCGGCCACGACGCCGTGGCCGTGATCTCGTCGAGGTTGTGGGCACGCCGCTTCGGCCGGGACCCCCGCGCCGTCGGAAGCGCCGTCACCCTCGACGGCGAGAGCTACGTCGTGATCGGCGTCGTGGAATCGGGCCTCCCGCTCTACAACCTCGACCCCGGCAGCGAGATCTACGTCCCCGCCTCCCACGGCCAGGCCCTCGACAACCGCCAGGGCCACTACCTGAACGCGATCGGGCGCCTGAAGCCGGGCGTCTCGCTGGCCGCGGCGCGGACGGACCTCGCCGCCGTCGCCGCGCGGCTCGAGCGCGAGCACGGGACCACCGACCAGGGCTTCCAGGCCAACCTCGTGCCGGCACGGGACCAGATGGTCGGCGAAGTGCGGCCCGCGCTGCTCGCGATGCTCGCCGCCGTGGCGGTCGTCCTGCTCATCGCCGCCGCCAACGTCGCGAACATGCTGCTCGCGCGGGCGTCCTCCCGCGAAAAGGAAATCGCCGTCCGCGTCGCGCTCGGCGCCGGGCGAGGCCGCCTGCTCCGGCAGCTGCTGACCGAGAGCCTGCTGCTCGCCCTGGGAGGCTCGCTGGTCGGGCTTCTCATCGCCTTCTGGGGCGTCGACCTGCTGAAGGCCGCGGCCCCCTCCGACATCCCGAGGCTGGCGGAAGTTCACGTCGACGCCGGGGTGGTCCTCTTCGCGCTCGGCGTCGCGATCGCCACCGGCCTCGTGTTCGGCCTCGTGCCCGCGTGGCAGGGGTCCCGGTCCGCGCTGGCGGACGGCCTGAAGGACCGCGGCACGTCGGCGACCCGCCGGGGAGGCCGGCTGCGCAACGGGCTCGTCGCCGCGGAGCTCGCGCTCTCCCTCGTCCTCGTCGTCGGAGCGGCGCTCCTGCTGCAGAGCTTCTCCCGGCTCTCGCACGCCCGGCTGGGCTTCGAGCCGGGCGACGTCCTCACGTTCCAGCTCGACCTCTCCGGCGCGCGCTACGCCGACGACGCGGCGGCGGCCGCGTTTCACGATCGCCTCCTGGAGCGCCTGCGCAGGCTGCCCGGCGTCGCGGCGGCCGCCTCGATCTCCGGCCTCCCGCTGACCGCGGAGCGGACGATGAACCTCGCCTTCTCCGTCGAGGGCCGCCCCCCCGACCCGTCGAAGATCGCCACGGCCCGGTACAACTCGGTCGATCCGGACTTCTTCCGCGCCCTGCGCGTGCCGCTCGTGCGGGGACGTCTCTTCTCGGCGGGCGACGCCGCGGGGGCGCCCCGGGTCGCCGTCGTCAGCGAGACCATGGCGCGCGTCTACTTCCCGGGCGAGGACCCCCTCGGCAAGCGGATCTCCCTCTCCCGCGACGGAACGGAATGGACGACCGTCGTCGGGATCGTCGGCGACACCCGCGACGTGAGCCCCGACCGCGCGCCCGAGCCCCAGATGTACATGCCCTACGCGCAGCGCCCGCTGGGCGGCATCTCGGTGCTCCTGCGCTCCAGCCGCTCGCCGCGCGCCCTGACTTCGGAGGCGCACGCCGCGATTTCCGCGCTCGACCCCGAGCAGCCCGTGTACGAATTCCGGACGATGGACGAGGTCGTCGCGAGCTCCCTCGGGCAGCCGCGCTTCCGCACGCTCCTGCTCGCGCTCTTCGGCGGGCTCGCGCTGGCCCTCGCTTCGGTCGGCATCTACGGCGTGATGGCCTACTCGGTTTCGCAGCGCACGCAGGAGATCGGGATCCGCATGGCCCTGGGCGCCGCCGCGGGAGACGTGCTCCGCCTCGTGCTGGGCCAGGTCCTCCGCCTCGCCCTCGTGGCCGTCGGCGTGGGGATCGCCGGCGCGCTGGCGATGTCGCACTCCCTCTCGTCGCTCCTCTATGGAGTGCGCCCCACCGATCCGGCGACGTTCGCGGCCGTCGCGCTGCTGCTCGTCGGGGTTGCCGGGCTCGCCGCCTACGTGCCCGCCCGGCGCGCGGCCCGCGTCGACCCCACGGTCGCGCTGAGGAACGAACGATGAACGACTTCCTCCAGGACCTCAAGTACGCCCTGCGGACCCTGGCGAAGAGCCCGGGATTCACGGTGGCCGCCGTCCTCATCCTCGCGCTCGGGATCGGCGCCAACACCGCGATCTTCAGCCTCGTCGACGCGGTCGTGCTCCATCCCCTGCCCGGCGTCAGCCGGCCCGAGTCGCTCGTGGACCTCGCCGGACAGACGGTCTCGTACCCCTGGTATCGCTCGGTGCGCGAGGCCACGACGGAGAGCTTCGCCGGCCTCGCGGCCTGGCGGCAGCGCGAGATGAGCCTGGCGGGAGGCGCGGCGCCCTCGCGGATCCGCGGCGTCGTCGTGTCCGGAAACTACTTCGACGTGATCGGCGCCCGCCCGGCGTCGGGGCGCCTCTTCACGCCGGCCGACGAGACCTCCGGCGAGGCGCTCGTCGTCCTCGGTTCGGGGCTCTGGAAGAGCCGGTTCGCGTCCGATCCCGCGATCGCGGGCAAGGTGATCCAGTTGAACGGCACCCCCTTCACCGTGATCGGCGTGGCGCCGCCGGGCTTCCGGGGAACGGCGTTCGGCGTGGCGCCCGACCTCTGGGTCCCGATCGGCGCGTGGCCGAAGCTGGCCACGGGCGAATTCCGCATGCTCGACCTGGAACGGCGCGGCTGGGGATGGCTCACGGTCTTCGGCCGGCTCAAGCCGGGGGTTTCGATCGGCCGGGCTCAGGCCTCTCTCGGCCTGGCCGCGCGCCGGGAAGCGGCGGCGTACCCGAACGACGCCCCCGCCGACGCCAGGGGGACGCTGCAGCGTACCCTCCGCAACGCCGCGGGGTTCGGCGGCTCCGGGAATCCCGTGGGCTTCCTGGCGATGCTCGTCGGCGCGGTCGGCGCCGCGCTGGCGATCGCGTGCGCGAACCTCGCCAACCTCCTGCTCGCGCGCGCCGCGGCGCGCGGCAAGGAGATCGCCGTCCGCCAGGCGCTCGGGGCCAGCCGCTCGCGGCTCGTGCGTCAACTGCTCACCGAGAGCGTCGCGCTCGGCGTCTTCGGAGGCGTCGCGGGCCTGCTCGTCGCGAGCTGGTCGCTCGGGCTGATCGTCAAGATGCCGTTGCCCGGCGATTTCTCGCTCGCCGTCTTCGCGCCGGCCCTCGACCTCCGGGCCCTCGCGTTCTCGCTCCTGCTCTCGGTGGCGACGGGACTGGTGTTCGGGATCCTGCCCGCCCTGCAGGCGTCCCGGCGCTCGCCGGGGGCGAGCCTCAAGACGTGGGGCTCCTCGGATCCGGCTCCCTCGACCGCCCGCGGCGCGATGCTCGTGGCGCAGGTCTCCCTCTGCCTGCTGCTGCTCGTCGGGGCCGGCCTGCTGGGCCGCAGCCTCCGGCGCGCCCTGGCGACGGACGTGGGATTCCAGCCGCGCGGCCTCACCCTCGCCTCGGTCGATCTCGGACTCCAGCGCTACGACGCCCCCCGCGCCGCCGCCTTCCTGCGCGACCTGAGGAAGCGCGTCGCCGCCGCCCCGGGCGTTCGCTCGGCGAGCTGGGCCGGCCTCGTGCCCCTCGGCGGCGGCGACTGGGTGGAGACCTTCTCGATCGAGGGGTTCGTCCCTCCGCCCGGCGGAAAGCCGCCCGAGGCCGGAGTGAATCTCGTGGCCGCCGACTTCTGCAGGACCATGGGAATCCCCCTCGCGGCCGGCCGGGAATTCGACGATCGGCTGGATCGGGAGGACTCCGCGCCCGTCGCGCTGGTCAACGAGGCCATGGCCAGGCGCTACTGGCCGAACGGATCGGCGGTGGGGCGCCGGATCACCATCGGCGGAGCGGAGCGGACGATCGTGGGCGTGAGCCGCGACTTCCGCACCGGATCCCTGCGCGACGCTCCCGCTCCCGAGGTCTACGTTCCGCTCGCGCAGGGCGGGCCGAACGCGGGCCTGCAGTCCATGAACCTCGTCGTGCGCGGGGACGGCCCGCGCGGCAACGTCGGCTCCCTCGTCCGCGCGGAGATCCGGGCGCTGGACTCGTCCCTGCCCGTGTCCGACATCCACCCGTACGAAAGCGAGCTCGCGGGGCAGCTCGTGCCGCAACGTCTCGGGTCCGCGCTGCTCGGGCTCTTCGGCCTGCTCTCGCTCGCCCTCGCGGCCGTGGGGATCTACGCCGTGATTTCGTACTCCGTCGCGGGCCGGACGCGGGAGATCGGCATCCGCATGGCCCTGGGCGCTCAGGCCGCCGACGTGCGCGCGCTCGTGGTCTCCCAGAGCGCGCGGCCGGTGGCCGTGGGGCTCGCCGTCGGCCTGGCTCTCGGCGTGGCCGCCGCGCAGCTGCTGCGCGGATTCCTCTACGGGGTTTCGCCCATGGACCCGATCACGTTCGCCGCCGTCACGGCTCTCCTCGTCCTGTGCGCTCTCGTTGCCGCATGGCTGCCGGCCCGGCGGGCGGCCCGGATCGACCCGATGGCCGCCCTGAGGAGCGAATGAGCCGGCATCCCGGAAGGCGCGCGACCCGCGGCGAGTGAAGGAGACCACGTTGATCAGGCTGTCCAACCTCGAAAAGTCCGTCGCCACCCGGGCGGGCCAGACGTTCCTGCTGCGGCGCATCGACCTCGAGATCGCCGAGGGCGAGTTCGTCACGATCATGGGCCCGTCGGGCGCCGGAAAGTCCACGCTCCTGTCGATCCTCGGGATGCTCGACCACGACTGGACGGGCGAATACACGCTCCTCGGCCAGCCCGTTCACGCGCTCAAGCCGCGCGACCGCATCGAGCTCAACAAGAAGCACGTCGGGTTCGTGTTCCAGCAGTACCACCTCCTCGACAACCTGACGGTCGCGGAGAACCTCGACATCCCGCTCTCCTACCGCAACGTCAAGGGGTCCGAGCGCGCCGCGATCGTGGCGGACACGCTGGACCGCTTCCAGATCGTCGGCAAGAAGGATCTCTTCCCCAACCAGCTCTCGGGGGGCCAGCAGCAGCTGGTCGGCGTCGCGCGGGCCCTGATCGCCAGGCCCAGGCTGCTGCTCGCCGACGAGCCGACCGGCAACCTCCACACCGACCAGGGGCGCGAGATCATGCGCCTCTTCAAGAAGCTCAACGACGAGGGAACGACCATCGTCCAGGTCACGCACTCCGAGGAGAACGCGACCTACGGACACCGCGTCGTGCGGCTGCGCGACGGCTGGGTCGTGAACGACTGACCGCGAGGACCATCCCATGAACTCGTTCCTTCAGGACGTCCGGTACGCCCTCCGGGGCTTCGCCAAGAGCCCCGCCTTCACCGGGATCGCCGTCGCGACGCTCGCCCTCGGGATCGGGGCCAACGCCGCGATCTTCGCGCTGGTGGACCGGGTCCTTCTCCGGCTTCTGCCCGTGCGCGATCCCGGCGCCCTCGTCCTGCTGCGCTCGCCGGGCCCGTCGCAGGGCCACACCTGGAGCGACGGGGACGACAGCGCCTCGTTCAGCGCCCCCGTGTACCGGGACCTGCGGGACCGGAACACCGCCTTCGAGGGCCTGCTCGCCGAGTTCCCGTTCGCCGTGAGCATCTCGGCCCGCGGCGAGACCGAGCGCGCGGCCGGCGAGCTGGTCTCGGGCAACTATTTCTCGCTCCTCGGCGTCACGCCCGCGGTCGGGCGCGTCCTGGTCCCCGACGACGACCGCCTGGCCGGGGGCCATCCCGTCGCCGTCCTCTCGTTCGGCTACTGGATGCGCCGGTTCGGCGGCGACCCCTCCGTGCTCGACCAGACGATCGTGGCCAACGGACAGCCGCTCACCGTCGTGGGAGTCGCCCGCAAGGACTTCCCCGGCATCCAGCCGGGGCGCCCGGCCGATCTCTTCGTTCCCCTCGCGATGAAGGCGTCCATGACGCCCTTCTGGGACGGCCTCGACGACCCCAAGGACCAGTGGCTGCAGCTGGTCGGACGGCTCAAGCCCGGAATGACCCCGCGGACCGCCGAGTCGGCCCTGGTTCCCACGTACCGCGGCATCCTCCAGGAACTGCTGCCCAGAATGAAGAACTGGGACGAGAAGGAGCGGCAGCAGTTCCTCGAGCGCCGGATCCTCCTCGCTCCGGGCGGACACGGTCGCACGGTCCTCTCGACCGACGTCGGGACGCCGCTCCTCTCGCTCATGGGCATGGTGGCGCTCGTCCTGCTGATCGCCTGCTCGAACCTCGCCGGGCTGCTCGCGGCCCGCGGCGCCGCGCGCCAGCGCGAGTACGGCATCCGCCTCGCGATCGGCGCCAGCCGCTTCCAGCTCCTGCGGCAGTCGATCGTCGAGTGCCTCCTCTACGCCTTCGCCGGCGGCGGTCTCGGCCTGCTCGTCGCGGCATGGACCCTGAACGCCCTCCTGCGGGCGTTCCCCGAGGACGACGCCATCCGGCAGGTCGGCGTCGCGATCGACCAGCGGGTCCTCGCCTTCGCGGCGCTGGTGTCCCTGCTCGCCGGGCTGCTCTTCGGCGTGGCGCCGTCCTGGCGCGCGGCGCGCCTGGACCCCGCTCGCACCCTCCGCGGGCAGGGGCGCGGGACCACCTCGGCCGGCCGCGAGGTCATCCGCCTGCGCCAGTGGCTCGTGACCGCGCAGGTGGCCCTCACCCTGGTGCTGCTCGTGGCCGCGGGTCTCTTCGTGCGCAGCCTCCGAAACCTCGGGCACGTCGACCTCGGATTTCGCGCCGAACAGGTCATCGGGTTCTCCATCGCGCCGAAGCTCAACGGCTACTCGACCGAGAAGACCGTGACGTTCGCGCGCCAGCTCACCGAACGGCTCGCCGGCCTGCCCGGCGTGCGATCGGTGGCCGCGGCGCGGATCGCCGCGATGGCGGGCGAGACGATGAGCGGCACCATCCGCATCGAGGGCCAGGCGCCGGAGGACCGCGAGCGCCGATCGGCCCGCCGGAACCTCGTGAGCCCGGGATACTTCTCGACGCTCGGCATCCCGCTCGTCGCCGGCCGGGAATTCCGGAGCTCCGACGACGCGCAGGCCCCGAAGGTGGCGATCGTCAACGAGACGCTGGCCAGAAAGTACTTTCCCGGGCGAAGCCCCCTCGGCGCGCGCCTGGCCCCCGGAGTCGGGGACGACGGGGCCCCCGACATCGAGATCGTCGGCGTCGTGCGCAACAACAAGTCCGCCCAGGTGGACGAAGAGGACGTCCCGTTCCTCTACATGCCCTACCTGCAGGATGCCAAGCTCGGCGAGCTGACCTTTTACCTGCGCACGCAGTCGGACCCCCGGACGCTCGCCTCCCCCATCCGCGCGGAGATCAAGCGGCTCGATCCACAGCTGCCGATCTACGACCTCCTCCCGCTCGAAACGCGCATCGACGACTCCCTCGTGACCCAGAGGGTGATCGTGATGCTCTCGAGCGCGTTCGGCGGCCTGGCGGCGATCCTGGCGGCTCTCGGAATCTACGGCGTCCTGTCCTTCGCCGTCGCGGCGCGGCGCCAGGAGATCGGCGTCCGCATGGCGCTCGGCGCCGATCCCGCCGCGGTGCGCGGGCTCATCCTCCGCGAGGTCGTGCGCTTCCTCCTCGTCGGAGGCGCGATCGGCCTGCCGGCGGCCTACCTGCTCGCGCGCGGCGTCGAGTCGATCCTTTTCGGGGTCAAGGCCACCGATCCGGGGATCTTCGCCGCCGGGACGGCCCTCATGGCGCTCGTCGCGCTCGCGGCGGCGTGGCCTCCCGCCCTCCGGGCGTCCCGCACCGACGCCCTCGACGCCCTGCGCAGCGAGTAGAGGTGATCCGATGACCGCGTTTCTCCAGGACGTCCGATACGCCCTGCGCTCGCTGCGCAGGAGCCCGGGATTCACCGCCGCCGCCGCGCTGACCCTCGCCCTCGGGATCGGCGCCAACGCGGCGATCTTCTCGGTCGTTCGCGGCGTCCTCCTGCGGCCCCTCCCGTTCGGGGACCCGGAGGGCCTCGTCGTCGTGCAGGAGCGCGACCAGGACGGCCTCGCGAGCAACACCGGATACCTCACGTTCCTCGACTGGCGCGCGCGCGCCCGGTCCTTCTCGGAGATCGCGGTGGCCTCCGACTGGATGCCGAAGCTCGCGGCGGGCCCCGGAGTGGCGGCCGAACGGATCGAGGGCCTGCGCGTGTCCGCGGACTTCTTCCGGATGCTGCGGGTCCGACCGGCGCTCGGGCGGGACTTCCTGCCCTCGGAGGACGCGGCCGGCGAGAACCACGTCGTCCTCCTCGCGGACGGCCTGTGGCGGCGGCGTTTCGGATCCGACCCCGCCATCGCCGGGAAGACCATCCGCCTCGGCGACACGCCCTACACGGTGGCGGGCGTGCTTCCCCGGGACTTCGAATCGGTGTTCGCGACCGACCCGAGCAAGCCGACCGAGATCTGGTCGCCCCTCGGCTACAACGCGGCGCTGCCGCAGGCCTGTCGGACGTGCCGCCACCTGCGGGCGCTCGCGCGGCTGAAACCCCCGGCGTCCCTCCCTCAGGCCCTGGCGGAGATGAACGCCCTGTCCGCCTCGCTCGTGCGGGAGCATCCGACGGAGTACGCGGCCGCCGGCGCGTTCGTGTCGCCGCTTTCCGAAGCGGTCACGGGGCGGGCCCGGCCGGCCCTGTGGACCGTGTTCGCCGCCGTCGGGCTCGTCCTGTTGATCGGATGCGCGAACGTCGCGACCCTGACGCTCGCGCGCTCCGGCCGTCGCCGCAAGGAGATCGCGGTGCGGATGGCGCTCGGCGCCACGCGCTCGCGCATCGTCCAGATGTTCCTCGCCGAGTCCCTCCTGCTCGCCCTGCTCGGAGGCGGCGCCGGGGTCCTGACCGCGGCATGGACCCTCCAGACCCTGGTCGGGCTCGCTCCGGCCAGCCTCCCGCGCATCTCGGAAGTCCGCCTCGAAGGCGTGGTCCTCCTGTATGCCCTGGGCGTCTCGGTCGCCACGGGGCTCCTCTTCGGGATCGGCCCGGCCCTGCGGATGAGCCGGGTCCACGCGGAGCCGGCGCTGCGCGAGGCGACCGCCGCCGGCAGCCGCCGCTCGCGGCGATTCGGCGGCGCGCTCGTCGTCTTCGACGTGGCCCTCGCCCTGGTCCTGCTCTCGGCGGCCCTCCTGCTGACAAGGAGCGCTTCGCGCCTGCTCGCGGTCCAGCCCGGGTTCCGGACCGAAGGCCTCCTGACCATGGAGGTCGACGTCTCGGGAGCCCGGTACAAGGAGGACGCCGACCTCACCGCCTTCTGGGACCGCGTCCTCGAGCGCGTCGGAGGCCTCCCCGGCGTCCTTGGCGCGGGCGTGGTCAGCCAGCTTCCGCTCGGCGGAATCCTGGACGGGTACGGCGTGCATGCCAGGGACAAGCCGTCCGTCAACCCCGAGACCGACCCCAGCGCCGATCGCTACTCCGTCAGCGACGACTACCTGCGCACCATGGGCATCCCGGTCCTGCGCGGGCGCGGGTTTCTCCCGAGCGACCGCGCGGACAGCGTCCCCGTCGCCGCCGTCAACCGCCCTCTCGCCCGCCAGATCTGGGGCGACGAAGATCCGATCGGAAAGCAGGTCGCGATCGGCGGGACGGACGGCCCGTGGCGGACGGTCGTGGGGGTCGTCGGAAGCGTCCGCCACGCCGGCCTCGACGCGCCCGAGACTCCCCAGATCTACCTTCCGCGTGCGCAGTTCGTGGACGGGGCGATGGTGCTCGTCGTGAGGGCGGCGGACCCTGCCTCGCTCGCGTCCGCGATCCGCGCCGCGATCGCGGGCATCGACCCCGACCAGCCCATCGCGCGGGTCGCGACCATGCGCCAGATCCTTTCGGCTTCGGCCGCTCCCCGCCGGTTCTCCGCGGGCCTCCTGACGGCGTTCGCGGCGCTCGCCTCGCTCCTCGCGGCGGTCGGCATCTTCGGAGTGGTTTCCGGCTCCGTCGGACAGCGGACGCGCGAGATCGGCATCCGGGTCGCGCTCGGCGCGAGCCGGCGGCGCATCGCGCGCCTCGTGTCGGCGCGGACCCTGCGCCTGACGCTCGCCGGGGTCGGCATCGGGCTGGCCGGCTCCCTCGTGTCCTCGCGCTGGATCGCGGGCCAGCTCTTCGAAGTGGCCCCGCGCGATCCCGTCGTGCTCGGAGGGGCCTCGGTCCTGATCGTCGCGGTCGCGCTGGTCTCCAGCCTCGTCCCCACCCGGCGCGCGACGCGCGTCGACCCGATCGTGGCGCTCAAGAACGAATAGGGGAACGACGGGACCTCGGAGCACGGACCGACCGCCGGACCTTTCGAATCGCCGATCCCGGACCAGGAGGGAGACGATCGTGAGAAACCTTCGATACGCCCTGAGAAACGCGGCCCGCAATCCCGGCTTCACCGCGCTCGTCGCGTTGACCCTGAGCCTCGGCATCGGCGCCAACGTCGCGATCTTCTCCGCCGTGGACGCCGTGCTCTTCCGGCCGCTCGCCGCGCCGCAGCGGGAGTCGCTCGTCCGGCTCTACGCCACCGACGCCGAGGGGACCGACCTGTCCAACTCGTCGTACCCGGTCTACACCGACTACCGGGACGGCATCACGGCCTTCTCGTCGGTTGCCGCCTTCGACGACTCCGAGGCATTTCACCTCTCGACCGGGGGAAAGCCCGAGCGCGTCGCCGGCGCGCTCGTCAGCGGCAACTTCTTCGGCCTCCTCGGGACGCGCCCCGAGCGCGGGCGGCTTCTGTCGCCCGACGACGACCGGGCCGCCGGGGCGCATCCGGTGGCGGTCGTGAGCCACCGTCTCTGGAAGACGCGCTTCGGAGGGGACGAAGCCGCGGTCGGAGCGTCCGTCCGTATCAACGGCCATCCCTTCACGATCGTCGGCGTCGCGCCGGCCGGGTTCACGGGCGTCGACCTCGACAGCCTTCCGGATGTCTGGGTCCCCATCGCGATGGTCGACCAGGCGCTGCCCGAGTTCGCCGACTCCACGGTCCTGACCGGCCGGAACCTCTCGTGGCTCGACGTCGTCGCGCGCCTGAAGCCCGGCGTCTCGATCGCGCGCGCCCAGGCCGAGCTCGATGCGCTCGCGAAGCGGCGCGCGGCCTCCCAGCCGAACGACCGCCAGGATCCGATGGCGCGCCTCCTGCCGGCGGGCGACTTCCTCGTCGGGCCCAGCGGACGGGCCGAGGCTCGCCGCATCTCGTGGCTGTTGATGGGGACGGCCGGTCTCGTGCTGCTGATCGCCTGCGCGGACGCCGCCGGGCTCCTGCTGCTGCGCTCCGAACGGCGCCGGCGGGAGATCGCCGTCCGGCTGGCCATCGGCGCCTCGCGCGGCCGGATCGCCGCGCAACTGCTCGTCGAGGGCCTCCTGCTGGCGGGCCTCGGCGCCGTGGGCGGGGCCCTGCTCGCCGTCTGGGGCGCGGACCTGCTGGCTGCCGCCGTTCCTCCCGAGTTCGCGATCCCGATGGGCGCCGCGACCTCGGTCCTCGACGCGCGGACCCTCGCCTTCTGCGCCGGCGCGGCGATCGCCTCCACGCTGCTCTTCGGCCTCGCGCCGGCGCTCCGTGCGGGCCGCGTGGACGTCCAGGCCTCGCTCAAGGGGGCGGCCGCCGATCCCGGCCACCGGCGCCTCGGCCTCCGGGACTCGCTGGTCATGGCGCAGATCGCGCTGACGCTGGTCCTCCTCGTGGGCGCCGGACTCACGGCCCGCACGCTCGCCCGGGAAGCCGCCGTGGACCCCGGATTCAACCCGCGCGGGAAGCTCGAGGCCTCGGTCGATCTCGCGCGGCAGGGCCTCGATCCCGCGCGGGGGGCGGCCTTCTACGGCGAGCTGCTGCGGCGCGCGGCGGCGATCCCGGGCGTGCGCTCGGCGGCCCTCGCCCGCACGATCCCGGTGCAGAGCAGCGGCATGCGGACGACCATCGAAAGCGACGGCTACAAGCCGGCCGCGGGCGAAAACCCGGCGGCCGACCTGAACGTCGTGACGCCCGGGTTCTTCCGGGTCCTCGGGACGCGCCTCGTCGCCGGCCGCGACTTCGACGCGCGCGACACGGAGAAGAGCCCGGCCGTCGCGATCGTCAGCGAGTCCATGGCGCGGAAGTTCTGGCCGGGCCGCAATCCGATCGGGCGGCGGATCCTCAACCTGGGGCCCCCGGGCGTGGGCGGCGAGGTGATCGGCGTCGTGCGCGACCTGCGCGTCCGCAGCCTCCGCCGCGAGCCCGACCCCACGGTCTACGTGCCCGCGGCGCAGTTCTACATGCCCCGCATGACGATCCTCCTCGAGGCCGGCCAGGGCGACGCCGCGGCCCTCCAGAAACCGCTGGCCGCCATGGTGGCGGGGCTCGACCCGGGGTTGCCGCTCTTCCACGTCCGCACGCTGACCGAGAAGCTCCGGCTCGCCCTCGGGCAGGGGCGGCTGCTCGCGTGGCTGGTCGGCGCCTTCGCCGGGCTCGCTCTGCTGCTGGCCGCCACGGGCCTCTACGGCGCCGTTTCGTTCGCGACCCAGATGCGCACGCGCGAGTTCGGCATCCGGCTCGCGCTCGGCGCCAGACGGGCGGACGTCCGGGGCCTCGTGCTCGGCCACACGGCGCGCCTGGCCGCGGTCGGAGCGGGAGCGGGGCTGGCGATCGCCGTCCTCACGGGCCGCCTCGTCGACGCGCTGCTCTACGGCGTCTCCCCCCTGGATCCCGTCTCGTACACGGCGGCGGTCGCCGTGCTCGCCGCCGCCGTGTTCGCGGCGAGCGCCCTGCCCGCGCGCCGCGCCACCCGGGTCGACCCGATGACGGCCCTGCGGAGCGAGTGACGGCGCGCCGCAATTCATTGGTGGTAGATTCCGCCCGTGGCCGACGACAGGGCCGACCGCGTCGAGAAGACCGACGAGGAGTGGCGCGCGGGGCTGACGCCCGAGCAGTATCGGATCCTCAGGCAAAAAGGAACCGAGCGCGCCTTCACGGGAAAGTTCTGGAACCATCACGAGCCGGGCGTCTACACCTGCGCCGGATGCGGCCATCCGCTCTTCGACTCGGACGCCAAGTTCGAATCCGGCACCGGCTGGCCGAGCTTCCGCACCCCCATGGCCGAAACGAGCGTCAAGACGCACGAGGACCGGAGCCTCTTCCTGTCGCGAACGGAAGTGCTGTGCCGGCGCTGCGACTCGCACCTCGGACACGTCTTCGACGACGGACCCGAGCCGACGGGCCTGCGCTACTGCATGAACTCCGCGGCGCTCGCCTTCCGTCCGCGGTGACCGGCTTGGGGCCGCTGACGCTCCGGGTGCTGCCGGAGACGCTCGCGATCTGCCGCCTCGCTCCCTCGGAGCCCGTGCCCTCCTGGGCCGCGTCGGGCTCCTTCGGCAGCGTGACGCGCACGCCGGCGGAGCTCTCGATCATCGGCGCCGACGCGGCCACGCCTCCGGGCGTCGCGGCCGAGCGCGGGTGGCGCGCCATCGCCGTGGACGGGCCCCTCGACTTCGCCCTGACGGGCGTCCTCGCCTCGCTCGCGGCGCCGCTGGCGGCCGCGCAGATCTCGATCTTCTCCGTCTCGACGTTCGACACCGACTACGTCCTCGTTCGCGAGGCGGCGCTCGACCGCGCCGTGGACGCCCTCGAGCGCGCCGGGCACCGCTTCGCGGAGCCCCGGCCGTGAGAGGAGTCGCGCGGGTCCTCATCGCCGACGACCAGAAGGACGTCCTGGCCGCCCTTCGCCTCCTGCTCAAGGGCGAGGGCCTCGAGTGCGAGACGGCCTCTTCCCCCGCGGGCGCCCTCGCGGCCCTCGAAGCCCGCGACTTCGACGCGGTCCTCATCGACCTGAACTACGCGCGCGACACGACCTCCGGGGCGGAGGGCCTCGACCTGCTCGGGCGCATCCGCGACCTCGACCCCCACCTTCCGGTCCTCGTCATGACGGCCTGGGGAACCGTGGACCTCGCGGTCGAGGCGATGCGGCGCGGCGCCCGCGACTTCGTGCAGAAGCCCTGGGACAACGCGCGCCTGCTCGCGACGCTGCGCACGCAGATCGCCCTCGGCCGGGCGCTCAAGCAGGGCGCCCGCCTCGAGGCCGAGAACCGGCTGCTGCGCCACGAGGGCGAGCCCGCGATGATCGCGGCATCTCCCGCGATGCGCCCCGTGCTCGACGTGATCGCGCGCGTCGGCCCGTCCGACGCGAACGTCCTGATCACGGGCGAGAACGGCAGCGGGAAGGCCGTCGTCGCGCGCGCACTCCACGCCGCCTCGCCCCGCGCGGCACGGCCCTTCGTGACCCTCAACGCCGGGGGAATCTCCGAGGGCGTGTTCGAGAGCGAGCTCTTCGGCCACGTCAAGGGCGCCTTCACCGACGCGCGCGCCGACCGCGTTGGCCGCTTCGAGCTGGCGCAGGGCGGCACCCTCTTCCTCGACGAGATCGGCAACGTGCCGCACTCCCAGCAGGCCAAGCTCCTGCGCGTGCTCGAGACCGGCGAGTTCGAGCGCGTCGGGTCCTCGCGCACCATTCGCGCGGACGTCCGGATCATCTCGGCGACCAACGCCGACCTGCGCGCCGAGGTGGCGGCCGGGCGCTTCCGCCAGGACCTTCTCTTTCGCCTGAACACGATCGAGATCGCGGTGCCGCCGCTGCGCGAGCGCCGCGAGGACATTCCCCTGCTCGCGCAGACGTTCCTCGAGGCGCACGCCCGGCGCTACCGGAAGCCCCTCGCCGGATTCGAGAGCGCCGCCCTCGAGGCCCTGCTCGCCCACCCCTGGCCCGGCAACGTCCGCGAGCTCGACCACGCCGTGGAGCGCGCCGTCCTCATGACCACCGGGGAGCGCATCCGCCCGGCGGATCTCGCCCTGCGGCGCGGCGCCGAGGCCGCGCGGCTCGAGGACCTGTCGCTCGAGGAGGTCGAGGGCCTTCTCGTGAGCAAGGCGATGGAACGATTCGGCGGGAACGTCAGCCACGCCGCCCGCGCGCTGGGCATCTCGCGCAGCGCCCTCTACCGCCGGCTCGAGAAGCACGGGCAGTAGGAGCCGGCCGTGAAGCCGCTGACGCACGATCGGCGGGTCGTTCTCCTGGCCGCCGCGGCCGCCCTCCCGGCCGTGGCCGTCGCGCTCGGGATCCTCTGGTCGGGCGACTACACGGCCAAGGTCCGCTGGACCCTGACGGTCCTCGTCGTCCTGTCGTGGCTCGGTTTCACGCAGGCGCTGCGCGAGCGCGTCGTCCGGCCGCTCCAGACCGTGTCGAACCTGCTCGCAGCGATGCGCGAGGAGGACTTCTCGATCCGGGCCCGGGGCGCGGGCCCGGACGACGCGCTCGGCGAAGTCCTGGCCGAGGTCAACGCCCTCGCGGCCACGCTGCGCGAGCAGCGCCTCGGCGCCCTCGAGGCGACGGCCCTTCTCTCGCGGGTCATGGCCGAGATCGAGGTCGCGGTCTTCGCGTTCGACGACGAGGGGCTCCTGCGCCTCGTCAACCGCTTCGGCGAGAGGCTGCTCGGCCAGCCGGAGCCGCGCCTGCGCGGCCTGAAGGCCGGAGAGCTCGGCCTCGCTCCGTTTCTCGCCGAGGGGGCGCCGCAGATCCTCGAGGCCGCGTTCGCGGGCGGTTCGGGCCGCTGGGAGATCCGGCAGAGCACGTTCCGCCTCGGGGGCGCGCCGCACCGGCTGCTGGTGCTCTCCGACGTGAGCCGGCCCCTGCGCGAAGAGGAGCGGCAGGCGTGGCAGCGCCTGATCCGCGTTCTCGGCCACGAGCTCAACAACTCGCTCGCGCCGATTCAGTCCATCGCGGGAAGCCTCCAGAGGCTCGCGGCCGATCCGGAGCCTCCGTCGGACTGGCGCGCGGACCTGAGCCAGGGCCTGACCGTGATCGCCTCGCGCGCCGAGGCGCTGTCCCGCTTCACCACCGCGTACGCCCGCCTGGCGCGGCTGCCGCCGCCGCGTCTGGCTCCGGTCGACATCGATCCCCTGCTGCGCCGCGTCGCGAGCCTCGAAACACGCCTGCCCGTCGGCGTGATCCCCGGGCGGTCCGCCACGCTCGCCGCGGACGCCGACCAGCTCGAGCAGCTCCTCATCAACGTCGTGCGCAACGCCGTGGACGCCGCCCTCGAGACCCAGGGGGGCGTCGCCCTCGGCTGGAAGACGGGAGCGGGCAGCGTCGAGATCTGGGTCGCCGACGACGGACCGGGCCTGCCCAACACCACCAACCTCTTCGTCCCCTTCTTCACCACCAAGCCGGGCGGATCCGGCATCGGCCTCGTCCTCTCCCGGCAGATCGCCGAGGCGCACGGAGGCTCGCTCACGCTGGAGAACCGCCGCGGCCACCGCGGCTGCATCGCGCGGCTGCGCCTCCCCCTCGCCGCGGCCTGATCCGGCCCCCTCGTCCCCGCGAAGGCGCCCCTCGTCCTCCGGGGACGCGCGCTCGTCCCGGATCCATTGAAGAGGAGGACCGACTCGCGGTTTCGTGTGGCGTGCCCGCCCGCGGCGCCCGTCTCCTGTCGTCCGCGCTCGCCGTCGCCCTGAGCGCGGCGGCGGCGCGGGCGCTCGACCCCTCGGTGCCCCTCGCCCAGTACGGCCACGACGTGTGGACGAGCGATTCCGGGCTGCCCCAGAACTCCGTCACGACCATCCTCCAGACGCGGGACGGTTACCTCTGGCTCGGCACGCAGGAGGGGCTGGTGCGGTTCGACGGCGTGCGCTTCACGATCTTCGACACGCGCAACACGCCCTCGCTGTCGGACGACTGGGTCCAGGCCCTCGCCGAGACCCGCGACGGGACGCTCTGGGTCGGCACCATGTCCGGCCTCGTGCGCCGCCGGGACGGGGCCTTCGCGGCCTTCCGCGACGGCGGGCTCGACAAGCAGATGATCCATGCCCTCTTCGAGGACCGGCACGGCGTCCTCTGGGTCGGGTCGCCCCTCGGAATGACCCGCATCGCGGGAAGCCGGGTGACCACCTACTCGGATTGCCAGGGAATCCCGGGGCGGGTCGCCGCCATCGGCGAGGACGGGCGAGGCGACCTCTGGGTGGGCGGACCGTGGGGTGCCGCGCGTCGCCGCGACGAGCGGTTCGAGCCCTGGGCCGTGAGCGACGGGTTTCCCGGTTCCGTCCAGGCGATCCTTCCCGACCCCGACGGCGGCTTCTGGGCCGGAACCGGCCGGGGCGTCGCCCGGGTCGACGGGCGCGAGACGACGCTGCTCGCCGAGGGGGCCGGGTTGACGAACAACTTCGTGCACGCGCTCTTCCGCGACCGCGACGGCAGCCTCTGGGTCGCCACCGACGGCGGCCTCTTCCGGTTCCGGGACGGCCGTTTCCAACGACACGGCGCGGCGGACGGGCTCTCGAGCGACCGGATCCTCGCGCTCCACGAGGACCGGGAAGGCAGCCTCTGGGTGGGCACGACCGACGGGGGGCTCGACCGGATCCGGGCCCAGAGAATCGCCTTCACGACGACCCGCGACGGCCTGTCCGACGACAAGCTCTGGTCGGTCTTCGAGGACAGCCGGGGCACGCTCTGGGCGGGCACGGCCGGCGGCGTTCTCAACCGGCGGCCGGCGGGAACGGCCCGCTTCGCGCCCTTCCTGAGGCTGGGGGCCACCGTGTCGTCGATCGCCGAGGACCCGAGCGGCGCGCTGTGGGTCGGAACCCGCGGGGCCGGGATCGTGCGGGTGGAGGGCCGCCGGAGCACACGCTACACGACGAAGGACGGCCTGTCGGGCAACAACATCATCTCCCTGCTCGTCGACCGGAGCGGGACGGTGTGGGCCGGGACGATGGCCTCCGGACTGAACCGCTTCGAAAAAGGCCGGTTCGTCCCGATCCGCGCGCGCGACGGGCTCGGATCCGACTCGGTGTTCTCGCTGTTCGAAGACCGCGACGGCGCCCTCTGGGTCGGAACGTTCGGCGGCGGCGTGACGCGCATCTCGGGAGGACGCTTCCGCACGTTCACGTCGCGCGACGGCCTGCCTCACGACGTGGTGATGTCCACCTACCAGGACGCGGAGGGCACGTACTGGTTCGCGACGCGCGGGGGCCTCGCACGCTACCGCGACGGCCGCTTCACGTCCTACCGGCAGAAGGAGGGCATCTTCCACGACGCCGCGCAGCGCGTCGTGGAGGACGGCCGCGGTTACCTCTGGCTGACCTCGAACCGCGGCGTGTTCCGCGTCTCCCTCGCGGAGCTCGCCGCGGCCGCGTCGGCGCCCGGCCGCATCAACGACAGCGTGACCTTCGGCAGCGCGGCGCGCATGATCCCCGCCGAGTGCAACGGCACGCAGCACGGCGCCTGGAGGAGCCGGGACGGCAAGCTGTGGTTCGCGACCATCAAGGGGCTGGCGATGGCCGACCCCGCCCGCATCGAGATCAACGCCGTGGCGCCCACGGTCGTCATCGAGCAGGTCGCTGCCGGCGGAGAGCGCTTCTCGCCGGCGGGAACCGTGAATCTCCCGGCGGGGACCGACCGGTTCGAGTTCGGGTACACCGCCCTCTCCTTCCGCAATCCGCCGGCCGTGCGCTTCCGCTTCCGGCTGGAGGGCTTCGACCGGGACTGGATCGACGCCGGGCCGCGGCGCACGGCCTACTACACGAACGTCCCGCCCGGGCACTACCGGTTCCACGTCCTGGCCGCCAACGAGGACGGGATCTGGAGCGCCGTCGGCGCCGCGAGCGATCTCTTCATCGCGCGCCACTTCTACGAGACGGCCTGGTTCCGCGCGTGCGCCCTGCTCGCGGCCGCCCTCCTCGCCGGGCTGGGCTACCGCCTCCGCGTCCGCCGTCTCGAAGCGCGCGAGCGCCTGCGCACGGCCCTGGTCGAGGCGCAGCTCGACGCGCTGCAGTTCCAGCTGCGGCCCCACTTCCTGTTCAACACGCTCAACAGCGTCCTGCCCCTGATCGGGAAGGACCCCGAGCGCGCGCGCCAGATGGTCGTGCGCCTCGGCGACCTCCTGCGCCTGTCGCTGCGCTCCGAGGACACGCCGCTCGTGACGCTGGAAGAGGAGATCGGGATCCTCGAGAAGTACCTTTCGATCGAGAAGGTCCGCTTTCGCGACCGCCTCGACGTGGCCATCGAGGTCGAGCCCGGAGTCGCCGCCGCCCGCGTGCCGAGCTTTCTCCTGCAGCCCCTGGTCGAGAACGCGATCAAGCACGGGCTGGGGGGACTGGCCGGGCGCGGCCGGATCACGGTCCTCGCGGGGGCCGAGAACGGCCAGCTGGCGATCCGGGTTCGCGACAACGGTCCCGGACCCAAGGAGGATCTCGACGCGTCGACGGGGATCGGCCTGCGCAACACCCGGCGCCGGCTCGAGGCGCTCTATCCGGGAGACCACCTGCTGGAGCTCGCCCCGGCACCCGAGGGCGGCTGCGAGGTGCGCCTGCGACTCCCGCTGACCCTCGCGCGGATCGTTCCGGGGCGGCGGGCCGCCGCGGCCGTCGAGCCGCCGGAGCGCATCCCGCGCGCCTCCTGATCACCGCCCCGGCGTCCGCTCATGCCAGGTCTCCCGGGCGGATCGGGAGGCGTCGCAGACGCCTGCCGGTCGCCGCGAAGACGGCGTTGGCGACCGCGGGCGCGACGCAGGGCACCGGCATCTCTCCCATGCCCGTCGGCGCTCCGGCGCCCGGCAACACGTGGACGGCGATCTCCGGCGTCTCGTCCAGGCGCAGCAGCGGATAGTCGGCGAAGCTCGTCTGCGCGACGCGGCCGGCCGCGTAGGACAGCTCGCCCTTGAGCGCGTACGAGAGGCCCCAGATCACGCCGCTCTCGACCTGGCCCTCGACCCCGGCGAGGTTGACGACCTGGCCGCAGTCGACCGCCGTGACGACCCCGTGCACCTTCACGTCCCCGGCGGGGCCGACGGACACGTCCGCGACCTGGGCGATGAGGGTGCTCCCGTCGTACGAGTTGCAGGCGAGGCCGCGCCCCGACCGCCGGCCCTCGCGGCGCGGCGGCGGGCCTCCCCAGCCCGCCTTCTCGGCCGCGAGCCTCAGCACCCGCGCCAGGCCGGACCGGTCGATGCGGGGCCCTCCCGGCGGCGGCGCCGCGGCCAGGAGGTCCAGCCGCAGGGCGAGCGCGTCGCGCCGGGTGCTCGTGGCGATCTCGTCGAGGAAGCACTCCCGCGCGAAGACGTTCGCCGGGTAGTAGACCGCTCGCCACGCGCCGGTCGCGACGGGCGACTCGATCTCGCTCCAGGACACCGCGAGGTTCGGAACGACGTAGGGGTTGTCGTAGCCGCCCCACGGGTTGCCGTCGGGGTCCTCGTTCGGGTTGAAGGCGCCGAACATCGAGAGGTGGTACGTCGTCGCGCGGTGCGACCAGGCCGCCAGACGTCCGGCGGCGTCGAGGCCGGCCGCGACGTCCACCCGCGCCGCCGGATGCGCGCGGTCGCGCAGAAAATCGTCGGCACGCGACCAGACGAGCTGCACGGGCCGGCGCGCGGCGCGCGCGATCCGCACGGCCTCGACCGCGTAGTCCGCGTCGAGGCGCCGGCCGAAACCGCCGCCGAGGAGCGTGACGTGGACGGCGACCTTCTCGGGAGCGATCCCGAGCAGCGCCGCCGCCTCGCGCTGCACCCGCTGCGGGTTCTGGGTCGGCGCCCAGATCTCGCAGGCCCCGCCGTCCACCTTCGCCGTCGCGTTGCCCGGCTCGAGCGCGGCGTGGGCCTGGAAGGGGGCGCGGTACGTGGCGGACAGGCGCGTCGCGGCGCCGGCCAGGGCCGCCGCGGCGTCTCCGGACGCGCGCGTCACGCGGCCGGGCCGTTCGGCGGCGGCGTCGATCCGGCGCCAGAGCTCCGCGGAATCGAGGGCCGCGTGGGGCCCGTCGTTCCAGGCCGCGCCGAGGGCATCCCGCCCCGACAGCGCCGCGTGCGAGTCTTCCGCGACGACCGCCACCGCTCCCTCGATCTCGAGGACGTCGAGGACGCCCGGCACGGCGCGGGCGCGGGCCGCGTCGAACCGCGCCAGGCTGCCTCCTTCGACCGGGCAGCGCGCGACGGCGGCGAAGGTCAGGCCCGGGACTCGCGTGTCGAGCCCATAGGTCGCCCGCCCCGTCACGATCGCCGGGCCGTCGAGGCGCGGCACGCGCGAACCGAGGAGGCGAAAGTCCCTCGAGTCCTTGAGCCGGGGGTCCTTCGGCACCGGCAGCCGGGAGGCCTCGGCGACGAGCTCGCCGAATGCCGCCTTCCGGCCCGTCCCGTCCAGGACGAAGCCATTTTCCGTCCGGCACGCGGAGGCCGGGACGTTCCACCGTCGCGCCGCCGCCTCGACGAGCATCGCGCGCGCCGCCGCGCCCGCCTGGCGCAGCGTCTTCCAGCTCGACTGGACGCTGCCGCTTCCGCCCGTGCTCATCCGGGGATACTCCGGCCCGGGAGAGGCCTGCTCGACGGCGACCGTGGCCCAGTCCGCGCCGAGCTCCTCGGCGAGGATCATCGCGAGCGACGTCCTCACGCCCTGACCCATCTCCGAGCGCGCGATGACCAAGGTCGTGCGTCCGTCGGGGCCGATCCGCAGCCACTGGTCGGGGGCGAAGCTCCCCGCGGGCCGCGCCGCCTGCCCCTCGAGGAGCGGGATCCGCAGGACGAGGGCGCCGGCGCCGAGCGCGCCCGTCCGCAGAAACTGCCGGCGGGTCGCGCTCATCGCGGCTCCATCGCCGCGGCCGCCTTCCTGACCGCGCGGCGCATCCGGCCGTACGTGCCGCAGCGGCAGATGTGCGCGGAAAGGGCGGCCTCGGCGAGAGCGGCGCCTCCGGGCTTGCGGCCCGCGAGGACCGCGGCGGCGGTCATGATCATGCCGGGCTGGCAGTAGCCGCACTGCGCGACGTCCTCCTCGAGCCAGGCGAGCTGGCAGGGGTGACGGCCGTCGTCGGAGAGGCCCTCGATCGTCGTGACGCGCCGGCCGGCGACCGCGGTGAGCGGCACCTGGCAGGACCGCACGGCCTCGCCCTCGAGGTGCACCGTGCACGCGCCGCACGCCCCCGCGCCGCACCCGTACTTCGTCCCCGTCAGGCCGAGCCGGTCGCGCAGCACCCAGAGCAGCGGGACGTCGGGATCGCCCGCCTCGACCGTCCGCGCCTTTCCGTTGACCGTGAACGTGATCGCCGTCATCGAAGGGGCTCCCCCGTTCGGACTCTAACGAACGGGAAGGCCCCGGGTTTCCACTTCGCGGACGAAACTCCGGATTTCCGGGACGCCCACGCGATCACGCCGCGGGGGATCGAGCCACGACGACGGTCACGACGCGGTCCGCGCCGCCCTTTCCCGCCTCGACCCGCGCCGTCTCCGTCCAGGAAGAACCGTCGGCGTCCACGAATCGCCAGCGGCTCTCCGTGGAGTCGGGTCCCTTCGGGCGCTCGCGGCTCCAGCCCTTCCGGGCCGCCATCGCGGCATCGAGCCGGGCGAGCACCTCCCCGGGCCGGGAGTCCGTGCGGATGGTCCAGGCCGCCTCCCAGCGGTCGCGCGATCCCTCGTAGCGAACGACGGTCCGGGGAAATTGCCGGATCGCTTCGAACGCGGCCGAGAGGTGCCGGTCGGCGAGGCTCGCGCGAGCCCAGCCGGAATCCGGACGCCAGTCGTACTCGAGGCCGACGGCCGCGACCTGCGCCGTTCCCTTCCCGTAGAGCTTCTCGATCACGTGGAGCGCTCCGTCGATGCCCGAGGAGAGCCCCGCGGCGGTCACGATCCGGCCGTTGTCGACGAACCGCCTGTCCGTGACGACCCTCGTCTTCGGGGCGGCGGCGCGCAGCTCGTCGATGAGCCCGGCGAACGTCGTCGCCTCGAGCCCGTCGAGCAGGCCCGCGCGCGCCAGGAAGAACGCGCCGTTGCAGACCGAGAGGACGACCTCCGAGCCCTTCGCGGTCTCGCGCAGCCAGGCGAGGAGGGCCGCGTGGTCGAGCTGCGGCTCGACGTTGCCGCCCGGAACCACGAGGACGTCCGGCTTCGGCGCGTCGGCGAAGGTGTACGCGGGGTTGACGCTCATTCCCATCGAGGTCGTGATCGGGGTCTTCGCCTCGGCGACGCTGTAGACGCGAAACGCTCTCTGCCCGTTCACCGACGCATGGCCCAGGACCTCCCACGGCCCCGTGTAGTCGATGATCTGCACGCCCGGAAAGAGGAGGATCGCGACGTTGCGCACGGGCGCGTCCTTCGGACCCACCGCCCGCGCCGCAGCGGCGACCAGCACCAGAACCCCCGCGCCGATGACCTTCTTCATGCCTCCTGCCTCCTGCCTCCTGCCTCCTGCCTCCTGCCTCCTGCGTACCCTGCCTCCTGCGTACCGTCTCAGGCGCTCCTCAACGCCACCATCGGGTCCACCGCCGTCGCGCGGCGCGCGGGGAGGAAGCACGCCAGCGCCGCGACTCCGGCGAGGACGAACGCCACCACGAAGTAGGTCGGTGGATCGGTCGGCGAAACCTCGTACAGCAGGCTCGCCCAAAGGCGCGTCACGACGATCGCGCCCGCCAGGCCCAGGGCCAGGCCGGCGGCGACGGGCCTCATCCCCTGCCCGAGGACCATGCGCTGCACGCCCTCGGGCAGAGCGCCGAGAGCCATCCGGATGCCGAACTCCTGGCGGCGCTGGCCGACCGAGAAGCCGATGACGCCGGCGATCCCGGTCGCGGTCACGACGAGCGCGAGCCCCGCGAACAGCGAGAGGAGGATCGCCGTCAGCCGCGGCGACGCGAGCGCTCCGGAGCGCACCTGCTCGAGAGTCCGGAAGCGGTCGACGGGCTGGTCGGGCCCGATCGCGTGGACGGCCCCGCGCACGATGCGCTCCATGCGGGCCGGATCGACCGACGTCCGCATCAGGAGCGTCGCGGAGGTCCACGGGAACTGGTCGAGCGAAACGAAGGCCTGATCCACCGGCGGGGCGGCGAGGCCGTACTGGCGGACGTCGCCCACGACGCCGACGATCGTGAAGGTCGTCGGCTCGTCGGATCCCCGGCCGCCGACCGTGATCCGGCGGCCGACGGGGTCCTCGCCGGGCCAGAAGTGTTTCGCCATCGACTGGTTGATGACGGCGACGGTCGCGGCGCCGGCCCGGTCGCCCGCCTCCAGGCTCCGGCCGCGCACGATCGGGACGCCGATGGTCCGGAAGTAGTCGGCGGAGACGTGCTGGAAGTCGGCCCGGGGCAGGGCGTCTTCGGCCACCGGCGGACGGCCGTCGATCCGGAACCGCCCGTTGTTGGCCCGGCCGCCCTCGTTCAGGAGAATCGTCCCGGAGAGCGCGGCCGACACGACGCCCGGCTCCGCAGCGAGCTTCTCGAGCAGGCGCCGGTGGAAGCCGCGCTGATCGTCCGCGGTCTTGTAGCGGGTGAAGTTCAAGTCGAGCCGCGACGTCAGGACGCGCTCCGTGCGGAAGCCCGGATCGACGCTCGAGAGCTTCCAGAGCGTGCGGAGCATGAGCCCGGCTCCGCAGAGCAGCACGAACGAGATCGCCACCTGCGCGACGATGAGAAGGTTGCGGACGCGGGAGCTCTTCGGGCCCGCGCTGCCCCGCTCGCGCCCGTCCTGGAGCGACGACGAGAGGCTGCGCCGGGGCGAGAGCGCCGGCACCATGCCGAGGCCGATCCCGACCAGGAGCGAGATCCCGAGGGAGAAGAGCAGCACGGGCCCGCTGATCGTGATCTCGGCGGCACGGGGCGTGAACCGCTCGGCGAAGTGCACCAGCAGGCCGCGGCCCGCCGCGGCCACGACGAGCCCCAGGGCGCCCCCCGCCAGCGCGAGCAGGACGCTCTCGGTCAGCAGCTGGCGCACGAGCCGGCCTCGGCCGGCGCCCAGCGCCGCGCGCAGCGCCATTTCCTTTTCGCGGCGAACGAGCCGGGCGAGCATGAGGTTGGCCACGTTCGCGCAGGCGAGGAGCAGCACGAGGGCCACGGTCCCGAAGAGGAGCAGGAACGTCGGGCGCGCCGTGCGCGTGAGCTCCTCGGAGAGAGGAAGCGGCGACAGCGAAAGGCGGATCGCGGGCGGATAGCTCTTCGGGTAGTCCTTCGACAGGCGCCCCGCGAGGTCCTCGAGATCGCGCCGCGCCCCGGGCAGGCTGGCGCCGGGTTTCAGCCGCGCGAAGGCGACGAGCATTCCGGCGTCCCGGTCGTTTTCCATCGCGGGATCCGAGCGGAACGGGCAGGCCGACGTCGGCATGTAGATGTCGTTGTCCTCGGGGTAGCCCGGGATCGGGGGAAGGACGCCGATGACCGTGTGCGGGTGATCGTTCATCTGGAAGACCCTCCCCACCACGGACGGATCGCCCCCGAACGCGCGCATCCAGTAGTTGTGGGAGAGGACGAGCACCGCCTCCGCGCCGTGCCGGTCCTCTCCGGGGAGGAACGTGCGGCCGAGGATCGGCTGGACGCCGAGCAGATCGAAGAAATTGGCCGAGACGACCCCCGTCTGGACGCGCTCGGGCTCCGCCCGTCCGAGCAGGACGAACCACATGGAGTGGTACTCGGCGACGGCGTCGAGGGTCCGCGTGCGGGTGCGGAAGTCCTCGACCTCGGGGGGCGAGAAGTGGCCGTCCTTGATCCCCGCGCCCGGGGCATCCACGCGAAGCCGGACGAGACGCTCGCCGGCGCCGTAGGGAAGCGACTGCAGGAGCACCCCGTGGACGACCGAGAAGATCGCGGTGTTCGCGCCGATCCCGAGCGCGAGCGTCAGGACCGCGGCCGCGGCGTATCCCGGGTTCTTGCGGAGCGAGCGCGCCCCGTAGCGGACGTCCTGGAGGATCGTCTCGAGCAGCACCGCGCGGCTGGCGTCGCGGCTCTCGTCCTTCGTCTTTTCGACGCCGCCGAACTTCAGCAGGGCCGCACGCCGGGCCTCGGCGGGGGGCATCCCGCGCCGGACGTTTTCCTCCGTCTCGCGCTCGACGTGGAAGGCGAGCTCCTCGTCGAGCTCCCGCTCCACCCGGCCGCCCCCGAAGAGGGCCTTCGCGCTTTTCAGAACCCGTCGCATCATGGCCTTTGCCTCCTCGATCCCTAGGTCGCCGCCAGAACTCGTCCGACCGCCGCCGCGAACCGCTCCCAGCTCTGGGTCTCCTCGGCCAGCTGCCGGCGGCCGACCCGCGTGAGGCTGTAGAAGCGCGCCTTGCGGTTGTTCTCCGAGCTGCCCCACTCGGCCTCGATCCAACCCTTCTCCTCGAGCCGGTGGAGGGCCGGGTAGAGGGAGCCCTGGTTGACCGCCAGGACGTCCTCCGAGAGCTGCTGGATGCGCTGGGAGATCCCCCAGCCGTGCATCGGCCCGTTGGCCAGCGTCTTCAGGATCAGGACGTCCAGGGTCCCCTGCAACAGGTCGCTTCGGGATGGGGCCATCGTCTCTCCTCTCGCTCTTCTACAGGAGTCTACGCGGCCTCTTGTAGATTGTTTAGGGGAGAGGGAGGTTTTTTTTCGGCGCCCCCCGGCGGGCGGGATAGGCTTGCCGGAAAAGAGGTTCGTCGTGACGAAAAGACCGATTGCGGGCGCTTTCGCCCTGGCCGCCCTGGGCGCGGCCCTCTGTTCGGCGGCCGAGCCGCCCGCCGCAACCCCCATCGCCATCCGGGCCGCCCGCCTGCTCGACGTCAAGGCCGGCCGCTACCTGGACCGGCCGGTCGTGGTCGTCGTCGGCGACCGCATCGAGAGCGTCGGGACCAGCGTGCCCCCGGGAGCAACCGTGGTGGACCTCGGAGACCGCGTCCTGCTGCCGGGCCTCGTGGACGCCCACACGCACATCCTTCTCCAGGGCGACGCGACCGAGCCCGAGTACGCCGAGCAGATCCTCAAGGAGTACCCGGCGCACCGCGTGGTCCGCGCGGTGCGGGCCATGCAGATCGGGCTCGGCCACGGGTTCACGACGATGCGGGACCTCGAGACCGAGGGCGCGGGCTACGACGACGTCGCCATCCGCGACGCGGTCAACGAGGGCGTCGTGCCGGGGCCTCGCCTGAAGGTCGTGGGCCCCGCGCTCTCGACGACCGGCTCCTACCCCATCACCCACTACCGGCCCGACTGGAAGTTCCCGACGGGCGTCATGACCTGCGACGGCGCGGACGGCTGCCGCCGCGCGGTCCGGGAGCAGCTCTCGTACGGCACCGACTGGGTCAAGATCTACGCGAACACGGGAGGCCTCCACCTGACGGCCGACGGCTGGGTGGACTCGCCCCCCAACTGGACGAAGGAGGAGATCGAGGCCGTCGTGTCGGAGGCGCACGCGCACGGCGTGAAGGTCGCCGCCCACGCGCGGTCCGACAGCGGCGTGCGCCTGGCCGTCGCCGCCGGGGTCGACTCGATCGAGCACGGCGACTCGATCCGCCCCGAGATGGCCGCGGAGATGGCGAAGAAGGGCATCGCCTTCTGCCCCACCCTGACCGTCGTGCGCTACGTGTCGGCGCCCCGCGCCGCCGCGGGCTGCGCGATCTGCACCGAGTCCGAGAAGATCCAGACCCGCTCGTTCCAGAACTGCCGCAAGGCCGGCGTGAAGATCGTGTTCGGCACCGACGCCGGCGGGTTCCCCTGGACCGAGATCAACCAGGCGAAGGAGTTCCAGTACGAGGTCGAGCTCGGCATGACGCCCCTGGAGGCGATCCGCACGGCCACGACGAACGCCGCGGAGCTGCTCGGGATGACGGGGCAGATCGGCGCGATCGAGAAGGGCGCCTTCGCCGACCTCGTCGCCGTGCCCGGCGATCCCCTGGCCGGGGTCGCCGTCCTCGAGCAGATCGACTGGGTGATGAAGGGCGGCCAGGTCGTCCGCGACCGCGCCGCGAAGCGCTAGGCGGAGAGCGTCCTCATGCTGCGCGTCGGACTGACCGGGGGGCTCGCTTCGGGGAAATCCACGGTGGCGCGGATGCTCGCCGAGCGCGGGGCGGCGGTCTTCGACGCCGACGCCCTCGTCCACGACCTCTACCAGCCCGGCGGCGCCGCCGTCCACGCGGCGCGGGACCTCTTCGGCGAGGCCGCTCTCGACGCGAACGGCGCGGTCGACCGCGCGAAGGTCGCGGAGATCGTCTTCCACGATCCCGCCAAGCGCCGGGCGCTGGAGTCGCGCATCCATCCCCTCATCCGCGAGGAGCGGGAACGGCGGTTCGGCCAGGCCGAATGGGCCGGAGCCCGCGTCGCGGTCTGCGAGGCCTCCCTGCTCTTCGAGGCGAACACGGAATCGGAGTACGACCGCGTGCTGCTCGTCGTGGCGCCGGACGAGGAGCGCATCCGGCGCTGGGTCTCGCGGGGCGGCGACGAGGGGGACGCTCGGCGGCGCATCGCCGCGCAGATCCTGCCCGAGGAGGCCGCCCGCAAGGCCCACGAGATCATCGTCAACAACGGATCGCCCGAGGACCTGCGGCGCCAGGTCGAGGAGGTCTGGAAACGCTGGCTGGCCCTGGCGGGAAACTAGACGGCCGGATTTTTCGTAAACTCGGGGCATGCCGGCCAAAAAACTCCGCAATCCCGCCCCTCTCCCGGTCCGCGACGGCGACGCCCTGCTGATGGTGGGAACGACCAAGGGCCTCTTCCTCCTGCGCTCCGACGGGAGGCGAAGACGCTGGACGACCTCGGGGCCGTACTTTCCGGGCTCGTCGGTCTACGCGGCCGCGCTCGACACGCGGGGCGGCCGGCGCCGGCTCTGGGCCGCCCCCTCGAGCATGCACTGGGGCGCCGAGCTCGTCTGGAGCGACGACTTCGGCAGGACCTGGCAGCGCCCCGCCAGTCCCCTCGTCCGCTTCCCGGAAGCCTCCGGCGCCTCTCTGAAGAACATCTGGCAGATCTCGCCGGGGCGGCCCGAGGAGCCCGACACCCTGTATTGCGGCGTCGAGCCCTCGGCGCTCTTCGTGTCGCGCGACGCGGGCACGACCTGGACCCTGAACGAGGGCCTCTGGGGCCACCCCCACCGCGAGAAGTGGTGGCCCGGCTTCGGCGGCCTCTGCCTCCACACGGTCCTCGTGGACCCGGCCAGGCCCGACCGCCTGACCGTCGCGACCTCGACCGGAGGCGTCTACCGCACCGACGACGGCGGCGCGTCCTGGCGGGCCAGGAACAGCGGGGTGCGCGCCGAGTTCCTCCCGGACAAGCACCCCGAGTTCGGCCAGTGCGTCCACAAGATCGCCCAGAGCGCCACCCGGCCGGAACGCCTCTTCCTGCAGAACCACTGGGGCCTCTACCGTTCGGACGACGGCGGGGACTCGTGGAAGGACGTCGCGCACGGCGTGCCGTCGGACTTCGGCTTCTGCATGGGGATCCATCCCCGCGACCCCGACACGGCCTTCATCGTGCCGCTCCACTCCGACGGCTTCCGGTGCACCCCCGACGGAAAGCTGCGGGTCTATCGCACGCGCGACGCGGGCGCCTCGTGGCAGGCGATGACGCGGGGCCTTCCCCAGAAGGACGCCCTCGAGACGGTCGTGCGCGACGGGCTGGCGGTGGACGGTTTCGACCCGGCCGGCGTCTACTTCGGAACGCGCAGCGGCAAGCTCTACGGCTCGCCGGACGAAGGCCGGACGTGGGCGCTCCTGCAGGAAGGGCTGCCGCCGATCGTCTGCGTCAAGGCCGCCGGGCCGGTCCCGGCGCGCGCGCGGGCCAAGGCCCCCGCCCGCCGCACCGCGTCGCGAACGGGCAGGCGCCTTCGCCGGGCGGCATGATGCCGGTTCGGTTCCTGATCCCGGGCCCACTCAGGGAGTTCGCGCGCGGGGCGAGCGCCGTGTCCCTCGACGGCGCCCCGGCGACGGTCGGCGAGGCCCTCGACGCGCTCGGCGCGGCGCATCCCGGGCTGCGGGACCGCGTCCTGACCGAGCGGGGCGACGTGCGGCCGCACGTCAACCTCTTCGTCGCCGAGACGAACATCCGCGACGCGGAGGGCCTCGGGACCCCCGTCCCGGCGGACTGCGAGATCGCGATCCTGCCCGCGGTCAGCGGCGGCTAGCCCGCGGCGATGCGGCTGCGCGCGGCCACGCGGCCCGGGTGGACGGCGGCCGTCCTCGCGGACCTCGACGCGTTCCTCGTCGACCACGCCGCCAACGAGCGCAAGGCGTCGGCGGCGGCCCTCGCGCTCGTCGCCCACTACCCCGACCGGCGCGAGCTCGTCGAGCGCTGCATCGCGCTCGCGATCGAGGAGCTGGAGCACTTTCGCGAGGTCGCCGCCCGGATCGCCGAGCGCGGCCTCGTCCTCGGCCCCGACACGAAGAGCGCCTACCTGCGCCGGCTCGCGTCCGGCTTCCGCCAGGGAAGCGACGACTACTTCCTCGACCGGCTCCTGACCGCCGCCGTCGTCGAGTCCAGGGGGTGCGAGCGCTTCGGCCTCCTCGCGGCGGCCCTGCCCGAGGGGCCGCTCCGGGAGTTCTACCGCGAGCTCGCGCGCTCGGAGGTCCGCCACGGCGAGCTCTACCTCGATCTGGCCCGGACCTACTTCACCGAGGCGCCCGCGGCCGCGCGGCTCGAGGAGATCCTCGCCGAGGAAGCCCGGATCGTCGCGGACCTGCCCCTTCGCGCCGCGCTGTATTGACAGGTACACTGCGGCGCCCGTGATCGACACGAAGCCCGTCTCCCAGTACCTCTCCCGCCACGCGGAGCCCGAGGCGGCCCTCGCCGACCGTCTCGAGGGATCCTTCGGCCACGTCCTCGTCGTTCCGGCCTACGGCGAGGGGCAGAGCCTCTTCGACACGCTCGGCTCGGTGCCGAAGGGCCCGCGGGGCGCGACCCTCGTGGTGGTCGTCTTCAACGCCCGCGCCGATTCGCCCGAGCGCGTCCACGAGACCAACCGTTCCTCCCGGGCCCGCCTGTTCGAAGCCGCGATGGGCTCGAGCGAGCTCGGAGAGGCGCCGCCCGTCTCGGCGCTGGCCTATCCGAACGGGACGGTCGTCGTGGTCGATCGCGCGCAGCCCGGCCACTTCCTGCCCGAGGGACAGGGCGTGGGCCTCGCGCGCAAGATCGGCAACGACTTCGCGCTGCGCCTCCACGCGGCGGGCCGGATCGCCTCGCCGTGGATCCACAACACCGACGCCGACACGCTGCTCGCCAACGACGCGTTCGACCAGACCGAGGCGGTCCCGGAGGAGGGCAACGCCGCGGCGCTCTACTTCTTCGCGCACCGGATGGGCGAGGACGAGAAGCTCGGGCTCGCCGCCCGGCTCTACGAGATCTCCCTGCGCTACTACGTCCTCGGCCTCGCGTGGGCCGGGTCGCCGTACGCCTACCAGGCCATGGGAAGCTGCATCGCGATCCGTCCCGCGGCCTACGCGGCGGTCCGCGGGTTCCCGCGCAAGAACGCGGCCGAGGACTTCTACGTCCTCGACAAGCTCGCGAAGGTCGGCACGATCGCGCGCCTGGCGGGCACGCCGTTTCTCCTGGAGGGGCGGATCTCGGACCGCGTCCCGTTCGGGACCGGAAAGGCGCTGTCGCAGCTGCTCGGGAAGCGGGGCGCGCTCGCCGGGTTCCGCCTGTATCACCCCGCGACCTTCGCGCACCTCGGCGCCTGGCTGCGCGCGCTCGCCGCGGTCGCCCGGTCGGGCGGCCGGATCGAGAACGCCCTCGAAGAGCTCCCCCGCGAAAGCCCCTTCTTCAAGGCGGACCTTCTCGTCGGATCGCTCGAGAAGATGGGCGCCTTCACGGCGATGCGCGCCGCCATCGCCCGCTCCGGCGACGCCCCGACGATGCTGCGCCACTTCCACACCTGGTTCGACGCCTTCCGGACGCTGAAGCTCATCCGGGCGCTGCAGTCGGGCGGGCTGCCGGCGCTGCCCTGGCGCAGCGCCCTCGCCGAGGCGCCGTTCACGGGGCTGTCCGCCTCGACCCAGGAGGACCCCGAGGTTCTTCGCCGCGCGCTCGCCGGGGAGGAAGCGCTCCTGGCGGAAGCGCCCGCGGGGGTTTCGGCGGCCGTCGAGGCCGGCGCCTAGTTCATCGAGCAGGAGCCGGGGCCGCGCGGATCGCCGCAGGAGCCGCAGCCGCCAGACGGCTCCGGGCCGCCGGACGACGCGCCGCCCGAGCTGACGGCGAAAACCGACAGGAGCTTCTCGAGCCTCGTCCCGTCGCACCCCGGGCAGCGCGGCTTCGCGTCGCCGAGGACGAATTCCTCGAAGCGCCGGTCGCAGGCCTTGCAGCGGTACTCGAAGAGCGGCATGGCGAGGATTCTACCGCCCTCTCAGAAGGGGTAGCCGATCGAGAGGAAGATGCGTCCCGTCTGCTTGACGGACCCCGTCGCGAGGGGCCCGCAGCCCGGCTGCTCCGCGTTCTTGCAGTCGTTGCCCGACGGGTCCTGTGTTCGCGTCACGGTAAAGTCGATGGTCTGCTCGGGCAGCGGCCTTCCGACTTCGAGGCGGAGGGGCCCGATCGGCGTCATATAGTGGATTCCGATGCCAATCGACTGCCGAAGCCCGGTCCTCGCGTTGGGCACGAAGCCGGCGCGATCCGAGGTGTCGATGTGGAAGTTGATCTGCCCGACATTCGCCCACACCTGGGCGAGGTCGTAAAAGACCGAGACGCCGAGATTGCCGGCGATCGGAAAGCGGTATTCGAGACCGAAGGCCATGAACCCGTTGCCGCCGATAATCCGCGGGCCCGGACTGCAGTCGTAGAGATTGGCGTCGGGCGCCGTGGGGTACGACTCGGCGCACGTCCCTTTTCCGCTCGGCTGGTAGGTCGCCTGCGTGTTGTAGTCCACCGTCGATCCCGGAATGCCCTCGAGATTCGTGTCGAAACCGCGAGCGGTCGAAGATCCGCCGGCGAAGAACTTCTCGGCGATCGGCACGGTGTCGCCCGCGGCCGTCACGGCGTGCGGATAGATGGCGCCGACGCGACCCGAGATTCCGAGAACGCCGCCGAAGATGCTCCAGAAGTACGCGCCCTGGCCCGAGATCTTCCCGTACCAGGCCGTCGCGTCCAGGAACGGGAACGCGTAGTTTCCGGCAACAGTCAGGTAATAGCCCTTGTGCGGGTCCAGGACGTCGTCGCGCCGGTCGTAGAAGAAGCTCGGCCCGATCGCGGACTGCTGGATGGGGAAAGCCGAAAGCGGGTACTTCTCGCGCACGATCGTCCCGAGGTCGTTCGGGTTCGTGGGAGCGATGTACTGGTACGAATAGCGCAGGCCGACCCGCAGGTTGCCGAAGAGCTTGACCGATTCCAAAAAAGTTCCGAGACGGTTGACGTCGACGTCCTGGATCGGTTCCCGGCTGGCGAAGGCCGCAACCGTGAAGGGATAGTCGCTGTTGAAGAGGTACGGCTCGAGAAAGTTCGCGACGACGTAGCCTCGGCCGGACACGGGCGCGTACTGGACCTCGATCGAGGCCGACTGCATCCGGCCGAAGAGGTTGCGGTACGTGATGCCCGCCGTCGCGAACGGGTCGTTCGGGTTCGATGCTCCGGACGCGTACTGGTAGCCGACGCCGTAGAGGAGCGAGAGCCGGCGCGCCTCGGTCAAGTCGATGTCGACCGTGTGCTCCTGGTTGTCCGGATTGGCCGGCTGGGGCTTGACGTCGATCGAGCGGAAGACGCCCGTGCGCGCGAGGTTGCGCTGCGTGTCGGCGATCTTCTCCTCCGAGTACGGGTCGCCCTCCTTCCAGGCGATCTGCCGCTGGATGCGCTCGGGCTCGGTGATCGCGTTGCCCCGGATGATGGTCTTGCCGAAGAACGTGCGCATTCCCTCGTCCACGGTGAACACCACGTCCGCCTTCGTCTTGTCGGCCGACAGGCTCCAGCGGTCGCGCACGGCGGCCTCGCGCCACCCGGTGTTCCAGTAGCGATTGGTCAGGGCCGCGGCGTCCTGGCGCATGAGGCTCGGATTGAACGGCTCGCCCACGCGCACGGTCAGCAGCGCGTCGAGCTCGGCCTCGGTCAGGTGCTCGGCGCCTTCGACCTGCCGGGTGGCCACGTACGTCCGAGGCCCCTCGACGATCTTGAACGCGACGTCCAGCCGGTCCGGCTTCGCATCGGGCGTGACCGCCGGCTTCTCGACGCGGGCGTCGATCCAGCCCCGCGTCTGGTAGTAGCCGAGGAGGGCGTCGGCGTCCTTCTCGAGCTCGCCATCGACGAGGTAGCCGTTGCGCAGGACCGGCAGGCCCTTCTCGCGCGTCACGATCAGGTCCCGGAGCGTTTCGTCCGACATCGAGGAGTTCCCGGAGAACGTGATCTTCTCGACCGCGTACTTCGCCCCCTCGTCGACGGCCACCCGGACGGTCACGGGATCCTTGCCCTCCGTCTTCGCCGTCACCGACGCCCGGTAGCGGCCCCTGCGCTGGAGCGCTTCGCGCGTTTCGTCGACCCACTGCGAGAGGAGGTCCTCGTCGAAGCCCTGGGCGTCGAGCAGGGCGAGGAACTCGCTCCGGACCCGCTTCTCCTTGATGCCGGAGGCCTCGATCCGGTAGCTCGGCCCCACCGCGATCCGATAGACCGGACGCACCGCGCCGTCGTCCGTCGGCTCGGACGCGATCAGGTCCACCGACGCCTTGAAGTGTCCCTGCTCGAGCAGGTACTTGCGGAGCCGTTCGGCGTCCGACCGGGCGCGCGCCTCCTGGTAGGGCTTTCCGACCTTGAGCTTCAGGCGTCCGACGAGGGTGTCGGCCGCGAACGGCGCGATCGGACCGTCGAAGAAGGCCGGCGCGGTCCTAGCCCGCTCGCCGGCCGCGATGTGGTAGACGACCCGGGCGGTGAAGGTGCCCGCGTCGAACGTGACCTCGGGGTCCACGGCGGCGCGGATGTAGCCGTCGGCCGCGAGGCGCCGCTCGAGCGCGCTGGCGCCCTCGGCCAGGGCCGACGCGTTGAACGGGCCCCGCGGCTGGAGCGCGACGGCCTTGCGCATCTCCTCGCGGGACAGCGACGCCTTGCCGTCGAACTCGACGTCCGAGATGCGGTACGACCTCCACAGGTGGATCGTCACCGCGACGCCCTCGCCCGGCAGCTCCGCCGCGACGATCAGGATGTCGGCGAAGTCGAGCGTGGCGAAGAGGTTCCGGATCGTCGCGCCGGTGTCGTCCTCGGTCAGGGGGCGACCGATCCGGAAGGCGACGAGGCTTCCGATCTCGCGCGCGTCCACGGGCCCGTCGCAGGAGTAGGCGATCGACTCGACGGGCCGCCCGAAGAGATCGGGCCGAACCTCCGCCGCGGCCCGGCCCTCCGCCGCGCCGAGCAGGGCGGCCAGCGCGACCGACGCGAGGACGCTCCGCATCACAGGCGCTGGCGCCGCCGCACGCTGATCGAGAGGATCCCGTTCTCGTCCCGGATCAGCTGGACCAGGATGTCGTTGGTCGCCTGCCACTCGACCCGGACGATCGGCTCCTTGCTCGAATCGAGCGCGATCGAGGAGGTCACCGACAGGTCCTGGGTGATCTGCTTGCCGATCGTCGAGCGAACCGTGGTGATCTGGCTCCCCGTGAAGACGGGGTCGATCTGGAACCGGTCGAGCTTGAAGAGGCGGCGCGTCTGCTCGCGCAGGCCTCCGGTCACCGCCCCGGCCACGGCGCCGCCCGCCGCCGAGACGAGCTGGTTGGCGGTGTCGGTCGGGTTGCGCGTGTCCGGGGGGCTGCCCGAGAGGAGGAGGCCGAGGATCGCGTCGTTGGCCAGCGGCGGATCGGACGTGAAGTTGGCCGTGATCCGCGGCCACGTTCCGGCCAGCAGCACGACGAGGTTGTAGCCCTTGACCTCCGCCCGCGCGCGGACGTCCACGAACGGGGCGATGCGCGCGGTGTTCGAGAAGGTCAGCGTTCCGGCCTCGATCTCGTAGCGGATGTCGCTGAAGACGACGCGCCCTCCCTCGTCGAGGAGGACCTGCCCGAGGAGGACCGGATCGGCGAGCGTGCCGCGGGCCCGCAGGTCCACCGTGCCCGAGAGGCGCGCCAGGTTGTTGCGCACCTCGAGCGACGCCGCCGACACGATCCGGACGTCGAGCGTCGTGCGCTCCTTCCAGGGCTCCCGCGCCGCGAGCGCGCCCGTCGGCCGCCCGCGCTCGAGGAGATCGGACAGCGTGACCTCGACGTCCTTCGAGTACGTGCCGCGCAGCAGCGTGATCTCCCCCCGCAGCTGGTTGCCGGCCTCGTTGCCGGTCGCGACGAGGTCGGCGTCCACGGTCAGCCGCAGCGCCGGAATCGCGCGCACCGAGATGCGCCGGCCCTGGGCGGTCAGCCGGTAGTCCCTGATCGCGGCTCCGGCCAGGCGGAAGCTGCCCGCGAGGAAGGCCTCGCCGTCGGCGACCCGGGCCCGGAGGCCTTCGATCTCGCCCGAGGATCCCGCCAGGCGCACGGCGCCCTCGATCTCCTCGAACGAGTAACCGGCCACGCGGTAGCGCCCCCCCTCGATCCGGACGAGCCCCGTCCACGCCGGCGCGTCGGCCTTGCCGGAAACCGCGACGTCGAGGGTGAACCGCCCGGCAAGGCCCAGATCCGGAGCGGCCAGCGCGAGCAGCGCCGCGTCGGCGCTGCCCGACACCCGGCCCTCGAGGACGGGCGATTCGCCCGCGAGGTCCACCGCCCCGCGCAGCCGCAGGTCCACGCCCTCCCCGACGGCGTGCACCTCGCCGAGCGCGATCCGCCCTTTCGCGAGAGACACGGTCACGTCGCCCTCGCTGCGCACGAGGGACGGGCGGTCGCGGGCGTCGAGGCGCGCCTCGGTCACGACGAGGTCCGCGGAGGGCCGCTCCCCTTCGGCCGCCGGCAGGCGCACCGTGCCGTGCGCCGCGACGGCGCCCCCGTCACCCCCGGGCAGCGAGGCGGGCGTGAACAACAGGAGCGCCGCGAGGTCGCGGGCGTCGAGCCCGACGTCGAGGACCACCGGCGTCGCGGCCGCGTCTCCGCTGGCCTTCAGGGTCCACCGACCGGGGACCTCCACGGCGCCGTCGACCTTCCCGTGAACGACGCGCACGGCGAGGTGGGGCACCATCGACTCGGGAATCGGGTGGCCGAAAAAGGCCGCCTCGGACAGCGACGCCGAGCCGGTCAGGTCCGGATGGGAGAAGGGCCCGGAGCCGGCGATCTCGAACGAGACGCGGCCCGACACGTCGCGGGTCAGGCCGGCGAGCGCGTCCAGGGCCTCGAGCGGCACGCCGTCCCCCGCGGCGCGGGCCTCGAAGGTCTTGTCCTTGTAGGCGATCGCGATGCGCCCCCCGATCATCCCCCCGCCGACGTCGGCGCGGATGTCGTCGAGCTCGAAGTGCCCGGGGGTCAGCTCCATCCGGCCCGTCATCCGCGAGACCTTCTGGCCCCAGAGCACCGCGTCGTCGAGGGCCGCGGAGCCGCCGCCCCGCACGGAGTCCGGCGGGCTCCCTTCGAGCGGGAAGCTGCCGGTCAGGCGCCCTTCGACCGGGTACTGCAGGTCGAGATACTCGAGGAAGCGCGAGATCGGAAAGTCCTTGGCCGTCAGGACGAGGTCGAGCGTCGGCCGCTTCGGGTCCTTGCGATACCGGGTCGTGCCCTCGAGCGACAGCGACGCGCTGCCGTCGTAGACGCGCAGGGGGTGGAACACGAAGGCGCCGTCGTGCATGTCGGTCGCGCCGCGCACGCTGCCGAAGAGGACGCCGCCGTAACGGGCGTTCTCGGCCGAGAAACGGGCCGTCACGTCGGGGTCGCCCCACGATTTCGCGATGTGCCCTTCGACTTCTCCGCTGCCGCCGAAGCCGAGCGGCGTCGGCGAATCGCCGGAGGCCGCGACGAAATTCTGGAAGATCCGGTCCACCTCGGCCAGATCGCGCGACCGCAGGCGGAAGTCGAAGTCCGGCTTCCAGTCGCCGATCTTCAGTCCCCCGGTCGTCTCGAGGGTCGACGCGGGGAAACGGAAGGAGGCGCCCTCGAACCCGATACGGCCGTCCACGACCGGCAGGTCGCCGCCGCCGCCGATCGGAATGCCGAAGCGCCCGCGGACGAGCGACGTCGCGGGGCCCGGCTCGATCGACAGGCGAGCGGCCCCGTTGGACCGCTCGATGCCGCCTTCCGACCACCGCAGCGTCGCCGAAAGCGCCGCCGAGCCCGAAAGCCCGGTCCCCGGCAGGTGAAGGTCCCCGAAGAACCGTTCGACGGAGAGACCTCGGCCGTCGAGCGAGAGCGTCATCGGCTGCGGACGGCCGCCGCCGGCGAGGTTCTCGATGCGGTACACGCCGGACAGGTCGCCGCCCGCGTAGCGGCCCTTCTCGATGCGGGCGACGAGGGCCTCCGGGCGGGCGATGACGGTCCCGGCGAGGCCCTCGATCGGGAAGCCCTTCGCGTCGAGCTTGGGGACCTCCAGCCGGCCCGAGATCCGGAATCCGCCGGAAGAGGGGATCGAGAGCTGCGCCTGGATGCTCGCGTCGCCCCCGAAGCCGAGGCCCGAGTGGAAGAGGCGCTCCACCTCGGCCACGTGCAGCTCGGCCGCCACGCGCAGCAGCAGCGCCGGGTTCTTCAGGTCCTCGACCGACCCCGACGCCCGCAGCTCGCCGAAATCTCCGTCGATCCGGAGGGACTCGATCTGCAGGCCCGACGTCGGCCCCATCCGAAACGCGGTGGAGATCCCGAAGACGAAGGGCTCGTCGCCCGGCAGGCTCACGGTGGCGCGCTGGCAGGCGAACGTGCCCCGGTACCGGCTCGAGGGCATCGCCACGAGCTCCGCGGCGAACCCCTCGAGGCGGCCGTCGATCCCCGTGCGGCGACCGTCGAATTCGAAGAGGCCGTTCTGGACGACGAGCTCGCCGATGCGAACGGAGAGCCCGCCCTTCTCGGCGGGCCGCGAGAGACCCGGCGGCAGGTTCCACGTTCCGTCCGGAAACTGGACCAGGGCGAGCCTCGGGCGGATGGCGCGGACGCGCCCGAAGCGCAGCTCGCCGCCCGTGACGGACACGCCGCCGCCGATCGTCAGCTCTTCGGCCTCGAGGATCGGCCCTTCCGGCGCGCGCGGGTCGTTCCCGACCCGGACGTCGGCGAGGTGGACCGAGGGCGGGAAGATCTGGAAATCCACGCGTCGAAAGCTCACCGGCCGCTGCAGGAGCTCGGACAGGCGCTGCTGCGAGACCCCCTGGAAGAGGGTCTGGAACCGGTCGGAGTTCCAGATCGCGTACGCCGCCAGGACGAGGAAGACGACGAGGATCAGGAAGAGGCGGGAGGTCGACAGCCGCTGCGTCTCGTGCGGCGCCCCGTCCGGCCGGCGATCGCGCGTGTCGTCACCCGCCATGCGCGGAGGGGTTCAGACGCCCCAGGACAGCTTCCCGGCGAGCTGGTCGAAATGGTCCGACTCGGCGGAGCGCAGGAGGGTCACCGACGACGCGCTCGAGCGCACGTCGATCGGGCTGCCCGGCAGGACCGGGAATCCCTCCTGGCCGTCGAGCGTGAGATAGACGCCGCCGTCGCGCCGCTCGGGGCCGAGGACGCGGATCCGGATCCGGGTCGTGTTCGAGACGACGAGCGGCCGCTGTCCGAAGGTGTGGGGACAGATCGGCGTGATGACGATCGCGGGCAGCGCGGGGTGGAGGATGGGACCCCCGGCGGAGAGGTTGTAGGCGGTCGAGCCGGTCGGGGTCGAAACGATCACGCCGTCCGCGCGGAACTCGGCGACGGGGCGCCCGTCGAGGGCCACCGTGAAGGTGGAGATCCGGGCCAGGGCCTCGCGATTCAGGACGGCGTCGTTGAGGACGCGGTACCGGCCGTGGTGCGGGCCGCGCGAGATCGAGACGTCCATCCGCCGCCGGCGGTCCTCGCGGAAGCGGCCGGCCAGGACCTCGTCGAGACGGGCCAGCGCCTCCTTGCGCGCGAGCCCGGACAGGAACCCGAGGGTCCCGAGATTCACGCCGAGCAAGGGCGTCCCCGAGGGGGCTCCGCGGGCGACGGAAAGCAGGGTCCCGTCCCCTCCGAGCACGAACACCAGGTCGGATTCCCGGGCGATCCGGGACCGCGGCACGCCGCCCTCGCGGCCGAGCTGGCTGGCGGTCTCGGTGTCGAGCAGGACAGTGCGGCCGCGGCGCCGCAGGGCTTGCTCGAGGGTCGCGGCCAGCCTCGCCGCCGACGCGGACCCGACCTTGGCCACGACGCCAACGCGCCGGAACCGCGACGCCGACGAGCGGGACCCCTTCATCCTGCTCAATTTACACGAAATCCGAGGAGAAACTCCTCGTTGCCCCGCGCCCCCCGGATGGGTGACGGAAGGACCCCGAGAACTTCGAGCCCGAGGTCCCTCCCGGCCTGCTCGACCTCGGCCACGACCCGGCGGCGCGTCTCGTCCGAGCGGACGACGCCGCCCCGCGGCACCTCGCCCCGGCCCGCCTCGAACTGCGGTTTGACCAGCACGAGCACCGCCCCTTTCTTCCTCGTCCGCGGGACGACGGCCGGCAGGATCAGGCGCAGGGAGATGAAGGACACGTCCACCACCGCGAGGTCCACCGGCTCCGGGACGTCCGCCTCGGACAGGGCGCGCGCGTTGACTTTCTCGCGGACCACGACGCGGGCGTCGCCGCGCAGCTTCGCGTCGAGCTGTCCGTGGCCGACGTCCACGGCGTACACGCGCGCGGCGCCGCGCTGCAGGAGGCAGTCCGTGAAGCCGCCCGTGGAGGCCCCGACGTCGAGGCAGACCCGGCCCGACGGGTCGATCCCGAAGTGGTCGAGGGCCGCCGCGAGCTTCACGCCCCCGCGGGAAACGTACGGGTGAGGCGGCCCCGCCACCGCGATCTCCGCGTCTTCGGCAAACGCCTCCCCCGCCTTCGGGGCCGGGCGTCCGTCCACCTCGACCAGGCCCGCGAGGATGAGGGCCTGCGCCTTCTCGCGGGTCGGCGCGAGGCCGCGCGCCACGAGCAGCAGGTCGAGGCGCGACTTCAAAACGCGATCACGACTTTCATCGAGCCCTCGGCCAGGCGCGCCCGCGCGAACGCCTCGGCGGCCTCGTCGATCCGGAACCGGTGAGAGACGAGATCGCCGACGGCGACCCGCCGCGAGGCGATCGCGGCCAGGGCCTCCCGCGTGTCGTCCGGCCCGCAGGAGTAGGACGGGACCACGGCGATCTCGCGGAAGTAGAGGCCGTTCAGGTCGCAGGCCCACGTCTGGCCGGGCTCGGCCATCGTGAAGACGAGCAGGGTGCCCCCGGGCGCGACGGCGTCGACGGCCTCGGCGATCACGGCGGGCTTGCCCGGGCACACGAAGACGAGATCGAAGCCGCGGCCCCCGGAGAGCCGCCGGGCGCCGGCGGCGAGGCCCTCCCGGTCCACGTCCACGACGTCCTCCGCCCCGCTGACGCGCGCGAGCGCCAGGCGCGATGCGACGCGGTCCGCCCCGCCGAGGCCCGCGGCGCCCGAGGCCCGCGCGAGCCTCAGCGCGAGCTGGCCCGTGGTCCCGAGACCGACGCAGAAGAACGACCGGCCGGCCGCGAAGCGCGCGCGGCGGAACGCCTTGACGACGGTGGCGAGGGGCTCGGTGAAGCTCGCCTCCTCGTCGGAGACGGCCGGCGGGATCCGCTGCGTGTCGCGCGCCAGGTTCCCGGCCGGGACGCGGACCAGCTCCGCCATGCCGCCCGGGTCCAGGCGCGAAGACCGCCATTGCGCGCAGTGGACGTACTGCCCGGCCTCGCAGTGCCGGCAGGCGAAGCACGGAGCATGGTGGTGCGGCGCCACGCGGTCGCCCGGCGCGAAGTCCGTCACGCCGGCCCCGACCCGGACGATCTCGCCCGCGACCTCGTGGCCGAGCACGCTGCCGGCCTTTCCGCGCACGTACCAGTCGAGCAGGTCCGAGCCGCAGATGCCGGACACGCGCGTGCGGACGAGCGCTTCGCCCTCCCCGATCCGCGGCTCCGGAACCTCGACGACGGCGACCTCGCCCGCGGCGTCCACCCGAACGGCTTTCACGGGGGCGATTATCGGTCAACCGCCGCCCTGGCCGTGCCCGCCGGCCCCGGCGGGTGTCGCCGGCGACGGGCCTACGGCCCGGCCCTGGCGGCCGCCGCCACGGCCTCGACGAGACGATCCACCTCGTCCTCGGTCGAGTAGATGGCGAGCCCCGCGCGGACGAGCCCGTCCCTGGCGTGGCCGAGCCGCTGCACGACGGTCCAGGCGTAGAAGTCGCCGCTGGAGACGAAGACCGCGCGGCGGGAGAGCTCTTCGGCCACCGAGTCGGCTCCGCGGCCCTTCAGCGTGAAGGACACCGTCTGGGTCCTCGGCGCGTCGGGCGGAAGGCCGTAGCGGGTCAATCCGCCGATGGCGCCGAGCCCCTCCCAGAGGCGCGCGAAGAGGAGCGCGCCGCGGCGGTGAAGCTCGGCATAGGCGGCCGCCAGGGCGGCGCGCCGTCCGGAGGCCGCTCCCCCGGCGAGCGACGCGAGAAAGTCCACGGCCGCCGCGGCTCCGACGATCGCCTCGTGGGACAGGGTGCCGGTCTCGAGCCGCTCGGGGGCCCAGTCGGGAGCCGGCTCGAGCCTCGGCACGTCGAGCGACTCGGTGAGCTCCTGCCGGCCCCAGAGGACCCCGAGGTGGGGGCCGTAGAACTTGTAGGGGGAGCAGGCCAGGAAGTCGCAGCCGATCTCGGCGACGTCCACGAGGACGTGGGGCGCGTAGTGCACGGCGTCCACGAAGGCGAGCGCTCCCGAGGCGTGCGCCAGCTCCGAGGCTCGCTGCACGTCGTTGACCGTTCCGAGGGCGTTCGAGGCCCCGCCGATCGCCACGAGCTTCGTGCGCCGCGTGACGGCGCGCTCGAGGTCCGCCCAGTCGAGGTCCCCCGTCTCGGGGCGCATCCGGACCGTGCGGATCGTGACGCCGCGCTCCTTCTGCAGCGCCTTCCAGGGGTCCACGTTGGCGTGATGGTCGAGCTCCGTGACGACGATCTCGTCGCCGGGCCCCCAGGCGCGCCCGAGGGCGCGGGAGAGGTGGTACGTCAGCGTCGTCATGTTCTGCCCGAACGCGACCTCCGAAGCCTTCCCGTTCAGGAACTCCGCCATCGCCCGCCGGGCCGCCGCGAGCGCCGCGTCGGTCTCGACGGACGACGGGTATTTCCAGTGCGTGTTCGCGTTGTGGTGGAGCAGGTAGTCCGTCATGGCCTCGGCGACCGCGTCCGGGACCTGCGTGCCGCCGGGCCCGTCGAAATACGCGACCGGGCGGCCCTCGTGGACCCGACCGAGCGCCGGAAACCGGCTTCGAATCGTCTTCACGTCGGAAACGGCGGCGAGGCTCGAGGTCTGCATGGCGGACGAAAGGGTATCAGGCTACTCTTTCGCCGCAGGACACCGAAGGAGCCTCATGACCCGATTCACGCCGGAAGACGCGGCGGCGACGGCGCGGCGCCTCTACGGGCTCGCCGCGGCCGCCCGCGAGCTGCCGAGCGAGCGCGACCAGAACTTCGAGCTCGCGACCGAGCGCGGCGCGTTCGTGCTGAAGGTCTCGGGCGAGGCCGAGCGGGCCGAGGTCCTCGACCTGCAGAACCGGGCCCTCGAGTGGCTGGCCCTGCGCGCCCCCGACCTGCCGGTCCCGCGCCTGGTGCCGACCCGGGAGGGCCGCCCCACGGCCGTCGAGAGGGGCCGCCTCGTGCGTCTCCTCACGTTTCTTCCGGGGACGATGCTCGCCGACGCGCGGCCGCAGTCGCCCGCGGTGCTCGCCACGGTGGGCCGCTTCCTCGGCCGGCTCGACCGCGCGCTCGAAGGCTTCTCCCACCCGTCCGCCCGGGACCGCGACCTCTTGTGGAACCCCGACCGGGCGCTCGACGTCATCGCCCGCCACCGCGACGCGATCTCCGAACCCGCGCGGCGGGCGCTCGTGGACCATTTCGTCGCCGAGCACGGCCGGACGGTCGCTCCGCTCTCGCCGCGGCTGCCCCGGACCGTCATCCACAACGACGCGAACGACTACAACGTCCTCCTCGGAGGCCCGACGCCCGGGGAGCGGCCGGTCTCCGGCCTTCTCGATTTCGGCGACATGGTCGAGACGTGGACGGTCTGCGAGCCGGCCGTCGCCGTCGCGTACGCCCTCTTCGGGAAGGCCGACCCCCTGGCGGCCGCGTGCGACCTCGTTTCGGGATACCACGCCGCCAGGCCCCTGACCGCCCCCGAGCTCGAGGCGCTCTGGGTCCTCGCCGCGATCCGTCTCTGCACGAGCGTGTGCCTCTCGGCCCGGCGCCGGACGTCGGAGCCGGAGAACGCGTACCTGCTCGTCAGCGAAGCCCCCGCCTGGAAGGTCCTGTCCGCGATGCGAGGCGTGCACCCCCGGCTGGCGCACTACCGGCTGCGCGCCGCCTGCGGGCTGACACCCTGCCCGCAGACGCCGGCGGTCGAGGCCTGGCTGCGGGCGCACCGCCCGGAGATCGGGCCCGTCGTCCGGCCGGACCTCTCGCGCGCCGTCGTGTTCGACCTCTCCGTGGGAAGCCCCGTCTTCGCGTCGCCGGCTCACGCGACCGACACCGCCGCCATGACCGCGAAACTCTTCGGCGCGCTGCGGGCCCGCGGCTCCCCGCTCGGCATCGGACGCTACGACGAGGCGCGCCTGCTCTACGTGACCGACGCCTTCGCCGGATCGGAGGGCGAGCATCCCGAGCGGCGCACCATCCACCTCGCCCACGACCTCTTCCTCGAGCCGGGCTCTCCCGTCCTCGCGCCGCTCGACGGCCGCGTCCACAGCGTTCGCGACAACGCCGCGCGGCTCGACTACGGCCCGACCGTGATCCTCGAGCACGCTCCCCCGGGCGGTCCGACCTTCTACACGCTCTACGGCCACCTGGCCCGCGCTTCCGTGGCGGGCCTCGCTCCGGGCGCCCCCGTCGCGCGCGGCGACCGGATCGCCGCGATCGGGGCGCCGCCCGAGAACGGCGACTGGCCGCCCCACACCCACTTCCAGATCGTCGTGGACCTGCTCGACAAGGACGGCGATTTCCCGGGCGTGGCCGCGGCGAGCGAGCGGGCGACGTGGCTCTCGCTCTGCCCGGATCCGAATCTCGTCGTGGGCGGGCCGCCCGAGTTCCGGGCCTCCGAGCCCGACCCGGGCCGCCTCGCGGCCGAACGGCGCAGGCGCCTCGGACCCTCCCTCTCCCTCTCGTACCGGGAGCCGCTCGAGATCGTGCGCGGGGCGGGCACCTGGCTCTACGACCAGACGGGGCGGGCCTACCTCGACATGGTCAACAACGTCGCCCACGTCGGCCACTGCCATCCGCGCGTGGCGCGCGCCGGGGCGAGGCAGATGACGGTCCTCAACACCAACACGCGCTATCTCCATCCCTCGATCCTGCGCTACGCCGCGCGGCTTTCGGCGACGCTGCCCGCGCCGCTGTCGGTCTGCTTCTTCGTGTGCTCGGGCTCCGAGGCGAACGAGCTCGCGCTCCGCATGGCCCGGGCGGCCACCGGCGGGCGCGACGTCCTCGTGCTGGAGGGCGCGTACCACGGCAACACGCAGACGCTCGTCGACGTCAGCCCGTACAAGCACGCGGGCCCGGGCGGAAGCGGCGCGCCGCCGTGGGTGCACGCCGTCCCGATGCCGGACGACTACCGCGGCCTCTACCGCCGGGACGACCCGGGGCGCGCGGAGAAGTTCGCGGCCCACGTCGCCGAGGCCGCCGGGCGCGTCCGCGCGGGCGGGGGAACGCCCGCGGCGTTTCTCTGCGAGAGCCTCCTGTCGTGCGGGGGCCAGATCGAGCTGCCGCCGGGCTACCTCGCGGCCGCCTACGCCCACGCGCGGCGGGCCGGCGCCGTGTGCGTCGCCGACGAGGTGCAGGTCGGATTCGGCCGCGTGGGCTCCCACTTCTGGGGCTTCGAGACCCAGGGCGTGGTCCCGGACATCGTCACGATGGGCAAGCCCATCGGCAACGGCCATCCCCTGGGCGCGGTGGTCACGACCCCCGAGATCGCGGCCGCCTTCGCCAACGGCATGGAGTACTTCAACACGTTCGGGGGCAACCCCGTCTCCTGCGAGATCGGCCTCGCGGTCCTCGACGTCGTGCGGGACGAGGGGCTCCAGGACCAGGCCCTGCGCGCCGGCCGCCGGCTCAGGGACGGCCTGCGGCGCCTGGCCGAGCGCCATCCGGTCGTCGGCGACGTGCGGGGCCTCGGCCTCTTTCTCGGGATCGAGCTCGTCCGGGACCGCGCCGCCCGCGCCCCGGCGGCCCGCGAGGCCGCCTACGTCGTCGAGCGCATGAAGGACCACGGCATCCTCCTGTCGACGGACGGCCCGGACCACAACGTGATCAAGATGAAGCCCCCCCTGACCTTCTCGGAAACCGACGCCGATCGCGTCCTCGCGGCCTACGACCGCGTGCTGTCGGAAGACTTCGTGAGGTGACGATGAAACGCTTCGCCGGGATCCTCTGCCTCGTCCTGTTCGCGGTCCCCCTCGCCGCCGCCGAGCCGCGCTTCCGGACCGAAAACGTCGTCGTGATCGTGACCGACGGCCTGCGCTGGCAGGAGGTCTTCCGCGGCGCCGAGACCGCGCTCGTGAGCGAGAAGCCCGGCGGCGTCGAGGACGTGGCCGCGACCAAGGCCGCGTTCTGGCGCGAGACGCCGAAGGAGCGCCGCGAGACGCTGCTTCCCTTCCTGTGGTCGGTGGTCGCGAAGGACGGGCAGCTCTACGGCAACGTGGACGCGGGCAGCTCCGCCCGGGTCGTGAACGGCTACAAGTTCTCGTACCCCGGATACAACGAGATCATCACGGGAGCCGGCGATCCCCGCATCGACCGCAACGAGTACGGCCCGAACCCGAACGTGTCGGTCTTCGAGTGGATGAACGACAAGCCCGGGTTCCAGGGGCGCGTCGCGGTCGTCGGCGGCTGGGACGCCTTTCCGAGGATCTTCAACCGGGAGAGGAGCCGCCTCCCGATGCGCGTCGGATGGGAAACGCCGTTCCCCGGCAGGACGACGCCGCGGGAGGACCTGCTCAACACCCTCTACAGGACGACGACGCACGAGTTCTCGGACATGCCGTGGGACGCGTTCCTGCAGCAGGCGCTGCTCGGCTTCGTCCAGGCCGAGAAGCCGCGGTTTCTCTTCGTCGGCTTCGGCGAGACGGACGAGTGGGCGCACAACGGCCGTTACGACCTCCTCCTCCAGTCGGCCCACGCGGTGGACGGGTTCATCCGCGAGCTCTGGATGACGATGCAGGCGATGCCGCAATACCGGGACAGGACGACCTTTCTCATCACGACCGACCATGGCCGCGGCGACGGGCCCGAGAACTGGAAGCACCACGACTGGAACGTGGACGGCGCCGAGAACATGTGGATCGCCGTCCTCGGGCCGGACACGCCGGCGCTCGGCGAGCGCCGGAGCGCCGCCCCCGTCACGCAGAGCCAGATCGCCGCGACCGCCGCCGCCCTGCTCGGCCAGGACTGGCGGGCCTTCAACCCGAAGGCCGGCGCGCCGCTGGCCGAGGCGATCGCCGGGCGGTAGCCCCCGGCCCGCCCCCGCGACACGGAGGGTTTCCAGAGGCCGCGAGACCTGAGGCCCCCTCTCCCTCCGGGAGAGGGCCGGGTGAGGGGCGCCCTTTCGCCCGCTACGAATCCAGCTCGACGACGGCCGGGCCGGGCCGCGTGACGAAGAAACGGGACTGCTCCGTCACCGCCGGAAACGAGCTCGCGTAGCGCTCGGCCCAGCGCCGCCGGAAGGACTCGGCCTCCGCCGTCCTCACGAGAGCCCAGACGCTGCCGCCGAAGCCCCCGCCGAACGCGGAGGCCGCCGCGGCCCCGAGCTCGCGGGCCGAGCGGGCGAGCGACACGGTTTCCGGAACCTGGTTCCCGAGGCAGCGCTCGGCCAGCTCCTGGGACCGGTCGACGGGCTCGCCGAGGAGCCCGACCTCGCCCTTTTCGAGGAGGTCTCCCGCCGCCGGAATGAGCACGAGGGCCTCCTCCACGAACTGGTCGAGGCGGCCCTCGAGGAACCCGGAGGGGAACTCGGCGGGGGGAAAGGCGCGCACGAGGCTCCGGATCCGGTCGGGGACGTCCGGCCCGCCGGCGAGGGCGGCGAACAGCGTCCCGTCCGCGCGGCCCGTCGACCGGTTCCACAGGCCGAGGATCGCCGTCACGGCCAGCGACAGGCGGTTGTAGCTGTCCCGGGCGTCGCCGGTCTTGTCCGCCGCCACGCCGCTCGACGCGACGACGAACCTCCAGTCCTCTTCGAGGACCATCGACCGCTCGTGGCGCACGGGGCAGAACGCATACTGCGCGATCTCGCCCCGGCGGCAGCAGAGGATCGCGGTCTGGTCCTCGCTGCCGCCGAAGGTGCCCACGCCCCGGTCGCCCGCCAGGGCCCCGAAGTTGCGGCCGTTCTCGAGGCAGCCGAGGTAGCCCCCGAGATCCTCGGGCCCGCGGATGCTGGCGGCCCATTCCGGCCGTTCGGCCAGCCGGTTGGCGTCCGCGATGGCCGTGAAGAGCGCGACGACGAGGGCGCTCGAGCTCGAGAGCCCCGAGGCCCGGGGCAGGTCGCTCGCCAGCGCGACGTCCGCGCCGCGCAGGCCCGGGAAGTTGCGCGCCATCCGCGCGGCCACCGTCCGCGCGTACACGGTCCAGCCCGCGGCCGACGGGTCGAGGCCGGCGTCGAGGGGAACCTCGGCCGTCAGGCCGCGCGCCGCATCGGCGATGCGCACGACGGCGTCCGGACGGGGCGTCGCGGCCACGCAGAAGCCGCGGCCGACGGCGCACAGGAGGCTGCGCCCGCCCGCGTAGTCGGTGTGCTTGCCGAGCACCTCGATGCGTCCCGGAACGAACCAGCGCCGCGCGGGCGGCGAGCCCGGAGCGGGCCCGAGCGCGCGCAGGGCCTCGTCCACACCCGCGAAGAGCTCCCGCTTGCGCCGCGCCTCGGCGTCGAGGAGCCCGGCGGCGGCCAGCCGCTCCTCCACCCCGCTCACGGCCGCACCGCGACGCCGCGCAGCCTCGCGGCCACGGAGGCCACGTCGCCGCGCGCGGAGAGGTCCAGAACGCCGTCCTCGCACCGCACGGTCCGGAGGCGCATGCCGAGGTGCGCGATGCCGAAGGCGACGGCCTGCGGCAGCTCGGACTCGCCGCGCGCCGAGAGCGGGACCCGGCGGCAGGCCTCGAAGATCGCGGACGAGAACCGCCACAGGTTCATGCTGAGGAGGATCTCACCGCCCGGAGCGCCGAGAGAGCCGGGGCCGGGCTTTTCGACGATGCGCTCGAGATCCCCGTTCGGGCCGACCTCGAGGACCGCGTACCGGGTGAGGCGCTCCGCCGGGAAGTTGCTCCGCGCCAGCAGGCGCCCGCGCTCGAAGACCGGGAGCCCCGGCCCGCCGAGGTCGAGCAGGGCCCGGAAGGCGGACGCCGGATACAGGTTGTCCGAGTTCAGGGCGAAGAACTCGTCGGCGCCGGCGAACGCCTCCGCCGCGAGCAGGGCGTCGGCCGTGCCGCGGGGCTGGGGCTGGACGGCGAACCGCAGGCGCACCCGCCCGGGAGGCGAGGCCGCGTAGTGGCCGCGCGGCCCGCCCGGCCCCGGCCCGACGATGAGACACACGTCGGAGACGCCGGCGTCGGCCAGCGACGAGAGGACGTAGTCGAGAAAGGGCCGGCCCCCGAACGGAACGAGGGCCTTCCAGCCCCGGTCGGCGGCGGCCGCCTGCGCGGCGTCGAGGTCCGCGGCGGCGTCCGCCTGCCGCATCCGGCTGCCGCGGCCGGCCGCGAGGACGACGGCCTTCGCGATCACGGGCCGAGGCTCCGGCACCGCCCTGCGACCGGCCCCGCGTTCAGCTCTTCTGGAGGGCGGCCAGCGCGGCCAGCACCTCGTCGCTGTGCGGCGACGGCTTGACGTCCAGGAACACCTTCGCGATCTTCCCCTCCGGGTCGATGACGAACGTGTTTCGCGCCGAGAGCTTCGTCACCGCGAGGTTCATCACCGAGCCGTACTCGGACGAGACCTTCGCGTCGGGGTCCGAGAGGAGCTTGAAGGAGAGCCCCTCCTTGGCGCAGAAGTCCTTGTGAGAGCCCGCCGTGTCCACGCTGACGCCGAGGATGACCGCGTTCAACTTCTCGTACTTCGCGAGGTCGCGCTGGAAGTTGTGGGCCTCGACCGTGCAGCCGCTCGTGAAGTCCTTCGGGTAGAAGTAGAGAACGACCCACTTGCCGCGGTAGTCCGCGAGGCTGGTCTTCTGGCCCTCGTTGTTCGTCAGCGTGAAGGGCGGCGCCACCGACCCGGCCGCCGGAGCCGCGCCGGCCGCGCGCAGCGCCACGGCGGCCGCGAGCAATGCGGCGCCCGCGACAACGAATCCCCGCGTCTTCCTCGTCATGGGACCTCCTGGGCCGACGCCGGGCAAACCCGAGGCCCCGCGCGGCAGGACGCAGCATACCGCCCCGGGGCAGGCGGCTAGAGGGCGGCCCGGCGCAAGCGCCCGCCGAGCTCGTAGTCGAAGAGCTCGTCGAAGCCTTCCGGGTCGCGGTCCCCGTACCCCCGCAGGCGCACGCGAAGCCTCTTCGCGTCCAGCCAGCGCACGGCCTCCAGGTACACGTGGGCGTTCCCCGTCCGCTCGGGCAGCGGGCCCAGGGTCTTCGCCAGCTCGGCGTCGAGGTCGACGGGCGCGGCCGCTCCGCCCGACCGAAAGACGAACACCGTCGCGAAGTCGGTTCCCGCCCGTTCCGTGACCGCGAGCGCGTTGCCGTCGGGCGACCAGAGGACCGTGGCGGCGCGCCCGAAGGACATCAGCACGCGCGACGTGCCGGACGCGAGGACCGTGAGGTTCAGGTCGTGGTGGGCGGCGCCGCCCGCCGGCGCCGTCGTCACGCACGTGACGGCGTATCGTCCCGTCGGGTCCCTGGCTTCGGCGGGGCCGGGGAACGCGACGGGGTTCGGCGCCGCCGCGGCGGCCGCGGCCAGAAGCACGGCGAGGAGCATCACGGGCCGCTCCGCACGGCGTACCGCACGCCCTCTCCGCGCTTCTGCGCCTCGAGGAACGCCGGCAGGTCCGAGAGGTCTCCCCGCGCCGCGACGAGCGGGCGCGGATCCACTTCGCCCGTCGCGAGAGCGGAGAGGGCCGCGCGCGCGTCCCCGGGGGTGTAGTGGAAGGAGCCCGACAGCGTGATCTCGGCGTAGTGCAGGCGCGCCGCGTCGAACGAGACGGCCGTTCCCGGCGCGCAGCCGCCGAAGAGGAGCACCTGGCCTCCCGGCCTCACGAGCCGCGACAGGAGCTCCCAGACGGCCCCGTCGCCGGTGCAGTCGACGGCCGCGTCCGGCGGAGCGCCGTCCCGAGAGGCGAGCGCCCCGGGCTCCTCCCGCGAGAGATCCGCGAAGCGCGCTCCGAACCGCGGCGCGAGCGCCGCCCGTTCGCTTCGGCGCCCGGCGACGATCACGTCGAGGCCGCGGCGCGACGCGACGGCCGCCCACAGGAACGCCAGGGCCCCGGCGCCGTAGACGAGGAGCGTTCCGGAGGGCTCCCGCAGCCGGCTCCATCCGTGCAGCACCGAGGCGAGGGGATCGAGGAAGGCGGCGACCTCGTCTTCCAGGCCGCCCGGCACCCTGTGGAGATTCGACGCCGCGACGGCGGCCGGCACGCGCACGTAGTCCGCGAAGGCGCCCCAGGTCCGGTCCCCGTGGCCCGCGGCGCAGAGGTTCGCCCGGCCGGAGCGGCAGTCGGCGCACCGGCCGCAGGGGCCCGAGATTCCCGGCACGACGCGGTCCCCCGGCTTCCACGAGCCCGCGCCCTCCCCCGACTCGACGACCTCGCCGCAGACCTCGTGCCCCATCGTGACGGGCAGCGCAATGCGGGGATGCCCTCGCGCCAGCAGCTTCAGGTCCGTCCCGCAGGTCAGGGCGGCGCGCATCCGCAGCACGACCTCGCCCGGGCCCGCGGAGGGGCGGTCGAGATCCCGGGCCTCGTAGGTTCCGATCGCCGTCTGGACGTACGCCTTCACGACTTGCGCGCGCCGATGAAGCGCGCGAGCTCGGGGAGCACGCCCCCGCCCCGCGGGAGCGCTTCCGCCGCGGCGACCGCCTCGGCGATGTTCTCGGCGAGCAGCGTCCGGGACCGATCGACCCCCCACACGACCGGGAAGGTGGCCTTGCCCGCGGCCGCGTCCTTGTTGGACGCCTTGCCCAGGGTCGCGGCGTCCGATTCGACGTCGAGCAGGTCGTCCTTGATCTGGAACGCGAGCCCGATGCGGGTCCCGTAGAGGTCGATCCGCGCGAGCGTGGCCTCGTCGGCCCCGGCGAGGATCGCGCCGGCGAGAAGGGAGGCGCGCATCAGGCGCCCGGTCTTGTTCTCGTGGATGCGCGTCAGGAGCTCCGCCGTCGGGGCCGTCTCCTGCTCGGCCTCGATGTCGGCCATCTGTCCGCCGATCATGCCCCGCGTGCCGATCGCCTCGACGACGGTCTCGAGCACCCGGACCTTGGCCGCCGCATGGCGCTCCCCCTTCGGGTAGGCGGCGAAGACGCCGAGGCCGTGCGTCAGCAGCGCGTCCCCGGCCAGGATCGCCGTGGCCTCGCCGAAGACGACGTGGCAGGTCGGCACGCCCCGCCGCAGGTCGTCGTTGTCGAGGGCCGGCAGGTCGTCGTGGATGAGCGAGTAGGTGTGGATCATCTCCAGGCCGCACGCGGGCTCGAGCACGTCCGACGCCGGCGCGCCGAGCACCTCCGCCGCCGCCAGGCAGAGGATCGGGCGCAGGCGCTTGCCCCCCGCGAACACCGAGTGGCGGATCGCGCGGTGGAGGATGGACGGCCAGGCGTCCTCGGGCGGCAGGAGCCGGTCGAGCGCGCGGTCCACCTCGGCGCGGCGGGCCGCCAGGTACTCCGCGACGCCCCGCGGCGCCGCCTCAGCCCCGGCCGTCATCGTCGTCCTCCGCCGTGCGCGCGGGATCGAAGGCCGCCGTCTTCCACTCGCCGGCCGCCTCCTTGAGCACGATCTCGACCGACTTCTCGACCTCGCCGAGCTTCCTGTCGCAGAACCGGGCGAGCTCCATGCCTTCCTGGAACAGGGCGAACTGCTCCTCGAGGCCGCGGTCCTCGCCTTCGAGCTCGGCCACGATCGCCTCGAGCCGCGCCATCGCGTCCTCGAAGCTCCTTTCCTTCCTGGGTCGGACCGTCACGGTTCCTCCTCACGGCCGGCGAAGAGCGGCCCGATCTCGGGCCGCCGGCCCCCGTCCCGGACCACCGCGCCGAGCTCTCCCTCGTGCAGCCGGATCCGGATGCGTTCCCCCACCTCGACCTGCGACGCCGCCGTGATCGGCGCGGGAGAGCCCGCGCGGTACGCCACGGCGTACCCGCGGGCGAGCACGGCCAGCGGGCTCAGGACGTCGAGCTTCCTCGACAGCTCCCGGAGCCGAGCCCGGCGCCGCTCGATCCGCCGGTCCGACTTCTCGATGAGCATCGAACGAAGCCCCGCGACGCGGTCCCTGCGGCGCGGCAGCTCCGCCACGCGGGCGAAATCCTCGAGGAGCCTCCGTGCCGCGGCGACGCGGGCGGCGTACTCCGCGGGCCGGCGCTCGAGCAGCGTCAGCAGGGCGTCGCGGCTCTGCGAGACGGATTCCCTCCGCTCGGCCAGGCGGCGCGGAAACCCGAGCAGCCCGTCCGCGCGCCCCCACGCGAGCAGGTGGGACCGCTCCACGGAGATCCGGTGCCTCAGCGCGCGCAGCAGCTGGAGCCGCCCGCCGGCGAGCCGGCGCGCGATCTCGTCCTTCCGCTCGACGACGAGCTCCGCCGCGGCCGAAGGCGTGGGCGCGCGCAGGTCGGCGACCAGGTCGGCGATCGTCACGTCGGTCTCGTGGCCGACGCCGGAGATGGTGGGGATTTCGGACGCCGCCATCGCCCTCGCGACCCGCTCGTCGTTGAACGGCGCGAGGTCCTCGGGCGAGCCGCCGCCGCGGGCCAGGATCAGGACGTCGAATCCCCCGCGCCGGTTCAGGTGCCCGATCGCGCCGGCGATCTCCGCGGCCGCGAGCTCGCCCTGGACCCGCACGGGATACACGGTGATCGAGAGGCCCTCGAAGCGGCGGGACAGCACGTTGAGGATGTCGCGCACGACGGCTCCGGTCGGCGAGGTCACGAGGGCGATGCGCCGCGGCAGCTTCGGGATCGCCCGCTTTCGCGCGGCTTCGAACAGCCCCTCGGCCTCCAGGCGGGCCTTGAGCTGCTCGAAGGCGAGCTGCAGGGCGCCGCGGCCCACGGGCTCCACCGCGAAGGCCTTGAGCTGGAACCGCCCCTGCGGCGCGTAGAGGTCGAGCGAGCCTCGGACGACGACCTCGATCCCCGGCTCCATCCGGAACGGAACGCGCTTCAGGTCCGACGCGAAGATGATCGCCGAGAGCGTCGACGTCCGGTCCTTCAGCACGAAATAGCCGTGTCCGCCCCGCTCGTCGAAGCGGCCGATTTCGCCCACCACGGACACGTCCCGCCACGTCGTCCGGAGCACCGAGGAGACCTCGGCCAGCAGCTCCGACACGGTGTACGGGCGGGGCGGGGCGGCGGCGGGGACCGGGCGCGGGAACATCGTCCGGATTCTAGCCCGCCTCGACCGGGCCGCGACCGGGCGAGGCCGCCCGCGAGAACGGGACCGCGAGGATGACGAGCGTCGCCATCTCGACCTCGGTGTCGCCGAAGTTGTACTCGAAGAGGCCGGCCACCGTGATCGCCGCCCCGGCCAAGAGCGCGCCCGTCCACAGGGCCGCGCGCTCGGGGTCGTCCCCGCGCCGCACGAGCGCGATCGCGCGGGCGAGAAAGAGTCCGACGATCGCGAGGTAAGCCGCGGCCGCGAAGAGCCCGTTGGCGGCCGCGAGCTGGATCACGTTGTCGTGCAGATGCGGCACGTCCCAGCGGGGCGCATCCGGATCGCGGTAGAGCGGGTAGTAGGGCTGCACCATGTCGTTGCCCAGCCCGAACACCGGGTTCTCGCGGATCATCCGGGCCCCCGCGCGGGCCATGGCGATCCGGTCCCGGTTCGTGGGGTCCGAGAGGTCCACGGTCGAGCGGATGCGGTCGCGCACTCCGGAGGGGGCGAGAAGGTAGACGGCGACGAGAGCCGCCGCGATCGCAGGCAGGGCGCGCGGCCGCCGGGCGACGGCGTACAGCAGGAGCGCCGCGACCAGGCCGACGTAGGCATTGCGCGTGAACGTGAGCAGCACGGCGGTCAGCGGCAGGACGGCGAGGAGCCCGACCGCGCGCCACCGGCCCCGCCCCTCGAGCGCGAAACCGAGGAGCAGGCACGCGGCGAGCAGGGCGATCCCCGAGAACGTCATGTAGTGCGAGAGCGTGGCGCGGATCCGGCTCTGCAGGTCGTCGCCGCCGTGGAGGAACTGCCAGATGCCGTAGGCCGAAAGCGCCGAGGCGCTGGCCGCGAGCGAGAGAAAGACGGCCCGCGCGCGCCCGACGCGGTCGACGAGGTCCATCGTCGCCGGCACGAGGAGAAAGAGCCCGAGCCCCCCGAGGTGGCGCGCGCTCGCGGCCGGGTCCCGGGAAAAGACGGCCGACAGGATCGTGAAGATCGCGAGGAGAAGGAAGAGGAACACGAAGGCGGACCGGAATCCGTCCGGCCGGCGGCCGGAGCGGCGCAGCTCGACGATCCAGGCGATCAGGAGGAGCCCCGACGCGATGTACGCCGGCGCGATGAAGGGCGTCAGGAAGGCGAAGAGACAGAGAATCCCGAAGGCAAGCGACCGTCCCGTCAAACGCCTACCGCCCCGCCGCCTCCGAACCGGGAAGGGCTTCGTCGATCAGCATCACCGGGATGTCCGAGACGATCGGGTACACGAGGCCCGCCTGGGGCGAGTAGAGGCCCTGCGTCACGACCGGCTCCTCGTCGCGGAACTTCTCCCGGTACTTCTCCACGAGGGCCTTGCGCGTCGCGTCCGTGAGATCGACGAGCTCCAGCGGCCCCTTCGTCTTGGGGCAGACCAGGATCGCGAGCAGCTCGGGATCGACCATGCCTCGACAGTATATCGGGGAGGACGGCGCGGATGCCAAGGTCTAGAGCGACGCCAGGATCTCCTTCGGGTGCGCCTTGGGCGAGACCTTCGGGTGCGCCTGCGCGACGCGGCCGTCCGGGCCGATCACGTAGGTGATGCGGCTCGCGTAGCCGGCCTTCGCGTCGTCCGCGGCGCCGTAGGCCACCCCGAGCTCGCGCCCGACGTCGCACAGGAGCGGGAACGGATAGCCGAACTTCGCCGCGAAGGCCGCGTTTTCCTCGACGGTGTCGAAGGAAACCCCCAGGATCTCGGCGTTCTTCTTCTGGAAGTCGGCGTAGAGGTCGCGGAACCCGCAACCCTCGACCGTTCAGCCGGGGGTGTCCGCCTTCGGGTAGAACCAGAGGACGACGAAACGGCCGCGGTAGTCCGAGAGCCGGCGCATCGCGCCGGTGTGGTCCTTCACCGCGAAGTCCGGGGCGGGGTCTCCGACCGCGAGCATCTTGGGCTTCCTCCAGAGGGACTTCAGGATCCCGATCAAGACCGGTTCCCTTCCCACGTTTCCTTCGACTCATCATACGCGGGAAGGTCCACGGGCCAGCCGTTCTTCCGGAATCGCTGCCACTCCCAGACCCTGGCCCACTTGAGGAACACGCTCCAGGCCTGGAGCACGCAGAGCACCAGGCCGTGCCGGCCGTCGAGAAACCCGGCCTGGATCACGTACATGCGGAGGAAGCGCCAGGAGGGACGGAAGAGGAGCTCGATCGCGCCCGCCCGGCGGCCCTGGCGGAACGCGTCCGCGGCCCCCCACGTGGCGTAGCGGTGCAGCTTCTCCAGGTACTGGTCGAGGGAGCGGCAGGTGTAGTGCGTCATCGGCGCGAGCAGCGTGGGCGTCGGCCCGTCGGCGGCGAGGTCGGCGTGCACGCGCCGGTTGGGATAGCGCGCCGTCCCCTGGCGGATGAGCCGGACGACCTTGTCGGTGGACCAGCCCGAGTGCCGGATCACCCGGTCGACGAAGACGTTCTCGCGGCGGATGAAGTAGTGGTCCTCCTCGGGGCCGCGCTCGAGCAGCGCCTGGATCTCGCGGGCGAGCTTCTCGGGGATCCGCTCGTCCGCGTCCACGATCAGGAGCCAGGGCGTCGTCACCTGGTCCATGGCCCAGTTCTTCTGCGCGGCCGAGCCGAAGTACTCGCGCTGCACCACGCGGACCCCGGGGACGGCGCGGGCGATCTCGACGGTCCGATCGGTCGAAAACGAGTCCACGAGCAGGATCTCGTCGGCGAAGGACAGGCTGGCGAGGCAGTCCCGGACGTTGACCTCCTCGTTGAAGGTCGTGACGATCGCCGTGAGGCCGGGACGCATCGGACTGCTAGTCGACCCGCACCTGCACGCGTTCGATCTTGCGGGCCTTCCCGGTGGCCTCGTCCACGTCGATCACGGCGCCCGAGAGGCGGATGTCCCGCTTGGCCGTTTCGAACGAGCGCGGCGTCTGGGACAGGAACTTCTCGATGATCCGGTCTTTCGAGAAGCCGATGATCCCCTCGTAGGCCCCCGTCATCCCCGCATCCGACAGGTAGGCGGTGCCGCCCGGGCGGATCGTCTCGTCGGCCGTGGGGACGTGGGTGTGGGTGCCGACGACCGCGGACACCCGGCCGTCGAGGTACCACCCGAGCGCGGCCTTCTCCGAGGTCGCCTCGGCGTGCATGTCCACGAAGATCACCTTGACGTCCCCGGCCCGGGCGAGCTCCTCGTCGGCCACGCGGAACGGCGAGTCGGCGTTGGCCGGCATGAAGACCTGGCCCTGCAGGTTCAGGACGCCGACCGGCACGCCGGAGGCCGTCTGCTGGACCGTCCAGCCGCGCCCCGGATTGCCGGGCGGGTAGTTGGCCGGGCGCAGGAGCCGGTCCGACGCGTTCAGGGCGTCGTAGATCTCCTTCTTGTCCCAGATGTGGTTGCCCGAGGAGAAGACGTCGATGGGCATCTTCGAGAGGTCCTCGAAGAGGTCGACGGTCAGGCCGAAGCCCCCGGCCGCGTTCTCGACGTTCACGATCGTGAAGTCGATGCGGTGCCGGTCGATGACGCCCGACAGCGCCTCGACGAGCGCCCGCCGGCCGGGCGCGCCGACCACGTCGCCGACGAAGAGGATGTTCATCGTCTACCGCGCGTATTCGACCGCGCGGGTCTCGCGGATGACGGTGACCTTGATCTGGCCCGGGTACTGGAGCTCGGCCTCGATCTTCTTGGCCACGTCGCGCGAGAGCCATAGCGCCTCGTCGTCCGTGACGCGGTTGGCCTCGACGACGATGCGCAGCTCCCGGCCCGCCTGGATGGCGAAGGCCTTCTGCACGCCCTTGAAGCCGTCGGCGATGTGCTCGAGCTTCTCGAGGCGCTTGACGTAGGTCTCGAGGATCTCGCGCCGGGCCCCGGGGCGGGCGGCCGACAGCGCGTCGGCGCCGTTGACGAGGACCGCCTCGAGCGAGCGCGGCTCGTAGTCGCCGTGGTGGCACTCCATCGCGTGGATGACCTCGTTCGACTCGCCGAACTTCTTGAGGACCTCGCGCCCGAGCTCGAGGTGGGTGCCTTCCATCTCGCGGTCGATCGCCTTGCCGATGTCGTGGAGGAGGCCCGCGCGGCGCACGACCTCGACGTTGGCGCCCAGCTCCGCCGCCATGTTCATGGCGAGCCAGCCGACTTCCTTCGAGTGCTGGAGCACGTTCTGGCCGTACGAGGTGCGGTACTTGAGGCGGCCGAGCATCTTGATGAGCTCGGGATGGAGGTCGGGGATGCCGAACTCGAGGGCCGTCGCCTCGCCTTCCTGGCGGATCTTCTCCCAGAGCTCGGAGCGGACCTTCTCGACGATCTCCTCGATCCGGGCCGGGTGGATGCGGCCGTCCACGATCAGCTTCTCGAGGGCGTGCCGCGCCACCTCGCGCCGGAGGGGCTCGAAGGCCGAGATCACGATCGCCTCGGGCGTGTCGTCGATGATGAGGTCCACGCCGGTGGCCGCCTCGAGGGCCCGGATGTTCCGGCCCTCGCGGCCGATGATCCGGCCCTTGAGGTCGTCGGAGGGCAGCTCGACGACCGAGACCGTCGCCTCGACGACCGTGTCGGAGGCCAGGCGCTGGATCGCCATCCCGATGATCCGGCGGGCCTTCTGGGTCGCCTGCTCGTTGGCTTCCTCCTCGATCCGGCGGATCAGGCCCGCCGACTCGAGGCGGGCCTCGTTCTCGACCGACTTGACGAGGTCCCGCTTGGCGTCCACGGCGGTCAGGCCCGAGATCTGCTCGAGCCGCCGGCGCTGCTCGTCGACGACGGCCTGGACCTCGGCCTCCTTGTCCTCGAGCTTCTTCTGCTGCTCGGCGACCGCCTTCTCCTTGCGGGAGTACTCCTCTTCCTTGCGCTCCTGCTGGGCGAGCTTGCGGTCGAGGTTCTCTTCCTTCTGCTGGACCCGCTTCTCGAGGGCGGCGATCTCCTGGCGGCGGGCCTGGACCGTCTTGTCGAACTCGACCCGGGCGGCGAGGACCTTCTCCTTGGCCTCGATGTCGGCCTCGCGGATCTTGGAATCGGCCTGCTTGCGGGCCTCGGCCAGGGCCCGGTCGGCCTCCGTCCGGATGCCCAGGCGTTCCTGTTCGACCTTCTTGCGGAGAAGGGAGTAACCGATGGCCAGCAGGACCACGGCGAGGACCAGCCCCGCCGCGATCGCCATCGCGAGAGATGTGTTCATTCGGCCCCCCAAATGCCCGGGGGGCGCCTCGAGACCGCGGGCGCGGCTACACGATGGACCGGAAGCGACTGCTCCGACGAGAGTTAAGCACCGCCTGACCCGGACCGTTCCACAGGACCACTGGTATTCCTATCGTGCGTTCCCCGGATCTCTCCGGGGTGCCGACGCCTCGCCGTTCAGGCGCCCAGGGCGTCGTCCAATTTTCGAATCAGGCGTTCCGCACGGGCCTTTGCATCCGTGGGATCGCCCTCCCGACGCTTTTCCGACTGATAAAGATCATCCGTTATGTTCAGGGCGGCCAGAATGGCGATCTTCGTGGTGTCCACCGTCGCCGTCCGTTCCGCCACTTCTTTCATCCGGGAATCCACGAAGCGGGCCAGATCGTGAATGTAGCCGCTTTCGCCATCGGCGCGGACGCTGTACGTCTGCCCGAAAATCTCGACCTGAGTCACACTGCCCCGCTTATCCAAATCGAGACACTGACTCCTTTCCGCCGCGAGTCTAGTTTGCCTACGCCAAGGGAGTCAACGGTTTAGCGATAACTCGCGGCAGGACTAAGACTTCTTTTCCTCGGCCGCCTCGAGGGCGTGGACGAGTTTTTCCAGCCGCTCGCGGACCATTTCCTGCTCGCGCTCGAGCTTCTCGACCGTCCCCTTCGAGTCCCCGGCCTCCTTTTCGGCCTTTCGGGCGCCCGCGAGGTCCGCCCGCAGCTTCTCGTTGTCGGTCTCGAGCTGCTTCAGGCGCCCGAGGAGCTTCTCGATCCTGCGATCCAGATTGTCGAAGACCTTGACCGTGTCCATCGTCACTCTTTCTCCCTCACGGCCTCACGGGCCGAACACGACACCCGGCCGGGTGGCGAGCCGCTCGGCCAGCCGGCGCATCTCCTGGTTGACCTCATCCCGCTCGAGCGTGCGCTCCGGCGACCGGAACGTCAGGCGGATCGTCGTCTTCACCGTTCCGGCCGCGACCCCCGGCCCCTCGTACCGGTCGAGGCACCGCAGCGACTCGAGGTGGTCGAGGCCGCAACCCCGCACGAACTCCTCGAGCTCGTCCCAGGCGAGCTCCTTCGGCTGGGTGAACGACAGGTCCGCGGTGATCGCCGGCATGGCCGGGAACTCGCGGTACGCGAACGCCGCGCCCTCCCCGCCCGGGATCGCGTCCACGAGGAGCTCGCCCGCGAAGACCGGCGCCGTCAGCCCGCAGCGGTCGCCTTCCTCGCGGGAGATCAGGCCGACGATCCCGACCAGCTCCCCCGAGCGGAGCCGGACCGTCGCGGCCGCGCCCGGCGTGAAGGCGCGCACCTGCGCGGGCTTCCAGACGAGCCCGGCGGCGGGCACCCACGGCTCGAGCAGGCTCTCGGCCAGTCCGCGCGCGTCGTAGAAATCGGCCGGGCGCAGCTTCTCCGGAACGCTCCAGTGGCGGCGCCGCTCGCCCGCCAGGGCGAACGCGAAGCGGCGGGACTCGTAGGATTCGGGCCGGTTCGACTCGCCGGGAGCTCCGAAGGTCCGGCCGACCTCGAACAGTCCCACCTCCGGAGCGCCGTGGCGCAAGTTGCGCGCCACCGCGTCGAGCAGTCCGGGCAGGAGGGTCGCCCGCAGGTGGCGGCGCGAGGCGTCGAGCGGGTTCGCGATCGCCAGCGGTTCGAGCGCGGTCTCGGTCATCCGCAGCCAGTCGCCGTAGGGCGCCTCCTCGCGGTCGCGGTCCACGAACGGGTAGTTGATCGTCTCGAAGAGCCCCGCCGCGGCCGCCGCGTCGCTGAGCCGGTCCTCGACGCGGCGCAGGGGCTCCTTGACCTCGCCGGCGCCCGTGGACGGCGGCAGGCGCGAGGGCAGGCGGTCGTAGCCGTAAACCCGGAGGACTTCCTCGACGAGGTCGTCCTCGCGGCGGACGTCCGTGCGGAAAAACGGGATCGAAACGGAGAGGCGCTTGCCCTTGCGCTCCGAGGAGAATCCCAGGCGGCCGAGCGCCTCTTCCGCGAAGTCGAGCCCGAGGCGGCCGTCGCCCGACAGCAGGCGCAGGCGCGTCAGCCGCATCGCCGTGCGCCGCACCCGGAAGAGGTTCCCGTGGGCGTCGAGGTGTCCCGGAGCGACCGTGCCTCCCGCCGATTCGAGAAGGAGCCGGGCGGCGAGGTTGAGCGCCCCGGGGATCGCGTCGATGTCGGCGCTGCGCTCGAAGCGGTGGGAGGCGTCCGTGTGCATCCCGAGCCGCCGGGCCGTGCGCCGGATCGTGGCGGGATCCCACCACGCCGCCTCGAGGAGGACGTTCGTGGTCCCGGCGGTGACCGCCGTGTCGAGCCCGCCCATGATGCCCGCGAGCGAAACCGCGCGCTCGGCGTCGGCGACGACGATGTCCGACGGCTCGAGCACGCGCTCGATCCCGTCGAGCGTGACGAGCTTCTCGCCGCGCCGGGCCTTGCGGACGATCAGCAGTCCGCCCGCCAGCCGGTCGAAGTCGAATGCGTGGAGGGGCTGCGCCGTGTCCCAGAGGACGTAGTTGGTCGCGTCGACGGCCGCCGAGATGGACTTCGCGCCGATCGCCTCCAGCCGGGCGCGCACCCGGTCGGGCGCCGGGCGGTCGTGGACGCCCCGCACGAGGCGGGCGCCGAAGCGCCGGCACAGGGACGGCAGCTGCAGGACGAACGAGGTCAGGTGCTCGGTCGACTCGCCGCTCGAGTCGGGCTCCGCGTACCGCGCCGCGTAGTCCTTCATGGGGATCCCGGCCATCGCCGCGATCTCGCGGGCCAGTCCCCGGTGGCCCATCGCGTCCGGCCGGTTGGGCGTGATCTCGGCGTCGAGGATCGTGTCGCCGCCGCGCGCTTCCGCCGACTCGATCGGGATGCCGGCCTGCTCGAGCAGGCGGCGCACGCCGTCGGCGCCGCCGACCGCGCCCGTGTCCACGAAGTCCGAGAGCCACTCGAGCGAGAACTTCACGCCGGCCTCGGGAACTGGGACAGGAACCGCTCGTCGCCCTCGAAGAGCAGGCGCAGGTCCGGGAAGCCGTATTTCAGGAGCGCGACGCGGTCGATGCCTAGGCCGAAGGCGAAGCCCGTGTATTCCTCGGGGTCGATCGCGACCCCCTGCAGGACGCGCGGATGCACCATCCCCGCCCCCATGATCTCGATCCAGCCCGAGCCCTTGCACTTGCCGCACCCGACGCCCTTGCAGAAGATGCAGCTCATCGAGACGTCCACGCCGGGCTCGACGAACGGAAAGAACGTCGGGATGAAGCGGGTCCGCGTCCCCTTCCCGAAGAGCTCGCCGAGGAACGCGCCGACGGTCCCCTTCAGGTCCGCCATCGAGATGCCCCGGTCGACGACGAGGCCTTCGACCTGGTGGAAGACCGGCGAGTGCGTCGCGTCCACCTCGTCCTTCCGGTACACGCGTCCGGGGACGATGAGCCGGAGGGGGGCGCCGTGCCGCCGCATCTCGCGGACCTGGACGGGCGACGTGTGCGTCCGCAGCAGGAGGGGCGAGACCGCCGTCCGGTCCACGAAGAGCGTGTCCTGGGAGTCGCGGGCCGGGTGGTCCGGCGGGAAGTTGAGCGCCTCGAAGTTGTGGAAGTCGTTCTCGACTTCCGGGCCGTCGGCGATCGAGTACCCCATCCGCAGAAAGATGTCCTCGATCCGGCGGCGCACGAGGGTGATCGGATGCAGGCCCCCGGAGCGCAGGCGCCGTCCCGGAAGGGTGACGTCCACGGCGGAGGCGCGATCGCGCGCCGCGGCCTCGCGGCTCTCGAGCTCTCGCCCGAGGCGCCCGATCGCCTCCTCGATCTCGGTCTTGGCGGCGTTGGCGCGCGCCCCGAACGCGGAGCGCTCGGCGGGAGGCAGCGTCTTGAGCCTGGCGAACAGCTCGGGGACGAGCCCCTTCTCGCGGCCGAGGTAGCGCCCCTTCAGCCGCTCGAAGTCGGCGCGCGCGGACACACCCTTCCCGGCCTCCTCGCGAAAGGAGCGAAGCAGGTCCGCGACCGGATCCGCCGTCACGTCCGCCGTCTGCCGTCTGCCATCCGCCGTCCGGCTTCCGGCCTCAGGCGATCTTCAGGGCCTGCTTGGCGACGCCGACCAGGTGCGTGAACGCGGCCGGGTCGGACACGGCCAGGTCGGCCAGCATCTTGCGGTTGATCTCGTTGCCCGCCTTCTTCAACCCGTCCACGAGCTTGCTGTAGGACATCTCGTGCTCGCGCGCGGCCGCGTTGATGCGGACGATCCACAGGCCGCGGAAGTCGCGCTTCTTGGCCTTGCGGTCCCGGTAGGCGTAGACGAGCGACTTCTCCACCTGGAGCTTCGCCATCCGGTAGGACTTCGACTTGGTGCCGTAGTAGCCCTTGGCGAGCGCCAGGGTCTTTGCCCTGCGGTTCTTCCTCTTGGGTCCCCTCTTTACACGAGGCATTGCTTTCTCCTTGGTGCGCCGGCCAACGCGCTAGGCGTAGGGCAGCATCTCGCGCACGCGCTTGGTGTCGCTCTTCGAAACGGTCGTGCCCTGGGCGAGCCCGCGCTTGCGGCCGGGCGCCTTCTTCGTGAGGATGTGGCTCTTGAAGGCCTTGGCCCTCTTGAACTTGCCGGACGCGGTCTTCTTGAACCGCTTCGCGGCGCCCCGATGCGTCTTCAGTTTCGGCATGACGTCCTGCTCCTTGAGGCCGGCCTCTAGCCCGCGGCCTTGGTTCCCTTCTCGTGCTTGACCGGCGACAGGATCTGGTAGAGCCGGTTCCCGAGCATCTCCGAGCGCGACTCCGCGATGGCCTTGCCCGTCAGGTCGACGAGAAGGCGGTCGAGGACCCTCTGGCCGTTCTCGCGGCGCGCCATCTCGCGGCCGCGGAACTGCACGGTCGCCTTGACCTTGTCGCCGTGCGCCAGGAATTTCTCGATGTTCTTCATCTTGAACTCGTAGTCGTGGTCGTCGATGTTGGGCCGGAACTTGACTTCCTTGACCTGCGTCGTCTTCTGCTTCTTCTTCGAGTCCTGCTGTTTCTTCTTCTGCTGGTAGATGAACTTCCCGAAGTTCATGATCCGGCAGACCGGCGGCTGGGCCGTCGGGGCGATCTCGACGAGGTCGAGCCCCGCCTCGCGCGCCTTCTGGAGGGCGTCGGCCATGATCACGACGCCGAGCGCTTCGCCCTCGGCCCCGATCAGGCGGACCTCCTTCCACCGGATCTGTTCGTTGATGCGGATGTTCTTCTTATCGATCTTTCACCTCCGTCGTCAGTTCCTGCTCTTTTCCGGCCACCGCACGCGCGGAGGCCGCGATGAACTCCTCGACCGACATCGTCCCGGCGTCCCCGCCGTGGCGCAGCCGCACGGCGACCGTGCCCGCCGCGGCCTCCTTCTCGCCGACGACCAGCATGCACGGCGACTTCGACATCTCCGCCTTGCGGATCCGCGCGCCGAGCTTCTCGTTGCGGTCGTCGCACTCGACCCGCAGCCCGGCGGCCTTCAGCCGGGCGGCGACGGCGCGGGCGGCGTCGCCGAACCGGTCCGACACCGGGATGACCACGGCCTGGACCGGCGCGATCCAGAACGGGAAGTTGCCCCCCGTGTGCTCGACCAGGATGCCCAGGAACCGCTCGAGGGAGCCGAGGATCGCGCGGTGGAGCACGACGGGGCGGTGCCTGCTCCCGTCCTCCCCGATGTACGTCAGGTCGAAGTTCTCGGGCTGGGAGAAGTCGCACTGGATCGTGCCGAGCTGCCACGGGCGACCGATGGCGTCCTTGACGCGGAAGTCGATCTTCGGCCCGTAGAAGGCGCCGTCTCCCGGGGTCACGACGTGGGGCCGGCCCGCCTTCTCGAGGGCGGCCGCGAGGGCGGCCTCGCCGCGGTCCCAGAGCGCGTCGGCGCCGATCCGCTTCCCGGGACGCAGGCCCAGGGAGATCTCCACCTCCGTGAACCCGAAGGTCCCGTAGACGAAGTCGACGAACTCGAGGAAGCCGAAGATCTCGGACTCGACCTTTTCGAGCGGCGTGAAGATGTGGGCGTCGTCCTGCGAGAACGAGCGCACGCGCGTCAGGCCCGCCGTCACGCCCGAGAGCTCGTACCGGTGGAGCCGGCCGAAGTCGGCGAAACGAACCGGCAGGTCCCGGTAGGACCAGAGGCGCATCTGGTAGAGCAGGTAGTGGCCGGGGCAGTTCATGGGCTTGACCCCGAACTCGCGCTCCTCGACCTCGGTGAAATACATGTTCTCTTTGTAGTTGGCGTAGTGGCCGGAGATCTTGAACAGCTCGGCGTCGAAGATCTGCGGCGTCACGACTTCGTCGTAGCCGCGCCGCCGGTACTCCTCGCGCAGGAACGAGATCAGGCCGTTGTAGAGCAACGCCCCCTTCGGGTGGAAGAACGGCGAGGCGGGCGCGAGCGGGTGGAACGAGAAGAGGTCGAGCTCCTTGCCGAGCTTGCGATGGTCGCGCGCCTTCGCCTCCTCGAGCCGCGCGAGGTGCTCGTCGAGCTCCTTCTGCGTCAGGAAGCAGGCGGCGTAGATCCGCTGCAGCATCGGGTTCTTCTCGTCCCCCTTCCAGTAGGCGCCGGCCGTGTGCGTGAGCTTGAACACGCCGAGCTTGCCCGTGGAGGGGACGTGGGGCCCGCGGCAGAGGTCGATGAAGTCCTTCTGGCGGTAACACGAGACGTGGTCGTCCGGGATGCCCCGGATGATCTCGACCTTGAGCGAGTCCTTCTGGCCCTCGAAGATCCGGACCGCCTCGTCCTTGGACATCTCGAGGCGCTCGACGGGGTTGTCCTCGGCGATGATGCGGCGCATCTCGGCCTCGATCGCGGCGAGGTCCTCGGGCGTGAAGGGGCGCTCGGGGTTGAAGTCGTAGTAGTAGCCGTTCTCGATCGCCGGCCCGATGCCGATCTGAACCGTCGGGAAGAGGCGCTTGACGGCGTTGGCCGTCAGGTGCGCCGTCGAGTGCCGGTAGAGCGACAGCGCGTCGGGGGACTTCGGCGTGACGATCTCGACCCGCGCGTCGCTCTCGAGGCGCGCGGACAGGTCCGCGACGCGGCCGTCGATCTTGCCCGCGAGAGCGTCCTTGGCCAGGCGCGGGCCGATCCCTTCGGCGATCTGCCGCAGCGTGGTCCCGGACGGGACCTTCCGCGTCGAACCGTCGGGCAGCGTGATCGTGACCGTGTGCGCCAGGGCTTCCATTGTCTCCTGCTCTCCAAAAAGAAAAAAACGCGGACTCCCCGCGTTTGTTGGACCTCGTGGTAGGCGCTAACGGGATCGAACCGTTGACCTCTTCCGTGTGAAGGAAGCGCTCTCCCAGCTGAGCTAAGCGCCTGAAGTTCGAAGAATTGGTAGGCTCGAGCGGATTTGAACCGCTGACCCCCACAGTGTCAATGTGGTGCTCTCCCCCTGAGCTACGAGCCTGTTTCTTCGATCCCGGTTTCCCGGGGGGCTACCGGCCGGAAGCCCGCAGGGGCATTTTGATCCCGGCCATCGTCCCTGATTGAGAAAGATCCAGCCCCGGCGCCGACCGCCGGGATCGCGCAATTTACCAGAGGGAGCGGGCGCGGAGCAAACGAGCGGCTGCCTCCCGCCTCCTGCCTCCTGCCTCCCGCCTCCCGCCTCCTGCTCCTCCTCCCCCTGCTATATTGATTTCACCCTCGAATGGCATCCGCGACCCGCAGCCCGCTCGCCTCGCTCGCCCGGCGATGGGGCGCCTTGCGCGCCGCGCGAGCCGAGGCGGCCGCGGCGAGAGAGTTCTGGGACGCCGGAGCTCCGGGAGAGCCAGAGGACCGCTACTGGGGGTCGCAGCCCCTCGTGCGCCGGGCGATCAACCGCCGCGTCACGGGCGATCCGAACCGCTGGCCGATGGAGTGGTTCGGAGCGCGGCACGCCCCGGCTCCCCTTCCGCTGGGCCTCTCGGTGGGCTGCGGGACGGGCCTGCTCGAGCGCGACGCCCTCGCCAAGGGCGTCTGCGCGCGGATCGAGGGAGTCGACTTCTCGCCCGAGGCGATCGCCGAGGCCCGCCGCGGCGCCGAGGAGGCGGGGCTCGCCCGGCGGCTCGACTACCGGGTCGAGGACATCCACACGCTCCGCCTGCCGCGGCGGCGCTACGACATCGTCTTCTTCCACGGCTCGCTCCACCACATCCGCGAGGTCGAGGCGGTGCTCGAGGAAGTGCGGACGGCCCTGAAACCGGGAGGCCTGCTCTTTCTCGACGAGTACATGGGCCCGTCCCGGTCGGACTGGACCGACGCGCTCTGGAGCTTCGCCCGCAGCGCCTTCGACGCCCTGCCCGACGAGCTCAAGAACCGGCCCGAGCTCGCGATCCCGCTGCCGATGGACGACCCGTCCGAGTCGGTCCGATCCTCGGAGATCCTCCCCGCGACGCGGCGGCTCTTCGACGTGCTCGAGGACCGGCCCTACGGGGGCAACATCCTGTGGTTCGTGTTCCCCTGCCTCGACATGGCGCGGCTGCGCGAGGATGAAACCGAAGCCCTGTCGCGCCTGATCGCGCTCGAGGATCACCTGCTCGAGGAGGGGTGGGTCGAGTCGTATTTCCGGGTCGTCGTCGCGAGAACCAAGCCGCAAGTCTGACGCCCCGCCTCCTGCCTCCCGCTCCTACGCCCAGTCCCCCGCCTTGCGCGAGAGCACCGGCGCTCCCTCGAGGAACGTGAAGATCGCCTTCGTCGTGTCGGCGACGCCGAACAGGATCCGGTCCTCGTTGCGCGCGTACTTCTTCTGCACGGCACGCTCGAACTGCTGAAGGAGCGGGTCGAAGTAGCCGCCGATGTTCGCGATGACGATGGGCTTGCCGTGGATGCCCATCTGCTTCCAGGTGATCATCTCGATGACCTCTTCCATCGTCCCGAACCCGCCGGGAAACGCGACGAACGCGTCGGAGAGATCGAACAGGAGCTGCTCGCGCTCGTGCATCGAGCCCACCACCTGGAGCTCGGTCAGGCCCCGGTGGGCCGACTCCCGGCCCTCGAGGGCCCTCGGGATCACGCCGGTGACCTTGCCGCCGGCCGAGAGGACCTCGTCCGCCACGGCGCCCATGAGGCCGCGCGAGGCGCCGCCGTAGACGAGGCGCAGGCCCCGCGCGGCGATCTCGCGTCCGAAGGTCCGGATCTCCTTCTCCGCGGCCGCGTCCGTGTTGCTCGAGCCGCAGTAGACGCAGACGCTCTTCAGGTTCATGTCGGGCAGTCTACTTCTGGAACCGGCTGCCGGGAGCGTCGACCGGGACGCCCTGGCGGCAGAGGGGACATTCGGCTTCCGGCCACGACGGCACCGACAGCGCGAGCAGCGAGCGCGACGGCACCGGGAAGGCGCCGGGGGGAAGACCCCGGTCCACGATGGAGCCGACGGCCACGACGCGCCCGCCGGCGGCCTCGACCGCCGCGGCCGCCTCGCGCGTGGACTTGCCGGTGGTGAAGACGTCCTCGACGACGACGACGGGCGTCCCGTCTTCGAGCGCGAACCCTCGACGCAGGGCGAAGGCCCCGTCCTTCCTCTCGACGAACATCGCCGGCAGCCCCAGCCCGCGCGCCGTCTCGTGCCCGATGACGACGCCGCCGAGGGCCGGCGACACCACCGCCTTCGGGGCGAACTCGCGAAGCCGGTCCGCCAGCTCGCGGCCCGCCCGCTCCGCCCGCTCGGGCCACATGAGCAGCCTCGCGCACTGGAGGTAACGGTCCGAGTGCAGCCCGCTCGACAGCCGGAAGTGCCCGGTCAGAAGCGCGCCCGTCTCTTCGAAGTCCGTGAGAGTGATCATTTCGGATTTCGGAGATGGGAGACTAGCGGGCAAATGTCGAATCCGCAATCCGGAATCCGCAATCCCCGCCGCCCTTACCCATCGCTCTCCCGGCTGATCTTGTGGTGCTCGATCTTCTTGTACAGGTTGGAGCGCGGCGTCTGGATGACCTCGGCGGTGCGGCTGATGTTCCAGCCGTTCTCGCGCAGGCGCGCGACCAGGAACTCGCGCTCGGCGTACTCCTTGAAGTCCGAGAGGGTCGCCAGCTCGAGCCCGCGGTTCGAGATCTCGGCCGGCTGGACCCGGACTTCCGCGGGCAGGTCGCGGGCCTCGATGGGGTCCGCGTCCGTCATGATGAGGACCCTCTCGACCAGGTTCTTCAGCTCGCGCACGTTGCCCGGCCAGGAGCGCGCCGACAGGACCCCGAGGGCGCTCGCGCCGAACCGGCGCGGCTTGCGGTGGTCGCGCTCGGCGAAGAGGCGGGCGAAATGCACGGCGAGGGCGGGGATGTCGCCCGGCCGGTCGCGCAGCGGCGGCGTCGTCAGGGGCACGACGTTCAGGCGGAAATAGAGGTCCTCGCGGAACTTCCCGGCGCGGATGGCGTCGGACAGGTCGCGGTTGGTCGCCGCGATGACGCGGACGTCCACGCGGCCGACCCGCGCGGCGCCGACGGGCTCGACCTCCCCGACCTCGAGGACGCGCAGCACCTTGGCCTGCGCGCGCGCGGACATGTCGCCGACCTCGTCCAGGAAGATCGTCCCGCCGTCGGCCTCGACGAACTTGCCGATCTGCTTGCGAACCGCGCCCGTGAACGACCCCTTCTCGTGCCCGAAGAGCTCGGATTCGATGAGCTCCTCCGGGATCGCGGCGCAGTTGACCTGCACGAACGGGCCCGCCGCCACCTTCGACCCCCGGTGGATCTCCCGGGCCACGAGCTCCTTGCCCGTCCCGCTCTCGCCGAGGATGAGCACGGTGGCGGCCGTCGGCGCGGCGCGGGCGACCTCGGCGCGCAGGCGCCGCATCGGTTCGCTCTCCCCGAGCAGGACGGAGGCTTCCTCGACGCGGCGCTTGAGCTCCTGGTTCTCCGCGCGGAGGCGGTTGCCGGAGAGCGCGTTGCGGACGGACACGAGCACGCGCTCGCGCTGGAGGGGCTTCTCGAGAAAGTCCACGGCGCCTCGGCGCGTGCACTCGACGGCCGTCGCGATGTCCCCGTGGCCCGAGATCATCAGGACCGGCGGCGCGCCCTCGCGCGCGACGATGCGGTCGAGCGTTTCGAGGCCATCGAGGCCGGGCATCTTGATGTCGAGCAGCACCGCCGCCGCCGGCGTCTCGTCCAGGGCCTCGAGCGCGGAACGGCCGTCTCCGGCCGTCGCCACTTCGTAGCCCTCGTACTCGAGGACCATCCGCAGCGTGTCCCGGATCGCGGTTTCGTCGTCGACGACCAGGATTCGTTGTGACATGGGCGACCTTGGGGTTTCGGGTTTCGGGTTTCCGGTTTCAGCTTCAGGTTTCAGGGAAAAGGCCGGTTCGCGACCTCAAACCTGGAACCTGAAACCTGAAACCAGTCTTCAATATGCCACCAAAAAGAAAGCGCCCGCCGAAGCGGGCGCTGGATTCGCGGAGCCGGGCGGCCTCAGTCGCCGATCTTGACCAGGGCAAACCGGGACACGTTGGCGCGCGGGCTGTACACGTAGAGCTTCAGGTAATCGCCCTTCTTCGCCTTTCCGACGAGCTTGCCGAACTCCTCGGTCGTCCCGACCTTCTGGCCGTTGACCTGCGTGATGATGTCGCCTTCCTGGATGCCGGCGTCGGCGGCGGCGGAGACTTCCTTGACCCGCATGACGACGAGGCCGTCCACGTCGGCCTTGATCCTCTGCATCTGCCGCATCTGCGGCGTCAGCTCGGTGACCTGGATCCCGATGCGCTCGTGGGAGTCGTCCGAGGCGGTCTTCTCCGGATCGCCCTTCCCGCCCGACTCGTCCTTGCGCTCGGCGAGCGAGGCCGTGAGGGTCAGGTCCTTGCCGTCGCGCACGACGCCGAGCTGCACCTTGCTGCCCGGGGCCTTGCCCGAGACGTAGCCGATCAGGTCGCGCGTGTCCTTGACCGTCACGCCGTCCACCTTGACGATCGTGTCGCCCGGCTTGACGCCCGCCTTGTCGGCCGGCTTGCCGGCCTCGACGTTCTCGACGAACGCGCCGTCCTCGCTCTTGAGATTGAAGGCCGCCGCGCGGTCGGAGTCGACGTTGACGATGTTGATCCCGAGGAATCCGCGCGTGACCTTGCCCTTGTCGCGCAGCTGCGGAAGGATCTGCTTGAGCGTGTTCACCGGGACCGCGAAGCCGATGTTCTGGGCGGGCCGGAACATCGCCGTGTTGATGCCGATGACCTCGCCGTTGACGTTGATCAGCGGGCCGCCGGAGTTGCCGAAGTTGATGGCCGCGTCGGTCTGGATGTAGTTCTCGAAGGACCGGGTCGCGGGGTCGCCCGTCAGACCCGAGCGCTCCTTGGCCGAGACGACGCCGACCGTGACGGTCTTGTCGAAGGCGAGCGGATCGCCGATCGCCATCACCCACTCTCCGACGCGGAGCTTCTCGGAGTCGCCGAGCGCGAGCGGAACGAGGCGCTGCTTGGTCTCGACCTTCAGGAGGGCCAGGTCGGTGGCCGTGTCGCGTCCGACGAGCTTGGCCGCGTACTTCTCCTTGTTGTTGATCCGGACCTCGATCTTGTCGGCGCCGTCGATCACGTGGTTGTTCGTGACGATGTAGCCGTCGTCCGAGATGATGAAGCCGGTGCCGCCCTGGACCTGCTTGTGCTCCTCGTCGTCGGGCTGCTGGCCGCGGCGCTGGCTGCCCGGAGGGCCGAAGAAGAACTCGAACGGATCGCCCTCGCCCCCGAACGGGTTGGAGTAGCGGCGGCCCTGGCTGCCCTTGACGATGTCCGTCGAGGTGATGGACACGACCGAGGGCATCGCCTCCTGCGCGATGTCGGCGAAGGAGGGGGCCGCGACACCGGCCCGCGCGTGCGCCGCCGGCGCCGCTTCGCGCTGGGCTTCCGAACGCGGGGTGATGTTGACCGAGCTCGCCACGACCATCCCGAAGACGACGGCCGCCGCGATGAGGGCCGAAAAGGACAGGGCGCGTTTGGTGGTCTTTTCCATGACGGAAATCTTTCTCCTCAATCTCTGCAGCATTTGCAGTCTTTTCAGTCTTCAGGCCCCTTTGCGGGACATGAGAGGAACGCCTCCGGGGCCGTCCGCATTCCTCGTTTTCGGGGCGATCCCGAGGCCCCGGTGCTCGATCAGGATACAGCGATCCATGGCGACGCCGATCCCGGCGGCCTCCAGCCGGCGCGCCGCCGCCTCGTCCTCGACCCCGAGCTGCATGAAGAAGAACGGGACCCCCCGGGCGATGGCTTCGTCGGCCACCGCCGCGACGTGCTCCGACCGGCGGAAGACGTCCACGATGTCGATCCGGACGTCGGCCGGGACCTCGGAAAGCGACCCGTACGCCCGTTCGCCGAGGATCTCCCGATGACCCGGGTTGACGGGAACCACGCGGTAGCCCTGCCGCTGCAGGTAGCGGGCGATTTCGTGGGAGGGCCGGGACGGGTTGGGCGAGCATCCGACGACGGCCACCGTGGCCGCCGCCTCGAGGGCCGCGCGGATCCGCTCCGGGTCGTTCGTCACTGCGACTTCTCCTCCGATTCAGGACGCATGTTGTAGAAAAAGGTAATGGTGATTCCTTCGCGATCTTCGTGGAGGTCGTCGGGAAGCGGCCGAAACGGCGAGGACTTGAGGATCGCCTGGAGCGCCGCGTTGTCGAACGGCGGGATCCCGGAGTACCGGACGATCTTCGCGTCGGCGACCTGGCCGTTGGCCATGATGTAGAAGCGCACCGTCAGGCTGCCCTTCCACCCGAGGCGCGCGAGCTCGGGAACGTCCCAGTGGAGCTTGATGCGCCGGATCATCTCCGCGGCGTACGCGCCCCAGTCGTACCACTTCGTGTCGAAGGAGAGCGGGCCCGAATCGAGATAGCCGCCGTCCGGATTGCCCGCCGGCGAGCCGCCTTCGCCGCCCGCCAGGGAGCCGCGGGCGGTTTCCTGCGCGGCGGACTGGATCGCGCTGTTCAGGTTGGCGAGCTTGCCGATCTCCCGCGGCCCGTCGCCCTGCGGGCGCGCCTGGGCCGGAAACTCCGAAGGCTTCTGGTCCGACTTCTCGCCGGCCCTGGCCGGCTCGGCGGCCGCCTGGCGGGCGGCCTCGGCGCCCTGTTGCGGGGGAACCGGTCGGCCCGCGGCGCGCGGGGCCCTGGGTCCGGGCGCGAGCCCCGCGACCCCCGACGTCGGCGTCACGTAGGGAGTGTCGGCCTTCGGCTTCGACTTGTCGCCTCCGCCCGCGCGGCGGTCGGCGTCGGACAGCGGCGCCTTCCTGGGATTCGGGCGGGCGGGCCCGGGCGCGTCGAGGATGACGGGGATGGGGGTGTCGTCCCGGGGCTCCGGCTGCATCATCGCGAAGAGGTCGCCCTTGGAGCCGGCCGGAATGCGCGTGGGCCCGAAGATCAGGACGAGAAGCAGGAGGACGTGAAAGACGAGGGAGATCAGAACGCCGCGTTCGATCGGGAACGGGCTCGACGTGTGCTCTTCGAGGCCGCCGATCTCGGCGATCGTGCTGTGCTGCGTCAGCGGCCCGATCGGCCCCTCCCCGGCGGCGCCCGGAGGCGCGGACGAAGCGCCGAGCGACAGCATCGACCGGGAGACCGGTTCCGCCTCCGGCAGGGGGCCGCTCTTCGCCGCGAGATCCCCGAGCATGCTGTGCACCGGCGGCCCGTCGTCGGGCTCGTCCTCCGACGACGCCTCGTCGCCGGCGCCCATGGCGGCGAGGTCGCCGAGCATGCTGTGCACCGGCGGTCCGTCGTCGGGCTCGGCGGCCGAGAGCGCGTCGGGCGGGGCCTCGGCGGCGAGATCGCCGAGCATGCTGTGCACCGGCGGCCCGTCGTCGCGGGGGCCGGCCGGGAGCGCGGGAACCGGGGAATCCGGGTCCTGCGTGACCCCGCCGAAGAGCTTCCACCGCCGGCGCACCCCGATCGCTCCGATCGAGCTGCGCTGAAACGGCAGGTCTTGCTCTTCGGGGTCTGACACGCAACTCTCCCTCGGGCGTCGGAAACGCCTGAGCCTCATAACACGGGCTCTCGCTCCGGGATTCTCGGGATTGTAGTCAGCGTCCACGAGCCGGCCGTCGTGGAAAGCCAATGAACGCTGAGCACTACGCAGGCCGGCAGCCGAGGGTTACCGCCGGCGACGACGGGCCGCCGAGGGGGTCGGCCCGGAGGCTGGCCCCCCCTACCGCCGTTCTGATATAAACCCCCTGTTTCGCGTAGTGCGGGCTCGAGCCCGCTTTTTTGTTCGATGAAAACGCCTTTGGGTGAAAAAACGACCCTCGAAATCGGGGCCATCGCGCGGGAGAAGGGGTGCCGGCTTCTGGCCATCGAGTCGGCCGGCGCCGGACGCTTCACCGTGCTCCGGGTGGTCCTCGAGCGGCAGGACGGCGGCGCCGTGACGGTCGAAGACTGCGAGGCGGTGTCGCGCGAAGCGTCGGCCGTGCTCGACGCGTCCGACGAGATCGCCCACCGCTACACGCTCGAGGTCTCCTCGGCCGGCCTCGACCGCAAGCTCTACAGCCTCGAGGACGCCGAGCGTTTCGTCGGGCGCCGCGTGCGCATCAAGACCGACGAGCCCGTCGTCCCGGAGGCCCTCGCGCTGCCGGGAGCCAAGCCCGCGGCGATCTCCCCGGCCCGCAACTTCGGCGGGCGCCTCGAGAAGGTGGACGGCGACGTCCTGACCGTCGTTGATGAGTCGGAACGCAGAATCTATAATGTCCGTTTCGGCGATATTCGGCTCGCCCGGCTCGACTTCGAGTGGCCGGAGCGGGGGCGATAGGAGAGCGGGTCCATGATCATTGATCCGTCGGTCATCCGACAGGTTTCGCGCGAAAAGGACATCGATGCGGAAAAGATGTTCGGGGCGCTCGAGGAAGCCATGTCCTCGGCGGCGCGCAAGTACTACCACGACAAGGCCATGGTCACGCTGATCGACCGCCAGACCGGCGCGATGACCGTCTATTCGCCGCGCACCGTCGTGGCCGAGCTCGACACCGAGTCCGAGGAGCCGCCGCCGCAGATCCTGCTCGACGAGGCGAAGACCCTGGTCTCCGCCAAGGGGACGAAGGGCGAGGTCCGGGTCCTCCGGCCGGCCGCCGCCGAGGGAGAGCCCGCGGCGGAGGTGCACGACGTCCAGCTCGGCGACGAGGTCCGCATCTACCGCGAGACGGTGGGCCTCGGCCGCATCGCCGCCCAGACCGCCAAGCAGGTTCTCTACCAGAAGGTCCGCGAGGCCGAGCGCGACAACGTCTACAACGAGTTCTTCCCGAAGCTCGGCGAGCTCATGAACGGGACCGTCAAGCGCTTCGAGCGGGGAGACATGGTCGTCGACCTCGGCAAGAGCGAGGCGATCATCCCGCGCGACCAGCAGTCGCGCGCCGAGCGTTACGGACAGGGCGAGCGCATCCGCGCGATCCTCTACGACGTGCACAAGAACCCCAAGGGCCCGCAGCTCGTGCTGTCGCGCACGGACCCGCGCCTGCTGATCCGCCTGTTCGAGATGGAGGTCCCGGAGATCTACGACGGCACCGTCGTGATCAAGGGCGCCGTCCGGCAGCCCGGCGAGCGGGCCAAGGTCGCCGTGCGCTCGCGCGAGCGGGACGTGGACCCGGTGGGCGCGTGCGTCGGCATGCGGGGCAGCCGCGTGCAGTCGATCATGCGCGAGCTCCACGGCGAGAAGATCGACGTCATCCTGTACTCGGACGACCTGATCACCTTCGCCCAGAACGCGCTGGCCCCGGCCAAGATCACGCGCGTCTCCCCCATCCACCACGAGGACGGGACGATGAGCCTGGACTGCGTCGTCGAGGACGACCAACTGTCGCTCGCGATCGGCAAGAAGGGGCAGAACGTCCGGCTCGCCTCCGCCCTCATCGGCCTCAAGATCGAGATCAAGGGCGAGAGCGAGGTCAAGGGCGAGGTCGCCCAGGCGCTCTCGCGCATGCTCGAGGCCTCGCGCCGCAAGCAGACGGCGGTCGCGGAGATCCCCGGCGTCGGCGAGAAGACCGCCGAGCGCCTCGTCGAGGCGGGCATCGCCACGCTCGGGGACCTGCTCGAGAAGTCGGCCGCGGAGCTCGCCGAGATCCCGGGCATCGGAGACAAGTCCGCCGAGAAGATCCTCGAGGCCGCCCGCGCGGCCGAATCGAGCCAGCCCTCCGAAGAGGAGGGCGAGTACGAGTCCGGTCCGGAAGACGAATCGCCGGCCGAAGCCCCCGCAGAGACGGGCGTAAGGGAGTAGAGCGCGCCGCATGGGAAAGATCCGAGTCGAAGAACTCGCCACGCAGATGGGGCTTCCGAGCAAGGAAGTCCTCTTCCTGCTGCAATCGATCGGCGTCGACGTCAAGTCGGCGCAGGCCGCGCTCGATGAGTCCACGGTCCTCGCGATCCTGCAGGGCCGCACGCACGCGCCGAAACAGCTGATCGTCCGCGACACCGAAGCGCGCGCCGCCCGGCCGCAGAAGAGCGCGCTGAACCGCATCAAGGTCATCGAGCGCCCGACGCCGGCGGCCAACGAGGCGCCGGAGCCGCCCGAGGCGGCGGAGACCCGTCCGGCAAGCGAGCCCCGCGAGGCGCCTCCGGCCGCCCCGGCCCCCGCCGCGCCCCCGCCTCCTCCCCTTTCGCCGGCCGCACGCCGCGCGGCCGCGGCCGCCGAGAGCAAGGCCGCCAAGGCCGCGGCCGAGCCGGCCCGCACGGCGGTCGTTCCGTCCGAGCCCGAGCCCGAGGCGCCGCCCGCGAAGCCCGCGCCGCCGCCGCTGCCCCGCAAGATCGTCCTCCCCCCGCGGCCCGTCGTGCCGCCGCGCCCGACGGGCCCGGCCGCCGGAGCGCCCCGGCCCGGCGCTCCGATCAATCGCCCCATGGGCCCCGCCGCGGGCCGTCCGATGGGACCAGCCGCCGGCCGCCCGATGGGACCCGCCGCGGGCCGCCCCATGGGCCGCCCCGCCGGCCCGTCCGTGTATCGCCCCGCTCCCGGCGGCCCGGGCGCTCGCCCGATGGGCGGGCCTCCGCGTCCCGGAGCGCCGGTCGGACGGACGGCGCCCGCCGGTCCCGAGCGCGGCGCGCCCAAGCGCAAGAAGGACGACAAGGAAGAGCAGAAGAAGGCCGCCGCCGGCAAGCGCGGCGCGCGCCCGAAGATCACGGTCGCCGACGAGGTGGACCTGCGGGACTTCGTCGGGACCTACAAGGAAGACACCTACTCGGACATCTCGCTGCCCCTCATCGAGAAGACCGGCGAGGAAGGCGAGACGCCCGCCGTGGCGCGCCCGGCCTCGAAGTCGGCGATCCGGCGCGCCGCCAAGGAAACCCGGACGCACGACTCGGGCAAGCTGCTCGAGTTCCGCAAGCCGGCGCCGACGGGGCCGGTGTTCTTCACCGAGGGCGTCAGCGTCAAGGAAGTCTCCGAGAAGCTCGGCGTGCTCGCCCGCGACATCCAGCGGCTGCTCATGCAGCGCGGCGTGCTCGCGACCGTGAACCAGACCCTCGACGCCGCGACGGCCGTCCAGATCGCCAAGGAGATCGGGGTCGAAGCCGCGGTCGTCTCGTTCGAGGAGGAGCTCGACCTGTCCCGCTCGGCCAAGGAGTCGGTCGAGGGGGCGGCTCCCGGAGCCCCGCGCGTCCCGCGCGCCCCGGTCGTCACCGTCATGGGCCACGTCGACCACGGCAAGACGTCGCTGCTCGACGCCATCCGCCAGACCGACGTCGCCGCCGGCGAGGCCGGGGGCATCACGCAGCACATCGGGGCGTACCGGGTCCAGATCCACGGCAAGCCCATCGTCTTCCTCGACACGCCGGGCCACGAGGCCTTCACGTCCATGCGCGCCCGAGGGGCCAAGGCCACCGACATCGTCGTCCTGGTCGTCGCGGCCGACGACTCCGTCATGCCGCAGACGATCGAGGCGATCGCGCACGCCAAGGCCGCGAAGGTGCCGATCGTCGTCGCCATCAACAAGGTCGACAAGGCCAACGCCAACGTGGACCGGGTCAAGAAGGAGCTCGCCGACCACGGCGTGCTGCTCGAGGCCTGGGGCGGAGAGACGCCCGCGGCCGAAGTCTCGGCTCTCAAGAAACAGGGCATCGACCACCTGCTCGAGCTCATCCTGCTCGTGGCCGACATGCAGGAGCTCACGGCGCCCGCCGCCGAGGAGGCGCGCGGCGTCGTCCTCGAGGCCCGGCGCGAGGCCGGCCGCGGCAACGTGGCGACCGTCCTCGTCCAGGCCGGCACGCTGAAGATCGGCGACGTGTACTTCGCCGGCTCGGTCTTCGGGCGGGTGCGCTCGATGCACGACGACCACGGCGAAAAGGTGACGGAGGCGGGCCCCGCGACGCCGGTCGAGGTGACCGGGTTCGAGGACCTGCCCCAGGCGGGCGACACGTTCCAGGTCGTCGAGGACGAGGCCAAGGCGCGCTCGGTCGTCGCGTTCCGGCAGCAGAAGGACCGCGAGAAGGCGATGGCGGGCAGCTCGCGCCTGTCCCTCGAGCAGCTCTTCAGCAAGATCCAGGAAGGCAAGGTCAAGGACCTGCCGATCATCCTGAAGACCGACGTGTCGGGCTCGATGGAAGTGCTCTCCCAGTCGCTCAAGAACCTCTCGAACGACAAGGTGAAGGTGTCCCTGCTCCACGCGGGGGTCGGCGCCATCACCATCAACGACGTGCTCCTCGCGTCGGCGTCGGGGGCGATCATCGTCGGGTTCAACGTCCGCCCCGAGAAGAAGGCGTCCGAGGAAGCCGAGAAGGCCGGCGTCGAGATCCGCCTCCACACGGTCATCTACAACGTCACCGACGAGATCAAGAAGGCCATGGAAGGCCTCCTCGACCCGACGCTGAAGGAAGTCGCGCGGGGCCGCGCCGAGGTCCGCAACACGTTCAAGGTCCCGAAGTTCGGCGTGGTCGCCGGGTGCTACGTCACCGAGGGCAACATCCCGCGCAGCGCCCAGGTGCGCCTGCTGCGCGACAACCGCGTCATCTACGAGGGCAAGATCGGGTCCCTGCGCCGGTTCAAGGACGACGTCTCGGAGGTCAAGCAGGGCTTCGAGTGCGGCATCGGCCTCGACCGGTACCAGGACGTGAAGGTCGGCGACATCATCGAGGCGTTCCAGGTCGAGAAGGTCGCCGGGGTCATGGGGTAGCTGTCAGCCCTCCGCTGCCAGCCCTCCGCCAGACCGTCGACCCCGTCCGGGCTCCGCCGAGCGCCGACCGCCGAGGCCCGACAGCCGCCCATGGTCCTCGCCTACGCCGTCTTCGACCTCCACCTGCCCGGGTGCCGCGGACTCAAGGAAAAGCGCATGATCGTGAAGAGCCTCAAGACCCGCATCCGCAACGACTTTCAGGTCTCGGCCGCCGAGGTCGGAGACCAGGATCTGCTCCAGCGCGCCCGGATCGCGGTCGCGGCGGTCGGCGCCGAGCAGCCGCCCCTCGACGCCCTGATGCAGCACGTCCTGCAGTTCGTGGAGGCGAACCTGGACGGTGAGATCCTCCAGTTCCGGAACGAGTTCCTCCATGTGTAGGCCGGGAAGCGAGGCCGCGTGAAGAAGGATTCCCGCCGCAGCCAGCGGGTCGCGGACATCGTGCGGGCGGAGCTCTCGCGGCTGATCCTGCTCGAGGCGCACGACCCGATCCTGCGCCGCGCCACGATCACCGACGTGGAGATGCCCCCGGACCTCCGCTCGGCGCGGGTGTATTTCTCGTGCCTCGGCGGCGATCCCGAGCGCGAGGAGGCGGGCAAGGCCCTGCGCCGCGCCGCCGGCTACCTGCGGCGCGAGGTGGGCCAGCGCTGCCAGCTCCGCTACGCGCCCGAGCTGCACTTCGTCGACGACCGGTCGCTCGAGCGGGGCGCGCGGATCGAGGAGCTCCTCAACCAGGTCCTGCCGCCCGCCGGCGAGCCCGACGACGAGGAGAAATCGTGACGGCCCCCGACGCCCTCAAGCGGGGCTATCTCCTGCTCCTCGACAAGCCCGAGGGGCTCACCTCGCACGACGTCGTCGAGCGGGTGCGGCGGGCGACCGGCCTCGCCCGCATCGGCCACAGCGGGACGCTCGACCCGATGGCCACCGGCCTTCTCCTCCTCTGCGCCGGCGGCGCGGCCCGGCTCCAGGGGTTCTTCACGCTCATGGACAAGACCTACGAGGGCGTCATGCGGCTGGGCCGCGCGACCACGACCTACGACCGCGAGGGCGAGCCCGTGGGCCCCGACCGGGACGCCTCCGGCGTGACCGCCGAGAGCGTGGCCGCGGCGGCCGAGGCGTTTCGCGGCGAGTTCCAGCAGGCGCCTCCCCCCTACTCCGCGAAGAAGGTCGGCGGCCGGAAGTTCTACGAGATGGCCCGCAAGGGCGAGGCCGTCCCGTCGCTGCCGAAGAAGGTCCGCGTCACGAGCCTGACGTTCGGGGAGCCCGCCGGCGGGCGCCTGCCGTTCGCGATCGCGTGCTCGTCGGGCACCTACATCCGCTCGATCGCCAGCGAGCTCGGCGAGAAGCTCTCCTGCGGCGCCCACCTCGATTCCCTGCGGCGCACCCGGATCGGCTCGTTCCGCGTCGAGGACGCCGTCACCCTCGAGCGGTTCGAGGCGCTCTCGCCGGCCGAGCGCCTGGCCGCGCCCCACGCCCTGCCGCTGTCGCGGGTGCCGTTCCCGTTCCCGAGGGTCCAGCTCGCCTCGCTCGAGGCGTGGAAAATCCGGCGCGGGCAGTCCGTGCCCGCCCGGGGGATCACCGCCCGGGAAGGCGACTGGGTCACCCTGGTGGGCCCCACCGACGACATGCTCGCCCTCGGCCAGGTGAACCCGATCGGGGACCGCGGGGTGGCGATGATCAAGCCGCGGATCGTGCTGGCCTAGCGGCGGGACCCTCCCGGCCCGGCTCGGACCTAAGTCCCTGGCCGGCCGGGAGCTGGCGGCCGATGGCCGACGGATCCCGACCTGTGGTAGGCTTCGCGGCTTATAAAAAGAGTGAGTGTTTTGAGTAGCTTGGAGGCAAGGTGAACGTCACCGAATACGAGTCCGGCAAGACGAAGATCGTCCAGGATTACCGGACGCACGACACCGACACGGGATCCCCGGAGGTCCAGGTCGCGCTCCTGACCAACCGCATCGCGTACCTGACCGAGCATTTCAAGTCGAACGCGAAGGACCACCATTCTCGGCGAGGCCTGCTGCAGATGGTCGGACGCCGCCGCCGGCTGCTCGAGTACCTCCGGAACGAAGACGCCGATCGCTACCACAAGCTGATCGAGCGCCTCGGTCTGCGCAAGTAGTCCGTCCGGCGCCGGACTCCCCCGCCGCGGCCCCGCCGCGGGCATTCGCCGACCTTCCGACGCGGACGGTCGTCCTCCGACGCCATTCACAAGAAGGGTGAAGACCATGATCGACCAGATTTCCGTTCCCGTCGGCTCCAAGTCCATGGACATCCAGATCGGCAAGCTCGCCAAGCAGGCCGACGGCGCCGCCGTCGTCCGGTTCGGCGACACCGTCGTGCTCGCCACCGCCGTGTTCTCCAAGGAGCCGAAGGAGAACGCCGAGTTCTTCCCCCTCACGGTGGACTACCGCGAGCCCACCTATGCCGCGGGACGGATCCCGGGCGGCTGGTTCAAGCGCGAAGGGCGGCCGACCGAGAAGGAAACCCTGACCTCGCGCCTGATCGACCGGCCCGTGCGGCCGCTCTTCCCGAAGGGCTTCAACCACGAGACGCAGATCGTCGCCTTCGTCCTCTCGTCCGACGGCCAGAACGACGCCGACATCCTCGCGATCAACGGCGCCTCGGTCGCCCTGACGTGCTCGGTCGCCCCCTTCTACTCCCCGATCGGCGCCGTGCGCGTCGGCCGCCTCGACGGCCGCTTCGTCCTCAACCCCACCAACGCCGAGCGCGACAAGTCCGACATGGACCTGATCGTCTGCGGCACGAACGACGCGGTGTGCATGGTCGAGGGCGGAGCCAAGGAAGTCTCCGAGCGCGACATGATCGACGCCATCCTCTTCGGCCACGAGGCCGTCCGCGTGATCGTCGGCGCCCAGCTCGAGCTCCAGCGCCGGGGCGGCTTCCAGAAGCCCCACTGGCAGGCCCCCGAGGCCTACCCGCCGGCCCTCTTCGCCGAGGTCCGCCAGGCGTGGCAGGAGCCGATGATGGCCGCCATGACCCTTCCCAACAAGATCGCCTCCTACGCCGAGATCAAGGCCGTCAAGAAGGCCGTGACCTCGCTCGTCCCCGAGACCGAGGGCGAGCGCCGCAAGCAGGTGGCCAAGGCCGCCGACGACCTCGTCAAGGTCCTGACGCGCGAGACCATCCTCGGGGGCAAGCGCCTCGACGGGCGCGCGTTCGACCAGATCCGCCCGATCACCTGCGAGGTGGGCATCCTGCCCCGCACCCACGGCTCCTCGCTCTTCACCCGCGGCGAGACCCAGGCCCTCGTGACCGCGACCCTGGGCACGTCCGACGACGCCCAGATCATCGAGGAGTACGAGGGCGAGAGCGAGCACACGTTCCTGCTCCACTACAACTTCCCGCCCTTCTCCGTGGGCGAGACGAAGTTCATGCGCGGCCCCTCGCGCCGCGACATCGGCCACGGCAACCTGGCCCGCCGGTCGCTCGCGCCGATGCTCCCGTCCGAGGACGCGTTCCCGTACACGGTGCGCGTCGTCTCCGACATCCTGGAGTCCAACGGCTCCTCCTCGATGGCCACGGTCTGCGGCGGCACGCTCGCGCTCATGGACGCGGGCGTCCCGATCAAGGCCCCGGTCGCCGGCGTGGCGATGGGCCTGGTCTCCGACGGGGACCGCTTCGCCGTCCTGACCGACATCGCCGGCCAGGAAGACCACTACGGCGACATGGACTTCAAGGTCGCCGGCTCCCGCGAGGGCATCACCGCCCTCCAGATGGACATCAAGATCAAGGGGTTGCGCCGCGACATCCTCGAGAAGGCCCTCGAGCAGGCCCGCGCCGGCCGCCTCCACATCCTCGAGACGATGACCACGGCGCTCCCGAGCCCCCGCCCGAACATCTCGCGCTTCGCGCCCCGGATCTTCACGATCCAGATCCCGAAGGACCGCATCCGCGACGTCATCGGCTCGGGCGGCAAGACGATCCGCTCGATCATCGAGTCCACGGGCTGCAAGATCGACGTCGAGGATTCGGGCAAGGTCTCCATCGCCTCCTCGGACGAGGCCGCGGCGATGCGGGCGATCGAGATCATCGAGGGCCTGACCCAGGAGCCGGAGATCGGCAAGGTGTACACCGGGAAGGTGCGCCGCGTCGAGGCGTACGGCGCCTTCGTCGAGATCATGCCGGGCCAGGACGGGCTCGTCCACATCTCGGAGCTCGCCCCCTACCGCGTGCGCCAGACGACCGACGTCGTCAAGGAAGGCGACGAGGTCACGGTCAAGATCATCGCCGTCGACCCGATGGGCAAGATCAAGCTGTCGCGCAAGCAGGCGATGACCAAGGAACAGCTCGACGCCGAGATGGCGCTGGCTCCCGTCGGGGCGCCCGGCGAGGACGAGGGCCGCGGCGAGTTCCCGCGCGGCGGCGGCGGCCAGGGCGAGCACCGCGGCCACTTCAACCGCGATCACCGCGGACCGCGGGGGCCGAGGAAGTAAGGGTCGGTCCTCCGTCCACGGTCATCGGCACGCAGGAGAGACGACGGGCGCGGCGGAAACGCCGCGCTCTTCGTTTCTGGGAGAATTCACGGCGATGAAACCCGAGGCCGGGCCGGACGCGGGGTGGCGCTGGTTCCTTCCCGCGCTCCTCGCCGCGAGCGCGGCGTGCAGGCTCCTGCTGGCGGTGGCCTTTCCGGGCTTTCATTCGGGCGACGACCTGGAGATCGTCGAGAGCGCGGCGCGGTACGCCGTCGGCTTCCCCTACGCGCCGTGGGGCATCCGCTCGCTCTTCCACCCCATCCTCTTCGCGGCGCCGTGGGTCTGGGCGGGCGAGGCCGTCGGGGCCCACGGGGCGCGCGCCGAGACGATCCTGGCGACCATCCCCACCACGCTCTTTTCGACCGCCGGGATCTGGCTCGTCTGGCGGCTGACGCGGGCGCTCGGCTGGGAGGCGGCGGCCGGCCGCGCGGCGGCGTTTCTCTACGCCACCCACACGCTGCCCCTGACCTACGGCTCGATGCCCTACCCCCGGCCGATCTCGACGGCCTTCGTCCTGGCCGCCTTCCTGCTGCTCGCGGGCGGGGAGGGATCCGCCCGCGCGGTCGCCGCCGGCGCCGCCGTCGCGGCCGCCATGGCGGTGCGCTGGAGCGACGGGGTCATGGTGCTTCCCCTGCTGGCGTTCGCCGCATGGCGGATCCGACGCCCCGCCGCCGTGGCCGGCGTCCTCGCCGGCTTTGCGGCCGGCCTCGTCCTCTTCGTGGGCCTCTTCGACCTCGCGACGTACGGACGTCCGTTCGCGAGCCTCGCGGCGTTCGTGCGATACAGCCTCGATCCCTCGGGGTGGGGATCGGGCCGGCCGCCCCGCGCGTGGTTCTGGTACGGGTCGAACCTGCTCGGCTGGGCCGGACCGCTGCTCGTCCTGCTGGCGCTCTGCGCCCTGAAGGACCGGCGCGCGGGTCTTCCGCTGGCGCTCGCGGCGGCGGCGGTCGTGCTCCTGTCGTTTTCCCCGATGAAGCAGCCCCGGTATCTCCAGGTGGCGATTCCGTTCCTGGCGATGGCGGCAGCGCTCGGATGGCAGACCCTGCGCCGCCGGATCCCGGCGCTGGCCACGCTGGCCCTGGTGCTGTCCCTGCCGCTCGGGCTCGAGCGGTCGCTGCACGTCCTTCGCCGCAAGTCGCTGTCCGCGTTCGCCGCGGCCGAGGTTCTCGCCGCGATGCCGCGGCCTCCGCGCGTCGTGGCCCTGGAGCAGGCCTGGGCCTACGGCGACCGCCTGTCCCTCGGAGCCGCCGTCGACGTGCGTGACGTCGTTCCGTGGACGCCGCTGCCGGTGGAGCCGGTCCTCGCGGCCGCCTCGGGGGCCCAGGCCCTCGCGCTCTACGCCGAGGACCTCTCCCCGTCCCTCGAGCGCGCGCTCGAAGCGGACTGGCGGCCGTGCGCGTCCTTTCGGATCGCCGACAGCCCCGGCGTCGCGCTCTTCCTGCGGCGGGACCTGCCGTGCCCCGCTCCCGGCGGGGGCGGCGTCAGCGCAGCTCGACCTCGATCCTGACCCACCAGCCCGCGCGCGGCGGGGACGGGTATTTCGCGTCGCGGAACTCGGGCGCCGCGCAGCGGCCGACGTCGGTCTCCGGATCGAACAGGACCTCTTCCGCCTGCCCCGACTCGCCCACGCGGACGAGGGCGTCGAACGAGGCGACCTGGTCCCTGGCGACGCCCTTCAGGCACCGCTCGAGCGCCTTGCGCAGCCAGCGGTCGAGGCTCGAGTTGAGGGCCGACTCGTAGCGGCGGCCGGCCGGCGTCTTCGCGTTCGACTCGGCCTCCTCGCGCGCGATCGTCGGGCTCGTCTTGCGGGTGTCGTCGGCCGGCGCCCCGGCGGCGGGAGCCCCGAGGAGCAGGAGGCAGAGGAGGACGCGGGCCGCCATCGCCGGAACGATACACCGGCCGGCGGCCTCAGTAAGGCATCTCCTCGTCGTCGAGTCCCAGCATGTGCCCGACCTCGTGGACGACCGTGTCGCGGATCTCCCGCACCGCCTCCCCCCGCGTCCCGCAGCACCGCAGGATCGGCCCCCGGAAGATCGCGATCTGCGCCGGAAGGCTCGAGACCACGTGCTGCCGCTCGAAGAAGGGAACTCCCCGGAACATCCCGAAGACCTCGTCCTCCTCGGGCGTGTCGGATTCGTCGTAGTCCTCCTCGGTGGGCTCCTCCTCGACGACGACCACCACGTTTTCGAGGTACTTGCGGAATGCGGCCGGCACCGAGGCCAGCGCCTCTTCGACGCAGGACTCGAACTCGTCGGGACCGATCCGGTGCGGCGACGTCATGCCCCTCACCCCTGCGGCGAGCGGAAAGAGAACAGGCGATCGAAGCTCGCGGTCGTGACCGCGGCCACGGTCTCGAAGTCGGCCCCTTTCACCTCGGCGAGCTTCTTCGCGGTTTCGACGACGAAGGCCGGCTCGCAGGGCTTGCCGCGATGAGGCACCGGCGCGAGGAACGGCGTGTCGGTCTCGACCAGCATGCGGTCGAGCGGCAGGCCCGCGGCGGCCGCGCGGATGTTCTCGGCCGCGCGGAACGTGATCATGCCCGAGAACGAGACGAGGTAGCCGAGGTCGAGGGCCTTCTTCCCGTAGGCCGCGTCCTCGGTGAAGGAGTGGAAGACGCCCGCCCGGTCGCGCGCCCCGCGGCGCGCGAGCAGGGCGAGCATCTCGGCGCCGCTTTCCCGGTTGTGCAGGAGAACCGGCAGCCCGAGCCGCCCGGCGCAGTCGAGCATCCAGTCGAGGACCTCGAGCTGCCGGTCCCGCGGCGAATGGTCGTAGTGGAAGTCGAGCCCGATCTCTCCGATGGCGACGACTCGGGGCGAGCGCGCGAGGGCCTCGAAGGCCGCGCCGTCGCGCGCCGGGTCGAAGTCCCTGGCCTCGTGGGGATGGACGCCGACCGCCGCGACGACGCCGTCGCGGCCCGAGGCGAAGGCGACCGCCGCCGCCGAGTCCTCGAGCGTCGTGCCCGGAACCAGGAATCGCGAGACGCCGGCCGCCTGCGCCCGCTCGACCAGGAGCTCGGCGCCCTCTCCCATCTGCAGGTGGCAGTGGGAATCCGCCAGGATCGGATTCGGGACTTCGGGTTTCGGACTCGAAGACATGCCTTCTTCCAGGATTTCCCGTCTCTCGGTTCCGGATTCCGAAATCCGAGATCTCTCCTACTTCACCTTGCTTCCGGGCGGAACGTCGGCCGGCACGTCGAGCAGGACGGGAGCGCCGGCTTCTCCGACCGAGGCCGCGAGGACCATCCCGTTGGACTCGACGCCCATGAGCTTCGCGGGCTTCAGGTTCGCCACGACCACGACGTTGCGCCCGAGGAGGGCTTCGGGCTCGTACTGGGCCGCGATCCCCGCGACGATCTGGCGGCGCTCGTCGCCGAGGTCCACCTCCAGGCGCATGAGCTTGTTGGACTTGGGCACGCGCTCGGCGGCCACGATCCGGGCGGTGCGCAGGCGAACCTTCTGGAAGTCCTCGATCGCGATGCGGTCGTCGGCGGGCGCGGCGGGAGCCGGCGCGGCGGGGACCGCGGCCGGAGGCGTCGTCGGGGGCGTGGGCTCGGTCATGGCGGCATCCTTCTCCTTGAAGTAAACGGCGGCGTCCACGCGCGGAAAGAGCGCGGGGGCCTCCGGCATCGGCGTGGACAGGGGCAGCCTTCCCCAGGCGAGGTCCGCGGGCCCCGGGTCGGCGGCCGGCAGGCCGAACGTCTCGAAGATCTTCCGGCTCGTGGCCGGGACGAAGGGCGAGAGCATCACGGCCGCGGCGCGCACGCCCTCGGCGGCCGCGAAGAGGACGCGGTGGAGCTTCGGCGACGAAGCGCCCTCCTCCTTGCGGATCTTCCAGGGCTCCCGCGACACGACGTACCCGTTGACCGCGCCGAGAAGCCGCCAGACGGCCTCGAGCGCGCGGTTGAACTGGCACTCGCGCATGGCGGCGCGCCACTCGGCCTCGGAAGCGCCGAACGCCGCCGCCACCTCGTCGTCCGTGGACGCCTCGTTCGGCGTTCCCCCGAACGACTGGCGGCACAGGGCGGCGACGCGGGAGACCGTGTTGCCGAGGTCGTTGGCGAGGTCGGCGTTGAACCGGGTCAGGAACGCCTCGTCCGAAAAGCCCGCATCCTGGCCGAACGCCATCTCGCGCAGGAGGAAGTAACGCAGCGCGTCGGCTCCGAAGTCCGCGACGAGCTGGTCCGGCCGCACGACGTTTCCGACCGACTTCGAGACCTTCTTCGCGTCGCGCAGCCACCAGCCGTGCGCCCAGACCGTCGTCGGCAGCGGGAGGCCGGCCGAGAGGAGGAACGCCGGCCAGTAGACGGCGTGAAAGCGGAGGATGTCCTTGCCGATGAAGTGCACGCGCTCGGCGTCGGGGTGTTCCCAGAACCGGCGGTAAGGGGCGTCGTCCGGCGCGCCGTAGCCGAGGGCGGTGATGTAGTTGGCGAGGGCGTCGAGCCAGACGTACACGACGTGGCCGGGGTGGCCCGGAAACGGGATCCCCCACTGCACCTTGGACCGCGACACCGAGAGGTCGTTCAACCCGCCCCGGACGAACGACACGACCTCCGCGAGGCGGCTCTCCGGCCGCACGAAGCCCGGGTGGCTTTCGTAGTGCGCGAGCAGCGGCCCCGCATACTTCGAGAGCCGGAAGAAGACGTTCTCCTCGGACTCCCAGACCGTCGGCCGGCCGTGGACGGGGCAGCGCTTCTCCGCGTCGAGCTCCTTCTCCGTGTAGAACGCCTCGCAGCTCGAGCAGTACCAGCCCTCGTGCCGCGCCGTGTAGAAGTCCCCCGCGGCCGCGATCCGCGCGATCAGGGCCTCGACGCCGAGGCGGTGCCGCGGCTCGGTCGTTCGGATGAAGTCGTCGTTCCGGATCTCGAAGGTGCGGTAGAGCTGGTGGTAGCGCTCGACGACCCGGTCGGCCAGATCGAGGGGGGCGATTCCCTGGGCGGCCGCGGCCTTCTCGATGTTCTGGCCGTGCTCGTCGGTCCCCGTGAGAAAGCGCGTCGTCTCGCCGGAGAGCCTCCGGAACCGCGTGACGACGTCGGTGACGACGGTCGTGTAGATGTGCCCGATGTGGGGCAGGTCGTTGACGTAGTAGATCGGCGTCGTCGCGTAGAACGTCTTCATCGGGAGGGCGAAAGATACCTCAGAAGAGGTCGAGCTCGATCGGCACCACGGCGCGGATGCGCTCGAAGTCGCGGTCGCGCGTCAGAAGGCGGAGGCCGCCATCGAACGCCGCGAGCGCGATCGAGAGATCGATCAGGCCGGCGTCGAAACCGCGGCGGGCGAGGGCGAAGCGGTGCTCGGCCGCGCGCGGCCAGAGTCCGGAGGGCTCGGCGGCCCATTGGAGACCGTCGAGCAGCCCCTTCAGGTGGCCGAACTCGGCGCTCGAGCGCGCTCCCGACAACACCTCGGCGGCAATCGGGCCCGTCACGACCGCGCGCCCTTGTTCGAGCAGCCGGTCGACGCGCCGCACCGCCTCGAGCCTGCCCTTGAAGAAGTCCAGCCAGGCCGAAGAATCGATGACGGTGCCGCTCACCTCTTGCGGGAGCGCGACAGGTCGAGGTTCAGGTCGATCTTCCCGGCCAGCTTGCGGAGCTCCTCGCGCTTGCTCTTCCGGACGAGCTCCTCCAGGGCCAGGATGATCGTCTCGCGCATCGTCCTGGAGTCGGTCGCCCGGCGTGCCCGTTCCAGCAGGTCCTCGGGAAGGTCCACGGTCGTTCTCATGCTCATAGCATAGCTTTCCTATGTTTCTTATGCCACTCACAACAGCCCCGCCTCCCGGAACGAGACGCATCCCTCGCGCCCGACCACGATGTGGTCGAGCAGCCGCACCCCCACCGACTCGCAGGCGGCCGCGAGGCGGCGCGTGAACTCGCGGTCCTCGCGCGACGGCGTCGGGTCCCCCGAGGGGTGGTTGTGGTACAGGATCACCGCCGCGGCCCGGCCGACGAGGGCGCGGCGGAGGATCTCGCGCGGCTCGACGACGGCGCGGTCGAGCGTGCCGCGGTAGATGTCGGGATCGTTCTTCAGGAGGCGGTTGCGGGCGTTCAGGTACAGCGCGCCGGTCCGCTCCTGCGCGTCGTCGGCCTGGGCGTGGCGCAGGTACTCCTTGACGAGCCGGGGCTCGTTGAGCAGGTCCCGACCCGCGAGGGTCTCCGCGGGCAGGCGCCGCGCGATCTCGAGGGCCGCCGCGATCGCCGCGGCCCGCGCCGGACCGATCCCGCGCTCGGTCGCGAGCTCGGGGGCGCCGATTCCGGCGAGGCCGATGAGGCCCCCCCGCGTGGCGAGCAGGCCCCGCGCCCGGTCGAGAGCGCTTTCGCCCGGGATCCCGGTCCGCAGAAGCAGGGCGACGAGCTCCTCGTTCGAGAGGGCCCCGGCCCCGAGCCGCAGCAGCCGCTCGCGGGGCCTCTCGTCGCAGGGCAGGTCGCAGATGCGAAACGCGCGTCGCGTCGAGAATTCCGTCATGGTTCGCCGCCGGCGAGAACCGCCCGCGGACCCGGGGAGGACCCGGAGATAATCGCACGGATGCCCGGCTCCGTACAGCCCCCGTGGCGGGCGGTCTTCCTCGCCCTCGGGATCGCGTTCCTCGCGATCGGCCTCGCCTGGCCCGTCCTGTCCCGCTCCCTCGGCCGCCTGCCCGGCGACCTCGTGGTGCGCCGCGGCGGCTGGACGTTCGCGTTTCCGCTCGCGACGTGCCTGCTGCTCTCGCTCCTCGCGTCGCTGCTGCTCTGGCTCTTCCGGCGGTGACCGTTCCTCCCGCGGGAGTCGGTCAGTCCCCGTCCGGGCCCTCCGGAACGGCGCCCTCGGGAACGAGGACGATCTTGCCGTGCTGCTCGCCCGACTCCATGCGGGCATAGGCCTCCGCGGCCTGCGGGAACGGAAACACGCGGTCGATGCGGACCTGGAGCCGGCGCGCCGCGACCGCGGCGTAGAGCGCGCGGAACTCGCGGTCGTTGGCCATCGTCGAGCCGAGAATCGAGAGGTGCTTCCAGTAGATGAGCCGGATCTCCTCCTTCGGGTTCGGGCCGGAGGTCGCGCCGCACGTCACGATGCGGCCCCCCTTGGCGCAGGCCTTCAGGGAGGTCATCCAGGTCGCCTCGCCCACGGTGTCCACGACGACGTCCACGCCGCGCTTGTCCGTGTGGCGGCGGACGGCCTGGGCGACGTCTTCGGCCTTGTAGTCGATGACGAGCTCGGCGCCGTCCTCCCGGGCGCGGCGCGCCTTCGGCTCTCCGGACGTGGTCGCGAGGACACGGGCTCCGCAGAGGACGGCGATCTCGAGGGCCGCCGCGCCCACGCCGCCCCCGGCGCCGTGGATCAGGACGGACTCCCCGGCTCGAACCGCGGCCCGGCCGACGAGCATGCGCCAGGCGGTCTGGTACGCGAGCGGAAACGCCGCGGCCTCCGCGAACGAGAACCCCGCGGGCACCGGAAACAGGTTCCGGCGCGGCAGGACGACCTTTTCCGCGAACGTGCCGGGCGCGTGCTCGCCGACGATCCCGTACGCCACGCAGAGGCTCTGCTCCCCCGCCCGGCAGTACTCGCACTCGTTGCAATAGAGCCCGGGCTGCACGAGGACGCGATCTCCGACCGCGAGATCGGCGACGCCCTCCCCGAGGGCGTCCACCACGCCCGCGCCGTCGGCGCCGGGAATCTGCGGCAGCGGAACCCCGGGGATGCCGTCGCGGACGAAGATGTCGAGGTGGTTCATGGCGGCCGCGCGGATCGCGACGCGGACCTCCCCCCGGCCGGGCGAAGGTTCCGGGCGCTCGCCGTATTCCAGGACCTCGTTGCCGCCGTGGCGGGTGAAGAAAACCGCCTTCATCGGACTTCGGATCGCGGATTTCGGATTGCGGATTTCATCTTCCCATTCTGACATTCCGGAACCCGAATTCCGACGCTCCGGAATCCCAGGTCCGGAATCCGAAGTCCGAAGTCCTCACTTGAGGTACCCCAGGCTCCTCAGCTTCTCCAGGTACTCGCGGTCGCTCTCCGGCGCGGCCGAGGCCGGCGGGACCACGCGCGCCCCATAGGTGGCCACGGTCGCCGTCTCCAGGGACCCGGCCGCGAACAGGGCCGCCACGGGCCGCCCGCCGATGTCGCGCGCCGCGGGCACGCCGAGGCGCGCGAGGATCGACGGCGCGGCATCCTCCGGCCGCATGCGGACCGTGCGCGCCGGCGAGGCGCCGTCGAAGACGACCATCCGGCCGAGCGCGGCGGGGCCGGGGTGGCTGTCGGCCGCGAGGACGACGAGGGCGCACTCGCCCCGCGCCGCCCGGCCGATCCAGTCCGCGAGGAGCGCCTCGACCGCGCCCACCGCCGCCTTGCGGGCGCCCGGTTCGTCGCGCGTGATGTCGCAGCCGGGCAGATACACGGTCGAGAGCCCGTACCCCTTGCGCATCCCGGCGTCGAAGAGACCGATCGCCACGCGGTCGGCGCCGACGCCGTCGGCCGCGCGCTCGAGGATCGCGCGGTTCTCGACGACGCTCGCGCCGGGCCAGTTCGCCGCCGCCCACCACCCGATGGACAGGCTCGGGATCCCCGAGGAGGCCGACACCTCCCAGAAGTCCAGCCGCCGGCGGTCGGCGCCGGACACCGGCGCGTTGGCGACGAGGCGCATCCACGGTCCCGCGTGGCGCAGGGACCACGAGGTCCCGAACGGGGGCCTGAGGGCGAGCGGCGACCCGAGGGGGCGGACGCGGGCCAGGGCGCGGACGCCGTGCTCCGAAGCCGGGGCGCCGGTCGCCAGATCCGTCCAGATCTCGGGGGGAGAGCGGCGTTCGGCCGGCCACCAGCCCGTCGCGCCGCCGGACAGGAGCGCCGCGGCGCCGGACGCCCGGGCCGGGCCGTCGAGGTCGAGGCCGTCCACCGCGAGGACGACGACCGGCGCCTTGCGCGGAGAAGGCTGGGGCGCCTCCGCGGCCTGCGGCTCGCGGCGCGACGAGAAGAGCAGGGCCGCCGCCAGCAGCCCCGCCGCGGCCGCCGCGGCCACGACGCGGCGCGCCGCCCGGCCGGGCAGCGAGCCCGAGCGCGAGAACGCGCGCGCGAGAAACCCCAGGCGGACCGCCGCCGCCAGGAAGAACGCCGCGGCCGCCACCGGCACCGCCCAGGCGAGGGAGCGCAGCGAGAACTCCCGGGCCAGCCCGTAGGTCCCCGCGATCCAGAGCACGAAGACGAGGACCGCCGCGCCGAGGCCGGACGCCGTCGCCGCGAGACCCGGACGGCTCGACCGGTCGGCGATCGCCCCGAGCAGGAGCGCGAGGAGCGCCGCGGGGATCAGGTCGGCGACGAAGACGTGCGCGAAGAGCGCCGCGACCGAGGCGATCGAGCCCCCGAAGCCGGGCTCCGACACCTCGACGGCCGCGACGGCGGCGAGGGCCGCGGCCAGGGCGCCGATGACGACCGCCGGAAGGAACGCGCCGCCGCGCCCTTCGAACACGGGCCGGAAGAGGAGCCGGTCGACTCCCCCGTCGAGGTACCCGAGCTCCTTCAGGCGCGCGCGCGCCTGCTCGAGGGTCGGGCGGCTGCTCACGAGCGCCGGTCGCGGACGACCCGCGGGAGGTCGGCGAGGACCTCGGCGCGCCGGCCGAGCGGCGCGAGGGCGGCCAGGGCCGCTTCGAGCAGCTCGTCCACGAGCCGATGAGCCGAGGCCGCGCCGAGGATGGAGGCGAAGTTCGCGCGGTGGGCGTCGCGGCCCGTGTCCTTGCCCATCCGCTCCGGGTCGCCCTCGAGATCGAGAAGGTCGTCCGTGATCTGGAAAGCGAGCCCGAGGTTGCGGGCGTAGAGCGTCAGCGCGGCCAGGGGCTTCTCGCCCGCGCCGCCCGCGATCGCGCCGCTGCGGACCGCGGCGACGAAGAGCGCTCCCGTCTTCCGGGCATGGATCCCCTCGAGGTCGTCGAGGGCCACGGCGGCCGGGTCGGCGGACAGGTCCGCCGCCTGGCCGGCGCAGCAGCCGGCCGCCCCGACCGAGGCCGCGAGCTCTCCGACGAGCCGGGCACGGGCAGCCGGGGTCATCCCGGGCGCCTCCGCCAGGACCTCGAAGGAGCGCGCGAGCAGGGCGACCGCCGCGAGCTCCGCGGTCGCGACGCCGTGGACGCGGTGGAGCGAAGGGCGGCCCCGGCGCCGGCCCGCGTTGTCCATGGAAGGCAGGTCGTCGAGCACGAGGGAGGCCGCGTGGACGTATTCGACGGCCACCGCCGCGGCCAGCGCCGCCTCTTTCGGGGCCCGCGCGATCTCCCCGGCGGCCAGCGCCGCCAGGGGCCGCAGCCGCTTCCCGGGCGAGAGCGCCGCCTCCGCGATCGCGCGCGACAGCGCCTCCGCGCCGGCGGCGGGGGGCGGCAGGCTCCGCGACAGCGCCTCCTCGAGGGTGGGGCGGGCCGACGCCGCGAACCGATCGAACGCGCCGCCGCCCGCGAGGGAGCCCGTCAGGACCGGATCCTAGCCGCGGTAGCTCGCCAGCGCCTCCGGCTCCGATTCGTAGACGTCGAAGACGGTGATGAGCTGGGTCACGGTGAGCACGTCGTTGATCTTCGGAGGAAGGTGCAGGAGCTTCAGCTTGCCGCCCTTGTTCGTGACCGAGGTGTAGCAGCCGACGAGCTCGCCGATGCCCGACGAGTCGATCGTGGTCACGTCGTGCATGTCGACCAGGATGTTCTTCTTGCCCGAATCGACGAGCTTGTTGATCGTCTCGCGCAGCTGCACGTCCCCCGACCCGATGGTGATCTTGCCCTTGAGCTCGACGACCTGCACGCCGCCGGCGTCACGCACGTTGGTTTTCATGCTGGGTTCTCCTCCTTCTCATTGACCGCGCCCAAATTTTTCTTCAAAACGATTTCCATGCCGCCGCTCGCATGCCGCCGGAAGCGGACGTCATCCATGAAGGTCCGCATGTAGAAGATGCCCCGGCCCGAGGTCTTGAGCCGGTTTTCCGGCGCCAGCGGGTCGGCGACTTCCTCCGGGTCGAACCCCGGCCCCTCGTCGCGGATCGAGATCGCCAGCGTGTCGGCCACGATGTCCATCTCGAGGTGCACGTGCTTCGAGGGGTCCTGCTGGTTGCCGTGCTTGATGGCGTTGGCCAGGGCCTCCCGCAGGGCCATGAGGATCCAGTGGCGCAGCTCCTCCGGGACGTCCCGGCCCTCCAGCAGCTTGGCGCAGAGGTGCTGCACCATTTCGATGTTCTCGAAACGGCTGGAGAGAGACATCCGGATCGGGCCGGCTTTGCTGGACGGTCGCAATGCGCTCATTCACGGACTTCTGGAGTCCGGCGGATCTTAGTCCAAAGGCCCGCCGGAAAGGAAGGCGCGATTACGCCATGCTACCCTCGGTCATGGTCCGCAAGCGCCTGTGGGGCGCCGCTTTTCTCGCGTCCGCGGCGGCCCTGCTGCCGGCCTCGACCGACCTGCTTCCGCAGCGCATTTCGGAGGTTTCCCGCCAGGTCGAGGAGGTCCGGGGCCGCAAGTTCGAGCGCCCGGTGCCCGCCACCGAGATCGACCTGGCGGAGGCCCGCCGGGTCCTTCGCGCCAAGATCGTCGAGGCCCTGCCCGCGTCGGCCGAGGAGTACCTCCGGTCCCTGGCGGTCCTCGGCCTGATCGACGACGGCCCGCGGCTGCTCGACCGGCTCGTGGATTTCTACGCCGCGCAGGTGGTGGCCTTCTACGACCCCGAGCCGCGCCGCTTCTTCGTGGTCCAGGGCGCGGAGGACGTCGTGGCCCAGGGCGCCGACATGGCGGGCCTGGCGCAGGGGCTCATCTACTCGCACGAGCTGATGCACGCGCTGCAGGACGAATCGCTCAAGCTCGACGCGCGGACCCGGGCGCTCAAGGACGACAGCGACCGGGGGTTCGCGCTCCAGTGCCTCCTCGAGGGAGAGGCCACGTTCGTCATGATCCGGGTCGCCCTGAAGGACATCCCGGGCGCCGACGCGCGGGCCGAGGAGGAGCTGGCGCCGCTGCTGACGGCGGGAGGCCTCGAGCGGGCGAACGTGGGCAAGGACGTGCCGCCGTACTTCGTGGACCAGCTCTTCTTTCCGTACGTCGAGGGCACGGCGTACGTCCGCGCCGCGTTCCGGAAGGGCGGCTGGAACGAGATCGACCGGCTCTGGAGGAACCCTCCCGAGTCGAGCTCCGAGATCCTCCACGGCGCGCCCTACCCGCCCCCCGTCCAGGGTCTGCTCCCCGCCAACACGGCGTCCCTGTTCCCGGGACAGCGCCTCGTCTACACGGACACGCTCGGCGAGTGGACCATGCGCTTCCTGCTCGGACGCTCGCTGCCCGAGGAGGAAGCGGCCCGCGCCGCGGCGGGATGGCGGGGCGACCGGATCGCCTTCTTCGCGGAGGGCGGGCGCATGGGATACCTCTGGCGAATCCGCTTCGACGACGGAATCTCGGCCGGGAGGTTCGAGGCCGCGCTGCGCAAGGCGCGCGCCGCGCATCCGCTTCCGGCCGCCGAGACGATCCGCCGGGACGGCCGCGACGTCGTCGTCGCCTGCGGCCTCCCCAGGATCCCCGACCTTCCCTGAGCCCCGCGGCGTCAGGAAGCGGCCGCGGGCTCCGCCGACTCGACCCGGTTCTTGCCGCCCCGCTTGGCGCGGTAGAGCGCCTCGTCGGCGGAGGCGACGAGCGACTCCGGCGAGGACGCCATGCCCGGCACCGCGGTCGCGACGCCCAGGCTGATCGTCACGATGCCGGACGGCGCCCCGGAGTGCCGCGTCGCCAGCGCCTCCACCCGCCCCCGCAGGAGCTCGGCGACGGCCTGCGCCCCGCGCGCCGGAGTGGACGGCAGGATGGCGGCGAACTCCTCGCCGCCGTACCGCGCCACCAGGTCGCCCGGGCGGGTCAGAGCCTCCCGGATCTCTCCCGCGACGCGGCGCAGGCACTGGTCGCCGACCTGGTGGCCGTACGCGTCGTTGAACGCCTTGAAGGAGTCGATGTCGATCATGATGAGCGAGAGCGGCATCTCGTCGCGCGTCGCGCGCCTCCATTCGCGGGCGAGCGTCTCTTCGAACCGGCGGCGGTTGGCAATCCCCGTCAGCGGATCCACTTCCGACAGCTGCTGGAGCTTCGAGTTGGCTTCCTCGAGCTGCAGCGTCCTCTCCGTGACCGTCTCCTCGAGCTCGCGCTCGCGCGCCCGGGCCCGGACGGCGCGCACGCGCGCGGCGCCGAAGCCGGCCAGCAGGAGGCCGACGGCGCAGAGTCCGTAGAACCACGGGGTCTGCCGGAAGTGCGGGCGCAAGGCGAAGCGCACGACCGCGTCCTGGACGCTCCACACGCCGTCGTTGTTGGCGGCCTTGACGCGGAAGGCGTAACGCCCGGGCGGGATGTTCGTGTAGAACGCCACGCGCCGCGGCCCCGCGTCCACCCACTCCCGGTCGAACCCGTCGAGCATGTAGCGGAAGGTCACGCGGTCGGGGTCCACGAACGAGAGGCCCGCGTAGTGGAACTCGAGGTCGCCGCGCCCGGGCTCGAGCTCGGCCTCGTCCGCGCGCGGCAGCGGCCGCCGATCCACGAGGACCTGCTCCACGACGACCGGCGGCGGCAGCGTGTTGGTCCGGATGCGGTCCGGGTCGATCACGACCGCGCCCTCGATCGTCGGAAACCAGAGCTTCCCCTCGCGCGTCTTCCAGCCGGCCGGCTGCGTGAAGCCCGAGCACTCGGCCGAGCGCATGCCGTCGGCGCGCCCGAAGGCCTGCGACACGACCGCGTCCCGCCGCCCGTCGGCGAGCTCCTCGAGGTCGGCGCGGCGCACCCGGAAGATCCCGCGGCTGCAGCTCATCCACAGGTTTCCGCGCCCATCCTCGAGGATCGCGTACTGCACGTCGTCGAAGAGGCCCTGCTGGCGCGTGAAGCGGCTGAACTTCCCGTCCCGCAGGCGGTTCAACCCTCCGCCGTCGGTCCCGATCCAGAGGCAGCCGTCGACGTCCTCGTAGAGCGCGAGGATCGTGTCGTCGGAGAGGCCGTCCTTCGTGGTGAACGCCGTGAACTTCCCGTGGGCGAACCGGTCGAGGCCGCCCCCCTCCGTCCCGAGCCAGAGGCTGCCGTCGCGGTCCTGCAGGATCGCGAGCACCGTCGCCCCGGAGAGGCCGTCGCGCGTCCCGTAGACGGTGAACTTGCCGTCGCGCTCGGCCACGAGGCCGCCCGCGTCGGTGCCGATCCAGAGCGTTCCGTCCCGATCGCGGTAGAGGCAGCGCACGATCTCGCTCGGCAGGCCGTCCTTCCGGTGGAAGGCCCGGAACCGGCCTCCCTCGAGGACGTCGAGGCCGTCGCCCCACGTGCCGACCCACAGGCGCCCCGCGCCGTCCTCCTGGATCGACCGGACGAAGTCCCCCGAGAGGCCGTCCTTCGCGCCGAAGGTCGTGAAGGTCCCGTCGCGGAACCGCGAGAGCCCGCCGCCGCGCGTGCCGAGCCAGATCGAGCCCTCCCGGTCCTCGTAGATCGTGCGGACGCGGTCGTTGACGAGACCCTCCTTGTGCGTGTACGCCGTGAACTTGCCGTCCTTGAGGCGATTGAGCCCCCCCGCGATGGTCCCGATCCAGAGGCTCGCCTCCCGGTCCTCGAAGATCGAGAGGACGGTGTCGTCGGACAGGCCGTCCGGCGGCAGGAAGCTGGTCAGCCTGCCGTCGGCCAGCCGGGAGAGGCCCGAGCTCTGGCAGCCGATCCAGAGATTGCCGTCGTGGTCCTCCTGGATCGTCTCCACCGTGTCGCTCGCGAGGCCGTCCTTCGCCGTGAAGAACGCGAACTTCCCGTCCCGGAAGCGGCCGAGCCCCGCGCCGTCGGTCCCGATCCAGAGATCGCCCCGGCTGTCCACGAAGACCGCCTGCACGATGTCGGCCGGCTGCCCCTGCGCCGGTCCGTACGCGGTGAACTTCCCGTCGCGAAACCGGACGAGGCCCCCGCCGTCGGTGCCGATCCAGAGGCTGCCGTCGTGGTCCTCAACGATGCCCCACACGCGCTCGTTCGGAAGGCCGTCGCGCGCCGTGTAGGTGGTGATGCGGCCGTCCTTGATCCGGTTCAACCCGCCCCCGCCCGTGCCCACCCAGAGCGCGCCGTCGCGGTCCTCGCAGATGGCGACGACCCGGTTGTTGGACAGCCCGTCCTTCGTCGAGATGCTCGTGAAGCGCCCGTCCTTGAACTGGTGGAGGCCGCCCCAGGTGCCGACCCAGAGGTTGCCGGCGCGGTCCTCGTAGAGCGCCTGCGCGTTGCTGTTGCGCAGGCCGGGCGCGTTGCCCTTGTCGAAGACCGTGAACTGGACGCCGTCGAAGCGCACCAGCCCGCGCTCGGTGCCGAGCCAGATGTAGCCGTCGCGCGTCTGGAGGATGGCCTGGATCGAGTTCTGCGGAAGGCCCGCGTCGGTCTTCCAGACCTGGTGGGCGTACTGCGTGATGGCCTTGCGGGGATCGAGGGCCGCGCCCGGGTCGGCCCCGCCCAGGGACAGCGCCGCGAGCGCCGCGAGCCGCAGAAGGGCGCCCGGGCGAAGGACCCGGACGCGCCGAGGAATCATGGCCGATTCTAGCAAGGCGGCCGGCGCCGCTCGGGGTCAGGGCGCCTGGAGCTGGTGGAGATACCAGGGAATCACGACGAACATCTGGATCGCGTCGAAGACGCCGTGGGCGGCCATGCAGGGCAGGACGTTGCGGTACCGGGCGAAGGTGATCGAGAGCACGGTCGAGATGACCAGGATGCCCACGAGCATCAGGGGCTGCCCGTAGGCGCCATGGGCGGCCGTGAACATGAGGGTGGCGGCCACGGCGCCGACGCGGGTCTGGAGGAACGAGCGGAAGAACAGCTCCTCGACCACCATGGCGGAGACCACGATCAGAAGCTTCACCGCCAGGGGCCGCGACACGAGCCACACGATGGTCGGCGAGATCGTCCCGCCGCCCGACTCGCCGCGGAACCGGTGGGACACCAGGTACCAGAGGCCGAGGAGCACCATGGCGGTCACGATGGTCAGCAGCCACCCCGCGACCCCGATCGCGGCGCCGCTGGCGAAGTCCCGGGCCGGCCGGTCGCTCTGGATCTTGAGGAACTCGGCCACCGACCGCCGGCCGGACAGCGCGTAGTAGCAGGCCAGGAAGAAGAGGAGCATGGCGTGCACCGCGAAGACCGAGACGAGCGAGAGCTCCTTGGTCTCGGGCTGCGCGCCCGCGAGGCCGCCCGCGAACGGGATCGCCACGGTCAGCAGGAGCACCGCCGCCAGCAGGCCCATCGCGATCGCGCGGCGGCCGGGCTCCTCGAAGCCGTCCTCGGCGAAGACGGCGCGCGAGCGCGCCTGCGCAAAGGACAGCAGAATGCCGAGACAACCCGCCACGACGAGCAGGACGAACGTCACGGAGCTCATGGATGCGACGGGGGCAAGCGGCGCAGGTTAACTCACTTTCGTGAAGGCGACAAAACGGCCTCCGATCCGGCTTCGTGAGCCTACGTTAGGATGTCCCCGCCATGGCCGCCGCGGCGCCGCCTCTCGAAGTCCGGAACCTGTCGAAGTCGTTCGGCGATCGACGGGCGCTCGACGGGGTTTCGCTCGACCTCGCCCCGGGCGAGATCCTGGGCCTCCTCGGCCCCAACGGCGCCGGCAAGACGACCCTCGTCCGCAGCGTCGCCGGGCGCGCCATCCCGGAGGGAGGGACCCTCCGGATCCTGGGGTTCGACGCCGGCGACGACCGCGCCCGCACCGTCCGGGGCTGGGTCCCCCAGGAGATCGCGCTCTACTCCCTGCTCTCTCCCCGCGAAAACCTCTGGACCTTCGGGCGCTACCAGGGGCTCGCCGGGGCGGCGCTCGAGGCCGGGATCGCCACGAGCCTCGACTGGATCGGCCTGGCCGACCGGGCCAACGACAAGACCGACAGGCTCTCGGGGGGCATGAAGCGGCGGCTGAACATCGCGGCCGGGACGATCCACGGTCCCCGGGTGCTCCTGCTCGACGAGCCGACGGTGGGCGTGGACCCGCAGTCCCGCGAGCGCATCTACGCGATGATCGGCGAGCTCAAGGGCCGAGGCGTCTCCCTGCTCTACACGACCCACTACATGGAGGAGGCCGAGCGCCTCTGCGACCGCATCGCGATCATCGACCACGGCAAGATCATCGCCTCGGGAACGAAGGACGAGCTCGTGCGCACGACGCTCGGCAACCGCCAGGCCCTGACGATCGACGCGGCCGCGCCCATCCCCGGGGCGCTGCGGGACAAGCTCGCCGCCCGCTCGGCCGCGGTGGACGGGACGAAGGTGCAGATCTCGGTCGAGGACCCGGCCGCGGAGATCCGCCAGCTGCTCGAGCTCTTCCACGCGGAGCGGGTGCCCGTGCGCGACCTGACGCTCAAGGGCGCCACGCTCGAGCAGGTGTTCCTGCAGCTGACGGGACGGGAGCTGCGCGAATGAGCATGATCCTCGCCATCGCGAAGAACCGCCTCATGAACCTGCGCCGCGACCGCGCGGCGTTCGTGCTCGCGTTCGTGCTGCCGGTCGCGTTCTTCACGATCTTCGCCGCGATCTTCTCGGGCGCGGGAAAGGCGGCGACCCGCAAGGTGTCCGTCGTCATCGTGGACGAGGACGGCAGCGACGCCTCGAAGCGATTCGTCGCGGCCCTGAAGGCCGAGGCGGGCCTGTCGGTCGGCCTGAAGCCGGGCGACGAGAACGACCCGAAGGGGCCGTTCTACACGGCGGCGCAGGCCGAGCAGGCCGTGCGCAAGGGCGAGGTCCCCGTCGCGCTCATCATCCCGAAGGGCTTCGGACAGGCTCCGATCGCCTTCGGGCCGGGGGTCGAGCGGGCGACGCTCTCGATCCTCGCGGACAGCTCCGACCCGGTCGCGCCCCAGATCCTGAACGGCCTCGTGCAGAAGGTCGCGATGACGTCGATGCCGGCCGCCCTGGCGCGCTCCGGCATGGCGGAGGTGGACCGGTGGAGCGGCGGCCTGACGCCGGAACAGAAGGCGCGCCTCGACGAGAGCATCCGCGCGATCGAGAAGCCGGCGGCCGAAGGCGGCCCGGCGGCGTCGGGCGCAGGCCCCGCCGGAGGCGGCCTCGTGGCCGTCCAGAACCGCGACATCGTCGGCGAGGCCAAGAAGAACCCGACCGTGACCTTCTACGCGGCCGGGCTCGGCGTGATGTTCCTCCTCTTCTCCGCCACGGGGGCCGGCGGCGCGCTCATCGAGGAGGCCGAGAGCGGCACGCTCGACCGGATCCTCTCGACCCGCGTCTCGATGACGACCCTGCTGCTCGGCAAGCTCGTGTACCTCGCCGGCGTCGGCGTCGTGCAGCTCGTCCTCATGTTCGTCTGGGGCGCCGTCTTCTTCGGCCTCGAGCTCTGGAGCCACGTCCCGGGGTTCCTGATCATGACGCTCGCGACGGCCCTGGTCTCCTCCGCCTTCGGGCTCATGCTCGCCTCCGTCTGCCGCTCCCGCATGCAGCTCGTGGCGCTGTCGAACCTCTCGATCCTCCTGATGTCCGCCCTCGGCGGGAGCCTCTTCCCGCGGTTCCTGATGTCCGAGAAGATGCAGAAGATCGGCCTGATCACGCTCAACGCGTGGGCCCTCGACGGCTTCCAGAAGATCTTCTGGCGCGACGAGCCCGTATGGGCCATCTGGCCGCAGGTCCTGGTCCTCACGGGCCTCGGCGTCGCGTTCTTCCTGGTCGCCCGGCGGGTCGCCGAGCGCTGGGAAGCCGCTTGACAGCTCCATGCTGAAATAGCATAAATTCCCCTCAACCGTTCGGGGAGAAGACACTGAAGCCAATGGCGAGGTTCGCACGGGTGCTTGCGTTCTCGATCCTGGCCGCCGGCTCCCGGCTCGCGTTCGCCCAGCAGTGCACGGGGTTTCCGTGGACCGTCACCGCGGTCCCTGCCGGCGGAAAGAGCGTCTCTGTCGGAATCTGCGGTCTGTTCGCGGGCTGCCGCCCGCACGATCCTCGTTTCACCGTCCGCGGGTCCGAAATCCGGGTCTACCTCACTCAGGCCGAGCTGCCGGACTGCATCTGCCTCGCGGTCGAAGACAACTTCCGGCAGACCGTCCTCGTGTCCCCGGTGGAGCCCGGGACCTACACGGTCAGGGTGGTGGACGTCAGCTGCGGCGTCTCGACGGACGCCGGCTCCGCCGACCTCGTTTTCGGCGCCTCGACGGCCATTCCGACGGTCGGCCGCGGGGGCCTGGCGGCCCTGGCCGTCCTGACCGCGCTCGCGGCCGTCGCGCTGTTGAGGTCGTGACCCTCGCCCGGACGGTCCCCGGTCGCTTTTCCTTCACCCGGTCCGACCCTCTCGCGACATTACTTCCGTAGGCAGATGCCCGAGGTCGAGTGGTTCGCCGATCTCCTGGTCGAGAGCCTGACCGGCGTCGGGTTCTTCGCGGACTACGTCCAGCTCCACTTCAACCTCCATCCGCTGCTCAACATCTACACGCCCATCCTCCTGGTGCTGGACGGGACGGCCCGCCGCAGCGGCGAGCCCGAGTTTCCCGGCGCCCTGATCGGCCAGATCCGAAAGCGCGTCGCCCGCGTCACGATCGAGCTCGAGAAGAGCATCTCGATCCACTTCCGGGACGCCAGCGTGCTCTCCTTCTCGACGCGCCGCGACGAGGCGACCCCCGAGGCGTTCACCCTCTTCACGCGAGGGGGCGCGATCTACGAGGAGTGAGTGCCCGGAGCCGGGCCGCTCGCGGCACCCGCTATTCGTACACCCGCTCGTTGACCGTCAGCCGCTCCAGGTACACCGTCTCGCAGGAGTTGGGACCCTCGTCCTGGCGCGAGACGCTCGTCCCCCAGTGGAAGGTCGGGTCGCTGACCCCGTCCACGTCCACGAGCCAGCCCTCGAGCCGCACGTCGTCGCCCTTCGAGACGCACGCGATCGCGTGGCGCAGGCGCGCGGTCGCGGGGATGACGTGCGTATTGGCCGCGTGCGACACGATCGTGCCCCGGTCGAGCGAGAGGTCGCTCGTCCTCCAGAAGAAGAAGCGGGACCCCTGGCTGTACGAGACCCTCCCGGCGTAGGGCGGGGCGATGAGCGGGCCCCAGACGAGCGCGAAGTCCTCGGGGATGAGCGACCCGGCTGCGCCAAAATGATACGGCTCCTCGCTCACGACCCGGGCGGACTCGTCCCAACGGAATCGCGGCGTGATCCGGTACCGCTTCCCTCCCGCGAAATGGTCGAAGGGGGCCCGCTCCCCGGGGGCCTGGAGCGGCTCCCCACGCACGTCGGGCCGGGGCGCCGCACGGTGCGAGAGGACCAGGAGCTCCAGGGGCCGCCGCCAGAGGAAGAGTGCCAGGGCTGCGCCCGTGAGGATCGCCGCGGTGCGGGTTCGCATGGATCCTCCATTGTCGCTCCAATCACTTCCCTGTTGACAAGACCGCTCGCCCGCGACGGATAATCCGCTCCTTTCCCGAATCACCGTAGCCGGATCCTCCGACCGTTCGCCGCGATTCAAGGAGAGCCGAATGCGCAAGCCGCTGCCTGTCCTCTGGACGCTCCTCGGGCTGGGACTCGGACTCGGAAGCGCCGCCCGCGCGCTCGCCGCGGACCCGCCGAAGGACGACGGCAAGGAGAAGAAGGACCCGGCAGCCGAGATCAACACGCCGCGGGCCGACGCCCGCAAGATCGCGTTCACGGCCACCGAAGGCACCTGGATGTCCGTGGACGTCTCCCCCGACGGCCAGACGATCGTCTTCGACCTGCTCGGCGACATCTACGCGGTCCCGATGGCCGGCGGCGCCGCGCGCGCGATCACGAGCGGGCCGGCCTTCGACACGCACCCGCGCTACTCGCCCGACGGCCGGACGATCGCGTTCACGTCGGACCGCAGCGGCATCGAAAACGTCTGGCTGATGGACGCGGACGGGAAGAACCCGCGGGCCCTGACGACCGAGAAGGACAGCTACGTGCGCGGCGCCTCGTGGACGCCCGACGGCAACTACCTCATCGCCCGCAAGGAAGAGGGCAAGCGCGGAGGCATCCCGCCGGTCGAGCTCTGGATCTATCACCGCGAGGGCGGCGGCGGGATCAAGCTCACCTCCTCGGACGACGTCAACAACGCCGGCGGCGCCACGGTGTCCCGCGACGGCAAGTCCATCTACTACGAGGCGCGGCAGCGGCGCTTCAGCTACATCCCGAACCTGCAGGACGGCCTCTGGCAGATCTGGCGCTACGACCGGGACCTCGCGGAGAGCTTTCCGGTGACGAACGGCTTCGGCGGGGCGGTCCGCCCCCTCCTCTCGCCGGACGGGAAGACGCTCGTCTTCGTGTCGCGCCGCGACGACGACACGGTCATGGTCGCGCGCGACCTGGCGTCCGGGGCCGAGCGGATCCTGGCGCGCGCCGTCACGCGCGACGAGGAAGAAGGCTTCACGCAGATGGACCTCTGGCCCAACTACGCCTTCACGCCCGACGGAAAGGCGCTGGTCTTTTCCGACAAGGGCCACCTGACCCGCCTCGAGGTCGCCAGCGGCGCCCGGCAGGAGATTCCGTTCACGGCCCCGGTCGAACAGTTCGTGGCCCCGCGCGTGACCTGGCAGGAGAGGGTCGAGACGGGCCCCGTCCGCGCCCGCATCCTGCGCTGGCCGGGCCAGTCGGCCGACGGGCGGTGGGTCGCCTTCGAGGCGTTCGGCCGCGTGTGGCTCCAGGAGATCGCGGCGGGCAAGACGGTGGGAACGCCGCGCCGCCTGACGAAGGACGATCCGACGCTTCCCCGGCGCGAGTATGCGCCCGCCTTCTCCCCGGACGGGAAGTGGATCGCCTACGTGTCCTGGAACGATGCCGAGGGCGGCCAGGTCTGGAAGGCGCCGGCCGTCGCGGGCTCGGCGCCGGTGAAGCTGACGCGGCACCCCGGCCACTACAGCAACCCCTCGTGGGCCCCGAAGGGCGACCGGATCGCGGTCATCCGCGGCTCGGGCCTCGAGTTCCGCGGCAAGCAGCCCGAAGAGGAGGACTTCTTCGAGATCGGCGTGCTCGACGCGGCGGGCGGCGAGGTCCGGCCGGTCACCACGGTCAAGCTCGCCGACGCGATGCGGTTCCATCCCGAGGTCTTCTGGAGCGCCGACGGCGCCCGCCTCTACTACCGCGACCCGATCGAGACCAAGAAACCGACCGACGACCCCAAGAACGACCTCGTGTCGGTCCGCCTGGACGGGAGCGACAAGCGGCACATCCTCCGGTTTCCCCCGGTGGACGACCTCGTGCCCTCGCCCGACGAGCAGTGGATCGTCTTCACCTCGCGCGACAACGTCTACGTGACCGCGCTGCCCTCCATCCTGACCAAGGAACCGGCCGAGATCTCGCTCAAGGAGGGCGCGGTGCCGGTCTACCGGCTGTCGGACGACGCCGGCGGCTACGTCCGCTGGGCGGACGGCGGCAGGACGATCACCTGGGCGCTCGCGAACACCTTCTACCGCCTCCCGCTGGCCTCGGCGCTCGACTTCGCGCGCGCGGAGCGGCGCAAGGCCGAGGAGAAGGCCAAACAGGAGGAGGCGAAGAAGGCCGAGCCCTCCACCGACAAGGAGAAGGCCGACAAGGAAAAAGAAAAGGTCCAGGAGTCCCGGGTGCCCCGGTCGGAGGCGATCGAAATCGTCCTGACCGCGCCGCGCCCGGCCCCCGAGGGCTCGTTCGTGCTGCGCGGGGCCCGGGTCATCCCCATGAAGGGCGACGCCGTCCTCGAGAACACGGACGTCCTCGTCACGGGCAACCGGATCGCCGCGGTCGGCCCGACGGGCACGCTCACCGTGCCGGCCGGCGCCCGCGTCTACGACGCGCGCGGGGAGACCGTCATCCCGGGCTTCGTGGACACGCACGCGCACCTGCACTACTCGGGCTTCGAGCTCTTCCCGGAAGCGAAGTGGGAGTACCTCGCCAACCTCGCGTACGGCGTGACGACGGTCTACGACCCGTCCGCGCCTTCGCTCGACGTCTTCGCCCAGGCCGAGGACGTCGAGGCGGGCCTGATGGTCGGGCCGCGCGTGTACTCGTCGGGCGACGTCCTCTACGGCGGCCAGCAGGCCGACATCTTCGCCGAGGTCAACAACCTCGACGACGCGAAGCACCAGGTCCGCCGCATGAAGGCCTACGGCGCCCGCATGATCAAGGTCTACCAGCAGCCGCGCCGCTCCCAGCGGATCTACTTCGCCGAGGCGTGCCGGGACCTGCACATGCTGCTGACCGCCGAGGGCGGCGGAGAGCTCCAGACGGACATGACCATGGTCCTCGACGGGTTCACGGCGTGGGAGCACGCGCTCCCCGTGGCGCTCGGCAAGGACACGGTGGAGTTCGTGGCGAAGTCCACGACGTTCTACACCCCGACGCTCCTCGTCGCCTACGGCGGCCCCTGGGGCGAGCTCTACTACTGGCAGACGGCCAACCCGCACGACGACCCGAAGCTGAATCGCTTCGTCCCGCACGAGTCCCTCGACCGGATGGCGCGCCGGCACCCCTGGATCTGGCCGGCCGAGTACCACTTCCCGACCGTGGCGCACGGCGCCGCCGAGATCCTGCGGGCGGGCGGCAACATCGCCCTCGGCGCGCACGGGCAGCTGCAGGGCCTCGGGCCGCACTGGGAGGTGTGGGCCATGGCCGGCGAGGGCGCGGTCCAGAAGAACTGGGCCATGACGCCGCTGGAGGCCCTGCGGGCCTCGACCATCCTCGCCGCCGAAAAGATCGGGTTCGAGCCCGATCTCGGCTCGATCGAGCCCGGCAAGCTCGCCGACTTCATGGTCCTCGACGCCAACCCGCTCGACGACATCCACAACACGACGAAGATCCGGTGGGTCGTCAAGAACGGCGAGGTCTGGGAGAGCGACACCATGAAGAAGGTGTGGCCCCGCGAGGAACCGCCCCCAAAGTTCTTCTGGAAGAAGTGACCTCCCTTGCCCTCGGGGTCAGGTCTCTCAAAGAGCGTTTCGATCGCGAATTCCAATCGCTCCTTTAGAGACCTGACCCCGGCGGGAACCCTTCACGCCCCTCTCGGGGTCAGGTCTCTCAAAGAGCGTTTCGATCGCGGATGCCAATCGCTCCTTTAGAGACCTGACCCCGGCGGGAACCCTTCGCGGTAAAGTACGCCCCGGCTCACGGTCGCCGAACCGCGGCGATGCCGTTCCGACCCCACAGGAGGCGCGATGAAACGGTTGCTCAAGGCGATCTTCGGGCTCGCGGCCGCCGTCGTGCTGATCGCGGCCACGATCGTCCTCCTGCGGGCCTTCGACGCGCGCCGTCAGCCCCCGCTCGAGCCCTGGCACAGACCGCTCTCCGCCGAGTTCCGCGCGAAGGACGCGACCGACCGCTCGACGCTCGCGGACTACCTGAGGATCGAGGAGGCCGTGTTCACCGAGATGGAGCGGCAGGTCGTCGCGAAGGTCCCGACGACCGAGCGCCAGGTCTTCAACCGATACTCGGCGGCGAGCGCCGTCAACCCCGCCCGGCTCCCGAAGAACTGGAACCACACCACCGAGGTGATCCCGGAGGGCGAGGTCCGGGGGGGCGTCCTCCTCCTGCACGGGCTGACGGACTCGCCCTACAGCGTCCGCGCGGAGGCCGAGCTCTACGCGAAGGAAGGCTTTTACGCACTCGCGCTGCGGGTTCCCGGGCACGGGACGGTCCCCGGCGCGCTGACCACGGCCCGCTGGCAGGACTGGCGCGCCGCGGCGCGTCTCGGGGCCCGGCACGTCCGCGGCCGCGTCCCCGCGCCGCTGCCCTTCCACATCGTCGGCTACTCGAACGGCGGGGCGCTCGCCGTCCAGTACGCGCTCGACGCCCTCGACGACCCCACCCTGCCCCGGGCCGACCGCGTCGTCGTGATGTCCCCGATGATCGGCGTGACGCGCTTTTCGGGCCTCGCGACGCGGATCGCGCGCTGGGTCACGACGCTCGGCCGCATCCCTTACTTCGAACAGTCGCTCTGGATGGACATCCAGCCCGAGTACAACCCGTTCAAGTACAACTCGTTCCCCGCCTTCGCCGGGCAGCAGACCACCGAGATCACGGGCGAGATCCAGGCCTCCATCGAGAGGGAGGCGCGGAGCGGCCGGATCAAGCAGCTGCCGCCGATCCTCGCCTTCGCGTCCCTCGTGGACTCGACCGTCGAGACCTGGGCCACGGTCGACGCGCTCTTCGGCAAGCTCCAGGACAACGGCAGCGAGCTCGTCCTGTTCGACGTGAATCGCTCGGCCGTCGCGCTCGGCTTCCTCAAGAACAACTTCGACGCGCGCCTGGCCGCGCTTCTCGCGAACACCGGCCGCCGCTACCGCCTGTCGCTCGTGACCAACGCGCGGGCCGGCTCGCCCGACGCCGTCGCGCGGACGCTCGCGCCGGGCTCGGCCGAGATCGCCGAGACGCCGCTCGGACTCGCCTGGCCATCCCAGATCTTCTCGCTCTCCCACCTCGCCGTGCCGTTCCGGCCGGACGACCCGCTCTTCGGCATCGCGCCGGACATGGCGGTCGACGAGGGCCTGCGCCTGGGCCTCATGGCCCCCCGCGGCGAACGCGGCGTCCTCACGGTCCCCATCGACCAGTGGATGCGCCTGAACTGCAACCCGTTCTTCGGGTACGTCGAGGCGAAGATCCGGGAAGGGATCCGGGGGTCAGGTCTCTAAAGGAGCGTTTTGGATCCGGGATCGGCAACTGAACAGGCCCGAAAGACCTGACCCGACGGATCGAAAAGGCTCTTTGAGAGACCTGACCCCGACGCCGAGCTCGGAATCGCGGGGTCGGCGATCGAAGAGGCTCCTTTAGAGACCTGACCCCTCGCCGAGGCGCTCGAGGACGTAGCGGCGGATGTCGAGGCTCTGGTCCTCCATCGGCGCGTAATAGCCGAAGCGGTGGACGCGGGAGGTCATGCCGCTCTGGACGGCCTGGCAGATGGCCCAGTCCTGCCGGTTGATGAGGTCCCAGAACTCGACGGCGTCGGACGGGTCGAAGCCCGGGCGCGCCATCTCCGCCGGGTCGAAGAGGAACTCGCAGACGACCCGCGTGCGGTCGGGCGCCTCCGGCGTCAGCCGGAACGCCGCGACGTGGTCGGGCGAGAGCGACAGGAAGAGGTTCGGATAGACGAGCTCGCCCTTGTGCCGCACCTTCTCCTCGTCCGACAGGCCCGCGAAGGGAGCGCGCGACGTCGTTCCGTTCTTCGTGAAAGTGAAGGCGCCGTCGCGGTGCGGGATGCCGTGCTCCCAGTCGAGCCCCGCCCCTCCCCCTTCGCGGAACGCCGGCACGACCTCGCAGAGCTCCGGGTGGACGCCCGCGCAGTGGTAGCACTCGTTGTAGTTTTCCGCGACGACCTTCCAGTTCGCGCGGACGTCGTACTCGATCCGCCGCGCGGTGGCGAGGGTGTCGAGCGGGTAGCGGCGCACGCGCTCGGGGATCGGCCCGAGGGCTCCGAGGAGGTCCCGCGCGACCGGCCCCGCCGGCCAGAGGTTGAGGAAATAGAAGCCTCCCCAGAGGGCGATGCCGACCGGGTGGAGGGAGAAGTCCTCGTCGCGCAGCATGGGGTCCTGGTTGAGGAACGGCGCGCCGAGGAGCTTGCCGTCGAGCCCGTATGTCCAGGCGTGGTACGGGCAGCGGATCGTGGCCGTGACGGCGTCCGCCGCGCAGAGGCGGGCACCACGGTGGCGGCAGACGTTGTAGTGCGCCTTGAGCCTGCCCTCGGCCGTCCGCGCCAGGAGCACGCTCTCGCCGAGCAGGTCGAGCACCTGCACCGCGCCCGGCGCCGGCAGCGTGTCGGCGCGCCCCGCGCAGAACCACTCGCGGCTGAAGATCCGCTCGCGCTCGCGCCCGAAGATCTCGGGCGAGACGTAGTACTCGCTCGGCAGCGACTTCTCGAGGGTCACGCGGGGCCCGAGGTCACTTCCCCTCGTGCTTGTAGTACTCGAACGCCGACATCGGCTTCGAGTAGTCCACCTTCCACTGCCGGTTCTCCTGCGGGAGCTTGCCGAGCGCGCGCGCCATCTCGCGGACGTGGATCGCGACCGAGCCGCAGCAGGAGCCGATGTAGTCGATCCCGAGGTCGCGCGCCTGCTCGGCCCACCGCGCCATCTCCCGGCGCGAGTGCTGGAGCGGGTCGAGCTCGAACGGGAAGGCCTCGAGGCTGGTGAAGTCGGGACGGTCGGCCGGCGTCCGGTACCCGACCGGCTGGCACGCGACGTAACCCTTCACGGCCTTGCGCATCTCCTCGATGAGGGGCAGCGTCGTCTCCGGGCCGCGGAGGCAGTTGATGCCGACGATGTCGGCGCCGGCGTCCTGCAGGGCCTTCGCGCAGTCGGCCGCGGTCTGGCCGTCCGACGTGACCGGCTTGTTCTCGAAGCACACGGTGACCATGACGGGCAGCTTCGTCTTCTTCGCCCGCTCGACGGCGAGGAGGGCCTCCCCCAGCCACGAGAACGTCTCGCCGATCACGAAGTCGATCCCCTCCTCGACCTGCACCGCGAGCTGCTCGTCGAAGGTCTTGCGCACGCGGTCGTAGGAGGCCGGGCTGCCGTGCTCGTACATCCACGTCAGCGACAGGTTCCCCGCGACGAGGCAGCGGTCCCCCGCGACGTCCTTCGCGATGCGGACCGCGGCGCGGTTCAGGTCCTCGAGCCGGTTCTCGAGGCCGACGGTCGCGAGCTTGTCGCGGCTGGCGTAGAACGTCAGGGCCTGGAGGACCTCGGCGCCGGCCTCGCGGAATTCGGTGTGCAGCTCGCGCAGCGCGCTCGCCCGCGTCAACGCGACCTCGGGCGTGAACGGGCCGGCGCGCACCCAGCCGCGCTTCTCGAGCTCGAGCAGGTAGCCGCCGTCGCCGAGGACCGGGCCCTCTTTGAGGCGATCGAGAATCGACTTCTTTTGCGTCACGGTTTCTCCTCTGAGGGGTTTCAGTTTCAGGTTTCAGGTTCAGCTTCGAGTTCAGGCTTCCAGTTTCGAGCTCCAGGCCTGAAACCTGAAACTCGAAACCCGAAACCCTACGTGTACGCCGTCGGCTCCTCGTCTCCGTATTCCCACTCGGCCACGATGGGCCGGTTCTTCGCAAAACGCCCGGGATCGAACGGCGACAGGTCCACGGCCTTGCCGCGGCCGTCGAGCAGGAGCTCCGACACCGCCAGACCCACCGCCGGCGAGATCTTGAATCCCATCCCGGAAAATCCGCACACGACGTAGAGGCCCCGCGTGCCGGGGGTCTCCCCGATGAGCGGGCGGAAATCGGGGCTCACGTCGTAAACCCCCGTGACCCCGCGCCAGATCGCGGCGTCGGCCAGCGCGGGCACGCGGCCGGCCGCGCGCTCGACCAGGCCCGCGAGCGACTCGGACGAGGCCGACTGCGCGAAGGCGTCGGGGTCCGCGCCCCGCTTGCCGAAGAAATCCCCGACGAGGGTCAGGCCGCCGACCTCCGGGCGGAAATACGTCGTCGTGATGCCGTCGATGCAGGCGGGGCCGACGCCGGGAAGGCCCGGAGGATTCTTCAGGATCGCCACCTCGTGGTATTCGCCCTCGACCGGCAGGTCGAATCCGACGCCGGAAAAGAGGGGCCGGCTCCAGGGGCCGGTCGCCGCGACGACGACGGGCGCGGACACCTCGCCGCGGTCGGTGACGACCCCGGTGACGCGCCCGGCCTCGGCGCGAAACGCCGTCGCCCGCGTCTGCGACCGGTACACGACGCCCATCTCCCGCGCCCGCTCGAGGAAGTCCGTCGCCACGCCGGCGCCGTCGCCGTGCCCGGAGCCCGGCTCCCACGCGGCGTAGGGGACGTCGTCGAGGTTCCAGCCCGGCGCGAGGTCGGCGAGCTCGCGGCGGTCCACGACGCGCGCGTCCGCTCCATGGACGCGCTGCATCGCGACGTTCTTCTCGAGGCGCGGGATCTCGGCCTCCGGCACGATCCGCACGAAGCCCGTCTCGCGGAACTGGCCGTCGCGCCCCACGTAGTCCTTCCACGCGCGGAAGATCTCGAGGCTCTTGACGGCCAGATCGACCTCGGGCGGGAAGCTGTAGTGCATGCGCACGAGGGCCGAGGAACGCCCGCTTCCTCCCCCGGCGACGTCGCCCTTGTCGAGGACGAGGATCCGGCCGGCCCCGCGGCGCGCGAGGTGGAAGGCGATCGACGCCCCCATCACGCCGGCGCCGAGGACGACGACGTCGGCCGTCTTCTCGAGGTCCGCGCTCACGCCTCTCCCCGCTTCCAGTCGCGCAGGACCTGGTGCGACGCGTTGTGCCCGGGGGCGCCGGTGACGCCGCCGCCCGGGTGGGCGCCCGCGCCGCAGAGATACAGGCCGGCGACCGGCGTCCGGTAGCGGGCGAAGCCCGGCACCGGCCGCAGGAAGAACAGCTGCTCGAGCGACAGGTCGCCGTGGAAGATGTTGCCCTCCGTCAGCCCGTAGGTCCGCTCGAGATCGAGCGGCGTGAGGACCTGGCGCGCGACGATCGAGCCCGGGACGTTCGGGGCGTACTCCCCGATCTTCCGGACGACGCGGTCGCCGAGCAGCTCGCGCTTCTCGTCCCAGGTTCCCTCCTTCAGCCGGTACGGCACGTACTGGATGAAGCAGGTCATGACGTGCCGGCCCTCGGGGGCGAGATCGGGATCCACGTTCGAGGCCACGACGCAGTCCACCCAGAGCTCCTCGGGGATCTCGCCCCCGCGGGCGATGCCGTAGCAGCGCTCGGCGAACTCGAGCGAGGGGACGAGCGTGAAGAGGGCGCGCTCCGATTTCGCGAACTCCCGGGGCATGCCGGTCACGCGGGGCTCCTCCGACAGGACGAAGTTGACCTTCGCGCAGGGCCCGTCCATCTTGATTCCGGCGACCGCTCTGCGGAACTCGTCGGGAAGCTCGGAGGGGGCGACGAGGCCGAGGAAGGTGCGCTTGGGGTCCGCGTTCGAGACGACGACCTTCGCCCCGATTTCCGTGCCGTCCTCGAGCACGACGCCGCGGGCCCGGCCGCCCGACACCGCGATCGACGCGACCGGCGCCGACGTCCGGATCTCGGCGCCGAAGGACCGCGCGGCCGCGGCCATGGCCCGGGTGATCGAGCCCATCCCGCCGAGGACGTGGCCGTAGAAGCCCTGGAGGTCGTGCTCGCCGCCCGAGAGCAGGTGGAAGAGCAGGCCGAGCGCCGTCCCCGGCGCGTACGGCCCGCCGTGCTTGCCGTAGACGTTGTTGGCGAGGAAGAGCGTCTTGACCTTCTCGGACTCGTAGTTGCGGTCGAGGAAGTCGCCGAGGCTTCCCGTCAGGAACGACACCATGCGGGAGATCTCGCCGCCCGTGATCCCGCGGAACCGCTTGCCGACCCGCAGCGCCTCGAGGACGCCCGCGAAGCCGCGCGTGTGCACGTCGGGCGGCGGCTCGAGGAAGAAGGGCTGCAGGTAGCGCGCCAGCTTCTTCAGCTCGTCGTCCACGCGCACGAACGTCTTCGCGTCGGCCGGCGAGAGCTTCGCGAGCTCGCGCACCGTGCGCTCGCGGTCGGACCACCACGGGGCGACCGTCCCGTCGAGAAACGGCACGAGCAGGGCCGGGTCGCACGGCACCATCCGGAGCCCGTGCCCCGCGAGGTCGAGGTCGCGGATGACCTCGGGGCGCAGCATGCTGGCGATGTAGGACGTGGTGGAAGCCCGGCAGCCGGGAGCGATCTCCTCGGTCACGCAGGCCCCGCCGACGATCGGGCGCCGCTCGAGGACGAGCGTGGAAAGCCCGGCCCGCGCGAGATAGGCTGCGGCCGTCAGGCCGTTGTGGCCCCCGCCGACCACGATCGCGTCGTAGGCCCCTTTGTTCTTCTGATCGGCAGTCATAGCGGACGTGCGCCCTCTTTTTACGCTAACACACCGTTGATTCCCGGCGATGGATTTCGTAGGATGACCGCCAGTCATGACACAAGACGACGTTCGCCCGCTGTCTCCCCGGATTCCGCCGCCCCGGATGCGCTCCGAGGCCAAGCGCGTCCGCATCCTCGACGCCGCGATGCGGCAGTTCGCCGAACGCGGCTACCACGCCACGCGCATCGAGGACATCGCCACCGAGCTTTCCATCGCGAAGGGCTCCGTCTTCCAGCACTTCGGCAGCAAGGAAGGCCTCTTTCTCGGGGGCTACAAGAAGGCCGTGTCGGCGTTCCCGGCGTACCTGGACGCCCCGCGCGAGATCGTGGCGAAGGGCTTCTTCGCGACCCTGCGCTACTGGCTCGAGCGGACCGACCGCCTCGTCCGGGAGAACTGGATCCCGTACCGGATCGCCCTGCTCGGCAACTACGGCACGGACCTCAAGCTGCGCCAGGAGATCAACCGGTTCCTGCGCGACAACGATCCGTACGGGACGGCGGCCTTCGTGCGGTTCGGCGTCTCCCGCGGCGAGGTCCGCTCGGACATCGACGAGGCGATGATCGTCTCCCTGCTCGACTGGACGGTCGAGCGCTTCCAGGACGCCCTCCTGACCGAGGAGCTCGATCCGGGCCTCTTCCCGAGGCAGGGCAACCGCGCCGAGAAGACGGCCGCCCGCATCGAGCAGTTCCTGGCGCTGATCGCCGGCGCCGTCACGGCGAAGGAGGAAGCGGCCCGGAAACCGGCGGCCCGGAAAGAGCGCCGCTCGTGAACCCGGACCCGGCCGAGTTCTCCTTCGACGCGGACCTCTCCTCCGCCGCGACGATCCCCTCCACCTGGTACCGGGACCCGCAGGTCCTCGCGCTCGAGCAGGACCGGCTCTTCGCGCGGACCTGGCAGCTCGTCGGCCACACCGAGCAGGTGCGCCTGCCGGGCGACTATTTCACCTGCACGGTCGCCGAGGAGCCCCTCGTGATCACGCGCGCCGACGACGGCGCGCTCCACGCCTTCTCGAACGTCTGCCGGCACCGCGCCGGCCCGGTCGCCCGCGGGGCCGGGCACCGCAAGGCCCTGATGTGCGGGTACCACGGCTGGACCTACACCCTCGACGGGCAGCTCCAGTCCACCCCCGAGTGGGACGGCGTGCGCTGCTTCGACCGGGGGGCGCAGACGCTGCCGCCCGTCCGGGTCGAGACGTGGGGCCCGTTCCTCTTCGTGTGCCTCGACCCGAACGTGGCCCCCCTGTCGGAGGTCCTCGGCTCGATCCCGGAGGAGACCCGCCACCTCCCCCTCGAGCACATGAGCCTCTTCAAGAAGGTGGACTACGAGGTCGCGTGCAACTGGAAGGTGTACGTGGACAACTACCTCGAGGGGTACCACATCCCCATCGTCCACCCCGAGCTCTTCAAGGAGCTCGACTACCGCGCCTACAAGGTCGAGACCGCCGCGTACCACTCCAAGCAGCACGCGCCCATCCGCTCGAAGAACGAGGACTCGCTCTACCGCCGCAACCTCGCGGAGGGCGCGGAGCCGGAGGCCCTCTACTACTGGGTCTTCCCCAACATGATGCTCAACCTCTACCCCGACAACCTGCAGACCAACCTCATCCTGCCAATCGGCCCCGACCGAACGCTGACGCGCTTCGAGTGGTACGTCCTCGAGCCGAACAGCCCGGGCGTCGCGGAGGAGTTCGCGCGCTCGTTCGCCTTCTCCGACCAGGTCCAGCAGGAGGACATCGCCATCTGCGAGGCCGTGCAGAAGGGCCTGCGCTCGCGCACGTACGACCGCGGCCGGTACTCGGTGATGCGGGAGAACGGGCTGCACCACTTCCACGCGCTGCTGACCCGGGCGCTGCGGTAGAGAGAGGTTCTCGGGATCGCCGTCCTGCGATACCCTCTCCCCCCATCGCCGACCTGTCCGCCGACACGCGCTGCGAAACGGGATCGCACCCGGCCGGGCTCCACCGCGGGATGGGGTTCGCGGACGTCCTCCTCTTCCTCATCACCGCGGGCACGAACCTCCAGTGGGTCGCCACGGCGGCCGCGGGCGGGGCGTCCGCCATGGTCGTGTGGATCATCGGGTTCTTCGCGATGGCGCTGCCCCTCGGCATCTGCGTCATCGCGATGTCCTCGCGCCACCCGGAGGAGGGCGGCCTCTACGTCTGGGCGAAAGTGGCCTTCGGCGACTTCGCGGGCTTCCTCACCGGCTGGTCGTACTGGATGTCGAACCTGCCGTACTTCCCGGCGGTCCTCTACTTCGCGGCCGGCAACGCCCTCTACGCGGGAGGCAGCCGCTGGACGGGCTACTCGGCGAGCGCCCCCTACTTCATCGGCGCGTCGCTCGTGGGGCTCGCCTTCGGCACGGTCGTCAACGTCGTCGGCATCGAGGTCGGCAAGTGGCTCTCCAACGTCGGCGCCATCGCGCGGTGGCTCGCGACGGCGCTGCTGCTCGTCCTCGGGATCGCCGCGTACCTGAAGTTCGGCTCGGCGACGCACTTCACGGCGAGGTCCCTGCTGCCGGGCACGCACCTCAAGGACATCATCTTCTGGTCCACGATCGCGTTCGCGCTGACGGGGCTCGAGTCGGCCTCGTTTCTCGGGGACGAGATCCGCGACGCCGGCCGCACCGTCCCGCGCGCGATCCTCGTCTCGCTCCCCCTCATCCTGGTCCTCTACCTGGCCGGCACCGCCAGCGTCCTCGTCGCTCTTCCCGCGAGCGAAATCACGGGCATGCAGGGGATCATGCAGGCCATCCAGCGCGCGGAGTCGCGGATCGGACTGTCCGGCGTCTCGCCGGCGGCGGCCATCCTCATCACGGTGACGGCCCTCGGCAGCGTCGGGGCGTGGCTCGCGTCGGTCGCGCGCATCCCTTTCGTGGCGGGCCTCGACCACTACCTGCCGGAAGGCTTCGGAAAGGTGCACGCGAAATGGGGCACGCCCTGGGTCGCGCTGCTGTCCCAGGCGCTCATCACGGCGGTCTTCGTCTTCCTGGGCCAGGCCGGCACCTCCGTGCGGGGCGCCTATGACGCGCTCGTGAGCATGACGATCATCTGGTACTTCATCCCCTTCCTGTACCTCTTCGCGGCGGCGATCAAGCTGCGCGGCGAGGCGAAGGTGCCCGGTTTCTGGATCCCCGGCGGCAGCCCCGGGGTGGCGATCCTGGGCGTCGTGGGCCTCGTCACGACGCTCGCCTCGATCGTCCTCGCGCTCTTTCCGGCCGAGGACGACCCGAACAAGCTCTTCGCCGTCGTCAAGGTCGTGGGGCTCACCGTCCTCATGCTCGGCATCGGCGTGGCCGTGTACGTGCGCGGCAAACGCGGCGGCGCGCGGGCCGGCGCTCCTCCGGGTTCGGGCTCCTAGCGCGCGCGGGCCCCGACGCCCGCTGCCAGCCGGGCCCCGGCCCAGGTGACGTCCGCGACGAACGTCAGGTCGCAGAGGGCGTGGAAGACGTAGAAGTGCCTGGCGAGATCGCCGTGCGCGTTCGAGAGGACGCAGACGAAAAAGGCCGCCGTCGCCATCGCGACGATCAGGACGAGGCCCTCGCGGCCGAGGCGGCCCGCCGGGGGCGCGCCCCGGTAGGTCGCGGCCACGGCCGCCACGTTGCCGGCGAAGAGCAGGCCGATCCACAGGAGCGGGTGGCCCGGCAGCGACACGCGCAGCCCGCTCCACAGGGAGAACGCGCGGGACTGCGCGCCGGCCGGAAGGCCCTCGCCCCGCTCGAAGTTGCCGAAGCGCGGGTGCCGCAGGCGCAGGGCCTGGAGGCCTCCCCCGGCGAGCGTCGCGGCGAGCCGACTCGGATGCGCCAGGTAGAAGCGGATCAGATTCGCGTAGCGGAACCGCGCGAGGAAGGCGGCGCGGAACCCGGGGTCGTTGTAGGGGCTCGACGGCGGATACGCGATCCTGCCGATCGCGCGCGTCCACGAGGGATCGAGACCCAGGTCCCGCAGGTCCTGCTCGGGGGTGGGAGAATCCGGCAGAAGCTCCATGAACACCTTGTGGTACCGGGCGACGCCGGCGATCTCGGGCGGCGTCTGCCGGTAGGACCAGACGGCGACCGCACACAGCACGGCCGCGCCGGCGAGCGCGAAACGTCTCCAGGCCCCCCTTCGGCCAGGCGCCGGCCCGGCCGCCCACGCCACGCGCAGACCCGCGGCCGCGAGCAGAGGCGCCTGGATCACTTCCTGCGGCTTCGACACGACGAAGAGCGCCGCCAGTGCGAAGAACGGGACCGCGAACCGCGGATCGGGTCCCGGGCGCCCGATCCAGTTCGCGAGGACGCCGAGCGTCAGCAGGAGGAAGACGAGGGAGGCCGCCTGGCTGAGAAACGAGTTGAGGGGCGCGGCGTACCCGACGTCCGTGAACACGAGGACGAGCAGCCCGGCCGCGAGCCACTGGGCCGCTCGCGGCAGAGGCGCGGTGGCCGCGACGAGAAGCCCCAGGCCCGCCGCGAGAAGGAAAAGGTGGATCGCGCCGAGCACGCGCAGATCGAACGGGGCGCCTCCGGCGAGGGGCTCGCTGACGGCGCGCGCCGCCCGGGCGAGGAGGATCTCCGACGTCACGAGCCCGCTGCGGTACCAGCCGGGCGGCCCGTATGCGAACTTCGTGTTGACCCACGAGAAGTACTTCTCCGCGCGGTCCTCGGTGAGGTACTGGAACCCGACCGGGCCCATCACGCGCTCGAAGTCGCCGTTGTTGGCCAGACCCACGACGGGGGGCACGAGGAGCTGGAGCGAGAGCAGCGCCGCCGCGATCGCGACCGCCGCGGCGACGGCGATCCGGTTGGAACGGATCGGCGCGGCGTCGGAGGTCACGCCCCAATTATGCCGGGAACCGGAGAAACGCCCGCGCCTCTCTACGGAACGTAGAGCGTCAGGCCGAACGTCGCGTCGAGGAACGCCGCCATCTGCGCCCGCGTGTTGGGGCTGTCGGGGCAGTAGTTGCCCCCGCCGCAGCCGGCGGTGATCCCTTCGGCCGCGAGCTCCTCGATCCAGGGGGCGAAGCCGCTCGAGACCGGAACGTCCGGAAAGATCCCGGTGGCCGCCGGCGGCACGTAGCCGCTGCCGTGCTTCGCCTTGAGGAGGAAGACCGCCATCTGCGCGCGCGTCACCGGCCGATCCGGGCAGTAGAGGAACGTGTCGCAGCCCGCGGTGACCCCGCTGCCGGCGAGGTCCTCGATCCAGTCGAGGGCGAACGCTCCCGGAGGCACGTCCGCGAATCGCGTCCCCGTGCCCGCGGGCGGGGCATACAGGGTGCCGAGCTTGCCCTTCAGCAGGAACACCGCCATCTGCGCGCGCGTGATCGACGCCGACGGGCAGTAGTTGCCGCCGCTGCACCCCGCCGTCACGCCGGCATGAAAGAGCGCCTCGACCTTCGCGTAGAAGGGGTCCGACGCCGGGACGTCCGGAAAGCTTCCGCCGACGTGCAGGGTCCAGGTCTTCGCGGCGGTCCCGCCGACCGTCTCGGTGAACGTCGTGTCCCAGTGCGCGGCCGGCCTCGCCGCGGGATTCGACACCGAGAGCGCGAAGCAGTCGCCGGTCGCGCTCCAGCAGTCGGCCGCCTGCCCGAACGCCGGCGTCCCGTAGGCCGCCAGCCCGTCCGCGATCGTGCACGCCGCTCCGGCCGGTCCGACGAACGCGGACGCCGATCCGGCGAGCGCGCCGGAGGTCGCCGGCGAGTTTTCCCAGGAGGGCGCGACCACGACCGTCTCGCCAGGCTCGAGGACGCCGTTCTCGTTCGACGGGGCGCCCGGGTGCGTGTCCACCGCCATCGCCGTGGCGAGAGGGGGCTGCCAGCCGAGCTGCACGACCTCGAAGTCCGAGGCCGTGAGGGAGCCGAACGCGGGATTCAGGACGTCGTTGTTCCACCGGTCGTCCCAGGTCCCGCCGACGTACATGTCGGTGCCGTTGTCGGCCAGGATCAGGCCGTACTTCTTCATCGCCCGGAAGATCTTCTGGATCTCGGGCGCGAATCCCGAGATGTCGGTCGAGGCCTTGAGGCGCAGCCGCGTGCCCATCGGCGGCGCGCCCGCGACCTGGGTCCCGGCCAGGTGCGACGCCGGGTACTGGTATCCGTTCGTGTGGCGCGTCGTGAAGCGGAAGGCGTGCCGGATCTCCCCCGGCCCGTACACCTCTTCGTAGCGGAGGAGCCCGGGAAGGATGGCCAGGCCCGCCGCGTCGGCGGACGTCCAGCCGTCGGGCCGCCGGTCGTCGGTCTTCATGTCGAAGAACGCGCCCGAGTACGCCGTCCACTGCGACCCGTCCCACCAGACGTTGTAGAGCTCGTAGAGATACCGGTTGTCCCGGTCCACGATCAGCATGTGCCGGTCGATGTCGCCGGTGTCGTCGATGTTGCCGGGATCGCCGCCCTCGATCCAGTGGGGCTGCGTGATCGCCTCGTCGGGGATCGGGTAGAAGGGATACGAGGTCTGCGTGGAGTGGTCCACGCCGTCGCTCTCGTCGGCCTGGTCGAACTGGACCGCCTTCTTCGGCTGGCTCGCGTCCACGACGATGTACGGGATGCCGTAGATGGAAATCCCGTCGGGAAGCGTGCCGCCGAAGTCGGGGTGCAGGGGCCTGGGGCTTCCGTTGTTGATGTACGCGATGAACCCGGCGGACCCCGGATCCACGGGCGCGGCCGTGATCTCGGTGCTCCACCAGTTCGTGGCGGGAAACAGCGTCGGGCCGGGCAGCCCCGCCTCGAGCCGCGGCGGCATCGGCTGGCCGGCGGCCGGGGCGAGCGCCAGGGCGGCCGCGCCCGCCGCCGCGAGAATTTTAGAGCCGAGCGTCAACGCTTTCATCGCGGGATCGTCAGACTCGATTATGAGGCGGCCCCCGCCTTCGCGACACCTGCCCGCTCGGCCAGCATCGCTGCCCGGCCGCGCCCTGTCCTTCTTCGGCCCGCGAGGTCAGTCGCGCCGCCGCCGCGGCCGCCGTAGTCTCGCCCATACCGTGACGTCAACTTTTCCCGGTGTGACGGCAGTCACGCGGACTTCCGCGACCGCCTCCGTAGACTCTGCCCAACAACACAACCAACTCGAACGCCCCCGAACGGCTGTCAGAAAGGACCAGAGCCGATGAGAGAACGACACTCTCCGCGACCGTCCCCCTCCTCGATCACGAGAAGCGCCGCGCTGGCCGCGGCGGTTCTCGCGACCCTCGGACTGCTGTCCGCGGGGATCTCCGCCGGCGCCACGACCTCGACGCCCTTTCAGCTCGCCTACGCCTCGGGCACGTCCGGCCCCGCGTCGGGCGGCACGCCGATCAGCCTCGTCGGGAACCAGTTCTCGCCGGGCGCGACGGTGACCGTCGGCGGCGTCGGCGTGAGCGCGATCGTGACGAGCTCGACGCTGATCAAGGCGACGAGCCCCTCTCTGACGGCGGGCGCCCTCTACGACATCATCGTCAACAACGGAGGCCCGGCGAGCGTCCTGCCGAAGGGCTGGTTCTCCGACTTCGGCGACGTGGCGCAGGCGAGCCCCTTCCACGCGCCGGTCGAAACGATCATCCGCGACGGGATCACGTCGGGATGCGGCGGCGGGAACTACTGCCCCTCGTCCTCCGTCACGCGCGCCCAGATGGCCGTGTTCCTCCTGCGGGCCGAGCACGGCTCGGGTTACGTCCCGCCGCCGGCGACCGGCACGGTCTTCGCCGACGTCCACATGGGCGATTTCGCCGCGGACTGGATCGAGCAGCTGTACGCCGAGGGAATCACCGGAGGCTGCATCGGCGGCACGCCGCCGAGCTACTGCCCCGCGTCCCCGGTCACGCGCGGACAGATGGCGGTCTTCCTGCTGAAGATCTACCACGGCAACGGCTACGCGCCGCCGGCCGCGACGGGCGTCTTCTCGGACGTTCCGATCGCCTCGCCGCTGGCGCCCTGGATCGAAGAGCTCGCGCGCCTGTACGTCACGACCGGCTGCGGCGGCACGTCGTACTGCCCCGGTAACGCGGTGACCCGCGGCCAGATGGCGGTCTTCCTCGCGAAGACGTTCCACCGGGGCGAGGGCGCCCGGTTCCTCGAGCAGGCCAGCTGGGGGCCCAAGGACTCCGAGGTCAGCTACGTTCTCGGGAAGGGGTACCTCCCCTGGCTCGCGGAGCAATACTCGCTGACGCCCTCGCTCTTCCCCGCGCAGAACCTCGTCCCCGACAGCACCCCGTCGGGCTGCGGCGACGGCACGGCGGCGACGCCGCCCAACTGCCGGCGCGACAACTACTCGACCTTCCCCCTGTACACGACCTTCTTCAAGAACGCCCTCTACCAGCCGGACCAGCTGCGCCAGCGCGTCTTCTTCGCGCTGCACAAGCTGGACGTGGTCTCGACGAACAGCATCACCCGGCCGGCGCAGGTCATCCCCTACCTCAACATCCTCTACGGCAACGCGTTCGGCAACTACCACGACATCCTGAGCGGGCTGACCCTGAACCCCGCGATGGGCCACTTCCTCAACATGGACAGCTCGACGAAGAACAACCCGAACGAGAACTACGCCCGCGAGATCATGCAGCTCTTCTCGATCGGGACCGACCTCCTGAACCAGGACGGCTCGACGCAGAACGACCCCGTCTCCGGGCTGCCGATGCCGACCTACGACCAGACGGTCATCGACAACCTCAAGCTCGTCTTCACCGGCTGGAAGATCCCGTCGGTCACCGTGCCGCCGCTCGCCGGCGACAGCGGCGAGACCAGCGGCGACTACCTCAACCCCATGACGCTGCAGAGCTCCAACCACAACACCGGCGAGAAGGACCTCTTCCTCGGCTTCCTGCCCGACCAGAACGGCAACGGCTCCGTGACCGTCGTGCCGGCGGGCCAGACCGGCGACCAGGACCTCGCGCAGGCGATGGACGCGCTCTTCAACCATCCGACGGTGGCGCCGTACCTCGCGCGCGAGCTCATCCACAGCCTCGTGACGTCGAACCCGTCGCCGGGCTACATCGAGCGCGTGGCCGGCTTCTACAACGACAACGGCTCGGGCCAGCGCGGCAGCCTCTGGGCGATGGTCAAGGCGATCCTGCTCGACCCCGAGGCCCGCAACGCGCCGAGCGACGTCACGTACGGAAAGCTCAAGGAGCCCGCGCTCTTCGAGCTCGGCATCCTGCGCGCCTTCAACGCGCAGTCGGCCAACCGCAGCCTCGGCTCCGACGGGTCGCTCTCGACCTGCGGCAACTGCACGCGCGACCAGGGCCAGGAGATCTTCAAGCCCTCGACCGTGTTCAGCTACTTCCCGCAGGACTACTTCGCGCCCCCGGCCACGGCGGGCCTCCTCGGCCCCGAGTTCGGAATCATGGACGCCTCGACGTCGTTGAAGCGCGCGAACTTCATGAACACGATCGTGTTCTCGAGCATCGCCGTCAACTGCAGCACGACCTCGTGCTACACGCCCAACGGCACCTCGATCGACCTGACCGAGCTCCAGCAGCTTGCGCCCAGCGCGACGAACCTCGTGGACCGGCTCAACCGCCTGCTCCTGCACGGCACGATGTCCGACGAGATGAGGCTTTCCATCGAAACCGCCGTCAATGCCGTCTCGCCAGCGACGGACACGTTGAAACGCGCCCGCCAGGCGCTTTATCTGGTCGCGACCTCGTCGCAGTACCAGGTGCAGAGGTAACGCCATGTCGCACTCGAGAAGGGACTTCCTCGTCCGCACCACCTGCGCCGCGCTCGGCGCGGCGGCCTTCCAGGGCACGATCCGCCAGTTCGGCCTGGCCAACCTCCTGGCCACGCCCAACAGCGTGACCGGCAGTTACCGGGCCCTCGTCTGCGTCTTCCTGAACGGCGGGAGCGACCCGAACAACCTGATCGTCCCGACCGACGGGAACTACAGCCTCTATGCCAACGCGCGGCCCGGCCTCGCCCTGCCCAACGCGGGGAGCCTCGGCGGCGTCCTCCCGATCAACAATCCGCCTTCGGCGGGCGGCGCCAGCTTCGGCTTCCACCCCAACATGCCGGAGATGGTCACCCTCTTCAACCAGAACAAGCTCGCCGTCGTCACGAACGTGGGCCCGCTCGTCACGCCGCTGACCCAGAGCGAGTACATGACGAACTCCAAGCCCAAGCCCTACGCCCTCTTCTCGCACTCCGACCAGGTCCAGGCCTGGCAGTCGGGCCGCTCGGACATCAAGATCTCGACCGGCTGGGGCGGCCGCGCGGCCGACGCGGTCGCGACCTGCAACGCCTCGGGCGGCGGGTTCCCGACGATCACGTCGATCTCGGGCTCCTCGACGTTCTGCATCGGGTTGAAGCGCCCCCTGTCGATCGGCACCGGCTCCCTGACGAGCGTCCTGGTGCTGAACGGTTTCACCGGGTCGGCCACGGACGTCGCGCGCCGCACGTCGATGGACTACCTGCGCACGATCGACCAGACGGCGACGATGATCGCCGCCGCCAGCGCCACGACCCAGCAGGCCGTGGACATCAGCGCCGACTTCTCGACGGACCCGACGATCAACACCGTGTTTCCCAACACGGGGATCGCCAACCAGCTCAAGCAGGTCGCCAAGGTCATCAAGCTCGTGCAGAACGCGCCGGGCCTGACCCTCTCGCGCCAGATCTTCTTCGTCTCCCAGGGCGGCTACGACACGCACCAGAACCAGCTCACCGACCAGGGCAACAACTTCCTCGACCTCTCCCAGGCCCTGAGCGCCTTCTACTCCGCGACGGTCGAGCTCGGCCTGCAGGACAAGATCACGACCTTCACCCACTCGGATTTCGGCCGGACGCTGCAGCCTTCCGGCTCCGGCGGCTCGATCGGCTCGGACCATGGATGGGGCAGCCACCAGCTCGTCATGGGCGACGCGGTCAACGGCGGCAACTTCTACGGCACGCCCAACTCGATGGGACACATGTTCCCCGAGATGCAGGTCGGCGGGCCCGACGACACGACGAACAACCCGGGCAACGGCCGGGGCCGGTGGATCCCGACGAGCGGCTCGGACCAGTACGGCGGCACGCTCGCGAAGTGGTTCGGGGTCGCCGACCTCGACATGGCGTCGGTCTTCCCGAACAAGGACAATTTCCCCACCATGGACCTCGGCTTCATGGGCGCCCCTCCGGGGAGCTGCTGAGTCGGATCCTGCCGGGGGCGGCCGCGGGGCCGCCCCCGGTCTTTTGACGGGTCACGCATGAACCACAGACTCCCCCGCGGAATCGTTCTCGCCGCCCTCGGCCTCGCCGGCCTCTGGCTCGCGCGCGCGGGCGCGGCGCCGACGATCACCTTCGAGATCGACCCTCCCAACCCCGTGGCGGGCCAGACGGTCCGACTGCGCGACACCTCCCCGGGGGCCGCGACGAGCTGGCTCTGGGACTTCGGCGACGGGGCCTCCGCGACGACCGCGTCGCCGTCGCACGCCTGGGCCGGCGCGGGCGCCTACACGGTCCGGCTCCTCGCGCAGGACGCGAGCGCGGAGACGGCCGTGACGGTCACGCCGGAGACCACGGTGCGGCTGCTCGCGGTCCACCCGTTCGAGATTGCGATCGACGCGAAGGACCCGAACACCGGGGCCGACTCGCCGGCGCGGGCCGTGGCCGTGACGGACCGTTTCGGCTGGTTCAGCTTCCCGGGGCTCACCCACGACCCGGGCAACCCGGAGGTCACGGTCAAGGTCCTCGAGGCGCCGACCTTCGGCCACTACTGGATCTTCTGGAGCGCCATGACGAGCCTGCGGTACACGATGACCGTCACCGACGTGGCCACGGGCCAGGTCCAGGTCTACGACAAGACCGACGACGCGCCGAGCGGCGGATGGGACCTCCAGAGCTTCCCCTACGGAACGACCACGACGCCGGGCGCCCCGAGCCCGACCCCCGGCGGCCCCAGCCCGACGGCCGCCCCGCCGACGTCCACGCCCGTGCCCGGGCAGACGAATTCGCCGACGAAGACCCGAACGCCGACCCCGACGCGGACCGCGACGCCGACCCCCACGGCGACGCCGACGGCCACGCCGTCCGGACCGACGCTACTGACGCTGCGCGCCACCTCGTGGCAGTGGGACTGGTGCCCCTCGGCGGACCAGGGCTTTCGCCCGTGCAGCGCCGGCGCCTGTCCCTACGAGATCGACCCGAACCACAGCGTGCACGGCGTGATCACGCTGCACCAGGGATGTTCCTATCAGGTGACGCTCTACAACGGGGACTCGGGCGAGTTCGCGCCGTACCATCAGCTCAACGCGCACCCCGAGATCGGACTGCCCAACCCCATCCAGATCCCGCTGGGTCAGACGCTGCCCCCCGTGACGATCACGATCCCGGCCGGCGGAATCCCCGACGTGAATTTCTCCTGCCTCAACACCTCGTGCGGCACGGCCCAGCAGCACGAAGGCATGCTCGGCCTGATCCACGTGGCCCCCTGAGCGCGCGCCGCCGCTCCTCCCGTTCGCCCTTCGGGTATCCTCTGCCGCCATAGGCGGGGCACGATGGCCGAAACCGGCTCGAACATCGAGTTCGCACACAGGATCCACGAGCAGGGCCACCACGGCGGCGGCTCCCATCCGCACGCGCACCAGTGGATCGAGATCCTGGAGGCGATCGTCCTGGCGGCGGTCGCCGTCCTGACGGCGTGGAGCGGCTACCAGGCGGCGAAGTGGGACGCCCGGAGCGCGGCCGCGTACGCCATGGCGTCGCAGACGACCACCCAGGCGCAGGAGCAGCAGACCCTGGCGGGACAGGACCACCTCTACGACATCATCGCGCTGAACACCTGGATCAACGCCACCCGCGGGAACGACAAGGCCTTCGCGGCCCTCGTCGAGCGGCGCTTCCGGCCCGAGTACGAGGTCGCGTTCCGGGCATGGATCAAGACCGACCCGCTCAACAACCCGAACGCCCCGCTCGGACCCGCGCTCATGCCCGAGTACAGGAGCGCCAAGCTCGAGAAGGCCAGGGCCCTCAACGAGGAGTCCAGCCGGCAGTTCCGGCAAGGCGTCGACAGCCGCGAAACCGGCGACCGGTACGTCCGCATCACCGTCCTTCTCGCGACCGTCCTGCTGCTCACGGCGCTCGCCCAGCGCTTCAAGATCCACGCCGCGCGCGTTGGCCTGCTCGCCGTCGCCTCGATCATGCTCGTTCGCGCCGTCTCTCTCATCGTGTCGTTCCCCCGCGCGTAGGAGGAGGATCCATGCCGCCCTTCGACGAAAAGCCCTTCCAGTCGGACGAGGAAGCTCGCGAGCCCGCGCAGGTCGTCATCCGGATGGCGCACCCTCGGGTGCGTCCGCACGTGGTGCCCATGGCGGGCAAATCCGGACCGCTGACCAAGGACGACTACGCCACCAGCTTCCTCGTCGCCTGGCAGCCGTCGCCGACTCCCCCGGCCCACTGGGTCGAGCTCCTGCGGCAGGCGCCGTTCGGCACGCAGACCGTCCGGGCGAGCGCGCTCCACTGGGACGGCCGCTCGTTCTCGATCGAGCTGCTCAACGAGGCGGACATCGAGGCCTACGCCGTCGAGATGGCGGACTGGGTCGCCTTCGCCAACGCCGAGTTCGGCCGCGGCGCGCACACGACCGCCGAGCAGGCCCTCGCGGGCGCGCAGAAGCGGGCCGAGGAGCTGGAGAACCGCCTCAGGCGCTGAGGCACGTTCCCGAAACCGCGCGCGCATCGGGGAGCGGGGGTCAGTCCTGAACTCCTGAACTTTCGGTTCACTCCTCGTCGCAGAAAAGTTCACGAGTTCAGGACTGACCCCAAATCGCCCAACTCGCCGTCGGAGTCGCCGGCCCTCTACCTCGACCGCCCCGCGCCCCCTGCCGGCGCCACGCCCTGGTTCGCCGCGAGCAGCTTCGCGAGAACCTCGTCGTAGTACGGCTTTTCGCGCAGCCCCGCGTACTTGCCCGGAAAGTACGCCAGCGTCAGGTCGGCGCGGCCTCCCGCGGCGTCGAAGTTGTTCAGGACGACGGCCAGCCGCTGGTCGTGCGGCAGCCGCGTGTTGTCGATCATCGGGAAGTCGAAGTGGCCCGTCCAGAACTCCGTGGAGATCGTCTCGGCCCCCGTGGGCTCGGCGGTCCGGACGGTGACCCTCAGGTTGACCTGCTCGTTGGCCCGGTCGAAGTCGAGGACCTCGACCTTGAAGTTGCGCGCCACGCCGTCCACGACCAGGTCGCGCGCGACGAACGGGACGGTCGAGACGCCGTCCGGACCGACGAGGGACAGGGACTTCCCGTCCACGGACGCGTCGAAGTTCGCGCCCCCCTCTTCGATCACCAGCATCTGCTTCTTCGTGACCTCTTCGGCGACGCGGCTCAGCCGGGCCAGGTACTCGACGCGCTGCGGGCTGGCCTGGACCTGGCGCGCGAGGTGGAGGAACAGCGGCTTCAGGTTCAGCGACTCGTGGAAGTTGTAGACGAGCAGCTCGAGGTTCAGCACCTTCTGCTCCAGGTTGCCCGCCCCGCCGCCCAGGAACGAGTTGATGATGGACGTGAACATGTCCTTGCGCAGCGCGCTCTCGGACTCCTCCCTCTTGCTGATCAGCTCGGAGTAGAGCCGGGCGTTCGTGTCGTTGGTCTGCATGCGCTCGCGCAGCACGGCCTCGCGGGCCTCGCGGTCGCGCAGCCAGCTCGACGTCCAGAAGCCGAGCACGGCGACGGCGATCGCGGTCAGCAGCCCCCCGACGGGCTGCAGGACGATGGCCGCCTTGTCCCAGCCGTCCCGCCGGGGCTTCGGCGAAGGCTCTTCGCCCATCACTTCCTCGTCAGCACGAGCTTGCCGGCCTCCTGCCGGACGGCGAGGTCGTAGCGGCCGGGTTTCTCGTACAGGGTGACCGTCAGCGATCCGCTCGAGCCCTTGTAGTCGAGCGAGAGGCGGCACTCCCCCGTCGCCGCGATCTTCAGGCTGTACGAGCCGAACTCGTCCGTCTTCGCCTCCGCGGTCGCGCCTCCGCAGGCGAGCTGCAGCGCGACCCCCTGCGGCACCGGTTTGTTGCTCTCGCTGACGGTTCCGTGAATCTCCGCCGCCGACGCGGCGGCCGCGGCCGACAGCAGGCCGACTCCCAGGACCAGGAACTTGTTCATACGCGGGCGTCCTCCCAGGCAGACTGTAACCAATCCCGGCGGCGGGCATTCCGCCCGCGCGGCTCAGAAAGCGCGGAGGCCCGGCCCGTTCACGGCGTCTGAGGCGGCAGCCCGCTCCAGTTGAGGATGCCGTTCCAGAGGAACCGGTAGTCCGAGTGGTTCAGGTCCCGGTGCATCGGGCTGAAATTGAACGCGAGGACCCGCCCCTTTCCCGCCGGCACATCGAGGATCGCGGGCCGCCCCTCGAGCTCCTCGATCTTCTTGCCGCCGCCGGAGACCACCAGTGAAGTGTCGCCGGCCTTCTCGGACTTCTCGTCCGGCTTGTCCTTCGTCCCCGGGCCGCTCTCGAAGTCGCGGTCCTCCTTCGACGGCCGCGTTCCCCACTGGAGCACCACGAAACGGCGGTCGGCGGGGCGCACCGCGTACAGGTTGAGGTCCGTCCGGAACGCGGAGGTCTCGAGCGGGTACCCGTAGGCCAGGGGGTGCTCGGGCCGGGTGAACTTGACCTTGATCTCGACTCCCGGCGTGGCCACCCCGCCGCCGCCACTGCGCCGCACGCCCCGCACCAGGCCGCCTTCGAGGGGCAGCGCCGAGCCGTTGCCGAGCGTGATCAGGAGTCCCCCCGAGTTCAGGAACTCCTGGAGGTTCGCCATGCCGCCCCAGCCGATGCCGCCCGTGACGTCGTCGGAGGAGTCGGGAACGCCATGGCTCGGGAACCGCGCCGTCTTCGTGTAGGGCATCGGGCCCCACTTCGTGTCGATCCCCTGCACCTGGCTCTTCCAGTCGTCGTAGTTGTCGCCGTACAGCAGGATGTCGTACCGGTCGTGGAGCTTGCCCGCCCGGATCTCCTCGTCGCGGATGTAGTCGTAGGGGATCTTCTCGGCGTCGAGGGCGAGCCGCAGCCAGCCGGTCGCCTCGGTGTCGGACCAGAGGTGCCACACCGCGATCCTCGGGATGGGGGACGCGTGCGCCGCCACGGAGGGTTCGGCCCCGGCGCTCTCGAAGTCGAGGCCGAGCTCGCTCGCCACCGCCGCGAGAGCGGCGGAAAGCCCCTCCTGCGCGGGAAGGATCCACGACCCGGCCGGGTAATCGACGCCGCCGGAGGGGAAGGCCTTCTCCGCGATCGAGACGCGGAAGCGCGACAGGCGGAAGCGCGCCGCCAGCAGCGCTTCCTGGCCGGTGTCCTTGAGGAGGTAGACGGGGCCCGGGCCCGCGACGCGGCCGCGCACCTCGGGAGCCGAAGTCAGGGGCGACAGCGCGGCCTCGAGGATCTTCGCGTCGTCGATGCGCTTCGCCTCGAGCCCGTAGTGGACCGGGAGGGCCCACGACACGTCGTCGTACGGCTGGTACGGGGTCTCGGACGGGAACTTCTGCGGCTCGAGGAGGTCCACGGCGTAGTTGCGGTAGGGCTGGTCGAGCCGGACGACGAAGCTGCCCTTCTCGAACGTCCCTTCCTTCACGGCGACCGGCGCGTCGAGCCGGGCGACCTCGATGCGGTGGCCCCGCAGGATCTCGACCATCTGGGCCACCCGCCTTGGATCGCCCTGGTCCGGCGGGATGACGAAGGCGTACGGGTTCCCCTTCACGCCCTTCTGCCACGAGTTGTAGCCCTTGCGGTAGAAGTTGCGCAGGGCTTCCTTCGCGTTCTTCGCCGTCCAGTCGAGGATCGAAAGACAGCCGGTCTCCATGTAGTTCGTGTTGTCCCGCAGGGACCAGAAGAACTTCTTCTCGGGCGGCCAGGCCCGGTACCACTCGCGGTCGGTGACCGGCCGGTCCACGTAGCGGTGCGAGGGCCGGAGCGTGCGCTCGACCGTTTCCGCCGTGTGGTTGCCGAACGTCTCGTAGCCGCGGCCGAGCGAGTTGTGGTTGGACGCGACAGAATCGAGGTAGTGGAGCCCCCACGACTCCCCGTACCCCCACGTCCAGACGCCCGGCATCCCGAGCGCCGTGAGGGCATCGACCTCGTGGAAGGACGTCTCGAGCCATTCGTTGATCGCGATGGGGTCGAGGTTCACGTTGTACGGCCCCGTGCCGTTCCACGTGTGCAGCAGCGGGATCGACTCGTGAAGATCGTGCACGACCGTCGGGTGATAGTCGTAGAACATCCCGTGCACGGCCTGCGTCAGCTTGAGCGCCTTCTGGTGCGTGTCGCGGTTGTTGTCGTGGAAGACGTAATAGCCCCAGTACGGCGGCGACATCTCGGGAAGGTTCTCGTAGTCCGTCTTTCCCTTGAGGTACCGGTAGAACCAGTCCACCGCCTTGTCGCGCCCGTCGGGCTCGGAGACCGGGTTGATCAGGACGACGACGTTCTTCCGGATCGCCTCGATCATCGGCTGGTTCGACACCGCCAGCCGGTAGGCCAGCTCCATCACCATCTCGGGGCTGCCGGTCTCGGTCGAGTGGAGGCCCGCGTTGAAGTAGTAGATCGGGCGGGCGTCCGCGATGATCTTCTCGGCGTCCTGCGGGCTCGTCCGGCGCGGGTCGGCCAGGGCCGCGGTGGCGGCCTTGAGGCGCGGGAGGTCGCGGATCCCCTTTTCGTCCGCGATGGCGACGAGGAGGATCTCGCGCCCCTCCTCGGACTTGCCGATCACGTCCACCTTCACGCGCAGCGTCGCCTTCGCGAGCGCGCGGAAGTAGCCGTAGATCTGGTCCGTCCGCGAGAGCTCTCCCGCCGCCCCCGCGACGTGGCCGAGGAACTTCGTGGGCGAGGGGACGGCCGGGGAAGCCGGGACGTACGCGACCCACGGGTTCGAGAACCGGGCCTCCGTCGTGAAGCGCGCGATCGCCTCGACGGAGCCGGGCTCGGCGGCGTCGGGAGCGTAGGGCGCGTCGGGCGAAGCGCCGAGCAGCGCCGCCGCCGCCGCCGCGAGACACACGAATCGGGAGAGCGAGACCGGCATCGGTTGTTCCTCCTCGGGTCGCCGCGGGCGGTCGCGGGGGCCGCTTCCGAAATTCGGCGCGTAATCTAGCACGGCGGTTGCCCGTAGACTGGGCTCATGCGGAAGGGAAGAACGGGCGCGGCGCTCCTTCTCGCCGCCGCGGTCACCGGCGGGCCCGCTCCGCGGACCTGGACCGACCCGGCCGAATTCGACGGCCACCGCTTCCATCAGCCCGAGCCGCTCGCGACCGGCGTCGGCGACTGGCTCGCGCTGCGGTGGACGTCCCGCCGCGGCAAGTGGCGCGACTTCACCGACACACCGCCCGGACCGCCTCCTCCCCGGTGCGTCGAGAACGGCCGGCTGCGGGTCACCTTCGTCAACCACGCGACGCTCCTGATCCAGATGGACGGGGTGAACGTCCTCACCGACCCGACCTGGGCCGAGAGGTCCGCCCCGGACGTCGGCGTGCGTCGGCGCCGGCCGCCGGGCCTGCGCTTCGAGGACCTTCCGCCCATAGACGCCGTGCTCGTCAGCCACGACCACCACGACCACATGGACCTGCCCACGCTCGCGCGCCTGCGGGCCGCCTGGAACCCGGCGATCTTCACGGGCCTCGGCAACGCGCGGTTCCTGGCGCGAAACGGGATCGCGGGCGCGCGCGACCTGGACTGGTGGCAGTCGGCCGAAGTCGCGCCCGGCATCCTCGTGACCGCGGTGCCGGCCCGCCACATGTCCGGCCGCGGCCTCTTCGACCGCGACCGGACGCTGTGGTGCGGTTTCGTCGTCTCGGGCCCCTCCGGCTCGTTCTACTTCGCCGGCGACACGGGGTGGGGGGCGCACTTCGCGGCGATCGGGGCGGCCTTTCCCGGCCTGCGGCTGGCGCTCCTGCCCATGGGCGGCTTCCAGCCCGTCTGGTACATGCGCGAGCAGCACATCGGCCCCGAGGACGCGGTGGAGGCCCACCGCCTCCTCGGCGCGGGGACGTCGGTCCCGATGCACTTCGGCACGTTTCCCAACGCGCAGGACGGAGAGCTCGAGCCGGCCGAGGAGCTGCGATCCGTCCTCGCGCGGTCCCCCGACGTCGCGCCGCACTTCGTCGCGCTCGACAATGGGCAGTCGCTCGAGGTTCCGCCCGCCGCGAACGGCCCGCCGGCGGCGGACCATAATGAGGCCGTGAGGACCCCGGAGTGACCGGAGAGGCTCGGCCCGTCTGGCTCGCGGCGGGGCTGCGCACGGCGTTCCTGCGCGTGGACGGCCCCTTCGCCGGCCGCGACGCCCTGGCCCTCTCGGTTCCGCTCGTGCAGGCGATGGCGCGGCAGGCGTCCGGCCCCGTGGACTTCGCGGTCTGGGGCTCCGTCGCCCTCAACCTCGCCTACAGCAACCTCGCCCGCGAGGTCTGGCTCGAATCCGGCCTCGACCCCCACGTGCCCAGCTTCACGACCATCCTGCAGTGCAGCACGAGCATGGTCGGCGTCTTTCAGGCCGCGGGCCTCGTCGGTTCCGGCGGACGGGCGCTCGCGCTCGTCGGCGGCGTCGAGAGCATGAGCCGCGTCCAGTTCGGCGTCGGCCAGAACCTCTCCGACGCGATGCGCCGTCTCACCCAGCGCCGCGGGCTCCGGGGCAGGCTCGACGTCCTGCGAACCCTGAAGCCGCGCGACCTGCGGCTCTACGTCCCCGCCGTCAGGAACCGCGCGACCGGCAAGAGCATGGGCGAGCACTGCGAAGATATGGCGCAGCAGTGGAGCATCGGCCGGCGCGAGCAGGACGAGCTCGCGCTGCAGAGCCACCGGCGCACCGTCGCGGCGCAGGACGCCGGGTTCTTCGACGACCTGATCGCTCCGGTCGACGGCCAGTCGCGCGACGCCTTCCCGCGGCGCGACACCTCGCTCGAGAAGCTCGCCCGCCTCAAGCCCGTCTTCGACCACAGGACCGGCCGCGGCACGCTGACCGCGGGAAACAGCTCGCCCCTGACCGACGGCGCCGCGGGCGTCTGGGTCGCCTCGGGGGAAGGTCTCTCGCGGCTGCCCGAGGCGCTGCCCCGCGCGCGGCTCGTGGACTTCGAGATGGCCGCCGTCGACGTGTTCCACGAAGGCCTCCTGATGGCGCCGGCCGCGGCGATCCCCCGGATGCTCGCGCGGCAGGGGCTGCGGTACGACGACATCGCGCTCTGGGAGCTCCACGAGGCGTTCTCGGCCCAGGTCCTCTGCAACGTCGCGGGCCTGGAGGATGCCGCCTACGTCCGCGAGAAGGCCGGGGTCGCGCACGCCTTCGGACCGTTCCCGCGAGACCGCGTCAATCCCCGCGGCGGCAGCATCGCCATCGGCCACCCGTTCGGCGCGACCGGGGCGAGGATCCTGAGCCACACCGTCAAGGAGCTCGCGGCGATGCCTCGCGGGAGCCGCGCGGTCGTCAGCGTCTGCGCCGACGGCGGGGAGGCAACGGTGGCGCTGCTCGAGACCTGAGGCGCGCCGCGTGCCGGGTCAATCCGCCTGGCGCAGGCGGGCGATCAGGACGACGGTCGCGCCGGCCGCCACGGCGAGCGGCAGGAGGCTCGTCCACGCGAGAGGGCCGATCACCCCGGGCAGCGACTCGAGGTCGCTCCACGCCGACCCGGCCGCCCCTCCCGCGGCGCGCAGCGCCTCGAAGCCGAATCCCCGCGGCCGGACGGCCCTCCCCGTCCAGAAGGCGGCGAGCGCCAGGCGCCCGACGACGTTCCAGATCATCAGGAACGCCGCCGCGCCCGCGAGGAGCGAACGGGCCGTCTTCGGTTGCACGCGGTCCTTCAACAGCAGGAGGCCGAGCACGAAGACGCTCGCGAGCAGGACGTTGGCGTACCAGCCCTCGTTGCCGCGGACCGTGCCCGGCCCTCCCTGCGCCGCATAGACCCGGAACTCGGCGGCGTGCCACAGCATCGCGGCGAGGAAGAAGCCGAGGGCGGCGAGATGCGGCCACGCCTCGCGGAGAGCGGTCCTCTTCGCCGCCGCCTGCCCCCTCGGACGCACGAGCAGCAGGCCGCCCACGGCGAGCGGCGGGAGATAGTAGAAGGCCCCCGGGGACAGAAAGCTCCAGTAGCCCGACCACCAGAACCCGCGCGCCATGCCGGCCGCGAACCAGACGGGCGGCACGTGAAGGAGAGCCCCGAGGGTCCCGGCGAACCCGGCCGGATGGGGCACGCGCAGCTCGAGCAGGGGCATCCAGCGGCCGGCCGCCTCCAGGTTCCGTTCGACCAGCGCGCCCAGGCCCGCGGCGACGATCGCCGCCGCGCCGCCGAGCCTCGCCCAGCCGGTCCGCCCGGCCGGGAACAGGGCGCACAGGAGGTACACGGGAACGAGCGCCAGCGCGTAGAACTTCGTGAACGCCGCCAGGACGAGCAGGACGCCCGAGGCGGCGAGCGGCCGCATCGACCCGTCCCGCCGCGACCGGCACATCAGCAGAAGCGCCCAGGCCATCAGCGCGAAGGCGAGCGAGTCGTTCGTCGGGCGGCCGAACAGGGCGAGGAGGTTCGGGTACCACGCAAACGCCAGCAGGGCCAGGGCCGCGTCCGCGTCGTCCGCGTGGAGCCGGAACGTGAGGAAAACGGCGACGAGGCCGATCGCGACGAGGCACTCCGACAGCGCGGCCAGGGCGAACACGCGCCGCGCGAGGTCGCGGTGCGGCGCGAGCAGGAGGTCGAGGCGGCTGGCCAGCCAGTAGTAGAGCGGGGGCTGCTGCGCCTCGTAGTTGGCGCCGGCGTAGCCCGCCCCGGACGCGGCGGGAGGATCGAGCGCCGCCGCGCGCCGCGCCTGGCGGACGCGGGCGTCGGCCCTCGCCCACTCCAGGTACCGCTCGCCTCCGGCGGACGGGTCCGGCGCCGGAACGGCCCGCCTCACGCCCGGGATCCACGACGGGACGGAAGGCTCGTCCGGGTGCGGGGCGCGGCCGTTCTCGCCGTAGAACGCGACGTAGGAGAGGTGCCCGAAGACGTCCATCCCCTCGCCGAGAGGCGTCATCGCGAGCTGGGCGAACTGGCCCAGCAGGTACACCCCGAGGATCGTGGCGAGGGCAATCCGCGGCCTGATCGGCATGTTCGTTCCGGCGAAGGGCGCCTGATCCTACCAGCCGCCTTCCGCCGCGACGCGTCCCGGGGCGGCTAGAACTCGACCAGCACGCCGGCGCCCCGCGCACGATCGGTGACGAACGGCGCGAACGCGACCCTCACCTTCGTGTCGCCCGAGCGCAGCTTCTTGTTGAGCGCCACGACCCCGCGGCCCACGAACGTGCCGATGAGCGCTCCCGCCGTGACGTCCGAGGTCCAGTGCGCGTTGTGGTAGATCCGCGCGAACCCGACGAGCCCCGCGACCGTGTACGCCGCGACGCTGACCCAGACCTGGTCCGAGTGCGCGCTGATCACCGAGGCCACGGCGAAAGCCTGCGTCGCGTGACCCGACGGGAAGGAGTTGTCGCTGCCGCTGAAGGGGTGGAACGACGTGCTGCTCAGGGACTCGTTGGGGCGCTCCCGGCCGATCACGAACTTCAGGGTCGGCGTGATGACGCCGGAGGCGAGGATGCTCGCGATCACGCTGTCGAAGAAGATGTCCCGGGACTCCCGGTCGTGGAAGACGTACCCGGCGATCCCGTACGCCCCGATCACCGCCCACGAGTAGCCGGCGCCGAAGGGCTCGACGACCTTCGTGAGCTCGTCGAGCGTCGAGGTCTGGTGCGCCTGCGTCTTGTCGCGCATCGGGACGTCGAACGCGAAGCCGACGGCGGTGACGCCGGCGGCGATCCCGCCGAAGACGAGCCAGTCCTTCCCGCTCCAGTGCAGCGGGGCGCCGAGGATCGTGGTGGTGTCCTTCAGGGCGATGGTGCCGATGCCGGGCGCCTCCGCCGCCGGCGGCGCGGCGGCCTGGGCCTCGTCCACGCAGGGGGCGAGCCCCGCATCCTCGGCGGCCGCGTCGATCGTGGCGACGAGAGAGGCGTCCACCTCCGCCGCGGCGCCCGTATCGCCGGGCGCGGCGGATGCCGTCGCGGAACAGAGAAGGCCGCCGAGAGCGAGGGCGGCCGCCAGGGCGCGCATCACGCCCATCCTACGCCGACCGGGCCGGAAACGGCGCGGCCTACGCGCGGCGCGCGAGCAGCGTCCCGGCCAGGGCCAGCGCGGCGGCCAGCGCGGCGAGGATCGCCGGCGAGAGGGCGGGCACGGCGGCCGTGACGGCGGCGCCGTGCACGCGCGCGAAGAACACGTCCTGCGCCCCGCCGTTGGCGGCCTGCAGCGGGGCGACCGTCGGGAAATCCGTCGAGTCGGTGGCCCCCGCCAGCACCGCGTCGGTCCCGAGGGCGGCGACGGCGTTGCCACGGTCGTCTCCGGAGCCGCCGAGGAGGCTGGAGAAGCCGAACGCCCCGGCGGGCGAGATCCGCGTCACGAACGCGTCGTTGGCGCCTCCGCCATAAGTGGACTGGATCGCGCCGACGAGCGGGAAGTTCGCCGCATCCGTCGTCTGGCCGGCCACCCAGGCGTTGCCGGCGGCGTCCACGGCGACCGCGTTGGCGCGGTCGTTGCCGTCCCCGCCGAGGAAGGTCGCGTAGACGAGCGACGCGTTGCCCGAGGCGTTGGGGTTGAAACGGGCCACCCAGGCGTCGTTGCCCCCGCGCTTGACCGGCTGGGCCGCGTTCTTGGTCGGGAAATCCGCCGACGGCGTGAAGCCCGTCGCGACGAGGAACCCGGCCGGGTCGACGGCGATCCCGTTGGCGCGCTCCATGTCGGAGCTTCCCCCGAGGAACGTCGAGTACAGAAGGCTCGCCCCGGCCGCGTCGAGCTTCGTGATGACCGGGTCGGTGTCCTGGACGGCGGTCTGGAAGGCGGACGGCGTCGTCGGATAGTCGTCGGAGTCGCTGCCGCCCGCCACGCAGACCGTGTTGCCCGGGCCGAGGGCGATGCCGAAGAGGGCGTCGTTGCCCGATCCGCCGAGGAACGTCGAGAACACGAGCGCCGTGCCGCCGGCGTTGAGCTTCGACACGTAGGCGTCGAACTGGCCGCCGCGGTAGGTCGGGAAGAGGGCGCCCGGCGTGGTCGGGAGGTCGGCCGAATCGGTCCGCCCGTCCACGTACGCCTCGCCCGCCGCGTTCACCGCGAGGGCGCTGCACCGCGCCGTCGCCGTGCCGCCGAGGTACGTCGAGTAGACGAGGGCCTGCCCCGACGCGTCGAGCTTCGTCACGAACCCCGCCCGGCGGCCCGGCATCGCGGCCTGGAAGGCGCCCGACGTCGTCGGAAAGTCGGAGGACGCGGTCTCACCCGCCACGTACACCGTCGCCCCGGGGCCCACCGCGACGGCGTTGCCGACGTCGCTGCTCGAGCCGCCGAGATACGTCGCGAACAGCAGCGGGGAACCGGCCGGCCCGACCTTCGCCACGAAGGCGTCGGTCCCCCCGCCGATGGCGGGCTGGGCCGCGCCGGCGGTCACGGGGAAGTCGAGCGAGTCGGTCTGCCCGGAGAAGTAGGTGTTTCCGGCGGCGTCCACGGCGACCGCGAGGCCCGCGTCGTCGGCCGACCCTCCGAGATAGCTCGAATACGACAGGACCGGGTCGATCGTCAGGGGCAGGGCCGGATCGTGGGCGCCGAGCGCGAGCCGCGCGAGCCGCCCGTCCACGACGTAAGCGGCCGAGACCGGGATCCGCGCGCCCCCCCGCTCCTGGTACGCGAGGGGCCGCTTCTGCGCGACGCGCCCCGCGGCGGTCTCGAGCACCAGGCTGCCCCCGGGGTCGACCGACACGCGGCGCACCCCCTCGAACGCGAGGGTGATGCGGGCCGGGTCCGCCCCGGGCGCCACGACGAAGTCGTACTCGAGGCTCCCCTGGCGGCCGTAATAGACGAGATCGATGCCGGGGTAAACGGCGGGATAGCGCACGCGGCCATAAGCAGCCACGCCGCTCTTCCAACGCCGCGGATCCGAACCGAGGAAGTAGTTCGACTTGCCGGGAAGCTCGTCCTCGCCCTCCGGGCCGCGCGCGAAGGTCGCGCCGGGCAGGGTCATGAGGATCGTCTCGGTGCTTCCGTCCCTCGGAGAACGAAGGACGATCCCGGCGCCGGCGTCGGTCAGAAAGAGCGTGTGGCGGCTTCCCCGCGACACGAAGCGCACCCTCGCGTCCGCCTGCCCCACGTTCGGTTCGAAGCGTGCTCCGAGAGCCTCGGGCAGGACCGCGGCGCGAGCGCCCGCCGCCGCCGTCGAAACGAGGACCCCGACCACCGCGGCGCGACGCGCCCATCTCCATCTGTTCATGCGGGGCGGCAATATAGCAGCATGGCGGCCCCCGCGGCCGAGCCCGTCCACCCCCGATGCGACGCGGGCCATGCGATGATCCGCCGATGACCGGGACCTCTCGGATCCGCCGTGTCCGCCGCGGCTGAGGACACGCCGGCCCCCTCCGGCCTCCCCGATCTCCGCCCCGCCGCCGGTTCCGATCGGCTGGCCGTGGCCCTCTTCGTCCTCGCCCTCGTCCTCTTTCTCGTCAGCCGGCTCGCCGGGCTCTCGGAGTTCCCGATCTACTTCTTCGGCGACGAGGCCGTCCAGAGCGTGCAGGCGGAGCGGCTCGTCCGGCACCACTTCCACGACGCGGAGAACGGCCAGCTGCTGCCGACCTACTTCCGCAACGGGATGGCCTACAACATCGGCCTGAGCGTCTACGCGCAGGTCCTGCCCTACCTGATCTTCGGCCACCGCCTGCTCGTCACGCGGGGCGTCGGCGTGGCGTTCGCGCTCCTCGCGGCCGCGGGACTGGGATTGATCCTGCGCGACGTCTTCCGACTGCGCTCCTGGTGGCTCGGACCGCTCGTTCTCGGGATAACCCCGACCTTCTTCCTCCACTCCCGGACGGCCTTCGAGCTCGTCCTCGGGGTCGCCTTCTACGTCTGGGCCCTCTTCTTCTACCTCCGCTACCGCCAGGGAAGCCGCGGAGCCCTCTTCGCGGCCGTCGTCTCGGCGGCGCTCTGCTTCTACTCGTACAACACGATCCAGCCCGTGGTCGCCGTCACGGCGATCCTGCTGGCGGTTTCGGACGCGCGCTACCACGTCCGCCGCTGGCGCACGGTCCTCCTCGCCGTCCCGCTCGCGCTGGCCTGCGCGATTCCGTACGCGCGGTTCCTCTCGGCGCGTCCGGGCGAGGTCCGGCGGCGCCTCGAGGAGGTCAACTCGACCTGGGTCAGGACGGACATGACGCCCCGCGCGAAGCTCGAAGAATTCGGCAAGCGCTACCTGGTCGCGATCTCCCCGAGTTACTGGTACCGGCCCGAGCCCGACCGGGACATCGTCCGGCACCGGATGAAAGGCTGGGGGCACATCTGGTGGCCGACGCTGCCCTTCGCGGCGGCGGGCCTCGCGATGTGCCTCTGGCGTGTCGGCCGGCCCGAGCACCGGGCGGTCCTCGTCGCGCTCGTGGCGGCGCCGGTCGGAGCCGCCGTCGCCGACGTCCTCGTCACGCGCGCGATGACGGTCGTCGTCCCGGTCGCGCTCCTGACCGCGCTCGGGATGGACGCGGCGCTGCGCGCAGCCGCCCGCGTCGCCCCGGCCCGCCTTCTCGCGCTCTCGGCGTTCGCCGCGCTCGGCGCGGTCCAGCTCTGCATGCTGCGCGACGCCCTCGTGCACGGCCCGACCTGGTACGACAACTACGGCCTCTACGGGATGCAGTGGGGCCAGAAGGAGGTCTTCGGCGAGATTCGCGCGCGGCTGCGCGCCGATCCCCGTCTTCCGGTCGTCGTCTCCCCGGTCTGGGCCAACGGCGCCGACGACCTCGCGCAGTTCTTCCTCGGCGAAAAGGCCGTCCGCCTCGACAGCATGGTCCGTCTCGACAACGACCCCGCGTTCGCGAACCCGGACACCCTCTACGTGATGCCGGACAACGAGTACCGCCTCCTCGCGGCGGATCGCAAGCTCGCCGTCACCGTCGAGAAGACGATCGCCTACCCGAACGGCACACCGGGCTTCGTCTTCGCCCGGGCCCGGCCGGCCCCCAACTGGCGCGAGCTCCTCGAGGAGGAACGCGAGGCGCGCCACCGCCTCGAGGAGTCGGATGCGGCCGTCGGCGGCGACGAGTGGCACGTGGCCCACTCGGCGTTCGACAACGGGAGCGTCGCCCAGCTCTTCGACCGGGACCCCGCGACGCTCGTCCGGACGCGCGAAGCGAACCCGGCCGTCTTCGAGATCACGTTCCCGGAGCCGCGGCCCGTGCGCGGCGCCTCCGTGACGACGGAGACGGGAACGATCGCCCTGACGCTCGTCCGGACCGCCCGGGACGGGTCCACCGACCGGCTGTACCGGTCATGGAGCGGCCTTCCTCCCAACCCGACGGTGTCCCTGGAGTTCCCGGCCGCCGTTTCGGCCCGCCGCCTCCGGATCGAGGTGGAGAACCTCGACAAGCGCGAGCCCACGCACCTGCACGTGAGGGAGATCCGGATCGAGCCCTGAACGGCGCCGCATGAACATGCTATTGGCCGCGCGGGACCGGCCGCCCGATGCTGTGCGGCATGCGGACATCCGGTCTCCCCGCCGCGCGCGCCGCCTGGCGGACGGCGGCGGCGATCTTCGTGGCGGCCGCACTCTCGGGCGCCTCTCGAGCAGCCGAGCCCGCCCCCGGCGGCTCCCGCCGGCCCTCGACCTACGGCACCGCCGACCGGACGTACGTCTCGATCGACGCCACGGCCTTCTCGACCACCTCGAGCGGGTTCCACTGGGCGTGCCTGGGCAGCTGCCAGCTCCGGTACGTCACCGACAACACCGGCGAGGTCCTGACGGCGCCCGTCCACCTCCCCGGGGGAGCCGTGGTGGACTACATGGAGGTCGACTACTACGACGGCTCCGCGTCCGGGGAAGTCACGGCATCGCTCGAGAGCTGCTCGGCCCAGGGGGATTGCACCCGGGCCGCGGGAGCCTGCCCGCTCGACACCGTCTGCTCCGGCATCCCCGAGGCGCCCGGCTACTCGAGCTCCAACGCGGACCTCTCCGCGAGTCCGGTGCCCATCGACAACTCGCTCTACCGCTACGTCATCGTGGCCTCCAACACCACGATCGACGGCTCGACCGCCATCAGCCAGGTCATCCTCGGCTACAAGCTTCGCGTCAGCCCGCCCCCCGCGTCCGCCACGTTCGGGGACGTCCCGACGTCGCATCCCTTCTTCCAGTACGTCGAGGCGCTCGCCGCCTCGGGGATCACGGGCGGGTGCGGCGGAGGCAATTACTGCCCGAACGCGGCGCTGACGCGGGGACAGATGGCGGTCTTTCTCGCCAAGGCGCTGGGGCTGCAGTGGCCGTGACGACCGCACGCCGGATCGCCCGGGGCCTCCTGCTCGTCCTCGCCGCCGGCGGGACCGCCCCGGCGCTGCGCGCCCAGGCCGGGGGCGGCCCGCCCGCCGCTCCGTCAGGTCCGGCCAGCTCGCGGCCCGGGGTCTACGGGTCCGGGGTCGAGAGCCTGTACGTCCTCGACGCCTCGGAGCTCTCCCCCAACGATTCGATCACCGAGTACCGTGTCGACGCGAACCTCCGCCGGTGGGTCCTGAGCGACACGACCCTCGGGTTCATCGCCCGTCCTCACCTGCCCATCGGCGCGCTCCTGACCTCCGTCCACCTGGACTTCTACGACACGTCCGCGGCCGGGGAGGCGGCGGTCGACCTCCTCGTGTGCGATCCGTATGGCGCCGGCTGCACGCTGCTCTCCGGCGGCTGCTTCGATCATCCCGGCACCGTCTGCTCGGGCGACGCGTTCGACGGCGGCGAGGGAAACGAGGTCTACGAGGTCGGGCAATTCGGGGTCGTGGTCGACGACTTCTTACGGAGGATCCTGATCCAGGCCGGCAATTCGACGCACGACGGCTCGACCGCGATCAGCCGGATCTCCATCGGCTACGTCCTCCAGGTCAGTCCGGCGCCGCCGAACGCCACCTTCTCGGACGTCCCGACGAGCCATCCGTTCTTCCAGTTCATCGAGGCGCTCGCGGCCTCCGGCATCACCGGCGGCTGCGGCGGCGGGAAGTTCTGTCCGGAGGCACCCCTGACGCGCGGCCAGATGGCCGTGTTCCTGGCCAAAGCGCTCGGGCTCCAGTTCAACTAGGAGGCGACGGATGGGAGAACGGAGCGATCCCCGGCCGAGGCACTGGGCGGCCCTCCGACCGGCCGCGTTCGCCGCGGTCCTCGCCGCCGCGACCACGTCCCTCGCCGCGGGCCGGACCGGCCCCGGCCCGAGCGGCGGCGACGCGCCGCCGGCGGCCGTCCCGGGGATCTCCTCCCCCGGATCCGCGGGCCCGCAGACGTACGGGACGGACACCAACGGTTACGTCACCCTCGACGCGACCGAGTTCTCTCCCCTGTCCAGCACGTACACCTACGCGATGGGAATCACCGGGTTCCGGCGATTCCTGACGAACGTCCAGGGGCTCGGCTTCGGAGCGGCTCTGCACCTTCCCGCCGGCGCCCTGGTGACCTTCATCGAGCTCGACGGCTACGACGCCACCCCGAACGGGCTCGTGGCCGCCTCGCTCGGGGTCTGCGACTTCGACGGGCAGAACTGCGTTTACCAGGCGGGAAGCTGCAGCACGATTGCCACGGTCTGTTCCACGGTGGAAGGGGCGCCCGGCAACTTCAGCACGTTCGCGTACATCCAGGGCGACGGGATCATCGTGGACAACTTCTTCAAGAAGTACGTCGTCGCCGCCGGCAACACGACCAACGACAGCACGACCTCCATCAGCCAGGTGATCGTCGGCTATCTGCTCCGCGTCAGCCCGGCCCCGCCCACGGCGACCTGGAACGACGTCCCGACGTCGCACCCGTTCTTCCAGTACGTCGAGGCCCTGACGGCGTCGCAGATCACGAGCGGCTGCGGCGGCAACAACTACTGCCCCGACGCCCCGCTCACCCGGGCGCAGATGGCGGTCTTCCTGTCGAAGGCGCTGGGGCTTCAATGGCCCTGAGCGGCCGGGAGTTCGTCGAGGCCCTCGCGGCGTCCGGGATCACGGGCGGCTGCGGAGGCGGAAACGACTGCCCCGACTCCCCCGTCACGCGCCGCCAGACGGCGATCTTCCTCGCCAGGGCCCTCGGTCTCTCCTGGGCCCACTGACCGGCGACGGTTCGCCGTCGAAGGAGGACTCCATGAAGGCAACGCGCCTTTCGATTCTGTGCATCGCCCTCGTTGCGGCGCCGGCTCTCTCCCAGGCGCCCGGGCCGGATGCCACGGGGCCTCGTCCACCCGCCCGTCCGACTTACGGAACGAGCCACCTCAGCTACTACGCCGTGGACGCCAACGAATTCCAGCCCATCTCGAGCCTCTACACCTACCACTGCACCGGAAGCCCCTGCACGCTCAAGTACGCGACCAACGAATTCACGGGCTACGCGTTCCAGGCCACCGTGCACCTGCCCGCGGGGGCCCTGGTCAGCTACATCGAGCTCGACTACTTCGACGAGGAACCGGCCGGCCAGGTCTTCGCGAAGTTCGACGAGTGCGATTACGTGGGGCTGAACTGCCAGGCGCCCCAGTCCCCCGCGTGCCCGGGCATCAACGCGACCGTCTGTTCGGCGATCGGCGAAGCCTCCGGAGAGGGCGGCAACGCACTCGATCTGCCGATCCCTCTCACCATCGACAACATCGGGCACCGGTACGTCCTCCAGGCGGGGACCTCGACCGGCAACGGCGGAACGGCGATCGGGCGGGTCCTGATCGGCTACCAGCTCCAGGTCAGCCCGCCGACGCCGGTCGCCCTGTTCAACGACGTCCCGACGGACCACCCGTTCTTTCAGTTCATCGGCGCCCTGGCCGCGTCCGGCATCACCGCGGGGTGCGGGAACGGCAACTTCTGCCCGGACAACCCGCTGACACGCGGCCAGATGGCCGTCTTCCTCGCGAAGGCCCTCGGGCTCCAGTGGCAGTGAGCGGGATCGGCCTCAGCGCGCCTCGAACACGTACTCGTGCTGCGCGTCGCGGATGACGAGGGTCTTCTTCGGTCCCGCGCCCACGACGAACTCGAAGCCCTGGCCGCCCGGCGCCGTCGTCAGGAACGAGACGGTGCCGTCCGGGTTCTTGCGCGACGCCATCGCGCTCTTCCACTCGCCGAAGTCGAAGAACGTCGCGCCGCCGGCGCGGCTGACCGCGATCTTCCCGAGGGCCGGGTTGGCGTACAGGGGCGCGAGCTTCGCGCTCTCGGCCGGGTCCGCCGGCACCGTGAGGAGCTTGCGCTCGGCGGCCATGTCCTCGTAGAAGCTCTTCGCGGCCGCCGCGACCTGCGCGTCCGCCTCGGGGTGCCCGTCGAACAGCACCTCGAGGAGCTTGCGACGGAACTGCGTGCGGAGGATCCAGCCCGGATCCGCGTTGGTCAGGATCACGGCGCCCACGTTCTGGCCCGGCAGCCAGATCATGTCGCTGTGGTACCCGATCATGTCCCCGCCGTGGTGCACGACCGGGACCTCGTACGTCGTGTTGACCATCAGTCCCATGCCGTACGTCTCGTCCTTGCCGATCGGCACCTGCGGGACGCGGCGCTCGAGCAGCGGCTCCTTGGCGATGTACCGCTTGCCGTCCGGCAGCATCCCCTCGTCGAGCTCCATCTGCACGTAGCGCAGCATGTCGCGCACGCTGCTCCACGCCGCGCCGGCGGGACGCAGCGGGAGGACGGCGTAGTTGAGCTCCATCACCGCGGGCGCCGGCTTGCCGTCGATGTCGGGCGAGAAGGGGTCGGCATGGTCGCCGGCCAGGGCGCGCTTGTAGTCGAAGGTCGTGGACTTCATGCCGAGCGGGTCGAAGACCTCGGTCTGCATCGCGCGGTCGTAGGCGGCGCCGAGCTCCAGGTTCGGGTAGAGCACGTGCCCGGCCGTGAATCCCGCGGCCCCGGCCATCGGGTTCGAGTACTGGAAGAGCTCCCCGAACTTGCTCGTCGGCTGCATGGTCCCGAGGGTGGCGAGCGCCTGGTCCGGCGTCACCCCCTCGAACTCGAACAGCCACTCGAGGTCCTGCCGCGGCAGGCCCGTGCAGGCGCAGATCAGCTGCCGGACCAGGACCTTCTTCGTCGTCTCGGCGTCGCCGAGCTTGAACGACGGCAGCAGGGTCGTGACGGGCGTGTCCCAGGTCAACTTGCCCTGCGCGACTTCCCGCGCGAGCAGGAGCGTCGTCAGCGCCTTCGTGTTCGAGGCGATCATGAAGAGCGTGTCCGCGTCCACCGGCGCCGGCTTGCCGAGGTCCTTGACGCCGACGCCTCCCGCGAACACGACCTTGCCGTCCTGGACGATCCCGACCCCGACGCCCGGGACCTTGAGCTCGCGGGCGCCCGTCTCGACGAACTCCTTCAGCTTCGCCAGGCGCGCCTCGTCGAGGCGGTTGGCCTTCTTTCCCTTGAAGGTCTCCCGCTCGTAGCCCTTCGGCAGCAGCCGGTCGAAAACGAGCGCCACCTGCGCGCCGCGCTTCTCGGCCACCGCGTCGGCCATGTCGATCAGGACGACCGTCCAGCTCCCGCCGGCGTTGCGCACGAGCGCCGTGACCCCCCGCTTTTCGTTCGGCGAGGTCTGGTATTCGTAGACCCGCTGCTTCGACCAGCCGTTGCGGTCGGGAACGTCGTTGGTCACCTTGAGCGGCCACTTCGCGCCGGGCTTGTACGCCGCCCAGGCCGCGGCGAGCGCCGCGTCGCCGTCGGCGGCCGAAACGTCCACGAGCGCGATCCACGAGTCGCCCTCCGGGGCCTGCAGGACCGTCGCGGGCCCGTGCACCGAGACGCTCCATCCCGCGGGCGCGAGGAACGGGTTGCCGGAGACGGTCGTCTTCGGCGTGTCGGCCGCCAGCGCTCCGGCCGGTAGCGGGGCGGCGGGCTGGGCGAAAAGGGGCGCGGCGGACAGGAGCAGGACGGCGGCGAAATTCTTCATCCCGAAACCATACCGCACTCGAACGGTCCCCTCCCCAACCACCCGTGCGCGCCGCCCGAGCGCCGTCGGGTGGAGGCCGCCCGGAACTTCGGGTAGCGTAGCGGGACTGGAACGGACCGGCCCCTTCGCCGCGCGGGCGCGAGGCGCCGGCGGGAGGGGGCGCGATGGGCATTTCGTACGACGCCATCATCATCGGGACCGGGCAGGCCGGGCCTTCGCTCGCGGGCCGCCTGGCGGCCGCCGGCATGAAGGTTGCCATCGCCGAGCGCGGCGCCTTCGGCGGCACCTGCGTGAACACGGGCTGCATCCCGACGAAGACGCTGGTCGCGAGCGCGGCGTCCGTCCGCGCCGTCCGCCGGGCGTCGGAATTCGGCGTCGCCGTCGGAGGCCCGGTCACGGTGGACATGAAGGCGGTCAAGGCCCGCAAGGACGCGATCTCGGGCGAATCCCGAGCGGGCGTCGAGACCTGGCTCCGCGGCCTGGCCAACGCCACGGTGTACACGGGCCACGCCCGCTTCGAATCTTCGGGCGAGGTGCGCGTCGGCACGGAGGTGCTGACGGCCCCGCGGATCTTCGTCAACGTCGGGGGCCGCGCCTCCACGCCGCCGATCGCCGGGCTCCCAGGCGTCCCCTTCTGGAACAACTCCTCGATGATGGCCGTGGATTTCGCGCCGCCGCACCTCGTCGTCGTCGGCGGCAGCTACGTGGGCCTCGAGTTCGCCCAGATGTACCGGCGGTTCGGGAGCGCGGTCACCGTCGTGGAGATGGCGCCGCGCCTCATCGCCCGGGAGGACGAGGACGTTTCGGCCGCCATTCGCGACATCCTCGAGCGCGAGGGCGTCGCGGTGCGCACCGGCGCCGAGTGCATCGCGGTCGAGAAGACGCCGGGAGGCGTCCGCGTCAAGGTCAACTGCGCCGAAGGCGAGCCGGTCATCGAGGGCTCGCACCTGCTCCTGGCCGTCGGCCGACGCCCGAACACCGACGACCTCGGGCTCGAGAAGGCCGGCGTCGCGGTGGACGCCCGGGGTTACATCACCGTGGACGACACGCTGCGGACCAACGTCCCCGGCATCTGGGCCCTCGGCGACTGCAACGGCCGCGGCGCCTTCACGCACACCTCGTTCAACGACTTCGAGATCGTGGCCGCCAACCTCCTCGACGGCGATTCGCGGAAGGTCAGCGACCGGATCGAGGCCTACGCCCTCTTCATCGACCCGCCCCTCGGACGGGCCGGGCTGACCGAGACGAGGGCGCGGCAATCGGGCCGCCCGATCCTCGTCGCCCGGTGGCCGATGACGCGGGTCAAGCGCGCCATCGAGAAGGGCGAGCCGCTCGGGTTCATGAAGGTCGTCGTGGACGCGGAAACGAAGGCGATCCTCGGCGCGGCGATTCTCGGCATCGGCGGCGACGAGGTCATCCACTCGCTGCTCGACGTCATGTATGCCCGCGCGCCCTACACCGTCGTCCAGCGGGCGATGCACATCCACCCGACCGTCTCAGAGCTGGTGCCGACGATGCTCGGCGAGCTGCGCGCGCCCTGACGCCGCTCAGTGCGGCCGGCTGACGGCCCAGAACGCGAGGGCGATCGCGACGGCGTCCTCGAGGAGCGCGATCGGCAGACCCTTGCCTCCGGCCAGCCGCGTCAGGCGCGCGCGGGCCTCGTATCCGCCGAGCGTCCCGGCGACCGCGCCGAGCGCTCCGGCCACGAGGCCGCCGGCCAGGCCCTCCCCCGCCGCGGCCCCGAGGGCCGCGCCGCAGAGCGCGCCGCTCAGGATCCGCACGAGGAAGGACGGCGGGGCCTTCCGGCTCCCGGTCTTCGGCAACTTGTCGTTGACGAGCTCGCCGAGGGCCGCCGCCGTCAGGATCCACGGCGTGACCGCGGCCCCCAGGAAGGCGAGCGGCGTCCCTTCGAGCTTCAGCCAGCCGAGCCGCGCGGCCCAGCTCACGGCGGCCGGCGCCGTCATCGCCCGCAGCCCCGCCACGACGCCGATCAGGAATGCCAGGACGTAAACCGACATGCGCGACCTCCCGTGGGGCGAAATCGTACAGCGGACGGCCCGCCACCGCGAGGGCTCGTCGTAGAGTGCGTCGCATGACGCCCGCCCTCATCGGAATCGGCCTGGCCCTCGCCGTCTCGAGCCTGGCCTCCCTCGTCGGTTCCGAAAAGGATCGGTCGTTCTACCCGACGCTGCTCGTGGTCGTCGCGTCCTACTACGTCCTCTTCGCCGTGATGGGAGGATCCCGCCGGGCGATCGTCGTGGAGTCGATCGTCGCGGCGGCGTTTTCGGCCGCCGCGATCCTCGGCTTCCGGAGGAGCCTCTGGCTCGTTGCGGCCGGTCTTGCCGTCCACGGCCTCTTCGATCTCGTGCACGGCGCCGTCGTGGCGAACCCGGGAGTCCCGTCCTGGTGGCCGCCCTTCTGCCTCGCCTACGACTTGACGGCGGCGGCTTACCTGGCGTGGCTCCTGAGCTGGCACGCGGCCTCGGCGCGCTGAGGCCGGACGACGGGGTGAGGAGCGTCGCGGTGACAAAATGGAGTCGGACGCAGGCGGTCCGAGGGATCGGTTCTGGCATGCGTGTTGCTCTTCAGAGAAAGAGAGGCGCGTTGTGCGTCAAAAATGACGACTGAACCAAATTACGACCCGGCTGCCGACGAAACGGATCCTCGTGCCCTGATCCTTCGGGCTCACCGCGCCGAAGCGATCGTCGAATCCTCGGACGACGCCATCATCAGCAAGACCCTCACGGGCCTCATCACCTCGTGGAATCCCGCCGCCGAGCGCCTGTTCGGCTACAAGGCCGAGGAGATCCTCGGCAAACCGATCTCGACCCTCATGCCGCCGGAACACCGCGACGACATGGAGTCGATCCTGTCCCGCATCCGCCGCGGCGAGCGGGTCGAGCACTTCGAGACCGTCCGCATCTCCAGGAGCGGGCGGAGAATCGCGGTCTCCCTCTCCGTCTCGCCGGTCAAGGACGCCGCGGGCCGGATCGTCGGCGCGGCCAAGATCGCCCGCGACATCAGCGCGAAGAAGGAGTCGGACGCCGAACGCGAGCGCCTGCTGGTCGAAGCGCGGCAGGGCGTGCACCTGCGGGACGTCTTCCTCTCCGTGGCGGGGCATGAGCTTCGAACGCCGCTGAACGCCCTCAAGCTGCAGCTCTACAACCTCCAGCGCAGCCTGCGCGGGTCGAGCCACGAACGGCAGGTCGAACGGGCGCAGAACGAGGTGGACCGCCTCACGGAGCTCGCGAATCGCCTCCTCGACGTCGCCCGCATCGCGTCCGGGGGCTTCACGCCCGATCCCGCGCGGATCGACCTCCTGGAAGTCGTGGCGAACGCCGTCGAGCGCATGAGGGCCGGCGCGACCACGGTGGGGTCCCGCATCGAGTTGTCCGGCCCCGGCGGAATCGTCGGCAACTGGGACCGGTCCGCCCTGGACCAGGTCGTGACGAACGTCCTCTCCAACGCGGTCAAGTTCGGCCGCGGCGCCGAGATCCGGGTCGCGGTCGGACGCGACGGAGACCTCGCACGGGTCACCGTGCGCGACCACGGCGTCGGCGTCGTTCCCTCGGACCGGGAGCGGATCTTCGGACAGTTCGAGCGAGGCGTTTCCGACGATTCGTTCGGAGGCCTCGGCCTGGGCCTCTGGATCGCCCGGCAGATCGTCACGGCCCACGGCGGCCGGATCGGGCTGACCGATCACCGGGGCCCCGGGGCCGAGTTTTTCGTCGAGCTCCCCATCGGGGAGGGAGGCATCCTTGCGGATTCTCATCGTCGATGACGACGCGGCGACCCTCGCGGCGCTGCAGGAGCTCCTCGAAGGCGAAGGGCATCAGGTCGTCACGGCGGCGAACGGCAGCGAGGCGCTCGCCACGCTCCGGCAGGACGGCCCGTTCGGCGTGATTCTGCTCGACATCATGATGCCGGTCATGAACGGGTACGAGTTCCGGGAGACCCAGCTCCAGGATCCGCGGCTGGCGGCGATCCCGGTGATCGTCCTGACCGCCGACGGACGGGCCCAGCAGAAGGGATCCCGGCTCGGCGCCCGGCGCATCTTTCAGAAGCCCGTGTCGCCCCCCGAGCTCCTCAGCGAGATCCGTCGGTGCGGCGTGTCGACGGAGTCGCCCGAGGGTCACTAGCGCGGCGGAACCCCCGCCGGGCGCGGCAGCTCAGCGCTGGAGAGTCCCGGTGACGACGGTGCCGTCCATCAAGACGACGACCGGGACGCTTTCGCTCATCCCCAGGCCGCCGCCCAGGCGCGGAACGCAGTCGAGGACGTAGTACCAGCGGTTCCCGACCGGCTCGGAGCAACTGACGAGCTGGAGACGGATGGCCCGCGCGACGAACTCGGCGTGCCGGGGACTGCCCGTGCTCGCCGCGTGGGTCGCCAACTGGATCGCCTTCGCCATTTTCAGCGGGGGCTCCCCTTTCTCCGGGAACCACTCCGGGATCCCGAGAGCGGCGCTCCTTTGAATGGCGAACGAGCGGGTGATTCCCTCGCCGTTGGTCGTCCGTTCGAGGTCGATCCGCGACTCCCGTCCCGACGCCGGCGCGGCGGGCGCTCCTCGTCCGACGGCAGGCGTGGCGGACGGGGCCACTGCGCCCTTCTCTCCTCGAACGATCGCTCTCAGGACGTCCAGAGACATGTCGCTCAGCGCCGAAATCCGGCCCCGCCGGTAGGTCATCGACTCCCGCTCGTCGTTGGCGGATCCCGAAAAGAACACGACGTCGCCCTCCCCGTAGTCCGCGTCACCCTCGACGGGCCTGGAAAGGTCGCCGAACTCGTCGCCCACGGCGTAGTGAAAGCCGGCGTCGGGGCGCTTGAGGATCTCGGTCACGACCGCTTTGAGCCTGTCGCCCTCCTTCTCGTGCTTCGTCACCAGGATGGCCCTCGAGCGGCTGATCTTCTCCTCGAGCGGCAGCGAGTGAAACGGCTTCTCGTCCGCCTGCGCGGCGGGCGCACCTGCCGAATGAGTCGTGCGACTCGACGTCGTCGAAACCGACGTCGCACCCCCAACGAACGCCCTCGACTTGTAGAGCGTGAATGCGTAAAGGGCGAACACGCCGAGGACTCCCATGGCGAGGCACCAGACCGCCGTGGCGAGTGTCCTGACTGCTTTCGCGAGGGAATCCATTCTCGGGCTTTCATCCATGGGCGACCTCCGGGTTCAGGCGGTGACGACCCTTGCAGGTCTCGCAGGCGCGACGGTTGCCTCAGTCGACTTGGATCCGTTGCGTCCAGCCTAGCGCAATTCCGCCCAGCAGGATCCGCGGTTCCGTGCGGCCGGCTCAACGCGGTTTGGTCCGCGACCCGAACTTCTCCACCGTGGACTTGCTCCTTTCCCCGTAGAATTGAAGGAAAGCCCTGCAATCCCATGTCCAAAGAAATCCTGGGGTCCACGCAGCGTCGCCGGGCAATCCTCATCCTCCTCGGCACCTCATTGATCGCCGCCGTTGCCGTCATTGCCCACGGTCCGATTCTTCAGTCCGAGAGCTACCATCGCTTTGCCGATCAACGGCAAGTCCTCGGGGTCTCGAACTTCTGGAACGTGATTTCGAACGCCCCGTTCCTGGTCGTCGGCGCAGGCGGGCTTCTCGCGCTCTCCCGTCGACCCATGGCCGGCGTTCTCCCCGCCCTCCGTCCGGCCTATGCCGCGTTCTTTCGCGGGAACGGTTCTCGTTGCCCTCGGTTCCGGGTACTACCACTCGGATCCGTCCGATAGCACTCTCGTCTGGGACCGACTTCCGATGGCGATCACGTTCATGGCGTTTCTCGCGATCCTGATCTGTGAGCAGATCGGACCGGACGTCGGCGCTCGACTGCTCCTGCCGCTCATCGTCGCTGGCGTCTTGTCGGTCGGCTACTGGTGGCTTTCCGGGCGTCGCGGGCACGGCGATCTCAGACCCTACCTCCTGGTGCAGTTTCTTCCGATGGTCCTGGCGCCGCTCCTGATCATCCTGTTCCCCTCGCGTCTGACGCGCGTGTCGCTCCTGTGGGGCGTGCTCGGCATCTACGGAGTGGCCAAGCTGCTGGAAGCTCTTGACGAACCCATCTTCGACTCACTGAGGGTCGTGAGCGGGCACTCGCTCAAGCACCTGGCGGCGGCCTTTGCCGCCGGTCTCCTGCTTGCCTCGACCAGCAAGCGCGGGGTGAGACCTTCCGCGGGGGGAAAGGGTTGAGGCTCCGACCTCGAGCCGCGTCCCGAATCGAGTTTCCAGTCTGCACGACAATCGCATCGAGTCGTTCGTGCTCGCTACTCGATGCGTGAGACGCACTCTCCAACGATCCAAATGACTCCGATTTGTTACCACAGGTAACGATTTTCGAATCGATTCTCCGCCGACAGGCTCGCCGAGCTGAGTCCAACGTCCTCCGAAGCAGACACTTGTGACCGGCGCCACCGAATGGCACATGCTTCGCACAAGACAAGGCTCTGTGACTCGTTCGAGGTAGCGCGGTGACGACCGTGCCCGTCATCCCGGGCCCCGCTGATCGCCGATCTTGTCCCCGCGAAGACCGGCGATTGGAAACACCGGTCGGCCGATGGCCGGAAAGTCACCACCTCCGGCGAGCTCCGATCCGAGGAGAGGACAATGAAGTTCGCATCGCCCCGCCGGTTCGCGTTCTGGCTCGGCCCGACGCTCGGACTCGCGTTCCGCGTGTCCACGGCCGCGGCACCCTACCAGGTCCTGCACAGCTTCGATCCCCCTCCACCGATCAGCCCTCAGTGCTCCCTGGTGTCCGACGCTGCCGGAAATCTCTTCGGAACCACGAGCCAGGGCGGCCTGTACGGCTACGGCACCGTTTTCGAGCTCGAGGCGGCGCGGGGTTACGCGATCCGCGTGATTCATGCCTTCGCGGGACCCGACGGTGCCGGACCGTCGACAGGCCTGATCGTCGATGAGTCGGGCTTCCTTTACGGCACGACGTTCGGCGGAGGGGCGAGCTCGGCTGGAACGGTGTTTCGCCTGGACCCGGCTGCCGGCTACGCGCTGACGACCCTGCACGATTTCGCTCCCTCCGAAGGCTCGGCGCCCACGGGCCGACTCCTGAAAGACGCGTCGGGCAACCTGTATGGCGTCACGCTCGGCGGCGGGGCGATGAACAAGGGCGCGGTGTTCCGACTGGACGCCGCGAGCGGTTACACGCTGACGAGACTTCATAGCTTCACCGGAGCCGACGGCGCGAAACCGTATGGCGCGTTGCTTGCCGACGCGACGGGCAATCTCTACGGCACGACGTCCGAGGGCGGCTCGGGGGAGAACTACGGCACGGTCTTCATGCTGAATGCCTCGGCCGGCTACGCGCTGAGCACGCTTCACACGTTCGACGGCACGGACGGCTGGAGTCCTCGCGCGGGACTCACGGCGGATGACGGCGGCAACCTCTATGGGACTACGATTTCGGGGCTCGGGCAATCTTCCTACGGCACCGTTTTCCGGATCGGTGCCGGCGTCGGTCACTTTTTCTCGACGATCCACCACTTTCAGGGCTTCGATGGGTCCGCCCCGGGCTCGGAGTTGATCGTCGACGCCTCCGGGTCTCTCTATGGGACGACCGGATCCGGCGGCGAATTCGGGTATGGAACCGTGTTCCGCATCAGCGCGTCACCCGTCTTCGCTCTGACGACCCTTCATAGCTTCGACGACGAGGACGGGGCCCATCCCGGCGCCGCCTCTCTGCTCCTGGATTCGTCCGGCAACCTGTACGGAACCACGCCCGACAGCGGAATCGGCGGCGGCATTCCGGGCTACTACGGGACGGCGTTCCGGTTGGACGCCTCGGCCGGCTACTCTCTCACGACGCTCGCGCGCTTCGGCATCACCGACGGGGCGAATCCCCTGGGAGCCCTGATTGCGGACGCCACCGGCAACCTCTACGGAACGACGCATGACGGCGGCGGCAACGGCTTCGGTTCCGTGTTCCGCCTCGACGGCGAGACGTTCGAATTGACCACCCTGCACAGCTTCGCCTCGCTCGACGGGCAGATGCCGGGCGCGGGCCTGCTGGCCGACGCGTTGGGGAATCTCATCGGGACCACGCTCGGAGGAGGCCCGAACCTCAACAGTCAGGACGGCACCGTGTTCCGGCTCGACGCCGGAAACGGCTACGCCCTGACGGCGCTCCACGACTTCACGTTCGGCGACGGTCAGTCGCCGCTCGGCTCCGTCGTCGCCGATCCGTCGGGCAACCTCTTCGGCACGACCAACTCGGGCGGCACGGGCACGTTCGCCTCAGGCACGGTGTTCGAGCTCATCGCGTCGAGCGACTTCGGCTGGGCGCCGCTTCACGAATTCTCGTATTCGGACGGGGCGTACCCCTCCGGCGCCCTCCTGCGAGACGCGTCGGGCAACCTGTACGGAACGACCGGAGGGGGCGGCGCGTTCCAGTACTTCGGGACGGTCTTCAAGCTGGACGCGTCGAATGCCTTCGCGTTTTCGACCCTGCACGACTTCTCCGACGTCGACGGCAGCAGACCGACGGGGTCCCTCATCGCCGATCCCTCCGGGAACCTCTTCGGAACGACGAACGGCAACGGGGCCGTCGACGTCTACGGAACGGTGTTCGAGCTCGACGCCTCGAACGGCTACGCGCTGACGCCGCTCCACACGTTCCAGCTCACGGACGGGGGTTGGCCGGGCGCCGGCCTGGTCGCGGACGGATCCGGGAACCTCTACGGGACGACGATCGGCGGCGGGGCGGGCGGCAAGGGGACCGTCTTCCGCCTGGACGCCTCGAAGGGATGGGCCCTGACGACGCTGCACGAATTCGCGGGACCCGATGGCGCGGCCCCGGAGGCGCCTCTCTACCTCGATGCGGCGGGCAACGTGTACGGCACGACGACGACCGGCGGCGCCGGAGGCACCGGGGTCGTGTTCCGCATCGGCCCTCCGATTCCCTTGACGCTCCTCGGCGTCGTTCCGGCGTCCGGCTCCGCGGCGGGTTACGTGTCGGTTCTGATCGAGGGGACAGGATTCGCGCCCAATTCGGGCGCGTCGATCGGGGGCGTGAACGCGCTCACGGCTTCGGTGATCGATCAGGGACGAATCGGGGCGAGCACGCCCGTTCTCATCCCCGGCAGCCTGAACGACGTCACGGTCGCAAATCCCGACGACGCCACGTCGGTAACGCTGCCGGCCGCCTGGTTCGCCGACTTCCTGGACGTGCCGCAGAACAACATGTTCCATGGCGACGTCGAGAAGATCTTCCGCGCCGGCGTCGCGGCCGGGTGCGGCGGCGGGACCTATTGCCCGGCCTCGCCGGTCACGCGCGCGCAGATGGCGGTGTTCCTGCTGAAGGCCGAGCACGGGTCGGCATACGCGCCGCCCGCGTGCCATGGTGTCTTCGCCGACGTGCCGTGTCCGGGGCCGTTCTCAGACTGGATCGAGCAGCTCGCGACGGAGGGCATCACGGCCGGTTGCGGCGGAGGCTACTGCCCGGCGGCCGCGGTGACGCGCCAGCAGATGGCGGTGTTTCTCCTGAAGACCGAGCACGGACCCGCTTACGCGCCGCCCGCGTGCATTGGCGGATTCGGCGACGTGCCCTGCCCCGGACCGTTCACCGACTGGGTCGAGCAGCTCCACGCGGAGGGGGTCACGGGAGGCTGCCAGGTCTCGCCGCCGCTCTACTGCCCGACGAGCCCGGTCAACCGAGGGCAGATGGCGACGTTCCTGGTCAAGGCCTTCCACATGGCGTGACGACGACAGGTGGTTCTCCGGATGGACATGCGAGGCAGGAGGCAACCATGAGAAGCGCACGAATTCCCGACAGGCCCCGTGCCAACCCGCGCGAACGCCGATCCGAGAGTCGGGGCCGAGTGGCTGTCGCCTGCGGCGTGGCCGCAATTCTGCTCGCCGCCCTCTGCCCTCCTGCGTTGGCTCAGACGTTCAGGGAGTTTCCGATTCCGACGCCCGCGAGCGGCCCCTTCGGCATCGCGGTCGGGGCAGACGGGAACCTGTGGTTCACCGAGCAGAACGTGAACAAGATCGGGCGCATCACGACGCTCGGCGTCGTGACCGAGTTTCCTGTGCCCACCGCGAACAGCGGCCTCAACTTCATCGCCGCGGGCCCCGATGGCAACCTCTGGTTTGCCGAGGGAGCGGCAAACCAGATAGGCCGGATCACGCCTTCCGGTGTCGTCACCGAGTTTCCGGTGCCGACTCCGCTGAGCGCCCCGTTCGCCACGGCCGCCGGACCGGACGGCAACGTGTGGTTCACCGAGAACCTCGGGAACTCGATCGGGCGCATCACCCCTTCCGGCGTCATCACGGAGTTCACGGCGCCGACCTCCGCCAGCGCCCCGGCGGGAATCTGCCTTGGTCCGGACGGGGACCTCTGGTTCACCGAGCAGTCCGCCATCCAGATCGGCCGCGTCTCGACGTCCGGCGTCTTTTCGGAGTTCCCGATTCCGACGTCCGCCAGCTTCCCCACGGGGATCGCCGCGGGTCATGATGGAAACCTGTGGTTTACCGAGCAATTCGCCAGCAGGGTTGGCCGGGCGACGACCTCCGGCGTCATCACCGAATTCCCGACTCCGACGAGTGACATCGACCCCTCCATGATCACGCCGGGTCCGGACGGAAACGTCTGGTTCACGGAGTCCTTCACCCTCTTCGCCGCCATCGCGCGGATCACTCCCTCCGGCGTGATCACGGAATTCCCCGTCCCGACCTCGGGAGCCTTTCCGATCGGGATCGTCACCGGGCCGGATGGCGCGTTGTGGTTCACCGAGTTCGCGGCGAACCAGATCGGCAGGTTCGCGACGGGAAGCACGGCGAGCGTCCCCATGCTCTCGACCTTCGGGCTCGGATGCGCGCTGGTCGCGCTCGCCGTAGCGGGAATCGCGGCGCTGCGGAGGTGACCCGCGCTGGCGCTCCCTCTCTGGCTGACAGCGGCTAGGCTCGAGGCCTCCTCAGCGCAACCCCTCGACCACGAAGAGGCTCGAGTCGAGAACTCCCTGAGCGTCGAAGCCGTAGCTCTCTCCGTCGCGCGAGACGAAGAGGCCTCCGACGCCGATGAAATTGGCCGGATCCTCGGGCCCGAGCATCCGCCACTCGGTCTCGGCGCCCGTCGCGATCTCGTAGCGCGAGACGCGGACCGGGATCAGACCGTATACGAAGTCGCGGAGGTACAGAAACCGGCCATCGGCGCTCCACTGGATCGGCGCCTCGTCCCGCGAGAGCGAGACCTTCCGGCAGGCCGGCTTCTCGAACCGGCAGAGGGCGATCTCGCGGGCGCCCGTCCGGTACGCGAACGCATCGCCCTCGGGAGAGATCGCGACCGCGAAATCCGTGAACCCCGGGGATATGCCGAGCTTGCGGACGGACTTCGACGCGACGATCGCCAGCTCGCCGCGGTCCGCGCTTTCGCCGATCGTCGCGAGCAGGCGGGGCTCCGGGCCGGGCAGGAACGC
>JAYRMU010000006.1:0-24577 GCA_041912555.1 Thermoanaerobaculia bacterium
CCGCGGGGGGGGGCGCGGGGGGGGGCGGGGGGCCCCGCCGGGGCGCAGACCCCGCACCGCCGGGGCGGCGACGTGCAGCGGAGGCGACGTTTTATATCCGGCTCGGCCGAATCCCGCCGGCCGCGATGTCGCGGCGCATCTGCTTGCCTTCGAAGTGAATGCGATCGGCGGCTTCGTAGGCGCGGGCGGCGGCCTCGGTCATCGACGCGGCCATGGCCGTGACGACGAGGACCCGGCCCCCCGCGGTGACGAGGCGGTCGCCGTCGCGGGCGGTGCCGGCGTGGAACACCTCGACGCCCTGCATGCGGGCCGCCTCGGCCAGCCCCGTGATCGGCCGCCCGCGCTCGTGGTTGCCCGGATATCCGCCCGCGCACAGCACGACCCCGACGCACGCCTCGCTCTTGACCTCGAGGGGGAGGAAGCGGCCGAGCCCCCCGCGGGCAGCCGCGAGGAGGACCTCGGCCATGTCGGACGTCACCCGCGGCAGGATCACTTCCGTCTCCGGATCTCCGAAACGCGCGTTGTACTCGAGCACCTTCGGCCCCGAATCCGTGAGCATCAGGCCGGCGTACAGGACGCCGCGAAAGCCGCGTCCCTCCGCCTGGAGCCCCCGAAACGTCGGCCAGAGGATGTCCTTCAGGACCTGGGACGCGGTCTCGGCGTTGAGCACGCCGGCCGGGGAATGCGCGCCCATGCCGCCGGTGTTGGGGCCGCGGTCGCCGTCGTAGACCTTCTTGTAGTCGCGGGCGGTCGGCAGCGGCACGGCGGCCTCGCCGTCGAAGAGAACGAGAAAGGAGGCCTCCTGTCCGCGCAGGAACTCCTCGACCACGATGCGATCGCCGGCCGCGCCGAAGACGCGCTCCTGGAAGAAGAGCCGCAGGGCCCGGTCCGCGTCTTCCTCGGATTCGATGATCAGCACGCCCTTGCCGCCGGCCAGGCCGTCGGCCTTGAGCACGACCGGAAACCCGTAGCGCTTGATGGCCTTGCGCGCCTCGTCGGCCGTCTGGCAGACGCTCGCCTCGGCCGTCGGGATCCCGTGGCGGCGGAAGAACTCCTTGGAGAAGACCTTGGAGGTCTCGATCTGGGCCGCGAGGCGGGACGGTCCGAAGATCGGGAGCTCGCGCTTGGTGAACTCGTCGACGATGCCGAGCGAGAGCGGAAGCTCCGGCCCCACGACCGTCAGGTCCACGTGGAGCGTCTCGGCGAGATCGGCGATCTCGACGATGTCCCCCGCGGCCACGGGAAGGCAGTCGGCCACCTCGGCGATGCCGGGATTTCCGGGCGCGCAGAGGATCTCCTGGACCGACGGGCTCCGGTGGAGCGAGGAGCAGAGCGCGTGTTCGCGCCCTCCCCCGCCGACGACGAGGACTTTCATGCGCGGTCATTGTAGCGAACTCGACCGGGCCGTTCCCGGCTTGCGCCGGGCCGGCTTGCGCCGCACTTTCTGCTCGCGCTCGCCGGGCTCCCGGGGCGCGACCGGGACGACCTCGAATCGATCGTGCCGTCCGGGCAGAGCGACCAGGGTCTCGAGCGATCCGTGCGGCTCGAGCGTGAGGCCGAACCGGCCGCGCGCGCGGGCGTCGGACCCCGCGCCGAGGGCGCGGACCTCGAAGGCGAGCGCGCGGCCGGACCAGCTCCGGCTCCCGAGGTTGTCCGCCCGGACGCGGCACAGGGTGACCTGATCGCTCGAGGTGTACGGGTCCCGGAAGACGGTGAGGCGGATCTCGTCCCACGCTCCGGCGGGCGGACCGCCGGCGAAGAGACCGAGGAGAGACAGGGCGAGAATCGGGAACATCTCCGGCTCCTTTCGCGAGGAGCCGACGGATCGCCCGACCCGTGAGGACGCACCATTCTACCGCGGGCGTTGACAGCCCCCGGCCGGGGGTTTACCGTGGCGGAAGCTCTTTGACCCGTCCGGGCCGCCCCGCGGCGACCCGGCCACATCCAGAGTGGGCGAGGGACCGGCCCGACGACCCCACGGCAACCGGATCCGCGCATCGCGGCGCGGCGTCGACAGGTGCCAAATCCGGAATTCTCCCAGCGGAGAAAAAGATGAGGGGGCGCCGCGATTGGGCCGTCAGGGCCGGCGCCTCTCGCATCGAGAGGCTTTTTTGTCGCTCACGAAATGAAGAAAGACTTCCGAAAGACCCTCGCCGAGGAGGTCCTGCTCGCCGACGGCGCGATCGGGACGCTCCTGACCTCGCGGGGCGCGTCGCCCGACCAGGCGCGCTCGCCCCTGAATCTCTCCGACCCCGACTCCGTCCGCGAGGTGCACGACGACTACGTCGCCGCCGGCGCCCGGATCATCACGACGAACACCTGGGACGCCAACCGCGTCAAGCTGACGGCGCACGAGTGGGCCGATTCGCTCGAGAAGATCAACCGCGAGGGCGCGCGGCTGGCCCGCGAGGCCGCCTCGGGCGAGCTCGTGTTCGTCGCGGGCTCCATCGGCCCGCTCGGAGCTCTCGTGAAGCCCTACGGCTCGCTCCACCTGACCCAGGTGCGCGAGCTCTTCGAAGAGCAGGCCCGCATCCTGCTCGACGCCGGAGTGGACCTCGTGCTTCTCGAAACCTTCGGCAGCCTGCTCGAGGCGGCCGAGGCGGTGCGGGCGGTCCGGGGGCTGTCCTCCGCGATCCCGATCGTCGCGGAGATGACGTTCCTCGCCGACGGCCGGACGGCGTTCGGCGAGGACGCCTCCCACGCGCTCGCGACCCTGGCGCTGGCGGGGGCGGACTCGGTCGGGATGAACTGCACCCTCGGCCCCCAGGAGACCCACGACGTCTTCTCGAAGCTGTCCTCGGCGATCGCCGTCCCGCTGTCCGTCATGCCCAACGCCGGCTACCCGAGCGTCGTGCACGGACGCAACGTCTACCTCTCGTCCCCGGACTACCTGCGCGAGTACGCGGCGGCGTTCGTCGCGTCGGGCGCCGCCATCGTGGGCGGCTGCTGCGGCACCACGCCCGAGCACATCCGCGCGATGGCCCGCGAAGTCTCCGGCGCGAAGCGCTCCCTCGCCGCGCGGCCGGCGTCCGTCGTCGTCGAGGCCGAGGTCGAGCACTTCGCCGAGGCCGCCGTCGAGACGTCGCGCCTGAAGCGCAAGCTCGCCGACGAGACCGAGTTCGTCGTCACGGCGGAAGTGGAGCCTCCCAAGGGGGCCGATTCCTCGGCGGCCATCGAGGGCGCGCGCCTGATGAAGGCGGGAGGCGTCGACGCCGTCAACGTGACCGACAACCCGATGGCGCGCCTGCGGATGTCCTCGATCGCCGTCGCGGCCCTGATCCAGCGCGAGACGGGACTGGACGCGGTCGTCCAGATCACCACCCGCGACCGCAACGTCCTCGGCCTCCAGTCCGACCTGCTCGGCGCGGCGGGGCTCGGTGTCAAGGCGATCCTCTGCCTCGGCGGCGACCCGCTGAAGATCGGCGACTATCCCCAGGCCAAGCAGGTCTCGGAGGTGGACGTGCTCGGCCTGCTGCGCATCGCGAAGGGCCTCAACGCGGGAGCGGACCTGGCCGGCAACGCCATCGGGGCGGCGACGCGCTTCGCGGTCGCCTGCGCCGCCAACCCGGCCGCCGCCGACCAGGACGTCGAGTTCTCCAAGCTGCGCGCCAAGATCGAGGCGGGCGCGACCTTCGCCCAGACGCAGCCGGTCTACGACCTCGAGGTCCTCGCGGGGTTTCTCGCGCGGGCGGAGGCGCGGGCGATTCCGGTGCTCGTCGGGCTCATCCCGCTCCTCTCGCTCAAGCAGACGCTCTTCTTCGCCAACGAGGTCCCGGGGATCGTCGTGCCGCCCGCGATCCAGGAGCGGATGCGCCGAGCCGCCGAAAAGGGCTCCGAGCACGAGCGGGCGGAGGGCATCGCCATCGCGCGGGAGCTCGCCGCCGGGATCGCGGGGATGGCCCGGGGCATCCACGTGATGCCGATGGGGCGCTACCGCGCCGTCGGCGAGGTGCTCGAGGCCCTGCCCCGGCGCCCCGCGTCCCCGGGGCGATCCCCGTCCTGACCCGGGCGGCGGCCCGGAATCCCGGCCTCCCCGGAGACGTTTTCCGTTCCGGGGCCCGACTCCCATAGAATCCGGACGAAGAGGCGGCAGGCCGGGACGAAATTCGCGCCGCCGGAGGGAAGACCATGAAAATCACCGTGCGAATCGCCGCAGTTCTCGGAGCCTTTCTCTCGGCCGCGCTGCTTCAGGCCGATCCGGCCCAGTGCCGGCTCGTCGGAACCGTGACCGATTCCGCCGGGGCGCCGCTCGACAGCGTCGCGGTCCTCGTCACGACGCCGAGCCTCAAGACGTTCAAGCTCAGCGTCAAGACGGATTCCAAGGGCAAGTACAGCATGGTGCTGCCCGACTGCACGATGCCGTACCACGTCTCCTTCGAAAAGGAAGGGTTCGTCACGGCGGGACAGGACAAGAAGATCCCGATCAACGACCTCGGCACCGTCGACATGAAGCTCCTCAAGCCCACCGAGGGCAAGGCGGCGCCGGGCGCGCCCGCCGCCGCGCCCGCGGCGGCCGCTCCGTCAGGCAACGAGCAGGCCGTCGAGGCGTTCAACGCCGGCGTCGACGCCATCAACAAGGGCGACCGGGCGGCCGCGGAGACCAAGTTCCTCGAGGCCGTCGCGAAGAACCCGGACCTTCCCGCAGGCTGGCAGGCGCTGTCGAGCCTCGCGTACGAGAAGAAGGACTGGGCGAAGGCGCTCGAGTACGGCGGCAAGGCCGTGGACCTCGACCCGACGCTGACGAATCTGTACCCCATGCTCGCCGACGCCGCCAAGCAGAGCGGCGACAAGAAGGCCGCCGCCGAATGGGCCGCCCGCAACGCGGAGGCCAACCCCGACTCGCCCGAGATCCTCTACAACAAGGGGATCGAGGCCTACAACAAGGGCAAGATGAAGGACGCGGAGGCGGCGCTGACCAAGGCCGTCGAGGCCAAGCCCGATTTCGCCAACGCCCAGTTCTACCTGGGAATGGCGGCCTTCAACCTCAACCACAAGGCCTCGGCGAAGGAGCACCTCCAGAAGTACCTGGAGCTCGATCCGAGCGGCAAGGAAGCGGGAACGGCCAAGGAGATCCTGCCGCTGCTGAAGTAGCGGAACGCGAGACCGAGCCGGGTTTCAGGTTTCAGGTTTCAGGTTTCAGGGGGCCTGGACTCCCGCCTGAAACCTGAGACTCGCAACCCGAAACTACTTCTCGTGCCGGTGGATCATCCGGAACGCCCAGTGCAGCAGGCGGTCGAGCGCGTCGCGCTTGCCTGAAGGGCGTTCCTGGCGCCACATCAGGGGCTGACGCAACGCGACCGAACGCGCCGCGACGGGCTGCCGATTCTCCACGAACTCGAGATCGTAGGGGATCTGCATGATCCCCGTTCTCGAGCAAGCCGCGGGCCACGGACCACCGCGCCCGCAAGCGCCTATCTTTCAATGGTTTGGGAGATCCGGCTTCCCCGCGGCTAACATCCGCGTCTGTGTCGGCCCGCACACGAAGGACACTTTCTGACAGTCCGTCGTTGCGCTCGCGCTCCCCTGCCCCGAGAATCGCGCCGTGGGTCGACAAGGCGCATTCAAGGATCGTCCGCTCTGGCGGCGGCTGCAGACGATCCACCACGAAATCAAGGAAGGCCGCTTTCCCAACACGAGCTCGCTCGCGGCGGAGCTGTCCGTCTCCTCGAAGACCGTGCAGCGCGACCTCGACTACCTGCGCGACGAGCTCGAGGCCCCGATCGAATTCCGCCGGGAGGAGAACGGCTACGCGTACTCGCGCGAAGACTACGTGCTTCCGTTCCTTCCGGTGGACGGCCAGGATCTCTTCTCGATCGGCGTGGCCGCGCAGGTGCTGCAGCTGCTCGGCGGAACGCCGCTCGCCCGGACGCTGCGCTCCTGCTACGAGCGCCTGGCGCGCCTGATGCCTCCGGCGGTGCGGCTGCGCCCCGAGATCGTCCGCGAGAAGCTGGCCCTGCGCGCCACGGCGTTCCGCCCGGTCCGCGAAGACACGTGGCAGGCCGTCGCCGAATCGCTGCAGAAGGGCATTGCCCTGTCGATCCGCTATCACCGGCCCGACGAGGGCCCCGGCGAGCCGCGCGTCATCCGCCCGTACGCCTTCGTTCTCGCCGGACGCGACTGGATGGTCCTCGCCGAAGACCAGGCCCAGGCGCAGGTCAAGAACTTCTACCTCGCGCGCATCGAGAACCCGCGCCTGACGTCGGAGCGCTACGCGATTCCCAGGAGCTTCGACGCCGAGGAGTTCTTTCGGAACACGTTCGGGCTCTTCGTGGGAAAGGGCCGGGCCTTCCGGTTTCGCGTCCGCTTCTCGCCGGAGGTGTCCGGCGAGGTGCGCGAGATGGTCTGGCATCCCCGGCAGAAGATCGAGTCGGACGAGGAAGGCGGAGCGATCCTGGAGTTGCCCGCGGAGTCCCTGCGCGAGGCCCGGCGTTTCATCCTCGCGTACGGGCGCGACGCGCGCGCCCTCTCGCCCCCCGAGCTCGTCGCGGACCTCGCCGACGAGGCGCGGGCCATGACCGCCCTTTACGGGAGCGAGCCGGTCCCCCGTGCCCTTTCGGCGGCGAAGAACCGGAAGAAGCGGGACGCCTCCCGGCGTTCTGAGTGACGCGATGCGACGGAGACTGCTGCTCGCCCTGGGAGGAACCGCGCTCCTTGCCGCCACGGGGTGCGGTCCGGCGACCGTGCGTCCGGCGACCTACTCCGATCCGGAGGTCACCTGCCCGGGAGGCCGCACGACCTGGACGCTCGAGATTCTCGACCGGCGGGCCGAACGGGTCGGGTCGGACAAGGCCGTCGCCGCCATCCGCGACGGGATCCAGAAGTCCTTCCCGGGATGCCAGTGGAAGACGGGGCCGGCCGAAGGCGCCGACGCCGTGGTCATCGAGATCCACCGCTTCCGCTCCGTCCTCGAGGACCAGTCGTCCTGGGAAGCCGCCGTCGAATGGACCGTGCGCGCCCAGAACTCCGGGGGACGGACGCTCACGGAGTTCCAGGCCAACGAGGAGGTCTCGAGGCTCAACTACCGCGGTTCGGACAACGAGAAGGAGTCGCTGACCGAGGCGTACCAGAAGGCGCTCCAGCGCACGGTCAAGGGCCTGGCGGCGCTGCCCGCAAACGGCGCATTCCGTCCCCGGCCGGGGACGCCCCCGTACCCCGGCGCGGACGCGGACGCGAAGGCCCCGGGGGCTAAGCGATGAGTTGCGGGCACTTGCCGCCGCGGGCGCGGACGATCCGCCGCGCCGCGGACATGGAACGGAAATCGCAATCGAACGGAGGCATGATGAAGAAGCACTTCGCCGCCGTCCTCCTCGTTGTGGCTTTCGTCCCTGCCGCGTTCGGCCAGGACTCGGGCTCGCGCATCTACCAGATTTCGTCGATGTTCTCCGGGACCTGGGAGGGCTCGACTCCGGGCAATCACCTCGTGCTCAACCTGTCGCCCGTCACCCTGGAGCCCGCCCGCCCCTACGACCTGTTCCTCTCGATCATGGGGACGTTCGAGAAGGACAGCGTCGTGCAGCAGGGCGTCATCCGCCTCGAGACGCAGGGCAAGGACATCTACTTCACGTACATCCCGCACTTCGACACCCAGGTGACCGCCCTCTCGAACGACGCCGGCCGGTTCACGGAACGCGAGCTGTCCTCGGCCTGCAGCTTCGTCCTGAACCCGCGCGGCGACGGGTTCGGCGGCGACACGCTCGGGTCGACGACCTGCGCGCTGGCCATGCGCGGCGCGATCGGAAAGTGGAGCGTCGACCTCGAGCCCGGAGTGCTGCGGCTGCGCAACGTCGACAGCGGCGAGACGCTGCGGTTCCGGAAGACGGGGAGCAAGGAGAAGTAAGGGGCGGGAGGCGGAGGGGGGCAGGAGGCAGGAGGCAGGTACGAAAGACCGCTACTGCGGCTTACTGCTCGTCAGCCTCCTTCCGGCAGATACTTCCGCGCGATCGTCTTCACCGGTTCCGAGAAGTCGCCCTTCAGGATCCATCGCAGGAAGCCGGGCTCCTCGCGGGAGAGGTCCCGCAGCATCCTTCCCCGGTTCTTGCCGAAGTTGATCGTCGGCTCGCCGTTGACGAGCCGGATCCGCCCTTCGGGGTCGAGGTCCTGGTCGATGCCCGCGCAGAAGAGCTCGTGCAGCTGGCCGACCGAGCGCGGCAGCTCCGCGTAGCGCTCGAGCTGCCCCTCGAGCACGCGCAGCGTCATCTCGGCGTCCGCCAGAGCGCCGTGCGCGCCCGCGTGCTCGGACTGGCAGTAGAAGCGCGCCGCCGCGGCGAGGTGCCTCGGCTCCCGGGCGAAGAAGATCCGCTGCGCGTCGACCAGGCGCCGCTCGGAGACCTCGAACGGCACCCCGGCCCGGAGGAACTCGGCGCGCAGGACCGGAAGGTCGAAGCCCGCGATGTTGTAGCCGGCGAGGTCGGAACCGGAGAGGAACGCCGCCAGCTCGGGCGCGACGTCGCGAAACCGCGGCTCCCGCGCCACGTCGGCGTCCGTGATCCCGTGGATCGCCGTCGACGCGGGCGGAATCGGGATCCCGGGGTTCATCCGGCGCAGATACTGCTCCCGCCGCCCGTCGGGATGCACCTTGAGGCAGGCGATCTCGATGATGCGGTCGGCGCGCGGATTCGTGCCGGTCGTCTCGGTGTCGAAGACGATCAGCGGTCGGTCGAGCGAGAGCAGGTTTTCGAGCATTCCTGCTGATCCTACTCGATGGAGGCTCGGCCCTTCAGTAGTTCTCCGCGAAGAGGAAGAAGAAGAGCTCGCCCACCCGCGTGAAGAACCCGCGCTTCTTCCACTCCTCCCGGGTCAGCACGTCGCAGCGGCCCAGGTCCGCGAGCACCATCGCCTCGAGCTGGGCCGCGAACCGCCGGTCGTACACGGCGAAGTTCACCTCGGCGTTCTTCGTCATGGAGCGGTTGACGAAGTTGATCGATCCGACCGTCGTCCAGATCCCGTCCACGACCATCACCTTGTTGTGCATCATCGTCGGCCGGTATTCGTAGATCGCGACGCCCGCATCGAGGAGGTCTCCGTAGTGGTAGCGCGCCGCCAGGCGGACGTTGGGCGAGTCGGTGTGGGCGCCGGGCACGATCACCTTGACGTCCACGCCCCGGCGCGCGGCGGCGGCGAGGCCCTCGCGGATCTGCCGGTCGGGAACGAAGTAGGCGTTCTCGATCCAGATGCTGCGGCGGGCTGCCTGGATCGCCATGTAGAGCACGAGCTTGGACATCGAAATGGAATCCGCGCGGGCGGCGGCGATCGCCTGGGCGGACATCGTTCCGGCGGGAGCGACGACGGGAAACTGGCGGTCGCCGTTCAGGACCTCGCCGGTCGTGTGGACCCAGTCCTGTGCGAAGACGTGCTGCAGCTGCAGGACGACCGGGCCCTCGATCTCGATCATCGTGTCGCGCCACTCGGAGGGGTCGCGCGCGTCGCCCTTCCAGCGGTCGTCGATTCCGACGCCGCCGCAGAATCCGATCTTCCCGTCGATCGTCAGGATTCGGCGATGGGTGCGGTGCCCCACGCTGTCGATCGAGTACAGCTTGATGGGCTTGTAGATGCGCACGAACGCGCCGGCCGCGGTCAGCTGCGTCTCGAGAGGCCCCAGGTGCGAGCCCCAGGCGTCGACCAGGATCCGGACCTCGACGCCGGCGCGCGCCCGCTCGGCCAGGGCCTCCGCGAACCGCGACCCGACGGAGCCCTGGTTGAAGATGTAGATCTCGAGGTTGATCGAGCGCCTCGCCCGCCCGATGGCGTCGAGCATGGCCGGGAAGATCCCGTCGCCGTTCTCGAGAAGCCGCGCGTCGTTGCCGGGCACCATCTCGGTGCCGAGGCCGTCGAGCGAACGCACGAACTCGGGGCTGTCGACGCCATAGCTCGGGTCGTACCGGTAGACGGTGCGCTTCTCCGAGAAGATGTAGGAGCAGCCCGGGAGCGACACGAGCAGGGCGAGGCCGGCGAGGGCGAGCGCGGCGCGCCGACGAGCGCCGGCCGCTCCGAAAGCCGCGCGAACGCAATTAGTCGCTCTCCGGCGCCTGTCGAAGCTGACAATTCCTGTCACGCTGGGATGGCGGCGATATTGTAAGTCATTGAATTCAAAACTCTTGCATCTTTGGCCCGAAGTGGCCACTCGCTTGCACTCTCAGAACGGCGAGCAAAGGAACCTCTCAACCTCCTCCTTTCGCCCCCCGGGCGGCCCCACCCCGTCCCGGGGCTTTTTTTTTCTGCGCCAGGCCTCGGGCCCGTCGACGGGCCCCTCCGCGTCCGGGATGCTAAGCCACTTCTTCCGGAGCTCGGTGGTAGTTTCCGCCCGTGCGCATCCTGGCCGGGGACGTGGGCGGGACGAAGACCGCGCTGGCCCTCGTCGAGGTCGGAGCGAGCCGCTGCCGGGTGCTGCGGATCGAACGGTACGCGAGCGCGGAGCATGCGGGCCTCGAAGACGTGGTTCGTCGATTCCTGTCGGCGGAACGGACGAGGCCGGCCGCGGCCGGCTTCGGTGTGGCCGGCCCCGTTCGCGACGGCCGTTCGAAGGTCACGAACCTGAGCTGGCGGCTGGACGAAACGCACCTGGCGCGCGGAATCGGCATTCGCCGGGTCATCCTCGTCAACGACTTCGGCGCGAACGCCCTCGGCCTGCGCTTTCTCCGCCCGCGCCAGGCGGCGACCCTGGCGCGGGGACGGCCCGACGCCCGCGGCCCGATCGCCCTGCTGGGCGCGGGAACGGGACTCGGCCAGGCCGGCCTGGTGCGCGACGGGACCTCGGTGGCGGTCGTCCCGTCCGAGGGGGGCCACGTCGACTTCGGCCCCCGGCGACCGATCGAAGATCGTCTCGCCGGGTTCCTCCGGGCCCGATTCGGACGCGTCACGCGCGAGCGCATCCTCTCCGGTTCGGGGCTCGTCCTGCTCTACGAGTTTCTCGGCGGGGAAGGATTCGCGCGAGCGCGCAGCAGCGCGGCCCGAGAGATCGCGGAGGCGCAAGACCCGGCTGCGGCGATCAGCCGGCTCGCCCTCTCGGGAAAAGACCGCCGGTGCCGGGCCGCGCTCGATCTCTTCGTCGAAATCTACGGCTCGGAGGCGGGGAATCTCGCGCTCCAGTATCGCGCGACGGGAGGGGTCTTTCTGGCCGGGGGCATCGCGCCCAAGATCCTGCCCGCTCTGCGCCGGCCCGCGTTCCTGCGCGCCTTTCACGACAAGCCGCCGATGAAAGCTCTGCTCGCCGCCATTCCGGTGCGCGTGGTGCTCGATCCGAAGCTGGGCCTCTACGGAGCGGCGGCAGCCGCCGCCGGGCGGGGGGCTAGTCGATGACGATCGAGACGACGCGCCCGTCCTGGAACACCAGGACGCGCTTGAGGCTGGCGTAGATCCAGCGGCTTCCGCCGGCTCCGTGCGTTTCGTCCTTTTCGACCCGCTCGGGGGCGCCCAGCAGGTCGCGCACCTCCGCGGTCGTCATCCCCTCGTGCAGCGTGCCGACCTTCACGTCGGTCTGCTCGGAGATGACGGATGAGGCCTCGCCGACGGCGCGGTTGCGCTCGGACGTCTTGACCGCGGCCTTCGAGCCCATGAGCGGGCTCGTGATGTCGTCGATCAGGCCCGTCGCGGTCGGACGGTCCTTGTAGACCCAGTACCCGACGCCGACGACGAGGGCCAGCAGAACCAGACGGCGAATGCGGCGGCCGCTCATCCCACGGATTTTACGGCGTTCGCGGCCGCGCCGCGACGCGCAGCGGCCGTCCCGCTCCCGCCACCTCGGCCAGGGCACGGTTGGCGCGATCGACGAGCTCCTCGAGCTTGGCGCGACAGACGGCGCGCCGGGACGCCGGCACCGACCAGACCACGTCGAACGCCGAGAACACCGCTTCCTCGAGCGACGGCTCGCCCTCTTCGGTCCCGCGCGTCCATTCTTCCCGGAGCATGGCGCGCCGCGCGTAGCGAAGCGCCTCGAGACTGCGGTCGTCGGCCGAGACGAGGCGAAAGCGAAGCGTCACGGCCGGGTCGGCCAGGGCGGGCGCGGTCGAACCGGACGACGGAACGATCGATTCCGTCGCCTCGATCTCCGAGAAGCCAATGCGAAGGGCCATCGCCTGAGGTCATAGCGAACGCCGTGCCGCGCGACGCGGTCCCCCGCAAAGGGCTCGCCGCGGAGCGATTTACGGCACGGGACGAGGTCGCGGCCGCGCCCCGGAACGGCGAAAGTGTTACCAGGGGTAACGCTCGGGCCGGCGGCTCAGCGGGCGGCGTTCAGGTCTTCGAGGGCGCGGTTGGCCCGCTCCACCAGCTCGGCGACCTTCTGGCGGCACCACGCGGCCTGGGACGCGAGCGCGAACCAGCGCAGCTCGTGGCCGGCAATCGAAGGGTCCTCCATCGAAGGCTCGTCCCATTCGAGGCCGCGGGTTCGCTCCTCGCGGATCATCGCCCGCCGGGCGTACCGCAGGGCCTCGAGCGCCTGGTCATCGGGCAACGCGACCTGGAAGCGGAGCATGACCCGGCGGGAAGGGTCGAAGCGCACGGCAACCGCATCCCGAAGCTGCCCCGCCATCGGGGAAGCCTCCGTCGTCGTCTCGCGGAAACCGATCGGCTCCGTCATGGGCGCTGGAGCCTTCATTCTACCGCAGCGGGGCCGCGCCGGACCCGGTAGAGCACCGCCGGACCGTTGTCCCCCACGCGCTCCAGGCGCCCCGCCAGGGCGTCGAGCAGCGGGGCGGCCCCCGGCCGGCGGTCCGTCCGCAACAGGACGTAGGTGATCCCGAGCTCGTCCAGGCCGCGGGCCCACGCCGCCGGGTCGGCGCCCCACGCGACGACGGGCTGGTAGTCGTCCCGCCAGGCGGCGGAGGCCGGACAGTAGTAGCGGTCGTGCTCGCCGAGGAAGACGACGCGGTCGCCGGGGCCAAGCCGCCGCTCGAGCGGGATGTCCGGCAGGCGCGCGGCGAGAGCCTCCTCCCGGGAGAGGAGGCCGAGCGCCGTCCTCCATTCGAGACCGCTCGACCCGAACTGCACCGGGAAGGCCGCGGCGCTCGCGACGAGGGCGAGCCCCGCGGCGGCCCCGGGACGCCCCGCGAACCCTGCGGTGAGCCGTTCGAGCCCCTGCGCGACGAACACGGCATACAGCGGGTAGAGGGGAAAGAGATAGCGCACCGAGGGGAGATACAACATCGACCAGGGAATCGCCGCCGCGAGCGCGGCGAGAACGAACCACCCTGCCCGCCGCACGCCCCAGCCCGCCACGCCCACGAGCGCGACGAGGACGAAGATCCCGTTGTAGCCGTCGCCGTTGGCCTCGAACCGGCTCGAGTGGAACACCAGGTCGAAGGGAAGCGTCAGGACCCGCTCGAGCCTCCGGCCGAGCGGCACGGGCGGCGCCGCCGCGCCCGAGGCCGGCGACGTCGAAAAGTAGTGGCCGCCCGCCACGCGCGCGGCGAGCTCGGCGGGCGAATCGGCGTAGGGAGCGACGACCGAGCCGGCGCGGCGCGCGCTCCAGGCGATCCACGGCGCGAGCGCGAGCGCGAAGCACGCGGCCGCCCCGGCGACGCGCCGGACGGACGGTCGTGCGCGCAGGGCCAGGATCGCGAGGGCGGGCGCCGCGGCGAGGGCGAACACCTTGGTCGCCACCGCTCCACCGAAGAGGAACGCGCCCAGGCGCAGCCGCCCGGCGTCGCCCCGGCCCGCGGCGAGCTCGGCGGCGGCCGCGGCGACCATCAGGGCCGCCGGCCAGTCGACGTACGTCGCGTGCAGCTGGAGCATCGCGGTCGGAAACGCCGCGAGCGCGAGGACGACGAGCGGCCCGCCGCGGCGCGTCCCGACCCGCCGCGCCAGCGCGAGGCTCGCGCCGAAGACCGCGAGACCGACGGCGAACTGGAGCAGGGCCGCGACGCGCTCCCCTCCGAAGAAGAAGGCGAGCGAGAGGAACGCGTCGTGGTTCCTCCAGAGGAGCGACTGCGGCGCCAGGTCGGCGATCGGCGCGACGCGCCCCGCCGCGGCCACGTCGCGGGCTTCCGGCAGGTGGTACGCGACGCCGTCCCACGAAACGTCGGGCCCCAGCGCCGCGGCCCACGCCGCCACGAGAACGAGCGCCGCGAACGCGAGCCAGGCGGCCTCGAGCCACGGCGGAGCGCCGCCCCGCGGAAGACGCGCCGCGCCGGCCGCGAGGCGGGCGAGCGCGCGCAGCCGCCGCGCGCGCGCGGCCACGGCGAGGGCGAGCGCGGCCGCGAGCGTGCCGCGCGACAGGAGCCCGGCCTCGCCGAGCAGAAGCACCGCGAGCCCGACGGTCACGAGGCCCGCGGCGAACACCGACGCGAGATCCCCCGCGCCCGCGTCCGCCCCGCGCAGCAGCCGCACGGCCAGATCCCCCGCGCAGAGCGTGGCGAAGAGAAGCAGCGATGCGATTGCCAGGGCGCCGGCGTTTCCGGAGAGGACCGCCAGGACGAGCGCGAGGGCCGCGATTCCGGCGACGGTCGGCGCCGGCCGCCGCCAGAGTCCCATCCACAGGACGCCCCCGGCGATCGCGGCCGCGGCGGCGGCCGCCGCGAGGGAAGGCGCCCCGTGTCCGGCGGCGAGCTTTTCGAAATAGGCCCGGCCGAGGGGCCATGCCCGCCACCCCGCGGCGAGCGACGCGCCGACGACGAGCAGGGAGCCGGCCCCGCGCCCCGGGCGCGCGGGCGCCGCGGCCCGTAAACCTGCCCCCATGCCGTTCGTCGAATCTCCCGGAGGCAAGATACATGAACGGAAAACCGACTTTCGCTCTCGTCCTCGGATCCGCACTCGCCGTCTCGCTGCTCGCCGCGGAGCCGGCCCGGGCGGGTGTCATCCACAACCGCCAGGAGCGCCAGCAGCAGCGCATCGCGCAGGGAGTCTCGAGCGGCCAGCTCACGGCGCGCGAAACCTCGCGCCTGGAGGGCCGCGAGGCGCACCTGAATCGCGAGATCCACGACATGCGCGCCGCCAACGGCGGCACGCTCACGCCGGGCGAGCGCGCCCGCCTCGAGCACCAGCAGAACCGAATCTCCCGCTCGATCTACGCGCAGAAGCACGACGCCCAGACCCGCTGACACGATCGGCCTCTCCATCCGCGCCCCGCCCCGCGGCGGGGCGCTCTTTTTTCGGGAGGCGCCGAAAGTGATTCAATGGCGTCGTGATCCGCGCGGAGATCTCGATCGTCACGATCCTCGGCGGCGCCCTCCTTCTCGTCGGGACGCTCTGGGACGCCTTCGAGACCATGGTGCTGTCGCGCCGCGTCTCGCGCGGCAACCGGCTGACCGTCCTCTTCTACTGGTTGAGCTGGCCCTCCTGGCGCGCGATCGCGCGCCGCCTGACCGGAGGCAACCGGCGCGAGAACTTCCTGACCGTCTACGGACCGCTGTGGCTGCTGCTTCTCATCGGCCTCTGGGCCTTCTCGATGGTCGTCGCGTTCGGGTTGATGCAGTGGGGCGCGGGCTCCCGCATGTCTTCCCCGGACGGCAGCGAGAGTTTCATGACGACGCTCTACATGAGCGGCACGACCCTCTTCACTCTCGGCCTCGGCGACGTCGTGCCGCACTCGCCCGCGGGGCGCTTCCTCACGGTCTTCGAGTCCGGCATCGGCCTCGGCTTCCTCGCCCTCGTCATCGGATACCTGCCCGTCGTCTCCCAGGCCTTCTCGCGGCGAGAAGCCGCCATCGCGCTGCTCGACGCCCGCGCCGGCTCACCGCCGACCGCGGTCGAGCTGCTGCGGCGCCACCTCGGCGATGGCGGGACGGACGACCTCGTCGAGCTGCTGCGGGACTGGGAGCGCTCGGCGGCGGAGCTGCTCGAGAGTCACGTGTCCTTTCCGGTGCTCGCCTTCTACCGCTCCCAGCACGACAACCAGTCCTGGGTCGCGGCCATGACGGCGGTTCTCGACGCCTGCGCGCTCGTCCTCGCGGTGCTCGACACGGATTGCCGGCGCCAGGCGAGGCTGACGTTCGCGATGGCGCGGCACGCGGTCGCCGACCTCGCCCGCGTGCTCAACCGCAAGCCGCGGGCCCCGGTCCCCGACCGGCTGCCCGCCGAGTCCCTCGCGCTCCTGCGGGGCCAGCTCGAGGCCGCCCGCATCCCGCTGCGGACCGACGCGGCCTCGGGACCGAAGCTCGCAGAGCTGCGCGCGATGTACGAGCCGCTCGTCTCCGAGCTCTCCGCGCTGCTCCTCATGCCGCTGCCCCCGTGGATGCCGCCCGCGAAGGCCGGCGAGAACTGGGTGGCCCACCTGTGAGCGCGTGACCGAAGAGGACCGCAGCCTCGAGCTCTCGCCCGCGGCGTTCCGGAGCCTCATCGACGCGGCCGCCGGACGGGTCGTCGCGCACGTCGCCTCGCTCGACGCCCAGCCGTCGGCGGACACCGCGGGCGGCGCCGCGCTCGCCCGCTCGCTCGTCGAGCCCCTCCCCGAATCGGGCCGGCCCGCCGAGGAGCTGCTCGACCTCCTCTTCGACCGCCTCATCCCGAAGAGCTTCAACACGGCGGGGCCCGGCTACCTCGCTTACATCCCCGGGGGCGGGCTTCCCCACTCCGCCGTCGCCGACCTCGTCGCCGACGCGGTGAACCGGTACGTCGGCGTCTTCGCGGCGGCCCCGGGCCTCGCGCAGCTCGAGGCCAACGTCGTGCGGTGGTTCGCGGATCTGGCGGGCTTTCCGCCGGAGGCGCGGGGGATCCTCACGAGCGGGGGCTCGCTCGCGACTTTCTCGGCGATCGTCGCGGCGCGGCGCGCCCGGCTGCCGGACGACTTTCTCGCGGGCATTCTCTACGCCTCGGACCAGACCCACCACGCCGTCCAGAAGGCCGCCCTGCTGGCGGGGTTCCCGCCCGGCAACGTCCGAGAGATCGCCTCGGACGGGCTCTTCCGCATCCGGACCGACGTCCTCGCCGCCGCCGTCTCCGAAGACCGCGCCGCCGGGCGGACGCCCTTTCTCGTCGTCGGCAACGCCGGCACCACGAACACCGGAGCGGTGGACGACCTCGCGGCGCTCGCCGCGCTCGCCAGGCGGGAGGGCCTCTGGTTTCACGTGGACGCCGCCTACGGCGGGTTCTTCCTCTTAACCGACGAAGGCCGCCGGCGCATGGCCGGCATCGAACGGGCCGACTCGATCGTGCTCGATCCGCACAAGGGCCTCTTCCTGCCCTATGGGACGGGCGCGCTCCTCGTCCGCGACGGCGAGGCCCTGAAGCGCGCCCACGCGCTCTCGGGCGACTACATGCCCTCGATGCAGGAGGACCCGGACCTGGTGGATTTCAACCTGCTCTCGCCCGAGCTCTCGCGCGACTTCCGCGGCCTGCGCGCGTGGCTGCCGATCAAGATGCACGGGATCGGCCCCTTCCGCGCGAACCTGGAGGAGAAGCTCGCGCTGGCCCGCCACGCGGCCGCGGTCCTCTCCGCGATGCCGGACGTCGAGATCCTGGCCGCGCCGCAGCTGTCGATCCTCGCCTTCCGGCTCGTCCGCCCCGGCCTCGACGGGCCCGCTCTCGACCGGCTCAACCGGACGCTGCTCGAGCGGGTCAATGCCCGCAAGCGCGTTTACCTGACCGGCACCCTCCTGCGGGGCCGCTTCGCGCTGCGGATCTGCGTCCTGTCCTTCCGGACGCACCAGGACCGGCTGGACCAGGGGCTCGAGGACATCCGCGCGGCCGCGGCGGAGCTCGAAAGCCGTTGAAGTCGCTCCGGCCCCGGGCCTAGAATTCTCCAAACATTTCCCGAAAGGAGCGCGCGATGAGAAGGTCCCTGCTCGCCTTCGGAATTCTCGCCTTTGCTCTTCCGGCCCTCGCTCAACGCCTCGTCGACCAGGACGGGAGGGTGATCCAGGTCTTTCCGTACAAGGATCATCCAGCCGTGGCCGACGCTCCCTCGGCCCGCATCAACCTGCTCGTCAACCACGGCGGCCCGACGATCACCCACGCGCACGTCGTCGAGATCTTCTGGGGGCCCTCGTGGGGCTCGGGCCAGACGCCCGGGACCCTCGCCTCCGCGCTGATGGGCTTCTACGCCCAGTTCGGCACGACGCCGGAATACAACACGATCACCCAGTACTCGGGCATCCAGAAGAACAACCTGACGAACGCCTACTGGATCGATCCGGCGAACCCCTCGTCGACGGGAGTCACCGACGCCATGATCCAGGGCGAGGTCCAGAACTACATCAATCAGCACGGCGGCGTCATCGACGACAGCGCCGTCTACGAGGTCTTCCTCCCGACGGGCTACTACTCGACGCTCGGCAACGCGACCTCCTGCGGCGGGCCCCACCTCCAGTACTGCGCCTACCACAGCAACTTCTCCTTCAACGGGCACGACGTGAAGTACGCGTCCATGCCCCAGCCGAGCTGCGGCGGCTGCCAGGTGACCGGCTGGTCGACGGCCGAGAACTTCGAGCACTTCGGCGCGCACGAGACGCGCGAGGCGGTGACCGATCCCGACGGAAACGCGTGGTACGACCGCCAGGGCAACGAGGCGGACGACAAGTGCGCCTGGTCGCCGACGCCCTTCCTGGGCACCGGCGGCTACGGCTACCAGTGGGAGTGGTCCAACGCCGACCGGGCCTGCGTCAAGACGAAGTAGGGGGCGCGCCGAGTCGAGGAGAAGGCCCCGGGCAACCGGGGCCTTCTCGTTTCGGGAGAGAATCGCCGCATGACGCCCGCTCCCGTCAAGCCCGCGGTCCCCTTCTCGGCGCTCGAGGCCCTCGACGTCCGCGTCGGAACGATCGAGCGCGTGGAGGACGTCCCGAAGTCCGACCGGCTGCTCCGGCTGACGGTGAACTTCGGCGACCACGTCCGGACGATCCTCTCCGGCATGAAGCAGGAGCGCGCCGCCCCGCAGGAGCTCGTCGGGCGCCAGGCGCTGTTCGTCGTCAACCTCGAGCCGCGCCGAATGATGGGCGAGACCTCGCAGGGGATGCTCTTCGATCTCGGCTTCGCGGACGGCATCGCCCCCGCCCTCGCCGTGCCGGAACGGCCGGTGCCCGACGGCACCCGCGCCGGCTGAGTCCTGTTCCGACCCACGAGGAGGCCTTCGATGCGGCACGCGATCCGGTTCTCCACCCGATTCCTCGCCCTGGCCCTCGCCGCCGCGCCGGCCCTGGCGGCCGGCCCCGCGAAGCGGCCGTCGCGGGAATACACGATCGAACAGTTCCTGGAAACCGTGTCGATCACCGGCGCGTCCTTCTCCGCGGACGAAACGAAGATCCTGTTTTCCTCCAACGCCACCGGCGTCTACAACGTCGACGCCGTCCCCGTGGCCGGAGGAGCCGCCGCGCCGTTGACCGCCTCGCCCACGGACTCCGTCTTCCTCGTCTCCGCCTTCCCCCGCGACGCGCGGTTCCTCTACACGCACGACCAGGGCGGCAACGAGAACAACCACCTCTACGTGAAGGGCCCCGACGGCGCGGAGCGCGACCTGACGCCGGGCGCCCGGCTCAAGGCGACGTTCGCCGACTGGACCCACGACGGCGACGGCTTTTACGTCCAGACCAACGAGCGGGACGAGCGGTACTTCGACGTCTACCGTTACGACGCGAAGTCCTACGAGCGCCGGCTCGTCTACCAGAACGACGCGGGCTACGACCTCGGCGCCATCTCGAACGACGGCCGGTGGCTCGCCTTTCAGAAGACCAACTCGACCTCGGACAGCGACCTGTACCTGTGGAACGCGGCGACGAAGGAGATGAAGCTCCTCTCCCGGCACGACGGGGTCGCGCACTACGAGCCCGCCGCCTTCGATCCGGCCTCGCGCTGGCTGTACTTCCTGACCAACGACGGGTCCGAGTTCACGCGCGTCGCGCGCTACGAGCTCGCGACCGCGAAGGTCGACGACGTCGAGAAGGCGGACTGGGACGTGGACTGGACGTTCTTTTCGCACGACGGCAAGTACCGCGTCTCGGCCGTCAACCAGGACGGCCGCTCGGTCCTGCACGTCTTCGACGGGAAGACGGGCGCGCCGGTCCCGCTCCCGCCCTTCCCGCCGGGGGAGATCTCCTCGGTCCGCGTCTCGCGCAGCGAGACGAAGCTCGCCTTCCAGCTCGACGGCGACCGCGGCCCGAACAACCTCTACGTCTACGAGTTCGGGGCGAAGGCGCCGGTGCGGCTGACGGACACGATGTCGAAGGACGTCGATCCCGCCGACCTCGTCGAGGCCGAGGTCGTGCGCTTCCGGTCCTTCGACGGGATGGAGATCCCCAACATCTTCTACAAGCCCTACCAGGCCACGCCGGCCGCCCGGGCGCCCGCGCTCGTCTGGGTCCATGGCGGGCCCGGCGGCCAGACGCGCCGCCAGTACACGGCCGCGATCCAGTACCTCGTCAACCACGGCTACGTCGTCCTCGGGATCAACAACCGCGGCAGCTCCGGCTACGGGAAGTCCTTCAACACGGCCGACGACCACAAGCATGGCCGCGAGCCGCTCTGGGACTGCGTCGCGGCGAAGAAGTACCTCCAGGGCCTTCCCTACGTGGACCCCGATCGCATCGCGATCGTCGGAGGCAGCTACGGCGGGTACATGGTCCTCGCCGCGCTCGCCTTCCAGCCCGAGGTGTTCACGGCCGGGGTCGACCTCTTCGGCGTCTCGAACTGGATCCGGACCCTCGAATCGATTCCCAAGTGGTGGGAAGGCGAACGCCTCGCCCTCTACAAGGAGATCGGGGATCCCGAGAAGGACCGCGCGTTCCTCGAAGAGACCTCGCCCCTCTTCCACGCCGACAAGATCCGCAGGCCGCTCATCGTGGTGCAGGGAGCCAACGACCCGCGGGTCATCAAGGCCGAGTCCGACGACATCGTCGCCGCGCTCAAGAAGAGCGGCGTGCCGGTCGAGTACGTCGTGTTCCCCGACGAGGGCCACGGCTTCACGAAGAAGAAGGACCAGATCGTGGCGTGGCGCTCCATCCGCGAGTTCCTCGATCGATACGTCAAGGGGTCCCCGAATTAGGCACCGTCGCGGCTCGAAAAGGGATCCCTCGCGGAGCCTGCCCTGAGCGACGTCGAAGCGCTCGGGATGACGGGGAGAGCTCGCGGCTCGGACCTCGCCGCGAACTCCCCGTCAGACCAGCACGCCCGCCGGGCGCGGTCGTTTTCCGGAGACTCCCGCGTAGGCGGCCCAGGCGCGCGCGAGCCGGTCGACGCCCTCCTTCATCGGTGCGGCGTCCAGCACGAACGGGATCCGGAGGTGGTCCGCGCAGCCTCCGCCGGGCGAAGCCAGCGTGCCCGGCACCACGGCCACGCCATGGCGCAGCGCGACCTGCGCGAAGGCATCTGAGTCGCCCTGCGGGAGCTTCACCCAGAGGGAGAGTCCTCCGGCCGGCGGCTTCCACGTCCACGACGGCAGGCTGCGGCCGAGCAGCCTCGTCAGCCGGTCCAGCCGCTCGCGCATCTCGCGGCGGCGGGCCTGCTTGACCCGCTCGGTGTCCGCGAGCAGACGCAGCGCGCCGAGCTGGCCCACCAGCGACCCGCCCAGGTCCGCCATGATCTTCAGCCGCGTGATGCGCGCGAGCAGCTCCTCCGAGCCGCGGATCCAGCCGATGCGCAGTCCGCCCCAGAAGAGCTTCGAGAGCGAGCCCACCGTCAGCACCGGCGCCGCGGGGTCGAACGCCGCGATCGGCGCGGGCGGCTTCCCGGAGAGGGAGAGGTCCGCGAGGGTGTTGTCCTCGAGGATCGGGATGCGCAGCTCCCGCGCGAGCCGGGCGAGCGCGCGCCGGCACGCCTCGGGCATCACGGCGCCGGTCGGATTGTGAAAGGTCGGCATGAGGTAGATCAGGCGCGGCGCCGCGCGGGCCACGAGATCCTTGAGGCGCGCGAGCCAGGCGGCGTCGCCCCCGACCGGGACAGTCGAGAGGCGGGCGCCGAGGCCGGTGAAGATGTCGATCGAGCCGAGGTACGTCGGATCCTCGACGACCACGGTGTCGCCCCGTTCGAGGAAGAGAGCGCCCGCCAGGCCGATCGCCTGCTGCGCGCCGTGGGTCACCATTACCTGGTCCTCCGTCGTCGGCACGCCCCATCCCGTCAGGTGCCGCGCGATGGCCGCGCGCAGCGCCGGCAGCCCCATGGGGAGGTACCCGGGACCGTGCGCGAGCTCCCGGAGAAGGCGCTCGTCGATGCGCGCGAGCTCGCGCGGGAGCATGTCGGGCGCCGGAAGGTGCGCGCCCAGGAACTCGATCGTGTCGCCCGGGCCGTCCACGAGGCTCCGGTACACCGGGTGACGCCGGAAGGAGCCGGATGGGTCTTCCCTCAGCCGCAGGCCGGGGCCCCGCGAGAGCGTCCCGCGGACGCGCGTGCCGCTGCCCCTCCGGCTCTCGACCCGGTCGCCGGAACGCAGCTCCTCGTAGGCCGACACGACCGTCGTGCGCGAAACGGCCAGGGCGGCCGCGAGCACCCGCTCGGCCGGAAGCCGTACGCCGGGCTCGAGCTCCCCACGGTCGATCGCCTCCCCGAGGGCGCGCGCGAGCCGCCGGTAGACGGGCCCGTCGCCGTCCGACCACTTCCCCAGGATCGCGACCACGGCGGCGGGCGTCATCGCCGGCAGGTCCACTTGGGCCCAAGGTGGCTCTTGATTCGCGGCGGCCAAAAGTCCATCGTGATGTCCAATTGAAGCACATGGAAAAAGTGGACTTCAATAGTGGACTGCTCGTGACGAACCGACAAGGAGGCCGCCGATGACCCTGCCCGGACACGCGTTCTTCCGCGGGCGCATCGTTCCCTACTCCGAGGCGCGCGTCGGCGTGATGACCCACGCGCTCAATTACGGCACCGCGTGCTTCGCGGGGATCCGCGCGTACTGGAACGCGGACGAGGCCGAGCTCTTCGTCTTCCGGCCGCGCGAGCACTTCCAGCGCTTCCTCGAGTCGGCGCGGCTGCTCGACATGGCGCTTCCCCATTCGGTCGACTCTCTGACCGGGGCGCTCGTCGACCTCCTTCGGACCGAGCTGCACCGCGAGGACTGCTATGCGCGCCCCCTCGCCTTCTACGCCGACGAGTCCATCGGAGTGCGCCTCCACAACCTCACGCCGGAGGTCTCCATCGTCGCGATGCCGTACGGGCGCTACATCGAGAACGACGAGGGCCTGCACGCCACCATCTCCTCGTGGCGGCGGGTGGACGACACGATGATCCCGCCCCGCGGGAAGATCGCGGGCGCCTACGTCAACTCGGCCTTCGCGAAGACCGACGCCCAGCGCGCCGGGTTCGACGAGGCCCTCGTCCTCAACCAGGACGGGCACCTCTCGGAGGCCTCGGCCGCCAACGTCTTCCTCGTCAAGAACGGGACCGCGATCACGCCCCCGGTCACGGACAACGTGCTCGAGGGGATCACGCGGCGCACCGTCATGGAGCTGCTCCGCAAGGAGCTCGGCGTTCCGGTCGTCGAGCGGTCGATCGACCGCACGGAGATCACGCTCGCCGACGAGATGTTCCTGTGCGGCACCGGCGTGCAGATCGCGGCCGTCGCCCGCGTGGACCATCGTCCCATCGGCGCCGGGCGCATGGGCCCGGTCGTCTCGGCGCTGCGCGACGTCTACTTCGAGGTCGCGCGCGGCAAGCGTCCCGAGTACCGCGCGTGGTGCCATCCGGTCTACGCGGACGCGGCGCCGGTCTCTCCGCTCGCCGCGGGACGATCCGCCTCGGCGCCCTGACGCGGCGAGGCGCGGCCTCGTAGAAATTAGGGGTTGCCCCGGACGCGGACTATCCGTTACCCTCCGGAACGGTGGCAATGCATCGATCCACGGTAGGACTGTTCTGGTGCCATCCGCTGGTCCTGCCGCAGTTCGAGCAGCTGATCTCCGACAACGGGTATCGGCTGCTGGCACGGCGGCTCGAATCCAACCGGATCCCGGATTTCGAGACCCTCGCGGTCCCGAGAGCCTCGGTGCATATCGTCGAGGCCCATCCTCAGGTCCCCGTCACGGAAGCCGTCGTCACCGGCATCCACGCCCGCCAGCCCTCGGCCCGCGTCCTCGTGCTCGCCGAGCGCTTCGGCGATCCCGCCGCGTTCGCGTACCTGAGGCTGGGGGTCAAGGGCCTCCTGACGTACGACGAGGCGATGCGCACCCTTCCGCAGGCCATCGAGACGGTGGCCGGATCCGGACTGTGGGTCGGGCGGGCGCTGCTCTCGCGCTTCGTCGACTCGGCCCTCTGCACCGTCCCTCTCCGCGTCTACGCGACGGGCGTCGAAGGCCTGACCCGCCGCGAGAAGCAGGTCCTCGAGGCGGTCCTCGACAACCTCTCGAACAAGGAAATCGCGCGGCGGCTTCAGATGTCGGAGCGCACCGCGAAGTTCCACGTCTCGAACCTCCTCGTCAAGCACGGCGTCCGCCGCCGGGCGGACCTTCTCTTCCAGGCGCTCCAGAGCGCCGGAAGCCCCCCGCCGAGGACGGCGGGCGACCGCGACGGACGGCACCACCCGACGGTCAGCGCCGCCTAAACCGTCGCCTCCGCTGCACGTCGCCGCCGCGACGTTACGGGTTCTGCGCTGAGCGGCGCGTCGCGCCGCACAGCGCACCGCCGGGCGGCGCGCCCCAAGGCGCGCGGCCCCCCCGCGGATCCCACCCCGCCGCGCCGGCGCCCCCCGCGCGGGGCCCCCCCCCCCCCACCGGCGGGGGGCCAGCCCCCCCCC
>JAYRMU010000007.1:0-75013 GCA_041912555.1 Thermoanaerobaculia bacterium
CTGCAACCTCTCCGATCCGACCGACCCGAACTACTACATCGACGACGCGATCGGCATGGAGAACAACCTGTTCGGCGAGATCATCTTCACCTCGGGCAACGGCCTGCCGACCTACGGCATCTCGACCGTCAACCTCGAGGCGGACACGACCCTCGGCGATGCGACCCAGGCCTGGGCCCTCGGCGGCCCGCTGGCCCGCACGTTCTACGCGCGCTACATCGACCTCGTCAGCGAGACGGTCTGCACGAACTGCGGTTCGGGCAACCCGAACACCGACCTGTCGCTCAGCGCTCCCTGGGACGAGGGCTTCGGCGACCAGCGTGAGCCGCTCGGCCTGCGTTGGGCCGCCCGCTGGTTCGACCTCACGTCGTCGGGCATCCTGACGACCAACTTCCAGGTCTGGCGCGCCGGCAACTCCGGCAACGGCAACTGCGACAGCGACGAGACGCTCTCGACCCTCACCTTCTGGGACGAGGACGAGAACACGGTCACGCAGGGCGTGTGCCCCTCGCCGTGTCAGCAGCCCCAGTTCAACTTCCCGCTCGAGACGCAGCAGAAGAACATCACCGAGTTCGTTCACCCGACGGGTACGGACGCCGGCTGGGTTCAGATGGACTTCTCGGGCGGTCAGGCTTGGGACCAGGCGTGGGCTGGTTACGCGTTCGAGGGCTCGGTTGCTCTCGAGTCCGTCCTGATCCAGGCGACGCAGCTCGATCCGTCGACCTGCAACCCGCTCAACGTTCAGGGCGTCGCGCTCATCACCCCGGTGGTTCCGTCCCTTCCGACTGGCATCGGCCAGTAACTTGTTTCTCGGGAGTGGGCGGGGCAGACAGCCCCGCCCACTTTTTTTCTCACCAAGGAGAGCCCCGAAGGTGGTGCTCGGAGGTCTGATCTCAGTTTCCCTCCCGCGGTCCTCGGATCAGTTTGGGGGAAGACGAAATCCGACCCCGGTGTTGGTATGACTCGGAGCTCCTCTTTCCACTACTGCTGGAGGTTCCCGTGCTGATTCGCCGTTCCGCTGCCCGTCTATTCGCGCTCGCCGCCGCCGCCGGGCTTCCGGCTGCCGCCGCCGTGGCGCAGACCCCCAATTGCGCGACGGTCGTGTCGAGCTCGTCCACGACGCTGCCCCATTTCTCCGGAACCCTGCCGGGCTCGGCGGACATGTCGGTGGGCGGCGGAAGCTACATCTACATCCTGACGCAGTGGGGCATGACGCGGGGCAGCCTGTCCGATCCCCTTCATCCGAGCGCCTTCACCCAGGTGGTCATCGGCAAGGAGGGCGGCTCGGGCAACGGCGGGCTGATCACGATCCTGTGCGACTGCCACCAGGGCGGCAACAACATGGACGTGGCGGAGGGCACGGGCGGCACGTCGCGCCTGATCTCCGACTGGCAGCCCTTCAAGCAGGGGCACGGGGACTCGGGTCTCGCGGCCCAGGTCGCCCAGACGGCGGGCGCGGGCGGCGTCACGTTCGGCGACCAGATCGACCTCGACTCCGACGTGCCGCTCGGCGCGCGCAGCGCGGCGATCTACCTGCCTTCGAGCGGGAAGTACTTCGGCTACTTCCCGACCTCCGGGAACAACGTCCAGAAGGTCGATCTCACGACCGTGGACGGGAACCCCGACACGACCCAGGCCCTGCCGCCGACGGCCGGCATCAACTGGTCCTCGCTCGACAACTCGACGAACCCGCCCTCGGTCGTCGGCGTGCGGCTGCGCGCCGTCCACGTCACCACGAGCACGTACGACGAGTACATCCTGGTCGGCGCGACCAAGGGCGTCACGTCGCAGTTCCACGTGGCCGAGATCACCCAGTCGAACGGGGCGCTCAGCGAAGTCGCCTCGGGCAACATCCAGAACTTCCCGATCCAGTTCGACGTCGGGGTCGTGAACGACCGCATCTTCATCGTTTCGGCGGAGGGCGGGTCGGGCCTCGACGTCTACGAGTTCGTCCCCGCGACGAACTCGATCGTGCACGTCAACGAGATCTCCGGCACGTACTACCGCGCGATCCTCCGCGGACCGCAGCCGTTCCCGGCTCTCTTCCTCCACCGGTCGGTCGGCGGCAACGAGTCCTACATCGACATCTACGACACCAAGTGGTTCACGCAGGGCGGGTCCCCGCTGCTGGCGAAGTCCCTGCGCCACTTCGGCGCCCCCGGGATTCCCTACAAGGGCTACGGGATCGAGGCGCTCGTGCGGCAGGAGGGGTCCAACCTGATGGCCTACCTGTACCGCGAGCTCGGCGGCTATCCGGATCCCGGCCTCCACACGGACCAGATCAACATCTCCTGCATCGCGGCCGACCCGAACGCGCCGCCGATCCCCTTCGCGTCCCTGACGAACCTCTCGTCCGCGGCGCGGGGAGACGGGATCAACTACTACGGCGACAAGTGGTCGCTGACCGACACGTCGGTGTCGTACTCGCCGATCACCGAGCTCGACTGGGACTTCCACTACACCGGCAGCTTCGCCGCGGAGAAGATCCAGACGGGCGCGAACCTGGGCGGCACGAGCTTCAACCCGGCCTACTGGCCGTGCGACGACCTGAACGGGGGCGACGTCACGACCGGCGCCGGCTGCTACCAGAGCCTCGGGACGCCCGCGGCGACGTACCAGCTCGGCCTCCAGGCGAAGAACGTCAACGGCCCCGGGGCGGCCCCGTTCGTCTCGAGCCCCCCGCTGGCGGTCGCCGCGCCGCAGCTCTCGCTCGTCGGCTACAACGGGAACACGCTGCAGGTCCTGGCCGGCAACGCCAACAACGGCGACGCGCGGGGGTCGCAGGGCAACACCGCCGACGCCTCGTTCGTCTGGTCGTTCACTCCGAGCGGGAACGCGACGGGCACGCTCGTCACGGTTCCCACCTCGGCGACCGCGTTCATCCTGACGGCGACCTACAAGGGCGGCTACTCGACGTCCAAGAGCGGCACGGTCTCCCAGGTGGATCTCGTGCCGAACTTCTCGCTGACGCCCAACCCCGTCATCAAGGGCGGCACGCTGACGCTCAAGAACCTGATGCAGATCGCGTCGGCGGCCACGCTCAACACGGTGACCTACGACATCGCCCCCGGCGGGCCCACGGGCGTGAGCCTGCCGGCCGCCTTCAACGTCGTCAACGGGACGGCGAGCGTCACGGCGCCCGCCGCCGCCGGCAGCTACACGATCACGCTGACCTACTCGTACCTCGATCACACGCTGCAAGTGCGCACGGCGCAGGTGGCGCTCCCGTTCAGCGCGATCGACTTCGTGCCGGCGCCGGCGCTCGGCGTCTACACGGACGCGGGTCACTCCCACCCGGTCTTCCCGGTGGGCAGCCCCCTCACGTGGAATCTCCAGCAGGGCTCGACGTACTACCTCTTCGACGACGAGACGCTTCCGGCCGGCACGCCCCATCCGGGCGCGGGCTTCTACAAGAGCGGAGACCAGCAGCAGTCCATCGGCGCGGGCGATTCGCCGCTGACCGGCTCGCCGACGTCCGGCAACGGGCCGGCGACGTTCGCCGCCTCCGCGACCTGCGCCAGCAGCTGCTACTTCAAGATCGAGGTCCCGGCCAACGACGGAGCGGTCCGCGCGTTCCGGTACACGGTCCAGGGCGGCGGCGGCGGCGGGGGATGCGCCCCCAACTGCCCGACCAACCCGACCGTCGGCCTCGCGGCGCCTTCTCCGGCCAGCCCCAAGGTCGGCGACGTCATCACCTTCACGGCGCTCCCGACGGGATTCACGACGACCCCGAGCTACTCGTGGGACTTCGGTGACGGCACGGGCGGCGGCGGAAGCGGTGGAGGCGGGGGCGGCGGCGGATCCTGTCCGCCCGTCATCCCGGGCTGCTCCACCATGGCCGTGACCGCGTTCTCGGCCGGCCCGAACCCCAACACGCATTCGTACACGGCGGCCGGGACCTACACGGTCACGGTCCAGGCCACGGGCGGCGGCGGCACGGCGAGCGCTTCGCAGTCCGTGACGGTCGCCGACGCCGGCCCGCCGCCGGCTCCGTCCTCGGGCTTCCTGATCTCGGGCGCCTCGCTCGGCGCCGGGAACCGCTTCGAGGCGATGCTCGGCCAGGTGGTGACCTTCACCGCGGTCGAGTCGCACGCGACGAACTGGGTCTGGGACTTCGGCGACGGGTCGACCGCGCAGGGCAAGGTCGTCACGCACGCCTACTCGCAGCTTTCCTCGCCCAACGCGACCCTCACGGTCACCGGCGACGGGACGAACACCACCGGCATCTCGAGCGCGGCGATCCCGTTCCGGATCCTCGACCCGGGCGTGCTCCTGCTCGGCAACGGCCGGTACGCGATCCGCGCGACCTGGTCGAGCTCGGGCCAGGGCACCAGCGGAGCCGGCACCGCCGTCACGCTGACGGGAGACACGGGTTACTTCTGGTTCTTCAGCGCGGCCAACATCGAGGTCATCGCCAAGGTGCTCGACGCCTGCTCGGTGGACGGCCACATCTGGGTGTTCGCGGGCGGCCTGACGGCCCTCCACGTCCAGTTGACCGTGACCGACACCGTCACCGGCACGACGAAGACGTACGACAGCCCCGAGGGCCCCTTCGACCCGATCCAGGACACGCACTTCGAGACCTGCGGCACTTCGGGAGCGGCCGTGGCCCCGGCCGCGACGACGGCGACGAGCGTGGCTCTGTCGCCCCCGACGCCCTCGGCCCCGATCGCGGGCGACTCGGTGTCGTTCACGGCCACGGCGACGGGCTTCACGGGCACCGTGACGTACAACTGGGACTTCGGCGACAGCTGTCCGCCGGTCGTTCCCGGATGCACGGGCGGCGCTGTGGCGGGCCCGGCCACCAACACGCACGTGTACCAGGGAGCGGGGACGTACACCGTCACGGTCCAGGCGACGGCGCCCGGCGGGCAGTCCGCGCTGGCGAGCCAGACCGTCACCGTCTCGCCCGTCTCGACCACGCCGCGCCCCTCCGTCGGGTTCACGATCTCCGGGGCCCCCCTCGGCGCGGGCGGCCGGTACCAGGCGCAGATCAACACCCCGGTGACCCTGACGGCGACCGAGACGCACGGCACGTACCTCTGGGACTTCGGCAACGGCGACACCTCCACCGACCAGACGGTCACGCACACCTTCACGGCCGCGGGCAGCCCGAGCGTGACGCTGACCGTGACGGGCGACGGCACGAACACCGCCGGGACCTCGTCCGTGACCATCCGGTTCACGGTCACGGATCCCTTCACGCTGTATCTCGACGGCGGCCGGTTCGCGGTCAAGGCCCACTGGTCCACCCAGGGCTCGAGCGGGGACGCCAAGCAGGTCAGCCTGACCAACGACACCGGGTACTTCTGGTTCTTCAGCGCCTCCAACACCGAGGTCGTCGTCAAGGTGCTCGACGCGTGCAGCGTGGACGGCCACTTCTGGGTCTTCGCGAGCGGCCTGACCAACCTGGGGGTCACGCTGACCGTGACCGACACGCAGAAGGGCACCACGATGACCTACACGAACAACGACGGGACCCCGTTCGCGCCGATCGGGGACTTCTCGTCCTTCGTGGCCTGCAACTAGCCGGATCCGTCCGGCCCGCCGGGGCGGCCCTCGCGGCCGCCCCGGGCGGGTCCGATCCCGCCCCCGCGTCCCGGGGATGCGGGCTAAAATCACACCGATGAGCGAGAGCGGCGCGTCGCGCGATTCCCGGGGAGCCGCCGTGCTCGCCCCGGAGACCCGTTCGCCCTTCCTGCACGACCGCGGCGGCGACCTGTACAACCCGCTCTCGGGCGTCACGCTGCCGAAGGACGGGCCGGAGTACGCGGCGCTGGCGCGCATCGCGGCCGGCGGCGAGGCCGCGGCGGATCCCGGCGTCCTCGAGCACCTGCGCGCGGCGCGGTTCCTCATCGAGGACGTCGTGGCCGAGGCCCGGCGGACGCGCCTGCTCTACGTGTCGCTCGAGACCTGCACGAGCTGCAACCACCGCTGCCCGTTCTGCCCGGTGTCCGTGGACCCGCGCGACAAGGAGGTGATGAGCCAGGAGCTCTTCACCTCTCTCGTGGACCAGGTCGTCGCGGTCGGCGGCAAGAACGTCGTCGTGTTCCTGTCCAACTACAACGAGCCGACCGTGGACCCGCTCTTCGAAGAGCGCTGCCGCGTCCTCTTCGAGCGCGGCCTGCCGGTCACGATCCTGACCAACGCGTCGCACTTCGACCCCGACCGGGCCGCCCGGCTCGAGAAGCTCGGCCGCTTCCGCTACATCGGCATCAACCTCCCGACGCTCGACCCCGAGCGCTACCTCGCCCTCCACGGCACGAAGGACCTCGCCCGGGTCCTCGCGAACGTGGACGCGATGCGGGCCCGGTCGCTGGCGGAGGAGACGGCGATCGTCGCGCTCGGCGACGAGGACGACGCCCACCGCCGCGACGTCGCGGCCCTGCGCGAGCGCTTCGAGCCGAAGGGCTGGGTGGTCAAGCCGTTCAAGATCCGCAGCCGGCCCGCCAGCGGCACCTACGTCCCCGAGCCGCCGCCGAAGAAGCGCCTGCGCGGCTGCGACCTGATGGGCTCGCGCCCCTTCGAGCACCTCCACGTGACGGCGACCGCGAAGGCCGTGCTCTGCTGCCAGGACTACTACGAGAAGCTGGTAATCGGCGACCTGCGCACCCAGACCGTCGAGGACCTTCTGGGCGGCGACACGATGGCGCGGCTGCGCCGGTGGACGTACGGGGTCGAGGAAGCGCCCGACGACTTCCTCTGCCGCCGCTGCGAGTTCGCGATCGGGGAGTAGGCCTCGCCATGACCGATCCGGCCGTCCGCGCCGACCGCGTGTCGAAGACGTACCGCGTGTACGAATCCGCGGGCGACCGGCTCCGCGAGCTCGTGTTCCGCCGGCCGCGCCACCGCGAGTTTCACGCCCTGTCGGACGTTTCGTTCGAGCTCGGCCGCGGACAGGCCCTCGGCCTGATCGGCGAGAACGGCGCCGGCAAGTCCACGCTGCTCAAGATCGTGGCCGGCACCACGCGCGCGACCTCGGGCTCGGTCGCGCGGACCGGGACGGTCGCCTCGATCCTCGAGCTCGGGATGGGGTTCCACCCCGACTTCACGGGCCGCGAGAACGCCCGCATGAACGCGGCCCTGCTCGGCCTGAACGGGCCGGAGATCCGCCGCCGCCTCCCGGAGATCCGCGACTTCGCGGAGCTCGGGGACTTCTTCGACCGCCCGGTGCGGACCTATTCCTCCGGCATGGTCCTGCGCCTCGCCTTCGCGGTCGCGACCCACGCCGACGCCGACGTCCTCATCGTGGACGAGGCGCTGGCCGTGGGGGACGGCTACTTCCAGAAGAAATCGGTCGACCGGATCACGGAGTTCCACCGGCGCGGCGGCACGCTGCTCTTCTGCTCCCACGCGCTCTACTACGTGGCGCTGCTCTGCGACGGGGCGATCTGGCTCAAGAACGGCGCCGTCGCCTCCCAGGGCGCGGCCCTTCCCGTCGTCCGCCGCTACGAGGCCTTCCTGCAGGAGAAGGAGCGCGTGCTCGCGCACGACGAGCTCGCCGCGCCCGCCGCCGCCCCGGCGGCCCCCGGCACCGACGGGCGCAAGCCCGCCCGGCTGACGGAGGTGTTCCTCCACGACGGCTCGGGATACCCGCGGACGGAGTTTGCGGCGGGGGAGACGCTGGCCGTCGAGATCGAGTTCGAGACCGAGGACCCCTCGCTCGCCTTCCACGTGCGGATCGGGGTGGACCGGGAGGACGGCGTCCAGGCGTTCGCGATGGACACGCGGCGCGAGCCGTGGGCGCCGCTGACCGGGCGCCGCAAGCACCGCTTGCGGCTCGTCGTCCCGGAGCTGCCGGTGGCGCAGGGCGAGTTCCGCGTGTACGCGTACCTCGGCGACGAGTCCGCGCTGCACGTCCACGACGTCCGGATCCTCAAGCCCGGGTTCACCGTCGCCTCGCCGGAGTACGTCGTCGGCCTCGTCGCGCCCCGCCACGTCTGGGTGGCGCCCGACGAAGAGGCGCGCGCGCCGCAGCGGGCCGCCGGCGGGGTCGCCGCGTCGTCTTGAGCCGCGCCCTCGCGTTCGCGTCCGCGGGCGGCCCGCTCGACTACGGCGCGCGGCTGTCGCGACTGCGGTGGCGGCGCGCGGCGGGCGTGGAGGCGGCCGCCGACTGGAAGCCGGACGCTCCGGCCGCCCAAGCGCTCTCCGGATCCGGGCTGTGGCTCGTCGTGCTCGACGCGACGGCCCTGCCGGTGATGCGGGGCGCCGTCCCCGATCCGCCGCCTGGCCGGATGCTGGCGGCGAGAGCGGCCGCTCCCGCCGACCCGGCCTTCGTGCACACGCTCCGGGAGCTCGAGGGGGCGCGGCTGGAGCCTTCGCCCGGCGGCGCCGGCCCGGCCGCGATCTTCTTGCGGGCGGAGGACTTTCCGGCGACAGCCAACGAAACCGTTAAAATGTTTATACAACGGTTACTAGGGCGTAAGACGGAGCACGACCTTCACCCCGCCTTCCAGGCCGTCCTCTTCGGCGAGCCGTCCGACCACGAACGGCCAGAGCTGACGCGCCGGCTCCCGGCCGGCCCCCTGCGGATCCTCGACGCCGGCTGCGGCGCGGGCGCCGCGATCGCCGCGGCAAAGGCCCGGAATCCGCTCTGGACGGTCACGGGGATCGAATGGGACGCGACCCTGGCGGCGAGGGCCCGGACGCGGTGCGATCGGGTCCTGGAGGGCGACCTCGCCCGGATCCTGCCCGCCCTCGACCGGGAGGGCGAGCGCTTCGACGCGATCGTCTTCGCCGACGTCCTCGAGCACCTGGAGGACCCCGTCTCGGCGCTGTCCGCCGGCCGCCGCCTCGCCGCCCCCGGGGCGAGCCTGTGCGTGAGCGTCCCGAACGTCGGGCACCTTTCGATCGCGCGGGACCTCGTCCTCGGCCGTTTCGATCCGATCCCGGCGGGCCTGACCGACGCGCGGCACCTGCGCTGGTTCACGCGCGGCTTCCTCGAGGAGGCGCTCGCCGAGGCGGGGTGGAAGGGCATCGCGATCGAGGGCGAGCCGGGCGCGCCGGCCCCCGATCCGGCCGGATTCCTCGCGCTCGCCGCGGGCTGGCCCGACGCGGACCGCGAGGCCCTCGCGACCTACCAGTGGATCGCGACGGCCGCCGCATGACCCCCGCGGTCTCCGTCGTCGTCGTCAACCACCGCAGCGCCGAAGAGGCCGCCGCCTGCGTCGCCTCGCTGCGCGAGGCGTTTGCCCGGGAGAGGCTCGCGGGGGAGATCGTGCTGGTGGACTGCGCGTCGGGGCCCGAGGAGGTCCGCGCGCTCGCGGCCCTGGGCGCCGACGCGGAGGTCTTCCTGTCCGACAACCGCGGGTACTCCGGCGGCGCCAACGCGGGCCTGGGGCAGGCGCGCGGCACGCGCCTCGTCGTCTCCAACGCCGACGTCGTGTTCCTCGAGGGCGCGCTGACGGCGCTGCTCGCCGAGATCGCGATCCCGAAGGTCGGGGCCGCCGCGCCGCTCTGCCTGTGGGACGCCGGCGGCCGCCTGCGCCTGCCGGCCGATTCGGCCGCGGGCTTCTTCGGCGAGCTCGGCCTGCGGCACTTCGCGCCTTTCGCGCGCCGGACGCTGCACCTGTGGGAGCGCGGCGGGAACGCGCGGCACCTGCCGGGGGCGGTCCTCGCGGCGCGCCGCGACGTCTTCGACGAAGCCGGCGTCTTCGACGAGCGGTTCCTCTTCGAGTACGAGGAGACCGAGTGGGAGGACCGCGTCCGCGCCTCCGGGCTGCGGCTGCGCTTCGTGCCGGCGGCGCGCGTGCGGCACCTCTTCGCCCGCAGCGCGGCGCGCAACCCCGAGACCGAAGCGCGCCGCCAGGTCTCCCGCCGCCTCTACCGCGAGCGCCGCTACGGGAGGCTCGGGCGGGCGCTGCTCGAGCGCGCCGCGGCGCGGCCGCCGCGCCCCGTCTCCGCCACGCCGCTCGACGAGCCGTTCGTGGCGGCGCGCCCCGGCGCGACCCTGGCGGTCTCGACGAACCCGTCGCTCATTCCGTTCGCGGGCGCGAGCCTGGCCGAGGATTTCCGCCTGCCCGCCGACGTCCTCGCGTCGCTCCGGCCCGGGCCCGTCTACCTGCGGGTCTTCCGGACGGCCGACGGCCGGCCGCTCGAAACCTTCGTGTGGGAGAAGCGGTGAGCGGCTTCGAGATCCGCGACGCGACGGCGGCCGACGCGCCCGGGATCCGCCGCCTCTTCGCGCGCATCTTCAAGACGGAGCTCTCGGAGGAGGAGTGGGTCTGGAAGTTCGAGCGCGACCCGGACGGCTGGCACGGCGTCGTCGGCGTCCTCGACGGCGAGATCGTGGGCAACTACGCGGGCTGGGGCATGCGGTTTCTCCTCGACGGGCGGGAACGGCTTCTCTACTCGGTCGGGGACGTGGCCACGGACCCGTCCGTGCGCGGGCTCGGCGGGCGCCGCGGGATCTACCGCGAGATGACCGAAGCGTTCTACGGCCGGGTCGGGCGCGAGGTCCCGTTCTGCTTCGGGTTCCCGAACGCCCGCGCGCTCAAGGTCAGCGAGCGGATCGTCGGGTCCCGCACGCTCTTTCCGATCGTCCTGAAGAAGACGCCGGTCGAAGCCTTCGGGGCGCCGCCCGCGGACCGGGAGGCGGGGGAGAGCGTGGACGAGGGGTTCGACGCGCTCTGGGAGGCGGCGCGGCCGGGGCTCGCGCAGGCGGCTGTCCGCGACCGCGCGCGCGTGAACTGGCGCTTCCACGCGCGGCCCACCCGCTACTACCGCATGGTGTGGAGGCGCCAGGGCCGCGAGCTCGCCGGCTGGGCGGCGCTGTCCGTCGCCGGCGAGGAGGCCACGGTCGCCGACTTCCTCGGCCGCGAGGCCGACGGGCGAGACCTGCCGGCGCTCTTCGCGGCGGCCGCCGACGAGGCGCGGGGCCTCGGCGCCCGCCGTCTCGTCTTCTGGGAGCCGCGCGGCGGGCCCGGCCGGCGCGCGATCGAGGCTCTGCCGGGGGAGCGCGCGGACGCGGGGTTTCCCATGATCGTCCGCGTCTTCGACGAGGCGGCCGTCGGGCGCTTCGCGGCGGACCTCCACCTGGTGCCGTCGCTCTACGACCTCACGTGAGACCCGGGGAAGGCTCGGGGTAAACTGCCCTCACCTTCATGCAGCGCGAAGACGCCCTGATCCCCTACGCGGCCACGGAGCTGACCGGCGCGCGGATCCTGGTGCTCGCGGCGCACCCGGACGACGAGTCCTTCGGCGCCGGCGGCACGCTGGCCGCCAGCGCGGGCAAGGCCGAGGCGATCCGCGTGTGGATCGCGACCGACGGCACCGGGCAGGAGGGCGTCGAGCTCGAGGCCGCGGGCGCCTACGCCGCGCGGCGCCGGGAGGAGGCGGGGCGGGCGGCCGCGATCCTGGGCCTCGAGGCGCCCCGCTTCGGCGGGCTGCCCGACCGCGGCCTCGACGCCGATCCGGCCGCGCTCGAGGCGGCCGTCGCGGCCGAGCTCGAGGACTTCAGGCCGGACCTCGTCTTCTGCCCGTCGCCCGTCGAGATTCACCCCGACCACCGGGCGCTCGCCCGGGCGCTGTACGCGCTGGTGGCCGCCTCGCGCCCGGCGGACCCCGACCACGACCGGTTCCGCTTCCTGCGGATCGCGTTCTACGAGCTGTCTCACCCGCTGCTGCCGAACACGCTCGTCGACGTCGCCGCCCAGGCGAACCGGAAGGAGAGGGCGCTCGCGGCCTTCGCCTCCCAGCAGGCCGTCCGCGACTACGCCGGCGCGATCCAGGGCCTGAATGCCTACCGCCGGCTGACGCTGTCCGGCTCGGGCCCGGTCGAGGCCTTTCGCGTCGTGTCGTATCCGGAGGCGTCCACGACCTCGTTCGAGGCGATGCGGCGCGCGATCGGCCCGTCGGCGATCGCCGGCGGCGAGCGGGGCCCGGCCCCCGTGGCGGTCGTCGTCCGGACGCGCAACCGGCCGGCCCTCCTGCGGGAGGCCCTGGAGAGCCTGCGCGCGCAGACCGTGCGCCCGACGCAGGTCGTCGTCGTCAACGACGGCGGCGCGTCGCCGAAGGAGGTGACCGACGCGTTCCGCGACGACTTCGAGGTGGTGCTCGAGGAGCCCCGCCAGCGGCGGGGCCGTTCGGCGGCCGCCAACCGCGGCGTCGCGCTCGCGACCCGGGAGCTCGTGGCCTTCCTCGACGACGACGACCGCTGCTTTCCCGACCACGTCCAGCGCCTCTTCGCGGCGCAGCGGCAGGGACCGGAGCCCGTCGTCTACTCCGACGCCGTCACGGTCGTCTACGGGCAGGGGGAAGCCGGCTGGGAGCCGCGCGTGCGCACCCTCCAGTACTCGCTCGATTACGACCCGGACTACCTCCTGCTCGCCAACTACATCCCGATCCACACGCTGCTCCTGCCGCGCGAGCTCTTCCGCAAGGTCGGCGGCTTCGACGAAGGCCTCGAGTACTCGGAGGACTGGGACTTCCTCATCCGCCTCTCGGCCGAGACGCCCTTCCGGCACCTGCGCGCCGTGACCTGCGAGTACCGGGTGTTCGAGGCTTCCGCGGGCGACCCGACCCACGTCGCGGCCGGGGGCGCCGCGTTCCAGGACGCGCGGCGCAAGATCTTCGAGCGCTACGCGGCGCGTCGCACCGACGCGGGCCTCGGCCGCGTGCTCGACCGCATGCGCGCGCAGGTCGCGTCCTGGTACGACCGGGACGGGATCTCCCAGGGCGAGCTCCGGTTCCTGCGCGAGGGCCACCGGCGCGCGAGCGAGGCGCTGGCCCGTTCCGAGGCGGCGCGAAAGAGCGACACCGCCCGGTTGTCGGCCGAGAACGAGCTCCTCCACGAGCGCACGGCCGAATACGACCGGCTCCTCCAGGAGGCGCACGTCGAGATCGAGCGCACCAACGGCATCCTGCAGCAGATTTACGACTCGCGGACCTGGAAGCTGCACCTGTTCCTGGACCGGCTGAGGGGGAGACGGTGAGTTTCCGGTTTCAGGTTTCAAGTTTCAGGTTTCAGGTTTCAGGAAGGCGACCCCTCTTGAAGCTCGAAACCTGAAACCGGAGACCCGATCTCGTCCATGTCTTCGAGTCGTACGGTCGTCGTTCTCGCCCCCGAACCCATCCGCCCCCGCATGGCCGGCATGGGGATCCGCGCGCTCGAGCTCGCCCGCGCCCTGTCGGCGGACTTCGGCGTGAGGCTGCTCGTTCCGAACGACCCCGCGGAGGCGCGCGAGGTCGCCGGCGGGATCGAGGTCGCCGCGGCCAGCCCCGGCGCCCTCGCGGAGGCGGCCCGGGGTGCCGGCGCCGCGGTGGTGTCGGGCCACGCCGCCAACTGGTGGTTTCACCAGGTCCCGGAGCTCCCGGTCGCCGCGGACCTCTACGATCCGTTCCCCGTCGAGAACCTCCACTATGCGCGGGCGCTGGGCGAGGAAACCGCGCGGCACGATCGCGAGAGCCTGGCGCTCGCCCTGGCGCGCGCCGACGTCTTTCTCTGCGCGTCGCCGGAGCAGAGGCTCTTCTACGCGGGCGCCCTCTTCGCGGCCGGGCGGATCGGGCCCCGCAACTTCCCCGACGATCCGGCGCTGTCGCGCCTGCTCGCGATCGTCCCGTTCGGCGTGCCGGACTCTCCCGCGCGCGGCGACCGGGCCGCGGGCCGCCGCGCCGCCGGCGTGGACGGGGAGGGGCCGGTCGTCCTCTTCGGCGGCGTCTACGACTGGTACGACCCGGAGCTCCTCCTCGAGGCCTGGCCCGCCGTCCTCTCGCGGAATCCCGGCGCGCGCCTGCTCTTCTTCGAAAACCCGAACCCGGCGTCCACGCCGCAGGGCGCCTTCGAGCGGGCGCGGCAGAGGGCGAAGGCGATGGATCCGGATGGACGCTCCATCGCCTTCTCGGCCTGGCTGCCGTACTCGTCGCGCGCCGACCTCTACGCCGCGGCCGACCTGGTCGTGTCCATCGCCTCGGAAGGGCTCGAGACCGAGCTCGCCTACCGCACGCGCCTGCTCGACGCGGCCTGGGGGGGCGTTCCCGCGGTCGCCGTCGGGGGAGGGTCGCTCGCCCGCGAGCTCGCCCGCGCCGGGGCGGCGTTCGAGTGCCCGCGCGAGGCGGCCGCGCTCGCCGACCGCGTCGCGCGCCTCCTCGCCGACGACGCCGCGCGCTCCCGCGCCGCCGACGCGGCCCGCGCCTTCGCGGCGGCCCGAAGCTGGAGGGCCGTGACCGCGCCGCTGTCTGCCTGGTGCCGCTCGGCGTCGGTGGATCCCGGCCGCATGCCGGCCCGCCCGGGCGGCTCCCGCTGGAAGCGCCTCTTCCAGTAATCTTCGAGCGCCGTGACCACACCGGACGCCTCCATCGTCGTCGTGCACCACCGCGGGCTCGAGCACCTGCTCGAGGCGCTCGCGGCGCTGGAGGCCTCGCGGGGCGGGGGCCTCTGCGCCGAGATCCTCCTCGTGGACAACGCCTCCGAGACGCCCTGGGAGGCGGTCCGCGCGCGTCACCCCGGCGCGCGCCGCATCGCGGCGGGCGCGAACGTCGGCTTCGCCTCCGGCTGCCGCCTCGGGGTCGAAGCCGCGGCCGCGCCGACGGTCCTCTTCGTCAACGACGACGCCGTCGTCGAGCCGGACGCGCCGCGCCGGCTGGTCGAGGCCCTGGCCGCCGCGGACCCGGACGTCGTCGCCGCGGGCGGGCGCCTCACCGACCGCGCGGGAGCCCGCAACGACTTCTCCGACGGGTTCCTGACCTTCGACGGGCACGCCTTCGCGGCCGAGGTCGGCCGTCCGGTCGCGGAGCTCGCGCCCGCGAGCCCGGGCGACGAGCGGCTCTTCGCCTGCGGCGGGCTGATGGCGGTCCGCCGCGAGGAGTTCCTGTCCTCGGGCGGATTCGACGACGACTACTTCGCCTACCTCGAGGACGTCGATTTCGGGTGGCGGCAGTGGATCTTCGGGCGGCGGGTCGTGGCCGAGCCGCGGGCGGTCGCGCGCCACCGCGGGGGCGCCACGGGAGAGGCGCTCGGGATCTTCTCGCGCGGCTACCTCTTCGAGAAGAACGCCTTCGCGACCGTCTACAAGAACCTGGGCGACGAGGCGTTCCGCGACCTGATGCCGGCGGTGGTGATGACCTTCGTGAACCGCGTGGCCGAGATGCTCCTCGCCCGCAACCCCGCGGCGGCGGCCGAGCTCGACCGCGATCCCTATGCCGCCGCCTCGCGCCCGTCCGCCGGGGCCGCCTTCGTCCGGAGCCTGTTCGGCATCGCCGAGGACGACGCCCCGCGCGCCGCGGTGGACGACCCGCTGACGCTCGCCCACCTGCGCGCGCTCGCCTGGATCCACCGGCATCACGCGGCCCTGGCCGAGAAGCGCCGCGCGGTGCAGGCCGGGCGCCGGCGGGCCGACGCCGAGATCTTCGCGAAGTTCCCGCTGCGGCTGGTTCCGACGTATCCCGGCGACGAGCGGCTGACGTCGGCGTTCTTCGAGCCGTTCTTCCGCGCCGCGCCGGAGCTCGTGCGCACGACGCTCGCGGACATCTTCGGGGCCCCGGCGTGACCTTCTCGGTCGTCATCCCGACCTACCGGAGGCCCGACACGCTCTTCGCCGTCCTCGAGGCGCTCGCCGGACAGAAGACGCCTCCGGACTTCGAGGTCGTCGTCGTGGACGACGGCTCCGGGGACGACACGCCGATGCGGCTGGGGGCGTTCCGGGCGCCCTATCCCTTCCGATTCCTGACGCAGACGAACGCGGGGCCGGCGGCCGCGCGCAACCGGGGCGTCCGGGAAGCCCAGGGCACCACGATCCTCTTTCTCGGCGACGACACCGTTCCGGAAGCGGAGCTGCTGGCTGTGCACGCGAGCGCGCACGCGGAGAGGCGGCCCTATCCCGTCGCGGTCCTCGGCTACACGACGTGGCCGCTGGGGCTCAAGGTCTCGCCGTTCCTGCACCACATCAACGAGTACGGCCTGCAGTTCGGCTACGGCCTGATCGCCGACCCCGAGGCCGTGCCCTTCAACTTCTTCTACACGTCGAACGTGTCGCTGCCCCGGGGGCTGCTGCTCGACGTCGGGCTCTTCGACACGAGTTTCCCGCACGCGGCCTGGGAGGACATCGAGGTCGCGTACCGGCTCATGCAGCGCGGGATGCGCATGCTGTACCGGCCCGCCGCGATCGCGCGCCATCACCACGACATCACGTTCGCCTCGTTCCGCCGCCGCCAGGAGAAGGCCGGCGAGGCGGCCGCGATCTTCTACGAGAAGCACCCGGAGCTCGGCGACTTCCTCGCCGTTCCCCAGGCGCGGACGATTCCCGAGCGGGAGTCCTGGCCCCTCGAACGCCTGCTTCCCTTCTGGGCCGCCCTCGCCGAGCGGCGGGAGGTGCCGGGCGGCCGGCGCGCGGTCGAACGCGTCCTCCGGGACGACTACCTGCGCGGGTTGAAGCGCGGGCTCCAGGCATCGCGGCGCATCACTTCCGGATGACGCTCTGACCCATTTCCAGGTCAGGACGCGGTGACGTCCCGCGAGGACGCCCCCGCCAACCCTCGGCAGGGACGGAACTTCCGTCCGCATCCCGTGTCAACCGGATGGCCCCCTTCTTGCTCAATTAGAATGTGGAGGCTGTTTCTCATGAACAGGGTTTTGAGGGTCGGTCAGAAGATTCAACCGCTCCTGCTGGCGGGCGTCCTGGCGTTGGCGACGGCGCCTTCGGTGATGGCGCAGTCCCACGGCGGAGGAGGCGGTTCGCACGGCGGCGGAGGATCGCACGGCGGCGGAGGATCGCACGGCGGCGGCTCTCACGGCGGCGGCGGCCAGTATCACGGCGGCGGCCGCGGGTATTACGGGGGCCACGGCTGGCACGGCGGCGGATACTGGGGCGGCCGCGGCTACTACTACCCGGGCTGGGGTTGGGGCTGGGGCTGGGGAGCCGGCTGGGGCGGCTGGGGCTGGGGCTGGCCGGGATGGGGCTGGGGCGGCTACTACGCGCCGGGCTACGTCACCGCGGTTCCCTACGTTTCGCTCTCTCCCGCGTCCTGGGCGATCGTCAACACCGACGTCTCTCCGGAGACGACGCGCGTCTTTCTCGACGGCGTCTTCATCGGGATGACCGACGACTTCGACGGGCCCGAGTACCTCTACCTCAAGAAGGGCGACTACAAGCTCGAGTTCCGGCTCGACGGCTTCGAGACGAAGACGGTCGACGTGAAGGCGCGTCCGGGCGCGCAGATCAAGATCAGCGAGAAACTCAAGAAGATCCCGGGCGCGCCCCAGTACGGGTCCTACGAGAACCCGGAGCCCGAGGGCGGCGTCCAGAGGTTCTGGAGCAAGGACAAGGACGCGCCGCACCCGGTGAACGTCCAGGGCGGCGAGGACCAGGGCGACTGGACCGAGCAGGGCCAGGGCCAGACGTCGCGGGGCAACGCCCCCGGCCAGGCTCCGCCCGAGGGCGACAACCCGGGCGACGAGGTCCGGATCCAGTCTCCTCCGCCTCCGGCTCCCGGCGCGAACACGGTGCCGAAGAGCAGGGCCCGGATCGTCTTCCGGATCCAGCCGGCCGACGCGGCCGTCTATCTGAACGACAGCTTCGTGGGCACCGGAGAGGAGCTTTCGACCCTGGCGAGGGGCATGCAGGTCCCGCCGGGGCAGCACACGATCACCGTCTCGAGGCCCGGCATGACGACCCAGGAGCGGACCGTCGTGGTCGGTCCCGGCAAGAGCGAGACTGTGGAAATCTCCCTCGCGCCGTAGGGGAGGAAGCCAGTCGCGAGATCGGGGCGGGGGTCGACCCCGCCCCTTTTTTGTCCGGGTTCGCGCGGGAACCCGCCCGGATCGGGTCTTGACTCGGGCGTTTCGCCATATACTGAACGCACTCGAAGGAATCGATTGGGGGGGACGAAGGACCGATGGCGTCTGTCTTTCTAGTTTGCCACACCTTCCGTCAGTCTCGATAGCTCCCAGGTCCGCACTCTTCCCGATCCTTCCGAAGCCCGTCGGTCCGGACGCTCCCCCCGGTTCCTTCGAGGTTTTCTTCTCTCAGCGGGACGCCGCTTCGGAGAGACCGAGCAGAACCCGTTCGAAGTGCATCCGTCGATTCCCCTTCCGGTTGTCGGCGGGCGGATCGGCGGCCAGAAGGGCCGCTTCGCGCAGCGCCCCGGGCGGGACCCGCCGCGCCAGCGCCGACAGGCGTCCGGCCACCGCGTAGTGGCGCAGGGCCTCCGCCGGCGGAGAGGCGGTCGAGAGCGCCGCATCGGCGAGCACCTCCGCGAGAATCCGCGCCAGGCCGCGGTCGCTCGCGGCGACGGCCTCGGCGCAGAGGACGAGGGGCGCGACGCCGCCGGCGCCGAGCCCCTCTTCGAGCGCCGTCACGATCATCTGGCGCAGCTGGCGGCCTTCCTCGAGGCGCGCGGCGGGGTCCGGTTCGTCCTCGGCCGCGAAGAGCACCAGGTCGCGGGCGTCGTCCCCGGAAAAGCCGCGCTCGCGCCAGGCGCGCTGCCGCTCCTCCAGGCCGGGGGAAGGCAGGGTGACGGGCGTCGTGCGGGAGCGGATGGTCGCGAGCAGCGATTCCGGGCGCGCGGTCGTCAGGATCCAGCGGAACCGCTCGCCCGGCTCCTCGAGCGACTTGAGCAGGGCGTTCTCGGCCTCGATCCCGAGCAGGTCCGCGCGCACCACGCGCGCCACGCGGCGGGCGCTTTCGTAGGGCTTTCCGGCGGAGAAGGCGAGCGCCTCGCGCACGCGGTCCACGCGGATCTGCACGCCCTCGGGCTCGACCGACAGGAAGTCGGGATGGATCCCCGCCGCGACGCGGCGGCAGCTGCTGCAGCTCGCGTCGGGGTCGTCGCCCGGGCACAGGAGCCGGGCCGCGAGCCGGCGCGACTCGCGCTCGAGCCGCGCCTCGGAAGGACCCGACAGGAGCAGCGCTCCCGGGAATCGGTCGGGCGACGCGGCGAGGCGTTCGAGCAGCTCTTCGGTCGCGACGGTCATGCGAGGGCGAACCGCTCGGACAGGATGCGCCAGGTCCGGGCGAACACCGCGGCGGCGTCCCCGTCGACGGCGACGACCGCGACCCGGCGCGGCTCCCGGCGCGCGATGGCGAGGAACCCCGCGCGGACGCGCTCGTGGAAGGCGAGCGCCGCGGACTCGAAGCGTCCCGCGCCTCCGTCGCGCCGGAGCGCGCGCGCCAGCCCCTCGCGCGGCTCGAGGTCGTAGAGCAGCGTGAGGTCGGGCTCGAGGCCCTCCCGCACGCGGGCGTCGAGGTCCGCGACCATCGCCGCGTCGAGCCCCCGGCCCGCGGCCTGGTAGGCCTCCGTCGAATCCGAGAAGCGGTCGCACAGCAGGAAGGCGCCCGCGGCCAGCGCCGGGCGGACCACCTCCCGCAGGTGCTGGCTTCGGGCGGCCTCGATCAGGAGCCACTCCGCCATGGGCTCGAGCGCCGCGTTGCCGGCGTCCATCAGGACCCGCCGGATCTGGTCGGCGATCGGCGTTCCGCCGGGCTCCCGCGTGGTGCGGACGTCCCTCCCGGACCCGCGCAGCCGCTCGGCGGCGAGGACGAGCTGGGTCGACTTTCCGGATCCCTCGATGCCCTCGAAGGTGATGAACGGCACGGCCGAAGAATAGCGCGGACGGCATTTTCCGCCGCGGAATGCCATTAACATGGACGGTCTCTGGTTTCCTTTTCGCCGTGGGGGACATGAGAGAAGCGACACAAGCAGGCCAGCCGGCCGCCGGCTCCCGGTCCGGCTGGATCCTGGCGGTGGGATTCCTCGGGCTGGCGATCGCGATCGCCTCGATCGCCGACATGTTCTCGGCGAGGCCCTACGACGGGATCGTGCCGGTGCCCTACGGGCGCGAGGGGATCGAGGTCCGGGAGACGGTCCCGGGCAGCCCCGCGGAAAAGGCCGGCATCAAGCCGGGCGAGTGCGTCCTCGGGATCGGCAAGCGGATCGTCAAGTCGAGCTCCGACGCCTCGGCGGAGCTCCGCCGGCACAGGATCGGCGAAAAGGTGTCCTACCTCGTGCGCGGCGGGCCCTGCCCGACCCAGCCGCGGGCCGAGCCCGCGGGGGAGCTGCGGGAGATCCGCCTCCAGCTTTCCTCCGAGCGGCTCGGGGGAAAGACCTACCTCTACGCGGTCGTGGTCGGGTTCCTCTTCTACCTGATCGGCCTCTTCGTCTTCGTGCGGGTGCCCCGCGATCGCTCGGCCCGGATCTTCTACATGCTCTGCGTCCTCTTCCTGATCTTCTTCGTGTGCCGCCTGCGGCCCGCGTCCTACTGGTGGATCGACGTGTTCGTGCAGAACACCGGGACCGTCAGCCTGTTCCTCCTGCCGGCGGTCTTCCTGCACTTCTTCCTGGTGTTCCCGCGCCCCAAGCGGCTCCACTTCGCGCATCCGGACGAGTGGACCGGCGAGCCGCCGGGCCGGTGGAAAGTGTGGCTGCAGGACTTCCTCTCGGCGAGCCCGGAGCTGCTGTACCTGCTCTACGCCGTGCCGCCGTTCGTCTTCCTGTACGACGTCTTCCGGCAGGTGCAGGGCGAGAAGGTCACGATCCTGTCGGGCGCGCCCCTGTCCTCGTGGATCCTGCTCGGGGACTACCTGGTGCTGGGCCTCGTGGCCCTGGCGCATTCGGCGTTCACCCTCGAGGAGCCCCGCGAGCGGCGGCAGGCCTTCCACGTCTTCGTCGGCACCATCCTGGGCACCGTTCCCTTCGTCGTCTTCTTCATCGTCCTGCCGTCGGCCTTCGGGATCGACGAGTACGCCTTCTACGGGATCATCCCGATGATCCTGATCCCGCTGACGTTCGCGTACGCGATCGTCCGCTTCCAGATGCTCAACGTCCGCGTCATCGTGAGGCGGACGTTCCTCTACGCGGCGACGACCGCGGTCCTGCTCGGGTTCTACGCGCTCGTCGTCGCCCTGGCCAACCTCGTCTTCGCGACCTCGAGGCTCTCGGCCTCGCCGCTGTTCAACTTCGGGTTCTTCCTCGTCGGGATCTCGCTCTTCGAGGTCATGCGGCGCAAGCTCCAGGCGCCGCTCGACAAGCTGTTCTTCCGCGAGAAGTTCGACTACCAGGCGGCGCTGCTCGAGATGAGCGAGGCGATCACCGGGGAGCTCGACCTCGGCCGCATCGCCGATTACCTCACCGCCAGCATCGCCGCGACGATGCGCCTCGAGAAGGCCTCGATCTGGCTGCGCGACCGGGAGGGTTGGCTCGAGCGGCGCGGCCGGCGGGAGGATCGGCTGTCGCCGACGGCCGCGCTGCGCCGGGTGCTCCGGCAGGAGGGCAAGCCGTCGGACCTCGGCGAGATCTCGCTCCACTTCGCCGACCCCGAGAGCGAGGAGTTCCGGCTGCGGCTGGAGGAGGAGGGGTTCCGCCTCCTCGTGCCGCTCGTCTACCGGGAGCGCCTGATGGGCATCCTCGCGCTGAAGGAGAAGCTCTCGGGCGAGCGGTTCGACCGGGACGACCAGTCGCTCCTCTCGACGCTCGCGAACCAGTCGGCGCTGGCGATCGAGACGGCGCTGCTCCACGACGAGATGACGCGCCAGGCGGAATTGAAACGCGACCTCGAGATCGCCCGCGACATCCAGACGAGCCTGCTGCCGCGCGGGGTGCCGGAGGTCGCGGGGTTCTCGTTCTTCGGCGGCAGCATCCCCGCGCGGGTCGTGGGGGGAGACTTCTACGACTTCATCCCGTTCGAGGACGGGCGCCTCGGCGTCGTGATCGGGGACGTCTCCGGCAAGTCCGTGCCCGCCTCCCTGCTGATGGTCGCCGCCAAGGAGATCGTCTACTCGCGGGCTCTGACGACGAGCGATCCGGGCGCGCTCTTCCGCGAGTCGAACAAGCGCATCTACTCGATCAAGCGGCGGATGTTCGTCTCGCTGGGGTTCTTCCTTCTCGACGCGGAAGCGATGCTGCTGCGGTACGCCATCGGGGGCCAGCCCCTTCCCATCCTGCTGCGGCCGGGCGACGGGGGCCCGGCGCTGCTCGAGCCCCCCGAGCACCGGCTGCCCCTCGGAGCCTTCCGGGACGTGGCCTACGACACCCGGGAGCTGTACCTGCGGCGCGGGGACCTGCTCTTCTTCTACACGGACGGGTTCACGGAGGCCATGGACGAGACGATGAACCCCTATGGCGAGGAGCGCCTGATGGCCTCCCTCGAGGCGCGGCGGGAGGGTCCCCTCGAGGAAGTGGCCCAGGGGGTGCTCGCCGACATCCGGGACTTCGTCGGAGGGGCCGAGCAGTACGACGACATGACGTTTCTCTTTCTGAGGGTGGAATAGGAAAAACCGGGGACTCCTTGGGGGATTCTGGGGGGAAACTCCCGGGTTCCCCATCCGTATGAAAGGGTTAGATATGAAGAAGCGCCGCGTCCTCTGGGTCCTCGGGGTCCTCCTCCTGGCCGGAGCCGGGGGAGCCGCGGCCCTGTTCCTGGCCAACCGGCGCGAGGTGACCACCTCCTCGGAGGCGGCGTACGAGTCGTACAAGGAGGCGGTCCGCAACGAGAACCGCTTTTATTTCAAGGAGGCCCGGCTCGGGTTCGCCCGGGCCCTGGAGCTGGACCCGAGCTTCGCCATGGCGATGCTGGGGCTGGCCCGGAGGTCCTCCGACCGGGAGCAGGCGATCGCCCTGGTCAAGCGGGCGGCGCGGGAGGAGAGCCGGCTGAGCGCCCAGGAGCGTCTCCACGTCGACATCTCGCTGGCCGACGTCGAGAAGAGCCGCGAGGGCGTCATCAAGGCGGCCCGCGAGCTGCACGAGAAGTTCCCGGACGACCCGCTCGGCGCGTCGATCCTGGCGGGCGACCAGCTCGCCAAGGGAAACCCCGACCAGGCGATCAAGATCTACGAGGAGCTGCTCGCGGTCGATCCCAACAACGCCGAGGCCTACAACCAGATCGGCTACTACTACGGCTACCGCGGCGAGTACCAGAAGGCGATCGACAACCTGCAGCGCTACGAGTTCATCTCGCCCGACAACGCCAATCCCTTCGACTCGCTCGGCGAGAACCAGGCCTACTCGGGCCGCTACAACGAGGCCGTCGAGAACCTGAACCGGGCCCTGGCCCTCAAGCCCGACTTCGCGCCCGCTTACCAGCACCTCGGTGTGGCCTACGAGGGCATGGGGGAGTACGAAAAGGCGGTCGCGAGCTACGAGAAGGCGGCCGACCTCGCCGATTCCGACGACATGACGCGCGACTATCTGACTTCGGCCGTGCGCGCCGCCCTGATCGGCGGCGAGGCCGGGACTGCCCGCAGGATCATCGCCCGGATCGAGAAGATCCCCGTCGACCCCAAGGGGGAGTACGCCCAGATCGGCCCGCAGTTCATGAAGGTGCTCGGCGACTTCGCGGACGGCCGACCCGCCGACGCCGAGCGGCGTCTCCGGGAGCTGCGGCCGGTGATCGAGGCGATCTTCGAGAAGAACATGAAGGCCGGCAAGGGCATCCCGGGCCGCAAGCCGCACTTTCCCCAGTGGAACTACCTGATGGCCCTCGCGCTCGAGCAGCAGGGCAAGACGGACCAGGCGCTCGCCCTCTACGAGCTCAACGCCAACCCGCCCAACCCCTTCTACGACTTCGGCGACCGCCGCTGGATCATGGAGGGGCGCGCGAAGGTCGCCGTGATCCTCGCCGGAAAGGGCGACCTCGACCGGGCCGAGAAGCTGATCGCGGAAAACCGGAAGTGGAACCCGAGCTGGGCGCCCTGCCGGTCCTCCGAGACGGCCGTGGCCGAGATGCGCCGCGCGAAGGTGCTGTCCGCCTCCAAGTAATGGAACGGTCCCGCCACTTCGAAACCCAGCATCGGCTTCTCCTCCTCGAGACGCTCTACGACGCCGGGCTGTCCCTCGGCGCCATGCCGGACGAGGAGGCCCTCGCCGAGGACGTTCTCGGGCGGGTGGTGGGCGTGCTCGATGCCTCGCGCGGCTACCTGGCGACCTTCGCCGAGGGCGGCGGGGCGCGGCGGGCGGAGGCGCGGGTCGGGTTTCCCAAGCGCCCCGCCGAAGCCGTCGTGGCCGCGGACGAGTTCCTGCACGAGGTCCTCGGGTCCGAAGGCGCCGTCGTCCGCGAGAAGCTGCGCATCCTCGGGAAGCCCGTCCAGGCGGCCGTCGGCGTGCGCATCTCCGGGGGCGGCCGCCCGATCGGCGTCCTGGTCCTCGCCGACAAGGAAGTCCGCCGGGGCGGCTCCGCCGGGTTCGACGAGGAGGACCGCCGGTTCCTCGTGTCGCTCGCCGGCCTCTGCGGCATGGCGATCGAGAACCGGCGCCATCTCGAGCGGCTGACGCGCGACCGGGAGCGGCTGGAGGAGGAGAACCGCCGCCTGCTCGACGAGACCGGCCGTTCGGCCGCCGGACGCCTGTTCGTCGGCGATTCGCCCGCGGCGCGGCGCGTTCTCGATCTCGTGTCCCGGGTGGCGCCTTCCCGCATCTCCGTGCTCGTCACCGGCGAGAGCGGGACGGGCAAGGAACTCGTCGCGCGCATGATCCACGCCCGCAGCGACCGGGCCGACAAGCCCTTCGTGGCGATCAACTGCGCCGCCCTGCCCGAAACCCTGCTCGAGTCCGAGCTCTTCGGCATCGAGCGCGGCGTCGCGACCGGCGTCGAGGCCCGCGCGGGGCGTTTCGAAACCGCGCAGGGGGGGACGCTCTTCCTCGACGAGATCGGCGACATGCCGCTGTCCCTCCAGTCCAAGCTCCTCCGGGTCCTCCAGGAGCGCGAGATCGAGCGGGTCGGCGGCCGCCGGCGCGTCCCGATCGACGTGCGGGTCCTGGCGGCCACGCACGCGCGCCTGCTCGAGCGGATCGCCGCCGGGGAGTTCCGGGAGGATCTGTACTACCGCCTGCGGGTCGTCGAGATCGGGCTGCCGCCGCTGCGCGAGCGGCGCGAGGACATTCCGAAGCTGGTCCGCTACTTCCTCGACCGGTTTGCGGCGCGCGAGGGGCGCGAGGTTCCGTCGCTCGACCGCGACGCGTACGCGGCCCTGCTGGGACACGATTTCCCGGGCAACATCCGGGAGCTCGAAAACCTGCTCGAGGGCGCGGCCGCGCTCTCCCAGGGGGGCACGATCCGCCGGGAGGACCTGCAGTGGCTGCCCCGGCCGGCCGGCCGCGCCGAGGCCGGAGCCGCTCCCGCAGGGGGCGACGAGGAGATTCCCGATCTGCGGGCCCTCGAAGAGCGCCACATCCAGCGCGTGCTGCGCCTGGCGGGCGGAAACAAGAGCCGGGCGGCCCGCCTGCTGGGAATCAGCCGCCGGACGCTCTACCGGAAGCGAAGCGTGGGACAGAAAGTCGCTGCGACATAAAGTCCCGTTTCGCATCTAACTTATTTGTTTTCAATCGAATACACGTTGTATCCATGCTCGTTGTGACACAGTTGTGTCATTATGCTACCATCTGTCGGTCATGCGCGCGGGCAGGGGATTCGCTCATAAGTATCTGAATGGAAAAGAGTTCCATTCTGCGCAGCCTGCGCCCCTCTCGTGGCAGGGCTCTTGCCTCTCCTGTGGGCTGCAGTGATGAGAAAAGCCCTCGCCGTCGGACTGGAAGCGATCGAGGTCCCCAACCTCCTGTTGGGATTCCTCGCGGGCGAGCTCTGCCTTGCCCTGCTGCTTCTCGGGTCCGATAGACTGCCCCTCGTCTTGATCCGTTCACTGCAACTCTTCCTCCGCTTCTAGGAGCCCCGAGCGCGTCCCATGTCGCAGGGAGGATCCGCTCCGCACGGGCTCGCCGCCGCCGCGCGCGAAGTCTCGATGACCATCCCGGTCGCCCCGGAGATGGAGATCGTGGCCACCGCCCAGGCCGCCGCTCTGGGCGAATACATCGCGATGTCCCGCGATAAGATCGACGAGGTCAAGCTGGCCCTCGTGGAGGCGTGCATCAACGCGTTCGAGCACGCCGATTGCCGCGACGAGCAGCTTCACCTGACCTTCCGGCTCGGCCGGGAGCCGAAGGGCCGGGAGTGGCTCGAGGTGGAGGTCCTGGACAAGGGCAAGGGGTTCGACAGCGCGAGAGTGGAGGAGCCGACGATCGAGAAGAGCTTCCACAACCACCGCAAGCGCGGGTGGGGGCTCCAGATCATCAAGAGCCTCATGGACGAGGTGGAGATCACGTCGGGTGGCGGTGGGACGCGGATCCTGATGAGGAAATACAAGTGAGCGAGTCCTGCAAGGTTTCCTCGGAGCGGCGCGGCGACGTCGCGATCCTCTGGACGGACGGCTACATCAACAACCAGGGGGGCGAGGAAATCGCCCGCGAGGCGTACGCGCAGATCGACAACGGCGCGCGCGCCCTCGTGCTCAATCTCGAGAAGACGCGGATCGTGAACTCGATCGGCATCTCGATCCTGATCGAGGTGCTCGAGAAGGTCATGGACCGCAAGGGCGCCCTCGCGTTCTGCGGCCTGACGCCCACCATCGACAAGACGTTCCGCATCATGGGCCTCGCCCAGTACGCCGAGATCTACCCGACCCAGGAGGAAGCGCTCCGGGGCGTCGCGAAGCAGCCCGCCTGATCCCCGCCACGGAGGGTCCATGACCGCCCCGGCCCCGGCCTCGCCCGACACGCGCCTCGACGAGCTCTGGAAGCGGATCGGGGCGGCGCTCGAGGGCGAGGGGTCCGTCTCGGCGCGGATCGCGGAGGCCGCGCTCGTCGCCACCGGCGCTCGGGACGCCACGGTCTACCTGAGAGAGCGCGACGCCTGGGTGCGCGCGGGGGAGAACCTCCCGGCGGGCGTCGAGCCCGGCGAGATCCCCGAGCCCCTTCCCCAGGGCGTCTTCCACCGCGAGGGCAACCTCTGGCTGCCCCTGGCCGCGGAGGGAGAGTTGCACGGCCTGCTGCGCCTGTGCGGCGTGCCGACGGAGGGGGCGCCCGACAGCGCGGCGCTGCTCGCGTTCGTCCTCGGCTCCGTCGTCGGGACGCACCGGCTCGCCCGCCAGGTGCGCGACGCCGAGTTCGAGCTCAAGGCGCGGCTGCTCGAGCTCGAGTCGCTCTACGACCTCGGTCTGTCCCTCGGCGGACAGCTCGACCTCTCGGCCCTGGCCGACGAGGTCCTCTTCCGCTCCATCTCGCTGACGGACGCCGGCAAGGGGACGCTCGTCCTGCTCGAGGAGTCCGGGGCGGTGATCCTCGAGCGCAGCGTCGGGGGAGAGGTCCTCAACGCGCGCGACGCCGCCGGGTGGACCGTCCCCGAGGGGGGCGTCATCAACAACGCGGCGGCCTCCGTTCCCACGGCGGGCATGACGCTCGCCTCGTGCGAGAAGTGCCTCGCCGTCGCCATCTCCGTGCCGGGCCGCCGCCTCGGGGTGCTCGCCGTGGCCGACAAGGAGTCGCGCGACGGGCGCGTCCTCGACTTCACGCCGACCGACGCCCGTCTGCTGGCGCTCTTCGCCAACCAGGCGGCGGGGGCGATCGAGACCGCGCGGCTCCACAAGGACGCGATCGAGAAGGAGCGCATCGAGCGCGAGCTCGAGCTCGCGGCCGGGATCCAGCGCCAGATCCTCCCCCGGGACCTGCCCGTCGTGGCGGGGGTCGAGATCGCCGCGCGCAACCGGCCGACGCGGCAGGTCGGCGGCGACTACTTCGATTTCTTTCCGCTCTCCGGCGGGCGCCTCGCGTTCCTCGTCGCCGACGTCTCGGGCAAGGGCGTGCCGGCGGCGTTGCTCGTGTCGACCGTGCACGCGGCGGTCCACCTGCAGATCGACGAGGCGAAGACCGTGGCCGACCTCATCGGCCGCATCGACCGCCACCTCCAGAAGTACGCCGCGACGCGGAAGTTCCTGACCTGTTTCTTCGGGCTCCTGGAGCCCGATTCGGGCACGCTGCGCTACGTGTCGGCCGGCCACAACCCGGCTCTCCTGCGCCGCGCCTCCGGGGCCGTCGACCAGATCAAGGCGACGGGGGTTCCGCTCGGCATGTTCCCCAACGCCGCCTGGCGGGAGGAGACCGTGGTGATGGAGCGCGGCGACCTGCTGTGCGTCTACAGCGACGGCATCACGGAAGCGCTGGACACCGCCGACGAGGAGTTCGGCCTCGAGCGCCTGACGGCCCTCATGGCGCCGGAGGCCCCGGAGCGCGTGTGCGAGGCGATGTTCGAGGCCGTCTCCACGTTCGCCGGCGACGCGCCGCAGTACGACGACCAGACCCTGCTGCTCCTGCGCCGGAGCTGATCGCGGGTAAGATCGTCCGGTGTTCGCGCTTCTGACGCTCGCCCTCGCCGCGGCATCCGGCCCGGCGGCGGCGGCCGATCTGCTTCTCGAGGGCGCGACCGTCTACGTCTCGGCCGAGGCCGGGCCGCGCCGGGCCTCGATCGTCGTGTCGGGCGGGCGGATCGTGTTCGTCGGCGAACCGGACGAGGCCCGCCGGCGCGCCCGCGGGGCGAGGGTCGTCCCGGCGGCCGGCCAGTTCGTGTTCCCGGGCTGGGCCGACGCGCACGTGCACCTCTCCGGGCTCGGCAAGTCGTTCGAGATCGCGCGGCTGCGCGGCGCGGGCAGCGCCGAGGAGGCCGCCGGGCTCATGGCCAAGGCCGCCGCGGGCCTGCCGCCCGGCGTCTGGGCGGAGGGCCGGGGATGGGACCAGAACCTCTGGCCCGGGGCGGCGTTTCCGGACGCCCGCGTTCTCGACCGCGTCCTGCCGGATCGCCCCGCGACCGCCCGGCGCGTCGACGGCCACGCCCTGTGGGTCAACACGGCCGCGCTCGCGGCGGCCGGCGTCGGTCCCGCGACCCCCGATCCCCCGGGAGGCCGGATCCTGCGACGAACGGACGGCTCCCCCTCGGGCGTCCTCGTGGACAACGCGATGGCTCTCGTCGATCGCGCGGTGGCGGCGCCCACCCCCGCCGACCGCGAGCGGTGGCTCGAGCGGGGCGCGGCGGCCTGCGCGCGCGCGGGTCTGACGGAGATCCAGGACGCCTCGGGGTACGACGCCGACGGAATCGCCGCGCTCGAGCGGATGGCCGCGCGGGGCGCCCTGCCGATCCGCGTGTACGCGACCGTTTCGCCCTCGCCCGAATCGCTCGAGGCCGTCTTCGCGAAGGGGCCTCGCCTGGGCGGGGGCGCCGACTTCCTCACGGTCCGGGCGATCAAGGCGTACGCCGACGGCGCCCTCGGCAGCCGCGGTGCGGCCCTGCTGGCCGACTACGCCGACGAACCGGGGACGCGCGGCCTGCTGGTCACGCCGCCCGAGAGGCTCGACGCCATCGCGCTCGCCGCGCGGAGCCACGGGTGGCAGCTCTGGATCCACGCCATCGGCGATCGGGGCAACCGCGTCGCGCTCGACGCCTACGAGGCGGCGGCGCGGGCGGTGCCGGAGGCGCCTGCCGGCGGGGACCGCCCGCGCATCGAGCACGCGCAGGTGATCGCGCCCGAGGACTTCGCCCGGTTCGCGCGGCTGTCCGTGATCGCGTCGGTGCAGCCCACCCACGCCACCTCGGACATGGGCTGGGCCGTGGAACGCCTGGGGCCGTCGCGGCTCTCCGGGGCATACGCGTGGCGGACGCTGAAGAACGCCGGGGTCCGCCTGGCCGGCGGGAGCGACGCGCCGGTGGAATCGGAGAAGCCCCTCGACGGTTTTTACGCGGCGGTGACGCGCTGCGATCCGTCCGGGCGGCCGCCCGGAGGCTGGCGCCCGGCCGAGAGGCTTTCGCGCCGCGAGGCCCTCGCGCTCTTCACGTCGGATGCCGCGTACGCGGCGTTCGAGGAGCGCTCGCGCGGCCGCATCGAGCCCGGCTTCGACGCCGACTTCACGGTCCTCGCGGCCGACCCCCTGACGGTGCCCGACCGCGACATCCTCTCGATCCCGGTCACGATGACCGTCGTCGGAGGCCGCGTCGCTCACGGGCCCAAGGCGCCATGACGATCCGGGGGCGATCGCGCGGCGCGGCGGTCCTCTGCCTGGCCGTGGGAATGGCGGCGGGGGGCTGCGGGCGGCAACGGGAGGGGACCGTGAAGGCGAGCCCGGGCCAGGCGGATTCGGAGGCGGGCCAGCGCGCCCGGATGGTGGACACGCAGATCGCCGCGAGGGGCGTCCGCGATCCGCGCGTCCTGGCGGCCATGAAGAAGGTGCCGCGGCACCTCTTCGTCGATCCGGCCGCCCGCGGCCAGGCCTACGAGGACCATCCCGTCCCGATCGGCAACAACCAGACGATCTCGCAGCCCTACATCGTGGCCCTCATGACCGAGCTCCTCGAGCTGCCCGCCCGGGGCCGGGTCCTCGAGATCGGGACCGGCTCCGGATACCAGAGCGCGGTCCTCGGCGAGATGGCCGCCGAGGTCTACTCGATCGAGATCCTCCCGGAGCTGGCGAAGGCGGCGGGGGACAAGCTCAAGGAGCTCGGGTACACGAACGTCGAGGTCCGCGCGGGAGACGGGTATCGGGGCTGGCCGGAGCACGCGCCGTTCGACGGCATCGTCGTCACCGCCGCGCCGGAGCGCATTCCGCAGCCCCTGCTCGACCAGCTCGCCATCGGGGGGCGCATGGTGATTCCCGTCGGCGGCTTCTTCCAGGAGCTCAAGGTCTTCACGAAGGACAAGGACGGCCGCGTGACCGAGAAGGACATCATCCCGGTCCGGTTCGTCCCGATGACGGGCGAGATCGAGAAAGAGAAGACGCCCTCGGAGCAGTAGGCAGGAGGCAGGACTAGGGCCTGGCGGCGAACCGGGCGAGGGTGCGGCCGTCGGCTCCGAGCAGGGTGAGCACGTTGCCCTGGATGCGGTAGGCGGCGGTCTGCCGCAGAGCCTCGACGAGCTTCGTTTCCTGGGACGCGAGGGGCGTCGCGCAGGTCCGGCCCGTCAGCGCCGCCGCCGTGATCCGGAGCCGGCCCGCGAACGCGTCGTAGGACCCCTTGAGCCCGTTGCAGCCGCCGGTGCCGCCGAGGAAGCGGCCCGACTCGCCGCGCCGCAGGAGGATGTAGGCCGCCGTCGCCGAGGCGCGCGCGGGAGTCGCTCCGACGGCGACGAGAGACCAGCGCGTGTCTTCCAGCGGGATCGCAGCCGCTTCCGGAGTCGCGGCCGGCGTCGGCGGCGCGGACAGCGCGAGGCAGGACAGGGCGAGCGAGGCCACGGCGCACCGCGCCGCGCGCCGCAAGAAGAAGGGCCCGTCTCGCGACGGGCCCGATGAGATCGACTCCGGCACGAACGCCAGCCTAATTGCCCGCTCCCTGGATGACGCCCTCGGCGAGGATGATCTCGACGCGGCGGTTCCGGGCCCGACCCTCGACGGTTCCGTTGTCGGCCACCGGGAACTTCGGACCGTAGCCGATGGCGGTCATGCGCGAGGCGGCGACGCCCTGCGCCTGCAGGAACCCGAGAACGGCTTCGGCGCGCTCCTTCGAGAGGCGCATGTTGAGCTCGTCCGAGCCCGTCGAGTCGGTGTAACCCTCGATGCGGAGGTTGATCTTCGGGAAGACCTGGACGATTCCGGCGAGCTTCGCGAGGGCGACCTGGGTGTTCTGCTTGAGGGTGGCCTTGTTGACGTCGAAGAGGATGTCGGGGAGGTTGACGACGACGCCGCGCGCGGTCTTCGTGATCTGGGCGACCGAGGAGAGCGCGCCGTCGAGCTGGCCCGCCAGATCGTCGCGCTCCTTGACGAGGCGGTCGTTTTCCTTCTGGAGCTGCGAGTTCTGCTTCTCGAGCCCGGCCGCCACGGTGGCGACCTCGGCGGTCGTCCGTTCGGCCTCGGCCTTCGCGGCCGTCGCCTGGGCGGCCAGCGCCTCCGCCCTCCGGCGGGCCTCGTCGGCGTCGCGCCGCGCCGCGTCGGCGGCCTCGGCGGAGAGCCCGGCCGCCGCCGCGCGCTGCTGGGCCGCCGCCGCCTCCTGCTGCGCCGCGGCCGCCTGGTCCTGGAGGGTGGTCATCTGCTGCTGGGCCGCGGCGGCCTGCTGGCGCGCCTGGGCCAGCTGCTGCTCGGCGGCCAGCGCCTGCTCGCGCGCGGCCACGGCCTGCTCGCGGGCCGCGAGGGCCTGCTTCTCGGAGTCGGCGGCGCGGGCCTGCGCGGCCGCCTTCTGCTGCTCGAGCGACTGCATCTCGGCGGCGCGGCGGGCGGCGGCGTCGGCGGCGGCCTGCTCGGCCATGCGCTTCTGGGTGTCGCGGATCGCGGTCGAGGACATCGAGAGGCTGCGGCGCGCGTAGTCCACGCCGACCTTGTCGTTGCCGCCCTTGAAGGAGTTCGTCGCCTGGGCCAGCGTGATGCCCGCATCGCGGATGGAGTCGGGAGCGACCTTCTCGGCCCCCATCGCCTTCGCCTGGTCGAGGACGTGCTGGGCCTGGACGATCTCCACCGGCTCCGCGCCCGTGTAGCGCATTCCGCCGATCTGGGGGTTGCCCAGCGCCGGGGCCGCGACGAAGCCCGAGAACGAAACGGGGGAGCTCTTGACCTTCTTGGGCGGGGGCGCCACGGACGTGAAGCAGACGAGCTCGGACGGTTTGAGGACGAGCGCGTAGGGCTCGGCCGTGACCATCAGCGCGAACTCCTTCTGGCCGGTCCGGTACTCGCCGGAGGCGGAGGTGCCGCGGACGATCAGCTCGCCGAGGTTCTCGGCGTTGCCGTCGCGGCTGACCGCCCAGACGACGTACGACGTCACGTCGCCGCCGAACAGGATCGCGGGAGGCAGCTTCTTCGCGTCGACCTCCACGTCGGCCTGGCCGTTCTTGAACTTGACCTCCGCTTCCGCTTCGGCCGGGGCCACGCGGCTGGTCGCCGCCATCTTGAGATCGATGCCTTTCGCCTCCGGGAACTGGACGACGGCGAGCGGGACGTCCGCTGCCCCGACCGGCCGGGAGGCCGCGAGGCAAAGGACGGCCAGCGCGAACAGGGACCTGCGGCTGGGACGCTGCATGGCGAAGCTCCTTCTGATGAAAAGCCTCCCCCACGGGGGGCCGGCCGGACGAGAGCGCGGAAGTATATGGAGGAGGGTCCGGGCGGTCAATTGGCCGTCCAGATGCGGGGCCGCAGATCCGCATCGCCGACGGCGGTCGCGGCCCGGGAGCCCCGGGGCCTTCGCGCGGGCCCGGATATAGACTTTGCCGCAATGTTCGGCATCCGTTCGAGGAGGGCCCGACGCTCGCTCTGCGTCGCCTCGGTGGCCGGCCTGCTGCTGCTCGGCTCGGCGAGATGCTCGTACCTGAAGTGGCGGCGCGAGAAGAAGGTCGAGCGCGAAGAGCTGAAGAAGAGCCCCGGCAACCTGGTCCTCGAGCGGGAGTACGCGCCGCAGAACTGCTTCGGGCTCATCGGCCGGGTCACCCTCCCGGACTCGGTGAAGGGCCCGGCCCTCGTCGCGGCGTTCCAGCACGGGAGCCCGGCCCACGAGCTCGTGGCCTCGCGCGAGGTCGTCAAGCTGACGGGTTACTACGGTCTGCTGCTGCCGGCCGGGACGTACGATCTCGCCTTCTTCGCGGACCTGAACGGGAACGGCTTCTTCGAAACCGACGAGGTCATCGGCCGGACGCCTCCGGACGCGCCGGTCGTCGTCGGCACCGCCGAGTCGAAGGACGGCGTCTCGGTGGCGGCGCCGGCGGTTCTCCTCGACGCGGCGCGCCCCACGACGGCGGAGGCCTCGATCCGCGTGAAGGTCGAGCCGCGGCCGTTCGTCGTCGAGTCCGTGGACGATCCGATCTTCGCGCCCGAGATGGGGGAGATGGGCGTCTACAGGCCGAACGAGTTCCTGGCGAAGACGCAGAGCTGGTTCTTCTCGGTGGGCGTGCCGGACTTCAGGAAGGTGCAGGTGGTGCTCGTGCACGGGATCGACGGGACGCCCCGGGACTTCCGGGCCCTCGTGCCGAGCCTGGACGGCTCCCGCTACCAGGTCTGGCTCTTCTACTACCCGTCGGGCCTGAGCCTCGACCAGCTCGGCGTCGTCCTGGCCCGCGGCGTCGAACGGGTCGCCGCGGAGCCCGCGCTGAGTGACCTTCGGCTGGCTATCGTCGCCCACAGCATGGGCGGGCTCGTCGGGCGGCGGGCCGTGAACGAGCTCTGCAAGTCCGGCAAGCCGGCCTACCTCCGGCTCTACGCCTCGTTCGATACGCCCTACGGCGGCGTGGAGGCGGCCGCGGGGGCCGTCAAGCGCGGGACGGAGCTGGTCCCGTCGTGGGTCGACGTGGCCGCGGGGAGCCCCTTCCTCAAGCGCCTCTACGAGTCGCCGCTGCCGAAGGACCTGCCCTTCCACCTCTTCTTCGGGTGGGGAGAGCACGGCGACAACGGCCCGAGCCCCGCGGGAGACGGCACGATCGCCCTTCCGAGCCAGCTCGATCCGCACGTCCAGGCCGCGGCGACGCGGATGATGGGCTACGGCGACACGCACGTCGGGATCCTCTCCGACGCGGAAGCCCTGAAGGAGCTGTCCCGCGTGCTCGACGCGGCGACCGCCGCGGGCAAGTCGTGAGGCGGCCGGCCGCGTTCTCCGCCGTCTGGTGGCAGGAGCGGGGGCTCACCGCGATGCTCGTCTCACTGGTCGTCGCGGTCTTCGGGGCAGCCCCGCTGGCGGCCAGCAGCCTGACGGGGAAGGTCCTCTTCGACGGATCCTTCGCGGTGCTCCTCGTGTCGGGAATCGTCGCCTTCTCCCGCCGCCGCCTCATCGCGATCGGCGTCGCGGTCGCGACGGTGGTCACGCTGTACCTTCGGTGGTTCGAGGGCGGGGCGGTTTCGGTCGGGGACGACGTCCTTTCGATGGTCACGGTCATGGTCCTGACGGCCCTGGTGCTCGAGCACGTGTTCCGGAGCGGGCCGATCACGGCCGACCGCGTCCGCGGCGCGGTCCTCGCCTACCTCCTGATCGGCCTCGTGTGGACGTTCGCCTATCAGCTCACCCACAAGCTCGCCCCCGGGTCCTTCCGGTTTCCGGATGACAGCAGGGTCCAGGACTTCATGCACGGCCTGGGCTATTTCAGCTTCGTGACGCTCACGACGCTGGGATACGGCGACATCACCCCGGTTCATCCCATCGCACGGAGCCTGGCCGTGGCCGAAGCCCTCATCGGCCAGCTCTATCCGGCGATCCTGATCGGGCGGCTGGTGTCGCTGCAGATCTCGTCCCAGAAAGATTGAGCGACGCACTGCCCGCGGCCGTCGAGTCCAGGGCCCGTGTCGAGGTGCGAGACGGCCCGGCGGGCGCCGCCCTGCTGACGCTGGCCGGACCGCTCGACGTCGCGACGGCCGCCCGGGCCCGGAGGGACGTCGTCGCGGGCCTCGCGGCCCGGCGCGCGGCGGCGGTCGAGGTGGATGCCAGCGGGCTCGACCGCGCCGACATGTCCGGGATGTCCCTCCTCTACGAGCTCGCCCAGGGCAGGCTCGTTCCCGGAGTCCGCGCGACGGTGAACGGCCTGCGCCCCGAGTTCCAGACGCTCCTGTCCGCGTTTCCGACGGGGGAGGCCCTCGCGGGCCTCGAGGCAGCGCCCCCGGAGCGGCCCTTTTTCGAAGAGGTCGGCGCCGCGACCGTGTCCATCCTTGCGGACGGGCGCGCCCAGCTCGCGTTCATCGGAGCGATCGTGAAGGGGTTCGCCGCCGTCGTCCGGCGGCCGCGCGCGATGCGGTGGGGGGAGCTCGCCGTCGTCTTCGAGAAGGCCGGCGTCAACGCGCTTCCCATCGTCTCGCTCATCAGCCTCCTGATGGGCCTCGTCCTCGCCTTCGAGGGCGCGCAGACGCTGGAGATGTTCGGGGCGCAGATCTTCGTTGCCAACGGGATCGGCATCGTCATGATCCGCGAGTTTTCCCCCATCTTCACGGCGATCATCTTCGCGGGCCGCTCCGGCTCGGCCTTCGCCGCGGAGATCGGCACCATGAAGGTGAACCAGGAGCTGGACGCGCTCGAGACGATGGGGCTCGACCCCGTCCGGTTTCTCGTCATCCAGCGGGTCGTGGCGGGGACGTTCCTGATGCCGGTGCTCGCCGCGTACTCCATGGTGGCGGGCGTGTTCGGGGGGATCCTCGTCATGTTCACCCTGGGATTCACGTTCTCGCAGATCTGGGCCCAGCTCTCGGGCGCGGTCGGCGTCCACGACGTGCTCGTCGGGGTTTCCAAGTCCTTCGTGTTCGGCGCGATCATCGCGGGCCTCGGGTGCCTGCGGGGGATGCAGACGAAGGAGGGGCCCAACGCGGTCGGCGACTCGACGACGCGCGCCGTCGTGGCCGGGATCCTCATGATCATCATCGTGGACGCGGTCTACAGCGTCGTGACCTACGTGCTGCACATATGAGCGCGGCGCCGGCGGCCATTTCCGTCGAGGGCGTCACCATCGCCTACGGCGACAAGATCATCCAGAAGGACCTCACGTTCGAGGTGCGGCGGGGCGAGGTGTTCGTCATCCTCGGGGGCTCGGGCTGCGGCAAGAGCTCGCTGCTGAACAACATGATCGGCCTCTACCGGCCGGTCAAGGGCCGCATCCTCTTCGACGGCGACGACATCGTGACGGCCGAAGGGGAGGACCGCCTGCGCCTGCTCAAGAAGTTCGGCGTCATGTACCAGAGCGGAGCGCTCTTCGGCTCCATGACCGTCCTCGAGAACGTGCGCCTGCCGCTCGACGAGTTCACCGACCTCGGCGCCGCCGAGAAGGACCTCGTCGCGGCCGCGAAGCTGAACCTGGTGGGGCTGCTCGGCGCGGCGAGCCAGAAGCCGTCGGCCCTGTCCGGGGGCATGCAGAAGCGGGCGGGCATCGCCCGGGCGATGTCGCTCGATCCCGGGATCCTGTTTCTCGACGAGCCCTCGGCGGGCCTGGACCCGATCACCTCGGCCGGCCTCGACAAGACGATCCGCGAGCTCTCCCGGGGCCTCGGCATCACCTTCGTCGTCGTGACGCACGAGCTGCAGAGCATCTATGCGATCGCGGACCGCTGCGTGATGCTCGACGCCCGGACGAAGACCATGATCGCCGAGGGCAGGCCCGCCGACCTGCGCGATCATTCCGACGATCCCTACGTGCGGCAGTTCTTCCTCCGCCAGGCCGAGCCGGCCGCGGCGGATTCAAAGGGGAGCCAGAGCTCATGAGCGAAAAGGCCAGCCAGTTCCGGATCGGGCTCTTCGTCACCCTCGGCGTGGCGATCCTGCTCGGGGCGCTCTTTCTCTTCGGGATCCGGAGCGCGTTCCAGCCGACGTACATGTTCGAGACGTACACGACCGGCGACGTCGAGGGGCTGACGGTGGGCTCGATCGTGACGCTGCGGGGCGTCGCGGTCGGCAAGGTCACCGAGATCGGATTCAGCTGGAACATCTACGACTCGGTCCAGCCCGCGTGCGTGGTGGTCCGCTGCGCGGTCAAGCAGAGGATCACGCCCGCGCAGTGGCGGAGCAACTTCCAGGTGGACCTGCAGAAGGTCATCGACAGCGGCCTGCGGGCGGTCGTGCAGATGGAGGGGATCACGGGGTCGAGCATCGTGGCCCTCCAGACCATGAACCCGCAGAAGTACCCGCCGCTCAAGGTGCCCTGGACGCCGAAGTACCTGTACGTGCCTTCGGCGCCGAGCCAGCTCGGTCGGCTCCTCGCCTCGGTGGACAAGACGCTGGCGAACCTCGAGAAGCTGGACGTCGGGAAGCTGTCGGGCAACCTGAACGCGGTCCTCGTCACGGCCGACTCGGCCCTGAAGAACCTCAACCAGCTCGACGTGAAGGGCATCTCGGACAACGCCAACCACGCGATCGGGGACGCCGCCTCGGCGGTCCACGAGATCAAGGCGCTCGCCGAGGACGCGCGGGCCGACCTCCGGGGCATGAAGCTCGACGCGGTCGGCAGCGACGCCGCCCGGCTCCTGAACGACCTCGACGCGCGCCTGGCCGTGCTCATCGACAAGCTGTCGGGGATCGACGTCCGGTCGCTGAACGACACGCTCGCCGGCACGCGCGACGCCGCGCGGAGCCTCAACGAGGCCCTCGATCAGCTCAAGCGGTACCCGTCGGGGTTCCTGTTCGGCGGGGCGCCGCCGCCCGCGCCCGTTCTCGAGAAGGAGAAGCCGTGAAGACCCGCAGCGCGACCGAAGCTCCCGTCCGCTCCCTCCGGCGTCCCGGGGCCCTCGTCCTCGCGGCGGCCCTCGCGGCCACCGCGTGCGCCTCGAAGCTGCCGCGCACGCCGCAGACGTTCACGATCGATCCGCCCGCCCCGCGCGCGACCGCCCCGGCGACCGCGACGCGCGTGGTGTCCCTGCGCCGCGCCGAGGCGGCCCCGACCTACGCCGGCTCGGAGCTCGTGTACCGCGTCGGGGCGCACGGCATCGAACGCGACCCGTACGCCAGCCTCGCGGCGCCGCCTGCCTGGATCCTGACCTCCGCGATCCGCGGGTACCTCAACGACGCCGCCTTCGTCCGGGACGTGGTCGTGCCGGGCGAGGGCGTCTCGGTCGACGCGGCCATCGAGCCGGCGATCGTCGAGCTTGCCGGAGACTTCACCAACCCGGCCGAGCCCGCGGCGGTCCTGACCCTGCACTTCCGCGTTCTCGCGCAGGCGTCGGGGGCGGTCGTGCCGGGCGAGATCCTGCTGAAGACCTACACGAGGCGGGTGCCCCTGTCCCGGGCGACCGCGGCGGCCGTCGTCGCGGCGTGGAACCAGGCCCTCGGCGAGATCATGGGGGAGTTTCTCCCGGACCTGAAGGCGGCTCTGCCGGCGCGCCCCTAGCGGGGCCCGGCGCGTCGGCTAAACTCCGTCCGCCCATGGACGAAGCGCACGACACCGCCGCGCCCCCGGACCTGCAGGGCCTGTCTCCCCGAGCCGTTCCGGCGGCCGCCGAGGCGGGCGCGGGGGCGGAGGCTTGATGGCCGCGGCGCGCCGGGCCGCGGCGGCGCTGCTCGGGTTCGCCCTGGCCGCCGCCCTGTCCGCGGCTCCCCAGCTCCCGGCGTCGGCGCCCGGCCCCGGGCCCACGCCGACGCCGGGGGAGGAAGCAGCGTCCGATCCGTACGGCCGCGAGACGCCGTACGGATGCTTCTTCGGGTTCCTGCGCGCGGTCGAGAAGGGCAACTACGCGAACGCCGCGGAATACCTGCAGATCCCGGCGTCCCTCAAGTCCCAGCGCGAGGACCTCGCCCGCGAGCTGCAGGCCGTGCTCGACCACCGATTCGTCTCGACGAGCCTCGATCGCGTCAGCCGATCGGCCCGGGGCACGATCGACGACGGTCTGCCGCCCGACGTCGAGCGCGTCGGCGAGATCCTCGGCGGCGAGGGACATTTCGAGGTGCTGCTCGTCCGGCGCGAGACCGCCGGCTCGCCCCCGCTGTGGTTTTTTTCGTGGGAGACGCTCCGGGAGGCGCGGCGGCTGTACGGCGACCTCGGCCTGCCCGAGATCGAGGGCCGCCTGCCGCAGTTCCTGGTTCGGACGCACGTCGGGTCCCTGGCGCTCTGGCAGGTGCTCGCGTTCCTCCTGCTCCTTCCCGTTCTCTTCGGCGTGTCGTGGCTGCTGGTCGGGGCGGTGTTCGCGATCGCGGGCCTGGTGCGGCGCAAGACGATCACCGGCGAGTGGACCTCGTCCGCGCGAAGCCCGGTCACCCTGCTCCTGACGCTGCTGCTGCACCGGGTCGCCGTGTTCTGGCTCGGGATCCCGATCCTCTACCGGATCTACTACAACCGGCTCCTCTACGTGCTCCTGCTCGTCGCGCTGCTCTGGCTCCTCCTGCGCCTCGTGGACGTCGTGGACCGTTTCCTCCTGCGCCGCGTGATGCCCTCGGGCGGCGCCGCGGGGCGCCCCTCGCTCTCGCTCGGCCGGCGCGCTCTGCGGGCCGCGGCGTTCGTCCTGGTCGTCCTCCTCGCCCTCCCGGCGTTCGGCGTCAACGTGACGGCGACGCTGGCCGGCCTCGGCATCGGCGGCCTCGTGCTCGCCTTCGCCGCGCAGAAGAGCCTCGAGAACGTCTTTGCCGGGTTCGCGATGCTCGCGGACAAGCCGCTCACCGTCGGGGACACGTGCCGGATCGGGGGCCAACAGGGCGACGTGGAGGACGTCACCCTCTGGGCCACGCGCGTGCGGACGAACGAGCGGACCGTCGTCAGCATCCCGAACGGGGCCGTGATGGCCGGCCAGATCGAAAACCTTTCCCGTCGCGACAAGTTCTGGTTTCATCCCACCGTCGGCCTCGCCTACGAGACGACCTCCGCGCAGATGCGCCAGGTCCTCGAGGGGATCCGGGGCCTGATGGTCGCGGACCCCCGGGTCGAGACCGAGGGCTCCCGGGCGCGCTTCGCGCGGCTCGGGCCGTCGTCGCTCGACGTGGACGTCTTCGGCTACGTGCGGGCGGAGAGCTACGCCGAATTTCTCGGCGTGCAGGAGGAGCTTTTGCTGCGGATTCTCGAGATCGTGGAACGGGCCGGGACGTCCATCGCCTTTCCGACCCAGACGGTGCTGGTGCGCGCCGCCGGCGAGCCCGCCGAGGCGCCGAAGAACGAGCGGTCGTCCTCGTGAGGGGCCTCGCGCGGGTCGTCGCGGTGGCGCTCGCGGGCGCGTTGCTCGCCCGGAGCGGGGGCGCGGAGCCCGTGCACGCGTTCGCGGCCGCGGCCGCCGGGTCGGGGTTCGAAGAGTCGTTCGCGCGGGCGCTGCAGGAGGAGGGGCTCGCCCCGGCCGCTCCGTCGCTCGATCCCGCCGCCGTCGCGGCCGCCGCGGACGACGAGACGGTCGCCGCGCCGCCGCCCAGGGTCCACACCTTCTGGATCGGAGCCGTCTCGGCCGCGACGCTGATCGGCTCGGCCTGGAATTCGTTCGGCGACGGCCCCAACGAGAAGTGGCACTTCACGCGCGAGGGCTGGCTCGGCCAGAACACGTACGCGGGCGGCGGCGACAAGGCCTCGCACGTCGTGTCGTACTACATCGTGGCCAAGCTCCTGAGCGGCGTGAACATGGAGCTCGGGATGAAGCCGGACGAGGCGGCCCTCTGGGGAAGCGGGGTCTCGGCCCTGGCCGGCCTCGTGACCGAGATCGGCGACGGCCGCGGCAAGTACGGCTTCTCGTACGAAGACCTCGTCATGGACTGGGTCGGCGCCGCGTCGTCGCTCGCGCTCATCCACTACGGCCTCGACGACCTGCTCGGGTACCGCGCGGGCCTCGTGCCGGCGCCCACGGCCGTGTGCTGCCCCTACGGCGGCACCGGAAAGGACTACACGCAGGAGATCTACACAGCCGACCTCAAGATCGCGGGCCTGGCGCGGAGGATGAAGTTCAACCCGGGGCCGGCCCGCTTCTTCCTGGTCTCGGTCAGTTACTCCGCGAAGGGCTACCCGTACGCGGACCCTCTGATCCGCGAGCGGCAGGTCGGGTTCGAGCTCGGCATCAACTTCAACGAGATCCTCCACGCCCTCGGCGTGCCGCCGGACAAGTGGTGGAGCAAGGTCCTCTACTTCGCCTTCGACGTGTTGCGGATCCCGTACACGCAGATCGGCATGTACTACGACCTGAACAGCGGGAAGTGGTACGGGCCGGGCATCGGCGACCAGTGGGACCACTTCCACCACCACTGAGCGAGGGGAGGCTCCCGCTGCGAGTCGCCCCGCGGAGTCTGAAGGGATCCCTCGTTGCTGCGCTCCTCGGGATGGGGTGACGCGGGGAGGCGGGCTCTCCGCGTCACCCCAGCTCGTCGAGCATCTTCGCCACGAGGCCGGTCCAGCCCGTCTGGTGGCTCGCCCCGAGCCCGGCGCCGGTGTCGCCGTGGAAGTACTCGTGGAAGAGCAGCAGGCCCTTCCAGTGCGGGTCCGACTGGAAGACGTCGCAGGAGCCGAACACCGGCCGACGCCCGTCGGCGCCTGGCAGGAAGATCCTGGAGAGCCGCCGCGCGAGCTCGCGGGACACCTCGTGCAGGCTCATCATCTTCCCCGATCCCGTCGGGCACTCGACCTGGAACGAGTCGCCGAAGTACATGTGGAACCGCTTGAGCGACTCGAGGATCAGGTAGTTGATCGGAAACCAGACCGGGCCGCGCCAGTTGGAGTTTCCGCCGAAGAGCTGGGTCCGGGACTCGCCCGGCTCGTAGTCGAGCCGGAACGTCGCGCCGCGGGCGCTGACCTCGTACGGGTGCTCGCGGTGGTACCGGGAGACCGATCGGATCCCGTAGGGGGACAGGAACTCGGACTCGTCGAGCATGTAGGCGAGGACGCGCGTGAGCTGTTCGGGCCGGACGACCGACATGAGGATCCGTTCGTTCTGCCCGTGCCTGGTCATCGAGGCGCAGGACCCGGTCAGGTCCTGGCGGTGGGCGAAGAACCACTCCATGCGGCGCTGGAAGCTCGGGAACCGCCGGATCAGCTCGGAGTCGCCGGTGACGACGGCGGTCAGCGGCAGCAGGCCCACCGCCGAGCGGACGCGGATGGGGATCTGCGTCCCGTTCGGATGGTGGATCTCGTCGTAGAAGAACCCGTCCCGCTCGTCCCACAGGCCGAGCGACGGATCGTCCGGGCGCTGGATGGCGTGGGCGATGTACACGAAGTGCTCCCAGAACTTGCTCGCCACGTCCTCGTAGACGGGGTCCTCGCTGGCGAGCTCGAGCGCCATGCCGAGCAGGTTGAGGCAGTACATGGCCATCCAGCTCGTGCCGTCGGCCTGGCTGAGCACGAACCCGTCGGGGAGCTTCATGTTGCGGTCGAAGATGCCGATGTTGTCGAGGCCGAGGAATCCGCCCTGGAAGATGTTGTTGCCGAGCTCGTCCTTGCGGTTGACCCACCAGTCGAAGTTCAGGAGCAGCTTGTGGAAGACCCGTTCGAGAAACGCCCGGTCGGCCTTGCCGGTCTTGGCTCGCTCGATCTGGAAGACGCGCAGCGCCGCCCAGGCGTGGACGGGGGGATTCACGTCGCCGAAGTTCCACTCGTACGCCGGGATCTGCCCGTTCGGGTGCATGTACCACTCGCGCAGCATCAGCACGAGCTGGTCCTTGGCGAACTGCGCGTCCACGAGCGACAGGACGACGCAGTGGAAGGCGAGGTCCCAGGCGGCGAACCACGGGAACTCCCAGGTGTCCGGCATCGAGAGGACGTCGGCATTGAAGACGTGGCGCCAGTCGTGGTTGCGGCCGTTCTTTCGGGAGGCGGGCGGCGGCGGCTGCAGGGGGTCGCCGTCGAGCCAGCGCCGGACGTCGTACTTGTAGAACTGCTTGGACCACAGCATGCCGGCGAAGGCCTGCCGCATGACGTTCTTCTCTTCCGCGGACAGGCGCTGCGGGATGACGGCGGCGTAGAACTCGTCGGCCTCGGCGCGGCGCAGGGTCAGGGTGCCGTCGAAATCGGCGCCGAGCGGATCTCCCTCGATCCACGCGGCGTCGGTCAGGCGGAGGCGGACGCGGGCGCTGCCCCCGGCGGGGACCGTCAGCCGGTACCGCGCCGCGGCCTTGGTGCCCCGGCGGGCGGGGTTGACCGCGGCGGCGTTGCCGCGGACGACGTATTCGTGGAACGCGTCCTTGACGTACGGGGATTCGTTCGGGGAGCCGAAGAGGCGCTCGGCGTTCGTCTCGTTCTCGGTGAAGAGGAGCTCGCCCCCGGGTTCGGCGTGGAGGTACCGGCGCCCGATGTAGGGCTCTTCCAGCTCGACGACGGGCCGCCCGTCCTTCCGCCCGCCGGCGGCCGCGACCGGGCGAGGGCGGTTCGGGCGCCACGACCACGTGTTGCGGAACCAGACGGTCGGCAGAAGGTCGAGCGTCGCGGCCTCGGGCCCGCGGTTCTCGACGGTGATAACGACGAGGACGTCCTCGGGCGCCGCCTTGGCGTATTCGACGAACACGTCGAAATAGCGGCTCTCCCCGAAGACCCCCGTGTCGAGCAGCTCGTACTCGGGGTCCTCGATCGTCCGGCGCCGGTTCTCCTCGATCAGCTGCCGGTACGGATACTCGGCCTGGGGGTACTTGTACAGGTACTTCATGTACGAGTGCGTGGGCGTCGAGTCGAGGTAGAACCAGTACTCCTTGACGTCCTCGCCGTGGTTGCCTTCCGAGTTCGTCAGCCCGAACGGGCGCTCCTTGAGGATCGGGTCGCGCCCGTTCCACAGGGCGAGCCCGAAGCAGACGAGCTGGTGCCGGTCGGAGATCCCGGCGAGGCCGTCCTCGTTCCAGCGGTAAGCGCGGGACCGGGCGTGGTCGTGCGGGAAGAAGTCCCAGGCGGAGCCGTCGGCGCTGTAGTCCTCCCGGACCGTCCCCCAGGCCCGCTCCGACAGGAAGGGTCCCCACCGGTTCCAGTGCGCGGCGCGGCGGTTGCTCTCGTCGAGGCGCCGGCCCTCGGCCGTGTCCGCCGGCTTCTTCGCCGTCACGGCTCTCTGGCGGGGTCGTGCCAGCCCTCGAGGCCGGCCATCAGGCGCGCCGCCGCGGACGGGCCCCACGTTCCGGGCTCGTACGCGTGGACGGGCGTGGCGTTGTCGAGGATCGGGTCCACGATGGCCCACGCGGCCTCGACCGCGTCCTCGCGCACGAAGAGCGTGGGATCGCCCTTCATCGCGTCGGTGAGGAGGCGCTCGTAGGCGTCGACCTCTTCCTTGCCGGCGTCCCGGACCGCCATGAGCTCCGTGGGAATCGAGCCCTGCTCCGTCCCGGGCTTCTTGACGCGGGCGCCGATGGAGATCGAGATCTTCGGCCCGAGCCGGAAGCGCACGTAGTTGCTCTCCTCCGGGGACAGCCGCGACAGCGGCGGGCGCTTCAGGTCCACCATGACCTCGGTGGCCGTGAGCGGCATGTTCTTGCCGGCCCGGATGAGGAAGGGAACCCCGGCCCAGCGCCACGAGTCGACCTCGAGGCGGACGGCCGCGAAGGTCTCGACGGTCGAGCCCGGGGCCACGCCCGGCTCCTTGAGGTACCCGTCGAACTGGCCGCGCACGACGTCCTCGGGCTTCATCGGGTGGATCGCGCGAAAGACCTTGACCTGCTCGTCGCGGATGCGGTCGGCGTCGATCGAGATGGGCGGCTCCATCGCCAGGTAGCCGACGACCTGGAGCAGGTGGTTCTGGATGACGTCTCGGATCGCGCCGGTCTCGTCGTAGAACTTGCCGCGGCCCTCGACGCCGAACTGCTCGGCCATCGTGATCTGGACGCAGTCCACGTAGTTGCGGTTCCAGATCGGCTCGAGGAACGTGTTGGCGAAGCGGAAGTAGAGGAGGTTCTCGACCGCCTCCTTGCCGAGGTAGTGGTCGATCCGGAAGACCGACGATTCCGGGAACACGGTGTGGAGCGTCTGGTTGAGCGCCCGCGCCGTCGCGAAGTTGTGGCCGAACGGCTTCTCGATCACGACGCGCGCGCCCTCGGCGCAGCCGGACTTTCCGAGCTGCTCGATGACGGCGCCGAAGAGGCTCGGCGGGATCGCGAGGTAGTGGGTCGGGTGCTTCGCCGCGCCGAGCGCCTTGCGGAGGCGCGCGAAGGTGGCCGCGTCGCCGTAGTCCCCGTCGATGTACTGGAGCAGGCCGGTGAGCTTCCCGAAGGCCGCTTCGTCGACGCCGCCGCCGAACTCCTCGAGGCTCTTGCGGGCGCGGTCGCGGAGCTGGTCGATGCTCCAGCCCGACTTGGCGACCCCGATGACCGGCACCTGGAGCGCCCCGCGCTGGATCATCCCCTGGAGGGAGGGGAAGATCTTCTTGTAGGCGAGGTCGCCGGTCGCGCCGAAGAAGACGAGGGCGTCCGCGGGGACGGGGGCCGGGTCAGCGGACGCCATAGCAGTTCTCCTTGCCGTTCCAGAGCGCGAGTCCCCCGAGCAGCCCCTCCACGTTGGACACCGTCCGGACGCGCTCGGGCAGCTCGAAGTCGATCCGGGAGGCGTTGCCGCCCCCGATGTAGAGGCGGTCGTAGTTGAAGAGCTCGGAGAGGGAGACGATGGCCTTGCGCACGCGCCGGTTCCACTTCTTCTTGCCGGCCTTCTTGAGGGCCTTGTTCCCGAGCTCTTCTTCGTAGGTCTTGTCGTTCCAGCCGGCGTGGTGGCCGAGCTGGATGTTGGGGACGAGGCGGCCGTCGAGGAACAGGGCGGAGCCGAAGCCCGTCCCGAGCGTGATGACGAGCTCGGTGCCCTCGCCCTGGACGGCGCCGAGGCCCTGGACGTCGGCGTCGTTGGCCGCGCGGACCGGGTGCCCGAGCTCCTTGGTCAGGAGGCGGTCGATGTCGACGCCGATCCAGTCCTCGTGGAGGTTGAAGGCCGTCTCGACGACGCCCTTGCGGACGACGCCGGGAAATCCGACGGAGACCCGCTCGTACCCGCCCTGCGCCTTCGCGAGCCCGAGGATCGCCTTGACGAGGGCCTTCGGCGTCGCCGGGCGCGGCGTGTCCACCCGCTGGCGCTCGGTCAGCGGCTTCCCGTCAGCGGCGAGAACGAGCGTCTTGATCCCGGTCCCGCCGATGTCGATGCAGAGCGTGCGCGGGGTCCCGGCGGGAGCGGCATCCGGCGCGCCGGCCGGAGCGGGGGGGCGTTTCTGTTCGTCCATCGTCCTTCTCCTCTCGGCGGAACGGCGCGGCGGCTTCAGTCCTTCTTCTCGAGGTGGCCGCCGAATTCGTACCGCATGGCGGACATGAGCTTGCTGGCGAAGTCCGCCTCGCCCCGCGAGGCGAACCGTTCGTAGAGGGCTGCGGTCAGGACGGCGGCCGGCGTTCCCTCGTCGATCGCGGCGAGGATCGTCCAGCGGCCCTCCCCGGAGTCCGAGACGCGGCCGGAGAAGTTCGCGAGCTCGGGCGACTTCAAGAGCGCGATCGCGGTCAGGTCGAGGAGCCAGGACGCGATGACGCTGCCGCGCCTCCAGACCTCGGCCACGTCCGGCAGGTTCAGGTCGTACTGGTAGTGCTCGGGGTTGCGCAGCGGCGTCGTCTCGGCATCCACGGCGCGGTTCGTCTTGCCGACGTTGGCGTGCTTGAGGATGTTCAGGCCCTCGGCGTAGGCGGCCATGATCCCGTACTCGATGCCGTTGTGGACCATCTTCACGAAGTGGCCGGCGCCGGACGGGCCGCAGTGGAGATAGCCCTCCTCGGCCGTGCCCGGGACCTTCTCGCGGCCAGGCGTCCGGGGGATCTCGTTTCCGCGGCCCGGCGCGATCGTCTTGAAGATGGGGTCGAGGCGCTGGACGGCGTCGGCGTCGCCGCCGATCATCATGCAGTAGCCCCGCTCGAGGCCCCAGACGCCGCCGCTCGTGCCGACGTCGACGTAGTGGATGCCCTTCGGACGCAGGTCGTTCTGGCGGCGGATGTCGTCGATGTAGTACGAGTTGCCGCCGTCGATGATCGTGTCGTCCTTCTGCATCTTCGGGGCGAGCTCGGCGAGCGTGCCGTCCACCGCGGCGGCCGGCACCATGAGCCAGGCGGCGCGGGGGGGCTTCAACTTGGCGACGAACTCGTCGAGGGAGGAGGCGCCCGCGGCGCCCTCCGCGGCGAGCCCCTTCACCGCGTCGGCGCTCCGGTCGTAGACCACGCACTGGTGGCCGTTCTTCATGAGGCGGCGCACCATGTTGGCGCCCATGCGGCCGAGGCCGATCATCCCGAGTTGCATCTGCGGCTCCTTTCGTCCGGAGGGGGAAGCCCGTTCGAGCATATCGCGGGGCCCGGAATCGTAGGATGATCGGACCGCATCCCGTCGTGAACCTCGTGAAGTGCACCATGCTGGCCGCCGCCGCGTCCCTGGCCGCCGCCCTCGCGGCGGGCCAGGAGGCCCCGGCGTCGCCGTCCCCCGCCGCGCCCGCGCCGGCGGCCTGGGCCTTCAACGCGTCGCTCAATGCTTACTTCGTGCCCCAGTCCCACGACTACCTCGACCCCGTCGTGATGGCCGACCGCAAGGGCGTGCACCTCGAGGCCCGCTACAACTACGAGGCCCTCCACACCGGCTCGTTCTGGATCGGCTGGGACCTTCACGTCGGCGACGCGCTCTCCCTCGACTTCACGCCGATGGTCGGCGGCGTGTTCGGCGACCTCGACGGCGTGGCCCCGGGCTACGAGCTGACCCTCTCGTACGGGCAGTTCCAGCTCTACAGCTCGGGCGAGTACGTCTTCGACGCGTCCGGCAGCGACGGAAACTTCCTCTACAACTGGTCCCAGCTCTCCTGGTCGCCGTGGGCATGGCTCCAGGTCGGGATCGTCGGCCAGCGCACGCGGGCCTACGAGAGCAGCCTCGACATCCAGCGCGGCTTCCTCGTCGGCTTCACGCGCAAGAACTGGACCCTGACGGCCTTCGTGTTCAACCCCGACCTGAAGACCCCGACCGTCGTCGTCACGCTGGGGGCGACGTTCTGAGCCTCGGCGCCGGGATAGGATCGCGGGCGATCGGAGGAACGATGCGTGCTCGAAACCGGGGTGCGGCGCTGGCCGCCGGGGCGGCCCTCCTGGCCTTTCTGTCGGCGTGCGCGTCGGCGCCGAAGACCAAGGTCGGCTGGGACCAGAACGTGTCGTTCGCGGCGTACCACACCTGGGCGTGGAGGCCGGACGGGTCGATCCAGGACCCGACGTGGGCGCGGCGCTGCCAGGACGTGCTGTCCGACCAGCTCGCCACCGACGGCCTGAAGCAGGTCGACCTCGGCCAGAACCCCGACCTCTGGGCCGTCGTGCACGCGCGGCTCTCGGCGGAGACCGTCGTGGTCCCCTTCAGCCCGGACTGGGGATACGCGTGGGGAGCGTGGGCGCCGGTCGAGGACTACACGGAGCAGATCCCGGTGGGCACGATGATCATCGATCTCGTCGACGTCAAGCTCAAGCACATCGTGTGGCGCGGCCGCGCCCACGGCGTCGTCGCGACCGGGCAATCCAACGAGGCGCGCGAGGAGAAGCTGATCGCCGTCCTCCAGCAGCTCTTCGCCGGCTTCCCGCCGGCCACGACGCCGGCCGCGGCCCCGAAGAGCTGAGCGACGCCCGGCCGGCTTCACGGAGAGTTCGCGCGGGCGTGAGAAGCATTCGCCCGAGGAGGCTGCGATGAGCGCCGAGAAGGGGAGCGGGGCCGGGCCGGGAGCGCCTTCGGCGTTTCCGGAGGCGGACAACCTCCTCGAGCCGTACGGGTGCGGCCCCGTCCCGCTGACGGGCACCGAGTCGGCGTTCTACGAGCGGCACCTGGTCTTCGACAACGTCCTCGACCCCGCGGCCGCCGGGGCGCGGGAGCGGTTCGAGGCGTTCGCCCGGTCCGTGCGCGACATCCTGTCGCAGCGCTGGATCCGGACCGAGGCGACGTACGCGCGGCGCAATCCGAAGCGCGTCTACTACCTCTCGATGGAGTTCCTGATCGGCCGTTCGCTCGCGAACAACGTCACGAACCTCGGCCTCGAGGGGATTGCGGGGCAGGCGGCGCTCGAGAAGGCGCTCGACTGGCCGCGCCTGCTCGAGGAGGAGCCCGACGCGGGCCTCGGCAACGGCGGCCTCGGCCGCCTGGCGGCCTGTTTCCTCGATTCCATGGCGACGGCCGGGCTGCCTGCCACGGGCTACGGCCTGCGCTACGAGTACGGCATGTTCCGCCAGACGATCGTGGACGGGTGGCAGCGCGAGCGGCCCGACAACTGGCTGCGGCGACCGGATCCCTGGGAGGTCGCGCGTCCGCGCGAGGCCGTCGAGGTCCGCCTCGGGTGCGCCTTCGAGCTGAAGGGCGGCCTCCTGCGGGCGGCTCCCGGGAGCGCGACGAGCCTCGTCGGCCTCCCGTTCGACCGGCCCGTCGTGGGGTACGGCGGGCGGACGGTCAACACGCTGCGCCTCTGGGCGGCGGCGGCGCCGGACTCCTTCGACTTCCAGCAGTTCAGCAGCGGGCACTTCGTCGCCGCGCTGGCCGAGACCCTCGCGGCCGAATCGCTGACGCGCGTCCTCTACCCCGACGACTCGACGAGCCGCGGCCAGGCGCTGCGCTTCGTGCAGGAGTCGTTCCTCGTCGCCTGCTCCCTGGCCGACCTCGTGCGGCGCTTCCGCCGCGGCAACGCGGACTGGACGGCGCTGCCCGACCGGGTCGCGATCCAGTTGAACGACACGCACCCCGCGCTGGCCGTTCCGGAGCTGATGCGCCTCCTGCTCGACGAAGCGCGGCTCGGCTGGGACGAGGCCTGGGACCTGACCCGGCGCGCGCTCGCGTACACGAACCACACGCTGCTTCCCGAGGCCCTCGAGAAGTGGCCCGTCGTCTGGTTCGAGATGCTGCTTCCGCGCCAGCTCGAGATCCTCTACGAGATCAACCGCCGCCTGCTCGACGACGTCCGGCGGCGGTTCCCCGGCGACGAGGGCCGCGTCGAGCGCACGAGCCTGGTCGAGGAGCGGCCGGAACGCAAGGTCCGCATGGCGCACGTGGCGATCGTCGGCTCGCACTCGACCAACGGCGTCGCCGCGATCCACTCCGCGCTGCTGCGGACGAAGACGGTCCGGGACCTCGCCGAGCTCTTTCCGGAGCGCTTCAACAACAAGACGAACGGGGTGACGCCGCGGCGCTGGATGCTGTGCGCCAACCCGGCCCTGGCCCGGGCGATCACGGACGCGATTGGAGACGGCTGGATCACGGACCTGTCCCGGCTGCGCCGGCTGGCGCCGCTCGCGGACGACGCCGCCTTCCGGCGGGAGGTCGCGGCGGCGGGCCGCGAGGCGAAGGCCCGGTTCGCGGACTGGCTGCGCGAGAGCTCCGGGCAGACGGTGGACCCCGATTCGCTCTTCGACTGCCAGATCAAGCGCATCCACGAGTACAAGCGGCAGCTCCTGAACGCGCTGCGCATCGTCGTCCTCTACAACCGTCTGCGCGGGAACCCCGGGCTCGATCCCGCGCCCCGGACGTTCTTCTTCGCCGGCAAGGCGGCGCCGGCCTACAAGCTGGCCAAGCTCATCATCAAGTTCCTCAACTCCCTGGCCGAGACGATCGACGCCGACCCGGCGGTGCGCGGCCGGCTGAAGGTCCTCTTCCTGCCCGAGTACAACGTCTCGCTCGCCGAGCGGCTGATTCCCGCCTGCGACGTGTCCAACCAGATCTCGACGGCGGGGTTCGAGGCCAGCGGGACGAGCAACATGAAGCTCATGATGAACGGCGCCCTGACCATCGGCACGCGCGACGGCGCGACGATCGAGATGGCCGAGGAGGCGGGGGAGGAGAACTTCTTCCTGTTCGGGCTGACCGCCGAGCAGGTGGCGGGCAGCCGCGGCTGGTACGACCCGCACTGGCACTACGAGCACGAGCCCGAGACCCGCGCCGCGCTCGACCTGATCTTCTCCGACCACTTCAGCCGCCGCGAGCCGGGCGTCTTCGCCCCGTTGCGCGATACGCTCCTGGAGGGCGGAGACCCGTACATGCACCTCGCCGACCTGAAGTCGTACCTCGAGGCGGACGCGCGGTTGTGCGCCCTGGCGGCCGATCCGGACTCCTGGGTCCGCACCTCCATCTGCAACGTCGCCGCCTCCGGGCGGTTCTCGAGCGACCGGACGATCGCCGAATACGCCGGCGGGATCTGGAACGCGCAACCCTGTCCCGTGGAGTAGCCGCGCCATGCCGATCAGCCCCCTGGCCGGAAGGCCCGCCGACGCCTCGCTCCTGGTGGACGTCGCCAAGCTCGTGACCGCGTACTACACGGGGCAGCCGGACCCGTCCGTGGCCGCCGAGAGGGTCGCGTTCGGGACCTCGGGGCACCGCGGCTCGTCGTTCGACAACGCGTTCAACGAGGCGCACATCCTGGCGATCACCCAGGCGATCTGTCTCTACCGCCGGGCGCAGGGCATCGACGGGCCCCTCTTCCTCGGCATCGACACGCACGCGCTCTCGGAGCCGGCCTCCGCGAGCGCGCTCGAGGTCCTGGCCGCCAACGGCGTCGAGGTCCTGGTGGACGCCGCCGGAGGGTACACGCCGACGCCGGTGATCTCGCACGCGATCCTGACCTACAACCGCGGCCGGAGCGGCGGCCTTTCGGACGGCATCGTCGTGACGCCCTCCCACAACCCGCCGCGGTACGGAGGCTTCAAGTACAACCCGCCCAACGGCGGCCCGGCCGACACGGACGTGACCGGCTGGATCGAGGAGAAGGCCAACGCGTTCCTGGCCGAAGAGCTCTCCGGGATCCGGCGCGTGCCCTTCGCCCGGGCGCGCAAGGCGGCGACGACGCGCGGCCACGGCTACCTCGAGGCCTACGTGGCGGACCTCCCGTCGGTCGTGGACCTCGCCGCCGTGCGCGACAGCGGCGTGCGGCTCGGCGTGGACCCGCTCGGCGGCGCGAGCGTCGCGTACTGGGACGCGATCGCCGAGCGCCACGGCCTGAACCTGGAGGTCGTCAGCCACGCGGTGGACGCGACGTTCCGGTTCATGTCGGTCGACTGGGACGGGCAGATCCGCATGGACCCGTCGTCGCCGTACGCGATGGCGCGGATGGTGGAGCTCAAGGACCGCTACGACGTCGCGTTCGCCGCCGACACGGACGCGGACCGCCACGGGATCGTCACGGCGAGCCAGGGGCTGCTCGAGCCGAACCACTACCTGTCCGCGGCGATCGCCTACCTCTTCGCGAACCGGCCGCAGTGGCCCGCCTCCGCCGCCGTCGGCAAGACGCTCGTCTCGAGCAGCATGATCGACCGGGTGACGGCGCGGATGGGCCGGAGGCTGGTCGAGGTCCCCGTCGGCTTCAAGTGGTTCGTCGAGGGCCTCCTCGCGGGCTCCATCGGCTTCTGCGGCGAGGAGAGCTCCGGCGCCACGTTCCTGCGGCGCGACGGGACCGTGTGGACGACCGACAAGGACGGGATCGTCCCCGACCTCCTGGCGGCCGAGATCACGGCGCGCACCGGCAAGGACCCCGGCGAGCACTACCGCGCGCTCACGGCGGAGTTCGGGACGCCCTGCTACACCCGCGTGGACGCGGCGGCCACGCCCGAGCAGAAGGCGAAGCTGAAGAAGCTCGCGCCCGAGGCCGTGACCGCGACGACGCTCGGCGGCGAGCCGATCACCGCGAGGCTGACCCGCGCCCCGGGCAACGACGCCCCGATCGGCGGCCTGAAGGTCGTCGCGAAAAACGGCTGGTTCGCCGCCCGCCCCTCGGGCACCGAGAACATCTACAAGATCTACGCCGAAAGCTTCCGGGACCGGGAGCACCTCGGCGCGATCCTCGCGGAGGCGCAGGCCATCGTGAACCGGGCGCTCGGCGGCTCCTGAACGGCCTATGATCCCACCGGCGCGGCTCATGTTCTTCTTCCCGGAGGTGACGCGATGAAGGCGACCCGGACCCTGCACGACCTCGGCCAGAGCCTCTGGCTCGACAACATCACCCGCGACCTGCTCGACGGCGGGACGCTCCAGCGCTACGTGGACGAGCTCTCGGTGACGGGGCTGACGTCGAACCCGACGATCTTCGACCAGGCGATCAAGAAGAGCGGTTCCTACGACGCCGCGATCCGCGAGAAGCTCGCACGGGGCGAATCGGGCGAGGCCCTGTTCTTCGACCTCGCGATCGAGGACCTGCGGCGCGCGGCCGACGTCTTTCTCCCCGTCTTCGACCGCAGCGGCGGCGTGGACGGCTGGGTGTCGCTGGAGGTCTCCCCCCTGCTCGCCTACGACACGAAGAGCACCCTGGCCGCGGCCCGGGAGCTCCACGCGCGGGCCGGCCGGCCGAACCTCTTCATCAAGATCCCCGGGACGAAAGAAGGCCTGCCCGCCATCGAGGAGGCGATCTTCGCCGGCGTCCCGATCAACGTGACGCTGCTCTTCTCGCGCGAGCAGTACGTCGCCGCCGCCGAGGCGTTCCTGCGCGGCATCGAGCGGCGCATCCAGGCGGGCCTGAAGGCCGAGGTCCCCTCGGTCGCCTCGGTCTTCATCAGCCGGTGGGACGTGGCCGTCGAGGGGAGGGTCCCCGGTCCTCTCGTCAATCGCCTCGGCATCGCGGTCGCGAAGCGGACGTACCGGGCGTACCGCGAGCTGCTCTCCACCCCACGCTGGCAGCGCGCGTACAACGCGGGCGCCCGGCCGCAGCGCCTCCTCTGGGCGAGCACGGGCACGAAGGACCCGAAGGCGTCCGACACGCTGTACATCGAGGCCCTCGCGGCCCCGTTCACCGTCAACACGATGCCGGAGGCGACGCTCAAGGCGTTCGGCGACCACGGAAAAGTCGGCGACTGCCTCCCCGCCGACGGGGGAGACGCGGAGCAGGTTCTCGCCGAGTTCGGAAAGGCCGGCGTCGACGTCGACGCCCTGGCGGCGCGGCTGCAGGACGAGGGGGCAAAGTCCTTCGTGAAGTCCTGGAACGAGCTCATGGGGGTCATCGCCTCGAGGAGCGCCGCCCTCGGGAAGGCGAGCTGACCATGCCTCCGGCGATCCCGCCCCTCGCCGCCCGCCCGGCCTGGAAGGCCCTCGGGGAGCATTCCGGGAAGGTCCGCGGCCTGCACCTGCGGCAGCTCTTCGCGGACGACCCGAAGCGCGGGGAGCGCTTCACGCTCGAGGCCGCGGGCCTCTTCCTCGACTACTCCAAGAACCGGGTGACCGACGAGACCCTGGCGCTGCTCGTCGATCTCGCCGAGCAGTGCGGGCTGCGGGCCCGGATCGACGCGATGTTCCGGGGCGACCGCATCAACGTCACGGAGGACCGCGCGGTCCTGCACGTCGCCCTGCGCGCCCCGAAGGGCGCGTCCATCGTCGTCGACGGGAAGAACGTCGTTCCGGACGTCCACGCCGTGCTCGACCGGATGGCAGACTTCTCCAACCGCGTGCGCGGGGGGACGTGGACGGGCCACACCGGCAAGCGCATCCGCAACGTGATCAACGTGGGCATCGGCGGGTCCGACCTCGGCCCCGTGATGGCCTACGAGGCCCTGCGCCACTACAGCGATCGGTCCATGACGTTCCGCTTCGTCTCGAACGTGGACGGCACCGACTTCGCCGAGGCCACGCGGGACCTCGACCCCGCGGAGACGCTCTTCGTCATCTCCTCGAAGACGTTCACGACGCTCGAAACCATGACGAACGCCCACACGGCGCGCGACTGGGCGCTCCGGGGGCTCGGCGGCGACGCGAAGGCCGTCGCGAAGCACTTCGTCGCGGTCTCGACGAACGCGGCGAAGGTGTCCGAGTTCGGCATCGACACCGCGAACATGTTCGGATTCTGGGACTGGGTCGGCGGCCGGTACTCGATGGACTCGGCCATCGGCCTCTCGACGATGCTCGCGGTCGGCCCGGACGCCTTCCGGGCGATGCTCGCGGGCTTCCACGAGATGGACGAGCACTTTCGCACGGCGCCGTTCGCGAAGAACCTGCCGGTCCTGATGGGCCTGCTCGCCGTCTGGTACAACGATTTCTTCGGCGCGCAGACGGTCGCGGTGCTCCCGTACGACCAGTACCTCAAGCGCTTCCCGGCGTACCTCCAGCAGCTCACGATGGAGTCCAACGGCAAGCACGTGCGCCTCGACGGGTCGCCGGTGGACGCCGACACCGGGCCCATCTACTGGGGCGAGCCCGGCACGAACGGGCAGCATTCCTTCTACCAGCTCATCCACCAGGGGACGCGCCTGATCCCGTGCGACTTCATCACGTTCGTGGAAGCCCTGAATCCCCTGGGCCGCCACCACGACATGCTCGTCGCCAACGTCTTCGCGCAGACGGAGGCGCTCGCCTTCGGCAAGACCGCCGCCGAAGTCGCCGCCGAGGGCACGCCCGCCGCGCTCGTTCCGCACAAGGTCTTCGAGGGCAACCGCCCGACGAACACGGTTCTCGCGCAGAGGCTGACGCCCGAGGCGCTCGGCCGGCTCGTCGCGCTCTACGAGCACAGCGTCTTCACGCAGGGCGCGATCTGGAGCGTCGACTCCTTCGACCAGTGGGGCGTCGAGCTCGGCAAGGTCCTCGCCCAGCGGATCATCCCCGAGCTCGAGGGCCCGGCGGAGCCGAAGCTCGCGCACGACAGCTCGACGAACGCGCTGATCCGCCGGTACCGCGCGGCGAAGGGCGGGGCGTCGTGAACGTCGAGGTCCTTCCCGACGCCGACGCCGTGGCGCGGAGGGCGGCGGGAGTCATCGCCGCCGACGCGCGGGCGGCCGTGGCGGCCCGGGGCCGGTTCGTCATGGCGGTCAGCGGGGGCCACACGCCGTGGGTCATGCTCCGCGACCTGGCCGACGAGGACGTTCCCTGGGCCGGCGTGCACGTCGTGCAGGTGGACGAGCGCGTGGCCCCGCCCGGAGACCCGGACCGCAACCTGACGCACCTGCGCGAGAGCCTGCTCTCGCGCGTTCCGCTGCCGCCCGACCACATCCACGCGATGCCGGTCGAGCTCGCGGACCTCGACGCCGCGGCCGCGCAGTACGCGAAGACGCTCGAGGGCGTCGCGGGCGCGCCGCCGGTTCTCGATCTCGCGCACCTCGGCCTCGGGCCCGACGGCCACACGGCCTCGCTGGTGCCCGGCGATCCGGTGCTCGCGGTCCGGGACCGCGACGTGGCGCCGACCGGGGTCTACATGGGGCGGCGGCGGATGACCCTGACGTATCCCGTTCTCGACCGGGCGCGCCGCGTCCTCTGGCTCGTGACCGGCGCGGAGAAGGTCCCGGTCTTCCCGCGGCTGGTCGCGGGCGACCCGTCGATTCCGGCCGGCCGGGTCAGCCCGGAGCGGGCGCTGCTCCTGGCCGATCGCGGCGCGGCCGGCCGGTGAACGGCCCCCGCGCAGGGTCCGAGGGCTCTTAGGTCGGGTCCGATGGGCGCGGCGCTGGCCGACATCGCCAGGGGACTGTGGGAGCAGCTCGTCGATCGGCTGCACGGGCCGTTGACGTTCCGGCTGGCCCTTCAGCCCCTCGTCGCCGTGGCGTTCGCGGTCCGATCGGGGCTCGGGGACGCCCGCGAAGGCCGGCCGCCCTTCCTGCGGGCGCTCCTCCTCGATCCGGCCTCGCGCCGCACCCTGGTGCGCCACGGCCTCCGGGACGTGGGCCGGCTCTTCGTCTTCGTCGCGGCGATCGACCTGTTCTACCAGGTCCGGGTCCTCCACGGGGTCTATCCCTTCGAGACGGTCGTCGTCGTCTTCGTCCTGGCGATCGTTCCCTACGTGATCGTCCGCGCCCTGACCAACCGGATCGCGCGGCGGGCGTCTGGCCGGGGCCCCCAGGCGATATAGTCCGCAGGTCCCCTTTCCGGGGACGAGGGGAGAGAGTGATGGCGAAGCAGACGGACGAAAAAACCGACGACAAGAAGCCGGTCTCGAAGAACCCGGTCAAGCGGGTCCCCGAGCTCAAGCCCGGCAAGTATGCCGACGGCATGCCGCTGCACGAAGTGCAGTACCTCGAGTGCAAGCTCATCCTGAGGCCCAACCACTTCACGTCGCGCAAGAGCCTCTTCGACTTCGCCAAGGTCATGCGCCGGCCGGCCGCCGAGCACGAGGTCGACTTCTCGACCGACGAGTTCGTGGATTCGCCGCTGCAGATCCGCGAGGTCCTGTTCATGGACACGGCGGACTTCCGGCTCTACAACAACGCCTTCATCCTGCGCCGCCGGATTCCCTACGAGGACGGCTTTCCCTCGGGCGACCCGGAGATCGTCTTCAAGTTCCGCCACCCCGACATGCAGAAGGCGGCCGAGACCGACGTGCGGCCGCAGATCTTCGGGGACTACCGGATCAAGTTCAAGGCCGAGGCGCTGCCGCTCAAGGACGGCCTCGGCGGAGTGCGCATCCTCTTCTCGCACAACGTGGAATTCCCGTTGAGCCACGTCCACGAGAACAACCCGACCTCGCTCGAGACTCTGATCCGGGTCTTCCCGGTCCTCAAGACCCTCAAGATGCACCCCCAGGAGAACGTCGCCCTCGTGGGCGACACGATCGTCGAGGAAGTGCTCCAGGACATCGGCGTCCTCGACTTCGGCGAGGGGATCACCGCCAAGGCCAACGTCGCGCTCTGGCGCGCGCGCGGCGACCACCGTCCGCTGATCGGGGAGTTCGCCTTCCAGATCAAGTTCAAGCGGCGCGAGGACCTGAGGGAGAAGGCCATGAGGCGCGCCGAGGCGTTCTTCCTCGACCTCCAGTACGCGGCCAAGGACTGGATCGCGCTCGGCGCGACCAAGACCGGCGTCGTGTACCACCTGAAGGGCAATCCGCCGCACGCGCACGAGTGAGGCGGACCGGCCCCGCGTCATGAAGTGGAAGTGGCCCGCCTTCATCCAGAAGGACGTGGCGGGCGTCCGCTTCGCCCTGAACGTGTTCATCGCGTCGGCGATCCTCTGGTACGTGCTCCGGCACGTCGCCGACACGAACCCGATCTGGGCGATCGCCTCCATGATCGCGGCCTCCGAGCCCCGCGTGAAGGAGGCGGCCCGCATGTTCAAGAGCCGCATCATCAACGTGCTCGTGGGCTGCGCGGTCGGCCTCGTCTTCCTGGTCGTCGGGGGATCGAACGAGTGGAAGCTCCCGCTCGCCCTCGCCGTGACCGTGCTCCTGTCTTCCTACGTCATCCACGTCCAGACGATGTGGCGGCAGGCGCCGATCACCGCGGCCATCGTCATCGCGGGGGGCCTCACGCACAACTCCAAGCTCACCGGGATCGAGCACGGCCTCCACAAGGTCGCCGAGGTCCTGTTCGGCTGTCTCATGGGGCTGGCGGTCAGCTACGGGATGTCGAAGGTCTGGCCCCTTCCCGAGCCCAAGAAGGCCGCGGCCTGAGCCGCAGCGCCGCGAGGGGCGAGCCCGGCTAGGGGGCGGGGGAAGGCGGAGCGGGGGGCTCTTTCGCCCCGTAGAGGTGGTGCTTGCGCACGTACGCCCGGCGCGCCTCCGTCACCCACGACGTCTGGTTGAACATCACGCCGGTGGACCAGGCGAACATCAGGAGCCCCGTGACGCCTTCGGCCGCGCTCAGGAACTTCCAGCCCGCCGGCAGCTGCGCCACGTCCATCGTCGTGAACGCGAGGGCCGACTCGTAGAGCGAGACCGAAAAGCTCCGGTAGTCCGCGACGGCGTAGTAGAGGGCCGCCCAGACCGCCATCTCCACCAGGTGCAGGACGAAGAGATAGACGATTACCCCGCAGAGAACTCTCAGCATCCGCGTCCGCGTCATCTGCCGCGCATCCGGTTCGCGGATGCGCGAAACCGACTCTTCGAGGATCACCACCCCGAAGGTCTGGATGACCGCCGTGACGAGCATCAGGACGGCGCCGAGCAGCAGCTGCCGGGGTTCGTGCTCGACGTCGATCATGGCGGTCCCGGCATTATTCCCCGGGACCGGGCGGAGGCGAAAGGCGTTTGTCGAATATCCTGCGCCCGGGGAGGACGGGACGATGCCGCGCACCGCGGGCAATCCCGGCGCGCGAAGGCTCGCCGCCGGCGATCTCGAGGCCGTGTTCCTGCCGGGGCGCGGGATGCTCGGCGCGTCGTTGAAGCACCGGGGCGCCGAGATCCTGCGGCGCGTCGGGGACCTCGAGGCGGCGGCCGCGCACGGCTCGACCGCGGGCATCCCGCTCCTCCATCCCTGGGCGAACCGCCTGGCGGGCCTGCGCTACCGCGCCGCGGGCCGCGACGTGACGCTCGACCCGTCCTCGCCGCTCCTCCACCTCGATGGGCACGGGCTGCCGATTCACGGGGTGCCGTGGGCGCGCCTCTCCTGGGACGTCGTCGAGGCCGGCCCCGAGCGGCTCGCCGCACGGCTCGAGTGGGACCGGCCCGATCTTCTCGCCGTGTTTCCGTTCCCCCATGCGCTCACGATGACGGCCGCCCTCGGGCCTCTCGGGTTGACGATCGAAACCACACTTTCCGCGGGGCCGGATGGACCGGTTCCGGTCGCGTTCGGGTTCCATCCCTACCTCGGTCTTCCCGGGCTCGGGCGGGCCGACTGGCGGCTGACTCTTCCGAAGATGAGCCGGCTCGTGCTGGACGCCGACGCGATTCCCACCGGCGCGGAGGAGCCGTTCGCCGCCTTCGACGCGCCGCTCGGCCAGCGGACCTTCGACGACGGCTTCGCGCTCGGCTCGGACGGAGCCCGGTTCGGCCTCGGCGGAGCCGGGCGCCTGGTCTCCGTCGAGCTCCTGGAGGGCTATCGGTTCGCGCAGATCTACGCCCCGGAGGGTCAGGATCTCGTCGCCCTCGAGCCGATGACGGCGCCGGCCGATGCTCTCCGAAGCGGCCGGGCGCTGACCGTCATCGAACCGGGCAGGCAGTTCCGGGCGGCCTTCCGAATCGGCGTGGACGCGGAGCGAGGGATATAGTCCGAGGAGCTTCGGGGGTCGGCCGGCTCGAGCCGTAGCGCCGGAAAGGACCGCCGAGAAAAAGGACGCGACCATGAGCATTCGAGGGTTCGAAAAGAGCCGAAGAGTCGTCCGGGGGATCGCCGTCGCGCTTTGTCTCCTGCTGATCGGTTCGGGCGACGCCGCGCTGCTCGCTCAGGATCCGGCGGCCCAGGGGACGGGGGCCGAGCCGGAGGCCGCGAAACTGCCGCCCGACCAGCTCGACTCCCTCGTGGCCCCCATCGCCCTCTATCCCGACCCCCTTCTTGCCCAGACGCTCGTGGCCGCCACCTATCCGCTCGAGCTCATCCAGCTTCAGCAGTGGCTCGCCAAGAACAAGGACCTGAAGGACAAGGCGCTGGCCGATGCCGTTGCCAAGCAGCCCTGGGACCCGGCCATCCAGTCGATGGCGGCGGTGCCCGACGTGGTGAAGCGCCTCGCGGACGACATCCAGTGGACGACGCAGCTGGGAGATGCGTTCCTCGACCAGCAGAGCGACGTCATGGACGCCGTCCAGCGGATGCGCAAGAAGGCCGAGGAGAAGGGATCCCTGACGTCCAACGAGCAGCAGAAGGTCGAGACGAAAGTCGTCGAGAACAAGACGGTCATCGTCGTGCAGCCGACGAATCCCGAGGTCATCTACGTCCCCTCCTACAACCCGACCGTCGTGTACCCGCCGCCGGTCTATCCCTATCCGCCCGTCTACTATCCGCCGTACTACCCCGGAGCCGCGCTGGTCTCGTTCGGCGTCGGCATGGCGATGGGCGCGGCCATCTGGGGCGGCTCCTGCTGCGGTTGCGCCTGGGGCGGGAACAACGTCAACATCAACGTGAACAACAATTTCAACAGGAACACGAACGTCAATCGCGGCGGAAACAACAACTGGCAGCACAACTCCCAGCACCGCGGCGGCGCTCCCTACTCCAACAAGGCGACGGCGAACAAGTACGGCGGATCGACGCGCGGTGGAACGGGCTCGACGCGGCAGGCGTCGTCGCGAACGGGCAGCGCCAGCACCATGGGCGCAAACCGCGGCGGGGCCGGGGCGGGCAGCAGCGCCAGCCGCTCGTCCGGCGGTGGGGACCGTGTGGGCAACCGGAGCGTCCCCCAGAGCTCGTCGCGTAGCGGCGGCAGCGCGTTCAGCGGAGCGTCGGGAAGCGCGTCGAGCGCCAACCGCGCCAAAGCCAGCAGCTCGCGCGGCGCGTCCAGCATGGGCTCGCGGGGCGGCGGCTCGCGGGGCGGCGGCGGCGGGCGGCGGAGGTAGGGCGATGAAGAAAGAGACGGCGATGAGCACCAGAAAAAGCGGGATTCCGATCCGGTTCCTGACGGCCGCGCTCGCGCTCGCGACGGCCTGCCTGGGAGCGCCCGCTCTGCGGGCGGCCGCTCCCGCTGCCACTGCCGCGCAGAAGACCTTCGCCTCGCCGGAGCAGGCCGTGGAGGCTGCGGTCCAGGCCGCCGCCGCGGACGACGTGCCGGCGCTGCTCGCGATCTTCGGTCCCGACGGAAAGGACCTCGTCGCCTCCGGGGACTCCGTGCAGGACAAGAAGGGCCGCGAGGAGTTCGCCCGGCTCGCCCACGAGAAGACGACCCTCGTGAAGGACCCCTCCGATCCCCACCGGGTCACGCTCTCGATCGGCGACAACGGGTGGCCGTTCGAAGTTCCGATCGTCGAGAAGAACGGAAAATGGATGTGGGATTCGAAGGCAGGCCGCTACGAGGTGCTCCTTCGTCACATCGGATCGAACGAGCTCGACGCGATCTCGGTGTGTCGGGGATACGTCGAGGCGCAGCAGGAGTACGCCATCGCCGACCCTCAAAAGACCGGCTTGCACCAGTACGCGCAGCGCATCATCAGCACGCCCGGGAAGCGCGACGGGCTGTACTGGAAGGAGGAGCCGGGCGCCCCGGAGAGCCCCATCGGCGACTCGGTCGCCCACGCGATCGAGGAGGGCTACACGAAGAAGAACGAGCCCTACCACGGCTACTTCTTCAAGGTCCTGATGGGCCAGGGGAAAGCGGCGCCGCTCGGCAAGATGAACTACGTGATCCAGGGGCACATGATCGGCGGCTTCGCTCTCGTCGCGTGGCCGGCGAAGTACCGGGTCACGGGCGTCAAGACGTTCATCGTCAGCAACGACGGCATCGTCTATCAGCGCGACCTCGGCCCCGACACGGCGAAGGTCGCGTCGGCCATGACGGTCTACAACCCGGACAAGAGCTGGACGGTCACGGAGGACGAGGAGGACGACGGGAACTAGCCGGTCCCGCACGCCTCGCCATGCACATCGTCCTCCTCGCCCTGCTCTTCGCGGGCGGCCTGTTCGCGGGGATGCTCGCCCTGCAGGAGGTAGGGCGGCGGATCGGCGCGCGGCGCCTGGCCGCCGACCCGGACGGCGCGCGCGCGGGCCTCGGCGCGGTCGAGGGCGCGGTCTTCGGGCTGATGGGGCTCATGGTCGCCTTCACCTTTTCCGGGGCGGCGGCGCGGTTCGAGGTCCGGCGCCACCTGATCGTGGAGGAGGCCAACGCGATCGGAACGGCGTACCTGCGGCTCGACCTCCTGCCGGCCGAGACGCAGCCCCGGCTCCGGGAGCTCTTTCGCCGTTACCTCGACACGCGGCTCGAGGTCTATCGGCGCCTGCCCGACGAGACGGCGGCCCGCGAGGCGCTCGCGCGCAGCACGGAGCTCCAGGGGGCGATCTGGAAGGAGGCCCTCGAGGCCGGGCGTTCGGCGCCCCAGGCGACGATGCTGCTCGTGCCCGCGCTCAACGCGATGTTCGACATCGTGACCATGCGGACCGTGGCCCTTCAGACGCACCCTCCCGAGATCATCTACGGGATGCTGGGATTGCTCGCCCTCGCCTGCTCGCTCCTGGCCGGCTACGCGATGGCGGGGACCCGGAAGCGCAGCGCCGTCCACGGGCTCGGCTTTCCGCTGATCCTGATGCTGACCGTCTACGTCATCCTCGACCTCGAGTTCCCGCGCGCCGGCCTGATCCGCATCGACGCGGTCGACCAGGTCCTGACCGACGTCCGCCGGAGCATGCGGTAGCACCCCGTCTCCCGATTCGCGACCGAGGTGGGCCGGGCTCTCGAAACCCCACCCCCGAATTCTCCCAAAGGCCCGGCGGCCCGCGGCCGCTTCGAGCTGCCACACCTCGGGCTCGCCGCTCGGGATGAGCGCTCCCGCCGACGCCGCCCCGTTCAGTTCGGAATCAGGTACGCCGTCACGGCGAAGATCGCGTAGACCGCCAGGAGCTGGACTCCCGAGTACCAGGCGGAGCGGCCGCCCGAGACCACGAACGAGACCGTGAGGGTGGTGAGCAGAACCAGGAGCACCTGGCCGCCGCCGAAGTTCAGATCCATCGGAGCCGGAGCCACGAAGTAGCTCAGGATCAGCAGGACCGGGGCCACGAAGAGGGCGATCTGGGCCGAGCTGCCCATGGCCACGCCGACGGCGAGGTCGAGCCGGTCCTTGCGGGCCGCCGAAAAGGCCGTCGTCATCTCGGCGGCCGCGCCGACGAGCGACACGACGATGAAGCCCACGAACGCCTTCGACATCCCCAGCGAGTCGGCCGCCTGCTGCACCGAGCCCACGAAGATCTCGCTGACGAAGGCGATGCCGAGCGTGGCGGCCGCCAGCGTGCCGAGGGCCGCGGGAAGCGGCCAGGGTGCTTCCTCGTGCCCGCCGCTCTCCACGCTCGCGAAGACGTCCCGATGGGTCTTCAGCGAGAAGAGCATGGAGAGGGCGTAGGTCGCGAGCAGGATGCAGGCCAGGCCGAGCGAGAGCGGGAGCATCACGGCCGTGACGTTGAGCCGATCGACGCGGGCGATGGCCGACGGAACGACGAGGGCGATCGTGGCGAGCAGGAGCATGCCCGCCTGGGTCCGGGCGTTGGCCGGGTTGAACTCCTGCCGGTGGTGCTTCAAGCCCCCGAGCAGGAACGCGCCGCCCAGCATGAACAGGGAATTGGTCACGATGGCGCCGGTCATCGAGGCCTTCACGAGGTCGAGCATTCCGGCGCGCAGCGCCGTGATGGCGATGACGAGCTCCGTCAGGTTGCCGAGCGTCGCGTTCAGGAGGCCGCCGACGGCGTCTCCCGTCTTCGCGGCCACGCTTTCCGTCGCGTGGCTGAGGAGCCCGGCCAGGGGAATGATGGCGGCGACCGAGAGCAGGAAGAGCGCGGTGTGGGCCTCCGGCCGGAGCCTTTCCGCCGCGATCACGACGGGCACGAAGACGAGCAGCCCGTTGAGCGGGTTGCGGCGGAGATCCTCGACGAGGCGATTCATGGTGCTCCTTTCGCGCGTTGCGCCGTCCCGGCGGCGTCAGCCCCCGAGGGCGATCGTCAGGCCGACCAGCGCGGCCCCGATGCCGACCATGGCGAGGCCGAGCCGCCAGGGGGGCGAGCCCGAATACCTCGCCAGTTCCCAACCCCCCAGGAAGAGCAGGACGATCGCGATCGCGTTCGACACGCGCAGCGCCTGCATCGAGTCGGACATCAACAGGAAGGGGACGGCCACGGGGAACGTGGACAGGAAGACGAGGAGAAAGACCGCGAGGGCCCCGCGGAAGTCGTCGCGGTGGAACCGGATCCGGGCCGGCGGGTCGGCCATCGCGGCCAGGCGGACGCGCAGCAGCTCGAGGTCCTCGGGCCGCAGGGCCGCGGCCAGCACCGGCGGGAGCTCGTCGGCGATCACGGCGTGGGCCTTCGCGGGATCCGCGCTCGCGCGAAGGCGGCGCAGCGCGACGATCCCGTGGCCCCTCTCGCCGAGGGCGTTGATGAGGTAGAAGACCGCGTCGATGATGCCCCAGGCGAGGTTGCATCCGAGCGCGCCGACGAGCATCGTGCGGACTTCGTGGCGGGCGCCCGAGGTCGCGGACAGCGATCCCGTGAACGTGAGGACCATGATCAGGCCGAAGAGGATCTCCGAGAAGCGCTCGGTCGGATCGAGGACCCGCCGGCTCCCCGGCCGCCTCGGGGGCTGGAGTTGGCCGCCGGCGAGCATCCTTGCCTCCCCGGCGCCCCGCGCTCGGCGCAGGACGCCCCGTCGTGTGTCTTCGCCGCTCAGCTTGCTCTCGACGAACGCCTGAATCCCGATGCGTTTGAATCATACGGTCGAAAGGGCCGGGTGCTAGCGTCGGGCTCGTAGCCCCTCCGACCGGCGCAACGCCGGCCGCCTCGCGGCTCGAAGGGATTGCCCATGAAGAGGACTGTTGGCGTCCGGTTCTCTGCCGCCGCATTCCTCGCGGCGATCCTGGCGGCTACCAGCATCTCGGCCGAGGCTCCGGCCGGCGTGATGGCGGGGCGGGTTCTCGCGGAAGGGGGGCCGCCGGTCGCGGGCGCCACCGTGACGGCCCGCAACCTCTTCACCGGGTTTCGACATTCGGCGATCAGCGAAGCGGGCGGCGCCTATCGCATCGAGGGCCTGCCGGCCGGGTCGTACGACGTGACCGCGGAGGCGCGGGGGTTCGAAACGGGGCTCGTGACCGGCGCGGTCGTCCAGGCCTCGGAGTTCACGACCGTGGCCTTCGGCCTGAGGGCCGTGCCGCGGGCGCCCCAGCCCGTCGCCGTCGCGGCGCAGGAGCAGCAGGGACAGGCCGGCACGCCGCCTCGCGACCCCGCCAAGAAAGGGCCGCGGATGCAGATCTACGGATTCGCGATGCTCGACCTCATCAACGACTTCGACCAGATCAACCCGGACTGGTACGACGTCGAGCGGCCGACGAAGCTGCCTTCGTTTCCGAACGAGTTCGGCGACAACGGCAACTTCTGGGCGAGCGTGCGGCAGACGCGGTTCGGCGTGCGCGGGTGGATGCCGACCGGATGGGGCGAGGTCGAGACGGAGCTCGAGTTCGACCTCTTCGGGGTCGGGTCCGACGCCGGCCAGACGACGATTCACCTGCGCCAGGCGTGGGGTTCCCTCGGGCCCGTGCTCGCCGGCCAGACGAACAGCCTCTTCATGGACGGCGACGTGTTCCCCAACACGATCGAGTACTGGGGCCCCAACGGCATGGTCTTCTTCCGCAACGTCCAGCTGCGCTGGACGCCGGTCGACGGCCTGAGCCGCTTCGCGATCGCGATCGAGCGGCCCGGCGCGTCCGCCGACGCGGGGCAGTCCGCCGACCGCATCGAGCTCGCCAACATCAAGCCGCACTTTCCCTACCCCGACGTGACCGCGCAGTACCGCTACGCCGGAGAGAAGTGGGGCCACGTCCAGATCGCCGGGATCTTCCGCTACATGGGCTGGACGGACACGCTCCCCGACCAGTTCGACCTTTCGGGCCACGCCATCGGATGGGGCGTCAACGCGAGCTCCGTCATCAAGGTCGGCAAGTCCGGCAACATCCGGCTCGAGGCGACGTACGGCCACGGCATCGAGAACTCCATGAACGACGCGCCCGTGGACGTGGGCGCCCAGTCCAATCCGGGCAACCCGATCACCCCCGTCACGGGCGAGGCCCTGCCCGTCTTCGGCATGGTCGCCTACTACGACTTCAACTGGAGCGACACGTTCTCGACGGCGATCGGCTACTCGCGGCTCGACATCACCAACAGCGACGGGCAGAGCTCCGGCGCCTTCAAGACCGGCCAGTACGCCAGCACGAACCTGCTCTGGTACCCCGTCAAGAACGTCCTGACGGGCCTCGAGTTCCTGTGGGGCCGCCGGAACAACAACTCCGACGGGTTTGCGGTCAACGACTTCCGCATCCAGTTCTCGGCGCAGTACAAGTTCAACTTCGACCTGGGAGGAAAGCCGTGAGAGCCATCCTCCGGAGGGCCGCGGCCCTCGCCCTGGCTCCGGGACCGGTTGCCGCGGTCCGGCGCCGGCGCGGACCCCGCGCAGATCGGCGCCAGGATTGGCCGCCCGGCACATCCCGGGAAAAAGAGCAGATGATAGGGCGGTGAGCGAACGGGCCCGCCGCCGATTCCCCCTTCCCGTCTCCCTCGCGGGCTACCGGAAGGACTGGCTCAGGCCCGACGTGGTCGCCGGCCTGACGGCGGCCGCCGTGGTCATCCCCAAGGCGATGGCCTACGCGACGATCGCGGGCCTGCCGGTCGAGGTCGGGCTGTACACGGCCTTCGTCCCGATGCTCCTGTACGCCCTCCTGGGCACCTCGCGCGTCCTGAGCGTGAGCACCACGACCACGCTCGCCATCCTCGCGGGCGCGGACCTGGCCGGAGTGTCGGCGGATCCGCAGACGGTCCTGCGCGCCTCGGCCACGCTGACGCTCCTCGTGGGCGCGATCCTCCTGGCGGCGTGGGTGCTCCGTCTCGGGTTCGTCGCCAACTTCATCTCCGAGCCCGTGCTCACCGGATTCAAGGCCGGGATCGGGGTCGTCATCGTCCTCGACCAGGTCCCGAAGCTCCTCGGCTTCCACATCGCGAGGGGCACCTTCGTCCAGAACCTCGGCGCGACGGTCGCGCACCTTCCCGCGACGTCGCTTCCGACGCTCGCCGTCGCGGCGGCCATGGTCGTGATCCTGGTGGGGTTCGAGCGGTTCCTGCCGAAGGTCCCGGCGCCCCTGGTTGCCGTGGCGGGAGGCATCGGGGCGGCGTGGGCGCTCGGCCTGCAGTCTCGCGGCGTCGAGCTCGTGGGGCACATTCCGACGGGGCTCCCGTCGCTGATGCGGCCCGACCTCTCGCTCGCGGCGGGGCTCTGGACCGGCGCCGTCGGCATCGCGCTGATGAGCTTCACCGAGACGATCGCCGCGGGGCGCGCCTTCGCGCGCGGCGACGAACCCTCGCCCCGCGCCAACCGGGAGCTGTTCGCGACGGGCCTCGGCAACGCGGCCGGCGCGCTCCTGGGCGCCATGCCCTCGGGCGGCGGCACGTCGCAGACCGCCGTCAACCGCCACGCGGGCGCCCGCAGCCAGCTCGCCGAGATCGTGACGGCCGGAGCGACCCTGGCGACGATGTTCCTGCTGGCGCCGATGATCGGCCTGATGCCGCAGGCGACGCTGGCCGCGGTCGTCGTCGTCTATTCGATCGGGCTGATCAAGCCCGCCGAGTTCCGGTCGATCCTCCGCGTCCGGCGGACCGAGTTCCTCTGGGCGCTCGCGGCGTTCGGGGGCGTGATGCTGCTCGGGACCCTCAAGGGAATCCTGATCGCCATCATCCTGTCGCTCATGGCCCTCGCGCACCAGGTGGCGAACCCGCCCGTGTACGTCCTCGGCCGCAAGCCCGGCACCAACGTCTTCCGGCCGCGCACGAAGGAGCATCCGGAGGACGAGGAGTTTCCGGGCCTGCTCCTCGTCCGTCCCGAAGGCCGGGTGTTCTTCGCCAACGCCGAGCGCATCGGGCAGAAGATCCAGGCCTTCGCCGCCGAGGCTCGCCCCCGGGTCGTCGCGCTCGACATGAGCGCGGTGTTCGATCTCGAGTACACGGCCCTCAAGATGCTCACCGAGGGGGAGAAGAGGAACCGCGAGCAGGGCGTCGAGCTCTGGCTGGCGGGCCTGACGCCCGACGTCCTGGCGATGGTCCAGCGCTCTCCGCTCGGTGAGACGCTGGGCCGCGAGCGCCTGCTCTTCAACCTGGAAACCGCCGTGGCGCGATACCAGGCGCGCTGAGAGCCGTTCAGTTCAGGCGGATCGAGAGCTGGACGCTCAGGATCTCGCGGCCGGCGAACGGGCTCGAGCTCCACGCCAGCGTCGGTCCCTGGACGAGGATGTCGACGATGCCGGCATTGAACGCGAGGCCCAGGCGCGAGCCGGCCTGGAAGTAGTACTGGCTTCCCTCGGCCCCGTGGACGCCGGGGGACGTGTCGAGCTCGTCCTGGCCTCGGACCTTCGGCCCGCCTTCGACGCGGACCGGCACCACCGAGAGCCCCAGGACGCGGAGCGGATACCACCGGAGGTCCAGGGCGAAGGCGCCCGTGAGATACGCGGACTCTCCCGTCGTCGCCCGGGCGCCGAAGGAGAGGGAAGCGCCCGGAGCCCAGAGGAACCGGCCGCCCCACCGGTCCCGGTCCCACAGCACCAGGCCGCCGATCGACCCCGAGCCGTAGGTGCGCCCCTCGTCCACGACGGAGGGCGGCTGGACCGTCGTCGCCCCCGTCCCGACGTACCACGAGGGCCTCCGGCCCTCCAGCCTCCCGTAAGGAGCCTCCGGGGGCGACCAGGTCTCGTCGGTGCGGTCCACCTTGTCGTCGTGGTGCCGGACGAGCGGGCCGCCGGCGAAGACCGGCGAGGAGAGGGCGTAGCTCAGGCCGACGCCGAAGGACAGCTCGGCGGCGGGCTTGCGCCAGTTGATCTCGAGGGGCCCGCGGAACGTGAGCGCGAGCTTCTTCGAGAGGATGTAGTCGAAGCGAAAGAACTCCGTCGTGATCTCCGAGCCCGTCCTCTCGCTTCCGAACGCGACGCGCCAGGCCGCGGGAACGAAGCCGAGGGCGGCGCGCTTTCCGAGCGGGAGGACGAGGTCGAGCTCGAGGCCCACGAGGCCGGCGCTTGCGCCGCTGTCGTACCGCCGCACCCCGGCTTCCCCTTCGAGGGCGTACACGAAGGGATTCAGGTTCCAGCTGTACTTGAAGAGCGTTCCGGTCGCGATGACGTCGGCGTACCTGGCCGTCGCGTTGTAGGTCGTTCCCAGGCCGACGAAACCGTAGGCGCCGGGCGCGAGGTCCGCCGGCTGGCGCTCGCGGCACTCGTCGCCCTCGCACGCGTGCGCTGCCGAGAACCACTTCGCCTCGTACGAGCGCCACGCCTGGGTCTGCTCGGGGGCCGGAGGCGGGTCCCGCGGGTCGGCCAGCCGCGCGAGACGCAGGTCCCGGACGACGACGAGCAGCTCCACGAGCGCCTGCCGCGCGAGATCGCCCTCGTCCGAAAGGCATTCGTAGGGCACGCTGTAGGGGAAATCCGTGAGGCTCCCGCAGCGGCGGCCCTCCGCCGTCTTCCGGTCCTCGACGACGTACGTCTTGTCGCGGTGGTCGTCCCAGTTGTGGAAGGCCGAGTCGGGGATGCGGGCGACGGCCTCCGGGGCGAGGCCCGGAAGGCGGGTGAGCGGCTTCCAGACCCGCAGTTCCTCGATCTCGTGGTCGCCGGGGCGGCGCTGCGTGTGGGCCCCGGAAAACGAGTCGCCGACCGCGTGCATCAGCTCGTAGAGGCCGTAGCCGCTTCGACGCGTTCCCGGTCCGCCTTCGAGGACGACCTGGCGCAGCAGGTCGTCGAGGAGGTCGCGGCAGCGGACGAGCGCCGAGGTGGCCAGGGGGCGCGGGATCGAGGTCCCCGCGATCGCGTCGCCCTCGGCGTCGTCGAGCTTCGCCATGAAGTGAAAGCACTGTCCGGCGTCGCTGAACTGGCGCCGGAACGCGGCGTCGGGCTGGTCGGTGAGGGGCCTGGGCCAGTCGAGGAGGGGATTCGCCGCGACGTCCGAGCAGAACCCGGGCGGATGGCCGTCCCAGCCGAAGCACAGGGGGGGAGCGAGATCGCCGTCGTTGAAGAGGTCGCGCAGGACTTCGGGTCGGGGAGGCCGGCCATCGCGGCCCTCGGCGAGGCTGCGATAGGCCAGCGCCTCGATGACCACGTGCCCCTTGCTGTCGAAGGCGAGCGCGTTCGGAGCGAGGAGGGCGAGGACCGCGACGGAGGCGGCCGCGAGCGGCCCGAGGCGCCCCGCCGCGCCGCTCAAGGCCTCAGGGCCTGGCGGCCGGGGCAGCCGCGGGCGCGGCCTCGGGCGAAAGCCAGGTCGGGTTCGGATCCTGTTCCTGGATGTTCCAGCCGCCGCCGAGCGCCTTGTAGATGTCGACGTAGTCGTTCAGGAGCTGCACCTGCGCGCGCACGCGGGTGACCTCGGCGGGGAAGAGGAGCTGCATCGCATACAGGACCTCGAAGTAGTTCGCGAGCCCGCTGAAGTAGCGCAGGTTCGAGAGGCGGACCATCTCGCGGTACTCGTCCACGGTGCGGGTCAGCTCGACGAGCGAGGCGGCGATCTTCTCGCGGCCGTAGAGCACGGTCGTCGTCTCGGCGAACGCGCTGGTCACCGTCTGTTCGTACTGGGCCCTGGCCTGCTCCCACTGGGCGTAGGCCGTGTCGTATTCGCTGCGGAGCTTTCCGCCCTGGAAGAGGGGACCGAAGAGGCTCGCCGCGATCGACCAGGTCTTGCCGGCCGGGTAGAGGTTGTGCACGTCGGGGCTGACCGCGCCGAAGAGGCCGGTCAGGCTGATCGTCGGGAAGAAGTTCGCGACGGCCACGCCGACGAACGCGTTGGCCGCGACGAGCTGCTGCTCCGCCGCGCGCACGTCGGGGCGGCGCTCGAGCAGCTCGGACGGCAGGCCCGCGGGCACCTCGGGAGGCAGCGGCTGCTTCGCGACCGGCTCGCCGCGGGGGACGGCCGCGGGGTTGCGCCCGAGCAGGAGGTTCAGCTGGTTCTCGGTCGCCTCGATCTGGCGCTCGACCTCGGGGATTTGCGCGGCGACCTGTCCGAGCGCGGCGCCCGCGTAGGACGTCTCGAGGGCCGACGCGGCCCCTTCCTGGAGCTTCCGGTTGAAGAGGTCGTAGGTCTCCTGGAACGAGGCGACCGTCTTGCGCGTGATGGCGAGCTCCTCGTCGAGGCCGCGCAGCGTGAAATACGTCCGCGCCACGTCCGAGACGAGCGTGAGCAGGACGCCGCGGCGGGCGTCCTCCGTGGCGAGGTACTGGGCCTTCGCGGCTTCGTTCAGCCGGCGGATGCGGCCCCACACGTCGAGCTCCCAGCCGAAGTTGACGTTGACCTGGTTCAGGTTTCCGGTCGCCGTGCTGTAGGGCGGCACGTAGACCGAATTCCGTCCCCGCGACCACTCGCCGCCGTACCCGATCTGCGGGAAGAACTCGGAGCGCGCGATGCCGGCCCGGGCACGCGCCTCTTCCACCCGCGCGGCGGCGATCTGCACGTCGTAGTTGTTGCGCAGGGCCTCGTCGATGAGGGCCTTCAACGTGGGATCGCCGAAGACGTCCCACCACGGCTGGTTCGCCAGGGACGGAGCGGAGGCCGGGGGTCCCTGGACCTCGCGGTACTGGTCGGGGGCCGTGACGGGCGGCTGCTTGTAGTTGGGGCCCACGGCGCAGCCGGTGAGGATCGCAAGCGCGAGGGCGGCGGCGGCGAGCTTCTTCACGTCAATGCCCTCCGCCGGCGGGAGTCGTGCCTGCCTCGGGAGCGGGCGCGCCCGCTTCGCCCTCCGCCGCGTGCTTGCCGCGGTGGGCCAGCTTTTCGATCATCACGAAGAGCGACGGGATGATGAAGATGGCGATCCCCGTCGCCGCCAGCATGCCCGCGATGACGACCGTGCCGAGGATCTTCCGGGACTCGGCGCCCGAGCCCGAGGCGCGCCAGAGGGGCACGCATCCGAGGATGAAGGCGAACGAGGTCATCAGGATCGGCCGGAGGCGCAGGCGCGCGCCCTCGAGGGCCGCGTCCACGAGGCTCTTGCCCTCCTTCATCTGCAGCAGGGCGAACTCGACGATGAGGATCGCGTTCTTCGCGGCGAGGCCGATCAGCATGATCAGCCCGATCTGGGCATAGACGTCGAGGTCGAACTTCCGCCCGAAGAGGCCGAGGAACGCGCCGAGGACCGCGACGGGAACGGTGAGGAGCACGGAGAACGGCAGCGACCAGCTCTCGTAGAGGGCAGCGAGAATCAGGAAGACGAAGATGAACGACATGAGAAAGACCATGCCGCCCGTCCCCTCCGCCGCCTTCTCCTGGTAGGAGAGGTCGCCCCACGCGTAGCCCATCTCGCGGGGCAGGACCTCCTTGGCGACGGCCTCGAGGGCCGCCATGGCCTGGCCCGAGCTGTAGCCCGGCGCGGCGTTGCCGACGATCTTGGCGGCGTTGTACAGGTTGAAGTGCATGGCGTACTCGGGGCCCGAGACGTCCCGGGTCGTCATGAGGGCGGACATCGGCACCATCTGTCCCGAGTCGTTGCGAACGAAGTAGTTGCCGACCTGCTCGCGGTGCGTCCGGTCCGCGCCCTCGGCCTGGAGGAAGACCATCCACTGGAGGCCAAAGCGGTTGAATTGATTCAGGTACAGGCCGCCGAGATAAGCCTGAAGCGTCTGATACACGTCCCCGAGCGGCACTCCCTGCTTCAGGACCTTGTCGCGGTTGACGTCGGCGAAGACCTGCGGCACGCCGTAGGAGAAGAGCGGCACGGGCCGCTGGAGCTCGGGCCGCTTCGCGCACGCCGCGATGAACTTCTGGACGTTCTGCGCGAGGAAGTCGATCGAGCCGCCGGAGAGGTCCTGGAGCCAGAACGAGAAGCCTCCCGACTGGCCGAGGCCCGGGATCGCGGGCGGCGGGAAGGCGAACGCCGTGCCCTCGGGGAAGCCGACGGCGAGCTCGCCGTTCAACCTCTGCATGATGGCGGTCGCGTTGAGCTCCGGCGCCTCCCGATCGTGCCACGGCTTCAGGCCGACGAAGGCGAAGGCGTAGTACGTCGCGTTGGTCTGGGCGAGCAGGCTGTATCCGACGATCGACGTCACGTACTCGACGCCCGGAGTCTTCTGGAGGATGGCCTCGACCCTTCGCGCTGCCTCGTTGGTCCGCTCGAAGGAGGAGGCGTTCGGCAGCGTCATGTTGAAGAAGAAGTAGCCCTGGTCCTCCTCCGGCAGGAAGCTCGTGGGCAGCCGCTTGCCCGCGTACCCGTCGGCGGCCGCGAAGCCGAGGAGGATCAGGATCGTGAGGAAGGCCTTGCGGACCAGCGCGTGAGACAGGTCGACGTAGCCGCCGGTCAACTTCAGGAACACGTCGTTGAACCACTTGAAGAACCGGGCGAGCGGTCCCTTGCCTTCCTTGCGGGGGCGCAGCAGCATCGCCGCGAGCGCCGGGGACAGCGTGAGCGCGTTGAAGGCCGAGATCAGGACCGAGATGGCGATGGTGACCGCGAACTGCTTGTTCAGGCGGCCCTGGATGCCGCCCATGAAGGCGACCGGGATGAACACGGCGGACAGGACGAGCGCGATGCCGACGACCGGCCCCGAGACCTCCTCCATCGCCTTGAACGTGGCGTCCTTGGGCGACAGGCCGTGCTCGATGTGGTGCTCGACGGCCTCGACGACGACGATGGCGTCGTCCACGACGAGGCCGATCGCGAGCACGAGGCCGAAGAGGGACAGCGTGTTGATCGAGAACCCGAGCATCGGGAAGACCGCGAACGTGCCGATCAGCGAGACGGGCACGGCGATCATCGGAATCAGCGTCGCGCGCCAGTTCTGGAGGAAGAGGAAGACGACGATGATGACGAGCACCATGGCCTCGAACAGCGTGTGCTCGATCTCCTTCATGCCCTCGGTGACGGGCAGCGTCGTGTCGAGCGAGATGACGTAGTCGAGGTCCGACGGGAACTTCTGCTTCAGCTGCTCGAGCACCGTCCGAATGCCGTTGGCGACCGCGATCGCGTTGGACCCGGGGCTCTGGTAGATCGCGATCGCTCCCGTGGGCTTCCCATTGAAGCGCGCGCTCTGCGAGTACGAGAGGTTGCCGAGCTCGATCCGCGACACGTCCTTCAGCCGCACCACCGAGCCGTCCGGGTTGGCGCGCACGATGATTTCGCCGAACTCCTCGGGCGTCGAGAGCCGGCCCTGCGCGCGCACCGCGTAGGTCATCTCCTGGCCCTTCGGCCCCGGCTGGCCGCCGATCTGGCCCGCCGGGTTGACCGTGCTCTGCTTCGAGACGGCCTGGTACAGGTCGGGCACCGTCAGGCCGAGCTTCGCGAGCAGGTCGGGCTTGACCCAGATGCGCATCGCGTAGTTGCCCGCGCCGAAGATCGTGATCTGGCCCACTCCCGGAACGCGGTAGAGGGGGTTGTTCATCGTGATCGACGCGTAGTTGGCCAGGAACAGGGCGTCGTAGCTGCCCTTCGGCGAGTAGAGCGAGACGACGAGCAGCGGGATGCCCATCGACTGCTGAACGGTCATGCCGTAGTTGACGACCGAGGAGGGCAGGCTGGCCGTCGCCTGGGAGAGGCGGTTCTGGGTGTTGACCTGGTCGATGTCCACGTCGGAGTCGATGTCGAACGTGACCTGCAGGAGCATCGTGCCGTTGTTCGAGTTGATGCTCTGCATGTAGAGCATCTTCTTGACGCCGTTCATCTGCTGCTCGATCGGGGTGGCCACGGCGTTCTGGATGGTCAGGGCGTCCGCGCCGGTGTACGTCGCGTTGACCGAGATC
>JAYRMU010000008.1:0-52594 GCA_041912555.1 Thermoanaerobaculia bacterium
TCCCCTGCCCCTCGACCTTCGCCAACTGGATCGAGCGGCTCGCCGCCGAGAACATCACCGGCGGATGCGGCAGCGGCAACTATTGCCCCGGCAGCAACAACACCCGGGGCCAGATGGCCGTCTTCATCACCAAGACGTTCGCGTTGCAGTAGGAGGAGCCGTGAAGCGGTTCGTTCTCGCACTCGGCCTGCTCGTCGCCGCCCGCGCGGCGTCGGCCGCGACGTTCACCGTCACCACGACCGCCGACTCCGGCGCGGGTTCGCTGCGCCAGGCGATCCTCGACGCCAACGCGGCGGCCGGCGCGGACGCCCTTCCTCAACAAGGCCCTGCGCCTGCCAGGACGCGCTCGAGGGACTGCCGGGATAAGCCAGCCGTCGGCGTCGGGGTGGCCTCTCTGGCCTGAGTAGCCTGCCCCGCCTCAGGCGGGGGCGCGAACGGCGGCGAGCTCTCGCCTGGCGTCGACCGTGCGCGGATCCGCCGCGCCGCGGTGCTTCTCGTAGCGGGAAGCCGCTTCGCCGAGGTCCCGCCGCGCGCGAGCCGCGTCGCCCCGGGCGGCGGCCACGCGGCCGCTTGCGAGCAGCATGTCGTCGAGGCGGGGATGGTCGGCGTCGGCCTTGCGCTGGACCGCGATGGCGTCGTCGAGCAGGCCGCGCGCCTCGGCGAGGCTCGCGGCGTCCTTCTTCGCGAGCAGATCGAGCGCGAGCTGGTAGCGCGTGCCGGCGACCGAGGGGCTCTCGCTGCCCACCGACTTGAGCTGGATGGCGAGCGCGCGGCGGTGCAGCGCCACCGCACCGTCCGCCCGGCCGCGCGCCCGCTCGAGCTCTCCCATCTGGTTGAGAGGCGCCCGCAGCTGGTCGTTGTCGGGGCCGAACTGGGCCTCGATCCCGGAAACCGCCTCGCGCAGCGCGGACTCCGCCCTCCCGAAATCTCCGAGGCGCAGGTAGGCGTTGCCCAGGTTGCCGAGGGCCGTGAGCGTCAGCGTGTCCTTGTCGCCGCGCGTGCGCCGGAAGATCGCAAGGGCCTCCTCGAACCGGGCCGCCGCCTCCGCGTAGCGCTCCTGGGAAGTCGAGGACAGGCCGAGCATCCGGAGGCAGGTCGCGACCTCGGGGTGGCCGAGCGGGCGGTAGATCGCGAGGGCTTCCGTGAACGCGCCATCCGCCTCCGTGTAGCGGCGCTCGTTGACGTAGAGCAGCCCGACCGCGATGAGTGTCTGCCCCACGTCCGGGTGCCGGTCGCCGAGGCTCCGACGCTGCGCCGCGAGCGCGAGCTGGAACTGCTTCTCCCCCTCGTCGCGCTTGCCGACGTAGGCGAGCACTTGCGCAAGGCTGTAACGCGCCGCGGCCGCCTGGGGGTTGTCCGCTCCCAGCGTCTTCTCGAGGGCCGCGAGGGCCGCGCGGTAGGTTCGCTCGGCCTCGGGGTAGTGATCGCCCGTCTCCTCGACGTTACCGAGGAGCAGGAGCCCACGCGCCGTCTCGACATTCTCTTCGCCAAACCGCCGGCGCAGGGCGCCGACTGCAGCCTGCGCGAGCTCGAGGGACTCCTTCCCTTCTCCCCGGTCGACCAGAACGCTCGCCAGAGCCTCTTTCGCCCGAATCGTCTCGACGCCGTCCTCACCGTATGCGGCCGCCAGAGCCGGAAGCGCGGTCCGAAGCTCCTTCTCGGCAGCCTTCCCGTCGCCCCCGGAGAACCGCGCCTCGGCGAGCGTCACGCGGCTTTGCGCGGTCACGGGGTCGTCGGGGCCGAGAGCCGCTCGCCGCTCGGCCACGGCCCGTTCCGCGAGGGCCCGCGCCTCGGACAGCACCCCCAGGCTGCGGTAGATCTGCGACAGGGCGTCATGGAGAGTGGCCTGCACCTCCGGCTCCCCGGCGAGCTCCCGGTCGACGCGCTGCGCGCCATCGGCCAGGAGCTCCTTCGCCGTGAGCGCCGCTCCCCGACTCTGATTCGGGTCCGACGCCTGGAAGAGCCGGATCAGGAACTCCTGCACGCGCTCGGCGCGCCGCGCGTTCGCACGGGCCCGGCGCGCCTGCCACGCGGTGCCGGCGAGACCGGCCACCAGGGCGAGCAGCACCAGCGCGGCCGCGGCGACACCGCCCCGGTGGCGCCGCACGAACTTGCGCGCGCGGTACGAGAACGTGTCGGGCCGAGCCTCGACGCGCTGCCCCGACAGATGGCGGGACAGGTCCCGGCCGAGCTCCGCAGCCCCCGGGTAGCGCCTCTCGGGCTCGCGCCGCAGCGCCTTCAGCACGATGGCATCGAGATCGTCTTCGAGGAGCGCGCGGAGCTTTTCGACCTGCTTCGGGGGAAGCCCCGCCGCCTCGGCGCCGCCCAGGCCGACCGCGCGACTCGGCCTCTCGATCGTCTCGTGCTCGACGGACGACGCGAGCCGGGCCGCCGACGCAACATCGCGGGCATGAGGCAGCGCCCCCGTGAGGAGCTGATAAAGCACGACGCCGAGCGCGTAGACGTCGGTGGCCGTGGTGACCGGTTCGCCGAGGATCTGCTCCGGGGCGGCGTAGCTCGGCGTGAGCACGCGCTCCTCGGCCTGCGTGAATCGCGTCGCGTCTCCGTCGTCGGCGAGGACCTTCGCGATCCCGAAGTCGAGCAGCTTCACCTGGCCGTCGGCCGTGACTAGGATGTTGGAGGGCTTGATGTCGCGATGGACCACGAGGTTGCGGTGCGCCGCGTCCACGGCCTCGCAGCACGTCACGAGCAGCCGCAGGCGCTCCTCGAGGGGCAGGCGGCGGTCGCGGCAGTGCTCCGTGATCGGCTGGCCCTGGACGAGCTCCATCACGAAGTACGGGCGCCCGTCGGCTTCTCCGCCGTCGAGCAGGCGCGCGATGTGGGGATGGTCGAGTCGCGCGAGCACCTGCCGTTCCTGGAGAAAGCGCCGGCGGATCCCCTCGGAGTCGATGCCGCGCTTGAGGAGCTTCAGGGCGACGCGCTGCTGGAACTGGCCGTCCCGGCGCTCGGCGATCCACACCTCGCCCATGCCGCCCCGTCCGAGCAGCGAGACCAGGGCGTAGGGGCCGACGGTCCTTCCGGCGAGGCTTTCCGCCTCCGGCTCGGAGGCCGCCCCGAGCCTCGGAGCGTACGCGACCGCTCCCTCCTCCAGAAACGAGCCCGCTGCCGCGTCGGCGGCGAGCAGCTCGCGGACGAGGCGCGCGAGCTCGGGATCGGAACCGGCGAGAGCCGCGACGCACCCGTTGCGCTCCGCCTCGGACAGCTCGACGAGCTCGACGAAAAGCTCCGCTGCCTCGGCGGCGCGCGCCTCCGCAGCCCGCGTCACGGGGGCGCGCCCGATGCCGACAGGTCGCGGAAGAGGAAGGCCCGCGCCGCCCTCCACTGCCTCCGGACCGTCCGGTCGGAGACATCCAGGGTCCTGGCGATGTCCTCGACCGAAAGGCCCGCGAAGAATCGCCACTCGACGACCCGGGCGAGGTCGGGCGCGGCCGACTCGAGGCGGCCGAGCGCCTCGTCGAGCGCCAGGAGCTCCTCGCTCTTTTCCGGCGCCACGAAGGCCTGCCCAGCCTCCTCGAGCGGGAGGTTCGCGCGCCCGCTCCCGCGCTTTCCCCTCAAGCGGTGCCGCGCGTCGTCGATCAGCACCATCCGCATGGCCCTGGCCGTCGTCGCGTAGAAGTGGTACCGGTCCCGGACGGACCAGACGTTCCCGCGGGAGAGCTTGAGGTAGGTCTCGTGGACGAGCTCGGTCGTCGAGATCGTGCCGTGGAGGCCGGCGGCGCCGAGCTCCCGGTGGGCGAGCCGGCGCATCTCGCCATAGACGGCGGAGAAGAGGCGGTCCACGGCTTCACGGTCGCCGGCCTCGATCGCGTGGAGCAGGCTCGTGATCTCGCCCGGGGGCGGACTTTCTCCTTCCGGCGGAGGCACTTGCGGCGTCATCGGGGTGAAACGAGAGCATAACGCAGGCGGGGGCGGGGCCGTCGACCGGCCCGATTCTCCGCTGCGGCTGTCCGCTTCCCCGCCCGTTCGTCGAGTCCCCCTGGTAGAGGAGAGCTCGATGAAAAAGCTCCGGATCGCCTGTGCCATCGCGTCTTGCAGCCTCGCGGCCCTGACGGCCTCCGCGACGACCTATACGGTGACCAATACGGGAGACTCCGGCGCCGGCTCGTTGCGACAGGCGATCACCGACGCCAACGCCCACCCGGGCGCCGACACGATCGCCTTCGCCATCCCCGGCGCGGGCGTCCACACGATCGCCCCGCTGACGGCGCTGCCCCCGATCACGGACCAGGTCACGATCGACGGCTACAGCCAGCCGGGAGCCGCGGCGAACACGAACGCGTTCGGCCAGCCCTTCAACGCCGTGATCCTGATCGAGCTCGACGGGGAGAACCTTCCGGCCTCGACGTCGGGCATCGAGATCCAGGCCGACTCCGTGGTGGTTCGCGGCCTCGCGGTGAATCGCTGCCTGTCGACCGCGGCCTTCCCGCCGTTCTACGGGGCGATCGTAGTCACGGCGGGCTCGAACTCCGTCGTCGCCGGCAACGTCATCGGCCTCGATCCCTCGGGCACGACGATCCTGAGCGTCGCCGGCGCCCGGCAGAAGAACGGGATCGTCCTCGTCACCAGTGGAAGCGGGCACATCATCGGAGGCCCGAACCCGGCCGACCGCAACATCATCTCCGGCAACTGGGACCCCAACTTCGGCGGCACCGGAATCCGCACGAACGGGAGCGGCACCCTCACGATCCAGGGCAACTACATCGGCGTGGACGCGTCGGGCTCCCGCGCGGCGCCCGACGGCCTCGGGATCTGGTGCAGCGACTCCGCGGCCCTGACGCTCGGCGGCCCGTCGTCGGGGCAGGGCAACCTCATCAGCAGCAACGTCGGGACCGGGGCCGTCCTGTCGGGCTGCTCCGATGCGACGATCCAAGGCAACTTCATCGGCACCGATGCCACCGGAACCGCGCGCCTGGCCAACGTCGAGGGCTTCTACCTTTCCGGCTCCTTCAACGTGACGCTCGGCGGGCTCGCCGCGGGAGAGGGAAACACGATCGCGTACAACGGGTCTCCCGACGGCCTGAGCGCCGGCGTCGTGCTCGACGGGGCGCGCGCGCGCGTTCGCGGCAACCGTTTCGTGGACAACTCGGCCCTCGGAATCGACGTCTGGCTTTCCGGGGGCATCACCGGACCGACGCCCGACGACTCCCCGGACGTCGACGGGGCCCAGAACTTCCCCGTCATCACATCGGTCGATTACGGCGCTTCGACGACCGTGCACGCTTCCTTCACGAGCGCCCCCTCGACGACCTACGACGTGGACTTCTACTCGGCCCCGGCGTGCGCGTCGAAGCCTGCCCTCCCGACCCAGGGGCAGGACTTCGCGGGCACGACCCAGCTGACGACGGACGGCTCCGGCAACGCGACGATCGACTTCACGCTTCCCGTCGTTCTCTCCGCCGGCCAGCCCGTCGTGGCCGTCGCGATCAGCCCGACCGGCGCGACGTCCGAGTTCTCCACCGGCCTCGTGACGAAGACGAGCGTTCGATCCGGGCCCGCCGCCGGCGGCGCCGCCGGCGTCCTTTTCGGCCAGCTCTTCGACCCTGACGCGACGGTCACCTTCGGCGGCGTTCCCGCGACCGGGGTGACGGTGGTGACCGCGGGCGTCATCCACGCCACGGCGCCCGCCCTTCCCGCCGGCAGCGTCAACGACATCGCCGTCTCGAATCCAGGCGGCGCGTCGGGCACGCTCAAGAACGGCTACGTCGCCAACTTCAACGACGTCCCGTCGAACGACGTCTTTCACTCCTACGTCGTCAGCCTGGTCGCCAACCAGATCACGGCGGGCGTTGGCGGTGGCAACTATGGCCTGAACGACAACATCAAGCGCCAGTCCATGGCCGTCTTCATCCTGAAGGCGAAGCACGGGGTCTGCTACGCGCCGCCGCCCTGCACGGGGATGTTCGCGGACGTCCCGTGCTCCTCGAACTTCGCTCCCTGGATCGAGGCGATGGCGACCGAAGGCATCACGGGCGGCTGCGGCAGCGGCAACTTCTGTCCGCTCGCGCCGGTCCGCCGCGACCAGATGGCCGTCTTTCTCCTCAAGGGAGAGCACGGGTCCTCGTACGCGCCGCCGCCCTGCGCGGGCGTGTTCACCGACGTTGCCTGCCCGAGCACGTTCGCGAACTGGATCGAGCAGTTGAAGGCCGAAGACATCACCGGCGGCTGCGGCGACGGGACGACCTACTGCCCCTCGTCGAGCAACACCCGCGGCCAGATGGCCGTCTTCATGGTCAAGGCGTTCCGGCTTCTGTAGGACGATCAAACTCTCGGCAGAGAGCCCGGCGGAACGGGCGCCGGGGAGGGCAACGTCATGGCCTTCAACGGGCTCCCGTACGGCATCGCGGTCGGGAGCGGGACGGGGACCACGATCCGCGGCAACCGCATGTTCTCCAACAAAGCGCTCGGCATCGACCTCGGCGCCGACGGCGTGACGCCCAACGACCCGGGAGACGCGGACGGGGGGCCGAACGGCCTCCAGAACCATCCGATCGTCAACAAGGTCACGCCGGGGGCATCCACGACGAACATCCAGGGGATCCTGAACAGCACCGCTGCCACGACCTTCGACATCGATCTCTACGCCACGGCCGCCTGCATCAACGTGCCGCAGGCCTATCTCCAGGGCGAGAACTATCTGGGGACGTTCCAGGTCACGACCGACAGCTCCGGCAACGCCACCTTCTCCCACGACATCCCCGTCGTCCTGCAACCGGGGCAGCTCGTGACCGCCACCGCGACCGATCCGAGCGGCAGCACGTCGGAATTCTCGCAGCGCCTTCTCTTCTCACAGTCCCCGGCCTCGGGGCCGCCCGCCGGCGGGACCGTCGCCACGCTGACCAGCATGCTCTTCGAGAACGGCGCGACCGTGACGGTCGGCGGCGTGCCCGCGACGGGAGTCACGGTGAACAGCTCCGCCAGCATCACGGCCACGATGCCCGCGCGGCCCGCCGCCTCGCTCAACGACGTGACCGTGGCGAACCCGAGCGGAACCGCCGGGACGCTGCGCAACGGCTGGATCGCGGATTTCGGCGACGTGCCCGGTTCCCAGCAGTTCTACTTCTACATCACCAAGCTCGTCTCCAACCAGATCACCGCCGGCTGCGGCTCCGGCAACTACTGCCCCGACGCCACCGTCACGCGCCAGCAGATGGCCGTGTTCCTGCTGAAGGGCAAGCACGGCCTCTGTTACGTCCCGCCCGCGTGCACGCCGGGATACTTCGGCGACGTCGTCTGTCCGTCGACGTACGCCAACTGGATCCAGGCCCTGGCCGTGGAAGGCGTCACCGGGGGCTGCGGCGGCGGCAACTACTGCCCGACGAGCCCGGTGCGCCGCGATCAGATGGCCGTCTTCCTGCTCAAGGCCGAGCACGGCTCGGCCTACACGCCGCCCGCATGCACGCCGCCGGGGGTCTTCTCGGACGTGCCCTGCCCCGGCACGTTCACCAACTGGATCGAGGAGCTGTTCCACGAGAACATCGCGGCCGGCTGCGGAAGCGGCAACTACTGCCCGGCCAACCCGAACAACCGGGGCCAGATGGCTGTCTTCATCACGAAGACCTTCAATCTGCAGTAGGCCTCAGCCCGGCGAGAGGGCTGCGAGCTTCTTCGAGACGGCCTCGAGCTCCGCAGTCGCCTGGCGGTCGAGGAGGCCCCGGCCGCCCAGGGCGGCGTAGGCGTCCCGGCTCCTCTGGTACCACGCGCGGGCCTGCGCCGCCCGCGTGGCGGCCGGAGCCGCGGAATCGGACTCGGCGGCCGTCCCGTAGCTCTCGTAGAGGCGCGCGAGGCCGACCTGGGCGCGGGCGTTCGCTCCATCGCTCTGCGCGACGGACTGGAAAAGCCGCAACGACCGTCCGAGGTTCTCGAACGCCGGCCGCACCGATCCGGTCACGGCCTGCCCGTAGCCCACGCTGTTGTACGCCTCCGCAAGGAGGAGCCCGGCGTCGGCGTTGCGCGGGTCCGACGCCACGAGCGCCTCGAGCACGGGAACGGCCCGCTCGTAGCACGCGAGCGCCGCCTTCTCGTCCCCGCTCCACTCGAAGAACCCTCCCATGTCCATGTGCGTGTAGGCGAGCTCGCGGCGGAGCGAGAAGCTCGCGGGTTCCAACGCCACGAGCGCTTCCTGGAGGGCCACGGCCCTCGCGTAGCTCGCCGACGCCTTCTCGATCTCGCGGGTGCCGCCGAGAGCGTGGACGATCATCTGGTGCGTGATGGCGAGCTCGCGGCGATAGCTCGCCGTGCCCGGATCGGCGGAGGCGAGCGACTCGAAGAAGGCGGCCGCGGCGCCGAGCGCCGCGAGCGCGCCCTCGCGGTCCCCGGCGCGAGCGAGGGCCAGCCCCAGGTAGCGCTCCGCGCGCGCCCGGCGCGCCTCGAGAACGCGGTCGCCCGGCGTCGCCGCCGACTGCTCGGCGAGGACCTCTCGCGCGGCGCGCGCCTGCGCGACGGCAGCCGGCGCGTCGCCCGCGGCCAAGAGCACCTCCGAGAGCTGAAGGCGCGTCTCGGCCACGGCCGCCTGGTCCGCGGTGTCGGCGGGCCTCCGCGTCGCGAGCGCCACACGGATCCCGAGCGCCCGAGCCAGGCTCTCGCGCGCGCCGCGCGTGTCGCCGAGGTGCGACTCGAGCAGCCCCCCCTGGACTTTCGCGACCCGCTCGTAGGCCGTCGCCACCTCGCGCTGCAGCGCCGGGTCGTCGGTCCGCAGCGCCGACAGCTTTTCCAGGTATTCCAGCGCCCGCCGCACGACGAGCTGTCGGGCCGGCGTCGCGCCCGGCAGGTCCTTGATCGCGTCGTGGAACTCGAAGAGGAAGGAGTCGGCGAGCTCGCGCACCTCGTTGAAGTGCCGCTCGGCCGCGGCCCGCTCGCGCCGGGCGACCCGGGCCTGGTGGAAGGCCTCCGCCGTCGCGCCCGCCAGGAGCACGGCCGCCAGGCCCGCGGCGGCGACACCGGCTTTGTGCCGTCCCACGAACTTGCCCGCGCGGTAGGCCAGAGTGTCCCGGCGGGCCGACACCGGCCGGCCCTCGAGGTGGCGGCGGACGTCTTCGGCCATCTGCTCGACAGAGGCGTACCGCCGCTCGGGCTCCTTGCGCAGCGCCATGAGGACGATGGTGTCGACGTCGCCCCGGAGCTCCCGAGCAGTCGCGCTCGGCGGGCGCGGTTCCTCCTCGCAGACCGCGCGCGCGATCGCGTCGGAAGAGCGGCCCGTCACCCGGTAAGGCCGCTGGCCGGTCAGCAGCTCGTAGAGGACCACGCCGAGCGAATAGATGTCGGTCGCCGTGGTCACCGGTCCCCCCCGGACCTGCTCCGGGCTGGCGTAGTCGGGCGTCAGCAGGCGAAGCCCGGTCTGCGTCCTCTCGCTTCCCGGTCCGTCGGCGTCCGGCTCGATCAGTTTCGCGAGGCCGAAATCGAGCAGCTTCGCGGCGCCATCCGGAGTCACGAGCAGGTTGGACGGCTTGATGTCGCGGTGGACGACGAGATGCCGGTGCGCGTAGGCCACGGCGTCGCAGACCTGAAGAAAGAGGCCGAGGCGGTCGCGCACCGACAGGGACCGCGACTCGGCGTCTTCGAGCAGGTGACGCCCCGGAATGTACTCCATGACGAAGTAGGGCACTCCATCGGCCGTCGAGCCGGCGTCGAGCAGCCGCGCGATCCCCGGATGGTCGAGGCCGGCCAGGATCCGGCGCTCGCCCCGGAAGCGCTCGAGGATGAAATCCGTGTCCATCCCGCGGCGGACGAGCTTCAACGCCACGGCCTGGCGAAAGCCATCGAGCACCCGAGCGGCGCGATACACGGTCCCCATCCCGCCGTGGCCGACCTCGCCTTCGATCTGGTACGGGCCGATCCGCTCCGGAACCGGGGCCTTGTCCGGCGGCAGGGAGAACCGTTCGAGGGCGGGCGCTTCCAGGAAGTCGCCGGCCGCGGCGCTGGCCTCGAGCAGCCGCTCGACCTCGGCGGCGAGCTCAGGATCGCGCCCCCGCGCGTCCTCGAGGAGGGCCGCCCGCTCCGGTGCCTCGGCGTCGAGCACGCGGTCGAAGAGGCCCTTAACCTCCCGCCAGCGCTCCGGCGTCATGCGCGACCGAGCTCCCGGAAGAGCCACGCCCTCGCCGAGCGGAACTCGCGCTTCACGGACGACGCCGAGGTCTCCATCGCCTCGGCCGTTTCCTCGATCGAGAGGCCGCCGAAGAACCGCAGCTCCACGATTCGCGCCTGCCCGTCGTCGAGCGCCTTCAGGCGGACGAGGGCCTCGTCCAGGGCGAGAAGGTCCATGTCCTCGACCGGCTCGGGCGACGCGACGCCGACGTCGAGCGTCACCGAAGGCTCCCGGCCTCCCCTCTTCTCCGCCTCCCGCGCCCGCGCGTAGTCGATCAGGATGCGCCGCATCGCCTGCGAGGCGACCGCGAAGAAGTGTCCGCGGTTCTTCCAGGTCACGCGCGTCTGGTCCACGAGCCGGAAGTACGCCTCGTGCACGACGGCCGTCGGCTGGAGGGTGTGTCCGGGCCGCTCCCGCCGGAAGTGGCGCCCCGCGATGTCCCGCAGCTCGCCGTAGACCAGCGGCATCAGGCGCTCGACGGCATCCCGATCGCCCGCGTTCCAGGCGAAAAGGAGCCCGGTCACCTCGCCCCGAAGGGGCTCGCGCGAATCCCTGTCTGTCATCCGGTGGGCCCAAGCCTACGATGGCGGGCCAAGATGTCAACGAGGCGCTGTGTTTTCAAGGACTTGCGAGACGCGCATTCGGATCCTCGCGCGACTGACCCACGCGCGCGCGCTTTCCCGCGGATACGAAGGAGGAGGAGCCATGCGCGCATTCCGCATCCTGGCTTTCGGCGTCGTAGCCGCGGTGGGTCCCTGCATGGCCGTTTGCGCCCAGACCTACCAGTACGAGGTGATCCACGCCTTCGGAGGGCCCGATGGCAAATCGCCCCTCGGAACGCTCCTCCCGGTCGGCTCCGACTTCTACGGGACGACCGAATCCGGCGGCGACACCACCGGCCTGTGCTCGCTCGGCTGCGGAACGGCCTTCCGGATCGACGCGTCCAACACGCTGACGCCCCTCCACGCCTTCGACTCTTCGACGGACGGCTTTCCCACCAAGGCCGGCCTCGTCGCGGGCGGGGACGGGAACTACTACGGCACGACCGTCATGGGCGGCGCGCTCGGCGACGGCGCCGTCTTCCGGATGGACCCCGCCGGAAACGTGACGACGATTCACGACTTCGATCATGACACGGAGGGGTGGTCCCTCGAGACGCCGCTCATTCTGGGCGACGACGGCAACCTGTACGGGACGACGCTGTGGGGCACCTGCGCCGACACGAGACAGATCTGCGGGATGGTCTTCCGAATGACCACGGCCGGCGAACTGACGCCGCTTCACGCGTTCGGCGGCGACGAGGGATACCTCTCGCTGTCTCCGCTGCTTCAGACGTCGAACATCGACTTCTATGGAACGACGACCCTGGGAGGCGGCGCGAATCCAAACGTCTGCGGCGACGGATGCGGAGCCGTCTTTCACATGAGCGTGTCCGGCACGGTCACGACGGTGCATGCTTTCGGTTCGGACGACGGGCGCACTCCCATCGGGGCGCTGATTCAGGCTGACGGCAACCTCTACGGCGTCACGGAGCTGGGGGGGACGTCGGGCCTCGGCACGATCTACCGCATCGACGCGCAGGGCGTCTTCACGTCTCTTCACAGCTTCGACGGAACGGACGGCTCCTTGCCCCTGGCCGGGATGGTCCAGGCTCCCGACGGATACTTCTACGGCACGACGGAAGCAGGCGGCCAGTTCGGCTTCGGCACGGTGTTCCGGATGGACGCCGACGGCAACGTCGTGGCGGTGCACCACTTCGACGGCTCGAGCGCCAGCGCTCCCGCGGGATCGATCGGCTTTGCGACCGCGGGGCTCGTGACGGGCAGCGACGGGAAGCTCTACGGCGCCCGCTACCGCGGGGGCGACGGCGGTTTCCTGTATCGAATCTGGCCGCTTCCGACGGCGCCCCTCTACTGTCCGAACGCCTTCGTGCGGCGGGACCAGATGGCCGTCTTCCTGCTGAAGACGGAGCATGGCCCTTCGTACGCGCCGCCCGCCTGCGGCGGCACGTTTCCGGACGTCGCCTGCCCGTCCCTGTTCGCCGATTGGATCGAGAACCTCGCGTCGGAGGGCGTCACCGCCGGCTGCGGGGGCGGGGACTACTGTCCCCTTTCCCCGATCACGCGGGGCCAGATGGCGGTCTTCCTGCTCAAGACCGAGCACGGCTCCTCCCACACGCCGCCGCCGTGCACGGGTCTCTTCCCCGACGTGCCCTGCGGCTCCCAGTTCGCCGACTGGATCGAGGAGCTCGCCACCGAGGGGATCACGGGAGGCTGCGGCGCCGGCAATTTCTGCCCGGGAAACCCCGTCACCCGCGCGCAGATGGCCGTCTTTCTCCTGAAGATCGAGCACGGCTCGAACTACGCGCCGCCGGCCTGCACGCCCACGTTCGCCGACGTCGCGTGTCCGTCCCTCTTCGCAGACTGGATCCAGCAGCTCTTCGCCGAAGGCATCACCGCCGGGTGCAGTTGATCAGGAGGATTGTGTGAGACGATTTCTCGCCGTTTCGATTCTCGGGCTTGCCGGGTCGCCGCTCTTCGCGTCGACCTTCACGGTCATCAACACGAACGACAGCGGCCCGGGGTCCCTGCGCCAGGCGATCCTCGACGCCAACGCGAACCCGGGGCTCGACACGATCGCCTTCGCCATCCCCGGGCCCGGCGTCCACACGATCACGCCGGCGACCCCGCTCGACTTCCTGACCGGTCCGGTCGTGATCGACGGTTACACGCAGCCGGGCTCGAGCGCCAACACGGATCCGGTGGCGACCAACGCGGTGCTTCTGATCGAGCTCGACGGCAGCGTGGCCGGCGGGCTGGGGCTGAACCTCACGGGAGGCTCGAGCACGGTCCAGGGGCTCGTGATCAACCGGTGGGACATGGCGCTCCAGACCGTCACCGGCAGCGGCACCATCATCCGGGGGAACTTCCTGGGGACTGACCCGGCCGGCACGGCCGCCCGGCCGAACGGCATCGCCATCCAGATCGGCGGCTCCAACGATCTCGTCGGCGGAACCAATCCGGCCGATCGCAACCTCGTCTCCGGAAGCACCGCCGGCGTTTTCGCGGGAGCGATCCAGGTCGCCGGCGGAAGCGGAACGGTGATCCAGGGCAACCTCGTGGGAACCGACGCGACGGGATTGCATGCCATCCCCAACGCGGAAGCCATCTACTCGAACATGCCCGCCACGATCGGCGGCGCGGCGCCCGGCGCCGGCAACGTGATCTCCGGCAACAGCTTGAGCGGCATCTTCTACCAGAGCGACATCCTCATCCAGGGCAACCTCATCGGCGTGGCGGCCGACGGCGTGTCGCCGCTCGGGAATGGCCTGCATGGGATCTGGAACCACGGCGCCACCGGGGGGACGATCGGCGGGCTCGGGCCCGGCGAGGGCAACCTCATCGCATACAACGGCGCCCACGGCGTCCAGACCGATGGAACACAGACCCGTATCCGCGGCAACTCGATCCACGACAACGGGCAGCTCGGGATCAAGCTGTACACGGGGGGGAACGCACCGAACCCCAACGATCCGGGCGACGCCGACAACGGAAGCAACAACCTGCAGAACTTTCCGATCCTCCAGTCGGTGGCGAACGGGGCGACGACCCACGTCGTCGGCAAGCTCGACAGCACGGCCAACACGACTTTCGATGTCGACTTCTACGCCAACCCCGCCTGCTCCAGCTTCCCCCGCGAGTTCGCCGAGGGCGAAACCTGGATCGGAACCACACAGGTCACGACCGACGGTTCGGGCCATGCCGTCATCGACGTCACGCTGCCGGTGGCGACCGGGGCGGGCGCTCGCATCTCCGCGACCGCGACGGACCCGCTCGGCAACACGTCCGAGTTCTCGCAGCGCATCGTCTTCGCCATGGTGGCCTCGGTCTCCGGGCCGGCGGCGGGCGGCACGCCCCTCGTCGTGTCCGGAACCGACTTCGCGAACCCGACGGCCATGACGGTCGGCGGCGTCGCGGTTTCCGTGACCTTCGACAGCGACCACCAGCTCGAGTCGACGTCGCCCGCCCTCGCGCCCGGCACGGTCAACGACCTGACGGTGACGACGCCCGACGGCACGACCGGGACTCTCCTCAAGGCGTGGGTGGCCGACTTCCTCGACGTCCCCGGCTCCCAGCAGTTCTACTCGTTCGTCACGACGCTCGTCTCCAACGGCATCACCGTCGGCGTCGGCGGCGGCAACTACGGGGTCGACGCCCCCACCCTGCGCCAGCAGATGGCCGTCTTCATCCTCAAGGCCAAGCACGGACTCTGCTACACGCCGCCGCCCTGCTCCGGCATGTTCGGCGACGTTCCCTGCTCCTCCAACTTCGCGCCCTGGATCGAGGCCATGGCCAACGAGGGCATCACCGGAGGCTGCGGCGGGGGCAACTTCTGCCCCACCAATCCCGTGCGCCGCGACCAGATGGCCGTGTTTCTGCTGAAGGGCGAGCACGGCGCCGGCTTCGTTCCGCCGGCTTGCCAGGGCATTTTCGGCGACGTCGCGTGCCCCTCGACGTTCGCCAACTGGATCGAGCAGCTCGCCAGCGAGTCCATCACGGGCGGATGCGGCGGCGGCAACTACTGCCCGGCCAACGCCAACACCCGCGGACAGATGGCCGTCTTCCTCACGAAAACGTTCGGACTGCAGTAGGAGGTCTCTTGCGCCGATTTTTTTCTCTCTCGTCGGCCCTGCTTCTCGCGTGCGCCGCCGCCGGCGCCGCGACGTTCACGGTGACCAACACCAGCGACAGCGGCGCGGGTTCCCTGCGCCAGGCGATCCTCGACGCCAACGCGAACGCGGGGCTCGACACCATCGCGTTCGCCATCTCCGGCACGGGCGTGCACACCATCGCCCCCGCGACGCCGCTGCCCGCGATCACCGATCCGGTGATCATCGACGGCTACTCGCAGCCGGGCGCCGGTCCCAACACCGATCCGAGCGGCTTCAACGGGACGCTGCTCATCGAGCTGAGCGGCGTCAACGCCGGGCAGACGAACGGCCTCGACATCTTCGGAGGAGGGAGCACCGTGCGCGGTCTCGTGATCAACCGGTTTGCCGGGCAGTCCTCGGCCGCTGGAAACGCGATCCGCGCGCTCACCCTCGGGGGCAACCACATCGAGGGCAACTTCCTCGGGACGGACGCCGGCGGAACCGGGGCCGCGGGCAACGGGGACGACGCGATTGCCCTGGAAGCCGGATCCAACGACAACGTCGTCGGGGGAACGACCCCCGGCGCCCGCAACGTGATCTCGGCCAACGGGAACGTCGCCTTCTTCATCTCGACGAGCGGCAACGTGATCCAGGGCAACTTCATCGGAACGCAGCGCGACGGCGTGAGCCCCCTCGGCAATCTGCAGGGGATCGGGTTCGTCGGCGGGGTCGAAACGGCCAACGGCAACCTCGTCGGAGGCGTCGCCCCGGGGGCGGGCAACGTCATCGCGTTCAGCGGCTTCCGCGGCGTTCTCGGCGAGATCTCCTCGGGTTCCGGGAACACCATCCGGGGCAACTCGATCCACGACAACGGAGAGCTCGGCATCGACTGGATTCCGGTGGGACCGAACCCCAACGATCCGGGGGACGTCGACACGGGATTCAACGACTATCAAAACTTTCCGATCATCCGGTCCGTCGTCCACGGCGCCTCCACCACCGAGATCGTCGCGAAGCTCGACAGCGCGCCCTCGACGACGTACGACCTCGACTTCTACGCCAACCCGGCCTGCTCGAACTTCCCGCGCGAGTTCATCGAGGGCGAGACCTACCTCGGATCCAGCCAGGTCACGACCGACGGCACGGGACACGCGGCGATCGACGTCACCCTGCCCGTCGCGACCGAGGCCGGCGCCCGCATCTCCGCGACGGCGACCGACCCCGCGGGCAACACCTCCGAGTTCTCTCAGCGCATCATCTTCTCGATGACGCCGGCCTCGGGGCCCGCGGCGGGAGGGCTCGCGCTCGCGATCGCCGGCACGGACTTCGCCGACCCGACGGCGATGACGATCGGAGGCGCCTCCGCCGCCGTGACGTTCGTGGACGACCACACGCTGGCGTCGACGTCGCCCCTCCTGCCGCCGGGCACGGTCAACGACGTCGTGGTCACGACTCCCGACGGCACGACGGGGACGCTCGTCAAAGGCTGGGTCGCCGACTTCCTGGATGTCCCGGGAAGTCAGCAGTTCTACTCGTTCGTCACGACGCTCGTCTCCAACGGCATCACCGTCGGCGTCGGCGGCGGCAACTACGGCGTCGACGCGCCGACCCTGCGCCAGCAGATGGCCGTCTTTCTCCTCAAGGCGAAGCACGGCCTCTGCTATGCGCCGCCCCCCTGCTCCGGCATGTTCGCCGACGTTCCCTGCTCCTCCAACTTCGCCCCCTGGATCGAGGCCATGGCCAACGAGGGCATCACCGGAGGCTGCGGCGGGGGCAACTTCTGCCCCACCAACCCGGTCCGCCGCGACCAGATGGCGGTCTTTCTCCTGAAGGGGAAGCATGGCTCGGCCTACGTCCCCCCGACGTGCCAGGGCGCCTTCACCGACGTACCCTGCCCCTCGACGTTCGCCAACTGGATCGAGCAGCTGGCCGCCGAGAACATCACCGGAGGTTGTGGAGGCGGCAACTACTGCCCCGCGAACCCGAACACTCGCGGCCAAATGGCCGTCTTCATCACCAAGACGTTCGGACTGCAATGACCCGAGCGCCCCACGCCTGGCCGGAGGTCGCCGCCTCGACGGCGACCCTCCGGCGGGTGTGTGCGGCGGCGACGCTCCTGCTCGGGCTCCTCGCGCTGACGCCCCCCGTCCTCCTTTCCGACGACGATGGGCTCCCCGCATTCGACGACAACGACGAGGACAGCGTCTCCTTCGTCGTCGTCGGTTCCGGACCGGCGGTGCTTCCGAACCCCGCCCCCCGGCTCAGCGCTCTCCGCGTCGTGGCCGCTCTCGTCGGCCCGCTGGCGGTTCCCGTTCCGGAATCCTGCCCGCCCGAGACCCTCCCGTCGCGCGCACCTCCCCGCTCCTGACCGGGTTCGGCCTCCCCTCCGTCCGGTCACGAAAAGGAGCACGCCATGGCTACTCGTTCCTGCATCCGCGTCCTCTCGATGATCACCCTCCTGGCCGCCGGCCGCCTCCTGGAGGCCGCGACGTTCACGGTCACGAACACCAGCGACGGCGGCCCCGGGTCGTTGCGCCAGGCGATCCTCGACGCCAACGCCAACCCCGGTCTCGACACGATCGCGTTCGCGATTCCCGGCTCGGGCGTCCACGTCATCGCGATCGCCTCGGCGCTCGAAGTCACCGATCCGGTTCTGGTCGACGGCTACTCGCAGTCCGGTGCGAGCCCCAACACCCTCGCCGTGGGCGACGATGCCGCCATCCGGATCGAGATCGACGGCGGTTCGGTCAATCCCATCCTGGCGCTGTTCACCGGCAGCAGCGGGTCGACCGCGCGCGGCCTCTCGATCGTGCAGGCGCCGGGCGGAGGGACGATGCTCACCGTCCAGAGCAGCAACAACCTGATCGCCGGGAACTTCGTGGGGGTTCACGCGGACGGGATGACGCTCGGGGGCGCCCAAAACGCCGTCAGCATCGGCACCGGCCAGAGCGGCAACGTCGTGGGCGGCACGCTTCCCGCGGCGCGCAACGTGATGGCGTCGGCCAACGGCGACCTGATCACCGCCGACGACAATGGAACGATCATCCAGGGCAACTACCTGAGCCTGAACGCCGCCGGCACGGCCGCTCTCGGCACCGCGTCGCGCGCGATCGACGTGGAGCTCGGCATCGGGAAGACGATCGGGGGCGGCGCGCCCGGAGCGGGCAACGTGATCGGCACTTGGACCGTGCGCGCGATCCAGCTCGGCGAGGCCGGAGCCTTCACCACGGCCGACGTGGAAATCCGGAACAACCTGATCGGGACCGACGCCACCGGGACGGCGGCGATCGCCGGCGGCGGCCCCGACGGGATCAGCGTGGGCCGCGTCAGCAACGTGACGATCGCCGGCAACGTGATCACGAACCCGGGTGGCATCGGCATCGACGTCCTGGGCGACAGCGGCGGCGTCGGCGGGATCACGATCCAGGGCAATGCGATCGGCACCGACGCCAGCGGAACGGCCGTCCTCAGGAACGGGCAGTGCGGCATCCACGTGAGCGACTCCTTCGGGACGGCGGTGGGCTCCATCGGGGGGCGGGGAGCCGGTGAAGGAAACCTGATCGCGTTCAGCGGGACGCACGGCATCAGCATCACCGGAACCCCGACCGGCTGGACGGTCGTCGGAAATTCGACGTTCGGAAACGGGAAGCTCGGCCTGACGCTCGGCGGCACCTGCGGCGATTCCCTGGCCAATCCGACCCCGAACGATCCGGGGGACGCCGACACGGGGCCGAACGATCGGCAGAACTTTCCGATCATCCGGACGGTGAATCATCTCGGCCCCGGGACGGGCTCGACGGAAATCCTCGGCAAGCTCGACAGCACGCCGTCGACCGAGTTCACGCTGGACTTCTACGCGGACCCGGCCTGCTCCAACTTCCCCCGAGAGTTCCTGCAGGGGAAGACCTACCTCGGCTCTGCGCCCGTCTCGACCGATGGTTCCGGCCACGCCGGGTTCGACGTGGTGCTGCCCGTCGCGACCGAAGCCGGGGCCCGCATCACCGCGACGGCCACGGATCCAGCCGGAAACACGTCCGAGTTTTCGCAGCGGATCCTCTTCTCGATCACGCCGGCCTCGGGACCGGCGGCCGGGGGCACGTCTTTGAGCATCACGGGAACCGATTTCGCCGACCCGACCACCATGACGGTCGGCGGCGTCTCGACTCCGGCCACCTTCGGCACGGACCACTCGCTGACCTCCGTGTCGCCGGCTCTGGCTCCCGGGACCGTCAACGACGTCGCCGTGACGACTCCCGACGGCACGACCGGCACGCTCGTCAAGGGCTGGGTCGCCGACTTCCTCGACGTTCCCGGCAATCAGCAGTTCTACTCCTTCGTCACGACCCTGGTCTCCAACGCCATCACGGCCGGCGTGGGCGGTGGCCTGTACGGCGTGGATCAGCCGACGCTGCGCCAGCAGATGGCCGTCTTCCTGATGAAGGCCAAGCACGGCCTCTGCTTCACGCCTCCGCCCTGCACCACGCAGCTCTTCACGGACGTGCCCTGCTCCTCCAACTTCGCCCCCTGGATCAACGAGCTCGTCGCCGACGGCATCACCGGCGGCTGCGGCGACGGCACCGCCTACTGCCCCACCGACCCCGTCAAGCGCCAGCAGATGGCCGTCCTCCTGCTGAGAACCCTCGAAGGCGCGGCCTACGTGCCGCCCGCCTGCTCCGACGCGACCTTTGCCGACATGCCCTGCGACAACCCCTTCGCCTCGTGGGTCTACGAGCTCGTCACCCGCGGCATCACCGGAGGCTGCGGAGGCGGCCTCTACTGTCCCGCCAGCCCCGCCACGCGCGGACAGATGGCCGTCTTCGTCGTCAAGACGTTCGGCCTGCACTAGAACGATTGCGATACAGTCCGCCGCAACAGAGGAGCGCAATGGCTCGAGTTGCGGCGGTCGTTCCCCGCTCGTCCGCGAGGCCGGCCTGAGGTCGATCTCTCGTCCGGCCGCGACGGCTTCCCCGCCTCCGACGACAGCGACGACGACGTCGCTCCTGAAGGCCGAGGGCCCCTTCCCGGGCTGGATCGGGCCGTCTTCCTCACGAAAACCTTCAACCTGCAGTGACCGGGGGCGGCGGTCCGATTCCGCCCACTTCGCCTTCGCCGGATCGAGCGCTCCGAATACCCCGCCCCTTCCGCGGCGGCTGGGATAGGCTCCCCGGGTCTCCCTCCCTCTGCTCCATCCAGAAAGGTCGGTCACATGAGCCCCAACCGCTCGGGTCGGACTCCGTCCGCCGCACTCGCTCTCTTCATCGGTGTCTCCGCCCTGGCTTCCGGCTCGACGTTCTCGGTGACGACGACGAACGACTCCGGCGCCGGCTCGCTGCGCCAGGCGATCCTGGACGCCAACGCGGCCGTCGGCGCCGACACGATCTCCTTCAACATCCTGGGCTCCGGCGTGCACACGATCGCGCCGGCGTCGGCGCTGCCGCAGATCACCGACGGCGTGACCATCGACGGCTATTCGCAGCCCGGAGCGAGCGCGAACACGAACGGCCCGACGCTCGGCACCAATGCCCTGATCCTGATCGAGCTCGACGGGACGAATGCCGGGACCGGCAGCGAGGCCGCGGTCCTGTTCTTCGCCCCCGGCGCCGGCGGCAGCACAGTGCGGGGGCTGGCCGTCAACCGCGGCAAGTGGGCGGGGATCCGCCTTTCCGGCACCGCAGGGATCGTGATCGCGGGCAACTTCATCGGGACCGACCCCACGGGGACCATCCCGCGCGGCAACGTCAACTTCGGGATCCTGGCCAACAACGGGCCTTCGGGCGTCACCGTCGGCGGCACCACGCCCGCGGCGCGCAACCTGATCTCCGGCAACGCGGTGGGCGGCGTCAACTTCGGCGCGGCCGGCAACGGCGGGACCGGAAATGTCGTTCAGGGGAACCTCATCGGCACGGATGCCTCGGGCGGCAACGCCCTCGCCGGCGCGCAGACCGGGGTCGAAATCGACAGCTCCTCCAGCATGGACATCACGATCGGCGGCACCACGGCGGCGAGCCGCAACGTCATCTCGGGAAACGGCGGCTACGGCGTCCGGCTCAACAACGGTTCGAACCTCGTGGTCAGCGGGAACTTCATCGGGACGGACGCGACCGGGGCGGGCCCGGTCCCCAACGTCAACTACGGGATCCTCGTCGAGGCCAACGGGAGCACGATCGGCGGCCCGGCTCCGGGCGCGGGCAACGTCATCTCCGGCAATGCCATTCACGGAATCGAGATCAGCAGCGCGACCGGCGTCACCGTGCAGGGCAACCTGATCGGAACGGACTCGACCGGCACGTTCGCGCTCGGCAATCAGAACCGCGGCGTCTACGTGCTGGCCAGCAATGCGACCATCGGCGGCACGGGGCCGGGGGAAGGCAACACCGTCGCGCACAGCGGGGCCGGCGGCATCGTCGTTCAGGGCTCCGTTTCGGGCAACGCCATCCGGGGCAATTCGATCTACGCCAACGGCACCATCGGCATCGACCTGAACGCGGACGGCGTGACCGCCAACGACGCCCTGGACGCCGACGCCGGCCCGAACGGCCTCCAGAACTATCCCCTCATCCGCTCGGCCGTGCCGGTCTCGCCTTCGGGCACGGAAATCGTGGGCACCGTCGACAGCGCTCCCTCCACGACTTACGCCCTCGACTTCTTCGCGAACCCCGCGTGCGCGGGCCGTCCCCACGACTTCGAGGAGGGACTCGTCTACATCGGCTCGGCGACCGTTCCCACCGACGGAGCCGGCCACGCCGACTTCGACGTCACGCTGGCGTACACGATCGAAGCGGACCAGCACGTGACCGCCACAGCGACCGACCCCGGCGGCAACACCTCGGAGCTCTCGCCCCGCATCGTGTTCTCCATCAGCCCGCTGTCCGGGCCGCCCGCGGCGGGGCTCCTGTTCGTCGTCCGCGGCACGAACTTCGCCGCGGGAGCGACGGTCACCTTCGGCGCGCTTCCCGCCACCGACGTTCTCGTGCAGAGCTCGACGCAGGTGGAAGCGAGAACGCCGGCCCTGCCGGCGGGCGCCTTGAGCGACGTGACGCTGACCAACACGGACGGGTCCTCGGGAACGCTGTCCAAGGGCTACGTCACGGACTTCAACGACGTGCCGCAGAACAACACCTTCCACGCCTACGTCACGACCCTCGTCTCGAACGGCATCACGGCCGGCGTCGGCGGCGGCAACTACGGCGTCGCGTCGAGCACGCTCCGCCAGCAGATGGCGGTCTTCCTGCTCAAGGCGAAATACGGGGTCTGTTACGTCCCGCCGGCGTGCACGCCCGGCTTCTTCGCCGACGTGCCCTGCCCCGGCACCTTCGCGCCGTGGATCGAAGCCCTCGCCAACCTGGGCATCACGGGCGGCTGCGGCGGCGGCAACTACTGTCCCACCAGCCCCGTCCGGCGCGACCAGATGGCCGTGTTCCTGCTGAAGGCCGAGCACGGCTCGACGTACGCGCCCCCGGCCTGCACGCCCGGCGTGTTTCTCGACGTCGCCTGTCCGGGCACGTTCAGTGACTGGATCGAACAGCTCGCCGCGGAGAACGTGACGGGCGGCTGCGGCGGCGGGAACTACTGCCCGGCGAGCCCGAACACCCGGGGCCAGATGGCCGTCTTCATCACGAAGACCTTCAACCTGCAGTGAGCGCGGCGGGCCGCCGGCGGAGCTCGCGTTGCCGCGGGACGGAGAAGGACGCTTCGGGCCGGGTCCCCGGAGTAAAGGGAAAGCAGACGGCCTAGCCGGCCGTCTTTGCCTTCACCTTGCGGATCGAATGGTCCAGCGTGCGCTTGCGCACGCGGATCGCGGCGGGGACGACCTCGACGAGCTCGTCGTCGTTGATCCACTCGATCGCCTGCTCGATGTTGAGCTCGCGCGGGGGCGTGAGCTTGATGGCGAAGTCGGAGCCGGAGGCGCGCATGTTGGTCAGGTGCTTCTTCTCGCACGGCTGGATGACCATGTCGCCGTCCTTGACCTGCTCGCCGACGATCTGGCCCGCGTAGACCTTGTCGCCCGGCTTGACGAAGAAGATGCCCCGGTCGGCCAGGCGGTCGAGCGCGAAGCCCGTGACGTCCCCGCCTTCCTTGGCGATCATGGCTCCCTTGAGCCGGTTCGGCAGCGGCCCGCGGTGGGGGCCGTACTGGTCGAAGAGGTGGTTCATCAACGCGGTGCCCTTGGTCAGCGTCAGGAACTCGAGGCGGAAGCCGAGCAGGCCCCGCGAAGGGATCGTGAACTCGAGGCGCACCCGGTCGCCGTGCTTGCCCATGTGCTTCAGCTCTCCGCGGCGCTCGCCCACGGCGGAGATGACCGCTCCCGTGAACTCCTCCGCGCAGTCGATGACGAGCTCCTCGTAAGGCTCGAGGAGCTCCCCGTTTTCGCCCCGCCGGAAGATGACCTGCGGCCGGCCGAGGGAGAACTCGTAGCCTTCGCGGCGCATGGTCTCGGCGAGGATCGCGAGCGAGAGCTCGCCGCGGCCGAGCACCAGGAACGAGTCCGTCTCCCGCATCCGGTCCATGCGCAGGCCGACGTTCTTCTCGAGCTCCTTTTCGAGGCGTTCGAGCAGGTGCCGGCTCGTGACGTACTTGCCCGACTGGCCCGACATCGGCGAATCGTTGATCCGAAACTCCATCGAGAGCGTCGGCTCGTCCACGCGGATGCCGGACAGGGGCGTCGGGTCGGCGAGGTCGAGGATCGTCTGCCCGATCTCGATGTCCGGGAAGCCCGAGAGGACGATGATGTCGCCGGCCGAGGCTTCTGCCATCTCGACGCGGGCGATCCCCTCGAACATGTAGATCTTCCCGGCCTTGCCCTTCTCGACGATCGAGCCGTCGGGCCGCACGGCCGCGAGCTCGATCGCCTTGGACACCGTGCCCGAGAAGATGCGGCCGACCGCGAGGCGGCCGAGGTAGTCCGAGTAGTCGATGTTCGCGACGATCATCTTGAACGGCGTGTCGCCGATGACGGGCGCCGGGATGTGCTCGAGGATCGCGTCGAGCAGCGGCCGGAGGTCGCCGGAGGTCGCCTTCGGGTCCCGGGAGACGTAGCCGAGGCGGCCGGAGCCGTAGAGCACCTCGAACTCGAGGTGGTGCTCCTCGGTCGCGAGCGAGAGGAAGAGGTCGTGGATCTCCTCCTCCACCTCCAGGGTCCGGGCGTCCGGGCGGTCGATCTTGTTGATCAGCACGATGGGGCGCTTGCCGCCCTCCAGGGCCTTCTTGAGCACGAAGCGGGTCTGGGGAAGGGGGCCTTCGGAGGCGTCCACGAGGAGCAGGACGCCCTCGACCATGGACAGGATGCGCTCGACCTCCGAGCCGAAATCCCGGTGGCCCGGCGTGTCCACGATGTTGATGATCACGTCCTTGTAGTGGACGGACGTGTTCTTGGCGAGGATCGTGATTCCGCGCTCCTTTTCGAGCTCGCCCGAGTCCATGACGAGCTCGTCCACGTGCTGGCCGACGCGGAAGGTGCCGCACTGCTTGAGCAGGGCGTCGACGAGGGTCGTCTTGCCGTGGTCGACGTGGGCGACGATGGCGATGCCGCGGCGGTCGAGCCGCTTGGCGGGAGCGGGGGCGTTCGATTCGGCGGCGGTCATGGCGAATCGCGGAGCCTATACCGACTCGGCCCCCCGTTGCCAGCGGTCTGCGACAATACTGGATCGTGGACCCCCGCGCGGCCCTCCAACGCCATTTCGGCCACGCCGCCTTCCGGCCCGGCCAGGAGGAGATCGTGCGCGCGGCCCTCGCGGGGCAGGACCTGCTCGCGGTCATGCCGACCGGGTCCGGCAAGTCGATCGGCTACCAGCTCCCCGCCCTCCTGCTGCCGGGGACCACCCTGGTCGTCTCGCCGCTGATCGCGCTCATGAAAGACCAGGTGGACGAGCTCGCGCGGAAGGGCGTCCCGGCGGCCGCGCTCCACTCGCTGGCGTCCCCCGGGGAGCGGCGCGCCTCCGAGGCCGCCCTGCGCGAGGGCCGGCTCCGCCTGCTGTACGTGGCCCCCGAGCGCTTTGCGTCCGAGTCGTTCCGCCGCCTGCTTTCCGAGACGCCGCTGGCCCGCTTCGCCGTCGACGAGGCCCACTGCGTCTCGGAATGGGGCCACGACTTCCGGCCCGACTACCGGTCTCTCGCCGACGCGGCCCGGGCCTGCCGCCGCGCCGACGGCGGCCCCGGCCGTCCGCCCGTCCTCGCCTTCACGGCCACCGCCACGCCCGAGGTCCGCCGGGACATCGTCGAGCTCCTGGGGCTCGACCACCCGCAGGTCTTCGTCGCGGGGTTCGACCGGCCGAACCTGTTTCTCGACGTCCGCAAGGTGTCGGGAGAGATCGAAAAGCGCGCCCTCCTGCCCGCCCTGGTCGGGACGCGGCGGGCCCTCGTCTACGCCGCGACCCGCAAGAGCGCCGAGCGCGCCGCCGAGGCCCTGCGCGAGGCCGGCGTCGCGGCCGACGCCTACCACGCGGGCATGGACGAGCCGGGGCGCACCCGCGTGCAGAACCGGTTCGCGGACGGGTCCCTCTCCGTCGTGTGCGCCACCAACGCGTTCGGCATGGGCATCGACCGCCCCGACATCGAGGCCGTGGTCCACTTCGAGATCCCCGGGTCGCTCGAGGCCTACTACCAGGAAATCGGCCGGGGCGGGCGCGACGGGCGCCGCGCGGACGCGACCCTGCTGTGGAACTACGTCGACGTCCGCACGCGGGAGTTCCTGATCGAGCAGGCGGACGAGCGCGGCGAGTCCGAGCAGCGGGAGCGCCGCCGCGATCTCGATCGCAGCAAGCTCGCCCGGATGATCGCCTACGCCGACTCCGCGGGCTGCTACCGGGCGACGATCCTCGGCTACTTCGGCGAGCGCGACACCCCCGCGGAGTGCGGCTTCTGCGGCAACTGCGCCCGGCGGCGCGAGCTGTCGGAGGACGACCTGGTCCGCCTGCGCAAGATCCTGTCGGGCGTGGCGCGCGGCGGGGAGCGCTGGGGAAAGCGGCGGATCGTGGCGATGCTGACCGGCGACCTCGAGGGCCTGCCCGAGCCGCTGACCCGCCTCTCGACGACGGGGATCCTCGCCGGCGACGGCGCCCGGGTCGTGGGCGACTGGGTGGACGCGGCGCAGGGCGGCGGGCTCCTGTCGGCGACGCGCGACGCGTACCGGACCCTGTCGCTCACGCGCGCGGGGCGCGACGTGATGGCCGGGAGGACGACGCGGGTGGCCCTGACCCTTCCCGAACCGCCGCCCGCGAAGACACGGCGGACGAAGGCGTCGAAGGCCATCGCGAAGGCCGCCTCCGCCGCGTCCGCGGACCCGGCGAAGATCGAGGCGCTGCGGGAGTGGCGCCGCCTCGAAGCCGCGCGCCGCTCGGTGCCGGCCTTCGTGGTCCTCCACGACCGGACCCTCGTCGCCCTCGCCGCGGCTCGGCCGTCCACGCTCGACGCCCTCGCCGAGGTCCCCGGAATCGGCCCGGCCAAGCTCGAGGCCTACGGCAAGGACCTCCTCGCGCTCTTCGACGCGGAAGGCGCCTCGTGACGGCGCCCGGCCGCCCGGTCTACGCGACCGGCGAGGGGCGTCTCTGCCCGGGCTGCGGCTGGCCGCAGGACGACTGCCGCTGCTCGAAGAACCTGCCCAGGCCCGACGAACCCGTTCCGGAGAAGCCGACGGCGAAGCTCCGCCTCGAGAACCGCTCCTCCGGCAAGCACGTGACGGTCGTGGACGGATTGCCCGACAACCGTCCGTTTCTCGAGGGCCTGTGCCGGGAGCTCAAGAAGGCCTGCGGGACGGGCGGCGCCGCCGGCCAGGGCTCGATCGAGCTGCAGGGAGACCAGCGCGAGAGGCTCCGGGAGCTCCTCGCGAAGAAAGGCATGAAGGTGAAGGGATGACGGCGACCCGGATTTTCCTGGTTCGGCACGGCGCCACGGTGCTCTCGGCCGAGGACGCGTTCGCCGGAGAAACGGACGTGCCTCTCTCGGACGTCGGGCGCGACCAGCTCCGCAAGCTCGCGCGCCGGCTCGCCCCCGAGGCCATCGCCGCCGTGTACGCCAGCCCGCTCGGGCGCACGATGGAGACGGCGCACATCCTGGCCGAGCCGCACGGCAGGCCCGTCCTGCCGCGGGACGGCCTTCGCGAGATCTCGCACGGACGCTGGGAAGGCAAGACGCGCGCGGCCGTCGAAAAGGAGTTTCCCGAGGAGTACGCGCGCTGGGAAACCGACCCCTACTCGTTCTCTCCCGCCGGCGGAGAGACCGGCCTCGCGGTCACGGCCCGCGCGATCCCGACGCTGCTCGAGATCGTCGGGGACCACCCCGGCCAGCAGGTCCTGGTCGCGTCGCACAAGGCCACGATCCGCCTGATGATCGGCTCGCTGCTCGGGTTCGACCTGCGCCGGTACCGCGACCACCTCGACCAGAGCCCGGCCTCCCTGAACATCCTCGACTTCAAGGACATCTGCCACGCGCGGCTCACGCTCTTCAACGACACGTCCCACTACGCGACCTCTCCGTCCGCGACGGCCGCCGTCGCGTCGGGGCGCCTCTCGCGCGTGTGGAGCCGGAACTGACGGGAGGCTAGGGAGCGGGCGGCGCGAACGACTGGTTCGAATACGGGTTGGAGACGGGCCGCCGCACGACGTTGAACCCGAAGTTCGTCGCCTGGTGGCAGCGGTTGCAGCCGTCCGTCAGCGCGTCGAACGCGCGGGCGAATTCCGCCCGGTCCTTCGCCTCGATCGCGCGGCCGACGCGCGCGAGCGGGTCGGTCATGATCTTCTCGACGGCCTCGCGGATCGGCACCGGCGATTCCTTGTGCTCGGGGTGATAGCGCACGACGTCGTCGAAGCCTTCGCGGAGCTCGTCGAGCTCGTACGCCGCGAGCTTCCAGTTCTCCGCCTCTCCCGCGAACCAGAGCTTCGCGTGGCGCATCTGGTTCAGGCTCATCAGCTCGCCGAGCCCGGGCGCGTAGGAGGGAAGCGGCGTCGGGGCCGCGGCGGCGGGCGCGGGACGCGGAGCCTCCGGCGGAGAGGCCCGTCGGCATCCGACCGCGAGCTCCGCGGCGAGGACGGCGGCGAGAAGCGCGCGTGAAGGCCGGATCACCCCGCAAGGATAGACCCGGGCCATTTGCGTTTCGATGCCGACTGTGAGAGTCTGAGCGCTCTCGTGGGCCGGCCCTCCCGGGTCGCCCGCACCGAACGTAGGCCTCGCCGGCGAATCCTCCGTTCCCAAAGACAACACAGCCGGACGTTTTCCTCGAGGAGGATTCCCTTGCCTTTCGACCAATTCGGGCTTCACCCGGACCTGCTGCGCGGCGTGCGCGAAATGGGCTTCACCCGCCCCACCCCGATCCAGATCGACGCGATCCCGCCCGCCATGGAAGGGCGCGACGTGCTCGCCTGCGCGATGACCGGAAGCGGCAAGACGGCCGCGTTCCTGCTGCCGATCCTGAACCGCCTGATCTCCAAGAAGCGGGGCGCGACCCGCGCGCTCATCCTGACCCCGACCCGCGAGCTCGCCGCGCAGATCCAGGAGCACGCGCGCGAGCTGACGGTGCACACGGCCATGTCGTCGGCCGCCGTCTTCGGCGGCGTCTCGATGGGCCCGCAGGAGCACGCGTTCCGCACCGGCGCCGACATCCTCGTCGCGACGCCCGGCCGCCTGCTCGACCACTTCCGGTTCCCCTACGCGAAGCTCGACCACCTCGAGGTGCTCGTGCTCGACGAGGCGGACCGCATGCTCGACATGGGCTTCCTCCCGGACATCCGGAAGGTGCTCAGGCACCTGCCCGCCCGGCGGCAGACGCTCTTCTTCTCGGCGACGATGCCTCCGCCGATCGCGCAGCTCACGCGCGAGATGCTCAAGAATCCGTTCACGGTGAACCAGGAGCGCAAGGCCGCTCCCGCCGTCGGGATCACGCAGGCCGTCTACCCCGTCTCCCAGAACCTGAAGGCCCCGCTGCTGCTCGAGCTCCTGAAGCGCGGCGAGATCAAGAACGTCCTCGTCTTCACCCGCACCAAGCACCGCGCCAACCGCCTCGCCGAGACGCTGCTGAAGAAGGGCGTGCCGTGCGAGCGGATCCACGGCAACCGCACGCAGGCGCAGCGCACGCAGGCCCTCGCGGGATTCAAGGAGGGCCGCTACCGCGTCCTCGTGGCGACCGACATCGCGGCCCGCGGGATCGACGTCGAGGCGCTCTCGCACGTCATCAACTTCGACGTCCCGAACGTGCCCGAGGACTACATCCACCGCGTCGGGCGGACGGCGCGCGCCGAGATGACCGGCGACGCGTTCACGTTCGTCTCGCCCGAGGAGACGACCGACCTGGCCGCCATCGAGCGGGAGATCGGCAAGCGCCTCCCGCGCATCACGGTCCCGGACTTCGACTACACGAAGGCGCCCGCCGAGCGGTTCGAGGTCCCCATCGCCGAGCGCATCGCCGCGATCCGCGCCCGCAAGGCGGAGGAGCGCAAGCGCGCGAAGGAGAAGGCGGAACGCCGGATCGCCCACGAGGCGGCGCAGCGAGCCAAGGGCTCACCGCGGGGCGAGCAGCGGCGCGACGGCGGGAGGACTCACGGTCCCGCGTCGAGCCACCCGCGCGGCCCGGCCGCGTCGCGGCCCGGCCAGGCTCCGGCGGGAGAGGCGCGCTGGGGGCGGCGGGGCTGAGGCTTCCGCCGCTTCGACGGGCTCAAAGGGATCCCTCGCTGCGCTCGGGATGATGTTCCGGACGCACTCGCGTCCGGAACATCACTTGCCGGCGGCGCCGTAGACCGGGAGCATCCCGGCGGCGGCCGCCGCGGGGCGCGGGGCCGAGGGCATGGCGGGTACGACCTGCCCCGGGAGCACCGGGAGAGGCACGGCGCGGCCGCGGGCGAACACCTCGTGGCGTCCGTTCTTCTTGTACCACTCGGCGAGCGAGGCGGTCTGGAACATCTCCTCGATGATCTTCCGCCAGCCCACGCCCGTGTTGTACGCGCAGAAGGAGATCTCCCCCATCTGCGTGGCGTACGGGATGATGCACATCTCGGTGCGGCGGAAGTCGTAGTTGAAGAGGTCCTGGAACCACATCCCGCCGATGAAGAACACGCGCCACGGGTAGCGGTTCGTCTCCGCGAAGCCGAGCTTTCCGCCCGTGTGGCCGTCCATGATCTTGGCGACCTTCCAGGGCGTCAGCCCCGCGGGAATGCCGTCGGGCCGCAGGTTGCGCAGGATCGAGAGGCCGACCTGGAGCGCCGTCCACGCCTTCCGGCGCCCGGAGTCCGTGATCGCCTTGATGTCGGTCAACATCTGGTCCACGTCGAGGATGGAGGGGACGGTCACCGCGCGCCGGGTCTTCTCCTCGACGAGCATCATCGTGCCGATGCCGCAGTTGGGGTGGCACCCGCACTTGAACGAGCCCCACTCCGACTCGAGGCCGCCGAGCAGGTCCTTCAGGTCCGAGAACGGCCCCGAGGCCGACAGCGGGTACCAGTCGCGCATCGGCTCCCCGATGCCGGCCTGCTCCTTCACGTCGTGGGCGAGGTGCGAGAGCGTGTAGCGCTGGCGCGTCCGCGTTTCGTCGTCGATGTCCTCGTCGCGCCCGGTGAAGGACACCGGCTGGAACGCCACCGCGTTGATCTTGTCGATGTTCTCGAGGGCGAACTTCAGGATGGCGCCGACCTGGTCGTTGTTCACGCTGTTGACGATCGTCACGACGAGCGTGATGTCGATGCCGTGCTTCCGGAGGTTCTCGATCGCGCGCAGCTTCACGTCGTAGAGGTTGCCGACCTTGCGGTGCTGGTTGTGGTCGTTGCCCACGCCGTCGAACTGCAGGTAGGCGAACCGCAGGCCCGCCTCCGCCGCCTCCCGCGCGAAAGACTCGTCCTGCGCGAACCGGATGCCGTTGGTCGCGCACTGGACCGAGAAGTAGCCGATCTTCCGGGCGTACCGGATCGCGGGAAGGAAATGCGGCGACAGGGTCGGCTCGCCTCCGGAGAACTGCACGGACAGCTGGCGGCGCGGCCGGATCGAGGCCGCGTCGTCGAGCAGCTTCTGGACGTCCTCCCACTCGAGCTCGTGGACGTACCCCACCTGGTTGGCGTCCATGAAGCAAGGGTCGCACATCATGTTGCAGCGGTTCGTGAGATCGATCGTCAGGACGGCGCCGCGCCCGTACTTGATCGAGGACGTTCCGTGCTCGTGGAGGCCGTCCTTGGGAATGACGAAGTCGCGGCCGGGATACATGGTCTCCAGGCGCTTGAAGAAGGCCGGGTCCGTGGACATCACGTCCTCGAAGTGGCCGTGCTTCGGGCAGTCCTTCTTCATCAGGATGCGGCCGTTCTCCTCGACGATCTCGGCCGGGATCTCCCCGGGCTTGCCCTCGATCAGGACCTTCCAGTCGGCTTCGCCCGAGAGGATCTGGGCGCGGACCTCGGAGACGCAGCGCGGGCACAGCGAGTCGGTCTTGCGGGGAAACCCGAGCGGCGGGAACGTCTTCTCGCGCTGCTTCAGAAGCGGCGCGGGCGCCCACTTCGGCTGGAACCGACCCTCCGGAAAGCGCCGGTCGACGGCGCGCGTCGCACGCCAGAGCGAGTCGGCCACCCGGCGGACCCCTGAATACACCACTCGTCTCATGTTGGCGTTTTTCCCTTCCACCGCATTCGAACCGAGCCTCGACGTTGGCCGATTCTAGCCGAAAACGCCGACCCCCATGCGTCTTGTCCAGTCACGCCGTCGTGAGGGCCGGCGCGAATCGCTCGACGGAAAACGGCGCGAGATCGCGGGCCGGGGCTCCCGTCAACAGATCGGCCAGGATTGCGGCGGTCACCGGGGCGAGGAGGATCCCGTTGCGGAAGTGCCCGGCCGCGAAGAAAAGACCCCGGACGGGGCTCCCGCCCAGCACCGGCCAACCGTCGGGAGTCGCGGGCCTCAACCCCGACCAGGCCGCCACGAACCGGGCCGACGCGAGGGCCGGGACGAGCCTCGTCGCGGCCGCGACGAGGCGGCCGACGGCCTCGGCCGTGACCTCCTTCCGGAAGCCGACTCGCTCGGCGGTCGAGCCGAGGAGGAGGGTGCCGTCCGGCCGGGGAACGACGTAGACGTCGCCGGAGGCGACGACCGATCCGAGGGGCTGCTGCGGCAACGACAGCTCGACGATCTGTCCGCGAACGGGCGCGACCGGGAGCGTGACGGGCATGCGTCCTTCGAACGCCGCCCAGGCTCCGGCCGCGTCCACGACGGCGTCGGCCTCGATCGCCCCGGCGTCGGTGTCGACGCCCCGGCAGACGCCCTTCTCGACCCGGAACCCCACGACCGAGATCCCGCTCCGCACGTCGGCGCCGCGCCGGGCCGCGCACATCCAGGCGGCGCGCGTCAGCCGCCGCGGGTCCACGACGGCCTCGTCCGGGAAGTACACGGCGCCGCGAACTTCGGGCGACAACGCTCCCCCTGCCATGCCGCCGAGCTCGGCCCGGCTCATCTCGACCGCGGCCAGGCCGGCCGCGCGCTGCCAGGCGAAGGCCTCGCCGCCCGACTCGTCCGGCTCGAAGCGGCAGTGCAGCAGTCCCGTCTTCCGGTAGCCGACGTCCGCGCCCGTCGCCGCCTCGAGCCGCCGGACCCAGGCCGGGTAGAGGCCGCGGCTCTCGACGGCCAGGTCGAAGAAGGCATCCCGCGCGCGCGACTCCGACTGGGGCGAGAGCATCCCCGCGGCGGCGCCCGAGGCCTCGGCGCCGGGCTCCGACCGCTCGATCACGATCACCGCGCGCCCGCGCTCCGCCAGCTCCGCGGCCAGGGCGCAGCCTACGAGGCCGCCGCCCACCACGACGACGTCGGTCCGCGCCGCGCTCATCGCGCCAGGCGGGCCAGCAGCTGCCGCCGGCCGCGGAACACGTCCTGCGCGAACCGGCCGACCGCGACCGCGGCCGCGTAGCCGAGCGCGCCGCCGGCGAGCGCGCCCGCGGCGGTCCGGATTCCCGGCCGACGGCCGAACGCGCCGCGCAGGACGCGGACCAGGCCCTGTCGCGCGAGCTCCGACCCGAGCCCGACCGCGAACCCGGCGGCGACGCCCGCCGCGCGGTCCTGGCCGCCGCCGCGGGCGCCGTAAATCGCGGAGAGCGAGAGGACGAGGCGGTTGAGCGTCATCGCCTGGTACGCGAGGTCCGGGCCGAAGGGCATGGCGCCGAAGAAGGCGCCCGGCCCCGCCAGCAGGCCCCCGGCGGCCGCGCACTGGAAGGCCGCGCGCCGGATGACGCGCGCCGCGAGCTCGTCCCGCGAAGCGCGCGGGTGCTTCCGGCGCAGCCGCTCGACCTCGGAGGCCGCGCGAACCGCGCCGGACTCGTCCAGGACAGCGCGCGCCAGGGCCGCATACATGACCCCTCAATCCTATCCCCTGCGTCCCGGCTCCTGCCTCCGGCCTCCTGATTCTGCTATCGTTCGCCGGTTCGGAAAGGAGACCCAAACAGTGAGAAACCGCACAGCCATCGCTCTCATGCTCGCCTGTGCCCTGCCGCTCGCGGCGGCCGCGCAGACGGCGAAAGGAAAGGGTAAGACAGTGGCCCGCGACTACGCCAACACGATCGCCACGCTGCAGACGGACCTGGGCGAGATCCAGATCAAGTTCTTCTACGACAAGGCTCCCAAGCACGTGGAGAACTTCGTGGACCTCTCGGCCAGCGGGTTTTACGACGGGACCTTTTTCCACCGGGTCATCCCCGGTTTCATGATCCAGGGCGGCGACCCGACCACCAAGAAGCCCGAGGACCCCACCCATCCGTACGGCACCAACGGCAACGGAACCAACCGCCTGAAGGCCGAGTTCAACGACACGCCCCACAAGCGCGGCATCGTGTCGATGGCGCGGGCCTCGGACCCCAACTCCGCCTCGTCGCAGTTCTTCATCGTCGTCAAGGACTCGAACTTCCTCGACGGCCAGTACACGGCGTTCGGAGAGGTCATCTCCGGAATGGACGTGGCCGACAAGATCGCCAACGCGCCGCGCGGCGCGCAGGATCGGCCCAACCAGCCGGTCCACATCAAGAAGGTCCTGCTCTCCCAGGCCAAGAGCACGAGCTAGGGGCGCGTCTGTTCCCGTCCGACGTCGCCGGCCTCGAAGAGCTCGCCCGTCGGACCCTTCCCGCGCCGCTCCGCGTCGAGGCCCTGGCCGGCGACGTGGGGCGGCGCCGCTATTTCCGGCTGCACCTGCCGGAGGGCCGGACCGCCATCGGCGTGGTGTACCCGGCCGACGAAGACCGCTCGCGGCGCCGCTGGGTCGACGCGCGGGAGCTCCTCCAGCGGAGCGTGAGGGTTCCCGCCCTCCTCGCCGACGACGGGCGGGGCAACCAGATCGTCGAAGACCTCGGCCTCGAGGACCTCGCCGCCCGCTGCGCCGCGGCCCCCGGGCAGCGCGGCCTCTGGCTCGAACGCGCCGTGGACGCGGCCGCGGCCATCGCCGGCCTTCCGGACCCCGGGATCAACCCGGCGTTCGACGCCGCGCTCTTCCGACGCGAGCTCGACCTCGCCCGCGAGGCGGTCTTCGACGTCCTGCAGGGCCGGCCGCTTTCCGCCGGGCAGCGTCGGACGCACGACGCCTGGGCCGACGCTCTCGTCGCCGAGATCCTCGGCCATCCCTTCGCGCTCTGCCACCGCGACTTTCACGGCAACAATCTGTTTCCCGAGGGCGCGAGCGTCGCGCTCATCGACTTCCAGGACCTCCGGCTCGGGCCCGACACGTACGATCTGGCTTCCCTCCTCTGGGAGCGCACGACCCTCGACTGGATGGACGACCCCCAGGCGGCGCGCGCGATCGCGCGCTTCGCCTCCCGGCGCGGCCTCGAGCCGGCCGCTCTGGCAGCCCGGCTCGATCGCGTGCTGCTCCAGCGCGCCTGGAAGGTGTGCGGCACCTTCGCGCGCGCGGTCGCGCTCGGAAAGGGCGACACCTACCGGAAGTACCTGCCCGGCCAGCTGGCCCTGGTGGGCCGCCTCCTCGGCGGCCGCCCGGACGACCGGGCCTTCGCGGCCGTCCTGGCGTCGCGTCCGATCCCAGTCTGCTAAGCTCTTCCGTGTTCCCGGAACGGCGGTCTGGGCGACCGGGAAGGACTCACGAAGGAGATAACGATGTTCGGCTCACTCGGTCTTCCGGAGCTTCTCGTCATCCTGCTGATCGTCATCATCATCTTCGGGGCCAACAAGCTCCCGCAGCTCGGCAAGGGACTCGGCCAGGGACTGCGCAATTTCAAGGACTCCGTGAAGGGCGACGAACCGCCGCAGGACAACAAGCCGAAATGAACGCCGCGGCGCGTCGCGCGTCGATGGCCGCCCCCGGGGCCTGAGCGGCCCGAGGGTCCCTTTCCCGCCACCGTCTCTCGAACACCTCCCCGGCCGCGGCCCCTGCGAGCGCGGCCTCCCTGCCCGGAGTCTACGGTCGCGATGCCCCGGCGCGCCGGGCCCGGGGGCCTCGCCGCGCGCCCGAAACGGCCCGAGAGCCGCGACTCGGCTGCGAAAGGGATCCCTCGGCGCTCATGCGCCTCGGGGAGACCGCGCGCGCGGGGCGCGCGGAGGCCTTGCCGCGCGGCCGAAACGGCTCGAGAGCCGCGACTCGGCTGCTCAAGGGATCCCTCGGCGCTCATGCGCCTCGGGATGACCGCGCGCGCTGGGCGCGCGGTCACTTCTTCTTGTTGGGGATCGAGATTTCCGGCGCGACGCGGAACTTCTCGCGCGGGAGCCGGATGTTGAGGATGCCGACTTTGTTGCGCAGCGTGTTGCGATGGATGCCGAGCGAGCTCGCGGCGCGGCCGAGGTTTCCCGACGAACGCTTCACGGCGCCGACGATGTACTTCTTCTCGAACTCCTTCTTCGCGAGGTCGAGGGAAATGCCGTGCGCCAGCAGCTCGTCGATGATTTCCTGGAGTTGCCCATCCAGATTCACGATGCCTCCCCCAAAATCAACGGATACGAATCGGAGAGGGGCGCATCTTAGCAAAGGGTCGGCGCAAGGGATAGTGCGCGGGACGTCCCCGCGCCGGCGCCCGCCGCGCGCCGCCGGGACGATTTCGTGCCAGCCAAAAAAAAGAAGAGGCGCCGAGCGCCTCTCCTGATTTTCTTCCGGGAAACGGGACGCTCGCCCTATTTCACCTCGACCTGGTCGCCGATCTCGATGAGCCGGCTCGAGTCGATGACGCGGGCGGCCGCCCAGCGGTCGCCGACGTAGAGGATGGCGAGGTCGCCCAGGTAGGTCCGCGGCACCGTCACGCCCGGAGGGGGCGGCTTGTACATCCAGTACGAGCCCTGGGGGCGCAGGCCGTAGTCCGACCCGGACGCGTACCGGAAGATCGACAGCTGATCGCCGGGCTGGAGGCCGGCGTCCAGGCCGAGGTCGATGATGATGTCGGTTCCCGTCCCGATGGCGAAGATGGCGTCGCGGGTCATCACGATGCGCCCGTGCGGCTTGCCCGTGGCCGGATCGCAGACGGTGGGGCTCGGCAAGCGGCGGCCGAGCGGGATGGGGACCGGCTCGTACGCCTTCAGGAAGGAGCCCATCGGGATGTCGGTGCAGGCGAGCGTCACCCGGACGATCGCCGTCCGCCCCTCGATGCACAGGGCGAGGGCCCGGCCCCGGTACTGGTAGAAGCGGCCCATCGGGGCGCTCGTGATCGGGTGGTAAATCTCGTCGCCCGGGGTGACGATCCAGAATTCGTCGCCCGGCTTGATGCCCCGGTCGTACCCGCCGTCGAGGTAGAGGAGGTTGTGCTCGGTGAAGTCTTCCTGCTCCGCGACGTTCTCGGCCCCCACCACGGTGGCGACGAACTGCTCGCTGAGCGGCCCGATGTAGCCGAAGCAGGAGACCTCGTCCTCGTACCCGAGGGGCTGCGGGGCGGCCTCGGTCGTCTGGGGCGCCGTTGGCTCGATCCGGGTGATTCCCTGCGGTCGGGTCGCGAGACCTCCGCCGGCGAGTTCCGGAGCCTGTTGCGCGTTGAGAGTGGCCACTCCCGCCGTCAGGAGGAGGACCATCGAACCGGCAAAGCCAACGGGGAGACGCATGGCGACTCCTTAAAAAATACGGATACTCGCGGTTTCTAGCCTAAAATTTACTGGCTTTGAGGCTTTGTGTCAACCACCGCGGCCGTCGCAGGAGCCTTTTGGCCGGTATTCTTTCCGATTAAGGCCTTTGCCTTCTTCGCATAGTCGCTCTGGGGGAACTCCTCCACGATCTTGCCGAAGTAGCCCAGGGCCTCGTCCTTGCGGCCGAGGCGCTCGAGCGCGAGCCCCTGGTAGTAGTAGAGCTTGTCCCGCGCCCCGAAGTCCGGGTACTTCTGCTCGACCTGGATGAAGCGGGACAGGGCGGCGGCCGTGGAGCCCTTGCGGAGATAGAAGTAGCCCACCCCGAAATCGTGCTCGGCGAGCAGGTCCGTCAGGCGGCGGATGCGCTCCCGGGCCGCCCCGGCGTAGCCCGAGTCCGGAAACTCCCGGATGAGGGCCCGGTACTGCTCGATCGCCTCCCGGGTGGCGGTCTGGTCCCGGTCGGGCCTCTCGTGCTCCTTGTCGTAGCAGAACGCGAACTGGTACCGCGCATAGTCGCGGTTGGTCGCGCCCGGGTAGCGGTTCAGGTAGTCGCGGTACCGGTACCGGGCCTCCGTGTAAGCCGCGGCGGTCTTCTGCTGGAAGTAGGAGTCGGCCACCATGAGGAGGGCCTCGCGGCCCAGGTTCTCGTTCGGGTACGTCTCGAAGACGTAGTTCAGGTACTTGCGGCCCTCGTCGTACTTCTTCTTCGCGATGAGCGCCTTGCCCTTCTCGAACAGGGCTTCCTTGGGCTGGGTGAGCAGCTCCTGGGTGATCTTGTCGGGCTTCTTGGCCGCGGTCGAGCTCGAGCATCCGGCAGCGAGCGCGCCCGAAAGAGCGAGCGCCGCCGAGGCGGCCTGCAGAAAGCGCCGCCCCGTCATCGCGCGCCCGCCGGTCCCGAGGGGCCCGACGCGGACTGCCTCAGCTTCCCGATCGCCGCGCACGGATCCGGCGCGCCGTAGACCGAGGTCCCCGCGACCAGGATCTCCGCGCCCGCGGCCACGAGCGGGGCCGCGTTGGACTCCCCCACGCCTCCGTCCACCTCGATGGCCAGACGGCTGCCCGCTTCTCCGGCCTCGCGCTTCAGGCGCCGCACCTTTTCGATCGACGGCTCCAGGAACGCCTGTCCTCCCCAGCCGGGGTTGACGGACATGACGACGGCGTAGTCCGCGTCGTGCCAGGCGGCCGCGAGCGCCAGGGTCGGGGTCGCCGGGTTGAGGGCGGCCCCCGCGCGCGCCCCGCTCCTGCGGATCGCGTCGAGACAACGCTGGAGGTGGGGCGTGGACTCGACGTGGACCGACACCCACTCGGCCCCGGCATCCAGGTACTCGTGCAGCGTGCGCTCCGGCCGCTCGATCATGAGGTGGACGTCGAGCGGCAGGCGGGTCGCCTTGCGCAGGGCGCGGACGACCGGCGGCCCGATCGTGAGGTTCGGCACGAAATGCCCGTCCATCACGTCCACGTGCACGAGGTCCGCCCCGCCCGCCTCCGCCAGGGCCAGGGCGTCGGCCAGGCGCGCGAAGTCGGCCGACAGGAGGGACGGCGCGATCCGGACCTTCATGACCTCGGCGCCGCCGCGGCCGCGTCGGCCGAGCGCGAGACGGTCAGCGACACGACCTCGCGGCTGGAGAGGGGATACCCGGCCGGCGGGAACTGCTTGAGGACGGTGTTCGGCCGCACGCCGTCGTAGGCCTCGAACCGGGCGCTGCCGACACGGAAGCCGAATTTCTCCAGCCGCTCCCGCGCGGCCTGAGCGTCCTTGCCGACGAAATCCGGCATCACGATCCGCGCCTCGGGCGCGCCGCGGCTCGTGAGCACGCGCACGGCCTCGCCCTTCGCGGCCGGCGTCTCGGGGTCCGGGTCCTGCGCCACGATGCCCTGCGGCGCGGACGGATCGCGGTACCAGGACACGGGCCCGAGCTCGAGGGATTCCCGCGAGAGCTTCAGGGCAGCGGCCCGGGGAGCCAGGCCGGCGAGCTCGGGCACGCGCAGCTCGCGCGCGCCGAGCGAAAGGACGATCCGCACCGCCTGCGCGGGCTTGGCGAGCGAGCCCGCCTCGGGCTGCTGCAGGAGGACGCGCCCGCGCGGCACGCGCTCGTCGTATCGGGCGCGGCCTCCCTGCTCCTCGAGCTGGAGGCCGACCGCGCGCGCGGCCCGCGACGCTTCCTCCGGCGTCTTTCCGGTGAGCTCCGGCACCGTGACGGAACGGCCCACGATCGCCCGGCGAAAGCCGAACCAGACGGCCCCCACGAAGACGGACACGAGGAGAGTGCCGTAAAGCAGGCGAAAGAGGATCCGCGCCACAGCGGGAAGTTAACACGGGATGGTACTCTCAGGAGGGCGCCGGGTCCGGGGCGCCGGGCGGCCCGAGCCGGTTGCCCGAGGGGGTCGCAACAGGTGTCGTCCAAGCGCGAGGCGGAGTTCGAGCAGCCAGAGTGGTTCGCCGACCGGCGGTTCCGCAAGGTCGACCTGCACTGCCACTCGGTCTACTCGACCTTCAAGTACTTCCGGATCGCCAACACCCGGGACTCCTACAACCGCCCGGAAGAGGTCTATCGCCTCGCCAAGGAACGGGGCATGGATTTCGTCACGATCACCGATCACGACTCGATCGACGGGTGCCTCGCCCTGCTCGACCGCAATCCCGACCTCGAGGACTTTTTCATCTCCGAGGAGGTCGAGACCTGGTTCCCCGAGACCCGCCAGCGCATCCACGTCAACGTCTTCGACATCGACGAGAAGCAGCATGACGAGATCTCGCGCCGGCGCCGCAACATCTACGACCTCCACGAGTACCTGAGGGAAGAGAAGATCATCGCCTCGGCCAACCACATGTTCCAGAACTACCGCATGCGCAATTCCCCGCGGAAGTACTTCGACGAGATGCTGCGGATGTTCGACATCTTCGAGGTCAAGAACGGGGCGATGACGTCGCACCACAACCGTCTCGTCGAGGACCTCATGGCCGTCGTGAGGGAAAAGCGCGGCGCCGTGTCCCTCGTGGCGGGATCCGACGCCCACACCCTCGGCCCGCTGGCCCGCGTCTACACCGTCGCGGAGGCGCAGACGGTGTCCGAGTTCCTCGAGAAGGTGCGCACCGGCGCGTGCTTCGTCTGGGGCGTGGAGATGGGGTTCCGCATGCTCCTCTCGGACGTCTACCGCATGGTCTTCAAGTACTACGGCAGCGTGCTCGACTGGAAGAACCCCGAGTTCTCCGGCGCGGCGAAGGCGCGCCACCTCGCGCTGGCCGCCGTCGGCGCGCCGTTCTCGGCGGCCGGCGTGCCCCTGGCCGTCACGACGCTCAACTACCTGAAACAGATCTTCGTCACGAAGACCGTGGGACAGGAGCTCCTCGAGCACTGGGAGGGCCGGGAGGAGCCGTCGTAGGGGAATCGCCGGATCCGGCGCCGCGAGCCGCACCGACCGGGCGCGCGGTCCGGGCGCCCCTCATCGGCGCCGTTCTCCTCTGCGCCATCGCCGTTCGCGCCGTACCCTGGAGCGAGGGCCTCGGCCATCCTCGGACCCTGCTCGACCGCAGCAGCGCGCGGGTCCTCCGGCCCGGATACGTCCTGATCACCGAGGCCAGCGGCGCCATCCCCGAGGGGTCCTCCTTCGTGGTGCGCACCGAGCCGCCCGACCCCGAGCTGGAAACCTGGTACCACCGCCTCGGCGTCTCGCTGCTGCCCCGCCGGCGCGCTCTGCCCTCGGCCTACCTCGGCCGATTCACCGCGCCCGAGGCCTGGCGCGACGCCGAGTACCTCGTCCTCGTGGGCCCGACGCCGCGCGAAGCGCCGGGCCGGCTCGTCCTGGAAACGCCGAGCGGCACCGTGTGGCGCCGGCCGAGACCCTGATGGTGCCTGTCGTCTGGCTCGGGACGCTCGCTCTCCTGCCCGCGGCCGGCGCGCCGCTCGTGGCGCGGACCGCCTACCGCCGGTTCGCTCCCGCGACCCGCGCGGTCCTCGCCGGCGCGGCCGGGGCGGCCCTCGTGTCCTTCGTCATGAGCCTCTTCACGCTCGCCGGCATCCCCTGGAGCATTCTCCCGATCGCCGCGGGGGCCGCCCTGCTCGCCCGCGCTCTCTCCGCGCTGCTTCCCGCCGCCCCGGCGCCACCGGCGCCCCCGGCCTCCCGCCGCGGACGGACCGAGGCCGTCGCCGCCGCCGCCGCGGGCCTCTGCGTTCTCGCCGCGCTGGCATGCACGCTCGCGGGCTCCGTGAGCTCGATGGACCTGTTCTTCTTCTGGGGTCCCAAGGCGCAGCAGTTCGCCATCGCGCGCGGCGTGGACGCGGCGTTTCTGGCGGATTCCTCGCACGCCTACATGCACGCCTACTACCCGCCCCTCGTGACCAACCTCGGGGCGCTGGCGACGATGGCGGCCGGACGATTCTCGTGGGCCGGCGCGACGCTGACCTTTCCCCTGCTCCTCGGCGCGCTCGCGCTCGCGCTGCCCGGCGTCCTCGCCGGAGCCGCGCCGCGGCCGGCCGGTGCCGCCGTCTCCGCGCTGGCGATCGGAGCTCTCGCGGTCATCGGCATCCGCGCCGTGGTCGCCGGCAACGGGGACATGCCGCTGCTCGCCTTCGAGACCCTCGCGATGGCGCTTCTCCTGCGCCGCGACGCGGGCGACCCCGCGATCCAGCTGCTCGCGGGAATTCTCCTGGCGGGCGCGGCCGCGGCGAAGGTCGAGGGGCTTCCCTTCGCCCTCGCCGCGGCGGCGCTCTTCCTCCTTCGGCGCCGCGGGTCCGCGCGCGAGTCCGCGGCGACGGCCGCCCGCCTGGTGCTGCCGGCCGCGGCTGCCCTCGGGGCGTGGTTCGCGTTCGGCGCCACGAGCGGCCTCTTCGCGGTCTACTCGGAGTACGGCCCCTTTCTCGCTTTGCACCTGGACCACTGGCCCGCGGTCGCCCGCGAAATTCCGAGGGCCCTGGCGTCGACCGGGCGCGGCCTTCCCTGGGCCGTGCCGCTCCTGTGCCTCGCCGCGGCGGGACGCCCGCGTCGCGACGCCCTGCTGCCGCTCGGGACCGGCGCGGCCCTCGCGGCGTTTCTGGTGTTCACCTATCTCCATCTCGCCGAGGATCCCTCGCAGTGGATCTCCTGGTCCGCCGCGCGTGTCCTGGCCCCCCTTCCGGTGCTGCTGGCCCTGGCGATCGTTTCCGCCGACGCGTCCGAACCGGGCGGCCTCGCGTGAGCTCCCTCGCCCGGGATCCGCGCACGCTGCGCGTGCGAATCTGGCTCGCCGCGGCGCTCCTCCTCTGCCTCTTTCCCCTGGCCCCCCGCCTGGCGCGACCGCTCGACGGGCAGCTCCGGCGGCCGCTGACGCCGGTCGATCTCACCGATACGGAGCGCGCGCGGCAGTGGCTCTTTCTCGACTCGTGCCGGCCCCTGCTCCCGCCGGGCTCGTCCTTCACCGTCCTCGCCGACGACCCCAGGACGGAGATGGCCCTGTTCATGATGGGCATCGGGCTCTTTCCGTCGAGCCAACCCCTGGCCCATTCCTACTACTTCGTTCCCACGCCCGACGAGGCCGCCCGGGCCCGGTACGTGCTGCGGTATCAGCCCGCGCCCTCCGCCCCGGAGCCCGGCCTTCGGCTCGTCGCCCGGGTCCCGGGAGGCGCGCTCTACGAACGGGCGGCGCGGCCTTGAGCTCGGTCGCGTTCCTGGCGGCGCTCGCCGCGATCCCCGCCCTCGGCGCCGGTGCGGCGTTTCATCCGTCCGTTCGGCCACTCGGCGTCCTCGCGCGGGCCGGGGTGGCGCTGGCGGCCGGCACCGTCGCCCTCACCCTGGCCGGCCTCGTGTTGACGCTGGCCGGCGTGGCGTGGTCGATCCCGGCGCTGGCGGCCCTCCCGCTCGGCGCTTCGCTCGTTCTCGGGCTTCGCTGGTCCCGCGAGCCGGCGCCGCGGCCGGCTCTCCGTGAGGGGTCCCGGCGTGTGGCCGCCGCGTCCGTCGGCGTGACCGCGCTCTCGCTCGGATTGCTCGCCTGGACGCTCGTGACCGCCGGCGCGACGTCCGTCGACTTCCTGCTCTTCTGGGGAGTGAAAGCCGCCCGATTCGCGCAGGCGCGCGGGATCGACGTCGGTCTGCTCGGCTGGCCCCACTTCGGCCACGCCGTCCCCGACTATCCCCCGGCGGTCCCGATCGTCCAGGCCTGGGGCGCTCTGGCCGCCGGGCACCTTCCCTGGCGCACCGTGCCCGCCGCGTCGCTGCTCTGGGTGGCGGCGGCCATTCCGCTGCTCCGAGCCCTGCTGCGCCGCCGGCTCGGCGACGACGGCGCGGCGGGCGTCACGGCCTTCTGGGCCGCGGCGCTCTCGGCGTCGCTCGCGTTCTCTCTCTCGGGAGGCAACGCGGAGGCGCCCCTCCTGTTCTTCGAGACGATCGCCGTGGCCGCCCTGCTCGTGGAGGACGGCGACGGGGACAGCCGATTTCTTCCCGGGCTCATGCTCGCGGCCGCGGCGCTGACCAAGGTCGAAGGCTCGGTCGGGGCGCTCCTCGTGACGGCCGGCGCTCTCGCGCGGGACGTGGGGGAAGGGCGGCGGCGGCCGCTCTTCCGGGCCGTGCGGCTCCTCGCGCCGGCGGCCCTCGGCGTGGCGTCCTGGTTCTTCTTCCAGTGGCGCGAGGGCCTCTTCGTCGGATATCGCTCCCACGGAGCCCTGTTCGGCCTGAGAACCGATTTCCTGTCGACCATCCTCGCGACAGAACTCGACCAGCTCGCCGCCGGAACGCGCTGGCTCGCCTGGGCGATCCCGATCGGGTTGCTCCTGGCCGCCCGTCCGGCCGTCGGACGCCTGCTCCCCGCCGTCTTCCTGACCATCGGGCTTTTCGGGTTTCTCGTCTTCGACTACATGCACGATCAGACCGATCCGCGCGAGCGCATCTCCTGGACCACGCCGCGGGTCACGCAGCCAGCCCTCTCGGCCTGCATCCTGGCTGCCGGCGTCGCATCTCTCGGCGGGGGCGAGCGGCGCCGCGGCCGGGTCAGGGACGCGGCGGTGCCGCCCGCGCCGCCGTAGTCTCCGGGATCCCGCGAGCCGCCCCGACGCCGATCTCCAGGGCCCGCTGGGCGACGAAGAGGGCGACCAGCGCCACCACGCCCGCCCGGGCCCGCGTCTCCCGCGAGGTGAACGCGACCAGCGCGAGCGCCGCAGCGGCCGGGATCGCCTCGACGAGCCGCGTCGCCGTCCCCGCGCCCGGAAGGACGACGGCGGCCGCCAGAGCCGCCGCGGCGCCGATGCCGAACGCGGCGCCTCCCTCCCCGTCCCACAACCGCTGCGCCCCGAGCCCGGCAAGGACCGCGACCACGAGCGCCTCGAGCGCGGCCCCCGGCGCGGACGCCCCGGCCGCGGGAATCCGCGCGCGCAGCAGGACGCAGACGAGCGCGAGCGCCAGGAACGGCCAGCGGCGGCGCTCCCGCGAAAACAGGCCCGCCACCGCGAAGGGAACCAGGACCGAGGGCCCCGCCTCCGCGAGCGGCCGGACGGCGGAACCCGGAGCGAGGAGGGCCTCGGACAGGGCCCACGCGGCCGCGCCGAAGAGCGCGGGCAGGCGAGCGCACGAGAGCTGCCGGCAGAGCAGGTAGACGCCGGCGGCGGCGGCCGCGAAACACGCCACGGCCGCCGCGAGGTGTGCCATCCAGCCTCTTCTACGAAGCTCGGAGGACCGGCGTCGCCGTCAGGAGCGCGGGCGCCTCGCCACCGCGAGCCCGGCCGATGCCGCCAGGCCCGCCGCGAAGGCCCAGAGGCCGAGCGTCCACGATCCGGGCCGATAGCGGAGCACGACCGCGTGCTCGCCGGGCTCGGCCCAGAACCCCACGAAGGCGTGGTTCACGGTCGAGACCGGCAGCAGCCGCCCGTTTTCCGCGGCGGTCCAGCCGGGCCAGTCCGGCAGCGACGTGGCCACGAACGTCCGCGAAGACGCCGAGACCTCGACGACGAGATCGGGCCCCGCCTCGCGGACGCGCAGGGCGGCGCTTCCGTTCGGCGCGTCCGCCGCGGCGGCGCCGGAGAGGAAGGCGACCGCCGCGAAGTCGTCTGCGGCGGCCAGCGCGGCCAGGGCATCCGGCGCGGCACGCAGCGCGCGGGGCGCGAAGGCCCGGGGCAGCGCGCGCGGATTCGAGAAGATCGCGAGCTCCGGTCCCCGCGCCTGTTCGGTCCAGCCGGACGGCGCGGCATCGCCCGGACCGCCCAGGGCATACCGCACGTTCAGGAAGTCGAGGAAGGGGCGCCCGAGATCGTCCACGCGGTTGAACGAGGCCGCCTGCGGCCGGCACCACAGCTGATACGTGTCCGCGAATCGGTCGAGGACGAGAGACTCGTAGCCGCGCGCGTCCTCGACCCCGTACAGGGCCGCGGCGTTGGGCCGGAACAAGCCGCCGGCGGCCACGACGCGGGACGGATCGCTCCCGAGGGGCAGCGCGGCGAGCGTCGGAAGGGCCGGCGCGAGCGACTCCGCGGGAAGCGTCGGGTAGGTGCCGCCCATCTCGAGGAACCGCTGCGCGACCAGGCACACGATCGCCGCGTCGGCCGCCAGCCGCGGCCGCCGCCGCGCCGCCACCGCGGCCAGGCCGAGGGCCGCCACGGGCGCAACCTCGGCGAGGAAGGACCTCCGGACGAACGCCGCGTCGAGCCCCCGGTCGGCGAAGACCCGCCCGGCCGAAAAAAACGCCGCGGCGACGATCGCCGCGACGCCTGCGCACGCGGCCGCCAGTCGCCGCCAGGATCCGGGCGTGGAGAGCGACTCGGCTCCGAAGGCGGCCAGGCCCGCGAGCCCGAGCCCCGAGAGGAACACGAGCCGGTAGTTCAGGGCGAACGCGAATCCGGGCAGGCGCGCCGTCGCGTCGAGCAGCCCGGGGACGCTCGCGCCGTACGCGACGCCGGCGAGCAGGAAGGCGAGAAAGATCGTTCTCCCGCGGACGCGCGGCTTCCCCATCAGCGCGAGAAGCGCCGGCGCGAAGAGGACCGCCCCGGCGTATCCGAGCGGCATCCCCGAACCGTCGTCGCGGCGCGTGTCCACGGCGCTCCGCCCGTAGATCCCGTGGGCAAACGGAAGGAGGTCCGGCAGCAGGCGGGAAACGGCTTCTCCCGCCGGCACCGACTGCCGCGATGCCGCGCTGCCGAGCGCCGCCCTCCGGGCGCGGTACTCCGCCGAGTGCGGGATCGCCTCGAGGAGGGGAAAGAGTTGAGGCCCGCCGAGCAGGACCGCGAGCGCTCCCGCCGCCAGCGCGCCGCCAATCGCCCGGGCGGCGTCGCGCCGGCCGCGCGCGGCGAGCTCCCACAGGAAGTAGACGCCGCCCGCCGCGACGCCGTGGAAGAAGGACTCGGGGTGGCCGCCGAAGAGCGAGAGGCACAGGGCCGCCGCCGTCAGACCGAGGCCGCCGCCCGAAGGCCCGCGCGCCAGACGCCGCAGGCCCAGCAGGAGGAGCGGGAACGTCGCCGTCGAGGGCCCCACGCTCCAGCCGTCCCAGAACACGAGGTACGTGGAGAACCCCCACCCGACGGCGCCGACGAGCGCGGCGCGCTCCGAGAGCGCGAAGTCCCGGAAGAAGGCGTACGCCGCGAGCAGCGCGAGAAAGAGCGTGAACGTGCACGAGAAGGTCCACGACAGCGGCAGCGGCAGCCACAACCCGAGCCACGTGGACGGGTGGAACACGCCGGCCTGCGCCGCCCCGAGCAGGGGCGTCCCTCCGAGCACGAAGCGGTTCCACAGCGGCGCGCGCCCGTTGACGGCCGCGTCCCGCACGGCGGCCCGCCACGGCAGGTTCGCGAACGCCAGGTCCGACAGGATCGGATTGCGCGGCGCCCCGGCTCCCCGCGCGCCCGCGGCGGCCCGCCACGGGTCGCCCGCGGCGTAGAGGTCCGCGGGGCCGTAGAGCCTGCCGAGGAGCATCGCCTTGCCGGTGAAGACGAGCGGCAGCAGCGCGAGGAGAATCCCGGCCCGGACGGACACGCCGCCCGCGTGCCTCCGGGCCAGCCACACGGCGGCCGCGGCGGCCGTCCCGTAGGTCAGCCACAGCGCGAGCACGGACATGGTCAGCGGCGCATTCCTGCGGCGATTCTAGCCGCGCGGACGCCGCGACCCGGGGCGTAAGATGCCCGCGTGGCCTATTCGTGGGAGCGGCTCGAGGCGAGCGAGAAGGCCGCGATCCTGCGCAGCATCGCGGAGGGCACCGCGCCCCCTCCCCCGCGGGTCGTCGAGATCTCCTGGCAGGACCGCTGCAACATCGACTGCTTCTTCTGCTCGACGGCCGAGATCCGGGCCGGAAACGCCGAGCTCCCGGCGGCGCGCCTGGAGACCCTCTTCGACGAGATGCGCGACCTCGGCGTCCGGGGCGTGCGCCTGATGGGCGGGGGCGAGCCCCTCTTTCGCAGGGACGCGGCGGCGCTCATCGCGGGGCTCGGCCGGCGGGGCCTGCGCGTCACGGACGTCACGACGAACGGCGTCCTGCTGACCGAGCCCGTCGTCCGCGCGCTCTTCGAGACGGGCTGCGACGAGATCTGCGTCTCCCTCAACACCGCCGAGGCGGCGTCCTACGCCGCCATGATGCAGACGGGCGCGAAGAACTTCGACCGGGTCGTCGAGAACGTCCGCCGCGCCGCCGCGATCAAGCGGGCGACCGGATCCGACTGCCTGATCAAGGTGCAGTTCCTCGTCTACCAGGACAACTTCCGCCAGCTCCCCGAGATGCTGCGCCTCTTCCGCGAGACCGGGGCGGACCGGTTCTGGCTGAACGGCCTCTACCCCGTCCGCCCGATGCCCCGGATGACGGACGACGAGATCGCCGAGATGATCCGGCTCTACGAGGCGCTGCTGGCCGAGGACTACTTCGAGCGGCTCGAACGATTCTCCTTCTGGGAACGCGCGATCGCCGAGCGGATCGCCGAAGCGGAGCGGCGCGTCTTCGCCGCCGCCCCGATCGCCGTTCGCGCGCGCGTGAAGTACCGGCAGCTCTTCGACGGCGCCGCGCGCCGCGCGCGGAAGGCCTCGGAGCTCCACGAGTTCTGCCTCGTCGGCTGGTACTCGATGACGATCAACGCCAACGGCGACGCGGCCACCTGCTGCATCCTCCAGGACCATACGCTCGGCAACGTCGCGACGACCCCTCTCGCCGAGATCTGGGCCGGCCCCCGCTACTCCCGCTTCCGGGCGGAGCTGCGCGAGATCATGGCGCGGCGCGGCCGCGTGGACGACCTCGGGCACGCCTGCTCCGTCGCCGACGTGTGTTCCGGGAAGGGCGCCTGCCCGACGCGCTCCTACTACTGGGGCGACGATCTGCCGTTCCGGAGCGAATTCCACCGGATGGTCGAGGGGATGACCGCGCCGGCGGGCGAGCCGTTCGCCGCCCTGCCGGGAGGCCGCCCGGCCGGGCTGCCCGTGCACCCGGCGCCCGCCCTCCCGATCCGGTAGCCGGCGCCGGCGTCGGCGGCTCGGCTTCCCGCTTGCGGCTCGACGACTAGAAGGGCCACCACCCGGTCGGCAGGTTCTTCGCGAGGTCGTTGTAGAGCACGACCGCCAGCAGGGCGAGGATCATGACGAACCCCACCTGCAGGATGCGCTCCTTGACCCGCAGCGAGAAGTCGCGGCGGACCGCGCTCTCCAGCCCCAGGAGGAAGAGGTGCCCGCCGTCGAGCACGGGGATCGGCAGCAGGTTGAAGATGCCGAGCTGCAGCGAGATCGCGGCCATCAGCGCCACGAGCGGCACCGCGCCCGTCCGCGCCGCCTCGCCCGAGAACTTCGCGATGTCGAGCGGACCCGACATCGACTTCATGCTGGCGCGCCCGCGGAAGAGGCGGCCGAGGATCGACAGCGTCATCCGGAAGTCCGTCTCGACGCGCCGCCATCCCTCGACGAAGGCCTGCTTCACCGGAAACCGCTCGAGCACCTCGGGCAGGTCGCCTCCGACCTGGACGCCGACCTTCCACGAGCCGTCCGGGTCCTGGCGGGGCGTGACCATGGTCGTGGCGGTCTTGCCCCCGCGCTGGTATTCGATCGCGAAGGGCCCCGGCGCCGCGCCCGAAACCGCGGCGACGAAATTGGCGAAGATCTGGTCCGGCGCGCCCTGGATCGGCCGGCCGGCCACCGACAGGATGACGTCGCCCGCCTTCAGACCCGCCTTCTCCGCCGGAGACCCGCCGACCACCGCCCCGACGCGCGGGCGGACGCCCGTGCCGAAGTCGGGCAGGATCCCGACGTCCCCGAGGTCGTACTTCGTTTTCGGACGGGGCACGACGTGGAGGAACACCCCGTTGCCGTTGCGGTCGACCTCGACGTCGAGCTTCTCGCGGGCGCTCATCCCGAAGATGAAGAGGACGTCGCGCCAGCGCGGCGTCTCGGTCCCGTTGATGGAGACGACGCGGTCGCCCGGCTGGAAGCCCGCGGCGGCGCCGGGGGAATCGGGCTCGACGATCCGGACGACGGGCTTGTCGAGCTCGTAGGCCGGCACCTTGACGCCCACGGCGAAGACGGCGGTGTGGAGGAGGATGGCCAGGACGAAGTTCATTCCGGGGCCGGCGAGCAGCACGAGGGCGCGCTGCCAGCGCTTGCCGACCGGGGGCGCCTCCTGCGAGGTCCCTTCCGTCACGGTGGACTCGTCGGGCCCGAGGCCGATGACGCGCACGTAACCGCCGAGCGGGATCGCCGAGACCCGGTAATCGGTGCCGCGCCACTGCCTGCCGAAGAGGCGCTTGCCGAAGCCGACCGAGAACACCTCGACCGGAAAGCGAAACCACTTGGCCACCGCGAAGTGGCCGAACTCGTGGGCGACGACCAGGACGGACAGGACGACGATGAGAGCGAGCGTGTTGCTGAGGATCGTCAAGGAGGCTCCTTCGGAGGGTTACCGGGAGGCCGGGGCCGCCGCGCGGCGGCGCACGAGGGCCGCGGCCGTCTCGCGCGCCGCGCGATCGACCTCCTGCGCCTCCTCCAGGCTCGCGGGTGCGGCCGTGCGGCCGGTGGATTCCATCGCTGCCGAGACGACGTCAACGATGTCGGGGAAGGAAATCTTCCCCTCGAGGAACGCGGCGACCGCGACCTCGTTGGCGGCGTTCAGAACGGCCGGCATGCCGCCCCCGGCGGCCAGGGCCGCCCGGGCGAGGCCGAGCGCCGGGTACCGCCGCGGGTCGACCTCGAAGAAGTCGAGCCGGGACAGCGCCACGAGGTCGAGCCGTCCGAAATCGTTCGGAAGCCGCTCGGGGTACGAGAGGGCGTAGACGATCGGGAACTTCATGTCGTTCTTCGCCAGCTGCGCCACGAGCGATCCGTCGACGAACTCGACGAACGAGTGGATCAGCGACTGGGGGTGGATGACGGCGTCGATCCTCTCGCCCGGAAGGCCGAAGAGAAAGTGCGCCTCGATGACCTCGAGGCCCTTGTTCATCATGGTCGCCGAGTCGATCGTGATCTTGGGGCCCATCTTCCAGGTCGGGTGCGCGAGCGCGTCCTCGACCGTGATCGCGTCGAACGTGTCGAGGCGGCGCTCGCGGAACGGCCCGCCCGAGGCCGTCAGGACCAGGCGCGCGGCTTCGCCGGGCCGGCCCGAGCGCAGGGCCTGGTGGATCGCGCTGTGCTCGGAGTCGACGGGGATCAGCTCCGCGCCGCTCTTCTTCGCCTCGGACAGGATGAGCTCGCCCGCCACCACGAGCGTCTCCTTGTTGGCGAGCGCGAGCCGCTTTCCGGCGAGCACGGCGGCGTGGGCCGACCGCAGGCCCAGGGCGCCCACCAGCCCTCCCACCACCGTGTCCGCGTCGGGGTGACACGCGGCTTCGTCGAGCCCCTCCATGCCCGAGACGATCCGGCAGTCCAGGCCGGCGGGCAGCAGGGCGCGCAGGCGGGAAACGTCCTCGGCCCGGTCGATCGACACGATGCGCGGACGGAAACGCGCCACCTGCTCCGCCAGCTTCTCGATCGAGCGCCCGGCGGCGAGCGCGACCACGCGGAAACGGTCGGGCATGGCCGCGACGACGTCGAGCGAGGAGCGGCCGATGGAGCCGGTCGAACCGAGGATCGAGAGGGAGTTCATGCGCAGCCGGTCATTATATTGGCAGGAGGCAGGAGGCAGGAGGCAGGAGGCAGGAGGCGGGGGGCGCTACCCGAACGCGAGAAAGGCCGCCACCACGGGGCCGGCGAAGAGCAGCGAGTCGATCCGGTCGTAGAAGCCTCCATGGCCCGGCAGGAACGTTCCCGAGTCCTTCACGCCCGCGCCCCGCTTCCAGAGCGATTCCACGAGGTCCCCGATCTGGCCGGCCGTCGACGCGAGCGCCCCGGCCAGGGCGCCGCGCGCCGGGCCGAGCTCCGGGACGAACCACCAGGTCCCCGCCGCCGCGCCGAACGCGGTCGCGGCCACGAGGCCGGCGACGGCGCCTTCCCACGTCTTCTTGGGCGACACCACGGGCGCCAGCCGGTGGGCGCCGAAGCGGCGGCCGAAGTAGTACGCGGCCGAGTCGCAGGTCCAGATGAGCAGGAGCAGGAACAGGACCGAGCGGGGCGAGTGGCCGCGCAGGTAGCAGAGGCTGGTCGCCGGCAGGGCGATGGAGAGGACGCCGAAGGCCGTGCTCGCGGCCCCGGCCAGGGCGGCGGCCGGAGGAACGCGGCCGAAGAGCGGGGCGAGCGTCGCGAGGCCGACTCCGGCGAGCGCGAAGACGAACCATCCCGCCGGCTGCTGCCGGGCCGAGACGTCCACGAGAAAGCCGGACGCCGTCTCGAACCGCAGCGGGCCGAAGAGGACGGCGGCCTCGCCGAGGACCAGGCCCCCGAACACGATGCCGAGGGTCTTCGCGACGGGATGGCCCGTCTTTTCGGCCATCCGGTAGAACTCCCACAGCGCCGCCAGCGCGAGGACGGCGACCAGGGTGTTGAAGAGAAGGGGCGGCGCGAGGAACAGCACCGCAAGGACGATGGGGATGGCCACCGCCGCCGCGAGCTCGCGCTTCATGCCGATGCCCGCAGGCCGCTAACGCCGACCGCCCTGCGCCTCGGCCTCCGCCGGCCGGCCCTCGTTGATGACGCCGCCGTAGCGGCGCTCGCGCTTCTGGAAATCGAGGATCGCCTCGAAGAGGTGGCGCTTGCGGAAGTCCGGCCAGAGCGTCGGCGTCACCCAGATCTCGGCGTAGGCGATCTGCCACAGCAGGAAGTTGGAGACGCGCATCTCGCCGCTCGTCCGGATGAGCAGGTCGGGATCGGGCAGGCCCGCCGTTCCGAGGCGCGACCCGAGGGTCTCCTCGTCGATCTGCTCGGGCGTGAGCCGCCCCGAGACGACGTCGTTGGCGAGCGAGCGGCAGGCGTCCACGATCTCCGTGCGGCCGCCGTAGTTCAGCGCGATGTTGAACGTCATGCCCCGGCACGAGGACGTCGCCGCCAGGCCGTGCGCGAGGGCCTTCTGCACCGACGGGTCGAGCTCGTTCATGCGCCCCACGACGCGGAACCGGATGTCGTTCTTCAGGAGGTTCGCCAGCTCGCGCGCGAGGTACTCCTTGAGGAGCGACATGAGGGTCACGATCTCGAACCGCGGGCGCTTCCAGTTCTCGACCGAGAAGGCGTAGAGGGTCAGCGCGTCGAGCTCGAGGCGGGCGCAGGTCTCGACCGCCTCCCGCACCGAGGCGATGCCGGCCCGGTGACCCTCGACCCGCGGCGAGCCGCGCTGCTTCGCCCACCGGCCGTTCCCGTCCATGATGATGGCGATGTGCCGGGGCAGCTTCGCGAGGTCGATCTCGTCGAGGAGCTGCCGTTCGAACGAACCGGCCTCCGCCAGGTTGTCCAGATCGATCACGGCAAGAGTGTAACTCGTCGCCTTCACCGTCGCCTCCGCTGCGTTGCGGGATCTGCGCTGAGCGGCGCCCAGGGCGCCGCGAGCAATTGGAAGAGAAGGGCGTGACGAGCCA
>JAYRMU010000009.1:0-46562 GCA_041912555.1 Thermoanaerobaculia bacterium
CCGAGACCATCACCGTCGCGCACAGCCCCGACTCCGACGACGCCTTCATGTTCTACGCGCTCGCCGAGGGCCGCGTCGACACCGAGGGGCTCGCCTTCGTCCACGAGCTCTCCGACATCGAGTCGCTCAACCGCCGCGCGATGGCGGGGGAGCTCGCGGTGACCGCCGTGTCGTTCCACGCGTACGCGAGCCTGGCGGACCGCTACCTGCTCCTTCCGCACGGCGCGTCGTTCGGCGACGGCTACGGGCCGGTCGTCGTGGCCCGCGATCCGGTCTCGCGCGAGGAGATCGCCGCGGGACGGGTGACCGTCGCGTCGCCCGGGCCGTGGACGACGGCGGCGCTCGCCCTCAAGCTCTGGGCGCCCGGCGCCGCGACCGCGCCTCTCCCGTTCGACCGCATCCAGGGGGCCGTGCAGGCGGGCGAGTTCCCGGCGGGGCTGCTCATCCACGAGGGCCAGCTCACCTTCGCCGAGGAGGGGCTCGTCGAGGTCGTCGACCTCGGGCGCTGGTGGAAGCAGGAGACGGGCCTCCCGCTTCCGCTCGGCGGAAACGTCGTGCGCCGGGACCTCGGACCGGAGCGGATCGGCCGCATTTCGCGCGCCCTCTCCCGCTCGATCGAGTACGGGCTGGCGCACCGGGGGGCGGCCCTCGACCACGCCATGCGGTACGCCCGCGGGCTCGACCGCGAGAAGGCCGACCGGTTCGTCGGGATGTACGTCAACTCCTGGACCCAGGGCTATGGCGAGGCCGGGCGGCGGGCCGTCCAGCTGCTCCTCGACCGGGCGCATGCGGCCGGCCTGACGCCGCGGGTCACGGCGGAGTACGCGCCCGAACCGTGAAGTCCGCCTCCCGCTTCGAGCCCCTCGTCCTGTCGCTGCACCTCGCGGCGCTGTCCATGGCGCTGGCGCCCCCGGTCTTCTTCGGCGCCTTCGTCGCGCCGGCGGTCTTCCGGATCCTCCCGACGCGCGACATGGCCGGGGCGCTCCAGAGCCCCATCCTCTCCAATCTGTGCGGCCTCGCGGAGGCCAGCTTTCTCGTCCTCTTCGGGACCTCCTGGCTGCTGACGCGAGACGCCGCGAAGGGCACGCGCGCTCTCGCCACGCGCCTTCCGGTGCTTGGTTTCTTCGCCGCCCTGGTGATCCGGCAGCTCCTCATCCCGCCGATCGACCGGATCCGGACGGAGGCCCCGGGGCTGATCGACACGCTCCCGGCCTCCGACCCGGGGCGGCTTCTGCTCGCCCGCTACCACCGCCTGGCGACGGGGTTCTTCTCGCTCGAGATCGCGGCCGCCCTGCTCTCGCTCGTCGTGACGGCCCGGCTCCTCGCCGCCCGCCGGGCGGCTCCGGCGGCGCCGCCGGCCGCGCCCCGCGTCCCGAAGATCCTGGACCTCGGCTGACCGCCGGCTAGGCGAGGGACGCGGCGGCCGGAAGCCGGGCACCGGCCCGATGCACCGCCCAGACGTTGGTGTAGTCGTGCGCGTGCTCGCGGGTGAAGGCCGCCGTGTCGCGGATGGGGCGGATTTCGCCGCGGCCTTCCATCGAGTAGCTCTCGTAGCCCGCGGTTTCGAGCGTTTCCCAGAAGGCCTCCGCGCTCTCGCCCGCTCCCGAGAGCTGCTCGGGACAGAACTCGATGAAGATCCAGGATGGAGGGTGGCTCGCCAGGATCCCGCTCATGCCGCGCAGGACGCGGACTTCCGCCCCCTCGACGTCGATCTTCATCGCGTCGATCGGGCCGACCGGGTGGGAGCGGCAGTAGGCGTCGAGGGAAAGGGTCGGCACCTGGACCGTCTCGAACGGGGTCGCGGGGTCGAGGGGATAGGTGCGGTTCTCGGCGCGGTCCCGGTTGCTACAGTACAGCGTCGCCTCGCCCTCGACGTCTCCCAGGGCGGTGTCCTCCACGTGGACGTTGCGGGAGGACCTCAGGGTGCGGACGCGGTCGCGCAGGATGCTCGAGCAGTACGGGTCCGGCTCGAAGGCGTAAACGGCGCCGCTGTCGCCGACGAGCTTGGAGAACTGAACCGTGTAGAAGCCGACGTTGGCCCCCATGTCCACGATCGTCATCCCCGGCTTGAGGTGCTGGCGGAAGAACCGGCTCTCCCACCGCTCGGCGAATCGCTTGCCGGCGAGGTACATCCGCCCGTAGGTGCGCCGCCCGAAGGACGTCCGACGCAGCGGCTTCCACATCATCATCCGGGTGACGACGTAGCCGACCTTCTGCTGAAACGGACTGTGCGCTCCCACCGCCAGACAGACTACACCGCGATCGGCAGGCGGGACGAGATTAATGCACGAGAGGAAGGGAGGCTCGGGAGGCAGATGAACGGCGGATAAACGAGCGCGGGCTTCAGCCCGGGCGCCGCACGGCCTGGAGCACGAGGATCAGTCCCGCCGCGACGAGCGCGAACGGCCAGAGCCGCCACGCCGCGTCGTACCAGGAGTCGGGGATCGTGACGTTCTCCGCCAGCGCGGTGACGAGCGCGATCGCGACGAGCACCAGACCCGGAACCATCGGCGCCGATCGCTCGCGGCCGCCGAGGCGGGAGAGGCCCGAAGCGAGCAGGAGCCCGGAGCCGATCCCGAGCAGGATCGTCGCCCACCCCGGCATCCAGCGCTCGAGCGGCTCCCGCAGCGCGAAGGCGGACCCGAGGCCGAGAAGCACGCCGGCGGGGACCAGGGGCCCGCGGAACTGGCGCAGGGCGGAGAGGGCGAGCAGGATCGCGCCGATCAAAAGGAGGAGGGGGCCCGATCCCCGGAAGTGCAGCGAGCGCTGGAGCGTGAAGTAGACGCCGAGCGCCACCAGCGCCACGCCGAGGTTCAGGCCCCGGCGGTCTCCGACGATCATCGCTTCCTCGCCAGGGCCGCCGCGCGCGCCCCGGCTTCGACGGCCCGGTCGCCGTCCCAGCGGAAGAACCCTTCCCCCGCCTTGCGTCCCGTGAGGCCCTCGGCGACGAGCGTCCGGAGGATGGCGGGCGGCCGGAACCGGTCCGACGGCAGCTCCGCGGTCAGCGTCTCGGCGATCGCGAGGCGCACGTCGAGACCGACGAGGTCGCTCGTTTTCAGGGGCCCCATGCGGTGCCCGTAGCCGAGCTCCATCGCGCGGTCGATGTCGGCCGGCCCGGCCACGCCCTCTTCCACCATGCGCATCGCCTCGAGGCCCAGGGCGACGCCCAGGCGCGACGTGGCGAACCCGGGCGAGTCGAAGACGCGGACGGCCTCCTTGCCGAGCGACCGGACGAGGCCGAGGGCGCGCTCCTCGGTCTCGGCCGAGGTGTCTTCGCCCCGGACGATCTCGACGAGCGGCATCGCGGCGACGGGATTGAAGAAGTGGATGCCGACGACCCGGTCGGGGCGCGCCGTCGCCCGCGCGATCCGCGTGATCGGCAGCGAGGAGGTGTTCGACCCGAACACCGTCCGGGCGGGGCAGAGGCCGTCGAGCTCGGCGAAGACGCGGCGCTTCAGGTCGAGCGCCTCGGGCACGGCCTCGATCGCGAAGTCCGCGTCGGCGCCGTCGCCGGGAGTCGCCGCGGTCCGCAGCCGGCCGCGCGCCGCCTCGGCGTCGGCGGCCGCGAGCTTTCCCTTCTCGACGGCCCGGCCCCACGAGGATTCGACCGCGGGCCCCACGGCGCGCTGCGCGGCGGGGTCGGCGTCGAAGATCCAGGTCTCATACCCGGCGAGCGCGCAGGCCCCCGCGATCCCGCGGCCCATCGTCCCGGCGCCGACGACGAGGATCCGGCCTTGCGCCATGCGCGGCAGCTTACCCGAAGAGCGCGGCCGCGTTGTCCCGGAGGATTCGCGCGCGCGCGCCCTCGGAGAGGGGCAGCGCCAGGAAGTCTTCGACGTTGCGGCGCATGGAGGCGACTCCCGGGCTCGGGTAGTCGGTGCCCCACAGGCAGCGGTCCGAGAGGTCCTCGAGGCGGGGCAGGTACTCCAGCAGCTTCTTCGGCGGGATGCCCGAGAGGTCCATGTGGACGTTCGGGTGGCGCCGCGCGAGGAACACCGCGGTCTCCATGTACAGGGGACGGCCCGCGTGGGCCAGGATGATCTTCAGGGCCGGGTAGTCCACGGCGACGTCGTCGACGGCCATCGGGTCGGCATACCGGTTCCGGGCGCCCGGAAAGATCGAGGTGCCCGTGTGGACCATGACGGGACGGCCGGCCCGCTCGGCCTCGGCGTAAACGTCGCCGAGACCGTCGAGCCCGTCGCGGTACGCGTTGGCCGCGAAGAGCTGGTGCGGCGGATGGATCTTGAGCATCCGGATCCCGAGATCCTCGAAGAGCCGCCGCGTCTCGCCCCCCGCGTCGCGCACGTGCCGGGGATGCACCGACCCGACGGACAGCAGGCGGTCCTCGTGGCCGCGCACGTAGCGCGCGATCCAGTCGTTGGCCGACGCGTCGAAGCCCATGACCTCGGGGGCCACGTAGTTGATGAGGGCGGCCTTCTCGACGCCCTCCCGGTCCATCAGGCGCAGCAGCTCGGCCGGGTCGGACAGGGCCTGCTGGATCTCCGCGAGGTCGCGCCGGCCGGCCGTCATGCGCGCGCGGACGTCGGGCCGCATCTGCTCCCAGGGCTGGACGTGGACGTGGCAGTCGAAGACGCGCATGGAGCGGATAGGGTAATTCAGCGCCGGGGCGTTCCAATCTGGTAAATTCTTCCGATCGCGATGGCCCGAAACGACCGGAGGGATTCTTTGCTCGGCGCCGCCGCGCTCGCCGCGGCCCTTGCGGCCTTCCCCGCGCCCGCTCCGGCTTCTCCGCAGAAGCCGCCGACCCCGGCCCCGACGCCCGTGCCCACCCCCGTCCCGCCCGAGCGCGTTCCCGTCTCGCAGAAGAAGGGGGCGATGTCCGAGCGCCGGATCCCGCGCTTCGAGAACCCGTACGTCGGTTTCTCGAAGATCACCCGCGTCGAGGAGGTGGACCTCGACAACGACGGCGTCGCCGAGGCCCTCGTGGAGGGGATCGGCACCGTGCGGTCGCTGCCAGCCGACCTTCCGGTCGTGGGATTCGTGTCGCGCACGAAGCTGCCGTTCGAAAACCCGATCTTCGCCGTGTTCCAGAAGGGGAAGGGAGCCGAGTGGACCCCGCTCCTCGTGGGGCACCTGCCGCTGCGGTGCTCGCAGGCCGACGATCCCGCCAGGTGCGACCAGCTCTACGCGTTCCGGAGCGTGCTCTTCCGCTTCGACGACCGCCCGCAGGTGGCGCTGCAGATCGTGCACGCGGGCGAACCGCGCCTGTCGGAGACCCACTTTTACCGGCTCGACCGCGGCCGCCTCGACACCACCTTCTCGGTGACGGCGCCCCGCTCCGGCGTCGACGTCGAGTTCGGCCCGGACGGCGTGACCCGGCGGATCGCCGTGGACACGTTCATCAACAAGGACCTCGCCGCGCGCTACCGTTCGTTCACGCTGGTGTCGAAGTACGTCTTCGGGGAGCGCAAGTTCCGCATCCTCTCGGAGAGCATCGAGCCCGAGTGGAGCGACCGCGAAGGCGACGAGCTCGCCTACTGGAGCCTCGTCCGCCAGGCCACCTTCGCCTCCGACCTCGCGCGGCTGTCCGAGCGGCAGAAGAAGGCGGAGGCGTGGGCCCTCGACCCGGTTGAGCTCGTCAAGAAGCGTTTCGCCGACGCGCGCGACGTGCGGCTGGCCGTCAAGCAGGCGGGCGTCGCGGTCGTGGACTTCGAGCGCGCCGGCTGTCCGGCCCACGTCGTCCTGTATCAGCCGCTGCGCTCCACCGAGGGCGAGAAGAGCCTCTGGGAGTTCGCCGTCATCCGGTCGGCCGAAGAGCCCGCCTACGAGTGCCTGGGGGAAGCGCCGATGAAGGGGCAGTAGGGAGGCAGGAGGCGGGAGGCGGGAGGCGGGGGGCGCCTTCGGCTCTACGCCGCCGAGCCCGGGAGCGGGCGGACGAGGCGGACGACGACCAGGGTCACGGCGATCGCGGCGGCGCCGGCCAGAAGGGTCGCCTGCGAGCCGAAGCGCTCGGCCACGGCCCCGGCCTGGAGGCTTCCGATCGGCACGAGGCCGAGCCACGCGACGGCATAGAGCGAGAGCACGCGCCCGCGCATCCGGTCGGGCGCGGCCTTCTGCAGGAGCGTGTTGACGAGCGAAGCCATGGACGTCATCGAGGCGCCCACGACGGCCAGCAGGGCGAGCGAGAGCGGGTAGCTGCGCGACAGCGAGAACCCGGCGAGCGCGACGGCGAAGGCGGACGAGGCGAGCAGCACGCCGAAGCCCTTGCGGCCGAAGTCGCCGCGCGAGGCCATGAGCAGCGCCGTGGCCCCGGCGCCGACGCCCACCGCCGTCAGCATGCCCCCGAGGCCTTCCGGCCCGACGCCGAGCAGCCGGCGCGCGAAGAGCGGCGCCATCGTGACGACCGGCGTTCCGAAGATCGCGATGGCGGCGGCGATCGCGAGCAGCTGCGGGATCAGGGGGTGGCGCCGGGCGTACCGCACGCCGCTGCGCAGCTCGATCCACGCGCCGAGGGCCCGGCGCTTCGACCGCGGCAGGGGCGGGAGCGTCGCGAGCGGCACGAGGATCGCGACGAACGAGAGGCCGTTCAGGCCGAAGCAGGCCGCCTCTCCGAGCGCGCCGATCGTGAGGCCCGCGAGCATCGGGCCGACCACGCGCGAAAGGTTGAACTGCATCGAGTTCAGGGCGATCGCGTTGGTCAGGTCCTCGCGGCCGACGAGGTCGAGGAAGAGCGACTGGTGCGAGGGCGTCGTGAAGGCATTGGCGATGCCGTTGACGATCGCGACCCCGGCGACCAGCGGCACCGAGACGAAACGCAGGCCCGTGGCGGCGGCGAGCGTGAACGCGCAGGTCATCTGCGTCGCCTGGGTCACGAGCAGGAGCTTGCGGCGGTCGAGGCGGTCCGCGGCGACGCCCGCCAGGGGGGCGAGCAGCAGCGTCGGGATCGAGCCCGCGAAGCCCACGAGGCCGAGGACCACGGCGGAATTGGAGAGGCGCAGCACGAGCCAGCCCTGGGCGACCGTCTGCATCCAGGTCCCGATGTTCGAGAGGAAGAGGCCGGCCCAGTAGCGGCGGTACTGCCGGTGCGCGAGCGAGGCGAACATGCCGCGGCGCGGCGATTCCGAGCCGCGCGGCGGGGCGAACCCGAGGTTGGGGCCCGCCTGCTTGAGGAGGTCCGGATGGGCGCCGGGCTCCCGGAGCTCGCTCACGCCGCCGTCCTGCGCGCCCGGCCCGCGGCCAAGGCGACGGCGAGGACGGCCGCGTTGACGCCGGTGCCGATCAGGACTGGGTCGCGCCCGCCGGAGAGAGCCGGGAAGAAGCGGCCGACCGCCGCGGTGGCGCCTCCCGCGAGCATGGCGGCAATGGCCCCGCGTGTCGGCACCCGCCAGCGCTCGGGCATCAGCGCGGCGAGCGTCGGGAGGATCAGCCCGGCCGCGAAGATCGAGTACCCGAGGCGCAGCGTCCGGAGGACGTCCCGGTCGAGCAGCAGCGCGGTCGCCAGGCCGAGGGCGCCGAAGACGGGAGGAAGGGCGCGGGAGGCGGCGATCGGGAGCGGACGTCCCCCGCGCAGGACGGGCGCGATGTCCCGCGCCGTCACGGCCGACGCCGAGAGGAGCACGATGTCGGCGGAGGTCTGCATCGTGGCGACGAGGGCCACGAGCACGAAGGCGGCCAGGGCGGGCGGCGCGAACCCGAGCACGGCCGCGGGCAGCGCGCTCGCGGCCTCGACCGGGGGGAGCGCCTTGCGCGCGGCCAGGGCGATCGCGGCGACGGAGAGGCCGAAGAGCACCTTGGACCCGGCCGCGTAGAGCGTCGCGCGCCGCGCGGTGTCCTCGTCCCGGCAGGACAGGAGCTTCAGGTACACGTCGCTGCCGACCATGTGCGGCAGGCCGATGAGGACCAGCATCGCCGCGACGTCGCCCGCGTGGAAGGTCGGCGAGGTGGGAAAGCTCCAGGCCTCGGGAGGCAGGCCGCCGAGCCCCTTCGCGGCCCGGAGCGCGCAGACGAGCCCCACGGCGGGGATTCCCGCGACCATGAGGCCGTACTGCAGGAGGTCCGTGCGGACGACCGCGTACTGCCCGCCGAGCGACGTGTAGGCGACGAAGACGGCGGTCGACAGGACGATCGCCAGCGTGGGGGCCAGGCCGAAGGCGGCGGTGAGGACGACCTGCGTCGCCTCGGTCAGGAGCGCGAACCACACGATCTCGGACACGAGGACGAGCACCGCCGCGACCCGCCGCGCGGGCGCGCCGTAGTGGCTTCCGAGGATCTCCGGCAGCGTCACCGCGCCCTCGCGCCGCACGCGCCGGGCGAAGAAGAGCCCGAGCGCGAAGAGGCCGAGCGCGCCCGAGAGGTCGAGCCACAGTCCCGCGATGCCGTTGGCGTAGACCAGGGAGGCGAGGACGATCGTCGTGGAGCCGCCGGTCGTCAGCGAGGCCAGGCCGAGGAACCCCCAGAACGTGTCGAGCGAGCGGTCGGCGACGAAGAACGAGGCCTCGTCGCGCCCCGCGCGCCGCCGCCAGGCGAACCCGATCGCCAGAACGCCCGCGAGGTAGAGGACGAGGGCGGCGAGGGTCAGCGCGGACACGGGCGGATTATGGCCCGCGCGGCGCCGAAGCCGCTGCTTGCGAAATGCCGACGTTCGGGGATAATGCCGCGTCCCCCTGCGACCCTATGAATCGAGTGAACGTCCGGATTCCGCCTCGGCGCGCGGCGCGCGTTTGGGGCGCCGCCCTCGCGGCGGCGATGACCGCCCTGGCCGGCCACGCGGGGGCGACCGAGCTGCGGCTCCTGCCGGCGCCCTCTCCGGCCCCGCGGTACGTGGTCCAGCCGGCCGCCGCGGGCGAGGCCGGCTATCGCCTCGTCGACCTCGAGCACTCGTACCCGTGGGACGCGGACGCGGCCGGCGGCCCGAGCCTCGGCTCCGGGGCCCTCGAGGATCTCCCCGCGACCCCGGACGCTTCGCCGCCCGAGCCGGCGCCCCGCCGCCGCTGCGTCCTCGTGCAGTGCCTGCCCGCTTCGGACGAGCCGGCGGCGCCGCCGCAGAAGCTCTTCACGACGCCCGTCACGCTCTGGACGGCTTCGGCCCTGTTCATCGGCGTCGTCAACGGGGCGCAGGGGCCGATCCAGTACGGCGTCCAGGCGTTCCACTTCACGGACGAGGGCTTCTTCCAGTCGTGGACCTACGCCGGGGGCGCGGACAAGGCCTCCCACTTCACGGTCTCGGCGAACGTGTCCGGGCTGCTCTACGACGCCTACCGGCTCAACGGCCTCTCGCCCGACCAGTCCTTCTGGCTCTCGGTCGGCGCGACGGTGACCTCGGGCATCATCGTCGAGATCGGGGACGCGATCACGCCCTATGGGTTCTCGCTGCAGGACCTGGCGGCGGACACGCTCGGGACGCTCGCCGGCGCGCTCGTCAAGCGCAACCACCTCGACGACCTCATCAGCTTCAGCATCGGGAAGGTCCCGACCACGATCCCGCCCCGCTACATCGGCGTCGAGGGCGAGTCGCTCGGCGCGGACTACTCGAACGAGATGTACACCGCGAACCTGAAGTTCGAGGGCCTCGCGACCCGCCTCCACGCGAAGCCGGGCTTCGAGCGCTTCTTTCTCTTCTCGTTCGCCTTCTTCACGAAGGGCTTCGGGTACGCGCCGCCGATCCCCTCGCGCTACCAGGAGGTGGGCTTCGAGGTCGGGCTGAACTTCCAGGAGATCCTGAAGGCGGTGGGCGTCGACCGGTCGACGTGGTGGGGCGACACGCTCCTGCGGGCCTTCAGCTTCGTGCGGATCCCGTTCACGCAGGTCGGCGTGTACTACAACCTGAAGAACCAGAAGTGGTACGGGCCGGGCGCGCCGTACCACTACTACTAGGGACCGGAAGCCCTCAGCGCGCCGGCGCCCGGCGGGCCGCCTCGCGCAGGACCGCCTCCATGACGACCGTGCCGACGGACAGCGCGCGCTCGTCCATGTCGAAGCGCGGCGAGTGGTGCGGGCGCAGGGGGCCCTCGCGGGCGCACCCGACGAAGAAGAAGCAGCCGGGGACCCGGTCGAGGAACACCGACATGTCCTCGCCGCCGAGGGTGCGCGTGTCGGTCTCGACGTTCTCGGCGCCGAGCAGGCGCGAGGCCGTCTCGATCACGAGATCGGCCATCCCGGGGTCGTTGACGGTGGCCGCGTTGAGCCGCTCGTAGCGGACGCGGGCCTCGACCCCGCACGCGGCGGCGGTGCCCGCGACGATGCGGCGGATCTTCTCCGGGAGCGCCCTGCCCGTCGCCTCGGTGAAGGAGCGCGCGGTGCCGGTCAGCCGGACCGAGCCGGGAATGATGTTGAACGCGGTGCCGCCGTGGATCGAGCCGACCGTCACGACGGCGGCGTCGAGCGGCGAGATCTCGCGGGCGACGATCGACTGGAGCGCCTCGACGATCCGCGCGGCGGCCACGATGGTGTCGTTCGTCTCGTGCGGCGCGGCGCCGTGGCCCCCGCGCCCCTCGACGTCGATCTCGAACTCGTCCACGGCCGCCATGAGGGCGCCGCGGTTGACGCCGATCCTGCCGACGGGGAGGGGCGCCCAGAGATGGATCCCGAACGCGGAGCCCACGCCCTCGAGCACGCCGTCCTGTTCGCACGCCTGCGCCCCGCCCTGGCCTTCCTCGGCGGGCTGGAAGAGCAGGCGCAGCCCGGCGGGCGGCGGCTCGGCGCACAGGCGCGCCGCGACGGCCAGGCCCATGGCGACGTGTCCGTCGTGGCCGCAGGCGTGCATGCGGCCGGGGACCTCGGAGGCATAGGGCTCTCCCTCGGCCTCGGCGAGGGGCAGAGCGTCCATGTCGGCGCGGAACAGGAGGCGCGCGCCGCCGGGTCCGAGGTCCGCCACGACGCCCGTCTTCCCGACCCCCTCGCGGGGCGAGAGGCCCAGGGCGCGCAGCCGCGCGGCGACGACGCCGGCGGTCCGCCGCTCCTCGAACGCGAGCTCGGGGTGGCGATGGAGGTCGCGCCGGGTCGCGACGAGGGTGTCGCGTTCGGCGGCGGGAACCGCGCGCAGCAGGTCGTCGAGCGTCATGAGGACGGGATTATAGAATCCCGGCATGACGCCCCTCGTCTCGCGAGAGCTCGACCGCTACATCCTGGACCTGATCCCGGCCCGCGACCCCGTCGTGGCCGAGATGGAGGCCTACGCCGCCGCGCACGACGTCCCGATCGTCGGGCCGGCCGTGGCCACCCTCCTCGAGGTCCTGGCGCGGTCGATCGGCGCCAGCCGCGTCTTCGAGATGGGCAGCGCCATCGGCTACTCGACCGCCTTCTTCGCCCGCGCGGTCGGCCGCGGCGGGCAGGTCGTGTACACCGACGGGAGCCCCGCCAACGCCGAGCGGGCCCGCGGGTATCTCGAGCGCCTCGAGCTCCTCGACCGCGTCACGATCAAGGTCGGCGACGCCGTCGCCTCGCTCGAGGAGACGACCGGCTACTTCGACGTCGTCTTCATCGACGTGGACAAGGACGGTTACCCGGCCGCGCTGAAGGCGGCGGCGCCCCGCGTGCGCCGCGGCGGATACCTCGTCGCGGACAACGTGCTCTGGTCGGGCAAGGTCGTGGACGCGGGCGTCCGGGACGCCCCGACCGAAGGCATCCGCCAGTTCAACCGCACGCTCTTCGCGCTCCAGGAGTTCCGGTCGGTCATCGTCCCGCTGCGCGACGGCGTCGCGATCGCGCGCCGGGAGGGCTGAAGGTGCCGGCGGATCCCGAGCTCCTGCGGCGCTGGCGCGGAATGGTCGGCGGCGGCGAGCCGGACCTCTTCGAGGCGGCGCTGCTGGTCGCCCTCCTGGTGGACCCGGCGGAGGACCTCGACGCCGCGCGGCGCCGCGTGGCGGACCTCGCCGCTCGCGTCCAGGCGGCCCGGGGCGCCGGCCTGCTCCCGGCCCTGCTCTCCGTCCTCTTCGCGGAGGAGGGATTCCGCGGCGACGCCGACTCCTACGACGAGCCCTCGAACTCCTCGGTCGCGCGCGTGCTCGCGCGGCGCCGCGGCCTCCCGATCACGCTCTCGATCGTGACGATCGAGGTGGGCCGCCTCGCCGGCCTTCGGCTGACGGGCATCGGCCTGCCCGGCCACTTCGTGGTGGGCGGCCCCGACCTGCCCGAGGGCCGGTACCTCGATCCGTTCGACGGCGGGGAGCTCGGCGAGCCCGAGCAGCTGTCGCGGCGCCTGGCCGCGATCTTCGGGGCGCCCGTGGCCCTCGGGACCGAGGCGCTGCGGGCGGACCCGCCGCGCGCGATCCTGGCGCGCGTGCTCCTCAACCTGCGGCGCTCCTGGGAGCGGCGCAACCGCTGGGAGGACGCGCTCGGCGCCCTCGAGCTCTCCGAGGCGCTCGAGCCGGAGAGCGGGCCCCTGCGGCGCGAGCGCGGGCTGCTGCTCCTCAAGCTCGGCCGCAACGCGGAGGCCCTCGCCGCCCTCGAGGAATACGTCGAGACGGCGGGAGCGGAGGACGCCGAGCCCGTCGCGCGGCTCATCGAGGCCGTCCGGGAGAGCGACGACGCCCCGGCCGAGGAGGGCGAGAGGCCCCCGCGCCGGATCTTCACCCTCGCGGAAGCGCGTTCCCTGCTGCCGCGGGTCCAGGAGCTGACCGCCGGCGCCGTGACGCGGTACGCGCAGCTCTCGGGCGACCTCGAGGACGAGCGCCGCGCGGTCGTCGAGGAGTGGGCGGCGGAGCTCGCGGAGCTCGGCCTCGAGATCAAGGGCCTCTGGCTCGTCGACTTCGACTCGGGGGCCGGCTACTACTGCTGGAAGTACCCCGAGCCCGCCCTCGACCACTTCCACGGGTACGAGGAAGGGTTCGCCGGGCGTCTCGCGCTGCAGTAACCGCGGCGCGGGCCGGCCCCCCCGCCGGTCCCGCCCTCGCCCGACGTCAGTGCGCGGCCGAAACCTCGACGCGCACGCCGTGCGAGACGACGTCGAACACCGGCGAGCGCGCCGTGGCGAGCGCGATGAGCTCGTCGATCTGCTTGTCGGTCGCGTCGGCGTCGATCTTCATGGACATCCGGACCTGCCGGAATCCGTTGCGCACCTCGGCGCTCATGCCGAGGAATCCGCGCAGGTCGAGGTCTCCGTCCAGCTGCGACTCGATGCGGCGGATCCGGATCCCCTGCGCCGCGGCGTGGTAGACGAGCGAGGTCGTGACGCACGCGGCCAGGGCGTGGAGCAGCGCCTCGACGGGGTTGGCGCCCCGGTCCTTGCCGAGCAGCACGGGCGCGCCGTCGGCGACGAAGACGAACGGCGACGGCCGCGTGTGGCGCTGGCAGGCGCCCTCGAACTCGTCGACCGTCGTGCGGTTCAGGGCGCCCTCCTCCCAGAGGTTGCGGGCCTCGAACCGGAACCGGGCGATCGCTTCGACCTTCTCGATCGCCGTCATCGTCTCGAAGAGGGTGTCGATGTCGACGCCGTTGACTTCCCTGTGCCTGCGGGGCGGCGGTGCGGGCGTGCACATGGGTTCCTCCTTCGGGCCGAAAGGGCCCTCGCGGTCACGAAGCCTGGATGTTCTGGTTCACGCGGAACAGGTTCGCGGGGTCGTAAACGCGCTTGACGCGGGCCAGGCGATCCCAGTTCGACCCGTACGCCGCGCGCACGCGGCCGCCCTCGTCCGCGGTCAGGAAGTTGACGTAGACGCCGCCGTTGGCGAACGGGGCCGCGGCCTCGTAGAAGCCGCGCGCCCAGCGGATGCCGCCGGCATCGTCGGCCGCGCTGTCCCACCGGCCGTGAACGTTCACGACGAACCGGGCGTCGCGGTGCGGATACGCCGCGGCATCGGACGCCGGCCGCGACGCGGCGCCGCCGAGGGCCGCCAGGAAGATCTCCGACTGCGGCGAGCTCAGCGAGCCCGCGGACGCGATCATCGCGTCGAAGAGCCCGTCCTCGAGCGTCGAGAAGTTGTGGGACTTCCAGTAGTTGCGCGCGCCCGCGGTCAGCAGCGGGTCGAAGGTCTGCTGCCAGGCCGCGTAGGGCCCGACGCCGACGTGCTCACCGAGGACCGTGCCGAAGCGGCGCAGGGGCTCGACGAGCGGCGCGCCCTGCTCCGGATCGCCGGCGTAGAGCAGCGCGAGCGCCACCATCCCGGTGCCGTGGACTTCCTTCGGAAGGAACGGCAGGGGAGGGGCCAGGCGCAGGACGGCCCAGACGGTCAGCTCGTCCGGCGCCTTCGCGGCGAAGGCGCGGTACTGCTGCAGGACCGCTTTCGCCTCGGAAAGCGGATAGACGACCAGGCCGCTCAGCAGGTCGGGCCCGACCGGGTGCAGCCGGAGCTCGAAGCGCGTGACGACGCCGAAGTTCCCCCCGCCTCCCTTGAGCGCCCAGAAGAGGTCGGGATGCTCCGCGGCGCTCGCGCGCACGACGTCTCCGGCGGCCGTCACCACTTCGGCGGACTCCAGGTTGTCGACCGTCAGGCCGTACTTGCGGCTCAGCCAGCCGAAGCCGCCGCCGAGCGTCAGGCCGCCGATCCCCGTCGTGGAGTTGATGCCGAGCGGCGTCGCGAGGCCGTAGGCCTGGGTCGCGGCGTCGAGGTCCGAGAGCAGGGCGCCGCCCTCGACGGTGACGCGCCGCGCGGCCGGGTCCACGTGCGCGGCCTTCATCGCCGACAGGTCGATCACGATCCCTCCGTCCACGAGAGCGCTCCCCGCGATGTTGTGGCCGCCGCCCCGGACCGCCAGCACGAGGCCGTTGTCCCGGGCGAAGTTCACCGCGCGCACGACGTCCGAGGTGGTGGCGCAGCAAGCGATCACGGCTGGGCGCTTGTCGATCATCGCGTTCCAGATCTGCCGCGCGCGGTCGTACCCGCCGTCGCCGGGAAGGAGAACCTCTCCTTTCACTCTTCCTTTCAGCTCTGCGATTCGGGCCGCGTTCAGGGTCGCCATGGTCGTCCTCCTCGGGAACGGCGGGGTTTGGTCGCCGTCGCCGGAGAGAGACAGCAGGGCTCTTGCCACGGCCGCTTTGGCATTAACCCATTTATTTTCAGTCAGATGAGTGTTAAGGCAGCTCGCGAGATTTCGCGAGTCACGAGATTTCGTGAGGACGGGTCGCGAGATCTCGCGGGCTCAGCGGTCGCGGCGGATGCCGAGGGCTTTCATCCGCGAGGAGAGCGTCGACGGCTTGATCCCGAGCAGGCTCGCCGCCCCGGCCTCGCCCGCGACCTTCCAGCCCGTCGTCTCGAGGGCGCGAAGGATGTTCTGCCGCTCGAGGTCCCGCAGATCCTCGCTGCGCAGGACCGCCGGCGGGCTGGCGGCCGGGGCGGGCGAGGCCGGCGTCCGTCCCGCCGCGCCGAGGACCCGCTCGAGATCGAGCTGGTCGTCGCGGGCGGTGATCACGGCGCGCTCGAGCACGTTCTGCAGCTCGCGCACGTTGCCGGGCCAGTCGTAGGCGGCCAGGCGCCGCTGCGCCTCCGCCCCGAGGCCGGGCACCGCGCGGCCCATGCGGCGCGCGATCCGCGCGAGCAGCGCCTGCGCCATCGGCGCGATGTCCTCGCGGCGATCGCGCAGGGCAGGCACCGCGATCGGGAAGACCGCCAGGCGGTAGTAGAGGTCCTCGCGAAACCGCCCTTCCCGGACCTCGCGCGACAGGTCCCGGTTGGTGGCCGCGATCACGCGGACGTTGACCCGGCGCGTGCGGGGGCTTCCCAGGGGCTCGAACTCGCCTTCCTGCAGGGCGCGCAGGAGCTTGGGCTGGAGCGCGAGCGGCAGCTCGCCGATCTCGTCGAGGAAGAGGGTCCCGCGATCGGCGAGGGCGAAGCGGCCTTCCTGGCGCCGCGTCGCGCCCGTGAACGCTCCGGCCTCGTGGCCGAAGAAGACGCTTTCGAGCAGCGTCTCCGGGATCGCGGCGCAGTTGACCGTGATGAGAGGCTGGTCGCGGCGGCGGCTGCGGCCGTGGATCGCGCGCGCCAGCAGCTCCTTGCCGGTCCCCGTCTCGCCGGTCAGGAGGACCGTCGCGTCGGTCTCCGCGACCTCGTGCGACAGGCGCAACGTCTCGAGGATCGCCGGGCTGCGGCCGACGATCTCGTCGAATCCCTGCAGGGCCTCGAGCTCCTCGCGCAGGTAGGCCGCCTGCGACGTCAGCCGGTGGATCCGGCTCTCGGCCTCCATCCGCTCGTTGACGTTGCGCAGGACGAGCGTGTAGTACGGCGTGTCGGGCCGGCTCTGCGACCGCGCGAGCGTGGCCTCGGCGGGAAAGGGCTCGCGCCCCGGCCCGTAGGCGGAGAGGCCTCCGGCGATCCAGGCGGCGCTCTCGCCGCTGCCGCGGGCCTCGAGCGAGAGGACGAGCCCCTTCATCTTCTCCCGCGACTCCGCGTCGACGAGCTGGCCGAAGTCGGCGCCGCCGAGGCCCCCCGCGGCGACGCCGAAGAGCCGCTCGGCCGCGGGGTTGGCGCGGGAGACGGTCAGGGCGCCGTCGAGCTCGAGGATCGCGTCCATCGCGCCGTCCACCAGGCGGCGCAGCTCGCCCTCGCTGCGCCGCAGGGCGGCCTCGGCGCGCAGTCGGCGCAACTCCGCGGCGGCCCGCGCGGCGAAGATCCGGAAGACGGCGTCGGTCCGCGGCGCCGCCGGCATGGGCCGGTCGTCGAGCACGGCGAGGTGGCCGAGCAGGCGGCCGTCGAGGTCCTGGAGCGGGTGGCCGAGGTAGCTGACGACGCCGAGCGTGCGCAGCTCCGGGTCGTCGGGGTACAGCTCGATGGCGCGGTCCGGGATGTGCACCGGGTGGGCGCCGTCGATGACCGGAGCGCAGGGCGTGCCGTCGATGACGTACTCGTAGCCCTCGACGAAGGCGTCGCCGAGCCAGAAGGCGAGCGAGCGCAGGCGGCGCGGCTGGGGGAAGTACTCGGTCACCCAGGCGCCGCGCACGCCGAGGGCGCGGGCGAGGCTTCGCACGAGCTCGCGGAAGAAGCCCGCGCCGGTCTCGGCCGCGGTGCCCTCCGCGATGGCGCGGAACAGGCTCTCCTGGCCGGTCTCGTCGACGGGTGCGCGATCGGCGTCGCCCATGGGGGAGGTCCGGTTCCGCCCGCTCAGGCGGGCCAGCTCTCACCGGGAGAGAGCTCGACGACCTGGGTCCGGAGGCCGCGCTGGTGCAGCGCGTCCCGCAGGGCGGCGGGCGTTCCCGTCAGCAGCGGGAAGGTCCCCCAGTGCATGGGGACGACGCGGGGCGCCGCGAGCAGCTCGCACGCCTTGGCCGCCTCGCGCGGCCCCATCGTGTAGAAGTCGCCGATGGGCAGGAGCGCGAGGTCGGGCGCGTAGAGCTCCGCGATGAGCGCCATGTCGGAGAAGACGTTGGTGTCGCCCGCGTGGTAGATCCGGAACCCGTCCTCGAACGTCAGGACGAAGCCGCAGGGGTCCGAGGGCGGGTTCGCGTCCCCGCCGGCTCCCGAGATGCCGGAGGAATGGATGGCCTGCACCATCCGGAACTCGACGCCGGCCACGGTCTGCGCGCCGCCCTTGTTCATGCCGGACACCTTCGTCACGCCATGCGCGCCGCAGTGGAGGGCGAGCTCGAAGACGCACACGACGGTCGCGCCGCTCTTCTTCGCCAGGGGGATGCCGTCCGCTCCGAAGTGGTCGAAGTGCCCGTGGGTCGCGGCGATGGCGTCGAGCCGCCCGTAGTCGAAGCCCTTGGGAAACTTCGGATTGTGGCCGACGAAGGGGTCGATCGCGATGCGCGCGCCCTTCGGGGACTCGATGAAAAATGAGGCATGGCCGAGCCAGGTGAGCTTTCCGCCGAACCGCTTCTCAGGAGCCATGGACTGTTCTCCGCTCATGTCGGCGCGTCGAGCGCCGCTCAAAGTGTCTGACCGAGCCAGGTGAGCTTTCCGCCGAACTTCTTCATCGCTGCCTCCAGGTCCCGGGGACCGTTTCGAACGGGCTCATTCGCCGGCCGCCACGACGGCCACCGCGTCGACCTCGATCATCAGGTCGGGCCGCACGAGGCGCGACACCTCGACGGCGGTGCTGGCCGGAGGGTCCTTCGTGAAGTACGCGTCCCGCACGTCGCGAACCGTCTGGATCTGGGACGCGTCGGTCACGAAGACCGTGATCTTGACGACGTCGTCGAGCGTCGCGCCGCAGGCGGCGAGCGCCGCCTTCAGGTTCTCGAAGACCTGCTTCGTCTGGGCCTTCAGGTCGCCCCTGCCCACGACCGCGCCCGTCCGGTCGAGGGCGACCTGTCCCGAGACGTAGAGCGTGCGGCCGCCCGAGACCTCGACGACGTGCGTGTAGCCGGTCGGCTTGCTCAAGGCGGGCGGGTTGACGTGCTTCACGGCCGGCCTCCCCGGGCTGCAGGCGGACGCGCAGAGCGCGAAAGCGGCGGCGATCGCCCCCGCGCGCGTCCTCGTTCTCATGGGCGTCGCGGCCCGGTCACAGGCGCGCCCAGTCGACCCGCGGCGCCAGCGCCGCGACGAAGGCCTCGAGCCCCGCGCGGTCCTCGTCGTCGAAGCGGTCCGGGACCGGCGCGTCCACGTCGAGGACGCCGCGCAGGGCGCCCCCGGCGACGATCGGCACGACGATCTCCGAGCGCGACGCGGCGTCGCAGGCGATGTGCCCGGGGAACGCGAGGACGTCGGGGACGACGAGCGTCTGCCGGCGCGCGGCGGCGGTGCCGCACACGCCGGCGCCGAGCGCGATGCGCACGCAGGCGGGCTTTCCCTGGAACGGTCCGAGCACGAGCTCGCCCTCCCGCAGGAGGTAGAACCCGCACCAGTTGATGCGCTCGAGCGCGCCCGCCAGCAGCCCCGACGCGTTGGCGAGGTTGGCGAGGGCGTCGGTCTCGCCTTCGCAGAGCGCGGCGAGCGAGGCCGCGAGGTCCCGGTACAGCTCGGGCTTGGGGGCCTTCGGATCCACGGCGGGCTCGAACACGCCGCCGATTTTATCCGTATACGATTCCCCGATGTCCGTGCTTTCCGGGCGCCGGCTCGCGATGTACCTGGGACTGTGCGCGGTCTGGGGCTCGACGTGGCTGGCGATCAAGATCGGGCTGCGCGACCTGCCGCCCCTGCGGTTCGCGGGCATCCGCATGGGTCTGGCCTGCGTGCTCCTGACGCCCTTCGCCTTCACGAGGCCGGGCCCCGGTCCCGGCCGGTCCGAGCGCGTCTGGATCGCCTGGAGCGGCTTTCTGCAGATCGGCGTCTCCTACGGCTGCATCTTCCTCGCGGAGGAGCGGATCGCCTCCGGCCTGTCGGCGCTGCTCTTCGCGACGTTCCCGATCTTCGTCGGTCTCTTCGCGCACTTCCTGCTGCCCGACGAGCCGCTGACCTCGCGGACGATCCTGTCGGCGTTCCTCGGGCTCGGCGGCGTCGCCGTCGTCCAGGGTCCGGCCCTCACCGATTCGTTCCGGGCCGCCGCGACCCGCCCCCTGCTTCTCGGGGGCCTGCTGATCCTGATCTCCGCGGTGGTCTCGGCCTACAGCAACGTCGTCAACAAGAAGCACCTCGGCGCGGTGTCGCCCTTCCGCAACGTCTGGGGGCAGACCCTGGCAGGGTCCTCCGTGCTCCTGCTGGCCGCGGCCGCGCTCGAGCGCGGAGCGCCGGCGCGCTGGACACCGTCCTCGGCGGGCGCCGTCCTGTACCTCGCGGTGTTCGGCACGGCCCTTCCCTTCGTCGGGCTCTTCTGGCTCATCCGCCGCGTCCCCGTGGCGATCATCGGCACGATCCCGGTCGTCGACACCGTGATCGCGATCCTGCTCGGCAGCCTCGTGCTCGGGGAGAGCCTCTCGCCGCGGGTCCTGGCGGGCGGCCTTCTCATCCTGACCGGGGTCGCGCTCGCCGCGGTCCCGCGGCGCCCGCTCCCGGAAGCCCGGGTGCGCCCGGGCGCCTAGCGGAAGTAGATCGGGATCCAGGTCCGCGTCAGGTAGTCCGACGCCGTGACCAGGAGGAGGAACGCGAGAAAGAGGACGCTCGTGGCGACGACGATCTTGGTCAGCGCCGGCGAGGAGCGCAGGTGCATGAAGACGAGCACGACCATGACGGCCTTCGTCGTGGCGATGGCGAGGGCGACCGGCGTGTTCCAGATGCCGAGGTGCTGGTAGGCGGCCCAGACCGTCAGCGCGGTCAGGACCATGAGCGCCGCGAAGACAGCGAAGTAGGCGCCGAGACCGCCGTGGTGGGAGCGGCCCTCGTGTGTGCTCACAGCGTGTGCCTCCCGAGCAGGTACAGGAGCGGGAAGAGGAAGATCCAGACGACGTCCACGAAATGCCAGTAGAGGCCGACCATGTCCACCGGCGTGTTGTAGCGGGCGCCGAACTCCCCGCGCCGCGCCCGCATCACGAGCCAGAGGAGCAGGCCGATCCCGATGATCATGTGGAGGGCGTGGAGCCCGGTCATGCAGAAGTAGAGCGAGAAGAACATCTCGCTCTGCCGGGGCAGCGGCTGGTGCGTCTCCTCGTTCAGGGGAACCACGAAGTGCGGCCCCGGGACCTCGTGGTGGACGAACTTCTGCTTGTACTCGACGACCTTGACGCCCAGGAACGTCGCCCCGAGGAGCATGGTCGCCAGGAGGAACGGGACGATCAGCTTCTTCCGGTCCTGCTGGCCGGCCCAGACGGCCAGCGCCATCGTCAGCGACGAGAGGATGAGCACGACCGTGTTGAAGGCGCCGAGCTTCAGGTCCAGCAGGTTCGAGGCGCCCTCGAACGCCGCCCGGTAGGTCTCGCGGTAGATCGCGTAGGCCGTGAACATCCCGCCGAAGAAGAGGACCTCGGTCACGAGGAAGATCCACATGCCGAGGGAGGAGGCCTCCTTCTGGGCCTCGAGGTCCACGAAGTGGTGGCGGAGCTCGGGCGGCGACGCGTGCGCCGCCGCGGCGTGCGTGCTGTTACCCAACGGCCGCCTCCTCCTTGCCGGTCAGGTAGTCGTAGGCCTTGCCGGTGACGACGGGCGTCTCCGGGAAGTTCTCGGTCGGGGGCGGGCTCGGCGTCTCCCACTCGAGGCCCGTGGCGCCCCACGGGTTGTCGGCGGCGTCCTTGCCGTAGCGCATGGACCAGATGAAGTAGACGAGCGGGATGAGGTAGCCGATGCCGAGGATCGAGGCGCCGGCCGTGGACATCACGTTGAGGACCTGGAACTCCTCGGGGTAGGCGTGGTACCGCCGGGGCATTCCGAGGTAGCCGACGATGAACTGCGGGAAGAACGTCAGGTTGAAGCCGATGAAGATGACCCACGCCGACACGCGCGACCAGTACTCGGGGTAGAGCTTGCCGGAGATCTTCGGCCACCAGTAGTGGAGGCCTCCGAGGTACGCCATGATCGTCCCGCCGACCATGATGTAGTGGAAGTGCGCGACGATGAAGTACGTGTCGTGCACGTGGATGTCGAGGCCGAGGCAGGCGAGGAAGAGCCCCGTCAGCCCGCCGAACGTGAAGAGGCCGATGAACCCGAGGGCGTAGAGCAGCGGCGTCTGGTACGACACCGAGCCCTTGTAGAGCGTCGTCGTCCAGTTGAAGACCTTGATCGCCGACGGGATCGCGACCAGGAACGACAGGACCGAGAAGACCAGGCCGGCGTAGACCGACTGGCCCGACACGAACATGTGGTGCCCCCAGACCAGGAAGGAGAGTGCCGCGATCGCGATCGAGGAGCCGGCGATGAACTTGTAGCCGAAGATCGGCTTGCGCGAGAAGGCCGTGACGAGCTCGGAGATGACCGCCATGGCCGGCAGGATCATGATGTAGACGGCGGGGTGCGAGTAGAACCAGAAGAGGTGCTGGAAGAGCACCGGGTCCCCGCCCTGCGCCGGGTCGAAGATGCCGAGGTGGAACATCCTTTCGGCCCCGACGAGCAGGATCGTGATGGCGACGACCGGCGTCCCCAGGATCTGGATGATCGAGGCCGCGTACATGCCCCAGCAGAAGAGGGGCATCCGGGTCCAGGTCATGCCAGGCGCGCGCATCGTGTGGATCGTGACGAGGAAATTGAGGCCCGTCAGGATCGACGAGAAGCCGGCGATGAAGATCCCGACCGCGGTGACGACGACCCAGCCGTTCGAGTAGACCGTCGAGTAGGGCGTGTAGAAGGTCCAGCCCGTGTCGAGGCCGCCGTGGACCACGGCCCAGAGGGCGATCAGCCCGCCCACGGCGTAGAGGTACCAGGAGAGCAGGTTGATCCGCGGGAACGCCAGGTCCTTGGCGCCGATCATCAGCGGCACGAGGAAGTTCCCGAGGACGGCCGGGATGCCGGGGATCATGAAGAAGAAGACCATCATGATCCCGTGGGTCGTGAAGATCTTGTTGTAGGTCTCGGCCTGGAACACGTCGCCGGCGGGCGTCAGGAGCTCGAGGCGGATGAGCGCGGCCGCGACGCCGCCGATCGCGAAGAAGATCGTCACGCCGATCAGGTACATCACGGCGATCCGCTTGTGGTCGCTCGTCAGGAGCCACGACCGGACGCCGTAGCTGGCGTTCAGATAGTTGACGCGGCGCGCGTCGGGGGCGTTCTGGTTCGTCATGGCTTCCTGGACTTCCTTTCCGGAGCGGGGGTCGGTGCGGGGGCCGCCGGGGCCGCCGCGCCCGGGGCCGGCGTGGCCTGCGCGGCCGGAGACAGGGACTTGATGTAGGCGGTCAGCTGCAGGAGACCCTCCTCGCTGATGAGGCCCTGGAACGTCGGCATGATGGGCGGATAGCCCTCGAGGATCTTGGCCTGCGGGTTGACGATGGACTCGCGGATGTAGCTCTCGTCGGCCACGACGGTCTGGCCGCTCTGGAGGCGGACGGTCCGGCCGAAGAGCCCCGTCAGCGACGGGCCGCGCGCGCCGGGCTGTTCGCCGTGGCAGGTGTTGCAGGCGTTCTCGACGAAGCGCTTGGCCCCGGCCGAGGCGAGCGTCTCGCCCGCCGTCCCGCCCGCGAGCCACGCCTGGTAGTCGGCGGGGGTCATGACGTAGATCCAGCCGATCATGTTCGAGTGCCGCGTGCCGCAGTACTCGGCGCAGAAGAGGTGGTACTTGCCCGGCTTCGTCGCCTCGAACCACGCGACCGAGAAGCGGCCCGGCACGACGTCGCGCTTGAAGCGGAACGCCGGCACGTAGAAGCTGTGGATCACGTCCTCGGACGCCATCGTCAGGCGCACGGGCTGGCCGATGGGGATGTGCAGCTCGTTCATCTCCCGGTGCCCGTCGGTGTGCTGGAGCTTCCACATCCACTGCTTGGCGGTCACGTAGATGTCGATCGCGTTCGTCGGCGGCCGCGTGATCCGGAAGAACACGCTGGCGCCCCAGAAGAACATGACCATGGTCAGGCCGAACGGGATCACGGTCCAGACGATCTCGAGCATCCCCGACTCGTGGACCTCGCGGGCGACCTCGTCGGGGTGCCTGCGGCGGAACTTGATCGCGAAGACGACGACGAGGACCCCGATCAGCAGCGAGAAGAACGCGGTGACCGCGATCAGGAAGAGGTACAGCGCGTCCACGTGGCGCGCGAAGGTCGAGGCCTCTTCGGGGAAAAAGTGCATCAGCGCGCCTCTCCGGTTGCGGCCCGAACGATCCGCGCGCGGCGGCGGGACATGAGCCAGATCGAGATGGCGAGGATGGCGACCGTCGCCAGTCCCAGCAGGCGGATCATGTTGATGACGACCGCGCCGTACTTGCCGTTGGAGGGGTCGTAGTGGAAGCAGTAGAGGAGGACCTGGTCCACGGGCGTGCCGATCTTCCCGGCGGACGCCTCGACGAGGCCGAGGCGCAGGTCGCGCGGCGCGTAGTCGATGCCGTAGAAGTAGCGGGCGAGGCGGCCGCCGGGGGTCGCGACCATGATGGCGCTCGCGTGCGCGAACTGGTCCTTCTCCGCGTCGTACCGGAAGCGGAAGCCCGCGGCCTTCGTCAGCCGCTCGATCGCGGGCGCGTCGGCCGTCAGGAAGTGCCAGCCGGCGGAGGCCGCCGGGCGCTTGTAGCGGGTGAGGTAGGCGTCCTTCTTCGCCGCCGCCATCGCCGGAGTGTCCCGCGCGTCGAAGCTGACGGCGACCACGTCGAAGTCCTGGCCGGCGTCGAGCGACATGACGTTCAACGCGGCGACGAGGCCGTTCAGGACCTGGGTGCACAGCATCGGGCAGTTGTAGTAGACGAGCGCGAAGATCACGGGCCGCTTGCCGAAGTAGTCGCCGAGACGCATGGCGCGGCCGGCCTCGTCCCTGACCGGGAGGTCGAGCGGCAGCGGCGCGTCGAGGCGCTGGTCGATGCCGATCTCCTTGAGGATCTCGGGTGTCTGGTCGGCGCGGACGATGTTGCCGGGCGGCGGCTCCATGGACTGGGCGGAGGCGAGCGCCGCGGCGAGGCCGAGGGCCAGCGCGGCGAGGGCAACGCCCCTCACCCCTGCCCTCTCCCGGAGGGAGAGGGGATGCGAAAGCGGGGGACGCGGCCCGGTCACTTCTTCACCCCCGCCGCCGCGGCCGGCGTCGCCGCGGGCGCGGGCACGGCCATCGGCGCCTGCGGCAGGGGGCCGACGCCGCGCTCGGCGATCAGCTCCATCGCCCGCTCGATCGGGATGTGGACGGCGCCGCTCGCGCGGTCCATCCAGCCGTAGCTCTCGAGCCGCTCGCGCTCGGACGACTGGAAGTCCTTCCAGTGCCGGACCGGGTGGACCTGCAGCCGGGGCAGCGGCGGCAGGCCGGGGGCCTGCTGCTCGAGGCCGGCCGCGGCGCTGATCCGCTCGTCGCGCTTCTCCGCGGTCGCGTTCAGGCGCCAGAACAGGGCCGCCATCAGCGCGGCCGAGATCACCGCCACGACCGTCAGCACGAGGCTGAACCCCACGACCAGCCGCGCGGGGACGAGATCCGGCTCGGCGGCGACGCCGTGGCCGTGGGCCTCGGGGCGGGGCTTATTCGCGTCCATGCGCGAGCGCCTCCTCGAAGCCGGGGTCGTTGACGGGCAGCAGCGGACGGGCGGTCAGGTTGCGGATGTAGAGGCCCAGCCACAGGCCGCCGAGGCCGATGGGCAGCGTGAGGTCGGTCGGGTGGATCCGGAAGGCGCCCTTCGAGAAGGCCGGCAGGACGAGCCACGCGACGTCCACGAAGCGCATCCCGACGAGCAGGCCCGCGGCCAGCGACAGCGTGTGCGGGTCGCGGTTGGCCCGCCGCGACAGCAGCAGCAGGAAGGGCAGCACGAAGTGCAGCAGCAGCACGGCGAGCCCCACCCAGCCCCAGCCGCCGCGGAAGCGCGCGAGGTACCAGGCGATCTCCTCGGGCAGGTTGCCGGACCAGACGATCAGGTACTGCGAGAAGTTGACGTACGCCCAGATCATCGTGAAGGCGAACATCATCTTGCCGAGGTCGTGGAGGTGGCGGCCGCCGAGGAACTCCGACACCGGCTTGCGGTGGGACAGGCGCACGACCGCGAAGGTCGCCAGCGCGAGCGCGCCGAGGCCCTCGCTGACCATGAAGATCACCCCGTACATCGTCGAGTACCAGTGGGGCTCGAGCGACATGACCCAGTCCACGGAGGTGAACGTCGTCGTCAGCGCGAACGCGACGAGTCCGCCGCCCGACAGCAGCTGCAGCTTGCGGTCGATCGCCTTGTGGTCGGCGTGCGTGTCCTGCTCGCGCGACCAGCGGTTGAGGAACCACGCGATCGCGATCCAGATCGCGAAGGCCGCGGCCGTCCGCGCGAGGAAGAAGGGCGTGTTGAGGTAGGCGGCCTTCTTCTGGAGCAGCTCGTCCTTCGCCACGACGTCGGCGTGCGTCCACTCGTAGAGCCGGTGCATGCCGAAGGCGATCGGCAGGAACGCCACGACCATCAGCGGCAGCGTCCGCGTCGCCGCCTCGAGCTCCCGGCGGATCGCGATGCCCCAGGCGCCGCCCGTCAGGTACTGGAGCATCAGGACCGCGAGGGACCCCACGGCCAGGCCGTTCCAGAAGACGAAGGCGAGGAGGTAGGACCGGAAGAACTGGTCCGGGTGCGCCGCCCCGTAGGCGAGCGATCCGCCGAGCACGACGGCGCCGAGCGCGAAGGCGCGGCCCGAGCTGCGGCGCGCCTCGGCGGTCAGTTGCGGGTCGGTCGTCGTGTCCACGCTCAGTGTTCCTTCCGCTGGTCGGGGTCCGTCTTCGCTTCGTCCGCGGCATGGATCCAGTCGTCCGTGTCGATGGGGAACGGCGATGCCTTGCCGGGCGCCGAGGCGCTCTCGAGCGCCGCCCTCGCCGACTCCGGGACGTCCGCGATCGTCGTGCGCTGGGACAGCTGCAGGGCGCGGACGAAGGCCGCGATCGCCCACCGGTCGGCGGGCGGGATCTGCGCCGCGTAGTCCATCATGGCGCCGAAGCCGTGCGTCTGGACGTCGTAGAAGTAGCCGATCGGCGCCTCGCGCAGCCGGTCGATGTGGAACGACGGGGGCTGGCGGTAGCCGCGCTGGACGACGATGCCGAGGCCGTTGCCCGTCAGGCCGTGGCAGGGCGTGCAGTAGATCTGGTAGCGCTGGCGGCCCCGCTCGAGCAGCGCGGGCGTCAGCGGCACGGGCAGCGCCGCGACCGGCTTGCCGTTCTCCTTGCCCGTGAGGAACCGGGCGTCCGCGCCGAGAAAGCCCCTCGCCACGGTGTCCTCGACGACGGGCCGCGCCGAGCGGTGGTCGTCGAAGAACGCCGACCCGCGCAGGTCCTTGTACTTGGGCTGGTCCTGCATGTCCCTCCGGCACGCCGCGGCGCACAGGGCCAGCAGAAGGGCCGCGGCGACCCTGCCTCCCGCCTCCTGCCTCCCGCCCCGCGGCCTCACTACTCCTCCACGTCCATCACGACCCGCGGCCCGAGCTTCGTCAGGAAGGCCCAGGTCTCGTCGTGGTCGAACTTCGGGTCCCTCGCCTCGATGCAGAGGAAGAACCGGTCGCGGGAAGCCAGCGCGAAGCGCGGGGCGTTGAAGACGGGGTGGTAGGGCATGGGCAGGCCGTTCAGGCCGAGCATGCCGAGGACCGCGGCGAAGGCCGCGAAGAGGATCGTCGTCTCGAACGTCGGCACGATGAAGGCCGGCACGCTGTTGAAGGGCTTTCCGCCCACGTTGAGCGGATACTCGATGACCGAGCACCAGTAGCAGAGCGCGAAGCCGGCGAGGCCCCCGAGGATGCCGCCGCCGAGCACGACCGCGGGGAGCTTGCGGTCGTGGATGTCGAGGGCCTCGGTCAGCGCCTCGATCGGGTACGGCGAGTACGCGTCGAGCTTCGTGAACCCCTCCTCGCGGGCGCGCCGGGTCGCGTCCACCAGGGCGGACGGGTCCTCGAACTCGGCCATGAGGCCGTAGAGCCGGTGCGCGGTCATTCCTCGGCCTCCCGCACCTTCGCCTCGGGCAGGATCGCGCGCATCTCGAAGATCGAGATCATCGGCAGCAGGCGGATGAACAGGAAGAGCAGCGCGAGGAAGAGGCCGATCGTCCCGAGGAACATCGACCAGTCGAACTTCGTCCCGTGGTACAGGCCCCAGGACGACGGCAGGTAGTCGCGCGACAGGCTCACGACGATGATGACGTAGCGCTCGAGCCACATGCCGACGTTGACGATCATCGCCATGCAGAAGAGGGCGGGGATGTTGCGGCGGATCTTCCGGAACCAGAGGATCTGGGGCGCGATCACGTTGCAGAAGATGAGGGCCCAGTACATGTAGTGGTACGGGCCGTTCATCCGGTTCCACATCATGTAGCGCTCGTAGACGTTGCCGCTGTAGAACGCCATGAACGCCTCGACGCCGTACCCGTAGGCGACGATCAGGCTCGTCGCGAGCGTGATCTTGGCCATGTTGTCGAGGTGCTTCAGGGTGATGAAGTCCTCGAGGCCGTAGATCTTGCGCAGGGGGATCGCGAGCGTCAGCACCATCGCGAAGCCGGCGTAGATCGCGCCTGCCACGAAGTAGGGCGGGAAGATCGTCGCGTGCCAGCCCGGGACGACGCCCGCGGCGAAGTCGAACGACACGACCGTGTGGACCGAGACGACGAGCGGCGTCGCGAGCCCGGCGAGCAGGAGCGACGCCGTCTCGTAGCGCTGCCAGTGGCGGGCCGACCCGCGCCAGCCCATCGCGAGGGCGCCGTAGAGGATCTTCGCCCAGAGCTTCTTGGCCCGGTCGCGCAGGGTCGCGAGGTCCGGGATCATCCCGACGTACCAGAAGAGCAGCGACACCGTCGCGTAGGTCGAGACGGCGAAGACGTCCCAGATGAGCGGGCTGCGGAAGTTCGGCCACATGCCCATGGTGTTCGGGTAGGGAATCAGCCAGTAGTCGAGCCAGGGGCGGCCGGTGTGGAGCAGCGGGTAGAGGCCCGCGCACGACACGGCGAAGATGGTCATCGCCTCGGCGAAGCGGTTGATCGAGTTGCGCCAGGACTGGCGCAGCAGGAGCAGGATCGCCGAGATGAGCGTGCCGGCGTGGCCGATGCCGATCCACCAGACGAAGTTGAGGATGTCGAAGCCCCAGCCGACCGGCACGTTGACGCCGAAGATGCCGACGCCCTTGAAGACGAGGTACGTGATCGTCGAGAGCAGCACCATCGTGAGCGCGAAGCCCACGGCGGCGCCCACGAACCAGGCCGCCGGCGTGCGGCGCGACAGCGCGATCGAGGCGAGCTTGTCGGTGAGGGTCGTGAACGAGTAGCCCGGCGCGAGGATCGCGCCCGGCGGCGTCGCCGGCTTCTCGGCGGCCGGGGTCGGCGTGCCGTCAGCCACGGGGCTTCTCCTCGGCGCCCGCCGCGGGGGCGAGCGCGGGGTTGGGGTTCGAGAGGGACGCGAGGTACGTCGTGCGCGGCCGCGTGCCGAGCTCCGTCAGGAGGCCGTAGTTGCGGGGCTCGGCCTTCGCCTTCGAGACGCGGCTGGCGGGGTCCGAGACGTTGCCGAACACGATCGCCTGCGCGGGGCACGCCTGCTGGCACGCCGTGACGATCTCGCCGTCGCGGATCGGGCGGTTTTCCTTCTCGGCGTCGTAGCGCGCGCGGTTGATCCGCTGGACGCAGTAGCTGCACTTCTCCATGACGCCGCGGCTGCGGACGGTGACGTCCGGGTTGCGCGCGAGCTTCAGGATCTCGGTCGTGTAGTCGGTGTAGAGGAAGAAGTTGAAGCGGCGGACCTTGTACGGGCAGTTGTTCGAGCAGTACCGCGTGCCGACGCAGCGGTTGTAGACCATCTGGTTGAGGCCCTCGGCGCTGTGGACCGTCGCGTTGACGGGGCAGACCACCTCGCACGGGGCGTTCTCGCAGTGCATGCACGTCACCGGCTGGTGGACCGTCTCGGGGTTGTCGAGGCTCCCCTTGTAGTAGCGGTCCACCCGGATCCACTGGAGCGCGCGGCCCCTTGCGACCTGGTCCTTGCCGACGACCGGGATGTTGTTCTCGGACTGGCAGGCGATGACGCAGGCGTTGCAGCCCACGCAGGACGCGAGGTCGATCGAGAGGCCCCACGCGTAGCTGCCCGTCGGCAGCTTCGGGTAGAGCGTGTCGTGCGGGCCGGGAGGCTCCTCGCCCATCCGCGCGACGACGCCGGGGTCCTTGCGGTAGGCCTCGGCCGTGACGGAGCGGACCGGGTCGCGCCCCTCCATGGCGTACTGGTGCTGCGTCGTCGCGAGGGACGCGCGCTGCAGGGTCTTCGCGACCTCGACGCCCGGCGCGGCCCAGAGGGCGGCCGAGGTGCGCAGCGCGTACGCGTCGAACCCCTTGCCGTTGGCGACGCGCCCGCCGCGCGTGCGGCCGTACCCGAAGTGGACGGTCACGCAGTTCTCGGCCTGGCCGGGCATGACCCAGACGGGCGCCGAGACCTTGCGGCCGCCGGCCGAGAGCTCGATCACGTCCTCGGTCGTCACGCCGAGCTTCTGGGCGGTCGCGGGCGCGATCAGGGCCGCGTTGTCCCAGGTCAGCTTCGTGAGCGGCTTGGAGAGCTCCTGCAGCCAGCCGTTGTTGGCGTACGTCCCGTCCCAGATGGTCGGATCGGGGCGGAAGAGGAGCGTGAGCCCCGTGCCGGGCTTCGGGACGCGGATCTCGGAGGCGAGGTCGGTGCGGACCTTCACGCTCTTCGCGGGCAGCGCGGTGCCCTCGACGAGGCCGTCGTGGAGCGCCTTGCGCCAGGCGGCCTCCGGGTCGGCGCCGGGCAGCCGCCCCTTCCAGGACTCCTTGACGATGTCGTGGCCGGTCTTCTCGGGCTGGTCGGAGAAGGCCGCCAGCAGCTCGTGCGCGGACTTGCCGCCGAACAGCGGCGCGATGAGCGGCTGGAGGATCGTGACGGTCCCGTCGTAGGCGCGCGCGTCGCTCCAGGCCTCCAGGGGATGCGCGGCGGCGACGTGCCAGTGGCACGCGCGCGAGGTCTCGTCGTCGTAGAGGCCGAGGTGGATCCGCAGGCCGACCTTGTCGAGCGCCTTCGCGAACCCGAGGTCGGCGGGCGCGGTGAAGACGGGGTTGCCCTCGACGACGACGAGGGTGGTGACCTTGCCCGCCTCCATGTCGCGGACGAGCTCGGCGAGCGCGGCCGCCTGGTTCTGCGGGCCGCCGGCGACCGGGTCCGAGTAGGTCACGGTGCTGCCGGCGTTGCCGAGCGCCTCGTTGATCGCGTGGGCGAGCGCGTGGACCGCCGGGGGCTGCGACTCGCCGGCGAGGACGAGACCCGTACCGCGGTGGGCCTTGAGGTCGGCCGCCACGGCCTCGACGAACGGATCGGTCGGCGCCGCGGAGGCGATCGCGCCCACGGCCACCGCCACGGACGCCGCGAAGGCCTCGATCTCGGCCGGGGACATCGGACGCCGGTGGTCGGCGCGGGCGCCCGTGAGCGACGGGGTGGACTCGACGACGTAGAGGCGGCTCGGCGTCCCGGACCGGCGCCGCGACGCGAACTCGCGCACGGCGCGCGGCATGGCCGGCCCGGAGGCGAGGAAGTCGGCCTCGAGCGACAGGACGACGTCCGCGCGGTCGAAGCCGTAGCGGGGCTCGACGGGCTCGCCGAACGCCAGGCGCGCGCCCTCGGTGACGTTGTCGCGGCCGGCCGGCTCCCAGGCGACCCACTTCGCGTCCGGGAATGCGGCGAGCACGCCGGCGATCTGCTTCTGGAGCGTGGGGGACGTGACGGTCCCCGTCAGGAACCGGATCCCGGCCCCGCGCGCCGGCCGCTCCTTCTCGAGGGCGATGCGGGCGGCCGCGAGGAAGGCGCTCCACGGCCGGATCTCGCCGCGCTGCGTCAGCGTCTGCGAGCGATCCGGGTCGTACATGTTGAGGATGTAGCCCTGCGCGAAGACGTCGGTGCCGCCGAGGCTCGCCGGGTGGAGCTCGTTGCCCTCGATCTTGATCGGGCGGCCCTCGTAGCTCTTGGCGAGGACGCCGCGGGCGTAGCCGCCGTGGACGTGCGCGGTCGCGTAGAAGAGCGGCACGCCGGGCACGAGCTCTTCGGGGGCCTTGACGTAGGGGAAGATCTTCTCGGTCGGCTGCCGCGTGCAGCCCGTCAGCCCGGCGAGCGCGATCGAGGCGCCCATCAGGGTCAGCAGCTCCCGGCGGTTCACGCCCGAGTCGATCGGCGTGCGGAACTCGCGGTGGAGGTGTTCGCGGAAGTCCTCCGTCTCGAGGAGCTCCTCGAGGCTGCGCCAGTACTCGCGGCCCTCCAGGGCCCCGAGCCGCGTGCGCGCCTCCTCGATGCTCGGCCCGGCTCCTGCGTTCCGCACGCTGCCTCCCGCGTCTTCGCTCATCGGTGGCACGTCGTGCAGTCCGTGAGCTCGAAGCTCGGACGGATCCGGTATTCGGCCTTCAGGCGCGTCCCGATCTCCTCCTGGGTGCCGGCGGGGACGTAGCCCATCGTGAACACGTCCTCGCGGGGCCTCAGGTACCTCTCCGGCGCCCGGTGGCAGTCGAGGCACCAGGACATCTGGAGGCTCGGGTGCTGCGACACGAGCGGCATCTTGTCGATGCGGCCGTGGCAGGTCTCGCAGCCGACGCCCTTGGCGACGTGGATGGAATGGTTGAAGTAGACGTAGTCGGGCAGGTCGTAGACCTTGACCCACTCGATGGACCGGCCGGTCCGCCAGCTCTCGCGGACGGGCTCGAGCTCCGGCGACTGGCTCCAGATCTGCGAGTGGCAGTTCATGCAGGTCTTCGTGGGCGGGATGTTGGCGTAGGCCGCCTTTTCCACGCTCGTGTGGCAGTACCGGCAGTCGATCCCCATCGCCCCGACGTGGTGCTGGTGGGAGAACTGGACCGGCTGGACCCGCGCGACCCCCTGCTGGGTCGTGTACGGCGACCGGTTCAGGGCGTCGAAGAGCCAGCCGAGCAGGGCAATGAAGAACACCGCGCCGAAGACGGACACGCGGGAAATGGTGTTCGTGCTGCGATGGAAGATCTGGGCCATGGCGGCGCCGGCAATATATTTCATCTTTGCGGGCCGCCGGAAGCAAAGTCCGGGTTCGATCCGGGCGTAGAATTCCCGGCCGGGGGTCATTTCCATGAAGCGAATTGCGCTGTTTGCGGCCTTTTTCGTCTCCGCCGCGCTCCTCGCGGGCCAATCCGTTCCGCAGCTCTTCCAGCAGACCAAAGACCAGGTCAAAGCGGGGTCCTGGCAGGACGCCATGAAGACCATGGACGCGCTCGACGCCGAGGCGGCCAGGCCCGGCAACGAGAACGTCCAGAAACAGCTCCAGGCGCCCCTCTTCTTCTACCGGGGCGTCTGCGAGGCCAACCTCGGCGACGCGGACAAGGCGCGCACGAGCTTCGAGGCGTTCCTGGACCTCCAGCCGAACGCCTCGATGGATCCCGCGATGTACTCGAAGAAGGCGGTCGCCGCGTTCGAGGCCGCGCGCAAGGGGGCGGCCCCGGCGGGCATCGCCGCCTCGGGAGGGTCGAGCTCCCTTTTCACCTCTTACCAGGAGTTCAAGGCCCCGCCGAACATGAGCGACCCTCCCGACGAGAGGTGGGCCGAGGGCCCCGTCCAGTGGATCATGACCGCCGACGAGAAGGCCTCGTGGGCGCAGCTGGCGCCGGCCGACCGGGCCGAGTTCGTCGAGAAGTTCTGGGAGGCGCGAAACCCGAACCCGGGCAACGGGGACAACGTCTTCAAGACGACCTTCGAGCGGCGGGCCGCGTTCGCCGACGCGCGCTTCGACCAGGACGAGAAGAAGCGCGGCAGCCTGACCGACCGCGGCATGGTGTTCGTCCTGCTCGGTCCTCCCACCTACGGCGGGCGCCGGCCGATCCGCGCCGGCGAGGACACGTCCGAGAACGCGGGCATGTCGACCGTCAGCTCGGCCGACGCGCGGATCGCCATGAACCGGGCCGCCACGGCCTCGGCCAGCGGCCGGGTGTCCTCGGGCCAGGCGGCGGCGATCAACGACCACTTCTCGGGCCCGTCCACTCAGGCGGCGGAGTCGAACAACAACTACCAGGAGGTCTGGCACTACCGGCGGGAGCTGCTTCCCAAGGGCGTGTCCTACATCCAGGTGGACGTCGCGTTCATCACGAAGAAGGGCTACGGCTCCAACGTCCTGCAGCGCGACTCGACGACCCTGGCGACGCTGCAGGCGGCGAAGAAGAGGCCGGAGTGACCGGTGAGCCGTGAGCGGCCGGCAGGGGACAGGAGGCGGACGATGAAGCGTTTTCTCGTCGTGGTTGCGATCGCGGCCGCCGCACGGTTCGCGGCCGCCGATACCGTGCCGGAGCTGTTCCAGAAGACGAAGGAGCAGGTCAAGGCGGGCTCGTGGAACGACGCGCTCGTGACGATGGAGGTCCTCGACGTCGAGGCCGCCAAGCCGGCGAACGAGAAGATCCGGCCGCAGCTCGAGGCGCCCCTCGCCTTCTACCGCGGCGTGTGCGAGGCGAACCTCGACAGCGGCGCCAAGGCGCAGGCCGACTTCGAGGCCTTCCTCCGCCTCCAGCCCAACGCGTCGATCGACGACAAGGTCTACTCCAAGAAGGCCGTGGCGGCGTTCGCGGCGGCGCAGAAGGCGATCGCGTCGGCCGGGCCCTCGATCGCCCGCGCCTACGCAGACTTCCAGGCGCCCGCCTCCAAGCCCGAGCCGGTCACGGCGGCGTGGGGCGACGGCCCCGTCCAGTGGCTGATGTCGCCCGACGAGAAGGCCGCGTGGGCGGCGGCCGCGACGGACGCCGACCGGGCCGCGTTCGTCGAGAAGTTCTGGCTCGCGCGCGACTCCGAGGACGACCACTCGTTCCGGCCGACCTTCGAGAAGCGCGTCGCGTTCGCCGACGCGAACTTCGGCCAGGACAAGAAGCGGGGGAGCGTGACGGACCGCGGCATGGTGTTCGTGCTGCTCGGACCGCCGACGTACGGCGGACGCAAGCGCCTCGGGGCCAAGGAGGACAAGTCGGAGGACGCGGGCATGTCCTCGGTCGGCAGCCAGGACTCGATGATCGCCCAGAAGCAGGCGGAGAGGCAGGCGTACCAGAACTCGCAGAAGGTGAGCGGCGCGACCTCCGGGCGCGTCTCGACCACGCAGCTCGCCTCCCTCGACGACCACTTCTCGGGCCCGGGAACCCAGGCCGCGAACTCGGACTACGACTACCAGGAGGTCTGGCACTACAGGAAGGACCTGCTCCCGAAGGGCGTGTCCTACATCCAGGTGGACGCCGTCTTCATCACCAAGAAGAGCTACGGGAAGAACGTCCTCCAGCGCGAGTCGGACATCCTGACGACGCTCGACGCGGCGAAGAAGAAGCCGGAGTAGAGGGCGGGAGGCGGGAGGCAGGAGGCGCGATGAGCGAAGCTCAACGCTTACTGCTTAGCACTACTTCCTCCTCGCCGTTGAGCGCTTCCCTCACGACCCTCCCCGCGTAGAGCGTCGCCGCGAGCGTCACCAGCACTCCGCCTCCGAGCAGCACCCACTTCCAGGGGCCGGCCGGGCCCGTGGGAGCGACGGCGACTTCGCGGGCCGCGGCGCCGAGGGAGACGTAGAGAAAAGTCAGCGGGAGCATCCCGACCCAGCTCGAGAGGACGTACGGCCAGAAGCGGACCGCCGTCAGGCCGTAGAAGTAGTTCGAGACCACGAAGGGAGCGAGCGGGGAGAGGCGCAGGAGGAACACGATGCGCCAGCCCTTGCGCCCGATCGCGCGGTCGATGGCGGCGTAGCGCGCGTTGCCGCCCGTGAACCGCGCGACGCGCTCGCGCGCGAGGTGGCGCGCGATGAGAAACGCCGCGGCCGCTCCGAGCGTGGATCCGGCGGAGACGACCGCCACTCCCGGCAGGAGGCCGAAGAAGAACCCCGCGCCGAGCGTCATCAGGAAGGCCGGCATGAGGAGAACGGTGACCGCGACGTAGGCCGCGGCGTAGAGCGCGTACGCGGCGGGCCCGAGCCCCGCCACCCACAGGCCGAACGCCTGGAGCCACTCGCGGAACGGGACGAGGCGGCCGGCCGCGAGCAGGACGCCGGCCGCCAGCGCCGCCGCGAGCCATCGTCCCTTCGCGCCGATCCGCATCGCGCGCCATCTTCTCCCGGCGCGGCTCCAAAATCTCCGGGGCGTTTCCGGAATTTCGGATTCGGAAACTTCTCGGCCTCTTCCCGTCATGCGGCGCAGGGCGGTCGTCCTCCCGCCGCCGCCCTTCGTCGACGGACCGCGCCGCGCGCGCCCGTGGCAGCGGTGTTGCTCTCCCTCCGTGTCGCGCCGGCACACCGAAGTGCGCGGCGCAGGAGGAGACGGACATGGCGGTCATTCGACGCATCGTCGCTTCGTTGCTCTTGGCCCTCGCGGCGGCGGCGCCCTGCGCCCTCGCCGACGGGTCGCTCTTCGGAAATCTCGCCGGGCACGTCCGGGACGAGTCGGGCGGCGCGCTTCCCGGCGCGACCGTCGAGGTCACGAGCCTCGACAAGGGCTTCCGCCGCACCGGCGTCACGGACGCTTCGGGCCATTTCAACTTCGCGCTGCTGCCACCCGGCAGCTACACGGTGCGCGTGCAGATCTCGGGCTTCGAGAGCTACCAGTCCTCGGGCAACGTGGTGGCGCCCGAGAAGACGACGGACCTGACGGTCGCGCTCAAGCTCTCGCGGGCCGAGGAGGCCGTCACCGTCGTCGGCGACGCGCCGCTGGTGGACAAGACCAACCCCGTGGACGCGACCACGGTGCCGTCCGAGCTGACGGACAAGCTGCCGATCGCCCGCGCCTACCAGACCGTCGTGGACTTCGCGCCCGGGCAGAACGACATCGACGGCGACGGCAACCCCAACGCCCGCGGCGCGCCGGATTCGGGCAACGTCTTCCTCTTCGACGGCGTGGACACGACCGACCCGACGACGGGGACCTTCGGCGCGAACAACAACTTCGACACGATCCAGGAAGTCGTCGTCTCGAACGCCGCGGTCTCGGCGGAGTACGGCCGCTTCCAGGGCGCGGTCGTCAACGTGGTGACGAAGACCGGCACGAACCAGTTCCACGGCACCGCGCGCGCCCTCGTGACCAACGACTCCTGGAACTCGCAGAACAAGGGGATCAACTCGCTCAACGGCGAGCCCTTCGCGCGCGAGAAGATCGACGAGAACGCCTACAACTACTCGTTCACGCTCGGCGGGCCCGTCTGGACGGACCGGATCTTCTTCTTCGGCGCCTACCAGCGCAATCCGCAGGTCGTGGCCGCGGCGCAGACGCAGACGTCCTCGACGCTGCCGGGCGGGACCGGCCAGAGCTACTCGCAGACGCCGACGTTCGTGGCCTGGCAGGGCAAGCTGACCGGGATGATCACGCCGTCGCAGTCGATCACCTTCTCGGCGCAGGCCGATCCCTACACCGGGATCGTGCGGGACTACTGGGGCGCCGCCGCGGACACGGCCGCGCTCACCGTGCAGGGCCAGTCGAACGACTGCCCGTGGGCCTGCATCTGGCAGGCGCGCTACACGGGCGTCTTCGGCTCGAACTTCTCGGTCGAGGCGACCTACGCCGGCCAGCGCGGCGGCCTGGGACTCGCGCCCTACCCGGGCAGCGGGTCTCCCTACTTCTCGCTCGAGGACGGCCTCGCCTACAACGGCACGCCGTACGTCGGCGCGGTGGACCGCCCGCGCAACCAGGGCAACATCGCCCTGAACTACTTCACCTCGCTCGCCGGCCACAACCACAGCATCAAGGTCGGCGTGGACTACCAGGACATCCAGTCCGAGAACTTCTACTTCTACGAGAACAACGAGCTCTTCGTGGTGGACCAGTTCGACGCCTCGACGCACCAGCCGATCCTGCAGCCGGGCGACCAGTGGTTCCGCTTCACGCCGCCCGTGCCGTCCGTCTCGAAGGGGACGATCTGGGGCATCTACGGGCTCGACCGCTTCGAGCTGACCGACCGGATCTCGTTCAACCTGGGCGTGCGCGCCGACATCCAGCACGCCCGCAGCGACCTCAACAACGCCGTCATCGACACGACGACGCTGGCGCCGCGGCTCTTCGGCACCTGGGACATCAAGGGCGACGGCAAGACGCTGCTCTCGGCGGGGTGGGGCCGCTACTACGAGTTCCTCGCCCAGACGATCGTGGACTCGATCTACAGCGGCGTGCCGCAGGAATCCGACGCGGACGTGTACCGGTGGACCGGGAGCGAGTGGGCGTTCGACTACCCGATCCGCGCCGGCGGCAACCAGCAGCCGGTCAACCCGAACCTGAAGCCGTCCTACGTGGACGAGTACGACCTGTCCTTCCAGCAGCAGCTCGGCAGCGTCATGGCCGTCGGCGTGCGCGGCGTCTACCGCAAGTGGAACGACATCGTGGACGACATCAAGCGCCTGGACGACGCGGGCTTCAAGTTCCTGACGCCGATCAACTTCTCGAACGACGTGATCGACCGCGACTACAAGGCGGCCGAGATCACGTTCAACCGGCGCTTCTCGAACAACTTCCAGGCCCTGGCGAGCTACACGTGGTCGCAGGCCCGCGGCAACGCCGACCGCTCGTACTCGCTCACGGCGTTCACGTCGCAGCTGCTCGACTACCCGACCGACACGTGCACCGTGGCCGCGGCGGGCAACCAGCCGGCGGTCTCGGGGCCGTGCCCGGAGATCCTCGGGCACAACCGCGGCGGCCCGCTGCCGTGGGACGTGACGAACTCGGTCAAGCTCTACGCGGCGTACACGTATCCGACGTCGTTCGCGAACCTGACGGCCGCGCCGTCGTTCACGTACTTCACCGGCCTGCCGTACCAGGCGCAGCGCAGCCTGACGATCAACGGCGACAACGACGTCTACTACGACACCCCGCAGGGCTCGTCGCGCCTGGCCGACTGGTACCAGCTCAATTTCTCGTTCGAGGCGAACTTCAAGACGTTCGAGCCCGTCGAGATCGCGGTCAAGGCCGACATCTTCAACGTCACGAACCAGCAGCCGGCGATCGACAACACGAAGGTCGTGCTCGTGCCGGGAGACAACCTCGGCAAGCCTTCGACCCGCAGCGCCCTGAACGCGCCGCGCGGGTACCAGTTCGGAGCGGTCGTGCGGTTCTAGTGCCGGGACGGCGAAACGCCGGCCTCACCCTCGCCCTCTTCCCCCCGCCGGGGGGAGAGGGTCGAGGAGGAGCGGCGCCAACCTCCTCCCGCCCCAAAAACAAGAGAGCCCCGCTTGCGCGGGGCTCTCGCTTTCGCTGTCTCGAAACCGTCTTACGCGTTGAACGACTTCCCGCAGCCGCAGCCGCCGCCAGTGGCGTTCGGGTTCGTGACCGAGAACCCCGCGCCGCGCATGTCCTCGACGAAGTCGACCTTCGCGTCCTTCAGGTACGTCGCGCTCTGCGGATCGACGACGACTTCGATGCCTCCGGTCGAGATGACCGTGTCGCCCTCTTTCCGGTCGTCGAACGTGAAGCCGTACTGGAAACCGGAGCAGCCGCCGCCCTGGACGAAGATGCGCAGGGGCTTGCCCTGGGCGTCCGCCATGGTTCCGGCGAAGTACTTGACCTTGGCGACCGCGGCGTCCGTCAGCGACAGGAGCGCGCCCGGGGTGCCCATCGTGATCGGCGTCGGGGTGGATTCGACAGTGGACATTTGTATGTGTCTCCTCAACCATGAATTATGGTCCGTGAGAGCTGCCGGGTGCAACCTCGGCGGAAACCCCGCCTTTGGAGCGACTTGAGCCGGACCCGTCCGCATCCCGCCGCCCCCGTTGCGCACGGTGCGACACTAATGACCCTGGAGGTATCCAATGACGAGACAGAAGCGCGCCCTCGCTGCCTTCGCCTGCGCCCTGCTCCCTCTTTCCGCCGCCGCACAGGCCCAGACGCAGTCGCAGCCCCACGAGGGCCTGGTCGCCCGGATGGGCCGCTGGATCACCCCGGAGCAGGCCGCCGCCGAGCCGGCCCTCCAGCCCGTCGTCGCGGCGCCCGACTGGGGAACCTCCGGAACGAGCTCCTACACGGTCGGCCCCTGCGACGCGTCCTCCCGCGACGACACCCTGACCTACTCGGCGGTCGACTGCGACGACGTCCGTCCGATCGGCGCCGGCACGGACATCGCCTTCCCGCTTCACCTGCCGACCGGCGCCCTCGTGACGTCCGCCACTCTCTACTATTTCGACGACGTCGCGACCGAGCCCTCCATCGCGGTGTACGGCGGCGTGCCGGGCACGAAAAGCCTGGGCCTGATGACCCTCACGCCTCCCCCCTTCAGCGGAGGCGCCAACGTGATCACCTTCCTGGCGGCCCCTCCGTTCACGATCGACAACAGGAACGCCTACGCCGTGCTCGCGATCCTCTCGTCCGGCCACCGCATCCAGGGAATCCGGTTCGACTACAAGCTGCAGGTCAGCCCCGCGCCCGCCACGGCCACCTTCAACGACGTGCCGAGCTCGCACCCGTTCTTCCAGTTCGTCGAGGCGCTCGCGGCGTCGGGGATCACGGCGGGCTGCGGGGGAGGCAACTTCTGCCCGGATCAGGCGCTGACGCGCGGCCAGATGGCCGTCTTCCTGTCGAAGGCGCTGGGACTGTACTTCCCGAACTAGCGGGAACGTCGCCCGTCAGGACGCCTTGGCGAGCGCGGGGGCGGCGAGGAGCGAGTCGATCGAAGCCCAGGTCGCGTCCACCGCCTTCGGCGGCGTGACGAACGACACCTGGCTCGGCGTCACCTCGAGATCCTCGACGCCGGGAAGCAGCGAGCGCTCCCACGCGCCGCGGATCGCGCGACACTCCGCGTCAGCCAGAGGACGGTTGAAGTGACCAATCGCGAGGCGGCCGCTTTCGACCGGAAAAACCGACCGGAACGAAACCCTTGCCGTACGGACCTTTTCCGAGCTCTCCATCATGCTGGTTGGATGCTCGATCTCCAGCTTTCGTCTCATGCCCATGGGAACAGCAATCGGCGTGCCATAATTCCTGAGGCCCCAATACCCATGGGGGTGCTCCGGCCCCACCCACAACATCTTGTACTTTTCCGTTGACTCAGGGTTCCGGCCGGTCTTACGCTCATGGGCAACGCTGGCGACTCATCCGCATCTGTCGGGAGGGTGACCGGGTTCCTCTGACGAGGGCGGAGCATTCGCATCGGGTGGGAGTTTCGGGGGCGGAAGGAGGATGGGTGGAATGAGCACGACGGAAAAAGGGGTGGGGGTTTCTCGGGAGACGGCGACGGAGCAGGCGGCCGAGCGGCGCGCTCCGCAGAAGGGCCTGAAGGGCCTGACGTTCGGCAGGGTCTTCTCGGACCCGTCGGTGTCGCCGTACGACGCGATCGAGTGGGAGCTGCGAACAGCCGCGATCACGTCCGAGAAGGGCGAGACGATCTTCGAGCAGAAGAACGTCGAGGTGCCGAAGTCGTGGTCCCAGACGGCCACGAACATCGTCGTCCAGAAGTACTTCCACGGCCGCGCCGGCACGCCCGAGCGCGAGACCTCCGTCCGCCAGCTCATCGACCGCGTCTCCGACACGATCACGGGCTTCGGCGAGAAGGGCGGCTACTTCCGCACCGCCGCCGACCGCGACGCCTTCCACGACGAGCTGACGGCGATCCTCGTCAACCAGGTCGCCTCCTTCAATTCCCCCGTGTGGTTCAACGTCGGCATCGAGCCGCGCCCCCAGGGCTCGGCCTGCTTCATCAACTCCTGCGGCGACTCGATGTCCTCGATCCTCGGCCTCGCCAAGACCGAGGGCATGCTCTTCAAGTACGGCTCGGGCACGGGCTCGAACCTCTCGTCGATCCGCGGCTCCCATGAAGGCCTCTCCGCCGGCGGCACCGCCTCCGGCCCGCTCTCCTTCATGAAGGGCTTCGACTCGTTCGCGGGCGCGATCAAGTCGGGCGGCAAGACCCGCCGCGCCGCGAAGATGGTGATCCTGAACATCGACCACCCGGACGTCGAGGAATTCATCACGTCCAAGGCCAACGAAGAGAAAAAGGCCTGGGCGCTGATCGACGCCGGCTACGACGGCTCGTTCAACGGCGAGGCGTACGCGTCGATCTTCTTCCAGAACGCCAACCACTCCGTGCGCGTCACCGACGAGTTCATGGAGGCCGTCGAGAAGGACGGCGAGTGGCAGACGAAGGAAGTCCTGACCGGCCAGCCGTACAAGACGCACAAGGCGCGCGACCTCATGGCCAAGATCGCCGAGTCCGCGTGGATCTGCGGCGATCCGGGCATGCAGTACGACACGACGATCAACCGCTGGAACCCGGTCAAGGCGACGCACCGCATCAACGCCTCGAACCCGTGCTCCGAGTACATGTTCGTGGACGACTCGGCCTGCAACCTCGCGTCGCTCAACCTCATGAAGTTCTTCAACGCCGAGGACGGCTCCTTCGACGTGGCCTCCTTCCGCCACGCGTGCGACGTCGTCATCTCGGCGCAGGAGATGCTCGTCTCCAACTGTTCGTACCCGACGCCGGCGATCGAGGAGAACTCCCACAAGTTCCGCCCGCTCGGCCTCGGCTACGCGAACCTCGGTGCGCTCCTCATGGCGGCGGGTCTGCCGTACGACTCCGACGAGGGCCGGGCGTACGCCGCGGCGATCACGTCGCTCATGTGCGGCGAGGGCTACCTGCAGTCCGCGAAGATCGCGGCCGAGCTCGGGCCCTTCTCCGGCTACGCGCCCAACCGCGACGCGTTTCTGGACGTCATCGGCATGCACCGCGAAGCCGCCGCGAAGGTCCCGCCCAAGGGCGTGCCCGCCGAGCTCCACAAGGCGCAGAAGCAGGCGTGGGACGCGGCGCTCGACCTCGGCCGCGAGCACGGCTACAAGAACGGCCAGGTCACCGTCCTCGCGCCGACCGGCACGATCGGCTTCATGATGGATTGCGACACGACGGGCGTCGAGCCCGACCTCGCGCTCGTCAAGTACAAGAAGCTCGTCGGCGGCGGCACGATCAAGATCGTCAACCAGACCGTCCCGCTCGCCCTGAAGCGCCTCGGCTACACGCCCGAGGAGATCAACACGATCGTGGACTACGCGGACGAGAAGGGCACGATCGAGAACGCCCCGGGCTTCAAGCCCGAGCACCTGCCGGTCTTCGACTGCGCGTTCCGCGCGCTGAACGGCACGCGCTCGATCCACTACACGGGCCACGTCCGCATGATGGCGGCCGTCCAGCCGTTCCTCTCGGGCGCCATCTCGAAGACCGTCAACCTCCCGCCCGACGCGACGCCCGACGAGATCGCCGGCGTGTACATGGACGGCTGGAAGCAGGGCCTGAAGGCCATCGCGATCTACCGGGACGGCTGCAAGCGCACGCAGCCGCTCAACACCGCGGCGTCGAAGAGCGACTCCAAGTCGCCGACGGCGCGCGGCACGCTCGAGTACGTCGGCAAGGCCACGGCGCCGGTTCCGGCCCCGTTCCGCCGGAAGCTCCCCGACGAGCGCCGGTCGATTACGCACAAGTTCGACGTCGGCGGGCACGAGGGGTACATCACCGTCGGGCTGTACGAGGACGGGAAGCCCGGCGAGATCTTCCTCAAGATGTCCAAGGAAGGCTCGACGGTCTCGGGGTTGATGGACGCGTTCGCCACGGCGGTGTCGTTGACACTGCAGTACGGCGTGCCGCTGGAGGCGCTCGTCAAGAAGTTCGCCCACATGCGCTTCGAACCGGCCGGGTTCACGAAGAACCCGGAAGTCCCGATCGCGAAGTCGCTCGTGGACTACGTGTTCCGGTGGCTGGGGTCGAAGTTCCTGTCCGCCGAGGACAAGCAGGGCGTCGGCATCATCGCCAGGGACTCGAGCTCGAACGAGCCGTCGCCCGTGACGAGCCTGGCCGTCACGCGGACCGCGGCGAGCGAGTCGTCGAAGCTGACGTTCGAGACGTCGACGGACGCGCCGGCGTGCCACGAGTGCGGGTCGATCATGGTGCGGAGCGCGGCGTGCTACAAGTGCATGAACTGCGGGGCGACGTCGGGGTGTAGCTAGGCGACACAAAACGGCCACACCGCGCAGAACAAGTCGGCGCAACCAATCGCATGTTGACTCGAATTGAGATCGATGGTTTTAAGACCTTCGACACCTTTTCGCTGGATGTGCCAGCGTTCTCGGTAATCCTCGGGGCAAATGCTTCGGGCAAGTCGAACTTCTTTGACGCGGTTCAACTGCTTGCTCGGCTTGCGGAGCACGATCTTCGTTCCGCGATATCCGCTCTTCGAGGTGAGCCCCTTGAGCTGTTTCGCCTAAAACCTGGTGGCGAGCCGAGCGATCGTATTTCGCTGGCTGCCGAGGTGCTATTGCCTCCTAACGTAACTGACCCTTGGGGTGCTCGCGTGGATACCAAGCACTCGAGAGTTAGGTACGAGGTAGAGATTCGACGCCGCCAGGACAAGCGAGGATTCGAAAGGCTCGTAGTCTCGAGGGAGAGCGCTGTACCAATAGGTCGTCAAGCCGACTCTTGGTATCGGTCGTCTTCGACAGCTTTTCGAAAGGCTCATTTGCGGTACACCCGTCATGTGCCTTGGCTTACGACCGAGAGAGACAGCGGAGCGACTAGCTTTCAGGTTAGACAGGACGGTCGTGCGGGTAGAGCGCGTCCAGCTGATGCGGCCGAGGCTACGGTCCTTTCAAGCATTCGCAGCGCTGAGTTTCCCCACCTTTTTGCTCTCGGCGAGGAGTTGCGCTCGTGGCGTCTCCTTCAGCTCAATCCGTTCTTGCTTCGCCAGCCGAGCCCGATCACCGCCCCGACGAGGCTTCAGGCAGATGGCTCAAACTTGGCCGCCGTGCTAGCGCGGATCGAGGGAGAGACTAGGACGCAGTCGCGCCCGCACGGAAACCTGGCCGAAATCGTTGCGGAACTCGCCGGCCTGATTCCAAGCGTTAGCCATCTATCGATTGACCACGACCAGCAGAAACGAGAATACCGCCTGACCCTAAAAATGGGCGAGGAGCCACCGTTCTCTTCTCGAGTGGCATCCGACGGAACTCTCCGTGTGCTAGCTCTTCTAACCTTTCTATACGACCCGCAATATCCCGGACCTCTATTCTTCGAGGAACCCGAAAACGGAATTCACCCTCTTCGTTTGAAGGCGATGATTTCACGTCTAAGAGAGCTTGCGACTAGCAATCGCGCCAAAGAAGTTGACCCCTCAGAGCCTCTAAGACAGATTGTGATGAATAGCCATTCCCCTGTCGTGCTAGCCGCGCTTGAGGCAGGGGAGGCAGTCTTCGCCGATACCGTTCGGAGTGTCGGGCAAGGGAACATCGGGCGCCGAACAAGGATGCGACCGGTCTCGTCGGCTCAGGGCTCGTTCTTCGGCCAATCAGGGGTGTCCAAGATTGAGGTGGACCGAATACTGAGTTCCGCACAGCCAGACGATTCGGCGAGTGAGTGAGCTATCTCGGTCTAGCCTTCTTTGGAGAAGGAAGAACGGATCGGCGGTTCCTCATACCCTTGCTCTCCCGTCTGTCGGATGAGGTTGCCCGATCCATTGGTTTCGTCGGGGATATTAGCGATATCTTCCCTTGCGAAGAGCCGACGCCGCGATCGACTGCGCTGGATTACCGAATTCTTCACGTTGCCCGGGACCTTGCGACCGGATTCCACGTCCTGTTCGTACACCAGGACGGCGGCCGGGATCGTGATGAGGCGCTCAGATTGCGAGTTCAGCCCGGGGTTGCGAGGGTTCGAGCTGCGGACCTGTCAATCGAAATAGTCCCCGTCGTTCCCGTTCGAATGATGGAGACCTGGGCTCTGGCGGATGGGGAGGCGTTGGGGCGTGTCCTTGGTACCACGCGCGACCTCCATGCCTTGGGCCTGCCACCCGTTTCGGATGTTGAAGGAGTTCAAGATCCTAAGGCGCTGCTCGCAGACGTCATACGCGAGGTCGTGGGTCGACGCCGGAGTCCACCAAACTACCTTGATCGGCTAGGCGAAGAGGTCAATCTCTGCGAGCTCCGTCGATTACCATCCTTCGTTGAGACGGAGGCGTTGGTCAGGGAAACATTCGGCCGACTCTGCAGAAGTTAGGCTTTGTTCAAGCGGGTGATGCTGTCGCTCTGGGTCAGCGAGAAACTCAGGACGTCACCCGGTCTCCGAGCGCTCCGCGAATGCGGCCCCGGAGTTGTATATCAACGATGGTATATGGGGTCAGTCCTGATTTCTGATTTCGGGGCGTAGAGCAGCGGTTTCGTAAACCGCAGCCATCGAGCCGGTCTGCTTCGCAGGAACACTTGAATTCAGAGATCAGGACAGACCCCGCAAGCGCGCAAGCGCCCAACGCCGAGTCGTCATCGGCGGGTTACGTGGTCGCCAAACATTCTTGCCGCCAGTTCTGGAATGTCTTTCACCGGGGTGAATACGGACCGTGGAACGACGCGGATTCCAGGCCTCTGCCCCTTCACACCTTGGGCATTCCCTCTTGTGTGCTTTGCGACCGGATAATTGGAAAGGTCCGCCAGCCGTTCGCCCGGGAGACCACCGAACCACAAGAAGGGCCCGAGTTCGAGGGTGCTCGGTTCGAAGAGGAGTCCTACGACGCAGCCGCTCGGCTTCAAGGCGAGGCTGGCGTTGATGTTGAATCGCCGTACAAACACCGAGGGAGACGGGGTCAGTCCCGAGGGAGACGGGGTCAGTCCTGATTTCTGATTTCGCGAAGCCGTTCGCGATGCGGAAGGAGCAGGAGCGAGGGAGACGGGGTCAGTCCTGATTTCTGATTTCGGGGCGGGAGGCGGCGCGGAGGAGGGTGTCGGTGAGGCGCTGCATGCGCGCTCGGAGGTCGTCGTCGCGATCGAGGCGGTTCTCCAGGCGGGCGAGCGGGCGGGCGAACGACGAGTCGTCGCGGCGGAGGCGCAAGGCGATGCGGCGGACAGGGATCCGGAATAGGCGGCGCGCCAGAAAGGCGGCGCGGCAGCGCGCATCGGCGACCTCGCCGCCTCGTGCGCGGCTGAGGAGGTCCGCGAGGGAGAGCCCGCACTCGGCCGCGACGATCTCGAGAAGCGCGTCGAGCCGGATCTGGCGGAGCGCCGGGTCGTGCGCCACGCCGGGATCGGCCTCGACGACGCGGGCACTGGCCGCCGAGCGCTCGACGGCCTCGCGCGGGTCATCGCTCGACGCCGGCTCAGTCCCATCCACCAGCGCGGCATAGCGCCGCCTGGCGGCTCGGGGAGACCCATCGAGCAGGGCGAGCAGGGGATCGACGTCCAGCCACGCGGGGCCCTGTCCTTTCCGCAGGAACCGGTCGCTCGACCACGGGTAGTCGGCGGCGCGCGACACGATGCGGGCCGAGACCGGGTTGCGATGGACGTAGCGCAGGAGCGCGAAGAGGTACCGATCGTCTCGGACGAGCGACGCCTTGTACCGACCCTGAAACAGATGACCGACCCGA
>JAYRMU010000010.1:0-32123 GCA_041912555.1 Thermoanaerobaculia bacterium
CTGATCAACCACTCCAGCACCTCTCCGGGCGGTTGGACGGCGAATCCTAGCCGATTCGGTGACGGATGTCAGTTGGGGAGACGGGAGAGGATCTCGGCTCGAAGTTCCATGCGAGTAAACGCCGTCCTTCGGACGGCGTTGCCTACTGCCGGGGGGATACCGCCGCGCTTCGCGCGACGTTGCCTACTGCTGGGGGCCTGCCTTCGGTGGTCGGCTCGCCTTCGGTGGTCGGCTCGAGACCGGCCTGATCAACCACTCCAGCACCTCTCCGGGCGGTTGGACGGCGAATCCTAGCCGATTCGGCGGCGGATGTCAGTCGGGCCACTAGCCCTGCCGGCAGGGCTGGCCTGGGCTACGCGTCCCTACTCGTATGCGAGCCCGAGGGCCTTGGCCAGGAAGACCGCCATCTGCCCGCGGGTGACCGGGCTGTTCGGACAGAAGTTGCCCCCGCCGCATCCCCGCCCCCCTCAACGCTTCGCCCGGAAGAACTGCTGGAGCAGCTCGGCCGATTCGGCGCCGAGCAGCCCGCCCTCCACCTCGCAGCGGTGGTTGAGCCGCTCGTCCCGGGGGATGTTCCCGAGGGTCCCGCAGTAGCCGGCCTTCGGGTCCGGGCAGCCGTAGACGATCCGGGCGATCCGGGCGTTGACGGCGGCGCCGGCGCACATGGGGCAGGGCTCCAGGGTGGAGTAGAGGGTGGTGCCCTCCAGGCGCCAGTGGCCGGTCTCGGTCCCTGCCTCCCGGATGGCCTCGATCTCGGCGTGGTGGGTCGGGTCGGCCAGGCGCTCCCGGCGGTTCCGGCCGCGTCCGATCATCCGCCCGTCCCGGACGACGACGGCCCCGATGGGGACCTCCTGCTCTGCGTAGGCGATCCGGGCGAAGGCCAGGGCCTCGCGCATGAAGCGCTCGTCGTCCCGGGAAAAGGGCATGCCGGGAGGCTACATCAGGGGTATTTGGTGCGCCCAGAGGGAGTCGAACCCCCAACCTCCTGATCCGTAGTCAGACGCTCTATCCAATTGAGCTATGGGCGCAGGGGGCGTGAGGCTAACGAAAATGCCCCGCATTTTCAATGGCCTGGAGGTGTTTGAACTTTCGGAGGCCCCATCCGTAGAGAAAGATACGCCGAAAGGCCGTTTTAGCGCCGGAGGGTTCTAGGCATGTCGAAGAGGACGAAAATCATCCTGGGCCTCGTGGCGGCGGTCATCGTCGTCGGGGCCCTGACCGCGTTCATCCGCGGACGGGACAAGGACGTCCCCCGGGTGACGACGGCCAAGGTCGAGAAGATCGACCTGGTCTCCAAGGTCACCGCCAACGGGAAGATCCAGGCCAAGCGCAAGGTGGACATGTCCGCCCTCGTGATGGGCCAGATCGTGAACCTGGCCGTCAAGGAAGGCGACCACGTCAAGAAGGGCCAGCTGCTGCTCCAGATCGACCGCGTCCAGCTCGCCGCCCAGGCGCAGGGCCGCGAGGCGAGCCTCGGGGCGATGCGGCACGACCTCGACGCCGCCAGGGCCAACGCCGAACAGGCCAAGCTCGACTACGAGCGCGCGAAGCAGAACTTCCAGGCCAAGATCCTGGCCGAGGCGGACTACCAGAAGGCCAAGTCGAGCCTCGACGCGGCGGAGGCCACGCTGGCCGCCACCGAGCAGCGGATGCAGTCCACGAGCGCCGACCTCGCGGCCAGCCGCGATTCCCTGTCCAAGACGACGGTGACGGCGCCGATCGACGGCATCGTGACGACCCTTCCGATCAAGGAAGGCGAGGTCACCGTGATCGGGACGATGAACAACGCCGGGACGCAGCTGCTCACGATCTCGGACATGGCCGAGGTCGAGGCCGTGATGATGGTCGACGAGACTTCGGTGCCGCAGGTCAAGGTCGGGCAGAAGGCGACGCTCGCGATCGACGCCTACCCGAACCGCAAGTTCCAGGGGACGGTGACGGAGGTCGGCTCCTCGCCGATCCCGAAGACCGACCCCGACCTGCTGGCGCTGGTCGCCAACTCCGAGGCGATCAACTTCAAGGTGAAGATCCGCCTCGACGAGCCGCCCGACACGATCCGCCCGGGCTTCTCCGTCACGGCCGACATCGTGACCGGCCGCATCGACGGCGCCACCGCGATTCCCATCCAGGCCCTCGTCGTGCGCGACGTGCCGTCCAAGGAGAAGAAGCCGGCGGCGGGAGCGCGTCCCGAGACCGAGGAAGGCGTCTACGTGGTCAAGGACGGCAAGCTCGTGTTCGACAAGGTCGAGACGGGCATCGCCGGCGAGCTCATGATCCAGGTCAAGAAGGGGCCGGCCGTCGGGGACGAGATCGTCACCGGGCCGTTCAAGGTCCTGCGCCAGGTCAAGGAAGGCGACAAGGTCCTCATCGAGAAGGAAGGCGGCGGCAAGGGCGGCCCGAAACCGGCATGACGACCTCCGAGCTCTTCCGGGTTTCGGGTGCGGCGCTGACGCGGCACAAGCTGCGGGCGTTCCTGACCCTGCTCGGCGTGATCATCGGCGTGGCGACGGTCGTGGGAGTCGTCTCGGTCATCTCGGGGCTCAACAGCTACGTCAAGGACAAGGTGATCGGCCTCAACCCGGACATCGTCATCTTCACCAAGTACGGGATCATCACGAGCCGCGAGGAGTGGCTGCTGGCGCGCAAGCGCAAGGACCTGACGCTGACCGACATGGAGGTCGTGCGCCGCGAGTGCCGCCTCTGCCAGTCGATCGGCGCGCGCGGCGACCGCAACCGGCCGGTCAAGTACGGCGACCGCAAGCTCGGCGCCACCGAGGTCCAGGGCCACACGCCCAACATGGCCGAGGCCATGAACTTCGACATCGCGAGCGGGCGCTACTTCACGGAGGCCGAGTACAACCAGTCGGTGCCCGTCGCCGTGATCGGCTGGGACGTCCAGGACGAGCTCTTCCCGAACATCGACCCGATCGGGAAGGTCATGAAGATCGACGGCTTCCCCGTGAAGGTGATCGGCACTCTGGCCAAGCAGGGCAGCGTCATGGGCCAGAGCCAGGACAACGTCGTCTACATCCCCCTGACCGTCTTCCACAAGCGCATCGCCCCCACCGAGGACATCAGCATCTTCCTCAAGCCGAAGGGGGGCGTCGAAGGCGTCACGGTCGCGACGGACGAGGTGCGGACGATCCTGAGGTCGCTGCGCAAGACCGGCTACAACGCGGACGACCCGTTCGGCCTCGTCACGGCGGAGCTGCTCCAGACGCTCTGGCGCAACATCTCGGCCGGCATGTTTCTGCTGATGATCCTGATCTCCGGCATCTCGCTGGTCGTCGGGGCCATCGTGATCGCGAACATCATGTTCGTCTCCGTCGTCGAGCGGACCAAGGAGATCGGCGTGCGGCGCGCGCTCGGCGCCCGCAAGAAAGACATCCGGCGCCAGTTCCTGCTCGAGGCGGCGCTGCTCTCGGCCGTCGGCGGCGTGATCGGCGTGATCCTCGGATCGCTCATCGCGCTGGCGGTCAAGCAGGTCTTTCCCGCGCAGATGCGCGTGTCGTTCATGATCCTCGGGGTGACCGTCGCGACGGTGACCGGGCTTCTCGCGGGATGGATCCCGTCCAACCAGGCGAGCAAGCTGCCCCCCGTGGAAGCCCTGCGCTACGAATAGGAAGCGGCGATGTCGTCGTTGATCTCGCACCTGCGCCGGGGATTCGGCGAGAACGTGCGTTTCGCGATGCTGGCCGTCCGCGCCCACAAGCTGCGGGCGGGCCTGACGGTGCTCGGGATCGTCGTGGGCGTGGCCACCGTGATCGCGATGGTCTCGATCGTGACGGGCTTCAACAACAACATGATCCGCAACTTCCAGAGCTTCGGGGCGACGCTCGTCCAGTTCCAGAAGTTCTCGATGCGGTTCGGCCCCGGCCACCGGTCCGACACCGAGCGCAACCGCAAGGACCTGACCCTCGAGGACGCGCTCGCGCTGAAGGCCCAGATTCCCGAGATCCGCGCCGTGTCCCCCGAGCGGTATCTCTTCGACGGGACGACGCCGACGGTCAAGTACCGGGACCAGGAGTCGACCGCGCCGACCGTCGCCGGCGTGTACCCGGACTACTCGCTCGCGAACAACCACTTCGTCGAGCACGGGCGTTTCATCACGGACTCGGACATCGAGCACTCTGCGGCCGTGGCCGTCATCGGCACCGACGTGCAGAAGGCGCTCTTCCCCCGCGAGAGCCCGCTCAACAAGACGGTCGAGCTGAACGGGTGGAAGTACGTCGTGGTCGGCGTCATGGAGGAGAAGGGCGACTTCGGCGGCGGCTCGAGCAACCACTGGTTCTTCATCCCGTTCTCGGCCTTCGACCGGCAGTTTCCCCAGATCAAGAACAGCCGCGGCGACACGATCCACATCGCGACGGTGCCCTACGGGCCCGAGCAGGTGGACGCCGTCATCGAGAAGGGCCGGGCCCTGCTCCGGGCGCGGCGCGGCGTGCCGTTCAACAAGGAAGACGACTTCTACATCCTGACGCCCGACCGGATGATCGAGAGCTTCCAGGGCATCACGCGCGGCATCACGGGCGCGATGATCTTCATCGCGTTCATCTCGCTGCTCATCGGGGGCGTGGGCGTGATGAACATCATGCTCGTCTCCGTCACCGAGCGCACCCGCGAGATCGGCGTGCGCAAGGCCGTCGGCGCCCTGCGGCGCGACATCGTCATGCAGTTCCTGACGGAGGCGACGACGCTCGCGCTGCTCGGCGGCGTCATCGGTGTGATCGTCGGCGTGGCGGTCCCCGCGGCGATCAAGGCCGCGTTCGCCGCGCTGCCGGCCGAGACGCCCTTCTGGGCGGTCCTCGTGGGCCTGCTCGTGTCGATGTCGGTCGGCGTCTTCTTCGGCCTCTACCCGGCGGTCAAAGCCTCCCGCCTGGACCCGATCGAAGCCCTGCGGTACGAATAGCCCCGTTTGTCCAGGCTGTTCGGGCACCTGCGCCGCGGCTTCGGCGAAAACGTGCGTTTCGCCCTGCTCGCCGTGCGCGCGCACAAGCTGCGCGCGGGACTGACGGTCCTCGGGATCGTGGTGGGCGTGGCGACCGTCATCGCGATGGTCTCGATCGTCACGGGCTTCAACAACGGGATGGTGCGCAACTTCCAGAGCTTCGGGGCCTCCCTCGTGATGGTGCAGAAGTACGAGCCCCGCTTCGGGCCGGGCGGTCCGCGGCCGGATTCGGAGCTCCGGCGCAAGGACCTGACCCTCGAGGACGCGGCCGCCATCAAGGAGCAGGTGCCCGAGGCCCGGGCCGTGTCGCCCCAGCGCTACCTGTGGGACAACACCGACTACCACTTGCGCTACCGGACCAACGAGGTCCAGTCCCCGCGGGTCTTCGGGGTCATGGAGCCCTACTCCGTCGCGACGAGCCGGTTCGTGACCCAGGGCCGCTTCCTGACGGAGCTCGACGTGGAGCACGCGGCGGACGTCATCGTCCTCGGCCACGAGATCGCCGAGCGCCTCTTTCCGAGGGAGGACCCGCTGAACAAGCGCGTCCAGCTCGGCCACGAGACCTATACCGTCGTCGGGGTCTTCGAGGAGAAGGGCAAGATGTTCGGGGAATCGCAGGACGCCTTCGTCGTGATTCCCCTGACCACCTTCGATCGGCGCTTCCCGTGGATCCGCGTGGGCGGCTCGAACGGCGACGCGCTGCGCATCGCGACCGTGCCGTACCGGCCGGAGCAGGTGCCGGTCCTGATCGACAAGGTCCGGCAGGTCCTCCGGACGCGCCGCCGCGTGCGCTTCGACCAGCCGGACGACTTCGGGATCGTGACGCCCGACAAGATGATCGAGAGCTTCCAGGGCATCACCCAGGGCATCACCCTGGCGATGGTGTTCATCGCCTTCGTGTCGCTCCTGATCGGAGGCGTGGGAGTGATGAACATCATGCTCGTCTCGGTCACGGAGCGAACCCGCGAGATCGGGGTCCGGAAGGCCGTCGGCGCCTTCCGCCGCGACATCGTGCTGCAGTTCCTGGTCGAGGCGACGACGCTGTCCCTCATCGGGGGCGTCCTCGGCGTGATCGTGGGGGTGGCCGTGCCGGCCGGCGTCAAGAAGGTCTTCGACGCCCTGCCGGCCGAGACGCCGCTCTGGTCGGTGGTGGTGGGCCTCGTCGTCTCGCTGTCGGTCGGCATCTTCTTCGGCCTCTACCCGGCCGTGAAGGCCTCGCGCCTGGACCCCATCGAATCCCTGCGCTACGAGTAGCGCGGCCGGGCGCGATATCGTTTCGCCCCGGGGCGGAGGTGTCGCGATGAACCGGATGAAGACGGCGCTGCTGCTGGCGGCTGCGCCGCGGGCGGCCGCGCCGGACTCTTTGGCACGCACCCGCCGCTCGAGGAGCGGACCCGCTCCGGGAAATGCGCGTCTGAAGCCGCTCTCGCTATACTCCCGGCCATGAGCGCGGTTGCGGATGCCCTGCGGGACGAAGTGCGCGAGCGCGTCGCCCGCCTTTCGGGCGCCGAGCGCGTCGTCCTGGCGCTCCGGCTGGGGGAGCGCGACGTGGAGCTCTACGCCCGGGCCCGGTGCGTGGACCGGAAGACGGCCGCCGCGGTCCTCGCGCGCGCCCGCCGGATCGGCCGGACCCTCAGCCGCTGCGTCGAGCACGAATCCGATTGAAGCTCTTCGACGAGGTCTGTACCCGGCTGGACGCGGCTTCGGTGCCGTACGCGTTGGTGGGCGGCGCGGCCATGGGTGTGAACGGCGTCGCGCGCTCGACCCTGGACCTGGACGTCCTCACCGTCGACCCCGTCGTGCTCGAGCCGGCGTTCTGGAAGGGGTTTTCGGCCTCGGTGCGGCCCCGGCGCGGCGACGCCGAGGATCCCCTGGCCGGGGCGGTTCGCATCGAATCGGCGGACGCCTATCCCGTCGACGTGATCGTGGGCCGCTTTGCGTGGCAGGGCCGCATCGTGGAGCGCGCCGAGCGGTTCCCGGTCGGGGGAGGAAAGATCCCGGTCGCCGGCGCCGCCGACCTGGTTCTATTGAAGCTCTTCGCGGGCGGCGCGCAGGACGCGTGGGACATCCAGCAGCTCCTGCACGTGGACCCCGGGGCGGCGGCGGAGGTCGAGGCCCGATTGGCCGAGCTGCCCTCGGAGGCGGCCGCGCTGTGGGCCCGCGTTCGCGGGCGGGAGAAGTGACGGCGTGACGCTCGCTGCCGGTTCGCGCCTCGGCCCCTACGAGATCCTTGCGCCCATCGGCGCGGGCGGGATGGGAGAGGTCTACCAGGCGAAGGACCCGCGCCTCGGACGCGACGTGGCGATCAAGGTCCTCCCGGCGAGCTTCTCGCAGGACGCCGATCGCCTCCGCCGCTTCGAGCAGGAGGCCCGGGCCGCCGGCGTCCTGAACCACCCCAACATCACGTCTGTCTACGACATCGGGTCGGCGGACGGCGCGCCCTACATCGTCACCGAGCTGCTCGAGGGCGAGACGCTGCGCCAGCGGATCGCCACGGGGCCCGTCGCCCCGCGAAAGGCGATCGACTACGCGGTTCAGATCGCGAGGGGCCTCGCCGCGGCCCACGAGAAGGGGATCGTCCACCGGGACCTGAAGCCGGAGAACCTGTTCCTGACGAGGGACGGAAGGGTCAAGATCCTCGACTTCGGGCTCGCGAAGCTCAAGTCCGAAAAGGACGAAGGCGGCCAGACCGACATGCAGACCGTGTCGGGAACGCAGCCGGGCGTCGTCCTCGGGACGATGGGGTACATGGCTCCCGAGCAGGTCCGCGGGAGGCCGGCCGACAAGCGCAGCGACCTCTTCGCCTTCGGCACGATCCTGTACGAGATGCTCTCGGGGCAGAAGGCGTTCCGCGGGGATTCGGCCGCGGACACGATCACGGCGATCCTGACGAAGGAGCCGCCCGACCTCTCGCAGACCAACAAGGACGTGCATCCGGGCCTGGACCGGATCGTGCGGCACTGCCTCGAGAAGAACCCGGAGGAGCGATTCGAGTCGGCCAAGGACGTCGCGTTCGATCTCGAGGCGCTCTCGGGGGTTTCGACGCCTTCGCGGAGCGTGACGGGCTCTCTTCCCGCGGAAGGCCGCCGCCGTCCCTGGGGCCTGCTGGCGGCGACGGCCCTGGCCTCGGCCGCGATCGCGGCGTTCGTCGCCTTCGCCGCGGGGCGAAGATCGGCCTACGTCGCCCCGCCGTCTTTCCGCCAGATCACGTTCTCGCGCGGCGAGGTCGGCGGGTCGCTCTTCGCGCCCGACGGCCAGACGATCGTCTACTCGGCGGCCTGGGAGGGGAAACCCTTCGAGATCTTCATCAACCGCCCGGAAAGCCCCGAGTCGCGCCCGTTCGGGCTCGCGGACTCGGAGGTCCTGGCGATCTCCAAGTCCGGCGAGATGGCCGTCTCCCTCAATCGCCGGGCCACCGCCCCGTTCACCCGGACCGGGCGCCTGGCCCGCATCTCCATCGCGGGCGGCGCGCCGCGCGACATCCTCGACGACGTCCAGATGGCCGACTGGGGGCCCGACGGACAGAGCCTGGCGATCGTGCGCGACGCCGGACCCAAGAACCGGCTCGAGTTCCCGGTCGGCAAGTCCCTCTACGAGACGAGCGGCTGGGTCCAGAATCCGAGGGTCTCGCCGGGGGGCGACCTCGTGGCCTTCATCGATCACCCCTATCCGTCGGACGACGGCGGCGTCGTGGCGGTCGTCGACCGTGCAGGGAAGAAGAGAGTCCTCTCGCCGCTCTACGCGACGGCGCAGGGGCTGTCGTGGAAGCCCGACGGGTCGGAGATCTGGTACACGGCGGCCGAGGGCGGATTCAACCGCGCGGTCCACGCCGTCACGCTCTCGGGCCAGACCCGGCTCGTCGGCCGCGTGCCGGGCATCAGCACGATCCGGGACATCTCGAAGGACGGTCGGGTTCTGATGACCAACGAGAGCGCGCGCCTGGGCATCCTCGCCCGCGGCCCCGGGGACGAGAAGGAGCGGGAGCTCTCCTGGCTCGACTACTCGCTCGTGACGGACATGACCCCCGACGGGAGCAGGATCCTCATCACGGAATCCGGCGAGGGCGGAGGCCCGGGCTACGCGGCGTACCTGAGGAAGATGGACGGCACGCCCGCGATCCGCCTCGGCGAGGGCGCGACGGAGGCCTTCTCGCCGGACGGCCAGTGGGCGATTTCGATCGCCCACCCGGCGGCGCCGCAGATCGTCCTGCTTCCCACGGGCGTGGGCGAGCCCCGCGCCCTGCCGCGGGAGGGGCTCGACCCCTTCAACGCCGACTTCTTCCCCGACGGAAAGCGGATCCTGTTCACGGCGACCGAGGCGGGCCACGGAACGCGTCTCTACGTCCGCGACCTCGCGGGCGGAAAGCCCCGGGCGATCACGCCCGAGGGCTATTCCCTGTTCCGCGGCACCGTCACGCCCGACGCGAAGTCCGCGGTGGTCAGCGGGCCGGACCGGCGGATCTACCTCTATCCCCTCGAGGGAGGTGAGCCGACGCCGCTCCCGGGCCTCGGAGCCGGAGACCGTCCGGTGCGGTTCACGCCCGACGGGCGCACGCTCGTCGTCCAGAACGCCACCGGAGTTCCGTCCCGCGTCTACCGGTACGACATCGGGTCGGGAAAGAAAGACCTCTGGAAGGAGCTGTCCCCCGCCGATCCCGCCGGACTCAACACGATCAGCCGTTTCGTCACGACGCCGGATGGAAAGGCGTACGCCTACAGCTACCTGCGCGTCCTCTCGTACCTCCAGCTCGTCGAGGGCTTGAAGTAGTGGCCCTGTCCGCCGGAACGAAGCTCGGTCCCTACGAGGTCCTGTCGCCGATCGGCGCCGGGGGGATGGGGGAGGTGTACCGGGCGCGGGACGAGCGGCTGAAGCGGGACGTGGCAGTGAAGGTGCTGCCGGCGACGTACTCGGCGGACGCGGACCGTCTGCGGCGGTTCGAGCAGGAGGCGCAGGCGGCGGGAGCGCTGAACCATCCGAACATCACGGCGGTGTACGACCTGGGGTCGCACGACGGCGCGCCGTACATCGTGACGGAGCTCCTGGAGGGCGAGACGCTGCGGGCGCGGCTGTCGGGGGGCGCGGTGGCGGTGCGCAAGGCGACGGACTACGCGGTGCAGATCGCGAAGGGTCTGGCGGCGGCGCACGAGAAGGGGATCGTGCACCGGGACCTGAAGCCGGAGAACCTGTTCCTGACCAACGACGGGCGGGTGAAGATCCTGGACTTCGGCCTGGCGAAGCTGACGCAGCCGGAGGGCGCGTCGGCGCAGCAGACGAACCTTCCGACGGCGGCGGCGGCGACGGAGCCGGGCGTGGTGATGGGGACGCTCGGATACATGTCGCCGGAGCAGGTGAAGGGCAAGCCGGCGGACCAGCGGTCGGACATTTTCGCGTTCGGGGCGATCCTGTACGAGATGCTGTCGGGGCAGCGGGCGTTCCACCGGGACTCGGCGGCGGAGACGATGTCGGCGATCCTGAGGGAGGAGCCGCCGGACCTGTCGGCGACGAACAAGAGCGTGCAGCCGGGCCTCGAGCGGATCGTGCGGCACTGCCTGGAGAAGAACCCGGAAGAGCGCTTCTACTCCACCCGCGACGTCGCCTTCGACCTCGAGGCGCTCTCGGGACTGTCCGCGCCGCAGAGGGCGTCGGCCGACGTCCGCGATGCCTCGAGGCGTCATTCCGGAGCCCTGCTCGCCGCGACCGCCCTCGGAACCGCGCTCGTCTGCGGAGCGCTCGCCTTCGTCGCGATCCGCAAGATCGGAGACCGGCCGCCCCCTTCGTTTCGCCAGCTCACCTATCGTCGGGGCCAGGTCTTCTCGGCACGATTCGCTCCCGATGGCCAGACGATCATGTATTCGGCGGCCTGGGACGACCGTCCGATGGAGATCTTCGTCGGCCGCCCCGAGAGCCCGGAGTCCAGGCCCTTCGGCCTCGTCGGCGCCGAGGTGATGTCCATCTCGAGGTCGGGAGACATGGCCGTGTCGCTCGAGCGAACGACGGGGGCCGCGTTCCGCCGTACCGGAACGCTCGCGCAGCTCTCGGTCGCGGGAGGTGCCGCGCCGCGGGACATCCTCAAGGAGGTCGAGTGGGCGGACTGGGGCCCGGACGGCAAGACCATGGCCATCGTCCGTGTCGTGCCGGGCAAGATGCGCATCGAGTTCCCGATCGGGAAGGTGCTGTACGAGACGAGCGCGTGGGTCGGGCACCTGCGCGTTTCTCCGGACGGCAAACTCGTCGCGTTCATCGACCACCCGACGCCGGGCGACGACGGCGGCTCGGTCGCCGTCGTGGATCTCGAGGGCAGGAAGAGAGCCCTGACTCAGGCGTTCGCCTCCGCGCAGGGGCTGGCGTGGTCTTCGGCCGGCGACGTCTGGTTCACGGCCACGCCCGTCGGCGGCAACCGAGCCCTCTACGTGACGACGACGTCGGGCGGCGCGAAGCTCAGGGTCAGAGTCCCGGGCAACCTGACCCTGCACGACATCTCCCGGGACGGCAGGTTCCTCGTTGCACGCGACAGCAACCGGTCCGAGATGGTGGCGCTCCCGAAGGGCGAGACGAAGGAGCGCCCGCTGACCTGGCTCGACTGGTCGCTGCCCGCGGCCTTCTCTCCCGACGGAAGAACGGTGCTGTTCTCGGAGTCCGGGGAGGGCGGAGGCGCCGGCTACTCGGTCTACATCCGCAAGACCGACGGCTCGCCCGCGGTCCGTCTTGGCGAAGGAAGCACGCAGGATCTCTCGCCCGACGGTGAGTGGGCCCTCGCGATCATCCACTCGGCGTCCGATCCCCAGCTCGTCGCCTACCCGACGGGTGCCGGGGAGGCGAAGGTGTTCCCGAAGGACGGCGTCGCGGTCTTTAATGCGACGTTCCTGCCTCCCGACGGCAAGCAGATCGTGATGACCGGCGGCGAGCCCGGTCACGGATCGCGCCTCTACCTGCGGGACTTCGCCGGGGGAAAGCCCCGGGCCCTCACGCCCGAGGGGTACACGGGCGTCGGGATCTCGGCGCCCGACGGGAAATGGACGATCGTCCGGGGACCCGACCGCCGGCGCTATCTCTACCCGATCGCGGGAGGCGAACCCACGCCGATCGCCGGTGTGGAGCCGCAGGATGCGATCGACCAGCGCAGCGCGGACGGGCGATACCTCTTCATACATCGCAATAGCGAAACCCCGCTGAAGTCGTACCGGCTCGAGATCGCAACCGGCCGCAAGGAGCTGTGGCGAACGGTGGTGCCCTCGGACCCGGCCGGAGTCTGGAGTCTCGGCGGCGGGCCCACCCCGGACGGCGAGTCCTACCTGTATGGGTTCATCCGCACGCTGTCGGACCTGTACCTCGTCGAAGGCGTGAAGTGACTCTTTCAGGGGGTCAGTCCTGATTCCTGATTTCACCGTGAGATCAGCAAATCAGGACTGACCCCGTCCCGAGGCGGCGACTAGAGGTAGAGCTTCCAGAACTCCAGCATCTTCTCGAAGAGGTGGATGCGCGCGGGGCGGTCGTCGATCGTGTGCTTGCGCATCGGGTACACCATCAGGTCGAAGGGCTTGTCCGCCTTGATCAGCTCGTCCACGAAGCTCCATGAGTTCTGCGGGTGGACGTTGTCGTCCCCGCTCCCGAAGACGAGCAGCAGCCGGCCGTGGAGGTCCTTCGCGCGCGGCAGGAGCGAGAATAGGGCGTAGCCCTCCGGATTGTCGGCCGGCGTCTTCATGTAGGTCTCGGCGAACTTGGTGTCGTAGAAGTGCCAGTCCGTGACCGGCGCGACCGAGATGCCCGCCTTGAACTCCTGCGAGCGCGTCATGACGAGGAGCGTGTCGGTCCCGCCGCCGCTCCAGCCCCAGACGCCAACCCGCGAAGGGTCCACGAACGGCTGCGCCTTGAGCCACTTCACGCCGGCGACGATGTCGTCGAGCACGTCGTCGGTCTGCATCTTGAGGAGGACGCGGTTCTCGAGCGTCTTGCTCTGCCCGGTGGCGCTGCGCGGGTCGACGGTGAAGACGACGTAGCCGCGCGCCGCGAGGACCTGGTCGTAGTACGCGTTGCCGGCGAACGAGTAGTCCCACGAGTCGTTGACGGTCGGCGCGCCGGGCCCGCCGTAGATGTACACGATCGCGGGGTACTTCTTCGAGGCGTCGAACCCGCGGGGCTTCAGGATGCGGGCCGGCAGCGGGAAGCCGTCGGGCGCCGGGACCGTGAAGATCTGCGGCGTCTCGAAGCCGAACTTGCGGACGATCTCCGCGCGCGGCGCCACGAGCAGCGCGCGCTGCGCTCCGCCGGCGTCGTGGAGCGAGAGCGAGGGCAGCGTGTCGTGGCTGGAGAGGACGTCGAGCCACGCGCGCCCGTCGGGGCTCGGCGAGATCTTGTGCGTCCCGCTCTCCTTCGTCAGGCGTTCCATGCCGGTGCCGTCGAGCCGGATGCGGGAGAGCTGCCGCTCGAAGGGCGACTTCTCGAGGGACGTGAAGTAGACCCATCCGCCCTTCTCGTCGACCCACGCCGAGCCGAGCGGCGCGCCGTAGAACGCTCCCGGGCCGCGGACCGACCACGGTCCCTTCGTGACGGCGTTGAGGAGCTTGCCGTCGATCCCGTAGAGGTAGAGGTGCGTGTGGCCGTCGCGCTCGGACGTGATCAGGAACTTGCGGCCGCCGTCGAGGAAGACCAGCTCCTTCTGGTTGACCCAGGCCTCGTCGCGGTCCGTGAGGAGGAGCTTCGCCGCGCCCCCGGCGCGCGCGACGAGCCACAGGTCGAGCCGCGTCTGCAGCCGGTTCGTGGTCTGGACCGCGACGGCCCGGCTGTCGGGCAGCCACTTCACGCCGAGGATGTACTCGTAGCCGGCGGACGCCTGGTCCATCCAGGCCGTCTTGCCGCTGCCGACCTCGACGATCCCGAGGCGGACGGAGGGGTTGGCGTCGCCGGTCTTGGGATAGCGCTGCGTGAGGATCTCGGGAACGGCGGGCGAGAACTTCGGGAACGTGACGACGTCCACCATGGACTCGTCCGTCCGCAGGAACGCGATCGCCGCGGAGTCGTCCGACCACCAGTAGCCCGCCACGCCGTGGTCGAAGATCTCCTCCCAGTAAACCCAGGACAAGCCCCCGTTGATCACGGTGGTGCTTCCGTCGGCCGTCAGGCGCGTCTCGGCCTTCGAGGCGAAGTCGTAGACCCACAGGTCGTTGCCGCGGACGAAGGCGAGCCGACGGCCGTCGGGCGAGGGGCGGGGAATGCTCTCGGCCTCCGGGGTGCGCGTCAGGCGCTCGAACCGCGACGCCGCGAGGTCGAGGGCGAACAGGTCTCCGGAGAAGACGTAGATCCCGATGCGCCCGGCGGGGTCGAAGGCATCGGGCCACGAAATCGCGTCGGGCGCGTCCGCGCCGAGGAGCGCCTTGAGGCTCGCGAGGGCCGCGGCGCGGTCGACCGCGGGCCTGCGCTCGCCGGTGCTGCCCTTGACGCGCTCGAGCGTCCGTTCGGCCGCGGGCTTCGTCTCGTCGAGCAGCAGCACGTCGCCGCCCGTCGTCCAGACCGTCTGGGGCATCTTCGTGGCCGCTTCGGCCTCGTCGCCGTAGGCCCAGGCGACGGTGATGTCCTTGCGGTCCTGCGCGGGCAGGGCCGCCGAGGCGAGGAGCAGGACCAGGCCGGAAAGGCGCATCGTCTTCATTTGTCCCTCTCGAAAAAGTGACGCAAGGATATGCCACGGAGTGCCTTAGAATCCCCGCGACTCGATGACACTCCCCGCGGGAACCCGGCTCGGCCCCTACGAGATCCTCGCGCCGATCGGCGCCGGAGGCATGGGGGAGGTGTACCGCGCGAAGGACCCGCGGCTCGGGAGGGAGGTCGCGGTCAAGGTGCTGCCGGCGCTGTACTCCCAGGACGCCGACCGGCTTCACCGGTTCGAGCTGGAGGCGAGGGCGGCCGGCATCCTGAACCACCCGAACATCACCGCGGTCCACGACATCGGGACCGCGAACGGCGCCCCGTACATCGTCACCGAGCTGCTCGAGGGCGAAACGCTGCGCCAGCGCGTCTCGACGGGCCCGATTCCCGTTCGCAAGGCGATCGATTATGCGACCCAGCTCGCCAAGGGCCTCGCGGCGGCGCACGAGAAGGGAATCGTGCACCGGGACCTGAAGCCCGAGAACGTGTTCCTCACGAACGACGGCCGCGTCAAGATCCTCGACTTCGGCCTCGCGAAGCTCAAGGCGGAGAAGGATGCCGGGTCGCAGACGGACCTGCAGACGATCTCGGGGACGGAGCCCGGCGTGGTGCTCGGGACGATGGGCTACATGTCTCCCGAGCAGGTTCGGGGCAAGTCGGCCGACGCGCGGTCGGACCTCTTCGCCTTCGGCACGATCCTCTACGAGATGCTCTCGGGCCAGAAGGCGTTCCGCGGCGACTCGGCCGCGGACACGATCACGGCGATCCTGACGAAGGAGCCTCCGGACCTCTCCCAGACGAACCACGACGTCCATCCGGGCCTCGACCGGCTCGTGCGCCACTGCCTGGAGAAGAACCCGGAGGAGCGATTCCAGTCGGCGCGCGACATCGCCTTCGGCCTGGAGTCGCTGTCCGGTCTTTCGGCGCCGACCGGAGCCGTCGCCGCACTCGCGCCGCTTCCGAGGAAGCGGTGGGTCGGGCCGGCGCTGGCCGCCGCCGCGCTCGCTCTCGCCGTGGGCCTCGTGGCGGGCTACCACTCCGGCAAGAAAGCCGGCTACGTTCCGCCGCCGAACTACCAGCAGCTCACCTTTCGCCGTGGCGAGCTCTACACCGCCCGGTTCGCTCCGGACGGGCAGACCGTGATCTACGCCGCCGCCTGGGATGGCCGGCCGGTGGAGGTTTTCGCCACGCGCACGGACCGGCCCGAGTCCCGGGTCTTCGGTCTCGTCGGCTCGGACGTCGCGTCCATCTCGAAGACCGGCGAGATGCTCGTTTTCGTGGACCGGCACATCGAAGAGGCCTTCATCCGGGCCGGGACGCTCGCCCAGGTCAGCGTCTCGGGAGGCGTGGCGCCGCGCGAGATCTCGACGGACGTGCAGTGGGCCGACTGGGGGCCCGACGGTTCGAGCTATGCCCTCGTGCGCGACGTCAACTCCCGCAACCAGCTCGAGTATCCCGCGGGCAAGGTGCTGTACCAGACGTCCGGCTGGATCAGTCATCCGCGCGTCTCGCCGGACGGGGCCAGCGTCGCCTTCCTCGATCATCCGATCCGGCGCGACGACGGCGGTTCGGTCGTGATGGTGGACCGCGCGGGCAAGAAGACGGTTCTGGCCGGCGTGTACTCGTCGGTCCAGGGCCTCGCCTGGTCGCGGGACGGCAAGGAAGTCTGGTTCACCGGCACGCGGATCGGCGGCAATCGCGCGGTCCACGCGGTGACGTTGTCGGGCGCCGAGCGGCTGCTCGCGCGGGTCACCGAGAGCCTGACGCTGCAGGACATCGCGAGCGACGGGCGGGTCCTGGTCTCCCACGACGTGATCCGGATCGGGGTCCTGGGACGCGGGGCCGGCGAGTCGAAGGAGAGGGACCTTTCCTGGCTCGACTGGTCGGCGGCCTTCGATCTGTCGGCCGATGGCAAAACCCTGCTGTTCTCCGAAACGGGAGAGGGATCCGGGCCCGGATACTCCTGCTTCATCCGCGGAACGGACGGGTCTGCGCCCGTGCGCCTCGGCGACGGCGTCGCCATGGCCCTCTCCGCGGACGGGCGGTGGGTCACGGCCAACACGCCTCGGGAAGAGCACCCGAAGCTCTGGCTCTATCCGACCGGGGCCGGTGAGAAGAAACAGCTCCCGACCGGGAACCTCGACATCGAGTCTTCCGGAGACTGGCTCCACGACGGAAAGAAGATCGTCTTCACCGCGGGCGAACCGGGCCACGGAAGCCGGATCTACCTGATCGACGCGGCGGGCGGCAACCCCCGCGCGCTGACCCCGGAGGGTTACCGGCTCGTACCGAGAACGGTCTCGCCCGACGACAAGCACGTCGCCGTGATCGGCCCCGATCGGAAGCGCTACCTCTATCCTCTCGAGGGGGGAGAGCCCCAGCCGATCCCGGGACTGGCGCCCGAGGAAACGCCGGCGGGCTGGACGGCAGACGGCCGTTCTCTCTACATCTTCCGGCGGCGCGACGTGCCGGCGCGAGTCTCGAAGCTCGACGTCCTGACGGGGAAGAAGGAGTTCTGGCGAGAATTCATGCCGGGAGACGGCGCCGGGATCCAGGACATCGCGCCGATCATTCCGACGCCGAGCGGGGACGCCTACGTGTACGGCTACTCCCGCTCGCTGTCCGACATGTACGTCGTCGAAGGCTTGAAGTGACCCTCTCCGCCGGAACGAAGCTCGGGCCCTACGAGATCCTCGCGGCGATCGGCGCCGGCGGGATGGGGGAGGTGTACCGGGCGCGCGACGAGCGGTTGAAGCGCGAGGTCGCCGTGAAGGTGCTGCCGTCGGAGCTGGCGGCCGACCCGGAGCGGCGGGCCCGGTTCGAGCGCGAGGCTCGCGCGGCGTCCGCGCTTTCGCACCCGAACATCCTGACGATCTACGACATCGGCGAGGCGGATCACACGGTCTTCATCGCGATGGAGCTGGTCGAGGGCGGGACGCTGAAGGACCTGACGGCGTCCGGGCCGATCCCGACGCGCAAGCTCCTCGAGCTCGCGACGCAGATCGCGGACGGGCTCGCGGCGGCCCACGCGGCGGGCATCGTCCATCGAGACCTCAAGCCCGCCAACGTGATGATCTCCAAGCACGGGTTCGCGAAGATCCTCGACTTCGGTCTCGCGAAGCTGGTCACTCCCGACTCCGACGAGGTGTCGGGCCTCCAGACCGCGGCGGGCGACGGGACGCGGCCCGGGATGGTCATGGGAACCGTGGGCTACATGTCGCCGGAGCAGGCGGCAGGGCGGCCCCTCGACTACCGATCGGACCAGTTCTCCTTCGGCTCGATCCTGTACGAGATGGCCACGGGCAAGCGCGCGTTCGAGCGCGGGACGACGGCCGAGACGCTGACGGCGATCATCCGCGAAGAGCCCGAGCCCGTGTCCCAGCTGAACGCGCGGATCCCGGCGCCGGTGCGGTGGCTGGTCGAGCGGTGCCTCTCGAAAGACCCGGAGGACCGCTTCGGGACGACGAAGGACCTCGCGCGCGATCTCGCGGCGATCCGAGACCACCTGTCGGAGGCGCCCGTCTCGGCGGAGGTGACGGGCCAGCGCGCGGCGGCTCCGGCCCGCGGTCGGCGCTCGCTCGGTCCCATCCTCGCGGCCGCGGCGGTTCTGGCGGCGGCGGTGGGCGTCGGGGCGTTCGCGGCGGGCAGGAAAGCCGGCCGCATGCCGCCGCCGTCCTTTCGTCAGCTCACCTTTCAGAGGGGCTCGATTCACTCGGCACGGTTCGCCCCGGACGAGCAGACGGTCCTCTACTCGGCCTCCTGGGAGGGGCGCCCCGCCGAGATCTTCGTGAGCCGTCTCGACAGCCCGGAGTCCCGGCCGTTCGGCATCAAGCATGCGGACGTGTTCGCGATCTCGCGGTCGGGGGAGATGGCCGTCTCGCTCGGGCGCCACTTCGCGGGCGCCTTCATCAGCGCCGGCATGCTCGCGCGGATCGGGATCACCGGGGGAGGGACGCCCCGCGAGATCCAGGACGACGTCCAGTGGGCGGACTGGACGCCCGACGGGTCGGGATTCGCGATCATCCGGGAGGTGGGTGGAAAGAGCCGCCTCGAAATGCCGGTCGGAAAGGTGCTCGTCGAGAGCCCCGGATGGCTGAGCGACCTCCGGGTCTCCCCGAAGGGCGGCCTGGCCGCGTTCATGGATCATCCGGCGCGGGGCGACGACGGCGGCACCGTTGCGGTGGTCGACGCGCGCGGCCAGAAGCGGACCCTCACGAAGGAGTTCGCGACGGAAGGCGGCCTGGCGTTTTCGCCCGACGGCTCGGAGGTCTGGTTCACGGCCGCGGAAGTCGGGGGCAACCGCGCGCTCTGGGCGGTCACGCTCTCGGGCTCCGCGCGCCTGCTCACGCGCGTGACCGGCAATCTCACGCTGCAGGACACGGCGCGCGACGGAAAGCTCCTCGTTGCCCACGACACCCTGAGGTCGGGCATCCTGGCCATGGCGCCCGGGGCAGACAAGGAACGCGACCTCTCCTGGCTCGACTGGTCGACCGTGTACGCGATCTCCGCGGATGGGAAGTCGCTCGCGTTCGGCGAGTCGGGAGAGGGGGGAGGCGCCCTCTATTCGAGTTACTTCCGAAGCATGGATGGTTCGCCGCCCGTTCGCCTGGGAGACGGAACCGGAAACTCCCTGTCTCCCGACGGCAAGTGGGTGGCGGCGATCATCGGGCTGATCACGGGCGGCAAGGTCGTTCTCCAGCCGACCGGCGCCGGCGAGCCGAAGCCCCTCTCGACCGAGGGATATTCCGTTTCGGGCGCCGCGTTCCTCCCGGACGGAAAGAGCCTCCTTCTCACGGCTTCGGAGAAAGGCCGTGGAACCCGTCTCTACGAGCTTGCGGTCGATGGCGGCAAGATGAAGGCGATTTCCCCGGAGGGATATCGAGCCCAGAACAGCACGATGTCGCCCGACGGGAAGTTCGTCGTGGCCTTCGGGCCGGACCGCAAGGCTTATTTGTACCCGCTCGGGGGCGGGGAACCGACGGCAGTCCCGAGCCTGGGAGACCTCGAGGTCCCCGTGGGCTGGACGGCCGACAGCCGATTCCTGTACGTCTACAAGCGCGGCGAGTATCCCGCCCGCGTATCCCGCCTCGAGGTCGCGACCGGGAAGCGGGAGCCGTGGAAGGAGCTGACGCCGCCGGATCCCGCGGGGATCAGCACGATCTCGCCGCCCTGCATCACCCCCGACGGCAGGGCTTACGTCTATTCGTACAACCGCATCCTCTCGGACCTCTTCCTCGTCGAGGGCGTGAAGTAAGCTCGGCCTTCATGGCGACCGCCGTTCCGAAGGACATCCTGCTCGTCGGCAGCGAGCTCGCGATCGTGTGGGCCGACGGGACCGAGAGCTATTACCCGCTCGAGAAGCTGCGGCGCGACTGTCCGTGCGCGATGTGCAAGGGCGAGAAGGACATAATGGGCAACGTCTACCGGGGCCCCGAGCGTCCCCTGACGCCGCGGTCGTTCCAGGCGTCGGGCCACCGGCGCGTGGGCGCGTATGCCCTCCAGATCGACTGGGCCGACGGCCACAACGACGGGATCTACAGCTTCGAGACGCTGCGGCGCATGGCCGCGGAGGCCTGACCCGGCGTCGCCGCCTCACGCGCCCGCGGCGCGGCCCTTGCGGTGGCGTTTGCGGAAGGCGCGGACCTTCATCAGGTTGCCGCAGGTTCCCATCGCGCACCACTGGCGGCGATGGTTGCGGGTCGTGTCGTAGAAGAAGAGGACGCACTCGGGGTTGCCGCAGCGGCGCACGAGGTGGAGGTCCGAGCGCGAGAGCAGTTCGGCGGCGGCCTCGGCGACGCTTCCCAGGAGCGTGATGGGGCTCGTCGGCCGGGCGGCGAAGCGGGTGCGGAAGCCGCCGCCCTGCCGTTCGAGGCGCAGGTTGCCGTCGTTTTCCGCGAGGATGAAGTTGATCGCGGCCAGACCCTCGGTCGACACGCCGCGCCCGCGCACGAGGCCCTCGGTCATGTGGCGGAGGGTCTCGCGAAAGGCGCACGCCCGCTCCACGATGCGGCCCCCGTCGGGGCCGTCGTTCCACCGCTTGAGCGCGTCCGCGGCGGCGCGCCCGTCGATCCGGCCGGCGCGGGTCAGCCAGCGGAGGAACTCGTCGAAGCTCGAGAGCAGCTCGACGGCCTGTCCCTTGACGACCGGGCGGGTGTTGAGGAAGTCCAGGCAGGGGTGGCCGGCGAGAAAGAGGAACTCGACCTTCTCGGTCCGATCGGCCTTTTCCGTCTTCTCCGTCATGGCTCTTCCGGCCGCCCAGTGTACCGCCGTTTCAAGGGTTACAGCGTCGGTGGCGGAGGGGGCAGCCTGAAATCGAGGCCCTGAGGTAGGATTCCCCGCCCCCCGGAGAGGTGTCCGAGTGGCTTAAGGAGCACGCTTGGAGCCGACCACCGAAGGCAGACCCCCGGCAGTAGGCAACGCCGCGCGCAGCGCGGCGTTTACTCGCATGGTGCAGTCGCCGAGGTCCGGGGGCCTGAGGTAGGATTCCCCGCCCCCGGAGAGGTGTCCGAGTGGCTTAAGGAGCACGCTTGGAGCCGACCACCGAAGGCAGACCCCCGGCAGTAGGCAACGCCGCGCGCAGCGCGGCGTTTACTCGCATGATCCAGTCGCCGAGGTCCGGGGCCCTGAGGTAGGATTCCCCGCCCCGGAGAGGTGTCCGAGTGGCTTAAGGAGCACGCTTGGAAAGCGTGTGTACGCAAAACGTACCGGGGGTTCGAATCCCCCCCTCTCCGCCATTGAAATCGGGGCATTAAACTCGCTTCGTGGACGAACCGACCCTCCCGGGGACCGCGTAATTCCTATGGCGAAGAACGAAGATCAAGACGCCTCCGATCTCGAGCTGGTGCGGCGCATCAAGCGGGGAGACGATCAGGCTTTCAAAGACATGGTCGACCGCTACAACGCCCGGGTCTACTCGCTGTCGTACGGCGTCCTGCGCAACTCCGAGGACGCGGAGGAGTCCACGCAGGACGCGTTTCTGACCCTGTACCGCAAGATCGGAACCTTCGATGAGTCGAAAAAGTTCTTCTCCTGGTTCTACCGCGTGGCGCTGAACGCCGCGTACTCGCGCGCCCGCCGCCGGAAGCCGGGCGTGACCGTGTCGCTGGACGATTACGTGCCGAACTTCCGCGACGACGGCCACGCCGCCGCGCCCGAGTTCGCGGCCTTCGTGGACGGCGCCGAGGACGAGGCCATCGCGCGCGATCTCGCCGAGCGCGCGGAAGGGTTCATCGCCGAGCTTCCCGACACCTACCGCGACGCCATCTGGATGGTCGACGTCGAAGAGATGAAACCGGCCGACGTCGCGGAGATCCTGGAGATCTCGCTCCCGGCCCTCAAGTCGCGCCTGCACCGGGCGCGTCTCTACGTCCGCGAGCGGATGCTCGCGATCACCGCTCCGCCGCAGGCCGGCGCGCGGGTGGCGGCGCCATGAGCCACGACGAGATCACCTGCAAGCGCCTGATCCTCGAGTACCTCGTCGAGTACGAGGACGGCTCGATGCCCGTGCCCGAGCGCGACGAGCTCGAGCGGCACCTCTCGCACTGTCCGCCGTGCGTGGTGTTCCTGAAGAGCTACCGCGCCACGGGCCGCACGCTCCGCATGCTGAAGCCCCGCGACATTCCGAAGAACCTGGCCGAGGCGGTCATGGTGTTCGTGAAGGCCCGGTGCGGCCGGAAGGAGTGAGCTCCCGCGCGCTGATCCGCCTCGGCGCCGCCGGACTCGCCTGGCTCGCGCTCTTCTCCCTCGTCTTTACGGTCGGCTCGTCCCTCGGGGTCTGGCCGGCCATTCCCGAAGGCGGCTTCGCCGGGACCGATCTCGCCGCGGGCCTCCTCTTCGCGCTCGCGCTCCTCTGGTTCCTCCTCGCGCGCCCCAACCCCCGACACTCGACGCCTCCTCCGTAGCGCCTCCTGCCTCCTGCCTCCTGCCTGAGATAGAATCCCCCTTCCGGCGGCCGAGGATGAGTTCGGGCCCTGTGCGACGGAAGTCTCCGAACCTCGTCAGGTCCGGAAGGAAGCAGCGATCAGGAGGCGCCCCCGTGCGCCGCAGGTCAACCTGAGCTCATCTTCGGCCGCCGGACACGTTTCGACCCGGAAGAAGAACCCCATGCACCTCGCACTCCCCCGGAAATGGCGGCCTCGGATCTTCGAGGACCTGGTCGGCCAGGAAGCCGTGGCGCGCACGCTTTCCAACGCGATCGCCGAGGGCCGCGTCGCCTCGGCCTACCTGCTGACGGGGCCCCGCGGGGTCGGAAAGACCTCGACGGCCCGCATGCTCGCCCGGGCGCTCAACTGCGACAAGGGGCCCACCGTGCGCCCGTGCGGCGAGTGCGCCTCGTGCCGGGAGATCCTCGACCGCGGCGACTCCCTCGACGTGCTCGAGATGGACGGCGCCTCCAACCGCAAGATCGAGCACGCCCGCGAGCTCATCGAGACCGTCCGCTACGCTCCCCAGCGCGACCGGTTCCGCATCGCCATCATCGACGAAGTCCACATGCTCACCAACGAGGCGTTCAACGCGCTGCTGAAGACCCTCGAGGAGCCGCCCGCCCACACGCGCTTCATCCTGGCCTCGACCGAGCTCCACAAGATCCCGGCGACGATCGTGTCGCGCTGCCAGCGCTTCGCGTTCCGCGCGCTGACGGTCAAGGAGATCGCGGCGCAGCTCCAGAAGGTCGCCCGGGCCGAGAAGATCTCTGCGACGCCGGGGGCCCTGAGGCTGCTCGCCGCGGCCGCCGAGGGGAGCCTGCGCGACGGGTTGTCGCTGCTCGACCAGGCCGCCACGGTCGCCGGCGGCGCCGTGGACGAGGCGCGCTGCGCCGAGATCCTCGCGCTCGTCAACGGCGAGCTGCTCGAGGGGATGTACTCCGCCGTCGCCGGCGGCGACCGGGCCGCCGCGATCGCCCACCTCGGGCGCCTCACGGAATCCGGCGCCGATCCGCGCCACGTCCTCAAGGAGTTCGCCGCGCTGCTGCGGCGCCTCCTCATGGTGGCGGCCGGCGCGGTCGCGGACGTCCCGGAGGAGGACCGCGAGCGGGTCGTCGCCCTCTCGAAGGCGATGCCGTACGACAACCTGCTGCGCGCGGTGTCGCTCGCGCTCGAGGCGGACGCGCTCGCCCGCCGCGTGGACGACCCCGCCCTGGCGGTGCAGATGCTGGTCCTGAAGCTCGCGGAGCTGCCGCGCCTGCGGGACCTCGAGAAGACGCTCGCCGGGATGCCGGCCGGACCCGCCCGGCCCGCGGCGGCGCCCGTGCCTCCGCCCCGGACGGCGGCGGCGGGCCCGCGCATCGTGTCCCTCGTTCCCGTCGAGGCCGAGCCGGAGGAGCCGGCCCCGGCCGCGCCCGCGCCGGGCGGCAATCCGCTCGAGCGCTTTCACGAGATCCTGGGCTCGCGCCGCATGGTCACCGCCGCGCAGGTCAGCCTCGCCGAGTCGATCGCGGTCGACGGCGACGACCTCGTCCTGCGATTCGGCATCGACCGGGCGGCGGCCAAGGGCGCTCTCGAGGACCATGCGGCCAGGAGGCTGCTCGGGGAGGTCGCGCGCGAGGCGTTCGGCCGGCCGATGCGCATCGTCCTGAAGACCGGGCCGCCCGCCGACGGCGACCTCGGAACGGCGGCCCGCGACGTTCCCCGGGCGACGATCGCGCGCGAGCGGGCGAGCACGCGGGCCGAATCCGACCCGATGGTCCGCTCGGCCATGGAGCTGTTCCACGGCGAACTGACGGAGATCAAGGAAGAGGAATGAACATCCAGAAGATGATGCAGCAGGCGCAGGCCATGCAGACGAAGATGCAGGAAGAGCTTGCGGCCATGCGGATCGAGGCGGCGTCGGGCGGCGGCATGGTGCGCATCGAGATGTCCGGCACGAAGGAAGTGCTGGCCGTGCACATCGAGAAGGCCGCCGTGGACCCGGAGGACGTGGAGACCCTGCAGGACCTGATCCTCGCGGCGTCCCGCGAGGCCTCGCGCCGGGTGGACGAGGCGGTGCAGAAGAAGACGGCCTCGATGCTCGGCGGAATGCTGCCGGGGATGCGATGAGAAGTTTCAGGTTTCCGATTTCAAGTTTCGAGGGGACGAGCCCCGCGACCTCCTGAAACCTGAAGCCTGAAACCCGAAAATGAAACCCGAATCCCCGCTCCACTGATGGCCGGCATCCCGAAGTCGCTCGAGCGCCTCGCCGCCGAGTTCCAGCGTCTGCCCGGCATCGGCGCCAAGAGCGCCTCGCGGCTGGCCTACTACCTGCTGCGCTCCTCCGACGAGGAGGCCGAGCGGCTGGCGAGCGTCCTGCGCGAGTCCCGCGCGGCGGTCCGGCGCTGCTCGGTGTGCAACACGCTGACCGAGGAAGAGCCCTGCGAGATCTGCTCGGACCCACGCCGCGACGCCTCGATCCTGTGCGTCGTCGAGGAGCCCGGCAACCTGGCGGCGATCGAGAAGACCCGGGAGTTCAAGGGCCGCTACCACGTCCTGTGGGGGGCGCTCTCGCCGCTCAAGGGGATCGGGCCGGACGAGATCGACGTGGCGGGGCTTGTGGCGCGCGTCACACCCGAGGTCAAGGAGGTCGTGATCGCCACGAATCCGAACGTGGAAGGCGAGGCGACGGCCCTCTACCTCGCCCGGAGACTCAAGGCGGCGGGCGTGCGGATCACGCGGATCGCGTTCGGCCTGCCGGTGGGCGGCGACATCGAGTACGCCGACGAGGTCACGATGGCGCGCTCGATGGAGAACCGGCGGGAGCTGTAGCCGTCCGGCGGGGATCCGCCCGCGTCTGTTACAATAAACTCAGACTGGAGAAATAGTTAATCGATGACGCTGCCCGACCTCGTCCTGTACGACGACGAGTTTCGCAAGATCAAGGACTCGCTTTCACGGCTCGCCTCGGACGCCAACGCGAACGTCGTGTTCCTGGTGGACAAGAACGGACAGCAGATCGCCGCGGTCGGCGACCTCACGACCCTCGACACGACGTCGCTCGCCTCCCTGACGGCCGGCAACGTCGCCGCCACGGACGGCCTGGCCCGCCTGATCGGCGAGCGCGAGTTCTCCATCCTGTTCCACGAAGGGGAGCGGGACAACATCCACATTTCCATCGTGGCCCAGCGGGTCATCCTCGTCGTCATCTTCGACGAGCGGACCTCGCTCGGCCTCGTCCGTCTCCGCGTCCGCCGGGCGATGTCGGAGCTCGAGAAGATCTTCGAGGACATCGCGCGCAAGGCCGAGAAGGAGAAGCAGGCCGTCACCGCCGACTTCGACTCGCCTTTCGCCGAGATCACGGACGAAGACATCGACCGCCTCTTTTCGGAGTAGGGCTCTGGGCGGCGCGGCGTTCGGACTTCCGGTGACGGTCTCGCGATGACGTTCATCAACTACGCCGCGCGGGAGATCAACTGCAAGATCGTCTACTACGGTCCCGGCCTCTGCGGGAAGACGACGAACCTGCAGTACATCTACGACCGCACGAACCCCGCGGCCAAGGGAAAGCTCATCTCGCTCGCGACCGAGACGGACCGGACGCTCTTCTTCGACTTCCTGCCGCTCGACCTCGGGACCGTCAAGGGATTCAAGACCCGCTTTCACCTCTACACCGTCCCCGGCCAGGTCTTCTACGACGCCTCGCGCAAGCTGATCCTCAAGGGCGTCGACGGGGTCGTCTTCGTCGCCGACTCCCAGGAGGCGCGGCTGGAGGCGAACATCGAGTCCATCCGCAACCTCGACAAGAACCTCAAGGACCAGGGCTACGACATCGCCACGATGCCGTACGTCCTGCAGTTCAACAAGCGCGACCTGCCGACGGCGATGGCCGCCGACGAGCTCTATCGGCGGCTGAACATCAAGCGGGAGCCCACCTTCGAAGCCGTGGCGACGACCGGCGCGGGCGTGTTCGACACGCTCAAGGCCGTGGCGCGCCAGGTCCTGATGGACCTCAAGAAGAAATAGGCGGCCTTCCCCCTGGAGCGGCGCGCCCCCGCGGATCGCGGACGCTACGAGTCCCGGCCCTTGCTCACGGACGCCTCGAAGCAGACGCGGTCGTCCGTGCACTCTTCCGGCACGGCGAGGTCGCCGTCGGGCCCGTTGGAACGCATCGTGCGCAGGCACCAGTACTGGGCGGTCGAGGGGGAGCGCCGGGGATCGCCCTGGCCGAAGGCGTCGGGCGCGAGCCAGGTCTTCGTGCGCAGGTGCCGGCAGAGGAACGGATCCGCTTCGAGCCGGCCGTCGTCGGCCGGCTTCGCGAAGCGCCGCATCGGGGCGAGAGGGTCGTCGGTCATGACGCTATTCCGTGAGCAGGAGACCGTCAGCAGGAAGCCGTGAGGGTCATGCGAAGGCCTGGCGCAGGGCCCGCTCGAGCTCGACTTTCGCCAGCGGCACCTTGTAGGCGTTCTGCGCGAGCGGCTTCGCGTCCCGGATCGCGGCCTCCGCGGTCCGGCGGGCGAGTTCGTCGGACGGCTTGCCGCCCTCGAGCGCCGCTTCGGCCGCCTTCGAGCGGTAGGGCGTCGGGGCGACCGAGCCGAAGACGACGCGCGCGCCGCGGACGGCGCCGCCCGCGATCGCGAGGCTCACGCAGACTTCGACGAGGGGCCAGTCGAAGGACTCCTTCTCCTTGAGCTTCCGGTAGACCGAGCGCGCGCCGGCCGGCGGCGCCGGGATGAGGACCGACTCGACGATGTCGCCCGGCTCGAGGGTGTTTTCCCGGGTCGCGTCGTCGACCGGGCGGAAGAAGAAGCGGTCCATCGGAAGCTGCCGGCGGCCCTTCGGGCCGAGCACGTCGAGCGTGGCGCCGTAGGCGAGCAGGGCCGTGCCCGCGGCCGAGGGATGGACGCAGCAGCACATCAGGTCGGTGTCGAAGATCGCGTGGAAGCGGTTCTCGCCGTCGCGGGCGAAACACTCGCTGCCGCCCTTCTTGCGGCAGTCGAACTCCTCGAGCCGGTAGTACCAGCAGCGCGGCCGCTGGCAGAGGTTGCCTCCGAGGGTCGCCATGTGGCGGATCTGGGGAGTTGCGGCTCCGGCGGCGGCCGCCGCGAGCGCGGGATACGCCGCGCGCAGCCCGGGGTCGTCGGCGATCCGCGACAGCGTCGCCAGGGCCCCCAGCTTCGCGGGCGGGCCCGCCTCGATGCGGTCGTGCCCCCGGATCTCGAGGATGGAGACGACGGTCTTCGGACTGTCGATGCCTTCCTTCATGCGGTCGAGCAGGTCCACGCCGCCCGCCTTGAGCTCGGCGTCGGCGGGGACCGCCTGCCTGGAGGCCTCGGCGAGCGTGCGGGGATGAACGAGAACGAACGGCTTCATGCCCGGCCTCCCCGGGCGCGGGCTTCGGCGACGGCGGCGAGGACCACCTCCGGCGTGATCGGCAGGCGCCGCACCCGCGCCCCCACCGCGTGCGAGACGGCGTTGGCGATCGCCGCGGCGGTCGCCACGGTCGCCGGCTCGCCGATGCCCACGGAGTTCGTGTTGTTGACCCCGTCCCAGACGTTGACGAGGACCGTCTCGATCTCGGGCACGTCGAGCGCCCCGGCGATCTTGTAGGACTCGACGTTCGGGTTGACCATGCGCCCGGTCTGGCGGTCGAGGACGCGGTCCTCGAAGAGCGCGTAGGAGACGCCCTGGATGACGCCGCCCTGGATCTGGCTCTCGGTGGCCAGGGCGTTGACGACCACGCCGCAGTCGTGGACGGCGACGATCCGCTCGACCCGCACGCGGCCGGTCTCGGTGTCCACCTCGACCTCGGCGAACTGGGCCCCGGTGGTGAACCGCTTCCAGGCGTCCCCGTGGTTGGCGGCGCGGTCGGCGGTCGCCGACACGCCCTGCCCGGGGAGGAGCTTGCAGGCGTCGGCCCAGCTCAGGCGGTGTTTCGGATCGCCCGGCGCCGAAACGACGCCGTCGGCCACCGTGACGGATTCCGCAGGGACCTTCCATTCGCGGGCCACGGCCTCGGCCAGGCTCTTCTTCGCCTGCCACGCGGCGCGCCGGATCGTGGGCGCGCTCGAGGGCGTCGTCGTGGAGCCTCCGGACTCCGGTCCGTAGGGCATGCGCGTGTCGCCGATCGACACCGAGACCTTCTCGAGCGGAAGCTGCAGCTCCTCGGCGGCGATGATCGCCACCATCGTGCGCGAGCCGGTGCCGAGGTCCTGGACCCCGTGCTCGACCTCGGCCGAGCCGTCCCGGTGGATCGTCACGCTCGCCCGCGGGCCCGTGTCGCCGGTGTTGTACCAGACGGCCGCGCCCACGCCCACGCCCCTCACGATCCAGGGATCCGCCGTCTTCCTCCGGGCGTCGCGGCCCTTCCAGCCGATCTTCTCGGCGCCGATCCGGAACTCCTCGCGGCGCACCGCGGACGGGTCGTTTTTCATCCGGAACTCGAGCGGGTCCATGCCGATGGCCCGGGCGAGCTCGTCCATCGTCGCTTCGAGGGCGAAGGCGCCCTGCGGGTGCCCGGGCGCGCGCATCGCGGTGGACGGGCCGGCGTTGGTGAAGACGTCGTACTCGTCCACCTTGAGGTTCGCGCACTCGTACACGTTCTTGATCGGGCCGGACGTGCCCGTGCCGCCGTTGGTGCCGCCGTCCCCGTAGACGGTCAGCTGGAGGGCCGTCAGCTTCCCGTCCTTCGTGGCTCCCGCCTTGACGGTCTGGACGGAGGAGGGCCGGTTTCCGGTGGCGAGCTGCTCCTCCTTGCGGTCGAGGAAGAGCTTGACGGGCGCGCCGGCCTCCTTCGCGAGGCGGGCGGCCGTCAGGCCCTCGATCCGGGCGCCGAACTTGGCCCCGAAGCCGCCGCCCATGTACTCGGTGACGACGCGGATCTTCGACACCGGGATCTTCAGGGTCTCGGCGAGCTCGTCGCGGACCCCGAAGAGCCCCTGGGTGGAAGCCCAGACCGTGAGCTCGTCGCCGTCCCAGCGGGCCACGAGCCCGTGGGTCTCCAGGGCCGTGTGGGTCTGGACCTGCGTCTCGTAGGTACCCTCCACGACGGCGTCGGCCTTCTTGAATCCCTCCCCGGCGTTTCCCTTCTCGCTCGAGCGGGGGCCGAGGACGTTGCCGTTGCGGGGCAGCCCGGCCTCGGCCGCTTCCACCTCGCCCGCGGACGTCTTCGTTTCGGCCTTGCCTTCGAAGACGAGGGGCGAGCCCGGCTTTCGCGCCGCCTCGAGGCCGACGACGAAGGGGCGCGCCGTGTAGGCGACCCGGATGGCGGCGAGGGCGTCGTCGGCCTGCTCGGGCGTCGCGGCGGCGACGGCCGCCACCTCCTGCCCGGCGAACCGCACCTTCTCGCCCGGCTCGGCGAGGGCGAGGGCCGCGCGCACGCCCGGCATCTTGCGGGCCTCGGACAGGTCCACGGAGGTGACCGTCGCCGCCGCGAGCGGGCAGCGCAGGATCCGGCCGTAGAGCATCCCGGGCAGGCGCACGTCGATCGAGTACTTCGCCTCGCCGGTGGCCTTGGCCTTGCCGTCCAGGCGCGGGACGCGGGCGCCGACGATCGCGAACTTGCGGGAAGGGTCCCAGGGCGCAGGGTCGCCGGCGGCGATCTCGATCTCCCTGACCTGGAAGTCGCCGTCGAAGCCGACGCGGATCTTCTCCTTCATGCCAGGCCCTCCTCTTCCATGGCCTCGCGGACGGCCCTCGCGACGCGGGGATCGTCCTCGAAGCGGGAGTTCGCGGGGGAAACGAGGACGGTCCGTTCCACCGATTGCGGTCCGCCCTCCGCCGTCCTGAGCCCCGCCGCCCTCTCGACGGCGTCGAACACGTGGTTGTAGGTGCCGCAGCGGCAGAGATTGCCGGCCACCGCCTCGCGGATCGCCTGGCGGGTGGGCTTCGGGTCGGCCTCGAGCAAAGCCTTGCAGGACAGGATCATCCCGGAGGTGCAGAAGCCGCACTGCAGGGCGTCGGCCGCGATGAACGCCTCCTGGAGGGGCGTGAGCCGGCCGTCGGCGGCCGCGAGGCCCTCGATCGTCGTGATCGACTTGCCCGCGGCCTCGTGGGCGAGGACGAGGCAGGAGCAGACCGTCTTGCCGTCGAGGAGGACCGTGCACGCGCCGCAGGCTCCCCGGCCGCAGACGACCTTGGTTCCCGTCAGGCCGATCCGCTCGCGCAGCGCGTCGACGAGCGTGACGCGCGGCTCGACCGAAAGGCGGTGCGCCGTTCCGTTGACCGTCAGCTCGAGAGGGGCGGGGCCGGGGCCCACGCGCTCGGCCTCGGCCGCTTCGACCTTCGTCCCGACGCTCGCGGCGATCGCGCCGACGAGACTGCCGCGCACCAGATCCCGCCGGGTGAAGCCGCCGCGTGGTTCGTCGCTCATAGCGCGCCTCCTCGCTTCCGGGATCATACGTCCGCCGGGTGGCGGCGTTGCGCCGGCGGCCGGACGGTCAGCGCTTCTTGCGCGGGGTCCGGCGGACCCCCGGAAGCTCGCCGGGCGGCGCCGGCGCCGCGCCGCCGGACCGGAGGAACCGCCGGAGCGCCTCGAGGCGTTCGATCGCGCCTCTACGCGCGAGGCTGCGGTAGCCGCCCGGGGCGGGCAGCGCCCGCAGCCGCCCGACCTCGGCGGCGAGCGAGGCCTCGGCGGCCGCCAGGGGACGGCGCCGGTCGGCCGCCGGGAGGGCGTCGAGCAGGGCGATCCGAACCAGGAGCTCGTCGCGGCCGCCGGGGGGAGGCGGCGCCTCGCCGAGCCATCGGGCGAGCTCCCGCCGGCCGGCGGCGGTCACCCGATAGAGGTGGCGGCGGGGCCCGTGCCGGGGTCCGAGGACCCGGAGGAGCACCCAACCCCGGCGGCGGAGCCGGGCGAGGACGGGGTAGATCTGGGAGAACCCGGCGCTCCACGTCGGGTCGAGCTCCTCGCGCATTGCGCGCGCGAGCTCGTATCCGGTGCGCGGGGTGCCGTGGAGAAGACCGAGGAGGACGTGGGGGAGCGACACGCCGCAACTATATCAACAGAGATATAGCAGGGTCCGAAATCCGGCCGGCGGCGGGGAGGGGGGCGTCCCCATCTGGGGACAAAAAAAGGGGGCCCGCAGGCCCCCGAGAAACCGTGTTCGAAGCTGTAAGTCGTTGACTTACTTCTTCTTCTTGGTCGCCTTCTTCGCCTTCTTCGCAGCCTTCTTCTTCGTGGCCATTACGTCACCTCCCTCCCGACAGCCAATTGACAGCCTTCGGGCGAGGTGCTAGTTTTTCCGCCCCCGTGAAAGGGCGTATCGCCTTCAGTCTGTCGCTGCCGAACGATTGATGGGTCATACGTTCTGTTTCTTCGCCGGATGGGCCGCAACCCATCCGGCGTTTTCATTCTAGAAGTTTCTCTCGGTACGGTTCAAGAAATTTTCCTCGATTGGCTCTTGACTTCATTGTGGCGTTCCGCGCGACGCAAGTCAAGTCGAAGGGCCTCCGGCGACGGGCGGCGAGGTCATAGAATCGCCCGGTGACTTCCTCCGAGACCATCACCGTCGCGCACAGCCCCGACTCCGACGACGCCTTCATGTTCTACGCGCTCGCCGAGGGCCGCGTCGACACCGAGGGGCTCGCCTTCGTCCACGAGCTCTCCGACATCGAGTCGCTCAACCGCCGCGCGA
>JAYRMU010000011.1:0-39849 GCA_041912555.1 Thermoanaerobaculia bacterium
AGCCCGCATCCGGGCGAGCCGGACGCCGGTGCGCTGGGCGGCGCGACGCGCCGCTCATCCCAGATCCCGTAACGCAGCGGAGGCGACGGTTACAGATCGAGGACGCTCCGCCGCCGCCCGAGAAAGACCGCCGCGCCGACGGCGAGCATGACGAGGCCGTTGCCGACGAGGACGGCCGGGGCCGAGAAGGCGCTCGCGAGGGTTCCGGCGACGAGGTTGCCGAGCGGCATCGCGCCGCGGAAGGCGAGCGAATACACCGAGACCACGCGTCCCCGGAGGCGGTCCTCGACGTTGGACTGGACGAGCGTCATGAAGAGCGCGAAGACGACCATGAGGGCGGCCCCGGCCAGCCCGAGCAGGACGTAGGAGAGAAGCGGCGTGCGCGACAGCGCGAAGCCCACCATCAGCGCGCCGAAGAACATCTGCATCGCCACCGCGAGGGCGCCCTTGCGGGCGACCTGCCCGAAGGCCGCGACGCCGAAGGCGCCGAGGATCGCGCCGATGCCGAAGGCGGCGAGCAGCACGCTGTATCCGCGGGCGTCGCGGTGGAACACCGTCCGCGCGAAGACCGGCAGGAACGTCACGAGGGGCATCGCGCAGAAGCTCCCGACGAACGAAAGAACGATGAGGCCCCGCAGGGGCTTGGCGCCCCAGGCCGCGGCCAGACCCGTCTTGAGGCTGGCGAGGACGCCCTCGGTCGGCGCCGTCGTGCTTCCCCCGCCCTTCAGGAGCCACAGCGCCGCGATCGGGGCGAGGAACGACAGGCCGTTCAGGCCGAAACAGGCGGCCGCGCCGAGCTTGTAGAACGCGACGCCCGCGAGCACCGGTCCGATGACGCGCGCCAGGTTGAACTGGATGGAGTTGAGCGCGACGGCGTTGGGAAGGTCCTGCCGGTCCACGAGCGTGGGCACCAGCGCCTGGTACGCCGGGCCGCCGAAGGACTGCGCGAACCCGACGACGAACGAGAGGGACAGGATCATCCAGACCTGGACGGCGTGCGTGAGGATCAGGACCGCGAGCAGGACGGCGCTGGCCATCTGGACGTACTGGGACCGGAGCAGGATCCGCCGCCGGTCGATCCGGTCCGCGAGCACGCCGCCGAAGAGGGAGAAGACGAGAAACGGCGCGTCTCCCAGAAACGCGTCGAGCCCCAGCAGGAAGGCCGACCCCGTCATGGTCAGGATCAGCCAGTTCTGGGCGACCTCCTGCATCCACGTGCCGACGCTGGACGTGAACGCCCCCGCCCACATCAGGCGGAAGTCGCGGTACGTGAAGGCCCGGAACGCTTTGCGCAAAGCGCGGGTAGCTTATGCCGGGTCGGTCCGGGCGCGGCGCGCGGGGGCGCGCGTCACCCGAGACGGCCGCTCTGGAAGTCTTCGAAGGCCTGGACGACCTCGGCCCGCGTGTTCATCACGAACGGCCCCGCGCGCGCGACCGGCTCGTCGAGCGGGCGTCCGCCGACGAGCAGGACCCGCAGCGGGGACTGCGGCCCCGCCTCGAGGCGCGCTCCGGCGCCGTCGTTGCCGAAGAGCACGAGCTCGTGCGGCCCGGCGGGCGCTCGCCCCGCACCGAAGAGGCCGGACCCCGACACGACGTAGGCAAAGGCGTTGAAGTCCTCCGGCAGGGGCTGCTCGTGGACGGCCCCGGGTGCGAGCGTCAGGTCGAGGTACGCGATCGGCGTGCGCGTGTCGATGACGGCGCGCGCCCCGAGGGCCTCGCCCGCCAGAACGCGGGCCGTGACCGCGCCATCGGCCGAGCGCCCCACGGGAATCCGGTCGGCGGGGACCTCCTGGTAGCGCGGCGCCATCATCTTGTCCCGCCGCGGCAGGTTCACCCACAGCTGGAATCCGTGCATCCGGCCGCCGCGCGACGCGAACTCCGCCTCCGGCATCTCGGAATGCACGACCCCCGAACCCGCCGTCATCCACTGCACGTCGCCCGGGCCCAGGCGCCCCCGGTTGCCGCGCGAGTCGCCGTGCTCCATCCTCCCGTCGAGCAGGTACGTGACGGTCTCGAACCCACGGTGCGGGTGGTCGGGAGCACCCTTCGCCTGGCCGGGACCCAGCTCCATCGGCCCCATCTCGTCGAGCAGAAGAAAGGGATCGAAATGGTCGAGCGCGGAGGTCGGGAACGGCCGATGGACGAGAAACCCCGCCCCCTCGAGCGTCTCGACGCTGGGAACGACGCGGCGGACCGAGCGTGCTTTTTCCATGCACGCGGTATTACGCTCCGGGGCGGGAATCGGGTTCGGCGGGGCGCGTGTTACCCGCCTCTGAGGAGAAACGACCATGGCCAAGGCGACGTTCGGAGCGGGGTGCTTCTGGGGGGTCGAGGAGACGTTTCGAAAGATCCCCGGGGTGACGGACACCGCCGTCGGATACAGCGGCGGCTCGACGAAGAACCCCACATACAAGGATGTCTGCACGGACGGCACCGGCCACGCCGAGGTCGTCGAGGTGGACTACGACCCGGCGAAGGTGCCCTACGAGACCCTTCTCGACGTCTTCTGGAACGGCCACAACCCGACCCAGCTGAACCGCCAGGGACCGGACGTGGGCACGCAGTACCGGTCGGTCATCTTTTTCCACACGCCCGAGCAGGAAGCCGCTGCCCGCGCGTCGAAGGACCGCCTCCAGGCGAGCGGCCGGTTTCCCCGCCCGATCGTCACCGAGATCTCCCCCGCGCAGCCCTTCTGGCGCGCCGAGGAGTACCACCAGCGCTACCTGGACAAGCGCGGCCTCGGCTCCTGCCACGTCTGACGGGCCGCCCGGCCCGCGCGAACGCCGGGGTTTCGGTGTAGGATCCGCCCCCTGAATCGGCCGCCGGCAGGCCCGGCGGCCAGCCCCAACTCAACAGAAGGAGCAGAGGTCATGAAGAAGGTTCTCGTCCTTTCCCTCGCGGCCGGGATCGCCGCCGCCGCCCAGGGCCAGCAGTCCCAGCCCGCCGCACAGGCCGCGCCGCAGGCCAAGCCCGGCGCCTCGCCCGCGGGACAGGAAGCCCTGAACGTCGCGCGCTACAAGATGGCGATCACCGACGCGCGCCGCAAGCTCTTCGCCGCCGGGATGAGCGAGCTCACGCCGCAGCAGCTCGAGACGTTCTGGGGCGTTTACGCCGACTTCGAGAAGGAGAAGGACGCGATCACGGGGGCCCGCGTGGACCTCGCGAAGAAGTACGCGGACAACTTCCAGAACCTCTCGGACGCCGACATCACCGGGCTCGTCACGGACTCGGCCAACCTCCAGAAGAAGACCACGGACCTGCGCGTGAAGTACTACGGGATCCTGAGCCAGAAGCTCAACGCCCACGCGGCCGGCCGCTTCGCCCTCATCGACGACTACACGACGACGGCGGCGCGCCTGAACCTGCTCAACCAGCTCCCGATCCCGACGGGCGAAACCGCCAAGTAGGCGGCGCTCCTTTTCCTAGACCCCCGGCCGACGGGCGAGGCGCTCCCGGATCACGGCGAGCGCCTCGCCGCGCTCGGCTCCTTCGAGAACGAGGCGCGGCGGCCGCACCCGCTCGGAGCCCATCCCGCACTCCTGCTGGACGAGCTTGATGAGCTGGACGAACTTCGGGACGACGTCCAGCCGCAGGAGCGGCAGGAACCAATCGTAGAGGGCCCGCGCCTCGGGGCCCCGGCCCGCGGACGCGAGGTCGAACAGGCGCACCGACTCGGCCGGGAGCGCGTTGACGAGGCCGGCGATCCAGCCGACGGCCCCCGCGGCGAGGCCTTCGACGATGAGGTCGTCGACGCCCACGAAGATCGCCAGCCGGTCCCCGCAGAGGGCCCGGATCGCGGTCACGCGGCGCACGTCGGCGCTCGACTCCTTCACCGCCGCCAGGTTCGCGTGCCGCGCGGCCAGCCCGGCGACATCCTCCGGCAACGCGTCGGTGCCGTAGGCGATCGGGTTGTTGTACAGCATGCACGGGAGACCCGTCGCCCCGATCACGGCCGAGAAGTGGGCGAGCATCTCGCGGCGGTCCGGCCGGTAGACGTACGGCGGGAGCACCATCAGGCCGTCGCAGCCCTTTTCCTCCGCCAGGCGCGCGGTCGCGACGGCCTCGGCGGTCGAGAGGGCCGCCACGCCCGCGACGAGCGCGGCGCGGCCCGAGAGCGTCGCGCGGCAGGCCTCGAGCACCGCTCCCTTCTCGGCGAACGTCAGCGTCGCCGATTCGCCGAGCGAGCCGAGCGGCACGAACCCGCGGCAGCCGGAGGCGAGCATGGCCTCGAGGTGCTTCGGGAGAAAGCCGAGGTCGAGCGAGAGGTCCTCGCGAAACGGGGTCGTGATCGCCGGGAAAACGCCGCGCCACTCCATGCCGACTCCTTCTTACTTCGAGACGAGACGTCCGAGGAGAGCCGGCCTGGCCGGCGGGCGTACCGTATCCGAATCCCACCCGAACAGGAACTCGAGGGCGGGCCCGCAAACCCGACCCTGGCAGGCGCCCATGCCCGCGCGCGCCGACAGCTTGGCCTCGCGCGCGCCCCCGCAGGCGGTCACGGCCCCGAGCCTCGCGTCCTCGCACCGGCAGACGATCGTGTCGGGCCGCGCGAGAGCGGCCAGCTCCGGCCGCGGCCGAAACGCGCTCGCCATCCTCGCGGCGAGGCGGCGGCCGCGGGCCCGCGCCGCGGCGCGGCGGCGTCCCTCCGCGTCCCCGGAAGCCCCGGCAGCCGCCAGCCCGGCGATCTCGCCCTCGGCGACCGCCACGTCCGCGCCGGCCACGCCGCACGGCTCGCCCGCGCAGAAGACTCCGGCGACGCTCGTCCGCTGCCGGCCGTCCACCGCCACGGCGCCGCGGCGGACGGCGCAGCCGAGCAGGCGCGCGAGCTCCGTGTTCGGGACGAGGCCGTAGCCGATGGCCGCGAGGTCGCAGGCGATCTCGGTGCGCCGGGATCTGCCGGACAGAACCACGCTTTCGACGCGGCCGTCGCCGCGCGCCTCGGCCACCCACGTCCCCGTGCGATAGGGCGCGCCGGAAAACGCGGACCGGTACCGCGCCGCCTCGACCAGCCGGCCGGGCGACGCCGCAAGGCCGGCGGCGAACCTCGCGACGGCGCGAAGGCCCGCCTGCTCGGCGACGACCGCGACCCTCGCGCCCGCCTTCGCGAGCGACGCCGCCACCGGCAGCAGCAGCGGACCCGAGCCCGCCACGACGGCCGTGCGGCCCGCGAGCGACGCCCCCGACTTCCAGAGCGCCTGCGCGGCCGCGGCCCCGACCACGCCCGGAAGCGTCCAGCCCGGAAACGGAAGAAAGAGCTCGCGCGCTCCGGTCGCGAGGACTACGCGCCGGGCCCGCACGCGAAGGGCCCCGTCCGAGGTTTCGGCCTGCACCACGAACGCGCCCTCTTCGGAGAACGCGTCGAACACCGACGCCCCGCTCACGAGCGTCGCCGCCGACCGCGCCAGGCGCTCGAGCCACGCTCGGGCGGGCTCGGGCGTCCGGGAGCCGGGCCGGTGGCGGTGGATCTGGCCGCCGGGGGCGAGGCCCTCGTCGAGGACGACCGTCCGCGCGCCGCTCTCCGCCGCCCGGCAAGCCGCGGCGACGCCGGCCGGTCCGGCGCCGACGACGGCCACGTCGCAGTCGAGGTCCGGAGCGGGAGGCAGGAGGCCGGAGGCGGGAGGCGGGACGGCCTCGGTCGCGATCGCCATCCCGTCGCGGGCGCGCTCGACGCACGCGCGTCGGTGGGGCACGCCGTCGATCGACACGCGGCACTCGAAGCAGATGCCCATCGCGCAGAGCACGCCGCGCCGCTCCCCCGTGACCGACGTGCGAAACGCGCCGAGACCCGCGCCCGCCATCGCGGCCGCGACCGTCGCGCCCTCGTCGGCCGACACGGGCCGCCCGTCCACGCTGAACCGGACGCGCTCAGGCATGGGCCGCCCCGGGAAAGGCGCGCGTCGGGTCGTACGGCGCGGCGTCGATCGGGCTCCGGCGGCCGAGGATCGCGTCGGCGACGAGGCGCCCCGTCCCGAGCGCCGTCGTGATGCCGAGCCCCTCGTGCCCGGCGGCGACGAAGAGGCCCGGCGTGTCCTTCCACGGCCCGATGAGCGGAAGGTTGTCGGGCGTCGCCGGCCGGAAGCCCGTCCACGTGCGGATCGCCGAGAGGCGCGCGAGGCCCGGCATGTACTCGAGGCCGCGCCGGATCATGCGATCGCGGACCCTCCGGTTGATCCCGGCGTCGAACCCGACGAACTCGCGCGACGAGCCGAGCAGCATCTGGCCGGTCGCCCGCGGCTGGAGGTTGAACGCCACCGACTCGGGCGCCGGCGTGTGGGCGCTCGCGAGGTAGCCGAGCTCGACGAGCTGGTGCCGGCAGAACCCCGGGGAGCGGTCGGTGATCACGAGGTGGCCCTTGCGGGGCGCGACGGGCAACCCCGGCGTCAGGAGCGGCGCGGCCGCGCCCGCGGCGTTGACGACCGCGCCGGCCTCGTAGGCGCCGCGGGGCGTGGCCACGCGGCCCGGGCCGATCGACGAGGCCTCGGCGCCCTCGACCAGCCGCGCCCCTCTCGCGACGGCGCGGGACAGCAGCCAGCGCGCCGCGTTGACCGGATAGACGACCCGGTCTCCCGGGACGCGGAGCGCTCCGGGCAGCCCCGGCCTCAGGTTCGGCTCGGCGAGCGCCAGCGCCTTCTCGTCGAGCTCCTCGGCGTCGACGCCGCGCTCCCGGTAGAACGCGGCCTTCCGGCGCACGTGCTGCATCTCGGCGCCGCTGGCCGCCACCCACAGCGTCCCGGTCCGCTCGTCCTCGCACGGCGGGGGCATCTCGGGCGCGAGCCGCTCCCACAGGCCGCGCGACAGCGCCGTGAGGGCGAACTGCGCCTCCGAGTCGTCCATGACGACGACGTGCCCCATCGCGGCCGCGGTCGAGCCGCCCCCCGCGAACCGGGATTCGAGCACCGTGACGGAGAGGCCGGCTTCCGAAAGGGCGTCGGCGCACGCCGCGCCGACCACGCCCGCGCCGACCACGACGACGTCAGTCGCCATGTCCCCCGAGCCCGTGGCGGAACGGGTCGCGCGGGTCGAAGAAGAGGGTCGTCCGTCCGGTGACGAAGGCGCGCCCCTGGATCCGGGGAACGAGCCGGTCCTCGGCGCCCTCGAGCCATCCCGTGAAGAGGCTGCCGGTGATCGACTCCTGCCGCCAGCGCTGCCCGAGCGCGAGCTCGCCGCGCGCGTGCAGCGACGCCATCTTCGCCGACGTCCCCGTCCCGCAGGGAGACCGGTCGTAGGCTCCTCCCGGGCACATCACGTAGTTGCGGCTGTCCGCGTCGGGCCGCGCCGGGGGCCCATACAGGATGACGTGGTCGACGGCGGCCCCCTCGTCGCCCGTGATCCCCCGCTCGGCCAGCGCCCGCTGGATCGCGAGCGTCACCGTGCGCAGGCGCTCGCCGTTGCCCGGCTCGATCGCCTCGGCGCCGGGCCCGACCAGGAAGAACCAGTTGCCGCCGTACGCCACGTCCCCGACCACGCGGCCCACGCCGGGCACGTCCACGGCGACGTCGAGCGCCCGGCAGCGGGCCGGGACGTTCTCGATCGTGACGAGCCCGTCCACGGAGAGCTCCGCGCCGACCGGGCCCACCGGCGTGTCCAGCCGCACGGGACCCGGCGCGATGCGGCCGAGGTACTCGAGCGTGCGGACGACCCCGATCGTGCCGTGTCCGCACATCCAAAGAGGGCCCACGTTGTCGAAGAACACGACCCCCGCCGCGGCGCCCCGCGACACCGGCGGCGTCAGCAGCGCCCCGACGAGCGCGTCGTGGCCGCGCGGCTCGAGGATCGCCCCGCGCCACAGCGAGCCGAAGCGCCGGTCGAGCTCCTCCCGCCGGGCCTCCATCGTCGCCGCCTCGAGGTCGGGCCAGCCGCCGATGACGACGCGGGTGGGCTCGCCCTCGGTGTGCGAGTCGACGACCTCGAGCGTCTCGGGCAGCGCGGGCGCCCTCACAGCGGCTCCCGGGTGAGGCCTCCGTCGACCAGGCGCCAGAGGCCCCGCGGGTTCGCATCCGCCAGCTCCTCGGGCAGGGCGCTTTGCGGAAAGTCCTGGTAGCAGACCGGACGGGCGAACCGCTCGATGGCGGCCGTGCCGACCGAGGTCGAGCGCGCGTCCGTCGTCGCCGGGTAGGGACCGCCGTGCTGCATCGCGTGGCAGACCTCCACGCCCGTCGGAAAGCCGTTGAACACGAGCCGGCCCACCCGCCGGCGCAGGATCGGGACGAGCTCCGCGAAGTCGGCGAGGTCCTTCTCGGTCCCGTGGATGGTCGCGCTGAGGTGCCCGTGCAGCCCGCGCGCGAGCTGCAGCATCTCCGGCCGCGACGCGCAGCGCACGGCGAGCGTCGCCGGGCCGAAGATCTCGCCGGCGAGCCGCGGGTTCTCCGACCACGCGCGGGCGTCGGTCAGCAGCAGCGCGGCGTGGGCCTCGGTGGACGGGTGGGCGCCGGGCCCGGACGCCCGGGCCGCGATCGAAACGCCGGCCATCCGCGCGACCTCGCCGAGGTCGCGGTCGTAGGCCGCCTTGATCCCCGCGTGCACCATCGTGCCCGGGGCCGTCGCCGCGAGGGCGTCGCCGGCCTCCTTCAGGAAGGCGCTCGCGGCCGGCGAGTCGAGGACGAAGACGAGGCCCGGGTTCGTGCAGAACTGCCCCGCGCCCTGCGTGACGGAAGCGGCCAGGCCCTTCGCGATCGCGGGGGACCGCTCCGCGACGGCGCCCGGCAGGACGAAGACGGGGTTCGACGAGCCCATCTCGGCGTACACCGGGATCGGCTCGGGCCGAAGCGCGGCCGCGTCGAAGAGCGTTCGCCCCGCGGCGAGCGACCCCGTGAAACCGACGGCGCGGATCCCCGGGTGCGTGACCAGGGTGATGCCGACCTCCGGGGACGGGCCGTGCACCATGCCGAACACGCCCTCGGGCATGCGCGTCTCCCGCGCCGCCGTCCGGACGGCCGAGGCGACGAGGTCCGAGGTCCCCGGATGCCCGGGGTGCGCCTTGACGACGACCGGGCAGCCCGCCGCGAGGGCCGAGATCGTGTCGCCGCCCGCCACCGAGAAGGCCAGCGGGAAGTTCGACGCTCCGAAGACGGCGACGGGGCCGATCGGCACGAGCATGCGCCGGATGTCGGGCCGGGGCTGCGGTTTGCGGTCGGGCAGCGCCCGGTCGATGCGCGCCCCGACCCAGGAGCCCTCCTCGATCAGGCCCGCGAAGAGCAGGATCTGGCTCGCCGTGCGGGCGCGCTCGCTCTCGAGGCGCGCCGACGGGAGGCCCGTCTCGGCCCCGGCGCGCTCGAGGAGCCGGTCGCCGAGGGCCAGGATCTGCTGGGCGATCGCGCGGAGGAACTCGGCGCGCCGCGCGGGAGACAGGGCGCCGTAGGGCTCGACGGCGCGCTCGGCCGCCCGCGCCGCCGCATCGATCTCCCCCGCCGTCGCCTCGAGGAAGTCGCCCTCGAGAAGCTCGCCCGTGGACGGGTTCTTCGCGCGGAACATCGTCCGCCCTGCGGCGCCGCTCATCCGGACCGGCGCCCGGCGACGTACGCCCGCACCTGCTCCTCGAGCACCGTCATCGGCACGGCGCCGTTGCCGAGGACCGCGTCGTGGAAGGCGCGCAGGTCGAACCGCGGACCGAGCGCCTCCTCGGCCTGCCGGCGCAGCTCCCGGATCTTCAATTCCCCCATCTTGTAGCAGAGCGCCTGGCCCGGCCACGAGATGTACCGGTCGATCTCGGTGCGCACCTCGTGCGTCGAGAGCGCCGTGTGCGACTCGAGGTATTCGAGCGCCTCCGACCGCGTCCAGCCCTTGGCGTGGATCCCCGTGTCCACGACGAGCCGGCAGGCGCGCCACATCTCGTAGGTGAGGCGCCCGAAGTCGCTGTAGGGGTCGACGTAGAAGCCGGCCTCGAGGCCCAGGCGCTCGGCGTAGAGGGCCCAGCCCTCCACGAACGCGCCCACGTCGGAAAAGCGGCGGAACTCGGGCAGGCCCGTCAGCTCCTGCTGGAGCGCGATCTGGAGATGGTGCCCCGGAACCGCCTCGTGCAGCGTCAGGGCCTCGAGCGTGTAGAGCGGGCGCTTGTCGAGGGCGTAGGTGTTGACCCAGTATTCGCCCGCGCGCGTGCCGCCGACCGGCGCTTCGATGTAGCGACCCCCCGTGTACTTGGGCGCGAGGTGCGCGGGCACGGGCTCGATCCCGTAGGGCAGGCGCGGCAGCCGGCCGAAGAGGGACGGGAGCTTCCCGTCCATCCGCTTGGCGATGTACGAGGCGTCCTTGAGCAGGTCCTCGGGCGTCTTCGCGTAGAAGCGCGGGTCCGTGCGCAGGAAGGCGAGGAACGCGGCGAAGTTGCCCTGGAACCCGGTCTTCGCGATCACCGCGTCCATCTCCGCCCGGATCCTCAGGACCTCCTGGCGCCCGATCTCGTGGACCTGGTCGGCGGTGACGTCGAGCGTCGTGAAGCTGCGGACGAGGTGGGCGTAGTAGTCGCGGCCCCGCGGCAGGGACGAGGCGCCGACCGTCGTCCGCGCCCGCGGGACGTATTCGGTCGCCATGAACTCGGCGAGCGCCCGGTACCCGGCGACCGCGCCGCCCATGACCGCGCGGCGGCCGGCCTCGGTCAGCCGCGCCTGCTCGGAGGCCGGCACGCCGGGCGGGTACGCCCGGAACGGCGCGAAGAAGACGCTCTTTTCGGGAGCGGCCACGACGTGCGTCGTCATCGTGACGTCGTAGCCCTCGAGCACCACCTTCGGCAGCGTGAAGCCCGAGGCGAGGCCCTCGCGCATGAGCGCGATCTCCTGCGCCACGTACGCCGGAAACGCGTTCAGGCGGGCGACGTAGTTTTCGTAGTCCTTCGGCGAAGCGAACGGCATCCGGTCGGGCAGCTCGGCGAAATCGGTATGGAAACCGCTGTCGGCGTTGATCGGGATGCGGTACGCGCCGAAGTCGTAGTCGGCGATCGCGTCCCGGAGCTGGCGGCCGAGCATCTCGGCGCTGACCCGCTCGGAGGCCGGGAGCGCCGTCCGGTCGATCGCCTCGAGCTTCCGGAGGGCCTCGCGGCGGTGGGCGGCGCGCCGGGAGAGGTCCGCGGGCGTCATCGAGGGCAGGCGATCGTCGTACCGGTGCTCTCCCGCCGAGGTGGCGAAGAGCGGGTCCTCGGCCAGGCGGAACGCCCATTCCTCGTCGAAGAGGGCGTGGAGCTGTTCGGACGGGGACTGCTGCGCGCGCAGCCGCGAAGGGACGGCCAGGGCAAAGACGATCAGGACCAATCCAAGGGCGCGCACGACAGGCGCGCATGGTAGCAGAGGCCTCTTCCCAGCTCCCGCCTCCTGCCTCCTGCCTCCTGCCTCCTGATTAAGGCTTCCCGCCCTCCTCCGTCCCCAGCTGCTTCTTCAGGGCCGCGATCGTCGCCTCGGACCTCTGCCCGGGCGGCAGCGCCTCCGCGTACGTCAAAGCCTCCTCGACCGTCCTGCGCGCGGCCGCGGAATCCCCCATCCCCGTGTAGATGTCGGCGCGGACCGCGAGCACGCGCAGCTTGCGCGGCCCGTAAACGCGGGCGAGCGCCCGGTCGGAGGCTTCGAGGGCGGGCTCGTAACGCTTGAGCTTGAGGTACACGAGGGCGAGGCGCGCCGGCGGGTTGTAGTCCTCCGGGAAGTCCCTCTCCGACTTTTCGAGCATCGGGATCGCCTTTTCGATCTCCCCGGCCGCCTCGAAGGCGTTCAGCCGGTCGGGATCGAGGGCCGTCCACTGCGCGGGCGTCCGGGCGGCGGCCGCGGACCGGTCGAGATCCGCCACCCATTCCCGGGCCAGCCGCTCGGCGGCCTCCTGGTCCTTCGCCTCGCGGCGCGCGTCGACGAGCGAGCTGTAGAGCGCGGAACGGTCGTCGGCCGCCAGAGCGAGCTTCCCGTCCGCGAGGGCGGCGGCCGCCTCCTTCTCGAAGAGTTCCACGTCCCGCTCCTTGTCCGGCGCGTCGGCAGGCAGCTGGAGGGCGCAGTCGAGGCCGCTGCCCGCGACGACCGCGATCGCGGCCGTTCCCCGCACGGCGGCGAGGCCCTCCCGCGCGACGGCCGCGCAGTCGGCCGGCTGGCGCGAGACGGAAAGGGCGAAGAGGAGCGCCTCGAGCGCGCGGGGATAGGAATGCGAGCTCTTCGGGAGCGTCTGGAGCGCCTCGCGGTACGGCGCGACCGACTCCGCGTACTTTCCTTCCGAGTAGAGAGCGTCGGCCCGGGCCAGAGCGCCCGTGCCCGCCGCCCTGCCGCCGGCCGTGCGCGCGCCCTCGTCGAAGAGCTTGCCGAGCTCGGCGACCGTGGCGCCCCCGACCCAGCGAAGGGTGATCGCTTCCCGCCCCGGGTCGATCACGTAGAACGAGGGCCACGCGCGGATCGGGTACTTCTTGATGAAGGCCGCGTTCTGCGCCTTCTCCGTGTCAATCGAGAGCCAGACGAACTGCCCGGCGTGCTTCGCGAGCGCCTTGTCGGTGAAGACGAAGGCCCTCATCGAGCGGCACGTGTGTCACCAGGGCGCCCAGGCCTCGACGAAGATCGGCCGCTTCTTCGCCTTCGCTTCCGAGAGCGCGCGGCCATAGTCGTCCTCGATCCAGGGCAGGACCGGGCGGGCGGCCGCCGGCGGCGCGGCGGCGCTGGCCACGGAGGCGACACCGGCGAACAGGAGCGGGATCCAGCGGGTCGTTCGCATCCCCAGATCCTACGCCCGACGGCCCGGAAGGCGATAAACTCCGCCTCCTGAAGAGGAGGAAGAACGAATGAAGATCCTGTGTCGCCTCGGGGTCGCGTTCGCCCTGGTGGCCGTCCTGGCGTCACCGGCTGCTGCCCAGGACAAGAAGAAAGCCGCCGACGAGAAGGCGGCGATGGAAGCCTGGCAGAAGGCGATGACGCCCGGCGACGGGCAGAAGAAGCTCGAGCCGATGGTCGGCACGTTCGACGCGAAGGTGCGGACGTGGATGGACCCCACCAAGCCGCCCGACGACACGGCCGGAACCTCGGTCAACACGTGGGCGCTCGGCGACCGCTACGTGCAGGTGAAGTATGAAGGCGTCTTCCTCGGCGAGACCTTCAGCGGCATCGGGTACACGGGCTACGACAACGTGCTCAAGAAGTACCAGTCGGTCTGGATGGACACGGCGAGCACGGCCATCATGACCTCGGTCGGGACCTTCGACGCGTCGGGAAAGGTCCTCGCGATGAAGGCGACGACGAGCGACCCGGTGACCGGGAAGGCCTCGACTTCCGACCAGAAGATCACGATCACCGACAACGACCACCACACGATCGAAATGTGGGGGAAGACGCCGGACGGCAAGGCCTTCAAGATGATGGAGATCCAGTACACCCGGAAGAAGTGAGGCCAGGGGCGAACTCATCACGCGGACAGGACCCGGGTCGTGGCACTCTTCTGCGGGGGCGGGCGGGCCGCCCCCGATACCCACATAGGGAGTTGACGTGAACGCCCTCCGCAAGCTTCTCTGCCTCTTCCTCGCCTTCACGCTGTCGAGCCTTTCCGCGGCGTCCCTCGCGGCCCAGACGCCGCCGGCCGCGGCGGCGCCGGCATCCGCGCCCGCGGCTCCCGATCCCTGGCCGAGGCAGGTCCTGTCCGGGACCGGCGCCTCGCTCACGACGTTCCTCGTGTACCAGCCGCAGCTCGACTCCTGGACCGCGAACCAGCTCGAGGGCCACGCGGCCGTTTCGGTCAAGCCGCCGGGGGCCAAGGACCCGGTCTTCGGGGTGATCTGGTTCACGGCGCGCACCGAGGTGGACAAGGTCAACCGCGTCGTCTTCCTCGAGGACCTGAACATCACGCGGTCGAGCTTTCCCTCCAATCCCGGCAAGGCCGCGGCCTGGCAGGCCGCGCTCCAGGAGACGGAGGTGGGGAAGAAATCGAAGGCGATCGCCCTCGACCGGCTCGAGGCGGACCTCGGCATCGTGACGGCGCGCAAGACCGGCGAGTCGCGCCCCCTGAACAACGCGCCGCCGCAGATCCTGTTCTCGGAGGTCCCCGCGGTCCTCGTCCTCGTCGACGGCGCTCCGGCCTGGCGCGCCGAGGCGAACACGTCGCTCCAGCGCCTGATCAACACGAGCGCGATCGTCCTGCAGGCGGGCACGGGCGAGATCTACTTCCACCTCTTCGACGGATGGATGAAGGCCGCGTCGCTCCAGGGCCCGTGGGAGGTCGCGGATCCCCACTTCGGCCGCAAGGACGACCTCGAAAAGGCCTACACGCAGATCATGGCGGCCGGAAACGGCGACCCGATGACCGGCGGCTCGGCGTCGGACCCGAAGGCCCCGAAGCCCTCGCTCAAGACCAAGCCGGTTCCGGTCGTGTACGTCGCGACGCAGCCGACCGAGCTCATCGTCGTCGACGGGCAGCCGAACTACGACCCCATCCCGGGCACGCAGCTGCTCTACGTGACCAACACGACGGGCCGGGTCTTCAAGGACATCGACAACCAGAACACGTATCTCCTGGCCGCGGGCCGCTGGTTCAGCGCGCCCACGACCGCGGGACCGTGGCAGTACGTCCCGGCCTCGAGCCTGCCTCCGGACTTCGCGAAGATCCCCGACGAGAGCCCCGTGGAGAACGTCAAGGCCTCCGTGCCCGGGACGACCCAGGCCAACGAGGCGGTCGTCGCCAACAGCATCCCGCAGACGGCCTCCGTCCAGAGGACCGCGCAGATCGCCAAGCCGATCACCTTCGACGGGACTCCCCAGTTGAAGCCGATCGAGGGGACCTCGCTCCAGTACGTGGTCAACGCCTCGACGCCGATCATCATGACCGGCCCCTACGCGTACTACGCGTGCCAGAGCGGCATCTGGTTCTCGTCGGCCTCCATGAACGGGCCCTGGGCCGTCGCGGCCTGGGTCCCGGCGTCCATCTACTCGATCCCGCCGACCTCGCCGCTCTACTACCTGACCTACGTCCAGGTTTACAACTCCACGCCGACCGTCGTGTACGTCGGCTACACGCCGGGCTACACGGGCGCCATCATCGCCGACGGCGTCGTCGTCTACGGCACGGGCTACGTGTACTCGCCGTGGATCGGCTCGGTCTGGTACGGCCCGCCCGTCACGTACGGGTACGGCGTCAACCTGGCCTACACGCCCTGGACGGGCTGGGGCTTCGCCTTCGGCGTCGGCTGCGGCTTCGCGATGGGGGCCGCAATGTGCGGCTACGGCTGGGGCTACTGCGGCTGGGGCTGGGGCGCCGCGTGCGGCGGCTGGTACGGCGGCTACGGCGCGGCGGCCTGGGGCCACGGCGGCGGCGCGGTCTGGGGGCCGGGCTACGCCCGCTGGTCCTCGGGCAACGTCTACAGCCACTGGGGCTCGACGAGCGCCGTCACGAGGAGCGGCGGCGGCTACAACGCCTGGACCGGCAACGCGTGGCGCGGCTCGGAGGGCGCCGCCTACAACTCGAAGACGGGCGTCGCGACGGCGGGACAGCGCGCGGGCGGCTACAACGCGTACACCGGAAACTACGCCGCGGGCGAGCGCGGCACGGCCTACGACACGAAGACGGGAGCGAGCGCGACCGGCGCGCGGGGAACCGTCGGCAACGCCTACACCGGCAACTCCGTCACGGCCGGGCGCGGGACGGTGACCGGGCCGGGCGGACAGAGCACCTCGGTCGCCGGCATCCACGGCGACGACAACGGGGTCGCGAAGGTCGGCAACAACGTCTACGCCGACCACGACGGGAACATCTACAAGGGCGGCGGGGGAAGCGGCTGGTCGCAATACGACCACTCGTCCGGGTCCTGGAACAACGTGTCCAACGGCGCCGCCTCGCACAACCTCGACAGCTGGGACTCCGCCCGCTCCTCCGGCGACAGCCACTGGGGCAACTTCGGGTCGAGCGACTGGGGATCCCATTCCTGGGGCGGAGGCGATCGCTCCTTCGGCGGCGGAGGAGGCTGGGGCGGCTTCCATGGCGGCGGCTGGGGCGGCGGCGGCGGATTCCGCGGAGGCGGGGGCTTCCGCCGGTAGGGCGCGCCGCGTGAGATGATCGAACGCGATCCGCAACCGAGACGAGAGGAGAAAGTCCGATGAAGAAAGCAGTCACCGTTCTGGGGATCCTCGCCGGCGCGTTGACCCTCGCCTGCTCGACCCTCACGACGGCCGTCGATTACGACCACACGGTCAACTGGTCTCAGTTCCACACCTTCCAGCTCGCCGGGGGGACCAAGGACCCGGTGACCTTCACGCAGAAGCGGATCGAGGACGCCATCACCGGCGCCCTCACGTCCAGGGGCTGGACGGTCGCGGCCTCGAACCCCGACATCCTCGTGTACACCCACACCGTGCTCTCGACCCAGAAGCAGTGGAATGCCACCAGCATGGGCGGCTTCGGCTACCGCGGCTGGGGCGGGATGGGCGGCGGCATGGCGACGGCCACCGAGACCAACATCCCCATCGGCACGCTCATCGTGGACCTCGTCAATCCGAAGACCAAGGAGATGGTCTGGCGTGGACAGGCCCAGGACCAGGTTTCCGGCACGGGCGAGGACCATGGCAAGATCCAGGCCGCCGTGACGGCGCTTTTCAAGGACTTTCCTCCGGCCCCCGCCAAGTAGCGTTCCGGCTCCGTCCCCGATCTCCCGCAGGGCGGCCGCGCGGCCGCCTTTTTCGTCCTCGGGGCGGGGCTTTTCCGGGGCGACTGCAGTAGGATTGGCCGCCAGAAGTTAAGGAAGAGAGGACAAATGAAGAAAGCACTCACGGTTCTGGGTGTCCTGGGAGGAGTCCTGACCCTCGCCTGCTCGACGATGACGACGGCCGTCGACTACGACCACACGGTCAACTGGTCGCAGTTCCACACGTTCCAGCTCGCCGAGGGAACGAAGGACCCCGAGACGTTCACGCAGAAGCGGATCGAAGACGGGATCACGTCGGCGCTGACGTCCAAGGGCTGGCAGGTCGCGACGTCGAACCCGGACATCCTCGTGTACTCGCACGTCGTCCTTTCGAGCGAGAAGCAGTGGAATGCCACCAGCATGGGCGGCTTCGGCTATCGCGGGTTCGGCGGAATGGGCGGGATGGCGACGGCGACCCAGACGAACATCCCGATCGGCACGATCATCGTGGACCTCGTCAACCCGAAGACCAAGGAGATGATCTGGCGCGGCACGGCCCAGGACCAGGTCTCCGGCACGGGCGCCGACCGGGGCCAGGTGCAGGACGCGATGAACGCCCTGTTCAAGAACTTCCCGCCGGGCTCGGGGAGCAAGTAACCCTCGTTTGTTCGAGCGGCCGGGCAGACGCCCGGCCGCTCTTTTTTTGACCGCGAACAGGAGACGCAGAGACCCATGATGAAGAAACTCCTCCCCGGATTGTTCCTCGCCGTGGCGGGGCTGTTCGCGCTGACCGGAAGCGCCGGCGCGCAGCAGCTCATCATCAAGGGCATGTACGGCATGATGGCCGGCACCCAGGCGCCCCCGGGCCTCTACGCGGGGGCGTTCGGCGCCGTCTCGTGGGCCGACCAGATCCGGGGCCCGAACGGGAACTCCCTGAACGGCCCCACCCTGACGCAGGAGATCTTCGGGCCCCTGGTCAGCTACGTGTCGGACTTCAAGATCCTGGGCGGCAACTACGGCGCCGTCGTGGGCATCCCGTTCGCGAACTTCCTGCTGGATTTCCCGCGCCTCGACAACCAGGGGGCCTCGACGGGCATCGCCCTTTCGCAGATGTACGTCTCGCCCTTCCAGCTCGGCTGGCACTCGAACAAGAAGATGCCGATCTTCGGCGGGGGCACCGACGTCCTGTTCGCGTACACCTTCTACGCCCCGACGGGCCGCTACACGCCGGGCGCCCTGAACAACACCTCGCTCGGCATGTGGTGCAACGAGGTGTCGCTCCGCGCCACGGGCTTCGTCGACGAGGAGAAGCACTGGTCCGCCGCCGGCGCGCTCTTCTACGACATCAACAGCAAGAAGCAGGACGTCGACTGGAAGCAGGGCAACGCCATCAACTACATGTGGGGCGTCGGCCGCGACTTCGGCGAGAAGAAGAGCATGCTGAGCGGCTGGTTCGGCGTCGCCGGCTACGCGCAGTGGCAGGTCTCCTCGACGACCGGCGTGGACGTTCCCCTGATCCTCCAGAACAACAAGACCACCATCTACGGCGTCGGCCCCGAGCTGACGGCCCTCGAGGGCGCGCTCACGGTCCGGTACTTCTGGCAGTACGGCGGCAAGACGACGACGCAGGGCCAGGGGCTCTACGTCCAGTTCGCGATGCCCCTGCCCTTCTGACCCTCCCCGGTCCCGCCGGAAACAGCGAGGCCCCGCGTCTTCCGACGCGGGGCCTTTTCGTCGAGGAAACCCGAGGCTACTTCGAGGCCGTCACGACCAGGGCGTCGCCCTTGTCGTCCACGGCGGCCATGCCGCACGCCGTGCTGTTGCCGCTGGCGTCGAAGGTGCAGCCGTACACGCCCGCGGCCTGCGCGGCGCACTCGCTCTTGTCGAGGTCGGCCGCCCACCAGCCGGAGCCCGCCGGCTTGCCGTGCGTGTTGCCCTTGCCGTAGATCGCGATGAGCATTCCCCCAGCGCCCGTGCCGCCCCTGGCGCAGATGAACGTGCCTTCCTTGTAGATGTAGAGGACCTTGTCCTCGTCGTCCCACAGGAGGCTCGCTTCGTCCACGTTGCCGTCGCCGTCCACGTCGATCTTCTCGATCCACAGCGAATCGGTGTCGTCGGGCGTGTTGGCCGTGTTCGCCGCGACCTTCCCCTTGCCGATCGACTTGACCTGCTTCGCGCTCGCGGGCGGTGCCGGAGCGTCCGCCTTCGCCTTGACCGAGGCCGGGACCTGGACCTTGACCGGAGCCTGGGGCGCGCCCTGGGCGAGCGCCGCCGCCGCGCCCGCGACCGCCGCGAGCAGGGAGAGAACCGTCGTCTTCGACTTCACTTCGTCCTCCTGATGGTTATTGCGGGAGCTTCTGGTAGTTCGCGTTCGTGACCGTGAGCTGGATTCCCTTCGCCGCGGCGTTGACCACTTCCTGGGCCGGGTAGTTCGTGCCGTCCGGCAGGCTCGCGAACTGCACGGCCAGCGTCACGGGGCTCGACGGGGCGCCCAGGTACGAGGCGACCGAGAGCGACGCGAGTTTGTGCGTGGCCGTCGCGAAGTCGAGCGTCATCGAGTCGCCCGGCTGCGCGTAATTGCGGAACACGAGGCCCGCCTCGCCGGCCTCCGGGCGGGAGAACGACAGGTTGCCGGCGGCGTGGGCGGCCTGCATGCGGCCGGCGTCGGGCGGAACGTAGAGGCCGATGAGGCCCTTGACCTGCTGCATGTAGTCCGTGAACTCTTCCTTCTTCTTCTCGGCCACGCGCTCGCGCAGGGGGCCCGACCGTTTCTGTTCGGGCGGCGGACCGAGGGGGCTGCACTGGGGCTTGCCGTCGGGCCCGTACCGGCAGCCCATCTGCCTGGTCTGCTTGACCTCTCCGTTGACGGCGACCTGGATGTTCTCCGTCCAGGAGTACTGCCGCAGGGCCGCCTTGTTCGCGGCGGCCTGCTGCTTGACCTGCTCGAGCTTCGTCTGGAGCGCCTCCTTCAGGAGACCGCCGCCGCCGGCCTGTTGCGCCGGCGCGTCGGACCGCGACAGGACGGCCAGGGCGCAGGCCGAAACCAGAATGCCGACGGAGGTCCGGGGGAACGCATGGCGCATGGCCGACTCCTTTTCGCCCGGCGGGCGGAAGATGGCCGGAATCTTACGTGAGATCGGGGCGAACGCAAGGATCGAGGGCGGCCGGGCTTGATAGGCTTCGGGTGCAGAAGGGAGCTCCATGACCGCTTCGCGAAGCCGCCGAGGGCACCTCGAAGCCTCCGGCGATCGAAGCGCATCCCCGTTCCGGAAGCCGAGGAGGCTTCGGTGAAACCCGGACGCTCGTGCTTGCCTCGGGACGGTGGCGCGGCGCCGGCGCCGCCCGGAGCGGCGAGGGCGCTCGCCGCGCTGGCGTTCTTCGCGCTCCTCGCCGCGCCCGCGCTCGCCGCCGAGGAGCCCGCCCCGCGCCGCGTCCTGATCATCAGCTCGTTCGGCAGCCGGTTCGCTCCCTTCGACACCTTCGCCGCGGTCCTGCGCACGGAGATCGTGCGCGACGCCCCCGGTCCGGTCGAGTTCCTCGAGGTTCCCCTGGAGACGGCGCGGTTCCAGGAGCCGCCCGAAGAGGGGCCGTACGTGGACTACCTGCGGGCCCTCGTGGCCAGCCGGCCGCTCGACCTCGTGGTCACGGTCGGAGGCCCTGCCGCGACACTCGCCGCGCAGCACCGCGGAGACCTCTTCGCGTCGGTGCCCACCCTCCTGATGGGCCTCGACCGCCGCCAGGCGCCGCCCGCGGTGTCGCCGAACCAGGTCGTCGTCGCCGAGGACATCGACGTGCCCGGCCTCGTGGCGAACATTCTCCGCCTGCTTCCCGACACGAAGCGCATCGTCGTCGCGCTGGGGAACTCGCCCCTCGAGCGCTTCTGGCGCGACCAGGCGCAACGCGAGTTCGCCCCCTTCGCGGACCGCGTCACGTTCGAGTGGTTCAACGGCCTCACGCTCGAGCAGATGCGGCGCCGGGCGGCCGACCTTCCGGCGCACTCGGCGATCCTCTACGGGCTGCTCGCGGTGGACGCGGCGGGCGTTCCGCACGAGCAGGACGAGGGACTCAAGAGCCTCTCGAGCGTGGCCAACGCGCCGATCTTCGGGATCTTCGAGTTCCAGCTCGGCCACGGGATCGTCGGCGGCCCCCTCCTCTCCGTGGAACGCGCCGGCCGGCGGAGCGCCGACGTCGCCCTCGCGATCCTGCGGGGCGAGTCGCCGGCCGCCCTGCGCCGGACGCCGCCCGTGGCGCCCCGGGACATCTTCGACTGGCGTGAGCTCCGCCGCTGGAACGTCCGGGAGGAGCGCCTTCCGTCCGGCAGCGAGGTGCGGTTCCGCCCGCCGTCCCTGTGGCAGGCCTATCGCCGGCCGCTTCTGACGGGCCTCGCGATCCTGGTCCTGGAGGCGCTGCTCATCGCCGGCCTCCTGGCCGAGCGCGCGCGGCGCCGGAGCGCCGAGGACGTGGCGCACGCCCTGAACCGCCGCCTGCTGACGGCCCAGGAGGACGAGCGCAAGCGCATCGCCCGCGAGCTGCACGACGACCTGAGCCAGCGCCTGGCCCGTCTCTCGATCGACGCGGCGCGGCTGGAATACGCCGCCGCGGTGCCCCTCGACGGCGGCGCGCCCTCGCCGATGCGCGCGGAGCTCGCCCGCCTCTCCGAGGACGTCCACGCGCTGGCCTACCAGCTGCACCCCTCGACGCTCGACGATCTCGGCCTGGCCGAAGCGCTGAAGGTCGAGTGCGACCGCTTCTCCCGGCTCGAGGCGATCCCCGTCAAGCTGGACGTCCCCGCCGGCACGCCGGAGCCCACCCGGGAGGTGGCCCTCTGCCTCTTCCGGATCGCGCAGGAAGGCCTGCGCAACGTCGCGCGCCACGCGCGGGCCGCTTCCGTCGAGCTGTCCTTCCGCGCGAACGGCGATCTCTGCATGACGCTGCGCGACGACGGCGTCGGCTTCGACCCGGCGGTTCACCACCGGCGGCCGAGCCTCGGCCTGGCCGGAATGCGGGAGCGCGTCGAGCTCGTCGGGGGGAAGATCGACGTCCGCAGCGCGCCGGGCCGCGGGACGGCGATCGAGGTCCGCGTTCCGCCCGCTCCCCCTGCATGAAGCGGATCCGCGTCCTCCTGGCCGACGATCACCGCCTGGTCGCCGAGGGCCTCCGGAGCCTGCTCGCTCCCCGCTTCGACCTCGTCGGCCTCGTCGAGGACGGCCGCGCCCTCGTTGAGGAAGCCCGGCGGCTCAAGCCCGACGTGGTCGTCGCGGACATCACCATGCCGCGCCTGAACGGGCTGGAGGCGATCGGGCTGCTCCGGAAGGAAAGCCCCGGGATCCGCGTCGTCGTCATCACCATGCACCGCGAGCCCGCCTACGCGCGGCGCGCCCTCGCCGCCGGCGCGTCGGGGTTCGTCCTGAAGCACTCGGCGCCGACCGAGCTCGTCGAGGCCATCGAGGCCGCGGTCGAGGGCCGGACCTTCGTGACTCCCGCGCTTCCGGGCGAACCGCCGCGGCCCGGGCCGGGAGCCGCCGCCACCGACCCCGCCGCCGCGTTGACGCCGCGCCAGCGCGAGATCCTCCGGTTCCTGGCCCGGGGAAAGACCGCGAAGGAGATCGCGGCCGTGCTCGGGCTGTCCGTCCGGACGATCGAGTTCCACAAGTACAAGATGATGGAAACGGTGGGAGCCCCGACCAGCGCCGAGCTCATCCAGTTCGCGATCAAGCACGGCGTCGTCGACCTCTGAGACTCCCGGCAGGGCCGCGACGAGCCGGCGCTTGACCCGCGGGGAAAAGGGATGATCTGATTCCGGAATTCCCTGGCGAAAGGAGACGTCCGTGAAAGTTCGTACCCGGCTGACCCTCGTCCTCGTTCCCGCCCTCCTCGGTGTCGGCGCCGCGCAGGCCCAGGCGCCCCAGCAGCAGTACCCCCTGGCGGACATGCTCGCCCAGAAGATCATCGACAAGTACACCAACTCGACCTGCGTGCAGCTCGCGGTGCAGAAGAGCGAGAAGCCCACGGGCGAGAAGGCCCAGATGGAGCAGCGCGTCGTCGCGGCGCTCAAGGCCGACCCGCAGATGCGGCAGTACTTCATCAACAAGGTCGCCGCGCCGATCGCGAACAAGATGTTCGAGTGCGGGATGATCCCGTGACGATCCGAAGAGTTCTCGCGGCGGCCCTCGGGGCCGCGATCGCCGGCCTCTGCCCGGCCGCGCTCCCGGCGCAGGACGCCGCCAACCAGGGGCTTCGGGCCGGCATCGCCGAGAAGGTCACGGCGGCGCGCCAGGCCAACGCGGCGGCGATGCAACAGTACACCTGGGACCAGCGCACGGAGATGCTCGAAGACGGCGTCGTCAAGGACACCCGGGTCGAGATGATCAACTGGGTCAACGGCCAGTACCAGAAGAGCCTCGTCAGCAACGAAGGGCCCTCCCTGCCCCGCTTCGGCCTCCGCAAGCGCATCGCCGAGAAGAAAGAGAAGGAGATGCAGGAGTACATGGCGGGCCTGAAGGCTCAGCTCGAGCAGTACACGATGGGCACCAGCGCCCAGCTGCTCGCCTTCTTCAACAAGGCGCAGGTCAGCGGGCCCGACGCGACCGGGCTGATCGCCCTCTCCGGCGGCAGCGTCGTCTCGCCCGGCGACTCGATGACCCTGTGGGTCAGCGCCACGACGCACAAGGCGGCCAAGGCCTTCGTCGCGACGAACTACCAGGGGAGCCCCGTCACGATGAACGCGACCTTCAACGTCCTGGCGACCGGCCTCTCCTACATGAACTTCGCGGACATCCAGATCCCGGCCAAGCAGATGGAGATCCAGGTCTCGAACTTCAACTACAACCGCAACAACTGACCGGCGCGATCCGGGGAACGACTCGACGCCGGCGTCACGACTCAAGCGGGAGAACAGCGATGTTTCGGATGAACGGGCCCCACCGATCCCTCCTCCTGGCGCTCTGCCTCGGCCTCGGCGCGTCCCTCGCCGCGGCGCAGGCCCCGACCCCCGCGCCCAGGGCCGGCAAGCCGCGCTCCAAGGCGCCGGCCGCCCCGGCCCGCTCCCTGCCGGCGCCGGATCCGAAGGCCGTCGAGATCCTCAAGGCCGCGTGCGCGAAGCTGGGGGCGGCGGGCTCGATGTCGTTCACGGCCCTCGGCGCCTACGAGGTGCCGAGCCTCTGGGGCCCGCCCCTCATCTACGGCCGGATCTACGAGGTCCTCCTGCAGCGGCCGGACAAGATCGCCGTCGTCACGATCGGCGACGGCCCGCGCTCCGAGTTCTACGACGACGGGAAGGTCATGATGAGCTTTCACCCCGCCGAGAACCTGGTCGCGGTCGCCGACGCTCCGCCTTCCCTCGACGCCGCGCTCGAAAAGCTCTACGGCATCGCGGGCACCTACTTTCCCTTCACCGACGTGATCGTCGCCGACCCGTGGAAGGACATCGCGGCGGGCCTGACCGGCGCCTTCTACGTCGGCGAGTCCATCCTCGTGGGGGGAACGACGACCGACGTCGTGGCCTACGAGTCCGACGGCGTCTTCATCCAGATGTGGATCGGGCGCGACGACAAGCTGCCCCGGATGGCCCGAGCCATGTACGCCGACGATCCCCTGCAGCTGCGCCAGTCGGTGCAGTTTTCGAACTGGCAGTTGAACCCGCCCGTCGCGGCCGAGGCGTTCACGACGGCGAAGGCGGCCGGCGCCGCCCGCATCGCCTTCAACCACCCGAAGATCAAGTCGGACCTTCCGGCGGCGGTCAAGCCGGTGGGCGGCGCGAAGAAGCCCGCGGCCCCGGCCAAACCCACCCCGAAGCCGCAGTAAGGAGCACCCCCATGAGCAAGATCCAGGCCGGCCTCGCTGGTTTCCTCGCGGCGTGGCTCGCGTCCGCCCCCGCCGGGGCGTGGTCGCACGCCAACGCCTACGGCGGGCACTCGTCGGGCACGTACGGCGAGGGCGCGACGCACTCCAACGCCTATGGCGGATCCACGTCCTACAAGGCGGGCGAGGGCACGGAGCACACCAACGCGTACGGCGGCTCGACCGCGCACAGCTACTACGGCGGGACCGAGCACACCAACGTCTACGGCGGCACCACCGCGGGCGCTTACGGAGCGGGCGCGTACCACTCGACGCCCTACGGCGCGACCGCCTACCATCCGCCGGACACGTACTACGGAGGCGCCTGCTATCACCCGCCGACCGCTTATTACCCGTACCCGTACCACCCGCCGACCGCGGTCGTCTACCCGACCACGACGACCTCCGGCTGGGCGGTCGCCGGCGCGGCGATGGCGGGAGCGGCCGTCGGCGCGGCCGCGGCGTCCTCGAGCGCGCAGGCGTCCTCGGCGGCGTCGTACCAGTCCGGCTACGCCGCCGGCGCGTCGACGACGGCCGCCGCGACGACGAACGCGTACGCCGCCGGCGTGGCAGCCGGTTCCGCCAACACGACCGCCGCGTACTCGGCCGGCGTCGCCACCGGCGCCGCCGCGGCGACGTCGCATCCGTCCGGGACGGTCCTCTACGCGCTTCCGTCGGGCGCGGTGCACACGACGATCAACGGGACGACGTACTTCGTGTCGAACGGAGTGTGGTACCTGCCGAGCTCCGGCGCGAACGGCGTCGTTTACACGGTGGTTCCGGCGCCCTGATTCGGAGCGGCCGGCGCCCGGGCCGCCGGGGCCGCTCGTCCGAGGGGTGATGATGCATTTGCATCACTCCCCCCCCTCGGCGGGGGCGGTCTAATGCGAGCCGAGCGAGCCAGGTCGGCCGTCGCCACGCGGACGGATGCGCCCGGCACACACGGGAACACATCGGGAAACCAGCGAAGCAAGGACCGAAGTATCGCGAACAGAGGAGGAGGAGGAACCATGAAGAGAACGGCGACCCTGACTGGCATTCTGGCCTGCGCCCTGACACTGGCCTGCTCGACGATGAAGACGGACGTGGACTACGACCACACGATCAACTGGTCGTCGCTCCACACCTTCCAGCTCGCCGAGGGGACGAAGAGCCCCGAGACGTTCACCCAGAAGCGCATCGAGGACGGCATCGTGTCCGCCCTGACCGCGAAGGGCTGGCAGCAGGTGACGTCCAACCCGGACGTGATCGTCAACCCGCACGTCGTCCTGCAGTCCGAAAAGCAGTGGAACGCGACCGGCACGGGCGGCTTCGGCCGGTTCGGCGGCGGCATGGCCCAGGCGACGCAGAGCACGATTCCGATCGGAACGCTGGTCGTGACCATGTCGAACCCGAAGACGGGCGAGTTGATCTGGCGCGGCATGGCCCAGGACCAGATCAGCACGAGCGGCAGCGACCGCGGCCAGGTCCAGCAGGCCATCCAGGAGATCTTCAAGAACTTCCCGCCGGGCTCGGCGAGCAAGTAACGGAGCGGGCGGCGGGGGCGACGAGCTTTTTCGTCGCCCCCTCGGGGGATGCCAAGGAGGAGACGATGACGACGCGGCGCCTGTTCGCGGTGACCCTGGTGGCATCGGGCGGGATGATCCTGGCCGCGGCCCGGCTCGTCGCCCAGCCCAACCCCGACAAGAACGCCTACTTCGGCGAAACCCACATCCACACGAGCCTCTCGGTGGACGCCTGGGTGCTGGGCAACCGCATCACGGGCCCCGACGACGCCCTGAAGTACGCCCAGGGACAGACGATCAAGCACCCCATGGGCTACGACATCAAGATCGAGACGCCCATGGACTTCATGGGGGTGACCGATCACTCCGAGTACGTGGGCGTGACCAAGCTGGCGAATACCCGGGGCTCGGCGATCAGCAAGATGCCCGAGGCGCAGCCCATGATCCTGCACGACCCCAACAACCAGGCCGAGCAGAACAAGGTTTTCCTGTATCTGTTGTCGCTGACGAGCGAGCCTCCGATCAAGGCCTTCATGAGCCCGCAGGTCGCCGGCAGCATCTGGAAGGACAACGTCAAGATCGCCGACGCAAACAACAAGCCCGGAAAGTTCACGGCGTTCTGCGCCTACGAGTGGACGTCGATGCCCGACAACCAGAACCTGCACCGCAACATCTTCTTCCGCGAGTGCCGCGCCGTCCCCGACATGCCCTTCTCCTCGATGGACTCGAACCATCCGGAGGACCTCTGGAAGTGGATGGACGGCCAGCGCAAGGTCGGGCACGAGCTGCTCGCCATCTCGCACAACGCCAACGTCAGCAACGGCAAGATGTACCCGATCGACGTGGACAGCTACGGCCGGCCCATCGACGCGGCCTGGGCCGCCTCGCGCGACCGGAACGAGCGCCTGATCGAGATCAAGCAGGTGAAGGGCCAGTCCGAGACCCATCCCCTCCTCTCGCCGACCGACGAGTTCGCGAGCTACGAGATCTTCAGCGGCCTGCTCGGCCTTCCGCCGGACTCGGGACGCATCGACCGGATCCAGGGCAGCTTCGCGCGCCAGGCCCTCAAGGACGGAATCGCGATGCAGGACGTGTACGGCTACAACCCGTACAAGATGGGCTTCGGCGCGGCGTCCGACTCGCACAACACGGGCAGCCCCTACCGGCAGGACAACTTCTACGGCGGCCACGTCGCGTTCGACGACACGGTGCAGAAGCGCCTGGCCGGAGTCATGCTGGGCGGAACCATCGACGTCCGGCTCGAGAACCCGGCGGGCCTCACGGGCGTCTGGGCCGAGGAGAACACGCGCGCCTCGCTCTTCGACGCGATGTACCGCAAGGAGACCTTCGGCGTCAGCGGCCCCCACATCAAAGTCCGCTTCTTCGGCGGCTGGGAGTACGCCAAGGGCGCTCTCGACGGTAGCGACTGGGTCCACCGCGCGTATCAGGCGGGCGTTCCCATGGGCTCCGACCTGCGTGCCAAGCCGGCCAACAACACGATCGCGCCGTCGTTCGTCGTCTGGGCCGTGAAGGACCCGACCTCCGGCAGCCTCGACCGCATCCAGATCGTCAAGGGATGGACGAAGAACGGGCAGAGCTTCGAGAAGGTCTACGACGTGGCCTGGGCCGGCGACCGCAAACCGAACCCGTTGACGGGCCGCGTGCCCGCCGTTCGAAGCACGGTGGATCTCGAGAAAGCGACGTACACCAACGACAACGGGGCGACGGAGCTGAAGGCCGTGTGGACGGATCCGGACTTCGACGCCGGCCTCCACGCCTTTTACTACGCGCGCGTGCTCGAGATCCCGACACCGCGCTGGACGCTGATCCAGGCCGTGAAGGCGGGCCTGCCGCCGCCGGACGTCGTGCCGGACACCGTTCAGGAGCGCGCGTGGTCCTCTCCGATCTGGTACACGCCGTCGGCGGAAGCCCGCAAGGGCGTATCGGCCGGAACCACGGTCGAGGACCTCAAGAAGAAGGGCGCCACGGCGTTGAACGACGAGCAGCTCAAGGCCCTGGTCGTCGGAAAGGCGTTCTGGGTCAGGAACACCGTCACCGGCGATCAGGCGAGCGAGAGCTTCACGGCCGAGGGACAGACGACCATCTTCCACGTCGGCCGCAACGCGAACGTCCCGAGCGGCTTCGGTCCGGTCCAGCGCGACGGATACCAGGGAACGACCATTCCCTACGAGATCAAGGGCGGCAAGCTCATCACCTGGATTTCGCAGGACCCGTACGCGGTCACGGTCTACAAGCTGGGGGACACCTACTACGGAGCGCGCTCGAACGAGTTCGGCTATGCGAACTACGAGATCGTCAAGTCCCCGCAGATGGTCATCAACCCGGTCGCGGACAAGCTGAACCAGCTTGCGCTCGAGCTGGGGCTGACGGCGCAGCAGAAGCAGCAGATCGTGCCGTTCGTCAACGAAGAGATCCCGAAGCTCGAGGCCCTGAAGAACGACAAGAGCCTGAGCAAGGAGAAGAAGATCGAGGAGCTGAAGGCGATCGGCAGCTCGATCGACGCGAAGATCACTCCGCTCCTCAATCCCGAGCAGCAGGCGAAGTACAAGAGCATGCAGGAAGAGCGGCGGAAGAAGATGATCGAGAAGTTCGGCCACGAGGCGCTCGAGAAGGCCGAGGAGGAGCTCCGGAAAGTCTGGTGAGACCGGCCTCGCCGCGGCCGGCAGCGCGCCCCCTCCCGGACCGCCGTGAGCGGCCGCGCTCCGGCGAGTTGACGGCCCTCCCGGAACGGTGATCTGATCGATGGTGAGCAATATCGGCTGAAAAGCGAAGGAGGACTCCTGTGAGCACGCGGCGCGTCCTGACGATTCCGGCTGCCTTCACGCTCATGGTCCTGGCCGCTCCGGCCGTCTTCGCCCAGCCCAACCCCGACAAGAACGCCTACTTCGGCGAGACCCATCTCCACACGAGCTGGTCGGTGGACGCCTGGCTGATGGGCAACCGTCTGACCGGACCCGACGACGCCTACAAGTACGCCCAGGGCCAGACGATCAAGCATCCCATGGGCTACGACATCAAGATCGACACGCCGCTGGACTTCATGGGCGTGACCGATCACTCCGAGTACGTGGGCGTGACGAAGGAGGCGAACACGCCGGGCTCGGCGCTCTCCAAGCTGCCCGAGGCTCAGCCCCTCATCCTGAAGAACCCGAACGACCAGGCGGAGATCCAGAAAACGTTCACGTACCTCGTCAACCTGCTGGCCGGGGCGCCCGTGAAGGCCCTCATGAGCCCGGAGGTGGCGGGGTCGATCTGGAGGAAAAACGTCCAGATCGCCGACGCGAACAACCATCCGGGGAAGTTCACGGCCCTCTGTTCCTACGAATACACGTCGCAGAACAACAACATCAACCTCCACCGCAACATCTTCTTCCGGGACTGCGGCCACGTGCCGCCGATGCCCTACAGCTCGCTCGATTCGTGGCATCCCGAGGACCTCTGGAAGTGGATGGACACGCAGCGCAAGGCCGGCAACGAGCTGCTCGCCATCTCCCACAACGCGAACCTGAGCAGCGGCTGGATGTACCCGATCGACGTCGACAGCTTCGGACGGCCCATCGACGCCGCCTGGGCGGCCTCCCGCGACCGCAACGAGCGCCTGGTCGAGATCAAGCAGATCAAGGGCCAGTCCGAGACGCACCCCCTGCTCTCCCCCACCGACGAGTTCGCGAACTACGAGTTGTCGCTCGGCCTCCTCGGCGCGAAGCCGACCGACGGCCGCATCGACCGGCTGCGCGGCAGCTACGGGCGGCAGGCGCTCAAGGACGGCATCACGATGCAGGACGCGAACGGCTACAACCCGTACAAGTTCGGCATGGCGGGCGGCTCCGACGCCCACAACAGCGCGAGCCCCTACCGGCACGACAACTTCTTCGGCGGCCACGCCCAGATCGACGGGACGGTGGACCGCCGCATGGCCGGAGTCCTGGCGTTCGGCACCCTGGACGTGCGCTACGAGAACCCGGGCGGGCTGACGGGGGTCTGGGCCGAGGAGAACACCCGCGCTTCGATCTGGGACGGCATGTACCGCAAGGAGACCTTCGGCGTCAGCGGCCCGCACATCAAGGTGCGTCTCTTCGGCGGGTGGGGCTACGACAAGGGGGTTCTCGACGCGAAGGACTGGGTGCACCAGTCCTACGAGGGCGGCGTCCCCATGGGAGGCGATCTCCGGCCGATGCCGGCCGGCAAGGGCGTGGCCCCCCGGTTCGTCGTCTGGGCCGTCAAGGACCCGACGTCGGCGAATCTCGACCGCATCCAGATCGTCAAGGGCTGGTCGAAGAACGGCCAGAGCTTCGAAAGGGTCTTCGACGTCGCCTGGTCCGGCGACCGCAAGCCGAACCCCTGGACCGGCCAGGTCCCGGCGATCCGGAGCACCGTGGACCTCGAGAAGGCCACGTACACGAACGACGTCGGCTCGGTGGAGCTCAAGACCGTCTGGACCGACCCGGAGTTCGACGCCGGCCTCCACGCCTTCTACTACGCTCGCGTCCTCGAGATCCCGACGCCGCGCTGGACCCTGATCCAGGCCGTCAAGGCGGGCCTCCCGCCGGCCGACGTCGTGCCGCTGACCGGGCAGGAGCGCGCCTGGAGCTCCCCGATCTGGTACACGCCGTCCGCCCAGGCGCGCAAGAGCGCGCCCGCCGGCACGACGGTCGCCGGCCTGAAGGCGAAGGGCGCGACCGAGCTCAACGACGAGCAGCTCAAGGAGCTCCTCGTCGGCAAGGCGTTCTGGGTGCGGAACAACGTGACCGGGGAACAGGTCAGCGAGAACTTCACGCCCGAGGGCCAGACGGCCGTGTTCCACGTCGGCCGGTACGCCAGCGTTCCGAGCGGTTTCGGCAACCTCCAGCGCGACGGCTACCAGGGCGCGACCGGCACCTACAGGATCGAAGGCGGCAAGCTCATCACCTACGTCTCGCAGGACCCGTACTCGGTCACGGTCTACAAGGTCGGCGACGGCTACTACGGCTCCCGCTCGAACGAGTTCGGCTACGCCAACTACGAGATCGTTCCGTACCCGCAGTTCGTCGTCAACCCGCTCACGGAAGCCGTCAACACCTTCTCGATCCGGCTCGGGCTGACGGAGCAGCAGAAGCAGCAGATCGTCCCCATTCTCAAGGAAGAAGTGCCGCAGCTCGAGGCCCTGAAGAAGAACACGTCGCTCGACAGGCTGAAGAAGGTCGAAGAGCTGAAGAAGATCGGGGACACCGTCGACGCGAAGATCATGCCGCTCCTGAATCCCGAGCAGCAGCAGAAGCTCAAGCAGCTCCGCGAGGAGCGGCGGCGCGAAGCGGCCGAGAGCATGGGCAGCGACGAGCTCCACAAGCTCGAAGGCGAGATCAAGAAGAAGATCTAGGACGCGCCGGGAGCCGCCCGATTCGGGCGTCTCGCCGTCGAACGTCCTGAAGGTCGCCGCGAGGCTCGAGGTCGGGCCGGGATGGACCGTACGCGAGGCCCTCGCACTGCGAACGGCGGCCCTTCGGCGCCGCCCTGGCCGCTCCCGGGCCGGGCCTGGGCCGCCTCGCCGGATTCGGGCTTCTGGGCCTCGCGCTCGCCGGCTGGCCCGCGCGCGACGCCCCCTCCGGGCCCGCCCGGCGCGGGCTCCTACTCTTCAGCGTCCTCTGCGCGGCCTACCTCGCCTACCGCGGCATTCGCGGAGGAGCGACCGGGCCGCTGCTCTGGCCGGCCTGCGGCGTCCACGCCATCCTCGCCGCCCTGCTCGCGCGGCCGGCCCGGTCCGACTGATCCGCCCGATCTCGAGGATCGCGCCGGGGCTTGCATCCGCGGGCGCCGAACGGCAGACTCTCGGCCCGCGAACATGACCGAACCGACACCGATGCCGCTGGAACGCGACGCGACCGCGACCTCCCCGCTCCATCGCTTCCTGCGCGAGCCGCTCCTCCACTTCCTGCTGCTCGGCATGGCGCTCTTCGGGATCTCCCGGTTCGTGAAGCCCGCCGCGGACCGGACGGCGCCCTCGCGCCAGATCGTCCTGACGCTCGACGACCTGCGCCAGCTCCAGATCGGCTTCGCCGCGCAATGGCAGCGGCCGCCGACCCAGCCGGAGATGCTCGCCCTGATCGAAAGCCGCATCCGGGAGGAGATCCTCTACCGCGAGGCGCTCGCCATGGGGCTCGACAAGGACGACACCATCGTCAAGCGGCGGATGGCGCAGAAGATGGAGTTCCTCGCCGAGGACGTCTCGTCCTCCCACGAGCCGACGACCGACGAGCTGAAGGCCTGGTTCGCGAAGAACACCGCGATGTTCGCCCAACCCGCGCGCGTCACGTTCCGGCACATCTACTTCTCGCCGGACAAGCGCGGCAAGAGCGCCTGGTCGGACGCGAAGGCGGCCCTCGGCAAGCTCGGGGGCAAGCCGGCGAGCTGGACGGGCGCGGCGGCCCTCGGCGACCCCTTCATGTTCCAGGACTATCTCGCCGACCGCACGTCGGACCAGATCGCCAAGGATTTCGGCCCCCCGTTCGCGAGGGCGCTGTTCGCGCAGAAGCCGGGCGCCTGGACCGGCCCGATCGAATCGGGATACGGCTGGCACCTCGTCTTCCTCGACACCCTGACCCCCGAGCGCGTCTCCTCGTTCGAGGAGGTCGAGCCCGACGTCAAGACGGCGTGGCTCGCGACCCGAAAGGCCGAGGCGTGGGACAAGGCCTACAAAGACATGAGAGCAAAGTACGAGCTCGTGCTGCCGGCGCCCCCGCCCGAGCCGAACGCCGGCAAGCCGGCGCCGACGAAAGGAACGCCATGACGCCCCTGTCCACCAGCCTGGTCGTCTTCGCCTGCGTCTTCGGAGGGGCGCTGGCCGGAATGGGCCTGCGCGCGATCCTGCCCGACCACCACCGCAGCGCGGAATCCCGCGACGTGGTCAAGCTCGGGATGGGGCTGATCGCGACCATGTCGGCCCTGCTGCTCGGCCTCCTCGTCGCCTCGGCGAAGAGCTCGTACGACGAGCAGAAGGCCGAGGTCACGCAGATGACCGCGAAAGTCGTGTTCCTGGACCACCTGCTCGCCCACTATGGACCCGAGACGAAGGAGATCCGGGTTCGGCTCCGGGGCGCCGCCGACGGGCTCGTCCGGCAGCTCTGGCCGGAGGGCGCCGGCGCGGGGGCGCAGGCGGGCCCGGTGCCGGTCGATTCCGCCGACATCTACGACCGGATCCAGGCGCTCGCGCCGCAGTCGACGATCCAGCAGTCGCTCCAGGCAGAGGCCGCGAGGCTCGCGATGGATCTCGGCCAGACCCGCTGGCTCATGTTCGAGCAGCGGGGAAGCTCCGTCTCGACCGCCCTGCTCGTCGTGGTCGTGTTCTGGCTCGCGATCATCTTCGCGAGCTTCGGCCTCTTCGCGCCCCCCAACGCGACCGTCACCGTCACGCTCTTCGCCTGCGCGCTCTCGGTGTCCTGCGCCATTTTCCTGATCCTCGAGATGGACCGGCCGTTCGAGGGCCTGCTCCGCATCGACAGCGGCGCGATGCGCGGGGCCGTTTCGCACCTCGCCGAGTAGCCGTGGCCCCATCCGGCGCGGGCGGGTTGGCCCGGCGATTGCAGAAGGAAGCCTCCGAAAGAAGGAGGCACTATGCGTCATCGGTTGACCGTTTCGATTGCCGCCCTCGGGTTGATGGCCCTGCTCACCGGGCCCTCGATGGCGAAGGACGACAAGGCTCCGGATGCCACGATTCGAATCTCGGAGGGCTCGGTGGCCGTCGGGATCGGCTGGAGCTGGGGCCGCGGGGATCTGACCTACATGGGCAAGACCTACCACTTCAAGGTCGAGGGCCTCTCGGTCGCCGAGGTGGGCGTCACCAAGGCCGAAGCCTCGGGCAGCGTCTACAACCTGAAGAGCATCGACGACTTCGGCGGCGTCTACGCGGCCGCGGGCGCCGGGGGGACGGCCGGCAAGGGCGCCACGGTCTCTTCGCTGCGCAACGACAAGGGCGTCGTCATCAACCTGAAGAGCGAGACCAAGGGAGCGAGCGTCAAGGTCGCCGCTTCGGGCCTGAAGTTCACGCTCGAGAAGTAACGACCGCCCTCGGCGCCGCGCCGAGACTTCGGGGTCTTCCGGGGTGCCGCGTTGCGGCGCCCCGTTTTTCTTTCCCGTCCCCGCCCCGTTCCGGCGTGCTGGTATAACCGCGCCGACATGCACGTCCGATCCGGCCTGCGGCGCGCCCCGCGCGCGCTCCTCCTCCTCGCCGCGCTCGCGTTCCTCCTGCGCCCGGGATCCGCCCTCGCCCACGAGGCCCGCCCCGCCTACCTCGAGCTCAAGGAGACCGCGCCCGGCCGCTTCGAGGTCCTGTGGCGCACGCCGGTCCTCTCCGGGGTGCGGCTGCCGATCTCCCTCGGGATGCCCGAGGGCGTCCGGAACGTGAAGGAGCCCTCGATCCAGGAGCTGACCGACTCCCTGCTCGAGCGGCGCAGCATCGACGCCGGGCGGGGCGGGCTGGCCGGCAAACGCATCGAGTTCCCGGGGCTGCAAGCCACGATCACCGACGTTCTCGTGCGCGTCGAGCTGCTCGACGGGCGCCGCTGGACCACGATCGTCCGGCCCTCGCAGCCCTGGGTCGAGATCGCCGCGGCGCAGGGGCCCCTGCAGGTCGCGGGCGCGTACGTCGTCCATGGCATCCGGCACATCGCGTTCGGCGCGGACCACCTGCTCTTCGTGCTCGGGCTCCTGCTGATCGTCAAGGACCGCTGGGCCCTCGTCAAGACCGTGACCGCCTTCACGGTGGCGCACAGCATCACCCTCGCGATCGCGACGTTCGGCTACGCCGAAGCGCCCGTTCTCCCGCTCAACACCGCCATCGCCCTTTCGATCTTCTTCCTCGGGCCCGAGATCGTCCGCTCGTGGCGGGGCGAGACGAGCTTCACGATCCGCCACCCGTGGGTCGTGGCGTTCGTCTTCGGCCTCGTCCACGGCTTCGGGTTCGCCAGCGCGCTGACGAGCGCGGGGCTGCCCCGCCAGGACCTGCCGCTCGCGCTGCTCGGCTTCAACGTGGGGGTCGAGATCGGACAGATCGGCTTCGTCCTGCTCGTCGTGGCCCTCGAGCGCTCGTTCCGGCTCCTGCAGATCCGGTGGCCGCGGTGGGTCGAGGCGCTGCCCGGCTACGCCGTCGGAGCTCTCGGGGCTTTCTGGACGATCCAGCGGACCGCCATCATGCTCGGGTGGATCTCGTGAGGCCGGGGCGGCGCCGCGGCGGCTCCCGTCGGGCGCTCCTCGCGCTCGTCGCCGCGTGGCTGCTGCCCGCGGCCTCCTTCGCGCACCCGCGCGGCGGGGAGGCGACGGGGTTCCTGTCCGGGCTCTCGCATCCGGTTTCGGGCCTCGACCACGTGCTCGCGATGATCGCCGTCGGGCTCTGGGGAGCCCAGCTCGGGCCCCCGGCCGTGTGGCTGCTGCCGGTGACCTTTCCGATGGTCATGGCCTTCGGCGGGACGCTCGGCCTGCTCGGGGTGAAGCTGCCCGGCATCGAGGTCGGGATCGCCCTTTCCGCGATCGGCCTCGGCGCCGCGGTCCTCTTCGAGGCGCGGCCGAAGCTGTGGATCGCCGCCGCGCTCGTCGGGTTCTTCGCGATCTTTCACGGGCACGCCCACGGCACGGAGCTGCCGGCGGGGGCCAACGGCGTCCTCTACAGCATCGGGTTCGTGATCGCGACGGGCCTGCTCCACGCGGCGGGGATCGGGATCGGCCTCGTCCACCGCTGGCCCGCCGGCCAGAAGGCGCTGCGCCTGGCGGGAGCGGTCGTCGCGCTGGCCGGGCTGGTCTTCCTCTGGCAGGCCCTGACCTGAGTCCCGCGATGCTCCTCGCCCATCTCATGAACACGGGGCTCGGCCCCTTCTACGACGGCCTGCTCCACCTCTTCGTGACGCCGGAGGACCTGCTGCCGGTCGTCGCGCTCTCCCTGTTCGCCGGCCTGCGCGGCCCCGCCTCCGGACGCGCGGCGCTCTTCGCCCTGCCCGCGGCCTGGCTCGCGGGTATGGCGCTCGGCCGCCTGCTCGCCCCCTGGGCCCCGCTGCCGGCCGTCGCCGCCGCGCTGACGATCGGGCTCGGGGCCCTGGTGGCGGCCGACGCGAAGCTGCCGCCCTCCGGGACGGCGGCGCTCGCGGCCGCGGTCGGGCTCCTCCACGGAACCTGGAACGGGATCGAGGTCGCGGGCGTCCGCGCGGCGGGGGTCGCGAACGCCCTCGGGGTCGCCTGCGCGGTCTTCGTCGCCGTCGCGACGCTGGCCGCCCTCGTGGCGTCCCTGCGCGCCCCGTGGGCCCGCATCGTCGTCCGCGTGGCGGGCAGCTGGATCGGCGCCGCCGCCCTCTTCATGCTCGGCTGGACGCTGCGGGCCTCCTGAGGGTGTCGCGCGTCAGAAGCGGACCGTCAGGCCCCCGTTGATGTCGCCGTGGCCGTAGACGCCGGTGGCGTACCCGTAGCACACGCCGAAGGGATCGCACCAGACCCCGGCGCTCGTGCTGTGGCCGGTCGAGGCCCAGCGCCAGCGGCCCTCGGCGCGCGCGCCGAAGTGCGGACCGAACCAGAACTTGCCGCCGATGCCCGCGCTGCCCGACAGGTTGGTCGAGGAGGTCGTGACGATCCCGGTGATCTCGGGCTGGAGCGTCGTCGCCCCGATCCCGAGCACGACGTAGAAGCTGGCCGTGTCGGTGCCGAGCGAGAAGAGGCCGTCGAGCTCGTAGACGTTGGTCTTGAGCTGCCCGATCGTTCCCGACACGCCGTCCGAGAGGGTGCGGGTCGCGTTGAGGTCGGGCTTCGCGTAGGTCCAGCTCGCCTCGATCCCGACGCCCTCGGTCAGGTTGACGCCCAGCCGGGCGCCGTACTCGAACGTCGTCCCGGTGTCCACGGTCGTGTGGACGTTCTGGAAGATCTGGCTCCCGAAGTACCCTCCGCCGACGGCCGTGACCTCGATCGAGCCCGGAATGTTCTGGCCGAGGGCCGCGTTGTTTCCCCCGATCCACGCGGCTGCCGCCAGCAACCCGACTCCGATCGACGAACGCAAGGACTTCATGCACTCTCCCCGTAAACCGGCCTGCTCCGCGCGCGTGATTGCGCCGCGCGCATTGTATGCTCTTGAGCTCTCGAGGAGGTCCGAGATGCGGACTGGTTTCCACCGTTTCGTCGCCGGCGCCCTGGCGCTCGCCTTCGTCGTCACGTTCGCCGCGCCGCCCGAGATTCTCGCGCAGGCGCAGGCGCCGCCGGCCGCCCCGGCGCAGGCCGCCGCGTCCGACGCGCCGCAGGACAAGTGGCCCCGCGTGTTCACGGTCGGCGGCAACACGATCAACTACTACACGCCCCAGCTCGACGAGTGGGACGGCCGCACCATCGAGTACCACGCCGCGGTCTCGGTCGCGGCCCCCGGCGCCCAGGAGCCGACCTTCGGCGTCGTCTTCGCCACCGCGAAGACCAACGTGGACAAGACGACCCGCATGGTCGAGCTCACGAACCTCGAGGTCACGAAGGTGAACTTCCCTTCGGCCCCCGCCGCCAACGACACCTACCTGGCGATGATGCGCGGCCTGATGGCGAAGAAGAAGACCGTGACCGTGGCCCTCGACCGGCTCCTCGCGAACATGGCGATTCTCCAGGAGCAGAAGAAGGGCGAGTCGCAGCCCTTGAAGAACGAGGCGCCGAAGGTGATCTTCTCGAGCGTCCCGGCGATCCTCGTCCTGATCGACGGGGAGCCGTCGTGGCGCCCGATGGAGAAAACCGGTCTCTCCCGGGTGATCAACACCAGCCCCATCGTCCTCAAGGACAAGAGCGGCGCCCTGTACCTTCACCTCTTCGACGGCTGGATGCAGGCGGCGGCTCTCGAGGGCCCATGGGCGGTCGCGAAGAACCCGCCGAAGTCCCTCGATGCGGCCCTGAAGCAGATCCTCGACGCCAAGGCCGGCGACCCCCTCACCGGGGGGGTGCCGGACGACCCGGACGCGAAGGACGTCAAGCAGCCGACGCTCAAGACCGGCCCGGTCCCGGTCGTCTACGTCGCCACCTCGCCGACCGAGCTCATCGTCACCAACGGCCAGCCCGACTACGTCCCGATCGACGGGACGCAGCTGCTCTACGTCAAGAACACGACCGGCCGCGTGTTCAAGAGCATCGCCGACCAGAACACCTACGTCCTGCTCTCGGGCCGCTGGTTCAGCGCGCCCGGACCCGAGGGGCCGTGGACCTACGTCGCCCACGACGCCCTTCCCAGGGATTTCGCCGCCATTCCCGACGACAGCCCGATGGAGAACGTCAAGGCGTCGGTCCCCGGCACGCAGCAGGCGCAGGAGGCGGTGGTCTCCAGCAGTGTTCCGCAAACGGCGGCCGTCAAGATCTCCGAGACCAAGCCGACGCCCGTCAAGGTGGACGGCGCCCCGCAGATGAAGCCGATCGAAGGCACCTCGCTCCAGTACGTCGTCAACGCGTCGTCGCCGATCATCATGGTGACGCCGAGCGCGTTCTACCTGTGCCAGAACGGGATCTGGTTCGTCGGCGGCTCGGCGAACGGCCCCTGGGCGGTGGCGACGTCCGTTCCGGCCGCCATCTACGCGATCCCCCCGTCCTCCCCGCTCTACAACGTAACCTACGTGCGCGTCTACGACTCCACGCCGCAGGTCGTCTACGTCGGCTACACGCCGGGCTATCAGGGCGCGATCGTCACCAACGGCGTCGTCGTTTACGGCACCGGCTACTACTACACGCCCTGGATCGGGACGGTCTGGTACGGCCCGCCCGTCACCTACGGCTTCGGCATCGCGATCGGGTATTCGCCCTGGACGGGCTGGGCGTACGGGTTCGGCTACGGCTGCGGCTGGGGGTGGGGCCACGTCACGATCGGCGTCGGCTGGGGCTGGGGCGGCTGGGGATGGGGCTGCGCCTGGGGCGGCTGGTACGGAGGGTGGCACGGCGGCTGGTACGGCGCCGCCTGGGGAGTTCACGGCGGGGCCGTCTGGGGCCCGGGCTACGCGCGCTGGTCCTCCGGAAACGTGTATCACTCGTGGGGCGCGGCGAGCGGCGTCTCGCGCTCGGGCGGCGGCTACAACGCGTGGACCGGCAACGCCTGGCACGGCCAGTCGGGCGCGGCGTACAACTCGAAGACCGGCAACCTCGCCGCCGGCCAGCGGGGCTCGGTCTCCAACGTGTACACCGGCAACTATGCCAGCGGCGGCCGCGGCGTCGCGACGAACACGAAGACGGGGGCGACGGTCGCGGCGCGCGGAGGAACGGTCGGCAACGCCTACACCGGCAACTCGATCTCGGGCGGCCAGGCCAGGGTTTACAACCCGAACACGGGCAACACGACGAAGGTCGGCGGCGTCACGACCTCCAACGGCGGGAGCGCCGCGCGCGTCGGCGACACCGCCGTCGGCAAGACGTCGAGCGGCGACTACTACGCCACGCACGACGGCAACGTCTACAAGAACACCGGCAACGGCTGGCAGGAGAAGGGCTCGAACGGCTGGTCCAACGTCAACGACCAGGCCAGGACGCAGCAGCTCTCGAAGGAGAGCTCGGCCCGCACCACCGGCCAGCAGCGCTACAACAGCTTCCAGTCCAACGGCGGCGCCTCGCACGCGCCCGGCGGCTGGGGCGGCGCGAACACGACGCGGTCGTCTTCGAGGCCGTCCGGCGGCGGCGGGCGCCGGCGCTGATTCGAAGCGCCCGGGTCGGGGACCCCGAACGAAAGAAGAACGCCGGCCCCGAGGGGCCGGCGTTTTCGTCTGACGGCCGGGGAGACTCTCGCGGGGCGCCCTAATCGTTGGGTTGGAGCGCCTTGACGACGTCGTCGAGGGAGAAGCTGCCGGGCTTCTGGCTCGGCGGGAATTCCTTGAACGTGGCGAGGAAGGCGGCGACGTACTGCTGCGCCGGCACGAGCACGAAGGCGTGCTCGACGCGCCACTTCCCGTAGCTGATGCTCTCGTGGTCGGCCGTCTCGAACGGATC
>JAYRMU010000012.1:0-12916 GCA_041912555.1 Thermoanaerobaculia bacterium
CGGTCCACGACCAGGCCCGCCCGGGAGAGCTCGTGGCGGACGACGACCACGCTCTCGCGCTCGGGCGCGGCGCCCCCCGCGCCGAAGACGTCGCGCAGCCGCACGTAGGGAAGGGCCTCGCCCCGCAGCTGCAGGATCCCGTGGCGCTCGCGGCGCCCGGAGCGGTCGGACAGCTCCATGCACTCGAGCACGCGATCCACCGGGATCACGTAGGTCTCGCGGCCGATCCCGACCCCGAAACCCTCGATGATCGCGAGCGTCAGCGGAAGGCGGATCTTGATCGACGTGCCCGCGTCGGGCCAGCTCTCGATCGCGATCGAGCCGCGCAGGGCGGCGATCCGGTCCCGCACGACGTCCATTCCCATCCCGCGCCCCGACCACTCGGTGACGCTCTCCGCCGTGGAGAACCCGGGCTCGAACACCAGGCGGTAGAGCTCGGCGTCCGGGAGCTTCTCCGGATCGTCGGAGAGCCCGCGGCGCCGCGCCTCGTCGACGATCCGCTGGCGGTTGAAGCCGGCGCCGTCGTCGGCGAGCTCGATGACGATCGACCCGGCCTCGCGCCACGCCGACAGCGCGATCGAGCCGCACGGGTCCTTGCCCTTGGTCTTGCGCACGTCGGGCGTCTCGATGCCGTGGTGGAGGGCGTTGCGGATCATGTGGGTCAGGGGATCGCGCAGGTGCTCGATGATCGTCGTGTCGACCTCGACGTCCTCGCCCTCGATCGCGACGCGCGCGAGCTTGCCCTGGGCGGCCGCGAGGTCGCGCACCGTGCGCACGTACTGGCGCAGCGTCGGGCCGACCGGCACCATCCGCACCTGCATGACGAGCTCCTGGAGCTCGGCGTAGAGCTGCGAGGCGTCCTGGTGCGCTTCGAGCGCGCCGGGAAGCGGGTTCTCCTCGAGCAGCTGCTGCAGGCGGCCCCGCGAGATCGCGATCTCCCCCGCGAGCGTCATGAGCCGGTCGAGCTTGTCGATCGCGACGCGCAGCGTGCGCGACGGGTCGCCGCCGCGCGCCGGAGCGTCGGGGCCCGCCGCCGCGGCCGCGGGGACAGCGCCCGGAGAGGCCGCCGCGCCCGCCGCCGGAGCCTTCGGCGCCGCCGCTCCCGCCGCGAGCCGCTGCAGGACCTCCTGGTGCCGGGCCGGGATCTCGTGGTTGCCCTCGACGGCGACGGGCAGCATCTCCCGCACGGCGTCCACCGACTCGAGCAGGACGCTGACGAGCTCGGCCGTCACGGGCCGCGTCCGCCGGCGCAGGCGCTCGAGCTGGTCCTCGAGCGCGTGGGCGAACTCGGCGACGCCGGTGAACCCGAGCGACGCCGAATTGCCCTTGAGGGTGTGCGCCATGCGGAAGACCGTCTGCAGGACCTCGGCGTCCTCGGGCTTGCGCTCGAGGGAGAGCAGGCCTTCCTCGATCGTCCGGAGGTTCTCCTCCGTCTCGGCGATGAAGGTCAGCAGCAGGGCTTCGGCGTCGAATTCCATCGCGGTCCTAGAGCTTCGCGACCCAGGCGTTGCCGAGGTCGGTGTGGAAGATGAGCTTGCGGCCCGAGCGCCCGCCGACGTCGCGCGACACGACCGGGATGGCGAGCTCCTCGAGGAGCTTGAACGCCACGCCGGCGTTCTTCTCGCCGAGGTGGCCCTGGCGCGCCTGGAAGGCCTCGAGGACGCACGCGCCGCCGAAGACCTTCGCCTGGAGCCGGCCGCGCACGGCGCCGAGGGCGACCAGCCGGTCGACGAGCTGGGCGACCGCGACGTTGCCGAACCGGGGCGAGCCCTGGCCCGCGCCGGCGAAGAACGGCAGGAGGTAGTGGTTCATGCCGCCGACGCACTCGACCGGGTCCCACAGGCAGATCGCGACGCAGGATCCGAGCACCGTGGTCACGGCGCTCGGCTGGCCGGAGGCGTAGAGCTGGCCGGGCTGGAGGTAAACGCGGATGAGGTCGCGCGCCTCGTCGCGGGGCGAGGCCTCGCGCTCGTCGACGGCCTCGCCGGCCCCGATCCAGGCCGCGCCCGGTCGCTCCGCGGTCATCGCGCGGCTCCCGCCGCCCCGGCGACGCGCGACTGCAGCTCCGTGCAGTAGAGCGCCTTGGCCGCGTGGGTCGCGAGCAGGTCGAAGATCTCGTGGTCCAGGGCGACGAGGCCGGTCTTCTGCGGCAGGAGCCGGAAGATCGCCACGGCGCCGAGCAGCCGTCCGTCGAAGTGGAGCGGCACGCAGGCCGAGAGCGCCTTCTCCTCGGGACGCAGGCCCGCGTCGTCGTCGCGGCCCGCGAGGTAGATCTCCCCCGTCCGCGCGCAGCGCCCGATGACGCCGCGGCCGAGGGGCACGCTGCGGAAGGGAGCCGGGTCGATCCCCAGGGACGCGACGAGGGAGAGGCCCGAGCCCTGGTCGTCCGCCTCGAAGATCGCGATCTCCTCGGAGCCGACGAGGTTGCAGATGATGTCCTGGACGATCGTCAGGGCCTCGCCGCGGTCGAGCGTGGCGTGCAGGCGGTAGCTCGCGACGTAGAGGCTCGCGAGGTCCGTGTTCTGCTGCTCGACGCCGACGTACTGCTCGGAGAAGCGCCGGTTTTCCTCCTCGATCGCGGCCAGGCTCTTCTGGAGCTTGTCGCGCTCGAGCCAGTGGCTCTCGATGTCCTTCTGGAGGCCGGCAACCTGCTCGTTGAGGAACCGGTTCTCGCTCTCGAGCGAGGCGGTCAGGACGCGGAGCTTCCCGTTCTCCTCGAGGAGCGCCTGAACGTACCGGCGCGTGTCGTCGCGGACCTTCTCGACGTACGACTCGGGGTTCCCGGACCCCGGTTTCATCGCCGCTCCTCGGCCAGGTAGCTCTCGATCTTGGTCAGCAGCTCCAGGCTCGAGAAGGGCTTCGTGATGTAGTCGCTGCAGCCGCTCGCGAAGCCGCTCTCGACGTTCTCGCCCTCGCCCCGGGTCGTGACCATGATGATGGGCACGCCCTTCATGCCCTCGTCTTCGCGGATCTTCTTGCAGACCTCGAAGCCGTTCATGCGCGGCATGATCACGTCGAGCAGGATCAGGTCCGGCCGCTCGGCGAAGGCCCGCTCGACGGCCTCCGAGCCGTCCTTCGCGGTGACGAGGTCGTAGGACCCCTTGTTCAGGATCATGCGCTCCATCATCAGGACCGTGCTCGAGTCGTCGACCAGCAGGATCTTTTTCCGTGGCATGGTTCCCTCGCGTTTCGTTTCCGTCCCCGACTCACTCACGCCCGGCCCATGAGGCCCGAGGCGATCTTCGCGACTTCGGCAAGAGGCTTCGGCTTGTGCAGGAAGGCGTCGGCGCCGCGGCGGCGCGCTTCCGCCTCGATCTCGCGGGACCCGTACGCGGTCAGCAGGATGATCCGCGTCTTCGGCGAGAGCGCCCGTACCGACTCGATGAGGTCGAGCCCCTCGGCGCCCGGCGTTCCGGAGAGCCGCAGGTCGAGGATGGCGAGCGCGTACCGGTTGGCGGCCAGGAGGGCCTCGGCGTCCTGCGTTTCCCGGGCGCAGTCGACGGCGTAGCCCTTCGTGGCGAAGTACTCGCGCATCGCAAACAGGATCGGCTCCTCGTCGTCGACGATCAGGATTCGGTTCGTAGTGGCCGGAGAGAGTGCAAGGCCGCGGCCACCGCCAGGCGGATCTGGCAAACCTCTAGAAATGAGTTACTTATGCCGATTTCGGGCGGGCATCCTCGGATGCGCCGTCCCGGATTCAGACGTTTCTTGTCGGGAGTCTGGAATTCAGACTGCGGATTCTCGTCCCCGCCTCAGCGGGCCTTCTCGACGGCGATGCCGAAGGCCTTGATCTTCTGGTACAGCGAGCTGCGCGGGATGCCGAGGCGCTTCGCGGCGGCCTCGACGCGGCCGCCCTCGGCGCGCAGGACGCGCTCGATGTGCTGCTTCTCGACGTCGAGCAGCGTGCGGTCGAGGTCGTAAGGCGCCGCGGCGGCCTCGGCCGCGTCGAACCGCAGGTCCTTGCGCAGCAGGACGCTGCGCCCCGAGAGCAGGACGGCGCGCTCGAGGACGTTGCGCAGCTCGCGGATGTTGCCCGGCCAGGAGTGACCGGCGAGCGCCGCGGCCGCGTCGTCGGCGATCGTGATCTTCGCGTGCCCCCAGCGGGCGGCGAGAGCCTCCAGGATCTGCTCGGCCAGGGCCGGGACGTCCTCGGCGCGCTCGCGCAGCGCGGGGACGCGCAGCGGCACCGTGCTGATCCGGAAGTAGAGGTCGTTGCGGAACTTCTTCTCGCGCACGAGCTCGGCCAGGTTCTGGTGCGTCGCCGTCACGAGCCGGATGTCCACGCGGCGGTCGCGCACGTCGCCGACGCGGCGGAACTGCTTCTCCTCGAGGACCTTCAGGAGCTTGGGCTGGACCTGCGCGTCCACGTCGCCGATCTCGTCGAGGAAGACCGTGCCGTGGTGCGCGACCTCGAGCAGGCCCGGCTTGGCCGCCGTGGCTCCCGTGAAGGCGCCCTTCTCGTGGCCGAAGAGCTCCGTCTCGAGGAACTCGCGCGACAGGCCGGCGCAGTTGAGGTCGACGAACGCCTCTTCGGCCCGGGGACCGTGCTCGTGGAGCCAGCGTGCGAGGACGCCCTTGCCGGCGCCCGTCTCTCCCTGGATGAGGACGGGGCTGTCGGAGGCCGCGACCCGGCGGGCCTCGGCTTCCAGCGCGCGGATCGCGGCGCTCGTCCCGAGGAACGGATCGCGCAGCTCGCGCGAGAGCCGCGACCGGCGCGCCATCTGCGCCTGCCGGTTGCGCTGGTTTTCGATGAGCCGTTCGAGGATCACGGCGAGCGCCTCGAGCTGGACGGGCTTCGTCAGGAACTGCTCGGCGCCCTCCTTGATCGCCCGGACCGCGAGATCCACCGAGCCGTGGGCCGTCAGGATCAGGACGGGGACCGACGGGTCCAGGTCCTTCAGGCGCGGGAGCAGCTCCAGGGCGTTTCCGTCGGGCAGCGAGTAGTCCACGATCGCGACGGCGGGCGGCGCCCTCCGGAACGCCTCCTCGGCCTGCCGGCAGTCCTCGGCCTCCTCGACCGCGAAGCCGCGGCCGCGCAGGAACTCGCAGACCCCGAATCGCACGGCCGGCTCGTCGTCCACGAGCAGGACGCGGCGGGGCGCCGCGGCGGAAGGAGCCCCTCCGCTATCCACGGGCCCCCGGCGCGCCCGCGTCCGCCGCGGGCAACCGGACGGTCACCACCGCGCCGCCCTCGGGACGGTTGCCCGCGAAGATCCGGCCCCCGTGGTCCTCCACGATCCGCTGGACGATCGAGAGGCCGAGGCCCGTGCCGCCCCGGCGCCGCGTGAAGAAGGGCTCGAAGATCCGCGGGAGGTCCTCGGGGCGAAAGCCGGGGCCTTCGTCCCGCACCCGGCAGTCGATCCACGCCTCCCCGTCCACCCGCATGCGCTCGGCCTCGATGATAACCGCGCTCTTCGGCGGGGCGTGCCGCACCGCGTTGTCGAGGAGGTTCTGGAAGACCTGGAGCAGGCGCCGGCGGTCCATCCGCACCGGGGGGAAGCTGCCGTCCACGGTGTTGCCGAGCGCGACCTTCGATTGCTCCGCGAGCGCCCGGCAGCCCTGCACCGCTTCCGCGACGACCTCGGCGATCGGCCCCTCCGAGAATTCGAGGGTCGTGGGCTTGCCGTACTCGAGCAGATCTCCCATGAGGTGGGACAGGCGCTCGAGCTCGCCCCGCAGCACCGCGACGTACTGACGGTACTCCTCCCGCGAGCCGAACCGCGCCTCGAACGCGTCGAGGGTCGCGGAGATGCCGAAGAGCGGGTTGCGCACCTCGTGCGCGACGCCGGCCACGAGCGAGCCCATCGCGGACATCGTCCGCGTGTGGTGGAGCTTCTCCTGCAGGCGCACGACGCCGGTGATCTCACGGGCCACGAGGATGATCCGCTCGGATTCGGAGCTCGCGGCCTTCAGCAGGCTCGCCGCGACGTCCCACGTCCGCGCCGTCGAGAGGTCGCGCGCCTGGCCCGAGGTCGCGGAGCCTCCCGCCCGGATCGCCTGGGCGAGCTCGGCCGACTTCTGCCACGGCTCCCCGGGGCCCAGGGCCTCCACCGGGAGGCCGATCGTCTCCCGGTACGTCTTTCCCGAGAGCACCTTGGCCGCGCGGTTCAGGCGGCGGATCCGGGCGTTCCCGTCGAGGACGAGGACGGGGGACTCGATCGCGTCGAAGGTCCTCTGCCACTCCCGCGCCGCGTCCTGGATCGCGAACTGCAGGCGCGCCTGGTTCTCGTCGGCGGTCTTGCGCTCGGTGACGTCGCGCAGCTGGACGAGCAGCCCCGCCACGCTCGGGTGGTGCGACAGGTCGCTCCCGACGGCCTCCATGTGGCGCCACGACCCGTCGCGGTGACGGAAGCGGAACTCGGCCGAGGCCGAGCCCGAGCCGTGGACCATCGCGGCGAACATGCGCCGCACGGCCTCGCCGTCCTCCGGGTGGATCGCGTCGAAGAGGGGCTCGGCCACGAGCTCCTGCGGCCGGTAGCCGAGCAGGCGTTCGAGCGACGGGCTCCCGAACCGGATCGTGCCGTCCGCGTCCACGATCATGATGACGTCGGCCGCGTTGTCGATGAGCGAGCGGAAGTACTCCTCGCTCTCCCGCAGCGCGTCCACCGCCCGCCGCCGCTCCGTGACGTCGATGAGCGTCCCCTCGATCACCGTCTCCGGGGGCTGCCCTTCCTCGATGAGGCTCGCGCTCTCGAGCACCCAGACCGCGCCGCCGTCCTTGCGCCGGAGGCGGACCTCGGCGCTCGTCAGGGCGCCTTCGCGCGAAAGGCGCGCCAGGAACGCGTCGCGCTCGGAAGGGTCGGGGTAGAAGTCCCGGGCGTTGCGCCCGCGGGCCTCCTCCCGGGACGCGAAGCCGAGCATCCGCGCGAACGAAGCGTTGCAGTCGATCAGGCGGCCGTCCCGCGAGGCCCGGTAGACGCCCGCGGGGCTGCGCTCGAAGTGGTGGCGGAACCGGGCCTCCGAGGTGCGCCGCGCCTCTTCGACCTCGCGCTGGAGCGTGACGTCCGAGGCGATGCCCGTCGTCCCCAGCAGGTTTCCGCGCCCGTCGCGGACGGCGGCCGTCTTGAACGAGAGGCTGACGAGCGAGCCGTCCTTGCGTCGATGGCGCGTCTCGTGCTGAACGTACCGCTCGCCTTCGAGGATGCGCTCGAGGGCTCTGAGGTCGCGGGCGGCCTCCCCCGGGACCATCCAGTCCGTCATGGGCCGCCCGATCATCTCCTCGGGCGCGCAGCCGTAGATCCGGCGCGCCGCGGCGTTGACGAAGGTCCAGCGGCCGAAGGCGTCCGCCGACCAGATCAGCTCGTTCGAGTTCTCGACGAGGTCGCGGTAGCGCTCTTCGCTCGACCCGACCCCGTCGCCGCGTTCGCCGTGTTTGATGACGGCAATATAAGCCGCCGTCCCGGTCCCAACAAGCCGCCCCTGGCGGGACCCCGCCACGGTCGTGGGGTCCGGTCGCGGGGTCAGTCCTGAACTCTTGAACTTTCGGAAGAGTTCAGGTCTTCACGACTGACCCCATTGCCCCTCGGGGTCAGTCCTGAACTCTTGAACTTTCGGAAGAGTTCGGGTCTTCACGACTGACCCCATTGCCCCCACGACTGACCCCATTGCCCCCCTTGCCCCCCGCTAGAGGCCCGCGGCGAGAAAGGCGGCCGGCGCGAGCGCCAGCGCTGCCGCGAGCGCCACCCACCGCCGTTCCCCCGAGAGGCGCGACAGGCCGACGGCCGCGCCCGCCGCGGCGAACGGCAGCAGGTCGATCGAATGCCTCGTGCCGCCGAAGGGATAGGCGCCGGCGAGCCCGCCCGCCGCGGCGAGCGCGAGCGGCAGCGCGAGCAGGAGCGCCGCGGGCGAACGCGCCCTCGCAAGCAGCGCGATCCCGAGAAGGAACAGGACCAGGGCGGCGAGGCCCGTCGCGGTCGAGGAGAACAGGTAGTGGAACAGCGACAGCGTCTGGCGCCACAGGAACGCGCCCGCGCCGTCCTCGCCCGGCCGGAAGTAGGACTCGCGCAGCCACGTCGCGCGCGCTTCGGCCTCGAGCGCGCCGCCGCGCAGCCGCGCCACGTGCGCGCGGGCGAGCCACGCCGCCGTCGCCGCGAGCAGGGCGGCCGACGCCGCCCACGCGGGTGCCAGGCGCCGCCGGCGGGGATCCCCCCGGAGCCGCAGCGCCGAATAGGCCAGGGCGGCGGCCGCGAACCGGAACGCGGCGTAGTGGCTGAGGAGAGCCAGGGCCCCGAACGCGCCGAAGGCGGCCATCCAAGCCGGCGAGCCCTCCGCGAGACTCCGCTCCAGGGCCCAGAGCGCCGCGGCGACCGTGCACAGCAGGAGCGCGTAGCCGCGCAGCTCCGCCGACACGCCCACGACCGACGGCAGGAGCGCGACGAAGACGAGCGTCAGCAGGCCGGCGTTCTCGCCGACGGCGCGGCGCGCCCAGCCCCAGGCGGCGGCAAGAGAGAGCGTCCCGAAGAAAACCGGAAGGAGCCGCAGGGCCCAGTCCGACCCCGCCACCGCCTTCCAGAAGTGGAGGAGCAGGACGAAGAGCGGGGGGTGCGCGTTGTGGAGGGAGTCCCGGTAGACCGCGAGGGCGTTCCCGGCGCCGGCGATCTGCAGGTGCAGGACCTCGTCCGGCGAGAGGAACGGGGCCCGGGCCGCGAGCAGCCGGGCAGCAGCCCCCACGGCGACGACGGCGGCGGCGACGCCGGACGCGTGATCGGCGAGCCAGGGGTCGAGCCGGGACCCGCCGCCCCCGGTCACGTCGAGGGCGTGAACGCCAGCGGCCGGGCCGCGGGGATCAATCCGTCCTCGGCGGCGAGCCGGTAGAAGAGCCGCAGCCCCTCGAGATCGCCGGCGTCGAGCTCGAAATGGAGGGCGTGGCGCAGGTAGTCCTCGACGACCGCTTCGGAAAGTCCCGACGCCGCGGCCTCCTCGCGGACCATCGCGCCGAAGCCCGCGACGCCGCTCTCGTACGAGCGCCTCAGGAGGGCCGCCACCTCGGCCGTGGCCCGGTCTTCCCGCACCGCCCAGAACGCGAACACGAAGGGGTGCCCCGAGAAGGCCCGCCACTCCGCGGCGAGGTCGAGCACGACGTGGCCGTTCAACCGCGTCTTCAGCGCGGGGTCGCCGATGATCAGGCGGGCGTCGGTCGGGCCGCCGCCGGCCGCCGCCTCGCGGTACTCGGGAGCGAGGCCGTAGACGCGCTTGAGCAGGATCCGCGTCAGGGCCGCCGACGTGCGCGACGCCGGGTCGAGCGAGACGGACCGGATCCGCTCGCGGGACACCTCGGAAACGAGCAGCACGGACCGCACTTCCGAGGACGCCGCGATGCCGAGCCCCGGGACCAGTCGCAGGCCCGGGATCCGCTGGTATTCGATCGAGGGGATCAGCCCCGCGTCCGCCTCGCCGGAGGCGAGCCGCGCCGCGCAGACCGACGGGACGTCGCGGGCGATCGCCACGCCCTCCGGGGGCTCGTGCAGGAGGCCCCAGGTCAGGGGCCGCGCGTTCAGGAAGTCGACGACGGAGACGCGGAGGGGCCGGGCCATTCCGAAATCCGAAGTCGGAGGCTATCCCTGGCTCATCAGGCTGAGAAATTCCGCGTTGGTCTTCGTCTTCTCGAGCTTTTCGGTCAGCAGCTCCATGGCCTCGACGGTCGAGAGCGGGTTCAGGACCTTGCGCAGGACCCACACCCGGTTGAGCTCCTGCTTGTCCATGAGGAGCTCTTCCTTGCGCGTGCCCGACTTGTTGATGTCGATCGCCGGGAAGACGCGCTTGTCCACGAGCTTGCGGTCGAGGTGGACCTCCATGTTGCCGGTCCCCTTGAACTCCTCGAAGATGACGTCGTCCATGCGCGAGCCGGTGTCGATGAGCGCCGTCGCCATGATCGTCAGCGAGCCCCCCTCCTCGACGTTGCGCGCGGCCCCGAAGAATCGCTTCGGGCGCTGGAGGGCGTTCGAGTCCACGCCCCCCGACAGGACCTTGCCCGAGGGCGGGACGATGGCGTTGTAGGCCCGGGCGAGGCGGGTGATCGAGTCGAGCAGGATGACCACGTCGCGCTTGTGCTCGACGAGGCGCTTGGCCTTCTCGATGACCATCTCGGCCACCTGGACGTGCCGGGCCGCCGGCTCGTCGAAGGTCGAGGAGATGACCTCACCCTTGACCGAGCGCTGCATGTCCGTGACTTCCTCCGGCCGCTCGTCGATGAGGAGCACGATGAGCGTGACCTCGGGGTGGTTGGTCGAGATCGAGTTGGCCAGCGACTGCAGGACCATGGTCTTGCCGGTGCGCGGCGCCGCGACGATCAGGCCGCGCTGGCCCTTGCCCACCGGGGCGACGAGGTCGAGGACGCGGGACGTCATGTTGGGCGTCTCGAGCCGGATCCGGTCCTGCGGGTAGAGCGGCGTCAGGTTGTCGAAGAAGATCTTCTCGCGGGCGACGTCGGGGTGCTCGAAGTTGACCGCCTCGACCTTGATGAGGGCGAAGTAGCGCTCCCCCTCCTTGGGCGGGCGGATCTGGCCGGACACGGTGTCCCCGGTCCGGAGGTCGAACTTGCGGATCTGCGAGGGCGACACGTAGATGTCGTCCGGGCCCGGCAGGTAGTTGTATTCGGGGGCGCGCAGGAACCCGAACCCGTCGGGCAGGCACTCGAGGACGCCCTCCGAGAAGATCAGCCCCTTCTTCTCGGTCTGCGCCTGCAGGATCTTGAAGATCAGGTCCTGCTTGCGCATCCCGGTCGCGTTCTCGACCTCGAGATCCTTGGCGATCTTCAGAAGCTGCGGGATCTTGATGTCGTGGAGCGCCCGGATGTCGAGCGTGTCGCCATGCTCGACCGCGGCCTCTTCGACCGTCGTGTCGGGAAGCCCCTCGGGAGGGGCCTCGAGGGTCTCGACGTCGGAGTCGGTGGGTCCTTTTCGTCTGGCCATCTGTCTGTCCTCTTGCTGTGTGATGCTTCGGCGGAAACCGCCGGGAAAGTTCCGGGAATGGGGCGAAGGGCCGGGGCCGGGTCGGGAGACGCGGTTCCGGGCTGCCCTAGTATCTCAAATTCGGAGGGCGGGGCGGGAATTCCTCAATTCGCGACCGCGCCCCCCTCGGCGGCGGGCTTGGCCTCCGGCTCGGCGGCGGGCCGGGCCGGACGCGGGCCCTCCATGGCGATCTTGATGACCTCGTCCATGGTGCTGACGAGGTGGAACTCCATCTCGCCCCGGATCTCCTCGGGCAGGTCGTCGAGGTCCTTGTCGTTCTCGGCGGACAGGATGATGGTCCGGATCCCGGCCCGATAGGCCGCGAGGATCTTGTCCTTGATGCCGCCGACGGGCAGGACCTTGCCGCGGAGCGTGATCTCCCCGGTCATCGCCACGTCCTTGAGCACCGGGATCTTGGTGACGGCCGAGAAGAGCGAGACCGCCATGGTGATCCCGGCCGACGGGCCGTCCTTCGGGATGGCGCCCTCGGGAACGTGGATGTGGATGTCGTACTTCTCGTGGAAGTTCGGGTCGGCGTCGTACATTTCGGCGCGGCTGCGGACGTAGGACACCGCGGCGCGGGCCGACTCCTGCATGACGTCCCCGAGGGAACCCGTGATCGTCAGGTTCCCCTTGCCCTTGAGCAGGCTCGTCTCGGTCATGAGGATCTCGCCGCCGGCCTCGGTCCAGGCCAGCCCCGTCGCGATGCCGACCTCGGACACCTCGCCCTTCAGGCGCTTGCGGAACCGGGGCTTGCCGAGGAAGTCCTTGAGGTTCTCCGGGGTGACCCGGACGGGCGTCTCGGCCTTCTTCTGGACGATCCGCCGCGCGACCTTGCGGCACAGGCCGCCGATCTCGCGCTCGAGGTTGCGCACGCCGGCCTCGCGCGTGTAGTGCTCGATGACGCCGAGGACGGTGTCGTCGGCGATCTCGATCTGGTCGGGCTTCAGGCCGTTGGCTTCCCGCTGCTTGGGCACCAGGAACTGGCGGGCGATCGCGACCTTCTCGTTGGGCGTGTAGCCGGACAGCGGAATCAGCTCCATCCGGTCCTTCAGGGCGGCCGGGATGGGATCCGCGATGTTGGCGGTCGCGATGAACATGACCTTCGAGAGGTCGTACTCGACGTCGAGGTAGTGGTCTACGAAGGAGTGGTTCTGCTCGGGGTCGAGCACCTCGAGGAGGGCCGCGGCCGGATCCCCGCGGAAGTCGGAGGACATCTTGTCCACCTCGTCGAGCAGGAACACGGGGTTGACCGCTCCGGCCTTCTTCATCATCTGGATGATCTGGCCGGGGAACGCGCCGATGTAGGTCCGGCGGTGGCCGCGGATCTCGGCCTCGTCCCGCACGCCGCCGAGCGACAGGCGCACGAACTGGCGGTTGAGGGACCGGGCGATCGACTTGGCGAGCGAGGTCTTTCCGACGCCGGGAGGGCCGACGAAGCAGATGATCGAGCCCTTCGTCTTCTGGACGAGCTGGCGGACGGCCAGGAACTCGAGGATCCGCTCCTTGACCTTCTCGAGGCCGAAGTGGTCGGCGTTGAGAATCTCCTCGGCGCGCGACAGGTCCTTGGACTCGCGGGAGGCCTTCTTCCAGGGCACGCCCACCAGCCACTCGATGTAGTTGCGGGACACGGTCGCCTCGGCCGAGACCGGCGGCATCGCCTCGAGCCGCCGTAGCTCCTGCTCGGCCTTCTCGCGGACTTCCTTGGGCATGCCCGCGGACTCGATCTTCTTCTTCAGGTCCTCGACTTCGTCGGTCCGGTCGTCTTTCCTTCCGAGCTCCTGGTGGATCGCCTTGATCTTCTCGTTGAGGTAGTACTCCTTCTGGGCCTTCTCCATCTGCTTCTTGACCTTGTTGTTGATCCGGCGGTCGATGTTGACCTTGTCGATCTCGACCTCCAGCAGGTCCTGGAGCTTCTGGAGACGCTCGTAGGGAGACTCGGCCTCGAGCAGCGTCTGCTTCTCGGC
>JAYRMU010000013.1:0-103834 GCA_041912555.1 Thermoanaerobaculia bacterium
GGGCGGCTCGCGCAAAGGCGCTCGACCGCCCGGCTGATCCCTCCACTCCGCTCCGGCTCCCGCGGCGTGAGCCTCCACCCTCGCTTCGCTCGGGTGACTTCTCACGCCGCGAGCGATTGGAGGAGTTGGGCGTGACGAGCCACGATACCCCCTCTCCCTCCGGGACCCCGCCCAAGGTGAGGTCCGACTCGCCGTCCGATCGCTTCACTCCGCTGCGGTAGTGGAGATTCCTCGCGGCGCGGGCGACCGGCGAGGCCCCCTCACCCCGACCGTCTCCCGGAGGGAGAGGGGGGAGAGCGTGGCTCGTCACGCCCATCTCTTGGGTCGTGGCGCGGAAGTCGGGGACGTGCTTTTCAGGCGCGCTGCCTCCCGCAACGCAGCGCAGGCGACGGCAGCGCAGGCGACGGTTACCTCATCGCCTCCATCGGCGACAGGCGCGAGGCGCGGACGGCGGGGTACATGCCGAAGACGAGGGCGAGGACGAGGGCCGTCACCCACGCGACGAGGAGGCCCATGGGGTTGACGACGAGGCCGTAGGGGAACTTCGACGACAGGGCCTCGCAGAGGACGGCGCCGCAGAGGGTTCCGAGCGACGCGCCGACGGCCGCGAGGACGCAGGCCTCGAGCAGGAACTGGATCAGGATCTCGCCGTCGGAGGCGCCCATGGCCTTGCGCAGGCCGATCTCGTACCGGCGGTCCGAGAACGAGATCAGCATGACGGACAGCACGCCGACGCCGCCGACGAGCAGCACCGTGGCCGCCAGGCTCATCAGCACGACCTTCCAGCCGAAGATCTGGTCGAGGAAGTGCGCCCACGCGCGCGCGGCCTCGGCCTCGAGGTCCTTGATCTCGATGTCCTCGATCCCGTGGTGGGCCTGCTTGGCGCGGCCGACCATCGTGGCCGCGACCTCGGCCATGTCCCGCTTCGCCCGCAGCTTCACGGCGACGTTGTCGAGCTTGTGGTCCGGGTCGACCCGGTCCATGTAGGTCTGGAGCGGGATCGAGATCCCGTTGGCGTCGAGCCACAGCTCCTCGGTGAAGATCTGGCTGGGCGCCTGCACGCCGACGACGCGGAACCGCGTCCCCTCGACCGTGATGTCGCGGCCGACCGGGTCGGCGCCGCCGAAGAGCTTGGAGGCGAGCGTGGCGCCGACGACGGCGACGCTCGAGCGGCGGCGCTCGTCGTCCTCGGTCAGGCCGCGCCCGAGCGCGATGTTGCGGTTCATCCAGCGGCCGTAGTCGGGCCGCACGCCGTTGATGAACATGCGCTCGCTGCCGCCGGCCGTCTTGACGGCCGAGCGCTTCGAGGCGCGCGGCAGGTAGGCGAGCACCTTGTCGTCCGGCGCGGTCAGGCGCGGCAGGTCCTCGAACCGCAGGCCCGGGCTCATCGCGAACCGCTTCTGCTCCTCGGTCGTCGTCGGCGACCTGGGCTGGAGCATCACGGTGCCGTCCCAGCTCATGCCGGAGAAGCCCATCGCGATCTTGTCCATGATCCCGTCCATCACGGAGGTCATGACGACGAGCGCGAACACGCCGAGGGCGAGCAGCGTCAGCGTCAGGATCGAGCGCAGCTTGTGGGCCCAGAGCTCGACGAAGCCGCCCTTCACGATCTCCCAGCCGAGGGAGAGCTTCGCGCCGGCCGAGAGGCGGCGCCGGGGGCGGGAGGTCCCCGCCTCGACCGGGAGGGCCCGCGCGACGGCGGCTTCACTCATAGCGCAGCGCCTCCATCGGCGACAGGCGCGAGGCCTTCCAGGCCGGGTAGAGCGCGAAGACGAAGCCGAACGCTCCGGCCAGCGCGTACGCGGACACGAAGCTCTTCGGATCGAGGTAGAGGGGAACGCCGATCGACAGCGTGATGATCTTCGAAAAGCCCACGCCCGCGACGAGGCCCACGAGCGAGCCCACGGCCGTCAGCAGCAGCGCCTCGGTCATGAACTCCTTGAAGACCTCGCGCCCGGACGCGCCGATGGCCATCTTCACGCCGACCTCGCGGATGCGCTCCTTCAGCGTCGCCATCTGGATGTTGACGTTGACGATGCCCCCGCCGATGAGAGAGAGGACGCCCGAGAGCATGAAGATGACGTCGTAGGCGCCGCCCTGGCTCTGCTCCTTGCGCACGCGCGCGGCGACGTCGTCGAGCCGGAAGTCCTCCTGCTGGCGGTGGTTCGCCTTGAGGAGGCCCGAGAGCTCCTTCGAGAAGGCGGCCATCGCGTCCATGCTCGGGATGCGGAACACGACGCGGTCGAGCCGGCGGTACTGGTCGCCCTCGAACCGCCGCGCGACGAGACTCGCCGGGATCGCGACGATGCGGTTCTTCCAGCGCAGCATGTTGCGGTTGGACTTGCGGAAGTGGAAGTTGCGCTCCTCGAGGACGCCGATGACCGTGACGGGCGTGTCGCCGATGCGCAGCGTCTGGCCGAGCGCGTTCCCGCTCGGGAAGAAGTCGGCCACGGCCTGGGTGCCGAGGATCGCGACCGGCGCGGCCGTCTCGAGGTCCTGGTGCGTGAAGCCGCGGCCCTGCGCAATCTCGTAGCCGTCGGTCGCGAAGTAGTCGCCGCCCACGCCCTTGATGTCGCGCTCCTGGTCGGCGTAGGCCGAGCGCACGCGGGCGCGCGCGTTCTTCTGCTCCGAGACGCCGGTGATCTCCTTGACGTTGAGCTGCCCGCCGTCGGCGGCGTCCTCGGTGCGCAGACCGAGGTTGGCGGTCTGCAGCGCCGTCGGGGCGCCGTCCTTGACGATGGCGGAGGGCTGGACGTTCAACTTGTCGAGGCCGCCGAACTTCACGTACAGCTCCATCGAGCGCTTGCGCATGCTGTCGGAGATGGACATGCCGCCGAGGACCGCGGCGACGCCGAGGATGACTCCCAGCGACTGGAGGGTGGCGCGGGTCCCGTTCTCGCGCATCTCCACCCAGGAGTTGCGGAGCCGCTCGCGGAAGGCGCCGTTGAAGGTCATCGGGGTGCCTTCGCGGGCGCCGCGATCTCGCCGACGTCGTCGCGGTTGATGACGGGCGTCGTGATCTCACGGACGTTTTCGCGGTCGATCACGGGCATCGTGATCTCACCGACGTCGTCGCGGTCGATCACGGGCGTCGTGATCTCACCGACCCTCACCCCCGGCCCGAAAGCGCCGTGCTCCGCACGGCGCACCCTACTGCCGAGGGTCTGCCTCTGGTGGTCGGGGTCCCGGAGGGAGAGGGGGGTCATTAGGCCGCGGCCTGGACATTGATCAGGCCGTCCATGATCTCGACCTGCCGCTCGGCCATGCCGGCGATGGAGAGGTCGTGGGTGACGATGATGATGGTGTTGCCCTGGCGGTGGAGCTCGGCGAAGAGCTCGAGCACCTCGTGGCCGGTCTTCGAGTCGAGGGCGCCGGTGGGCTCGTCGGCGAGCAGCAGGGCCGGGCGGTTCGCGAGGGCGCGGGCGACGGCGACGCGCTGGCGCTGGCCGCCGGACAGCGCCGCCGGAAGGACCTTCGCCTTGTCGGGAATCCCGACCTTCTCGAGCAGCTGCATCGCGCGCTCGCGCCGCTCCCGGCGCCCGACGCCGGCGTAGAGCATGGGCAGCTCGACGTTGCGCACGACGGAGGCCTTCGGCAGCAGGTTGTACTGCTGGAAGACGAAGCCGATCTTCTCGTTGCGGATCTCGGCGAGCTCGGGGCCCGACAGCCCCTCGACGCGCCGGCCGTCGAGGGCGTACGAGCCCGACGTCGGCTTGTCCAGGCAGCCGAGGATCGCCATGAGCGTGGACTTGCCCGAGCCCGACGGGCCGATCAGCGCGACGAACTCGCCGCGCGAGACCGTCAGGTCGATGCCGCGCAGGGCGTGGACGGCGGCTCCGTTGGAGCCGTAGGTCTTGACGAGGCCCTGGGTTTCGATGATCGGGTGCATGGGTGTCTCCGCGTCGATCAGCCGCCGTGGCTACGAAAGGGATCCCTCGCTTCGCTCGGGATGACACGGGGAGAGCGCGGCGGGTCGAGCCGCGGCGCGGCCGCCCGCGCCGGTGACGGCGCCGTTGCTCGCTTGAGCGAGGGTGCCCCGCTCGTCATCCCGAGGGCCGAAGGCCCGAGGGATCCGTTCAGGCGCCGCGCGGCGACTCGAATCAATTGTCTTCATCGTCCTTCTCGACGCGCTTCTTCGTCGGGTCTTCCAGCGCGACCTGCTCTCCGGACTTCAGGCCCGAGATCACCTCGACGCGTTCGAGGGTCGCGATGCCGGCCGAGACCGGGACGACGTCGAAGTAGTCCTTCCAGTGCTCGGACAGCCAGATGAACTTGTTGCGCCCGGTCAGCCCGTCCTTGGCGGCCGCGAGCTGCTGCGGCTTGAGGTCGGCCTTGAGGCGGTACGCGATCGTCTTGCCGTCGCGCTTCTGGAGCGCCTCGAGCGGGATCGAGACGGCCTTGTCGCGCTTCTCGCCGAGGATCTCGACGTTGGCGCTCATGCCGGTCCGGAAGGAGTCGCCGAGCTCGTCGAGCCCGATTTCGATCTTGAACACCTTGATCTTCTCGACGAGCTCCGCCGAGGGCGACACGAAGGTGACCTTGCCGGTGAAGACCTTCTGCGGGTACGCGTCGAGCGTGATGCGCACGGGCTGGCCGACGCTGACCTTGGCGATGTCCACCTCGTTGAGGTTGACGCGGATGATCAGCGACTTCAGGTCGGCGACGGTGAAGAGCACCGTGCCGGCGTTGAAGGACGACACGCCCGAGGTCACCGTCTCGCCGAGCTCGACGCCCTTCTTGATGACCACGCCGCTCATCGGCGCCGTGACGCGCGCGTTCTGCGAGGACGCGTTGCCCGAGATCGGGATGCCGCGGTCCTCGACGATCTGGTAGCGCATCTGCGCCGCGCGGAGGTTCTCCCGCGCCTGGTCGCGCCGGATCTCGGACGCGCGGTACGCGTCGCGGCCGATGAGCCCCTGGTCGAAGAGCGCCTTCTGCATGGTGAAGTCGCGGTCGGCGTCCTGGAGCTTGAGCTCCGTGTCCTTGACGCTGGCCTGGACGTCGGAGAGCGACTGCGCCTGGTTGACGTCGGGCTCGATCTCGGCGAGGACGTCGCCCTGCCGGACGACCGCGCCCTCGCGGACCTTCAGGGTCAGGACGCGGCCCGAGACGGCGGACTTCACGTCCACCTTGGTCACCGGGTCCACGACGCCGACCTCGCGCACCGAAACCTGGAGGTCCTCCGCCTGGACCTTGCCGAGCCGGAAGGGGGTGCTGTCCGCCTTGGGGTCGCCCTTGTCCCGGCTTTTCGCCTTCATGAAGGCCACCCCGCCCAGGGCGAGGGCGACGATCAGGACGATGATCCACTTCTTCTTTTTCACGAGAAACCCCCCTAAGACGGCGAAAACTCGGGCCACGTCCCCTTTATACGCAGGGGGGAGGGGGGATGTTCAGGAGGCAGGAGGCAGGAGGCAGGAGGCAGGAGGCGGGAGGCAGGGGGCGGGAGGCGGGAGGCGGGGGGCGGGAGGCAGGAGGCAGGACCGTAGGCAGCGGGCAGTGAGCAGTCAGTAGTCAGCGGTGGGCGGAGAGCTCTTCCTGCTTGGCGCCGACTTCTTGCTTCCCGCCTGCCTCCTGCCTCCTGCCTCCTGCTCCCCCCCGGGAACTCTTCGGAACGAGATTCCGTACCGTAACCCCGAGGGAACGCACCATGCTTTCGATCCGGTCCCTGGGCAAGCGCTACCCCGGCGGGACGGTGGGGCTGTCGGACTTCTCGCTCGAGGTCAGGGAGGGCGTGCTCGGCCTGCTCGGGCCCAACGGCGCCGGCACGACGACGCTGAGGTCCATCCTCGCGACGGTGACGAAGCCGACCTCCGGCTCCTTCTTCTGGGAAGGCCGGGACGCCGCGCGCGACCCGCTGCCTCTGCGCCGCCAGCTCGGCTACCTGCCGCAGGACTTCGGCGTCTACGAGAAGCTGACCGGGCGCGAGTTCCTCCTCTACCTCGGGCGGCTCAAGGGCCTCTCCGGCGCCGACCTCGACCGGCGCGTCAAGGAGCTGCTCGAGCTGACCAACCTCCACGGCGCCGCGGACCGGCGGCTCGGCGGCTACTCGGGCGGCATGCGGCAGCGCGTCGGCATCGCGCAGGCGCTCCTCGGCGACCCGAAGCTCGTGATCGTGGACGAGCCGACCGTCGGCCTCGACCCGGAGGAGCGCGTGCGCTTCCGCAACCTGCTCTCCGAGATCGCGCAGGGCCGCGTCGTCATCCTCTCGACCCACATCGTCTCGGACGTCGAGGCCGTCGCCTCCGAGATCGCGGTGCTGCGCCAGGGACGCCTCGTCGCGCACGCGACGCCCGAGAGCCTCCTGCGCCGCGCGACGGGCCGCGTCTTCACGGCGGTCGTCGCCTCCGAGCGCCTGGCCGAGGCGCAGCGCGCCGTTCACGTCTCGAACCTGATCCGGCGCGCGGACGGCGTCCACGTGCGCTACGTGGCCAACGGCAGCGGCGCCGCGCTTCCGGGGTCGGCCGCCGTCGAGCCCGACCTCGAGGACGCGTACCTCCTGACGAACCTCGAGGCCGCGTGAGCGCCCGGGCGCTCGCCCCGCTGTCCGCGCAGGTCGGCGCGGAGATCCGGATGCGGATGCGCTCGCTCGCCACGCCGATCGCGCTCGTCGCGTTCTTCGCGGCCGCCTTCTTCTGGATCCCGGACCCGAAGGGGCGCTCGGCCTCGCTGACGTGGGAGCTCGCGGACGGGCGCGTCCAGGCCCCGGTGTACAGCGCCGGCTACGTCGGGTTCGCGCTCGCGATCCTGTCGGGCGTGATCCTCTCCATGGGCGGGTTCTACCTCGTCGCCGGCTCGGTGCGCCGCGACCGCGAGCGCGGCGTCGGCGCGATCCTCGCGGCGAGCCCGCTGTCGAAGGCGGCCTACCTCGGCGGCAAGTTCGCCGCGCACTTCGCGTACCTGCTGTTGCTCGACGCGATCGCGCTCGCCGCGGGCCTGACGGCGTTCGTCGCGTACGGCACGGGCCCGTTCTCCCTGGCCGACTTCACGGGCCCGTTCTTCGTCCTGACGATTCCGGCGCTCGCGGCCGTGGCCTCGCTCGCCGTCCTGTTCGACGTGACGCCGGGCTTGAGATCGCGCGGCGGGCTCGTGATCTGGTTCTTCGTCTTCGTCTTCGGGCTCATCAAGCTCCCGATGGACCTGGCGGGTGTGGACGTGGACAACGCCGCGCGCCACGCCACGATCTCGCGCCCGATCTTCGATCCCGCGGGCATCGCGACGGACGAGTGGCTGACGCGGCAGACGGTCCCGGCCAACGTGACCGGCGTCTCGAGCGGGCACATCACGCACGACAAGCCGATCGAGCGCGTCCCCTGGAAGGGGATCCACGTCACGCGGGAGCTTCTCGGCATGCGCGGGCTCAACCTTCTCATCGCGCTGCTGCCGCTCGCACCCGCGATCCTGATCTTCGACCGGTTCGACCCGGCGCGGGGGCGCAAGCGCGCGCGCAAACCCGGAGTCTTCGCGCGCCTCGCCGAGCGGCTCCGGCGGAAGAGGCCGGTCGAGGCCCTCGAGGCGGCCGGATTCCCGGGCGCCGCCGTGACGCTGACGCCGGTCGCCGTGAATCCGACGTTCCGGGGCGCCGTCCTCGCCGAGGCGCGCCTGACCTGGGAGAGCGCGTCGTGGATCAAGTGGCCGCTCGCGGTCTCCGCGATGCTCGCGGGCCTCCTGCCGGGCAACTTCGCGCAGGGCGTCTTTCTCGTGCTGCTCGTCCCCGTCATCTCGGAGGTCGCGGCCCGCGAGAAGCTCGCGGGGACGGGGCCGCTCGTCTTCTCGCAGCCGGGCGTGCCCGCCTCGCCCGTGCTCTGGAAGACGGCGGCGGTCGGCCTCGTCGTCCTCGCCCTCGGAGCGCCCCTCGTCGTCCGGAGCCTGCTGGTGTCGCCGGCGCGCGGGCTCGCCTGCCTGGCGGGGCTCGCGGCGGTCGCCGCGATCTCCGTCGGGATGGGGTCGCTGACGGCCGGGGGAAAGCTCTTCACCGGGCTCTACCTCGTGGTCTGGTACATGGGGCTCTCGAACCTCGCGGCCGCGGACTTCACGTCGGCCCTGTCGGCCCATCCCGTGCCGGTCTACAGCCTCGCGTACCTCGGCGTCGGGGCCGCCCTCGTGGGCGCGGCGATGGGGCGGGAACGGGTTCGAGCCTCGCTTGCCTAGCCGGTGCCCGGCGCCTCAAGGGATCCCTCGCTGCGCTCGGGATGACAAAGGGAGCGCGCGGCTGGACGAGGAGGGGAAGGAGTGGGGTCGGAAGGAGTGGGGTCGGTCCTGAACTCCTGAACTTCTGAAAGGAAGGAGTGGAAGGAGTGGAAGGAGTGGAAGGAGTGGGGTCGGTCCTGAACTCCTGAACTCCTGAAAGTGGAAAGCTCGAGGCTCGCCGAGGGGGGACCCTCCCTTTGTCACCCCGAGGAGCGTCAGCGACGAGGGATCCCTTTGGCAGCTGCGGAAAGACTCGAAAGGCCGCGCCGGGCGCCCCGGACGCGCTCTGTCACATAATTCCCCCCGTGACGAGCTGGGGCACGGGCGCGAGCGGACCCGGGGCGGACACCAGCCGGTTCACCATCCGCCGCCTGCGCTCGGCGTTCTACCTCTGGCGCACCTCCATCCGCGCGACGGACCTTCTCATCGCGAGCGTCTTCATCGCGCTCTCGCTCGGCCTCGGCGCCTACGTCCTCGCGCGCGCCCGCGCCGCCACCCACCTCGCCTTCGCGCAGAGGGCCAAGGACCTCCAGGCGCGGGTCAGCGAGAAGCTGACGACGTCGCTCGAGAACCTGTACACGCTCCAGAGCTACATGGGAGCGTCGGATCATCCCGTGACGCGCCCGCAGTTCCGCCTGCTCGCGTACCCGATGCTCGCGCGCACGCGCGAGGTGTACGCCTTCGAGTGGCTGCCCCTCGTGCGCGAGTCGGAGCGCGCGGCCTACGAGGCGGAGGCCCGTTCGCAGCACCTGACCGACTACCACTTCTGGGAGAAGGGGCCGGACGGCAAGCCGACGCCCGCGGGCCGCCGTCCCTTCTACGTTCCCGTCCACTTCATGGAGCCCCCGAGCAACCTCGCCCTCGGCTTCGACGTCGCGTCCGACGAGCAGCGCCGCGCGACGGCTGGCAAGGCGCGGGACACGGGGGAGATCGTGGCCTCCCCGCCCTTCGATCTCGTCGAGGAAGAGGGCAAGCACCGGCCGCCGGTCGTCGCCGCGTACGCGCCCGTTTACCGCGAGGGCGATCCCGGCTCCGCGGACGCGCGGCTGGCGCAGCTCAAGGGGTTCTCGATCGCGATCTTCCGCGTCGCGCCGCTGGTGGACAAGGCCGCCTCGGAGGTGGACGCGTCGGGGCTCGGCCTGCGCCTGCGCGACATGGCCGCGCCCGGCTCGCCGCCCCTGGCCGAGCGGCCCCCGAACGCCGGAGCGCTGCCACAGCGCGCCGGGTTCGAGCTCGCGTTTCCGTTCCTCTTCGCCGACCGCCACTGGACGCTCGACGTCTTCGCTCTTCCCGGCGCCTTCCTGCCGCCCCGGCGCGGCGCGATCGAGGCCGCGCTCTTCGGCGTGCTCGGCTCGCTGATCGGGCTCGTGACGTGGACCTCGCTGCGGACGATCTCGCGGCTGCGCCGGCAGGCCGAGAAGGTGGGCCCGTACCGCCTCATCTCGCGACTCGGCAAGGGGGCGATGGGCGTCGTGTGGGAGGCGCGCCACGCGCTGCTGCGCCGGCCCACGGCCGTCAAGCTGCTCGCGCCGGGCGTCGAGGGCGAGCGCGCGATCGCGCGGTTCGAGCGCGAGGTCCAGCTCACGGCGGGGCTCACGCACCCGAGCACCATCGCGATCTACGACTACGGGCGGACGTCGGAGGGCGTCTTCTACTACGCGATGGAGCTCCTGCATGGCATCAACCTCGGCCAGCTCGTGGCCTCCGACGGGCCCCTCCCGCCGGGCCGCGTCGTGCACCTCCTGCGCCAGGCCTGCGGCGCCCTGACCGAGGCGCACGCCGCCGGGCTGATCCACCGCGACATCAAGCCGCAGAACCTGATGCTCTGCACGTACGGCGGCATCCCGGATTTCCTGAAGATCCTCGACTTCGGTCTCGTCAAGGAGATCGGCGACGTCGAGCACGGGGCCGGAGGCGACCTCGGAGCCGGGGACGCGGCGCTGTCGCAGGACGGGTCGCTGCTCGGCACGCCGCTGTACATGGCGCCCGAGGGCATGAGCGATCCGACGAAGGTGGACGCGCGGACGGACCTCTTCGGCCTCGGCGCGGTCGGCTATTTCCTCCTGACGGGCCAGTCGCCCTTTCCGGGGCGCACGGCGCTCGAGGTGTTCAAGCTCGAGCGGCAGGGCCCCCCGCCGCCCCTGTCGAAGACCGCGCCCCATCCCGTGCCCGAGTCGCTCGAGAAGCTGATCGTGCGCTGCCTCTCCCCCGAGCGCGAGCGCCGCCCGGCCTCGGCCGAGGAGCTCGACGCCCTGCTCGAGGCCTGCGCCGTCACGCCGGCGTGGACGACCGCGGACGCGCGGGCCTGGTGGCGCGACCAGGGCCCCAAGGCCCTCTCCCTGGCCGCCGCCGAGCACGAGGTGCGCGAGGAGCGGGGGCAGTTCCTGATGCTGTCGTCGGATTATCGGGGGAGAGGGTAAAACGTCGCCTGCCACGTCGCCCCCGCTCCGTTCCTGGACCTGCGCTGAGCGGCGCCCGAGGCGCCGCACAGCGCACCGGCGTCCGGCTCGCCCGGATGCGGGCTCGACCGGACGCCTGATCCCTCCACTTCGCTCCGGCTCCCGCGGCGCGGGCCTCCTCCCTCCCTTCGGTCGGGAGACTTCCCGCGCCGCGAGCGTCGAGGTGCGGTGTGGCTTTGAAGCGTCTGCGCCGGCTGATCGTTGCGACGAAGGGCTTGTGGGCTGCCCGCCCCGCCCCTTTGTCATCCCGAGCGCAGCGAGGGATCCCTTTAGGCGCCGGGTCATTACTGGATGAGGGCTTTCCGTCGATCCTCGCCGGTGGCGCCCCCTTGGGCGCGGGCCCGAGGGTTGCCATAGAATTGCCGGCACCAAACAGCGAGGTCGCCATGTTGAGCCTTGACGCCGCCTTCGACCGCATCGGCTCGGCCTTTCGTGGGATGGGGTACGCCGCGATCGACGTGACGCCTCCCGACGAATCCGGAAATCGCCACGCCGAGTTCGCGCTGCCGAACATGTCGGTGCGGGTCAACGCGTACGGCCGCGCGCGCCTGCTGGCGATCCAGGTCAAGGTGGACGGCGAGTGGGTGGACTTCGTCAAGCGTGGCGTCGGGCCCGAGGGCCTCGACGAGAAATCCGTCGAGGCGCTCGTCCACAAGGTGCGCGACGAGGTGGACGAGACGTCGACGGACTCCTGACCGTCGCAGGCGACGTGCCGTCGTACGACTCAGCCGGATGGCGGACGGGACGTGAACCGCGACGAGTTGCTCGAGGCGCTGGCGCGCTACTCGGCGCAGGGGCCGGAGGAGGCGGAGTCGCTGGCGCGGATCCGGCGGTTCGTGGCGGGGCCCGAGGATCCCTTCGCGCGCGCGACGGCGGAAGGGCACGTCACCGGCAGCGCCATCGTCGCGCGGCCAGACGGGTCGGCGTTCCTGCTCGTCCTCCACCGCAAATTGTCGCGCTGGCTCCAGCCCGGCGGGCACACCGAGCAGACGGACGCGTCGGTCTTCGACGCGGCCCTGCGCGAGGCGCGCGAGGAGACGGGGATCCCCGCGTTCGAGTCGCCGCTCGGCCGCGCCGTCTTCGACGTGGACGTCCACGCGATCCCGGCGCGCGGCGCGGAGCCCGAGCACTTCCACTTCGACGTGCGCTACCTCTTCGCGACGACGCGCGACTGCGACCCGGCGGCTTCCGAAGATCCGGACCGGCCGATGCGCTGGGCGAGCCTGGAGGAGGCGCTGTCGCTCGGCGTGGACGGCTCGCTCGCCCGGGCCCTGTACAAGGCGCGCGCGGCGCTCGGCGGCCGGCGTACGATCGCGGCGGGGGAGCCATGAGAAAGACCTATGCCTCCGCGGACATCGCGATCAGCTTCGACCCCAGGCGCTGCATCCACGCGGCGCGGTGCGTCGGCGGAGCGCCCGAGGCGTTCGACCCGGACGCGCGTCCGTGGATCCAGCCGGAGAAGTCCACCGCCGAGAAGCTCGCGCGCGTCGTCGCCGAGTGCCCGACCGGGGCGCTGCGGTACGAGCGGCGCGACGGGGGACCGGCCGAGCCCGTCCCCGCGGTCGCGATCACGTTCGAGAAGGACGGCCCGATCTACGTCCGCGGGCCGGTGGCGCTCACCGACGGCGCGGGCAACGCGTATGAGGACGCTGGCGCGCGCTATGCCCTGTGCCGCTGCGGCGGGTCGGCGAACAAGCCGTACTGCGACGGCGCGCACGCGTCGACGGGGTTCGAGGGGTAGGCGCGAGATCGCGAGCGCGCCGGATCGGGTGGCAGCGCGGCAACTAAAGGGATCCCTCGCTTCGCTCGGGATGACAATGTGAGCGTGCGGCTCGACGAGGGGCGGCTCTGCTGCGAGTGACAGAGGAGGGTGGGGTTTTCGGAGCGCCGGGCTCTCTCATTGTCATCCCGAGGAGCGTGAGCGACGAGGGATCCCTTCGGGCGCCGTGCGGCGGCTCGACAAGGGAGATGGTGACACTCAGAAAGGCCGATCCCGTCGGCTGAACGAGGCCCTCGATCCCGTCGGCTGAGCGAGGCCCTCGAGCCCTTCGGCTGAACGAGGCCCTCTAGCCCTTCGGCCTCTCGGAGCGCCGGGCTCTCTCATTGTCATCCCGAGGAGCGCGAGCGACGAGGGATCCCTTTAGGCGCCGCGCGGCGGCTCGATCAGCCCTTCGATCCCAGGAACAGGTACACCACCCCGACCCCGATGACGAAGATCCCCGTGGCGCGGTTCATCGTCGTCAGCTTCCGGAAGTCGAAGTGGCGGCGCAGGGCGTGGGCGCCGGCGCAGAGGACGGTCCACCAGAGCTGCGAGCCGAGGAAGACGCCGCCGACGAGCTCGGCCGTCAGGATCGGCCGGCCCCGCACGGCGCCGATCCCCATCGTCGTGAAGACCGCGGCGAAGGCGACGAAGGTCATCGGGTTCGTGAGAGTCAGGAAAAACGTCGAGAGAAAGTCGCCCGTCAGGCCCTTGCCGTTCTGCTCCTTCTTTTCCTCGACCGGCTTTGCGAGCGCCAGGCGCAGGCCCATGAAGATGAGGATGACGCCGCCCACCCGCTGCATCCAGCTGCGCTCGGCGATCAGGAACTCCGAGATGATCGTCGCGCCGAACGCGGCGACGGCGCCGTAGAAGGCGTCGGCCGCCGCCGCCCCGAGGCCCGAGACCAGCCCCGCGAGCAGCCGCTTGGAGATGGTGCGCTGCACGCACAGCGCCGCGATCGGCCCCACGGGCGCCGCCAGACAGAAACCCACGATCAACCCCTTGATGAGCAGGCTCATGGGGTCAGCGAGGCCGGGGGGACATTGGGGCAAATGATACGACCTCGTCCCCGGACCGGGCGGGTATCCGACACATATATATGGAGTTAGATCCCGATTGACTTACGCCTTATTTACGCCTATTTTGCTTCTCCCGTGTCCGAAGCGCTGGCGCAGCCGGTCCCCGCGCTCGAGGATCTCCTCGAAGGCCGGGGCCTCGCCCGCAAAGCCGCCGCCCTCTCGCTCCTGCTCGCGCCCGGCGGCAAGCTCACGCGCGCGTCGGATCTGCCGTCGCCCTCGGCGCCGCGCGATCCGATCCCGACGCGCGTGCCCGCCCTCGACCGCCTCCTCGGCGGAGGGCTGCCGCGCGGCGGATTCGTCGAGCTCTCCGGCCGCCGCTCCTGCGGGCGCTTCTCGATCGGGATCTCCACGCTCGCCTCGGCGACCTCGTGCGGCGAGGCGGCCGCGCTCGTGGACCTCGGCGGCCATCTCGATCCGCAGGCGGCCGAGGACGCGGGCGTGGACCTCGCGCGCCTGCTCTGGGTGCGGCCCGAGAAGCTGAAGGATGCCGTCGCGAGCGCGGAGATGCTCCTCGCGACGGGGTTCCCGCTCGTCGTCATGGACCTGGGACTTCCTCCCGTGCGCGGGCGGTTCGTGCCCGACGCCGCGTGGGTGCGCCTCGAGCGCGCGGCCCGCTCGCGTGGCGCGGCGCTCCTCCTGCTCGCGCCCTACCGCGTCAGCGGCGTCGCGGCCGGGACGGTCCTCTCGGCCGGCGCCGCGCGCGCGGACTGGAAAGGCCTCGGCCGCGCGCCGCGCCTGCTGTGCGGGATCGCGTCTCGCGTCGCGCTCGAGAAGGACGCGCGCGCGCGGACGGGGGTGGGGGAGACGGTGGGATTCGTGGCGGCGGAGGCGATTTCGAGCCGCCGCGGTGGCGCCAAATGGATCCCTCGCTGCGCTCGGGATGACAAAGGGGGTGTGGAGGCGGACCAGAGGCAGCTCGGCGCTCGGGATGACAAAGGGAGTGCGGGGGCGGACCAGGGGCAGCTCGGCTATCGAAGCGACAGAGGGAGTGTGGTGGCGGACCAGGGGCAGCTCGGCTATCGAAGCGACAGAGGGAGTGTGGTGGCGGACCAGGGGCAGCTCGGCTATCGAAGCGACAGAGGAAGTGTGGTGGTGGACCAGGGACCGATCGGCCATCGAAACGACAGAGGGAATGTCGCAGCGAACCGGAGGCCGATCGGCCATTCGACCGGAACAGACGGTCCAATGTCATCCCGAGGAGCGCAGCGACGAGGGATCCCTTTCGAGTCTCGGTGTGGCTAAGAAAGGGATCCCTCGCTTCGCTCGGGATGACAAAGGGAGTGTGGTGGCGGACCGGAGGCAGCTCGGCGCTCGGGATGACAAAGGGAGTGTGGTGGCGGACCGGAGGCAGCTCGGCGTTCGGGATGACAAAGGGAGTGTGGTGGCGGACCGGAGGCAGCTCGGCGTTCCGGGTGACCGGGGGAGTGCCACGGCGGACCAGTGGCGGCTCGGCGTTGGGGATGATCCAGGAAGAAGCGTCCCTTTCGGGCTCCCGCGTCTCTGAATCGCCATGCCGCTCGCCTGTCTCTTCGTCCCGCTCTTTCCCCTGGCCGCGCGGCTGCGCGCCGAGCCGGAGCTGAAGGAAGAGGCCGTCGCGGTCTGCGAGGGCAACGGCAGCGCCGCCCGCGTCGTCGCCGCGACCCGCAAGGCGCGCCGCGCGGGCATCGAGCCCGGCATGACGCTGCCGCAGGCGCGCGCGATCGTCCCCCGGCTCGTCGCCCGCGGCCGAGACCGCGCGTGCGAGCGAGCGGCGGAGGAGGCGCTCGTCGAGGTCGCGGAAGGGTTCTCGCCGCGCGTCGAGGATGAAGGGGAGGGGGTGGTGTATCTGGAGTTGGATGGACATCCGTTGCTGATGTCCTCCCGGCACCTCCCTCGAAGCGACGCGAAGACTCCCGCAATCAGCGCCCCTCACCCCTGCCCTCTCCCGTGGGGAGAGGGGGGTCGGAAGGGCGGCCCTCCTGAGGTTTTCCCTGAGGGAGTTCGAAAGGGCGGCCTTCCTGAGATCTTCCCTCTCCCGCCGGGAGAGGGAGTTCTGAAGGGCGCCCTTCCCAAGATCTCCACTCCCGTCCACGCCCTCGCCCGCGACATCCTGCGTGCGGCGGAGAGGGCGCTCCTGCCGGCGCGCGTCGGCGTCGCGGCGTCCAAGCTCGCGGCGCGCGTCGCGGCCGGGCTTCCGGATTCGCCGACCGTGGTTCCCGAGGGAGAGGAGACGCGCTTCCTCGCGCCGCTGCCGCTCGCGCGCCTCGACGCCGCGCTCGAGATCGCCGCGACGCTCGACCGCTGGGGCCTGCGCACGATCGGCGACTTCGCGAAGCTGCCCGAAGGCGAAGTCGCCAGCCGCCTCGGCGAGGCCGGCCGCGCCCTTCACGCCACTGCGCGCGGCATCGACCCGCGGCCCCTCGAGCCCTCCCTGCCGCCGCCCTCCTTCACCGAGGGCATGGACCTCGAATGGCCGCTCGCCTCCCTCGAGCCCTTCCTCTTCGTCGGCCACGCCGCGCTCGAGCGCCTCGTCCACCGCCTCGAGGCCCAGGCCCTCGCCTGCACGCGCCTCGACGTCACCCTCAAGCTCGACCCGGACGGCCATGACGCCCGTTCGATCGCGCTGCCCGCGCCCACCCGCGACGTCAAGACCCTCCTGACGCTGATGCGCCTCGAGCTCGAAGCCCGCCCGCCCGGAGCTGCCGTCGCGGGCTTCACCTTCAGCGCGCACCCGGACTCGCCTCGCCGCGCCCAGCTGTCCCTCTTCGGCCCCGCCGCCCTCTCGCCCGACCGCCTCGCCACCACGATCGCGCGCCTGGCCGCGATGCTCGGCGCCGACCGCGTCGGCTCCCCGCGCGCCGTGGACGGCCACCGCCCCGAACGCTTCACCGCGACCGGCTACGCCCCGCCGCCCCCGCCCCGCGTCCGTCCCGCGCCGCGCGAAGGGCGCGGCCTCCTTTCGGTGCGCGTGCTGCGGCCGCCGGTCGCGCTCGAGGTGGTGGTGGAAAGCACGCCCCTCACCCCGACCCTCTCCCGCCGGGAGAGGGGGATCTTCGAGGAGTCCTCTTCGTCGCGCCCCGTTTCCCTGAAGACCAGCGCCCCCGACGCCGCGCCGCCCATCGCGGGCTCCGTTCGCGTCGCCGCCGGCCCCTGGTCGCTCGAGGACGGCTGGTGGACCGACGCTCCCGCCGACCGCGACTACTGGGACGTCGAGCTCTCCGACGGCGGCCTCTACCGCATCTACCGCGAGCGCGCGGCGGGAGCCTGGTTCGCCGACGGCGTGTACGACTGAGGACGTCCCCGCGGGCGCGAGGCTGTATGCTTCCGCCAGCGCTCCATGCTCGCAAAACTCTTTCGCGACTTCATGCTGATCTGGACGACCGTCGATCCGATCGGCAACCTCGCGCTCTTCGCCGGCCTGACCGGCGCGCTCGGCCGCGCCGAGCGCAAGCGCGTCGCCCGCCGCGCCACGATCTACGCCGCCATCATCCTCGTCGGCGCCGTCGTCGTCGGCCAGATCATCCTCGACGCGATGGGCATCCACCTGCTCTCGTTGAAGCTGGCCGGCGGGATCATCCTCTTCCTCTTCTCGCTCCAGATGCTCTTCGGCAACATGGAGAGCGCCCACGCCGAGGCCGACCCCGGCCGCGACATCGCCGTCTTCCCCCTCGCCGTTCCCTCGATCGCCGGTCCCGGAACCATCATGGCCGTCATCGTCCTGACCGACAACGACGTCTATACGATTCCCGAGCAGGCGGAGACCGCCGTCGTGCTGCTCATCGTGCTCGCCATGACTTACGGCCTCTTCCTCGCGTCGGAAGGGATCCTCAAGGTCATCGGCCGCCAGGGCGCCTCGATCCTCGTGCGCGTCATGGGGATCATCCTCGCCGCCCTCTCGGTCGAGCTCGTCATGAGCGCCCTCTCGATCGCGCCTTGGGCGACTCTGCCGAAGCCCTGATATTCAGTTTGCAAGTATCTATAAAATAAGCTGTTAGCAGTAGCTATCTCGACTGTACACGTGTTTGCGTGGTACACTATTTCGCGTGAACGCGCCTCCTCGCGACAACACCAACAAAGGTAGACCCGTGGAGAGCCAGAACATCACCCTCGTCGTGCCCAAGGCGCTCCTGCGCAAGGTCAAGCACCTCGCCATCGAGCGGGAGACTTCCATCTCGGGCCTCCTGGTCCAGACGCTCGAAGAGATCGTTCGCCACAACGATGCATATTCGCACGCGAGAGAGAGGGCTCTTCATCGGCTGAAGAATCCTTTCAATCTCGGTCTCACGGGCAAAATCACCTGGACCCGCGACGAGCTCCATGAGCGCCGCTGAGTCCCCGCGCGAGTTCATCGACAGCAACGTTCTCGTCTACGGTCATAGCGCCACCTCTGGAGTGAGGTGGGAGCGCGCATCGGCCTTGCTCACACGACTCTGGGAATCCGAGACGGGCTGCCTCAGCATCCAGGTGCTCCAGGAATCGTTCGTCACCCTGACCCGCAAAGTGTCGGAGCCCCTCCCGCCCGCACAGGCGGGCAAGGTCGTCGAAGAGTACGGACGCTGGACCGTCCACTCGCCGCTCGCGGACGATGTCGTCGCCGCCATCGATCTTTCGACAAGACTGCGCATCTCCCTCTGGGACGCCATGATCGTTCGAAGTGCCCACTCCCTCGGGTGTCAGACCCTCTGGACCGAGGACCTCAACGACGGGCAGTCGTACGCGGGCGTCACCGTGCGCAACCCCTTCGCGGCCTGACCGGCCTACCCTTGGGCCCTCGCGACAATGAATAAGAAGAGATGGATGCCGGGCGTAGACTTGAGTCGGCCGGAGGCCATGCGTATGCCCATGAAGCTGGCGCAGATCGAAACGGAAGCACTGAAACTCGGAGTACGGTCGCGGGCCCGTCTCGCCCGGGTGCTTCTCGAAAGCCTGGATCCCCCAACCGAAACGGACCACGAGCGCGCCTGGTACGACGAAGCCGAACGACGCAAGCGAGAGCTGGACGAGGGGAAGATCGATACGATTCCGGCTCGAGAAGTTCTTCGGCGCCTCAGGTCCGAGATCGGGAAGAGGCACCGCAGAAGCTAGATCGGGTCGTCTTTCATCCGTTGGCCTCCCAGGATGTCCAGGAGGCTTTCCGCTTCTACGAGACTCGAGGCGCCAACCTGAGCTTCCGCCTTCTCGAGGACATTGCGGCAGCCCTGGCCCGGCTCGCGACTTATCCCGAGTCGGCGCCGAGCGTACGGGGCGGTACGCGCAGGCGACGGTTGGCTCGGTTTCCGTACAGTGTTCTCTACTACGTGGAGGACGACTCGCTTCAGATCCTCGCGGTAATGCACGAGAGTCGGGATCCGAGGCATTGGAACGAAAGGCACTGAAGTGCCACTCGCCCCCGGCCCCCCGACCCAGCCCCGCCTGCTCGACCGCGTCCGCCACGCCATCCGCGCCCGCCACTACAGCCTGCGCACCGAGGAGGCGTACATCGGCTGGATCAAGCGCTACATCTTCTTTCACGACAAGCGCCACCCCGCCGAGATGGGCGAAACCGAGATCAACGCCTTCGTCACCCACCTCGCCGTCGAAGGCCCCGTCAGCGCGTCCACACAGGCCCAGGCCCTGAGCGCCCTCCTCTTTCTCTACCGCCACGTCCTCCAGAAGCCTCTCCCCGACCTCCACACGGTCATCCGCGCCAAGACCCCCGGCCGCCTCCCCACAGTTCTCACCCGCCATGAAGTCCGCTCCGTCATCGCCAGGATGTACGGCACCCACCGCCTCGTCGCGACCCTCCTCTACGGCACGGGAATGCGCCTGCTCGAAGCCCTGCGCCTGCGCGTCAAGGACCTCGAGTTCGGCAACAACCGCATCCTCGTCCGCGACACCAAGGGCAAACGCGACCGCGTCGTCCCCTTCCCGGCAGTCGTCCGCGCGGCACTCCCCACCTGGCTCTCGAGAGTCCGCCGCATCCACACCGACGACCTCGCCGAAGGCTTCGGGGCCGTCTTTCTCCCCGACGCCATCGCCCGCAAGTACCCCGGCGCCGAGCGCGACTGGGGCTGGCAGTTCGTCTTCCCCGCCGAGCACATGAGCACCGACCCCCGCACCCAACTCGTGCGCCGCCACCACTTGCACGAGACGGCCGTCCAGCGCGCCCTCCACGCCGCAGTCGTCCAGCTCGGCATCTCGAGGCGCGTCAGCTGCCACACCTTCCGACACTCTTTTGCCACCCACCTGCTCGAAGAGGGGTACGATATCCGCACCATCCAGGAGCTTCTGGGCCACCAGGACGTGAAAACGACGATGATTTACACACACGTCTTGAACCGCGGCGGCCGCGGCGTGCGCAGCCCTGCCGACCTTTTGTGGACGAAAAGCGGAATCGCGGCACCTCCGAGTCTTATCCGACTCAATTCGCAGCCTAAGTCGCTGACGCCCATGCTGCCTCCCGAGCGACAGCTCATGCCTGCTCAGGAGGATGGCGACGATTGGATCGATACGGACGTAGATGAATTAGGGAGCGAGGATCGCGATGAGGGCGGGAATGAGTAGTCTGTCTAAGTACATGTTAGGCCGCAGACCACCAGAGCCGGCCTCATGACCCTCCTGCTCGTGGCTACGATAGTCGCCAGCTCGCTTGAGCTTCAGGCTGAGGTAATCGACGGCCACTTGCTCCAGGTCCTTCTGATTCCACATGGCCCGGTCCCGATCGTCACAACGACTCGTACCATCCTCGGCTGCTACATCGAGGTCGACGTCCTGGGTTCGCGCGGTGATCGAATTGGCTGGCTTGGGCCAAGAGCGTCGTGCGCAACCCCAACGCTCTCGGAGTTCCGAGCACTCGGCCCGGACAATCCGAAGGGCGTCGGAGGTGCTGAAGTGTTCGGCGCCCGTTTCGACCTACTCGCCCCGGACCGGGTGCGGATCGGCCCAAACGAAGAGGGCTTCCGGCCCGGCCAAGAGTATCGGCTCGTCATCAGGTATCACGATGGCGACGCAAATGGTCTCAGCGACCAGGACAAGGCGCTTCTTCGCAAGAAGTACGGAAGGTTCTGGTCAGGACCAATCGAACTGGAGGCGAGGCCAATCACGTTTAGGTGTCCATCATGATCGGGTCGCTGCGGCCTAACACGCGCGTGCAGCGGACTCGCTCATCGCCTTCGGCTCTTCGCTCGCCGCTGACGCGCCACCCGTTAGGCCCCGCCGGCCCAATCACCGGCGCCTGGGTGAGCGTGGCGCTAGGGTTGCTGATCGCGGTCAACGTCGCGGCTGTTGAAGCGCCGCCTCTCTACGTCATCGGCATGACGCTCGATCCGAGCGTTCTGTCCCAGGCCGGCATTCCGGTGGACGAACTCAAAAGCGAGGCGGCGGCGCTTCTCAAGGAGGCTGGTCTGCCAGCCATGGTTTCGGACTCAATGCCCGACGACGCGCCCCGGCTCTCCATTGCCGTCCCGGCGCAACATGCACGAGGCGACGGTGTGGGCGTGTTCCTTCTCCTGCAGTATCAGATTCCGATCAAGGAGCCCAAGAGTGGCCGCACTCTCTGGGCCACAGAATGGAGCCGATGGTGGGGTGCTGAAACCGATAAGGCGGCACTACGCGCGGAGCTCCGGCGCGTGCTCAAGGTTTCGATTGCTGAGTTTGTGGCTTGGAAGAAGGGCGGGGCCTAACACGCGCATGCAGCGGACTCGCTCATCGCCTTCGGCTCTTCGCTCGCCGCTGATGCGCTGCCCGTTAGGCGCCAGGTATGAGCCATGTCGTTCGTAGTAACCGTGCATGTGCGCGAGGGCATCGTGATGGCAGGCGATAGCCGTCTTACCCTTACGACCAGTCAGCAGCTCGGGACGATAGGTCCGGTGGTTGTCTCGGTCCCCCAGTCAGACGCGAACTACAAGGTATTCGTCTCGTCCACCGGCATTGGGCTTTCCACGTTCGGCGCTGCCGACATCGCCGGCATACCTCTCGCGGGATTCGTCGACTCGTTTCTTCGCGAGAAGGTTACAGATCCGGCAGCCGGGCCGGATGATGTAGCGAGCATGCTGGTCGACTACTTCGCCGGGATGCAGACCATTCCAGACGCTTGCTTCCACGTGGCGGGTTACAAGACGGAAGCGGGCATCCGAGTGCAGCACGTCTGGAACGTCCATCTTGCAGGCAAGACCGCAGTCCGCAGAGCGGCGGCTGGTGTTCCGGGGGCATACTGGGGCGGCGAGTCGGACGTGATCTCGCGCCTTCTTGGCGAGGTATACACGAAAGCCGCCGACGGCACGTTCTCTCAGCTTCCCCAGGCGCAGCTCGCGTGGCAGTACTTCACGCTCCAAGATGCAGTCGACTTTGCGGTATACGCGGTGAGAGCCACTAGCGACACGCTTCGGTTCCTGCCGAGGCTCAAGACGGTTGGTGGCCCGATCGATGTCCTGGTCATAACCCCCGACGGCGCCCACTGGCTGGCTCGGAAGGAGCTGCATGTTTAGCCCAAAGGCGGACCGCGGCCTGGCGCCTAACACGCGGGTGCAGCGGACTCGCTCGTCGGCTTCGCCTCCTCGCTCGCCGCTGACCCGCTACCCGTTAGGCAACCCTTAAGGCGCAGAATGCCCTCAGTCATCTCCCACCCAGCAGTACCGCTTGCGCTAGCAATAGGCGCTGGCGCCGCGGCTGTTCCCGCGCGTCTCCTGGTCGTCGCGTGTGTGGCCAGCGCGCTGCCTGACGCGGACGCGATCGGGTATCGGCTGGGCGTTCCCTACGATTCTCTCCTTGGTCATCGCGGCCTTACCCACTCGCTGGCGTTCGCGTTGGTCGTAGCTGCGTTGTGCAGCGCTTTCGCAACTCGGCTGAAAGCGCCAGCCTGGGTGGTGTTCGGGGTAGTGTTTCTCTGCACGGCGTCGCACGGCTTCTTGGACGCCATGACCACCGGAGGATTGGGAGTGGCTTTCTTTAGCCCCTTTTCAAATCATCGCTATTTCTTCCCGTGGCAGGTGATTCAGGTCGCTCCTCTTGGTTTGCGGCGATTCATGTCAGAGCGCGGAATTGCCGTGCTGGAGTCGGAGCTCAGGTGGGTCTGGCTACCCTGCGCGATCCTCGCCCTATTTGGTGCTGGGGCACGAAAGGTGGCGAGGGTTGCCTAACACGCGCGTGCAGCGGACTCGCTCGTCGGCTTCGCCTCCTCGCTCGCCGCTGACGCGCTACCCGTTAGGCAGCGTACGGGGCCCGGATGGCAGCTCTTCCAGGCAGTCCTGGTCGAGTCCTGGAACGGTGAGATGATTTCGGTGTCCCGGGAGGCAGACCTCATGATCCTCCTCGGCATCAGGCGACAAATCGAGACGGTGGCGCCTTCGGGTGCGAAGACGACTGTGCCGTTGGGGTTGTCGGTGTGAAGGCCGTTCGCACCAGCCCAGGGCGGGAATCAGCAACGCTGCCTAACACGCGCGTGCAGCGGACTCGCTCGTCGCCTTCGGCTCCTCGCTCGCCGCTGACGCGCCACCCGTTAGGCGCCGTGTCATTAGTGTGGGCTATCGCACTGGCGGGTTCCGTGGCTGGAGCGCAGGAGTTGCCCCATTATGCCAGCGCTCACCACTTCAAGGACTTCCCGACCGCTGTCGAGGTCATCTCGGCGCGCGTCAAGCCCGACGTGTCGGCTGGTGAGGCTCACCGCTTCCGGACCCAGCTCAGGGAAGCGGCCCGCCAGCCAGTCAATTTTGCTGGTCATCTCCGCGTCGCCACATGGGGCTGTGGCACCTGTTGTCAGCAGTTTGGGATCATTGACCTCAAGAGCGGGCAGGTGTTCATGCCCAGCTTTCTGGTGGGGTGCGGGTGCCCGATGGACAAGCGACCATGTGACCAAGCAGGAATCTACTTCCGTAGGGACAGCGCCCTCTTGGTGCTTATCGGCATAGCTCAGAAGGAATCGACCTGCGGCGTCTACTATTACGTGTGGCGGGACGGAACACTGGAGTATCTAGGGGCAGAGGGCGAGATCAAGAGCGAGTGCGGCGCCTAACATGCGGGTGCAGCGGACTCGCTCGTCGCCTTCGGCTCCTCGCTCGCCGCTGACCCGCTACCCGTTAGGCGGCTTTCGGCGAATGTCGCTATTGGCATTGGTGGCTTGCGTAGCTTGCCGTGGCGGCGGAGGCCAGCGGTTCGTGTTGGAACATCAGCCTCCCGGCCGATGGATCGTGATGGAGTACTCGAATCCGAAATGTGCTCCACTGCCTGACGGGCCTAGCCGCGAGCTAAACATCCCGGCAGATGGATACGGCTGTACCAGCAGCCCCATCTCGAAAGGGCCATACGTCTTCAGCTGCTACGTCGTCAATCCGGACGGAAGCAAGACGGAGCTGAGGCTCGATAAGGAGATCCAGGTCCCCCAATCGGTTGACGGCCCGGTGCAAGTGGCGACGGCGAATGGAGCCGCCGAACAGAGATGCACGCTTGTTGCCGAAGGGTTTTGGTACGGCCCAAAAGGATCTGTGAGGGGCAACATGGTCGATGTTGTTCTCGCCCGGCATCCGGAGTGTAGGTGACCCCGAGGGACAAGATCCGAGAGCAGTCTGGGCCGCCTAACACGCGGGTGCAGCGGACTCGTTCGTCGCCTTCGGCTCCTCACTCGCCGCTGACCCGCTACCCGTTAGGCCCCGCGAAGACAGGGCGGCTCTGTCAGGGGCAGGAAGGAACCCACGATGGCAAACCAGCGGCACGTTGACAGAGTCAAGGAGCTATACGCGGCGTTTCAGAATGCCGATGAGCCGGCGCTTCTGCAGTGCCTCACCGAAGACGTCGAATTCAATATTCCCGAAATGCCTGGCGTTCCATTGGGCACGAGCTATCACGGCAAGGAGGGCGTCACACGGTTCTTGACGGAGCGCGGCCCGGTCATTCAGTACACAGCGTTCGAACCACAACGCTTCTTGTCTGATCAGGAAGCCGTGGTTGTCCTGGGTGAGACCGCCGGCCAGGTCATCAAGACCGGCCGCGCCTTTCGGTACAAGTGGGTACAGCTCTTCGAGTTCGCACCCAGCGGTCTCATTCGGCGCCTTCATGAGTTCCTCGATACGAACGTCCTGGTCAAGGCCTTCGCTCCACACGGCGGGGCCTAACATGCGGGTGCAGCGGACTCGCTCGTCGGCTTCGCCTCCTCGCTCGCCGCTGACCCGCTACCCGTTAGGCGGCGCTCGGCGACTCGGGGCAGGGCTCATTGGCGCGCTCGTCTTTCAGGCCTGTGCCGCAACCACCACTGCAACTCGGGATTCGGCGTGCGGGGACCTCGAGATGGCAGCCAGCGGTGCCGACGCGAGACGGTCCGCGGAGTGTCTGATTTGGAGTGGTAAGCAGGTAGATAACGCATGCCTGGTTCTTGCGGATGCTGGGAATGCGAAGTCGATTCCTCCATTGATCTACGCGCTGAAGCTGCTCGGTGCCGGCGGCTGCAACGAATCGCAGGAGGCCTCGAAAGCCGTCATTGCGAGCAACGGCGCTATTGAACATTGCGAAGCCGCCCTGGTGGCGGTCTCGAAAAAAGGCAACGAGTTCCGCTGTGCCCAAGAGTGGGAGGCGTGGTGGGTAGGACGTGGCAACGGGCCGATTCCGAATCCGCCAGCCGGGGGCGCCAGTGCTAATGCGCGCTAGAGGCTGGGCTCAAACGAGTTGTGCGCCGCCTAACACGCGCATGCAGCGGACTCGCTCGTCGCCTTCGGCTCCTCGCTCGCCGCTGATGCGCTGCCCGTTAGGCGGCCAACGCGACCAGGAGCAGACGGCATGAGCGGGACCGTGGCTCGACGCCCCGGCTTCGAGGTACGTGTCAGCACCGTGTTCATCGTGCTCGCCATTCTCGGGCTCGCGATTCCGATCGGGATGGGTTGGGGAGCGCACGATGGCGGCATGCCGGGGATCCTGGCGTTTGTGGTCTTTCCTTGGTCAGCAATCATCGCGGTGATCGCAGCGCTGGTGTACTTGGCGAAAGGCCGCTCGGTGCAGTCGTGGCTTGAGACGGCAGTCGCGGTTGGGCTGGCCGGCTTCGCGGCTTTATCCCTGCTATGAGGTACCGGCTGAACATCAACGGGCCGCCTAACACGCGCATGCAGCGGACTCGCTCGTCGGCTTCGCCTCCTCGCTCGCCGCTGATGCGCTGCCCGTTAGGCGCCATCGCACGAAAGACGGCGGCCGGCGCGCTCAGCTCAAAAGCAACGAGCTCGAGCGCGGTTGGTGGCGCCGGTCGCATGCCGGATGGTGGCGACTGAGAGAGGTTGGCGGAGGCGGCGTTGAGTCTTGCGCGCCGTCCGCCTGCGCGATGCGGGCCGACGAGCGTGGTGTGAGGGTCAGGGTGGCGGTGAGGCTTTTGGAAGGGCATGGCGATCAGCCGGCAGATGAGTCGGCCCGCCCGCCGGCTCAAGCTGCGTCGTCCTGGCGCGGTGGAGGCGGAGGGAGAATGGAGGCGGGAAGCGCGCCAGGCCGCCGCATCCCGCGGTCAGGGTCCTGGGCGAGCGAGGGATCGCGTGGCGTGTAAACCCGCAAGGGAGAGGGCGCCTAACACGCGCTTGCAGCTGACGGTCGCCATGCGGTTTGGCGCAAGGGAGGCTCGCCGTGGGACGAGGGATCGCGGTGCGCTCGGGCGCCCGCAGCTGAAGCGCCACCCGTTAGGCGCATCGAAGCCACATCTACCCTAATGAACGTCGTGTTTCTTAGCCTCCTCATCGCGCTGGGGTCGCAGCACCCCGCCAAGCCCTGTCAGCCGGAGATTCCGACGCAACTTCAGCAGGAGTTGGCGGTGATGTTTCCCCTGGCCAAGGTGATGACTCTGGCAATGCTGTCGCGCCATGACCGACGCATCGTAGAGAACAGTCAACCCAGGCAGTGTGCTGGAGTGGCCGCAGTGGACTTCTTTGGCGACGGCCACACGGATTACGCGCTGGTATTGGCTCACGGGACGACGTCGCGGACGGCGATTTTGGTTCTGGCTCGGCCCGAACTCACGGGGCGTTGGTCATTTCAGCTTATCGAGGAGGCTAACCAGGGAACGGCGATCGTGTTTCCCGTACCGCCGGGAGACGTGGAGGGGCTCTACGGCGACGTGATTCACGCAAAGCACGACGCCATCGGCTTCAGCGGGCTGGAATCTTGGACGATCGTGTTCGCCTGGAACGGCTCGAGCATAGAAAAGGTATGGACACAAGACTAGCGGCACGCGTCCGTTCCGATGCGCCTAACACGCGCGTGCAGCGGACTCGTTCGTCGGCTTCGCCTCCTCACTCGCCGCTGACGCGCCACCCGTTAGGCGGCAAGGGGCGAGAGTCACGATCCCTGGCTAGTGCCAGGGTCGCTATTGTGCTGGTCGCATTTCTGTGTGCAGCCGTTCTGGCTGCAGCCGAGAGGCCCGCGCCGCCGTCGGGTTGCAAATGGCAAGACATTGATTCCTGCTGGCAGCGGTATCCCAGCACAGCCGCGCTCGCGTTATGAGCTGCGATTTCAGCGGGTTGAGGGTGCCGGAAGGGCGATCGCACGTGCGAAAGAGCACGTGCAAAATGCTGTGGCAACCTCCGTGGAGTCAGTGCCGCTCGAAGAGGAAACGGTCGGTGTGATCACCTTGTATGCCTCCGTCGGTCAAATGTCCCTCGATTCGTCAGGTGTACCCCAGCTCACCGTCGCCGCCTCCGCCCTGGGCAATTCGCGCACTGGCGCGCTCTACACGATTCGCTTCGAGATCCCAACCAGTGAGGCAGAAGCCGTTCTGCCGATGGGCAACATTCTCTTTCGCACGATCAGGGTCGACGACGATTTATGAGGTTGCCGCCTAACACGCGCATGCAGCGGACTCGCTCATCGCCTTCGGCTCTTCGCTCGCCGCTGATGCGCTGCCCGTTAGGCGACCGCGGAGTCACATCATGAATCGGCACGACCGAGTTGTCGGTAGGAACATCCTTGTCGCTCTCGGGCTGTGGTGGTGCTTCAGTTTTCTTGGAATGTTCGTGCTGTGGGCTTGGAATTCGGTGTTCGTCTTCAACCGCGTCTTCACAGGTCCGTCCGGGGATGCGCTGCGGCTCGCGCTCTCATTACCGGGCTACCTGATCGTCGGTTTCCTGGTCGGGCTCGGCGTCGCGCGCTTTATCGACTCACCCAATCGGCCGGCCTGGGCAGCTGGACTCTCGCTTTTGATCGCCCTCGCGGATGTCAAATCCTGGAACACGATGCGGTACCGCGGCAGATCAGTACCCGAGGCGACCGTCGTAGCCATTGCGATTATCGCTAGCATTGGGATCGGGTGTTGGGTCGGCTTACGGCTGGAAGAGCGTAGGGGGGATCGTGGCTAGGTCGCCTAACATGCGGGTGCAGCGGACTCGTTCGTCGGCTTCGCCTCCTCACTCGCCGCTGACCCGCTACCCGTTAGGCGACCCAAAGTAGCAGATGGACAACGGCACGCTCGTATTCGTGGTGTTTGCGGTCATCATTATTTCAGCAGCAGTGTTCGCGGGCAGCTTCCGAGTGAGTATCGATCCTCTCGCTCCAAGACCGCGGCGGCGCCTCGCGAATGAGCTTCTTGGCGTCGGCCTGCTGGGTGCCGTCATCGCGTCAGTCGTTTGGAACCGGCCAATCCCGGGTTGCTATCCGGTGGAGGAAGGGCCTGCCACCATTCGCGCGGGAATCACATTCCTGCTGATGGCGGGCGTCCTCATCCCGAGCTATTTTCTTCCTGCGCACAACGCGGTGTTTAGGCTCCTCTCGTCGTGGGCGGAGAACGCTCCGAGGTTGAGTGGGCGCGAGGGGCTATTGTTTGTTGGTGGTGTTTTCGGGCTCGTGGGCGTGTGCCTGGTGCTCGTAGGGAGTGGGCTATTTGGCTAAGGGCTTCAGTCAACTGAGGCGGGGTCGCCTAACACGCGCATGCAGCGGACTCGCTCGTCGCCTTCGGCTCCTCGCTCGCCGCTGATGCGCCACCCGTTAGGCGCCGGAATGGGCTGGGACCGTGAATAGCTACATCGCAGAGCCTGCTTATGTTCGCTACTGCTTTGTTGTGGTATCGGTCTGCACGGCCTTCTTCATCGTGGATCTAGTGTTCGCGCTGAGGGCGTATGCCCGGGCCCGCAGCCTGGGGCGCGCCGCGCGCTCGCTCAGGGCACGGCGCTTCTGGCTGTACGGCGGCCTTATCGTGTTCGGGCTTCTCGGTCTGTACGCCTCGGCCGTAATCGCGTATCGGCGCGAGGTACAGCTCAAGCAACTCAAGACTTACGAAGTGGCTAACGGCGGCGATCGGCGGCCTAGGCAGGCGCTGATTCATGAGCTCGCGCGTGAGCGGAACCTGTTCGTCGTGCTATTCGGCGCGTACGTAGCGGCCAGTGTCGCCTGGCGAGGAGCAGCGCATGAGGAGGGATGGGTTGGTCCAGAGGCCCTGCGAGGAGCCGGCGCCTAACATGCGGGTGCAGCGGACTCGCTCTTCGCCTTCGGCTCATCGCTCGCCGCTGACCCGCTACCCGTTAGGCGGCAGGAAGTTGCGGGGGAGGCTTGGAGTTCTTCTGACGTTCGGCCTTTGCGCCGGGGTTGGCTGTACGACGTACGGGTCTGCACCTGTCAAAGTGACCGACGTAACTGGAAGCCCGATTCCCGGAATCAGTGTGAGGGCGGGGCGGCAGACTGTGGAATCGGGCGCAAACGGTGTCGCTCAGTTTCAGCGGCTTGAATCAGGGACCTACCTAGTCGATGCCGATGCTCAAGGGTTAAAGTCGTGTGGTCCGATCTCCGTTCGGGTCACGGGCGGGCACGACTCGACCACGGTGCTTCTGATGCGTGTCGGCACAATCGCGGACGGTGTAATCGTTGGCGACGGTCGTGGAAACTCGTTTTCGGAACTCCAATTCCCGGCTTGTCCTGGCCATCCGGAATCGGCCGTAACGATTCGAACGTCTGGCCCGGGAAGCGTGCCGAAATGAACGGCTGTAGCCTGCCGCCTAACACGCGCATGCAGCGGACTCGCTCATCGCCTTCGGCTCTTCGCTCGCCGCTGATGCGCTGCCCGTTAGGCGCCGCGACATTCATACCGTGGTTCCTCGCCAGCGTCCTGATCGCGGGCTGCAGCTCGATCGATCGCTCAAGTGCTAAACTTGGCTTGCAGTGCGATGCGGAACTGTTCGGGAGTAACTACCCCATAAAGCGCAGTTGGCTGCGGCAACAGGTGACTCTCCAGGAGGCTGACGCGCTGATCCGAAGCTTAAGCGAGCCGGGGCAGCAAAACCCCCTGCTAGAAGAGTGGCTAAGCCTTACGAAGACGTTACAAGCAGGAGATCAGGTGTGGATGTTCAGCGGTTGTCCGCTGCCACCTCCGGCTGAACCACCCCCGCCCGACGCAATGATCCTTTGCGGCGACGTCGGATACGTCTTGATTCGAGGTTGTCGAGTGCTCGGAAAGGTTGTTTACCAAGAGTCATGAACTACGTCGCGGCGCCTAACACGCGGGTGCAGCGGACTCGCTCATCGCCTTCGGCTCTTCGCTCGCCGCTGATGCGCAACCCGTTAGGCGCCTCAAGCAGCTTGCGGCCTGTATATATCTGACATATACTGCGAATGTGGCCGATGACCCGCTGGCCGGCTGTACCGGCTTTGACTGGGATGAAGGAAATGTCGAAAAGAACTGGGAGCGGCATCGCGTCCCATTTTGGGAGTCGGAGGAAGTCTTCTTCAACGAACCCCTCGTCATTTCGGCGGATCGGAAGCATTCGACCTCAGAGCGACGCTTTCTGGCGCTCGGCCAGACGGACTCAGGGCGGCGGCTGTTTCTCAGCTTCACCGTCCGCAAGTCCCTCGTTCGCATCATCTCCGCGCGAGATATGACCCGGAAGGAGCTCAGAGCCTATGAGCAAAGCAAAGAGTAAGCAGATTCCGAAGTTCGAGTCCGAGGACCAGGAGCGAGCATTCTGGGCCGAGCACGATTCGAGTGAGTCTGTCGACTGGAGTTCCGCTGAGCGGAGGAGCTTTCCTAAGCTTCGTCCGACGCTGCGGACGATCTCTCTCCGTTTGCCTGAGTCGATGATTGGTCATCTCAAGGTTCTGGCCAACAAGCGGGACATCCCATATCAGTCGCTGCTGAAGCAGTTCCTGGCTGAGAGGCTAGAGAGCGAGCTATCGAGAGGCGCCTAACACGCGGGTGCAGCGGACTCGCTCTTCGCCCTCGGCTCTTCGCTCGCCGCTGACGCGCCGCCCGTTAGGCCGCTAGGAGCGATCCCTCGCCGTATGAATCCAGACCTCAAGTCCTCCAGCCGGCTGGTCGCGATCGGCATGCTGGCGCTCTCTGTAGTGTTAGCAATTGCAGCAATTCTGCTCGTGTACGACGCGATGCCACTTCTGATGAACAGCACAAAGCTTCTCAGCCCGGCGCTCACTCGGCAGAACGTCAGAGGCGACTTGGTGTGGGCCATGCTCTATGCAGTTGGCGCGTTTCTAAGCGCTCGAAGCGCCCAGCGTCGCTTTCGGGGAGGGCTATGACCCTGGGGTTGGCAAGGCGGCCTAACACGCGGGTGCAGCGGACTCGCTCGTCGCCTTCGGCTCCTCGCTCGCCGCTGACGCGCCGCCCGTTAGGCCGCACCACAATCATCAACGCGGGCGTACGCAGTGAATAAAGACGCCGCCGTAGAGCTTGTGCCGTACTCGGGCGCGTGGCCGGTGCTTTTTGCCACCGAGGCCGCGCAGCTTCGCACTACGCTGCAGGTGTGGCTCGTCGCGGACCTGGAGCACATCGGCAGTACGGCTGTGCCTGGGTTGCTCGCCAAGCCAGTCATCGACATCATGGCGCCGGTCGCAAGCCTACAGAGTTCGTTCGGAGCGATCGAGGCGGCGGAGACCATTGGCTATTGCTACTTCCCGTACAAGGCGGCGCAGATGCACTGGTTCTGCAAGCCGTCGCCCGAGTACCGCACCCATCACCTCCACCTGGTGGAGTACGGCAGCACGCTTTGGCGTGAGCGACTGACGTTCCGCAACGCCCTTCGCGCAGATCGAAGGCTTGTTGCCCAATATCAAGAGCTTAAGCGCCAGCTGGCCGCGAAGCATCACCTCGACCGTGACGCCTACACGGAGGGTAAGACGTCATTCGTGCAGTCGGTGCTCAAGGCCCAGTCGTGAAAGTGATCGACCGGCGGCCTAACACGCGCGTGCAGCGGACTCGCTCCTCGCCTTCGGCCCCCCGCTCGCCGCTGACCGGCCACCCGTCAGGCGACACGTTGCAGACCGCCCGGCGCGGCGCGCCAGGAGTTGGGCTGGCCGCCTTTCGCGTCCTGGTCGCATTCCTTTGCGTGGCGGGCCTGCCGGCGCACGTTCGGGGTCAGGCGCCGGCGTTTGCATGCACTCCCCTGGTCGATTTCGGCACCGTTCCACCCGGACAGTTCGTGATTGGGAGCATGTGGTGCACGAACACCCAGGCGGTGCCGGTTGCCTTCGACTACGGCGGAACGGTTGGATTTGCAGACTTCGAGCCCAACCCCTGCGTCGGCGGGACCTGCTATGACACGTTTCCCATGGTGGTTCCACCGGGAGGTCGTTTCGGGATCACGGTGGCCTTTCACCCGACGGAGCTGGGGCCCCGGTCGGGCAGTCAAACCATCCTGAACAACGCGGGTCTTCCGAGCAGCGTGACGACGTTTACCGGGACCGGGGGTAGCGTGCAGGTCCCGATGCTCGGCACCTGGGCCAACCTGATTCTTGCAGCGGCCTGTCGCTCGTGGCCATATTCGTCATTCTCAAGGGTGGGGGCCGTGTCGCCTGACATGCGGGTGCAGCGGACTCGCCGTCGCCTTTTGCTCCTCGCTCGCCGCAGGCTCGCCACCGGCCAGGGCGGCGGAACGCCTTGACGTCATAGCGTCAGAGCGCTAGGATCGCGGCATGAGCAGTGCCAAGCGGGCGACCGTCTATTTCGAGCCCGAGATTCACCGGGCCCTCCGGCTCAAAGCGGCGGCGACCGACAGGTCGATCTCGGACATGGTCAATGACGCAGTGAAACTGACCCTGGCAGAGGACGCAGAGGACCTCGAGGCGTTCGAGGCACGGAAGCGGGAGCCCAGTCTCGATTTCGAGCAGTTCGTGAAGGCTCTCAGGCGGCGTGGCAAGTTATAGGGTTCTCATCAAGCCGTCTGCGGCCAGGGAGATCGAGGCCGTTGACCAGAAGAGGGACCGGCAACGTATCGTGGCGAAAATTCTCGCCCTGGCCGACGAGCCTCGCCCGCCGGGGTCCGAGAAGCTTGCAGGGGAAGACAACCGGTACCGCGTTCGGGTCGGCCGATTTCGAGTCGTCTATTCCATCGCTGACGACGAGCTCCTCGTTTTCGTCGTGCGAGTTGCTCACCGGAAGGACGTTTATCGATAGGCCGCCTAACACGCGCGTGCAGCGGACTCGCTCATCGCCTTCGGCTCCTCGCTCGCCGCTGACCCGCCACCCGTTAGGCGGCCGAAGTAACCCTCAGCAGGGCCGCGACTTCAGCTTTCGCCCAGCCGAGTAGCGGAACCGATGAGATGATCTTGGTGTCCGTAAAGCAGTAGACAGATGAACGAAGTGGGCGAAAGCCCCGGTGCCGTCCAGGAGCTGACGAGCCGCCCGGCCTCAGCAACGGCAGAGCCTTGGCGCGCGGCTGAGCGACGAGAGTTCAGTTCGAAAGTGTTCGGGATGCGGCCGCCTAACAGGCGGGTACAGCGGACTCGTTCGGCGGCTTCGCCTCCTCACTCGCCGCTGAGCCGCTGCCCGTTAGGCCGCTTTGTTGAGCAGTTCCGTGTCGAGAAGGAGGGAAGACCATGGCCAATGTTCTCGCGGTGGCTGGTCCGGGCTCGAAGTACAGCCTTCCGGGAGCTAACGCCGCGGGGTTTTGGGCGGGCCTCTGGCATGGGTTGATCTGCCCGATCACGTTTATTGTGAGTCTCTTCACGGTCAACGTCCGAATCTACGAGATCCACAATCGAGGCCGGTGGTACGACTTCGGGTTTGTCCTGGGAGCCTCGTGTGCCTTTGGGGGCAGCGGCTCAAGAGCGGCAACAGGGCGATGGGTGTGATGCGGCCCAACACGCGGGTGCAGCGGACTCGTTCGTCGCATTCGGCTCATCGCTCGCCGCTGACGCGCTGCCCGTTAGGCGCTGGCATATGAGCGGCAGGAACTCGGGGACCGATTCCGCTCAGGGCGGCGACCCAGTGGTGGTGTATCGCACCGGTCTCCTTCACGAGGTGGACATCGTGTCTGAGGCATTGAAGCGAGCACGGATTCCGTACTTTCGGCGGGTCGAAACAATCGGCGGCCTTTCGGCCATCGTTCCGGTAAACCCCGCCCCGGGACAGATGCCAGGAAGCCTTTTCGCGGTAGCGGTGCCCGGACAGTGGGTAGACCGTGCCGAGCGCTTCATTGCCACGCTGCCCGTATCCCAGGAGGTCCGAGCGAGTCACCAGATGCCTGGTGTCAAAGAGATGTTCAAGGGTTGGACGTGGATTTTTGTAGCGGCGATCCTTCTGGCATTGATCTGGGGTGTGATTCGAATGTACATGGCGAATTAGCGTGACATCGCTAAGGCATAGACGAGCGCCTAACACGCGCGTGCAGCGGACTCGCTCATCGCCTTCGGCTCTTCGCTCGCCGCTGACGCGCCGCCCGTTAGGCGGCTATGGAGGCATGACATTGAAGTTACGCGCGAGCAGTACCCTTCTTATGTTGGCTGTGCTGCTTTGGTCGGCAGAGTGTTCATCAACTACGCCAGGCGTGGGCATAGAGCCGTCGTGCATGAGGACCTCGCACCCAGGCGAGGTTAGAGCGGGGTCGGATTGCAAAGAGAGTGAGTCGCCAGTTCTTCAGTCGTGTGTCGATCCAGGGTACCCTTCGTACCTTCAAAAGCAGGGGCTGGAAGGCCGTGTCGTCGCGGAAGCCACATTGAACCCCGACGTCACTCTCGATGGCTTCAAGATCGTGTCCAGCCCATCCGAGTTACTGTCGGACCTCGCGCTCAAGGCGTTTCGGCAGTGGAGGTACAAGCCTGCGTTCTGCAGGGATAGCGGCAAAGCGATCCGAGCCGAGATAACTATGACAACTACATTTAGTCTTCGCTAGAGCCGCAGTGCGCGACCTCGTACGCGAGCCGCCTAACATGCGGATGCCGCGGACTCGCTCTTCGCCTTCGCGTCATCCCTCGCCGCTGACCCGTTACCCGTTAGGCGGCTGAGGTGCTCGAATGCGGCGCGACGTGTGGCCCTCCCGATTCGTACACTTGGACAAGAGGAGTTGCACATGAAATTGGCTCGGCCTGCTCGTGTGGCGGTCCTAGGGCTGACCTGTCTTGGCGCAACGTTGGCTGGCGGCGCGGTTCGAGCGGTACAGGATGCGTGTGGGCCGTTCACGGACGTGTCCGTACTGTTTTGCCCGTATGTGCTCGAGGCCTACTACACGGGCGTTACGGCGGGGACCTCGGCGACGACGTTTTCCCCGGATATACCCATCACGCGAGGCCAGGCTGCGGTCTTCACTACGAAGGCGCTCAACCAATCGCTCGCGCGTGGCTCGCGTCGGGCTGCCCTCGGTCAGTGGTGGACGACGAGCGATTTCGGCGCCGTCAACGGAACTCCGCTCCTGGCAGACCCTGGCCTGCCCGCCTCTGATGGCACTGATATCTGGGTTCCGGTTCGGCCGGAATCGGTCGTTCGGGTGCGAGCTAGCGATGGAAGGATTCTGGAAACTTGGACTGGCGTCACGGGAGCTCGGGCTGCCTTCGTCGCGATGGGGATCGTTTTCGTCATGGCTGACAATCCGTCGAAGGGGGAGGACCTATACGTGATTGACCCCAAGCAGCCCGCTGGGGCGGTGAGGCCGATCCGCACGCACCTCCTCAGCTCGGGGCGCATGGCGTTCGATGGCGCAAGGCTATGGACCGTCAACGAGGACGGAACGCTGTCCTACTTCAATCCCGGGGGAGGATTTTCGGAGACGATTGTGCCGGGCTCCGTCGGCAGGCAGTTCATCGTATTCGACGGAACCAACTTATGGACACCGTCACAGGACGACAGCGCACTCCTTCGGCTGGACTTGGCGGGCAATGTGGTTCAAACCGTCAACGTGTCCGCGACTGATGCCGTGTTCGACGGCGCCAATTTGTGGCTACCCAGTGTCGGTGCGAATTCGGTTGCGGTTGTTCAGGCCTCGACGGGCGCAGTCCTGGCAGTGCTGACGGGGAACGGCATGACAGCGCCGCTCAATGTGGCCTTTGACGGGCGGCGTGTCCTAGTATCGAACACCTTCGCGCCGTACCGCGTGTCTGTGTGGGACGCTGCCACTCTCGAGCCTCTAGGATCGGTGGACTTCGCTGGCAATGGTGGCGCCTGTAGCGACGGCATTAACTTCTGGATCGCTCGCCGCGGGTACAACGATCTCGCTCGATTCTGAGGCTCTATGGCCAACCGGATACAGCCGTTGCTCGACACGCCGGGAGGCCGCGAGTCGCCTAACATGCGGGTGCAGCGGACTCGCTCATCGCCTTCGCCTCCTCGCTCGCCGCTGACCCGCTACCCGTTAAGCTGCCAGAAGGCGAGGGCGGTTGTGATCGCCTTGACCTTGGCACTGATTGCTGGGCGAACAGGCGCGGAATCCGGGCGAAACGAGCCTGGGCCCACGCCTTCACCAGTACCCGAGTTAGTTGTCCTTGTGACCGACAACGCGGGAAACAGCTTTCCAGGGGTTCCGGTCGCCCTGAAATACACGCTGCCCGAGGGACCTCGAGAGTTCGCGTGCGCAACGGGCGCGCAGGGAGTCGCGTCTTTCTACGGAGTCCCGGTCGATGTCGTCGATGTGGACGTAAGGATGAATGGTCTTCTTCTGGGCCAAGCCTTTACTGCGGTCCCGTTGAAGCGGCCGAGCACAGTTCAGCTCGTCGCTCGGGTCAGCATCGACACGGAAACGTGCCGGGGGATGATTACCGGGGAAGGGCCGATCGTGGATACGGCAGGTCACCTGGTAGCGACGCCGGCACCAGTTCCTACGCCGACGCCAACTCCGTCGGACCTGGCGAGGCTCAGATGCGCCAGCCGCTAGATTGCGACGTCGGCTGGCCGCAGCGGACTCGGGTAGTCGACAATGACCTGGAAGGAGCATACAGACGTCCATGGAGCACGTTCCGTTAATGAAACAGATGATGCGGTTCGTCTCGGTGGCGATTGGCCTGGCGGCCGCCGTAAGCGCGGTCGGTCAGGAGATCGTTGAGTTCCCGCTGTCCTCCGGGGTGGAAGCGACCGCATTGACCGTCGGACCTGACGGCAACGTGTGGTTCGGCGAAAACGCTCAGGTTCTCCAACTGCACGAGCTCATACCGGTTGCGATTGGGCTCGCCAGCATTTCGGATGCAGGGGTCATTGCGCTGAGCGGACCTCCCTGTAGAGGTGCTGGACTGGCCGAGACTGCCATCGGCGGACCCGCTGCGACGCCTGATGGGAACATCTGGGTCGCCCAGCAGGTCCTGCCACCCGGGCAGCTCATCACCCCGATATTGTCACCCTGTCTCCCAGGAGCACCGGGCAGCGGTGCCACGCTGCCGACTTTTGCAAGGGGACTCATAGCCGGCCCCGATGGCAACCTGTGGTTCATCCTCGCGTATCCGGATGGAACGACGCAAATCGGTCGAAGTACGACGAGTGGAGTCCTCATGACGTACTCTTTGCCAGTGGGCACGGCTCCTGACTCGCTCGCGGCCGGCCCGGACGGAAGCGTGTGGTTCACGGATCATGTGGGCAACCATGTGGCGCGGATGACGACCGGCGGCTCCGTCACATTGTTCGACCTCCCCACCACCAACGCTGTCCCGGGAGGAATTGCCGCGGGTCCTGATGGCAACCTCTGGTTTACTGAATCGGCTGCCAACCAGATCGGAAGAATCACGACGGCGGGTTCCGTCACCGAATATCGGCTTCCGGCTGCGGCGAGCCAGCCTGTCAGGATTGCGCCGGGCGCAGACGGTGCGATGTGGTTTACCGAGAGCATCGGCAAGATCGGCCGAATCACGACTGCGGGAGCCGTTTCTGAGATTCGCGTGCCGTACGCGAACGCTTCTCCTACCTCCATTGTTGGCAAGCCGGACGGCACGATCTGGTTCGTCGACCGTCAACCTGTGGGGACCGGGGGCGACAGGATCGGCCGGCTTTCGCCGGCCGCCGGCTGCATTTTCGATCCGCAGACTTTGTGCCTCAATATCGGAGCGTTTTCGGTGACGGCGTCGTTTCAGAGCACCCCGGGAGGTCCTTCAAGCCCGGCTCGTGCGGTGGCGCTCACGGGGAATGCCGGCTATTTCTGGTTCTTCGACCCGTCAAACGTCGAGATGACCGTGAAGGTTCTCGACGGCTGCTCCGTTAACGGTAGCTATTGGGTTTTTGCCGCCGGGATGACGAACGTCGGTGTCGATTGGAAGGTCACCCGCTCCCAGACGAACGCCGCAAGAAACTACTCCAATCCACCGGGAACCGCGTTTCAACCAATCCAGGACACGGCGGCGTTTCCGTGTCCTTGACGCGAGCCGCCTGACATGCACGTGCAGCGGGCTCGCTCATCGCCTCCGGCTCGACATTCGCCGCTGACGCGCCGCCCGTCAGGCGGCCAGGCACGGGTCGGCGGTTCCGCGGAAGGAGAACGTCGATGAAAAGGCTGAAAGACGGTGATCACTGCACGGTCATTGCTGGAACCCACAAGGGGAAGAGCGGCGTCGTCGCGGACGTGAAGACCAGCAAGACAGGCCACGTGACCATCACGGTGGTGCAAAAGAGCGGTGTGCGATTCAAGACGTTGGCGAAGAACGTCCAGGCATAGAGCGGCCGGCTGAAACGCGCGTGCGGCGGGCTCGCTCGTCGCCTTCGGCTCTTCGCACGCCGCTGGCCCGCTGCCCGTGGGGCGCCCGAAGGGGTTGCGTGGCGTGGACGCGTTCGTCGCCTCCGGCTCCTCGCTCGCCGATCGGGCCCCACCCGTCGGGCGGCGCAACGCCACCCGCTATCATCATCCCCCAGGAGGCCTGATGCTGGATGTCCCGCCGATAACCGTTCGCGTGACGGTCACAGGTGACGTATCGCGCGCGTGGCACGTATTCACTGATCCGCACTCCATCACCCGGTGGAACTTCGCCAGCCCTGAATGGTGCTGCCCTGCGGCCGAGAATGATTTTCGCGTGGGCGGACAGTTCAACTACCGCATGGCCGCCAAGGATGGCTCGACCGAGTTCGACTTCAGCGGGCGTTACACGGAAATAGCGCCCTTCGAGCGCATCAAGTACCTGCTGGCAGACGGACGCGACGTCTCGATCGAGTTCATTCGGGTAGAGGGCGGCACAGAAGTGGTGGAGACATTCGCCCCCGATCCCGGCGCCTCCCGGGAACTGCAGCAAGCAGGCTGGCAGGCCATCCTGGACAACTTCAAGGCGATTGTTGAACGCGCGTGATGAAGACTCGGCCTAACACGCGGGTGCGGCGGACTCGCAAGTCGGCGTCGTCTGATCGCTCGCCGCTGACTCGGCACCCGTCAGGCGGAACCCGTCAGCACGTCTCCATCAAGGAGGGCACATGAAGGACGGCACATGCTCCCACTGCCATGGCACATCTGTCTATCGTCAGGCCGGGCACCCCCTGCAGTTCGAGAAAGTCACGCTGAAGCCAGGCCTTGGTCGTAACACCAGCGCTCCGGACCGATACGTGTGCACTTCGTGCGGCCATCTCGAGTTCTACATATCCTCCGCCGAGGATCTCCAGACGATCTGCGACTCCTGGGAGAGGGTCACCTCATAGGCGGGCTCCAGGGTGGAGCCAGCGGCCTGAACAGCGAGCGGGGTAGGTTGGGATGACAAGAAGACGTTCACGCTCTCAGGCGACAGACTGGTGTTGAAGGGGAGCTGGGAGGTACTTGGAGAGACGGTTCGGTATGAGGTCACCTGGCGGCGAGTTCATTGAGGAGTCGGCTGACACGCGCGCGCAGCGGCATCGTTCGTCGGCTTCGCCTCCTCGCTCGCCGTTGACGGGCTGCCCGTCAGGCACCCGGTAACGATGTCGTCTGCACGTGGGGCCGACACCGGGCCGCGGACGGATGGCTATCTCGGCTATCACGCGCCCCGCTTTCGCTTCCTGCTCCGGCTGGCGCAACGCATGCTTCCCGACGGCGCTCAGCGGGTGCTGGACATCGGTCCATCCCCGTTCTCGACGATGCTGCGGCAGCACCTGCCCTGCGCGGTGGACACTCTCGGGCTCGAGCCGGCGACTGACCCTGGCCTGGGAAGTGCTCATCATCACGCGGATCTCAACCGGCCCGAGTCGCTGCCGCCCACGCTTCCGGCGTACGATCTGATCGTCTTCGCCGAAGTCCTCGAGCACCTCCACACATCGCCAACCCTCGTTCTCAACGCCATCAGAGGGCATCTCACCTCCCGTGGTGTGTTGATCCTTCAGACGCCCAATGCGGCCTCCCTTCCGAAGCGGCTCAAGCTCCTGGCTGGACGGAACCCGTACGAGCTCATTCGGGAAGATCCGTCCAATCCCGGACACTTCCGTGAGTACACTCTCCGAGAGCTCGTTGCGTTTGCGGCTCAAGCAGACCTCGAGGTCGTCAGCGTCTTTCGGCGCTTCTATTTCGATGCGCGGTATGCCCATCACGAGGACGGCGTGGCTCGATCCCAACCGCTTCTGGGCGGTCTCAAGAATTGCGTTTACCGCGCGCTGCCACCCTTTCTCAGGGAGGGCATTACGATCGTGTTGCGCAGAGAGGCACGCTCGTCGTGAGGCTGTCGACCATGCGCGTGCAGCGGATTCGCGCGTCGGCTTCGGCTCCTTGCTCGCCGCTGACGCGCCGGCCACTCGGCCGCACACGCCCATGAAACTGCGTTGGGCTCTGGTCTGTTGTGCTGCCTCGATGGGCATTGCGTGGGTGATCGGAGGCCCGATCGGCGCGGCGCTGAATGCACCGGGGGTTCTGATGGTGGTGGGAGCAAAGGCGTTTGGAGTGCTCCCCGGGTTTCACGAGCAGGACGTGAGCGACTGGGCCTGGCTCGGCACGATCCTGAGCGGCCTGTTCTGGGGCGGTCTCGTGTACGTGGTCCTCGGATTGGCCGGCCGAATGAGAAAGCACGGGGTCAAGTCAGGTGCGGCCTGACGCGCTGACGCGGCGGAGGCGCTCGGCGGCGTCGCCTCCTCGCTCGCCGCGGACGCGCCACCCGTCAGGCGGCGCAGGCCACGAGCTGTGATCCAACTCGTTCTGCTGGCTGTTCTTGTCGTACTCGTCATCTTCGTGCTGCGTCAGGGGCTCGCGATCTTCACGAGGCCCAGCGCTTCCTTTCCTACCGGCCGCCTCGCAATCGTCTTCGTGCTGTGTCTGCTTGCGGGTGCGGCTGTTGGTTTCGTGGTGGGCCTTCTGTTCTATCTGGTCCTTCCGCGGGGACTCCTGCAAGCGCGAGGATTGCCGTTCTTCGGCGTAGCGCTGATCACCGCGATGGTCCTGTACGGGAGAGCGAAGGCCTGGCTCATCGCCAGGTCGCAACAGGACTCGTGAGACGTTCCCGCCTGAGGTGCGGGTGCAGGGGGCTCGCGCGTCGTCTGCGGCTCTTCACTCGCCGCGGGCGCGCCACTCGCTGAGGGGAGCAGGCAAGCTCTCCTGTCACGCCCCGGCCGGCACGTGAGTCGGGCCGGCCGGGGCGAGCAGTGCGCCGAGGTCAGCCGTGAGGACGGATTGCCCGCTCGCTGACGTCGTGCCACGAGGGATCGAGGCCGAAGCCAATGAGCCAGGCGACGGGCCGCGAGGTCGACCAGGTCATGACCGTGCGGCGCTCGCGCCCAGTGCGACGAGAAGCTCGTCCAGCTGCTCGAAGGTCTCTTTCGTGGCATCCGCCGCTCCGGTGCCGGCCGCGTCGAGAGCTTCCTTCGAGGGATAGAGCTCGCGCATGACGAGCAGTGTCTTGCCACCCTTGTCCTCGAAGGTCACCGTCGTGAGAGAACCCTCGTCGCTTTCCTCGTTGGTCCAGGCGAGGCGCGAGGGCGGTGTGACCTCCTTGTACGTGCCGAAGAACGCCGCCTGTGAGTCCCCGTGCGCGAACACCAGGCGATACTTGCCCCCGACACGAACGTCCAGCTCGCAGGAGAGCAGGGACATTCCCATCGACTTCGGCACCCACCACTGCCTGAACAGATCGGGCCTGGTCCATGCCTCGAACACGAGGCGCGGCGGGGCGTCGAAAGTTCTCGTGACGACGAGCTCGCGCTCGGACGTCCGTTCCACGGTCGTGCGGTTCTTCATCGGTGCGGCCTCACTTTCTCTTCTTGCGTTCATCGACGTTCTCCTTCCGTTTCAATTCCTCGACAACCCTGTCCAACTCGTCGAAGCGTGCGTCCCAGAGCCGGCGGTACCTCTCGAGCCATGCCATTTCTTCCTCCAACCGGCGCGGGCCGAGCCTGCAGGTCCGCACGCGCCCGAGCTTCTCCGTGGTGACGAACCCGGACTGCTCCAGGACGCCGACGTGCTTCTTGATGCCCGTGAGGGTCATGTGGAACTTCTCGGCGAGGTCCGTGATCGAAGCGTCGGAACGTCCCAGCTGCTCCAGAACGCCGCGCCGGGTGGCATCCGAGAGCGCGGCGAACGAGGCATCGAGCCGGGCCTGCGAAAGCTGAACCATATGGTTCAGTATAGAGCACCGGCAGGCGAGATGCAAGGGGAGTCTCGGCGCGGGCTGCGTTGTCGTCGGCGGTCGTCCCCGGAGGCGCGCGTCCGTTTCGGGGACAGGCGACGTACGGGCCGCAACTCGGCGCCCGAAATCGAAGATCTGTCTCGGGATAGGAACCGGTGAGATGATCGACGTGTCCCAAAGCCGAGCACGCGGATGAGCGAAGGTGGCCAGAGCCTCGACCCAGCCAGGATGCCTGACGTCGCATCGTGGCGGAAGCTGCGGGCCCCGCGCGCGAGAGTTCAGCGCGATCCGGAGACCCGGAATGTGCGGCCGTCCAACATGGGCCTGCAGCCGGCTCGCTCGTCGGCGTCGGCTCCGCGCTCGCCGCTGTCGCGCGATCAGCTGGGCGCACTCGGCTCACGGCTGCTGGTGTCCGTGGCGCTGGTTCTGTCGCTCGGCGCTCCGTCACCCGCGGTCGCTGATGCCAGGGAGCCCACACGCCCCAGCGAAGCCGTGGTCACGTGGGACTACGAAGCCCCGGATCTGTCTGACAAGGAGCTCAACGAGAGCGGAAAGCGCAGCCTGCCGCTCGAGTTGAAGGAATGCGGAGAGGCGATCGGCAAAGTGGCGCTTCATGCGTTTGAGTACGTCAGGGGCAGCACGCGTGGGGCAGACGGCATGTCGGCCCGAGCCGATTCGGCTGGTGTCGCCGTCACCTTCTCGAGGGTCACGCCGGCCAGGACGCTCGGCGTCAAGGTCGTGGTCGAAGCGGGCGATGGCGATTGGGAGGCCAACGAGTCGTTCGTTGTGCCTCCCCTCACGCCGAAGCAGTGGAGCGAGCTTCCGGCCGAGGCGACGTGGGTATTCGAGCGAGATGGCATAGCCCTGCCTCGCTTCTGGAAGCGGGTGGTCGTCACGTGCGAGTAGGGGCTGGGGCTGGCGCGCGTGACACGCGCGCGCGGCGCAGTCGCTCGTCGGCGTCGGCTCCTCGCTCGCCGCTGTCGCGCCACCGGTCAGGCCGCCCGAAGGTGTGGCATGGCTGGATGGTGATCGTCATGGCAGTGCCGCTGCTCGGATGCGTCACCCGGCACGGTACAGGCTACTGGGCATGGAGCGATCCCGGGTTCTGGTCAGACGCGCGCTGCGGTCCTGTCGGTGGAAACGATGCGACGGTGTTGTGCGTCAGGGTCGCCGATTCTCTTGGTTATGCCCTGCCGGGTGCCAGGGTCCGCGCGTGGCAGTCCGCGACGGCGCCGGCGAGCGAGGCCGAAGCGGATGAAAGAGGGCGAGCTCAGCTTCCCGTCGCTGCGGGTCACTGGCATGTCAGTGTGGAGCTGCTCGGGTTCCACGCTGGACATTGCGAGCTCGATCTTCTGCCTGGAACCCAATGTTGCGTTCGATTCGAGCTGGATCTGTCTGATTCGGGTACGGTGACCGTGTCATGAGTGCGAGGCGGCCTGACACGCGCGTGCCGAGGCCCCGTTCGCCGCTGACGCTCCACCCGCCCCGCGCTCGTGCGACACCTCGTGAGGAGTGAGAATGATCACGCTGCAGTTGGTTGCCACCAGTCTGGCGTGTCTCGGCTTCAGCGGGTTGCTGGGCGCGTCGCTGTACGACACCGTCGTGCTTGCGCCCAACCTCAACGGCGGCCCGGCGGCCCTCGAGCACGGGCGGTTGTTCATGGCAAGGGCAACGCCGGCGAATCTCTTCCGCGTCCTGTCTCCCGCAACCCAGGTTCTCTCGCTCGTGGCGGTCGTCGCCAACTGGTCCGGCCCCGGGCGCCGGTGGCTTCTGATCGGCGCGCTCGTGGCCCTCGTTCTCTGTGACGTGATCACTTTTACCTACCACTATCCCCGACTCCGGATCATGTTCGAGGCGCCGCTCACCGTAGCGGCGGAGCGCGTGATCCTCGCCGCCAGACAGTGGACGGCGGCGAACTACATACGTCTTGCGCTCCTGCTTGGAGGATGGTGCGCAGCCCAGCTCGCCCTCATGCGGCTCGTTCAAGCGATGAACCCGGGGTCGATCTCCCGGTAAGCGCGTGCGGCGGAATCGCTCGCCGGCTCCGGCTCTCGCTCGCCGCTGACCTGCCGCCCGTCAGGCGACGGTCGGGGGGCGAGGCGTCAGCTCAGGAGTCGGACGGCGATCCCCTGGCTGAGACGGGCGGCCGTGGAGGTGCCCGCGGCTCAGCCAGCCCCGTCCGGCCAGGGGCGGCCCAAACGGAAGGCCCGCAACCGACGGCCGTTCCACGCCGCGGCAACTTACGGGCATCGGGTACGTATTCGTCTCAGCGGGCGCTCGCGTCCGAACCCTGGAGTGACGCCAAACTGCAGCCCGGACGGAGTGAGAGGATGACGATCAACCGCCGATCTTTTCTCAAGAATGCGGCAATAATCGGTGCCTCGTTCGCATGGGCCGGACCGGCTCGAGGCTCGGGCGTCCCCTGGCACGAGCGGCGTGATCTCTATCCCCAGGGGGTCGCGTCGGGCGATCCCGATTCCCACAGCGTCATCCTGTGGACGAGGCGTCCCTATGCCGAGGGCACGCGCCAGCTCCTGACCGTGGAGGTCGCCGAGGATGCGGCCTTCCGCCGGGTCGTTGCGCACGCGCAGGCGCCGGTGTCGAGCGCCGCGGACTGGACCGCGCGCGTTCTGGTGGGCGGGCTCAAGCCGGCGCGCGCGTACTGGTATCGGTTCACCGACGCCGACGGAAACGGCAGCCGGATCGGCCGCACGATCACGGCGCCGTTGCCGGACGATCCGCGCACGGTGAACTTCGCGTTCGTGAGCTGCCAGGACCTCAACGAGGGCAAGCTCAACGGCTATCGCCGGATGATTTACGAAGACGAGCGCGCTCCCGCCGCCCAGCAGCTCGGCTTCGTCCTGCACCTGGGCGATTTCATCTACGAGATGGTCGAGTATCCCGACGAGGTGAAGACCCGCTACGACCGCACGGTCTACGAGGTGGCGCGCTATGCGGATGGCCAAAGCCACAAGGTCGGTAATTGGCACATTCCCCTGACCGTCGATGGCTACCGGACCGTCTACAAGGGCTATCTCGCCGATCCCGACCTCCAGGACGCTCGCGCTCGCTGGCCGTTCGTCGCGATCTGGGACAACCACGAATTCTCGTACATGGGTTGGCAGAGCATCGTCAAGGTGGGGTCGTTCGAGCAGCCCGGCCAGAGCGTCAAGGTCGCGGCCATGCAGGCCTGGTTCGAGTACCTCCCCGCGCGTGTCACGGCGCCGAGCGGATTGCTCGAGCGCTTCGATCCGCCATCCGTCAAGGACGTTCCCATCAAGGAGTGGGACAGCGACGGGCTGGGGATGGAACCGAACAACCTCACGGCGATCAACTGTCTCAAGGGCTACCGGACGCTGCGGTACGGCCGGAACCTGGACGTGATCATCACCGACCAGCGTAGCTATCGGAGCGCGGACTGCTTCAGCGATCCATCTCTCGATACCCTCGCCGCCGAGGAGTTCATGGGGATGTTTCCCGAGTCCGCGCTGCAGATTCTCGACGGCGGGCGCGGCTTCAACGGCGGCAACCCTCCTCCGGAGATCCGGTTCAACGATGCGCACGTCCCCAACCCGCAGCGCAGCGCGCCGCCGCAGACGATCCTCGGCGCCGAGCAGAAGGCATGGTTCAAGGACAAGCTCAAGAGCTCGACGGCGGCGTGGAAAATCTGGGCCAACTCCCTGGGCGCACTGGATGAGCGCGCCGACCCCGAGAACCTCCCGGCGGGCCTCACGAAGGTGTCCTGGCCCAAAAACACCTTCGCATCCCTGGGCTCGAGCGATTACGGCCTGGCGTACGCAGAGCGCGCCGAGATCTACAACCTCGTGCGCGACGCGAAGATCACGGGCTTCGCCATCGTCTCGGGCGACCGCCACAGCTTCTGGGCCGGATATGCGACCGCGGAACTTCCCCCCGGCAAATTCGAGCCGGTCGGCTTGAGCTTCGTTGGCGGGTCGCTCGTCAGTCCCGGCGCGATGGAGGCCAATGAGCACCAGGTTCCGAAGGACGCTCCGCTGCGACCGCTGTTTCTCGCCGACAAGGAGGCGGGGGGCAAGCCCGACTGGACCTACAACATGCTGCTGAAGCACGGGGTCCGCGCGTGTCTCGAATATGCCAAGAGCTTCGACCTCGAGCGCGCGCGGTCGCTGTCCAACCCGGATCTCGCTCCGCACCTCGAGTTCCTCGATCTCGGGGGGCACGGTTATGCCAAGGTCCAATTGTCTGCCAATGAGATGCGCACCGAGTTCGTCTGCATCCCGCGCCCCATCACGCGCAGCGACAGACCGGACGGGGGGCCGATCCGGTATCGGGTCCTGCTCACGGCCTCGCTGTGGAAGAGCGGAGAGCGCCCGCGGCTGAAGACGGCGGTGCTCGAAGGCGACGTCGGACTGGCGATTTGACGGGCTCACACGATCGGACGGCGCGGACGCCGGACCCGCGTGTGCAGCGGCGGCCAGAAGGCGTGACGCCATGAGCGGCAGCGGGCTCCTTCTGATCGGCGATCTCCCGGGGTTTACGCCGCAGATCGCCCGCCTCGTCTCGATGATGAACTATGCGCGGCATACGACCCTGTCCGAAGTAGCCGGCCTGGGAATGGAGCAGCTCGACTCTCTGCACGACCGGCACAGCAACTCGATCGGCGCGCTCCTCCTCCACATCGCGGCCGTCGAGGCCTGGTATCAGGCGGCCACGTTCGCAGGCCGCGACCTGGACTCGGAGGAGATGCGCGAGTGGGGCGCGGCGCTGGACCTGGGGGAACGCGGGAGGCGGGAGATCCGAGGGAACGGACTGGACTATTACGTGGCAAGGCTCCGACAGGTCCGCGCGGGAACGCTGGCAGAGCTCGGACGGCGTGACGACGAGTGGCTCGAGGAGCAGGCCCCGTTCTGGGAAGGGCAGCAGGCAAACAACTACTTCAAGTGGTTCCATGTCGTCGAAGATGAGCTCAGCCACCGGGGCCAGATCCGATGGCTTCGCAAGCGCGCGACCGGGCAGGGCGAGTGACCGAGGGGAATCGCGGGATGAAAGGTGAGCGCCGGCCGCCCAACAGGGGCCTGCAGCGGACTCGCTCGCCGCTTTTCGGCTCCTCCGTCGCCGCTGACGCGCCGTCCCCTCAGGACCTTCTCTTGAGGTAGCGTTAGGCCGTGAACGCCCGGGATCCCAGCCCCGCCGCACAGTTGTCCGCGCTCCTGTCGCGGTTCCCTCCCGAGATCGTCTCCCTGGTCAAGCGGTGCCTGCCCAGGCTCCGCCGGACGTTCCCCGGCTCCTATCAGCTCGTGTACGACTACTCCCACTCTCTCGTGGTGGCGTTCGGGACGTCGGATCGGGGATACGAGGCGATCGTCGCCCTTGCGGTCTATCCGGGCGTGGTCCGTCTGTACTTCGGGGACGGCAAGTCGCTGCCCGATCCGAAGGGTCTTCTCGAGGGCTCCGGCGCGAGGGTGCGCAGCGTCGTCCTGAAGGCCGCATCGGACCTCGATCAGAGGGACATCCGGGCTCTCATCAAGGCTGCGATCGAGCACGCGGGCGCGACCTTCCCGCGCACCGGTCCGTCCCGCCTCGTCATCAAGTCGGGGTCGAAGAAGCGGAGGAAGTCGGGGTCGAAGAAGCGGAGCAAGCCAGTGTCGAAGAAGCAGGGGAAGTCGGTGTCGAAGACGCGGAGACCGAGGACAGCCGGGCACGCCTGACATGCTCGCGCAGCGGAGCCGCTCGTCGCCTTCGGCTCTTCGCGAGCCACCGACGCGCCTGCCGTCAGGCGCTCCGCAGTAGCGTGAAGGGAGCGTTTCGTTCCGTGTCACGGCCGAGAACCTTCGGGGCCGGCTCCGCTCACGGTCCCGCCGCCGCCGTCGATCGCGGCGGCGTCTCCGTCGTGCGGGAGGACGGCGGATGAGAGCCGTCGGCGACGCGACGCCGGCCGCGGGGCGCCTGGAGTTCGTCGATTCTCTCCGGGGGTTCGCCCTCTTCGGCGTGTTCTGGGCGAACCTGCTGATCTTCTCGGGCATTGAATACATGAACGAGGAGCAGCGGGCATCGGTGTTCGGAGGCCGACTCGGCAGCTTCGCCTATCTCTTCGAGCGGTTCTTCATCGAGAACAAGTTCATGGGCCTGTTCTCGCTTCTGTTCGGCGTCAGCTTCTGGCTTTTCCTGAGCCGGGTGGGCGGCCGAGCGACGTCGCCGACCGCGCTCTTCTATCGGAGGATCTTCTGGCTGTTCGTGATCGGGGCAATCCATGGCTGGCTCCTGTGGTGCTTCGACATCCTCCGCTTCTATGCCCTCTGGGCAGCCCTGCTCCCGCTCTTCGTTCGGACCGCGCCCCGGCGCCTGCTCGGAATCGCTCTGGCGACCGGCGTGCTGATCCCCGGGCTGGTCGCGGCCGCGCAAGTCGGACCGGCCGATGCGGCTGCGGCAACGACCGACTTCGGCGCGATGGCTCTCGCCGCATTCCGCGGCGGGAGCTACAGCGAGGTCGTGAGGGCGAACTGGCGGTACGACTGGCACCTGACGCTCTCCATCGATCAGATCGGCTATCAGGTCGCCATCTTCGGGCGCCTCCTTCTCGGGCTTTACGTAGCCCGTACGCTCGACCTCGGAAGCCTGGGCGGGCATCGTCCGTTGTTTCGCAGGGTGCTTCTCATCGGAGGACTCGCTGGCGTCGTCGGAAGCAGCATCGTCGTCGGGAACTTCCTGACGGGCTCTCCCGGCAGTTCGGGGCTGGCGTTCAGTCGGCAGGTGCTCGTCGAGGGCGGGCGGCTGGGGCTGACATTGGCATACGCGTCCGCGCTGGCCCTGGCGTTTCTCGCGGCACGCTGGACGCACGTCGTGCGCCTGCTGGCGCCGATGGGGCGGATGGCCCTGACCTGGTATCTGCTCCAGACCCTCTTCGGCATCTGGATGTTCTACGGCTTCGCGCACGGGCCGGCGCTCATGGGAAGGGTGGGGCCGGCGGGACTCGCCGTCGTCGCCGTCGCGGGCTACGTCGTGCAGGTCGTGCTCGCGCGCGCATGGATGACGCGATTCCGCTTCGGCCCGGCGGAGTGGTGCTGGCGGAGCCTTACTTACGGCAGGCGACAGCCTTTCCGCCTGGCCACGCCGGCGAGAGTCGAGTCAGCCAATGGCTGAGCCGCCTCGCAGGCGCCCGCGGTGGAGTCGCACATGGCTATGCGTCGATCGAGCCGTCTGGCGTTCCTGGCGTTGATCGTCGTCCAGGCGACTCACTCCGTCGAGGAGTACGCCACGCGACTGTTCGACCGGCTTGCCCCCGCTCGATTCGCGAGCGGGCTCTTCGGCTTCGATCGCCCGGTCGGCTTCGCGATCGTCAACGTGGCGCTCGTCGGCTTCGGTTTGTGGTGCTATTTCGTCCCGGTCCGCCGAGGGACCCGCGCGGGGTTGGCGCTGGCATGGTTCTGGGTCGCTCTGGAAGGGGCCAACGGCCTGGCGCACCTGATCTGGGGGGCCTCCGCGGCCGGCTACCGGCCGGGTCTCGTCACGGCGCCGCTTCTGGTGGTTGCCGCCGCCGTTCTGGCATGGACGCTCGTTCGGACGTCCGCCGACGGCGCCTGACGGGCGGGTGCTGCGCTCCCGCGCCTCTCGCTCCGGCCTCAGGCCGCCGTGAGCTCCTTCGACGAGATCTCGTACTTGAACTTGTCGGCGTCGAAAGGGTCCACCCGGTTGCCGCCCGTCTCGGCCTGCGGGTACATGAAGTAGTTGATCGGCGGGTTCTTCGAGCCCGGCAGCGCGACGTCGTGGCCGCAGTTGTAGGCCATCCAGTTCATCTCCCACGAGCCGAAAAGCCTCTCGCGCGCCTTCTTGACCACCTCGTCGTCGACGGAGTGGTTGCCCGGCGGCTCCTCGAGGACGACCTTGCGCACGTCCGCCGGATCGACCGGCACCCACCCGTAGTCCTTGAGCCACACCTCGGCGCGGCAGTGCTGTCCCTTCGTGGCGTTGTCGGCGGCGAGACCGAGGCTCTTAAAGCCGACCTGCGACGGGGCGACCCGAAGCCCGTAAACGTGGCGGGCGGGGATCCCGGCGGCGCGGGCGAGGCCGACGTAGAGCGCGTTCAGGTCGGCGCACTTTCCGCCGAGGTCCTGCGACTCGAGCATGTAGCGGATGTCGCCGAGGCCGCAGCCGCGGGTCTTCGGGTTGCGGAACGTGTTGTCGACGATCCAGTCGTAGATCGCGCGGGCCTTCGCGACGTCGCCGTGGACGCCGAGCGTGATCGAGTCGGCCGTCGTCTTGACGATCCCGTCCACCGGCACGACCTTCGATCCCTGCAGGCACTTCTGCAGCTCTTCCGGGACCCCCTTCTCGGGGTGTCCGGGCTTGCCGAGGTCCACCGAGTAGTTGCGGGTGGACACCTTGCACGTCAGCGTCAGGACCGGCTTCGCCCCGTCGGGATACCGGGCGGTCACGATGCCGAAGCCGTCGTAGGGAACGAGCTCCGCCGCGCCGCCCTGGGCGGCGAAGGTGTTGCCGAGCGTCTTCTGGTAGGGAGCGGGCTGCAGCTGCGCGGCGGGCAGCCAGATCAGGGACGAGCCCGACGGATTCAACAGCTCCACGCGCGTCGTCACCTCGAAGGTGCGCCATCCGGCGTCGGGAGCCGTCGCCGGCGCGAAGGCGCGGGCGATCCGCGGAACGCTCAGGGTCGCGGACGCGGCCGCGGCCGTACGGAGGAACTGGCGTCGGTCCATGCGGGCCTCCTGTGAGACAGGAGCCTATGACGGCTCGCCTCCCGAGAAAACCCCGCCGGCGACCTTTTCCATCTCCGGCCGGACGGGCGCCCGATTCCGCTCGACCAACCGGCGCCGTGGCATCATGGAAGATGCAGGTCGGGGGAGGCCCCGGCCATCGGTCTCCCTCCCCGCGGACGCGCCCTTGTTCGGCACTTCGGGTCCGAGGAGTCGCAGATGAAATCGAAGTTTCCCGGCGCCATTCCCGAGATCCCCGTGAGGGACATCGCCGCGGCGGTCGCTTACTACCGGAACAGTCTCGGCTTCGTCCTGGACTGGGGCGGGGAGGATCTCGGGCTGGCGGGGATTTCGAAGGGCGACTGCCGCATGTTCCTGGCGAGCCAGGAGTATCGGGCGCGGTACGGCAACGCCGGGCCGTCGCTGGTCTGGCTCAATCTCGAAAGCAAGGAAGACGTGGACGAGCTGTATCGCGTCTGGAGCGCGAACGAGGCCAGGGTCCTGTCCGCACCGGAGTCGAAGTCGTGGGGCTTGCACGAGTTCACGGCGGCGGACCTGGACGGGAATCTCTTCCGTGTGTTCCACGACTTCGCCACCGCTGGACGCGCCGGGGATGCCTGACGGGGGCGTCCGGCGGAGCGTCACGTCGCGTCGGGTCGCCGCCGGGCCGGTCGCGCCGCCCGGTCGCGGTTGGTAGTCTTTCCCGATGCGACCGCTTCGATATTCGATCAACGTCACGCTGGACGGGTGCTGCGATCATCGCGTCATGCTCGCGGACGAGGACCTGCATCGCCACGCGGTCGAGAACCTCGACCGGGCCGACGCCCTGCTGTTCGGACGGGTGACCTATCAAATGATGGAGGCGGGGTGGCGGTCGCCGGCCGGGCCGGGAACGAGGCCTGCCTGGATGGAGCCCTTCGGGAGGAAGATCGACGCGGCCAGGAAGTACGTCGTCTCGAGCACGCTCGACCGGGTCGATTGGAACGCGGAGCTCGTGCGCGGGGACCTCGAGATGGCCGTCCGGCAGCTCAAGCGGGAGGAGGGCAAGGGCCTCTTCGTGGGAGGCGTGAAGCTCCCGATGGCGCTGGCGGAGCTGGGGTTGATCGACGAGTACGAGTTCGTGATCCATCCCAGGCTCGTGGGCCACGGGCCGACGCCGTTCGCCGGGCTGTCGAAGCACGTCGACCTGAAGGTCGTCGGCCGCCTCGAGTTCGGCTCGGGTGCGGTGGCGATGCGGTACGAGCCGAGAAGGTCGCCTTCTTTGGACTTGCCGAGGAGGCGCGAACAGGAGGTCCCATGAGACGAGTCACCGGCATCGGCGGAATCTTCTTCAAGGCGAAGGACGCGCCGTCTCTGCAGGCCTGGTACAAGCGGCACCTGGGCGTCGACGTCCAGCCCTGGGGCGGGGCCGCCTTTCCCTGGACCGACGCGGAGGGCAAGCCGGTCGCCGGCACGACCGCCTGGCTCATCGATCCGCAGGAGAGCAAGCACTTCGCGCCGAGCTCCGCGTCCTTCATGGTGAACTACCGGGTGGAAGACCTCCGCGCCCTGGTCGAGGCCCTGAAGGAAGAAGGCTGCAACGTGCTCGACAAGATCGACGAATCCGAGTATGGCAGGTTCGCCTGGGTCATCGACCCCGAGGGAAACAAGGTCGAGCTCTGGCAGCCGCCGCCGGGCCAGTGAGCGGGCATTCCCGCCCTGGTCCTTCGGTTCGACAGGGAGTGACCATGGACGAGCAGAACATCCGGACGGCCCTCGACCGGCATTGGGCGGCGTCGGCGGCGGGGGACCAGGTCGCGGAGCACGAGATCTACCACGAGGACGCCGTGTGCGAGTACCCGCAGTCGGGCGAGGTCATTCGGGGACGGCGCAACCTCCAGGCGCTTCGCAGCCATCACCCTGCCCGCCCATCGGGGTTCGCGGTCCGGCGGATCGTGGGAGAGGGCAGCCTCTGGGTCAGCGAGTACGTGATCACCTACGACGACCGGCGCGCCTACACCGTCAGCATCATGGAGTTCCGCGACGGAAAGGTGTCGCACGAGACCCAGTACTTCGCCGATCCCTTCGACGCCCCGGCGTGGCGGGCTCAGTGGGTCGAGCGGCGGACGTGATCGGCGATGGGCGCGGCGACGGGAGCCGTGCGGCGCCCGGATCGGGCACGGGCGACCTCCGGGGACTGCGCGGCGAGGGCAGGTCGGCTCTCGAGCACGGCAACGAACCGCTTGCGCTGAGCCATGAGCTCGCCTGACCCGCGAGGGGCGGGCGCGCTCGAGCAACGGGGCGCGTGAAGAGCGCGCGCGCCCGGCTCGCCGCGGGAATCGCGGCGCTCGTCCTGACGGCCTGCGCGCCGCACGGGGCGCGAGACGTCCCTCCGATCCTTCTGTTCGACGGAACCGGCGCGTCGACCAACGACGTGGCGGCGTTGAAGGCCATCCTCAAAAGGGGCGGGCTCTCGTTCGAGGACGTCGATTCCTCCCGGCTGAACGGGATGGACGAACCTGAACTTCGCGCTCGCCGCCTCCTGATCGTGCCGGGCGGGAACTTCATCGCCATCGGAAGCAGCCTGACGCCGGGGACGGCCGCGAAGGTCCGCAACGCGGTGCGGGTCGGCCTGAACTACCTGGGCATCTGCGCGGGCGGGATCCTGGCGGGCAATGCCCCCGACAACGGTTTCAACCTGACCGAGGGGGTGCGATTCGACTTCTACGCGGACGTGAATCGAGGCGTCCACAAGTCCGCGGTGAAGATCTCCGGCCCCGGGGCGCCGGCGATCGAGCACTACTGGGAGGACGGGCCGCAGTTCACGGGATGGGGCGCGGTCGTGGGCCGCTATCCGGACGGAACTCCCGCGATCGTCGAGGGAAGATCCGGCAAGGGGTGGGTGCTCCTCGTCGGGACCCATCCCGAGGCGCCGGAGGCCTGGCGGCGCGGAATGGCGTTCACGACGCCCGCCGACGCGGCCAACGCCGTCGCGGAGAGGCTCGTCGGCGCGGCCCTGAGCGGCACCTCGCTCGCGCATGATTGACGACGGAGACCGCCGTCCGCCGGCCCACGGCGTGGAAGCGGTGCAGGAGGGACGATGAAGGAGAACGGCGCCGGCCGCGGCCGGGTCCGCAACGCGAGCATGGGCCACGCGGCCTTCGCCGCGACCCTGATCGCCTTCGGGATCCAGGGCCTGGTCACGCGCGACTTCGCGCAAATCTGGGAGCCGGTGCCCGAGGGCGTGCCCGCGCGTTCGGTGCTGATCTGGCTCTGTGCCCTCGTTTCCCTGGCGACCGGGGTGGGCCTGCTCTGGCGGCGCACCGCCGCCGCCGCTTCCCGCGTGCTGCTCGCCTATCTCCTGCTGTGGATGCTGCTGCTGCGGCTGCCCTGCGCCGTCAATTCCTTCACCGTGAACTTCTGGTACTCGGCCTGCCAGACCGCGGTGATCCTGGCGGCAGCCTTCGTGCTGCGCGCCTGGTTCGCTTCCGAACGCGACGGGCAGCGGCCCGGCTTCGTCTCCGGCGACAAGGGCGTCCGCATCGCGAGGGTGATTTATGGGCTGGCCCTGATTCCTTTCGGCCTGGCTCACTTCCTCTATCTCGAGGCGACGGCCCCTCTCGTGCCGAGCTGGATTCCGGCGCACGTGGCCTGGGCGTATTTCACGGGCGGCACATTCATCGCGGCGGGCATCGCGTTGATCGTCGGTGTGTTCGGCCGCCTGGCGGCGGCGCTCTCGGCGCTGCAGATCGGATTGTTCACGCTCCTGGTGTGGGTGCCGGTCGTGGCGTCGGGCGCCAACGTGTCCCAGTGGGCCGAGTTCGCCGTCTCCTGCGCCCTGACGGCCGGGGGCTGGGTGGTGGCGGACTCGTACCGCGACGATCCCTGGCTTCGCCCGGTCATGCGGTCTCGCCGGTAGCAGGACGGACGAATGGTTGAACCGGCGAATCGTCGATTCGAGCAGGCCGCGCGCAGCAGCTTCGAGTCCCAGCGCCTGATGGCGACGCTCGGCGCGCGGATGACCCGGGTCGCCGCGGGAGAAGTCGAGATCCGGGTGCCTTTCCGATCCGACCTGACGCAGCAGCACGGGTTTCTGCACGCGGGGGTGCTGTCGTCCGCGCTCGACAGCGCCTGCGGGTATGCGGCGTTCACCCTGATGCCCGAGGGCGCGGGCGTCCTCACCGTGGAATTCAAGATCAACCTGCTGGCGCCCGCGCGCGGCGAGGAGCTCGTGGCGCGCGCCCGCGTGCTGCGCGCCGGGCGGACGCTCACCGTGTGCGAGGGCGAAGCGGCCATGATGTCCGGGGGGAAGGAGAAGCCGGTCGCGACGATGCTCGCGACCGTGATGACGGTGCGCGACCGCGGAGACGTCGTCGGATGAGAGGGACGCGGAGGGCTTCGGCTATCCTCTCGCCACACCGTGGCCGGCGGCGGCCGCGGAAGGAGGAGCCAATGTCCCGTCGGATCGTGTTCAGCGCCAAAGCGGCCCGGCCGCCGGCGACGTACAGCCAGGCCGTCAAGGCCGCCGGACTGGTCTTCGTGTCCGGCACGGCGCCGCACGACCCCGCCACCGGGGCCATCGCGGGCACGACGATTCAGGAGCAGACCCGCCAGTGCCTGACCAACATCTCGGCCATTCTCGAGGAGGCCGGCAGTTCGATCGACAAGATCGTGAGCGTGACGGTCGTGCTTCGCGACGAGGACGACTTCGCGGGGATGAACGAAGAGTACGTGAAGTGGTTTCCATCCGATCCGCCCGCGCGCCAGGGAGCGAAGCTTCCCGTCCACGTTCCGGGCCTCAAGGTGTCCATCGCGGCGATCGCGGAAGCCTGATGCGCGCGGCGGACTCGGGCCGCCGCAGGGGCCGGCCTTGAGGCGATTCGGAACGGGCCTGCTCTACGCCGTGGCCGGCTATGCGCTCGGCGCGCTCGCGGGCTGCTTCGCCGTCCAGGGACTGTCGTCCAACACGCACGATCGCTCCGTCGAAGCGGCGATGACGGGCGCGTTCGTCGCCGGACCCCTGCTCGCCGTCATCGCGTTCGGGATCGGGTTCGCGCGCGCCGCCCGTGGGCCGCGGCCGGACACCGAGGGGTAGGATCGTGGGCACGATGTCGCCCTTCTCGCGCGCGCGGCGAAGCCGACGGTGGATCGGCGCGCTCGCGCTCTGCGCGGCCGCGGCGCTCGGCTGCGCCGGAACGCCCGCTCCTGCTCCCGCGCCGCCGGCGCCGCGCTTTGGCGGCGATCTGAGGCTGGCGATGTCGCTGAGCCACGCCCTGGCGGTCGGCGACACCTCGGTGACGGCGACGTTCACCCTGACGAACGGAGGCGCGCAGACCTTCGACGGGTGCTTCGGCCCGTCGTGGGGAGTCAGCGTCATCGTCGAGGGCGAGCACGACGCGGGGCACTTCGAGCGGGCAAATCGTCCGGCGTGCACGAAGAAATTTTCGCTGGCGCCGGGGGAAGCGACCGGATGGTCCAGGGCGGTCCCGCTCGGCCCCCTGCGCGCCGGAGCGGCGAAGGTCACCGGGTGGGTGAAGGTGGTCAATCCGATGGTCTGCGACCAGTACTACGGCTGCCGCGAATCGTCCGTCGCCACCCCGCTGATGACGGTCGCGATCGGAAGCAGGTAAACGGCGCCGGCGGGCGCCCGTGTTTCGCGAACTCGAAGCGCGGCCGATCCGGGAGCGAGCCGGGGAGGCGATACTTTCAGGAGCATGCCCGTGGAGATCGGACACGTCGAGGCGCTCTTCCGGTATCCCGTCAAGTCCATGGCCGGCGAACGGCTCGAGGCCGCAAAGCTGGGATGGCACGGCCTCGAGGGCGACCGGCGCCTCGCGTTGCGCCGGATGGACGACCGCGGCGGGTTCCCGTGGCTCTCGGCGAGCCGGCTTCCCGAGCTCCTCCTGTTTCGTCCGCACGGCCGCGACGAGGGCGCGCGCGCCGGGCTTCCCACGCACGTTCGGACGCCGGAGGGCGACGACCTGCCCGTCTTCGGAGAGGAGCTCGCCGCGGAGATCGGGCGCCGCAGCGAAGCTCCGGTGCAGATGATGGAGCTGAGGCAGGGCATCTTCGACGAGGGGGCCGTTTCGGTGATCGCCGCCGCCACGGCGGACGAGATCTGCCGGCTCGCGGGGCTGGCCCCGGACATCCGGCGATTTCGCCCGAACGTCGTCGTGCGTTTGACGCGATCCGGCCCCTTCCTCGAAGACGACTGGGTGGGCGGCGCGCTCTCGTTCGGGGAGGGCTCCGACGCTCCTTCCGTCGCCGTCACGATGCGCGACGAGCGCTGCTCGATGATCAACCTCGACCCCGACACGGCGAGCCGCGCGCCGGAGATGATGAAGGCAGTCGTGCGCGCGAACCAGAACTACGCCGGAATCTACGGCGCGGTCACCCGGATCGGCTTGCTGTCGGTGGGACACACCGTGCGGTTTCATGCGGGGATCGACGAAGGGAGCGCAAGCGGCCCTCGGCGTCCCTGACGAACGCGTCACGGCCGCACGACGGCATTCGCGTCCGGCCCGCCTCCGGAAACGACGAGGGTGTAGGATCGATCGGCCGTCAGCTCCGTCGGGATCCACCGAGCTCGAGGCGGTGTGCTTCCTCGTTGGACTCAAAGGAGCTGAAAGATGAGATCGATCCGGGCAGCCCTCCCGCTGGTCCTCGCCCTGAGCTTCGCGTCGCCGGGAGCGGCTCAAGTCCGCAAGGCGGCGCCCACGACCTACGGGACGAGCGCCCTTTCCTTCGTCGAGATTCCAGGGATCGCGTTCTTCCCCTCGTATTCCTCCGACGCCTACGCCGGGAATCCCCTGACGGGATCGCGGTACACGTCGAACTGCATCGGAAACTGCATGCAGGCGGCCGTTTCGCTCCCTTCGGGCGCGAAGGTCGTCTATCTGGAATTGGATTACTACGACGCCACCCCCGACGGCTTCGTCGGGGCATCCCTGATCTCGTGCGACTACCTCGGCCAGAACTGCATTTCTCACCCGAGCGCGGGAGCAGGGCCGGCGGACTGCCTGAATCCGGGCTGGCTTTGTTCCGGAACCGCGGCGGTCGACGATTACTCCCTGGTGACCGCCGATCTCACGGCCGACAACGTCACCGTTGACAACTACAGCGGGTCCCTGCGTTTGCGGGCGATCACCAACGGGAGCGCCGGCCAGATCGCCGGGGTGATCGTCGGCTTCGTTCTGCAGGTGAGCGCCGCCCCCGGTTCTCCCTCCTTCAACGACGTGCCGACGAACCATCCGTTCTTCCAGTTCATCGAGGCCCTCAAGGCGTCCGGCATCACGGGAGGCTGTCAGGCGAGTCCGCCGCTCTACTGTCCCGACGCCCCCCTGACACGCGGCCAGATGGCCGTGTTCCTGTCGAAGGCCCTGGGGCTGCAGTTCCGTTAGACGGAAAACCCGGTACGGTCGGACGCTCGCGCGTCTCTCGAGCGGATTGGAACGCCCTCGTTCCGGCGAACGCTCAGAGCTCGAGGGCCAGGAACTTCGTGCCGGGGATGGGATTGAAGACGTAGGGCTCGATGGGGACGAATCCCATCGACTCGTACAGCGCCTGCGCCGAGGCCATCGTCGGCAGGGTGTCGAGGCAGATGCGCGCGTAGCCCGCCTCGCGGGCTTCCCGGCAGAGGCGCTCGACGAGCCGGCGGCCGAGCTGCTCGCCGCGCGCCTCGGGCCGGACGTAGAGGCGCTTCATCTCGCAGGCGCCGGCGGCGAGCGGGCGCAGGGCGATGCAGCCGACCGCACGGGCCCCGTTCCAGGCGAGGAGAAGCCGGCCGGCCGGGGTCCGGTACTTCCCGGGCAGCTCCGCCAACTCCCGTTCGAACCCCTGGAAGGCGAGGTCGATGCCGAGGCCCCCGGCGTTCTCCCGGAACAGCTCGCGAACGACGTCGAGGTCCCGGGGCAGCTCGGCGGGTCGAATGTCTGTCATCATTCCGTCCAGTGCGCCCTGAGACAGCGATCGGGTCGGCGGGGTGGAGGAGAAGCCTCGAGCGCCGTGGCCCGATCATTCTAGCCGAGGGTCTCGCCGCGTCGGCTCGAGGCGGTCCGGCGCCGCTTCGATCGGGACGGCCGCGCCGATGACGAATCGGGGCCTCGCGTCGGGCGTGTTCCGCGCGTGGGGCCTGATGTGGTGGATCTACGTCCTGCTCGGCCTGCCGCAGTTCGCGAACGCGCTCCTGCGCAACCCTTACGGCGCCGATCAGGCGGCGATGCGCCAGTACGCGATCAGCGCGCAGGCGCTCTCGCTCGGATGCCAGGTGGTGATCGGGACGTTCCTCGTACGCAAGGCAGGCTGGCTGGCCGAGATCGTCTTCCCGGTCGAGCAGGAGGCCGCCTTTTCCTTCGGCGCGGCGGATTTCCAGGCGATTCTCTTTTCCGCGGTCGGCCTCTACTTCCTGCTCGACGGAGGCCGGCACCTTCTGGGCGGCGCGGCTCAGCTGATGATGCGGCCGAGGGGCAACGACCAGAACGCCTTCGGATACCTGTGGCAGCGCAACCCGGAGCAGCTAGCGATGGGGCTCGGCGCGACGATCGCGGGCGGCCTCGTCCTGTTCGGGCGAGGGCGGTCCCTGAATCCCTGGACCGCGGTCCGGAGGCTGTACGAAAAGCTGCTGGGGCTGAAGGAATCGCCCGATGAGTGACGTGCGCTCGGCGTCTGGGCCGCGCGGGCGGCGTGGAGGGAGCGAGATGCTCAGGATGGCCGGCCGGAAGCCGGCGCAGGCGATCGACGATCCTCGACACCGCCCTCGCCGAGGCGCGCAAACGATGACGGTCCCCGGCGATCTCTGCGCGTTCATCGTGGAGGCGTGGCGAACCAATCAGCGCGTCACGGCTTTTCTGGTCGGCCGCATCCCCCCGGAGATTTGGGCGGCGCCGATCCCGGGAGCTCCGCGGAAGACGGTTTGCATGCTGGCCGGCCACCTCCACAACTCCCGGTGCATGTGGCTCAAGACGCTCGGCCGGCCTCACGGCATTCCGGTTCCCGCCGCCGTGGACCGGCGGAGGGTGACCCGGCGGCAGCTCATCGCGGCGCTGAAGCGGAGCGGCCGGGGCATGGAGGCGCTGCTGCGGCTGGGATGCCGCCATGGCGGCGAGGTTCCCGGCAACCCGGCGTACGTGTGGCGGAATCTGCCCCTGGACGTCGCTCACGTGCTGGCTTACTTCGTCGCGCACGAGGCGCATCACCGGGGACAGCTCGTGCTCGCGGCGAGGCAGCTCGGCTGCCGGCTGCCGCCGGCGGTCGTCGGCGGCCTGTGGCAGTGGACGAAACGGGGCGCGGAGTAGCGCGACCTCGTCATGGCGAACGGAGATCCCACGGTCCTGCCCGAGTAGAAACGGCCCACGGCCCGACGCGCGGGCGCCTTCCCGCGTCGTCCTGAAGGAGGTTCGCATGGTTCGCAGTCTCGTCGCGATCCCGCTCGCGCTCGCGGTCCTCGCCGCCCAGCAGTCCCCGCATCCATGGCCCGCTCCCCAGGCCCCCGCCGTTCCCGCCGCGGACGGCTTCGTGGTCATCCCGAAGGCGGCGATGCCTCCGGACAGGGCGCACCGCTATCTCGCCATCTTCGACGCGACGCGGCGCGCCGAGAAGCCGACCGAGCTGATCCCGGCCGTCAACATGGCGGGCTCCGAGCTCAACGCGTTCCGGGTCGCCGGCGTGGCTCCGGATCACGTGAAGTTCGTGGTGGTCTTCCACGGGTCCGCCCTGGACGGGATCCTCGACGAGGCCCACTACAGGGCGAAGTTCGGCGTGCCGAACCCCAATCTGCCGGCGCTCGAGCAATTCCGGAAGGCCGGCGTCGAGCTCTTCGTGTGCGGCCAGAACCTCGCGTTCGAGCACATCGACCCGGCGACGCTCGCGCCGAGCGTGACCGTCGCCAGCGACGCGCTGATCGTGCTGATGACGTACCAGAACCGCGGCTACGCGCTCCTGAGCTTCTGATGCGGGCTCTCCGGATCGGCGGGCGGGCCCTCCCGGCCCGATGAAGGGCCGTCCGGCGCCGCGGCCGGTGGCATGATGGGCGGCGTGCCGCGAACCGAGAGCCTCATGCCGGGGGGTCTGACGGCGGCCGTCGCGATGGCGGCGGTGGCGAGCCTGCTCGTGTACCGGAGGCTCAAGGCGCGTCACACGGAGACGTATCTCCGGCTGGGCTCGCCGGGTCTGCTGCTGAGGATCCCGACGGAAGCGCGGCGAAGTCTCTCCCGGTTCATCCGGGGCGGCGAATTCCGCGCGCTCGGGGACCGGACCATCCCGTCATCGGGCCGCGGAGCGCGACGATCCTGGCCGTGGGTCTCCTCGCGCTGCGCATCGTCAAGGTGCTGTTCCACGTGCCCGGCTGACGGGTTCGAGGCGGCATGACGAAGGTTCACTCGGCCCCTCATCCGCTCGTGATCGAGAACCTGCGGAACATCCTGCAGGTCGAAGGCATCGCGAGCGAGGTCCGCACGCCGTTCCTCGGGGCGGCGCGCGGCGACATCCCCTCCACGGAGTGCTGGTCGGAGCTCTGGGTGCTCGACGACGCCGACGCCGAGAAGGCGAAGGAAATCATCCGGTCTTCGCTCGAGCCGTTCCAGCCGGTGCAGGCGCGGTGGACGTGCCGCGGATGCGGTGAGGAGATCGAGGCGCAGTTCGGCGCGTGCTGGCAGTGCGGCACGGCGCGGCTCGGGTCGGGGGCGTGAGAGGGGTGGCGACGAGTGGCGCCCCTCACCCCGGCCCGAAAGCGCCGTGCTCCGCACGGCGCACCCTACTGCTGAGGGTCTGCCTTCGGTGGACGGGGTCCCGTGGGGAGAGGGGGTAAGTGGGTGGCGATGAGTCGCGGCCCTCACGGGCTCGCGGTCCTGGCGGCGGCGATTCTCGCCGGGGCGTGCCGGGGCCAGGGAAGCGAGCCGGCTCGTCCCGTCGTGCGCAATCCGGACTACCTGGTGGTGCGCTCGATCCGGCGGGATCCCGACGCGGAGCACACCGAGCAGGTCGTGCTCCCATACTCCGAGGCCGACCGCGGGTTCGTCTCTCCGGCGGTGCTTCTCGATCTGAGCGCCGTCGAGATCGGGGAGGCCGCCTTCCCGGGCGGAAGGACGAGCATCGCCGGCGAGGCGACCATCTGGCTGCCCCTGAACGCGGAGGGCCGGCGCCGTCTCGCGGAATGGTCGCAGCGCCACGCCGGGGATTACCTGGGTCTCTACCTGAAGGGGCGGCTGGTCGCGGCGCCGCGGATCGGGACGGTCAGCGGGGGAGGGATTCCGCTCCGCGTCGGGAGCAAGCGGGAGGGAGACGCCGTGCTCGAGGAGTTGCGCAGCGGCGGCGTGGCGCGATAGCGGCGCCGCCGCTCGGCGATCGGCCCGCCCGCTCGGGCTCCTCGGCGAACCCCGGTTCCTCATCGTCGTGCGCGCGGCGCCGGGGGACCTGCGCCGGGGCTCGGGGAAGGCGCGAGGTCGCGTCCGGCAGTGAGATGATCTCGTCCCCTGCGGGAGCGTCGAGGTCGAAGACGGGAGGGAGAAATGCCTGAAGCGAAAGAAGCGGACTCCGGCGCGGTGGCCTTCGAAGGCGTGACGCCGATTCTCTCGGTGCGGGACCTTCCGGCGAGCGTCGACTACTACACGAGGGTGCTCGGATTCCGCGTCGACTTTCACACCCCGGGGCTTCTCGCCTCGGTCTCCCGCGGCGGCTGCAGGCTCTTCCTGTGCGAGGGCGACCAGGGGCACCCCGGCAGCTGGGTCTGGATCGGCGTCGGCGACGTCGAGCTTCTCTTCCGCGACTACACGGCCCGCGGCGCGCGCGTCCGCCATCCGCCGACGAACTACCAGTGGGCCCGCGAGATGCAGATCGAGGACCCCGACGGCCACGTCCTGCGCTTCGGCTCGGATCCGAAGGAGGACGAGCCGGTCGGGGAATGGCTCGACATGCGGGGCGACGCGTGGGCTCCATCGGCGGACGGCGGATGGTCGCGAGTCCGGCGCGGCTGACGAAACGGAGGCGGACCCGGTGTCGAAACTGCGCGTGCACAGCTTCTCGGTCTCGCTCGACGGGTATGGCGCCGGACCGAACCAGGACCTCGAGCACCCGCTCGGCGTCGGCGGCCCGGCGATGTTCGACTGGCTCTTTCACACGCGGACCTGGCAGCGGATGCACGGGGCCGGGGAAGGGGAGACGGGCGTCGACGAGGAGATGGCGGTCCAGGGGTTCGCCGGATTCGGGGCCTGGATCCTGGGGCGCAACATGTTCGGCCCGATCCGCGGACCGTGGCTGGACGACAAATGGAAGGGCTGGTGGGGCGACGAGCCGCCGTACCACGTGCCCGTCTTCGTCCTGACGCACCACGGCCGGGCTCCGCTCGCCATGCGGGGCGGGACGACGTTCCACTTCGTCACCGGGGGCATCCACGCGGCGCTCGAGCAGGCGAAAGCCGCGGCGGGAGGCCTCGACGTCCGTCTCGGCGGCGGCATCGCGACGATCCGGCAGTACCTCGCCGCCGGCCTCGTCGACGACCTGCACCTCGCCCTCTCGCCCGTCCTGCTCGGAGCGGGCGAGCACCTGTTCGCCGGGCTCGACCTGAAGGCGCTCGGCTACGAGTACGCCGGGCACCGGCCCGGGACGCGCGCCGTCGCGCACGTCACGATCCGCAAGCGCGCGTGAGCGCTCACTTTCCGACGTCCGAGAGCCGGCAGACGAAGCCCCAGCCGCCGCCGAGCTCGCTGACGGCGAGCACGAGCTCGTTGGGCCCCTTCTTCAGGGGAAGGTAGACGGCGTCGTCCTCGGGATACACGATCCCGAGGAACCCGGGGTCGCGAAAGCCCTGGGCACTGCGGCCGCGGAAGAGGATCTGCCCGTTCAGGAACACGCTGACCTCGTCGCTGTAGCCGAACGAGAGCTTCTTCAGCTGGTCGCGGTCGGAGTCGATCGTCGTCCGGGCGTAGAGCACCTGCGTGCCGGGCTGCGGGTCGAGGCGCTTCGAGAAGTCTCCCTGGAAGGTGACGCGCGGGTGCGGGGCCTCGCGGTAGCGGGAGAGGACGACGAAGCCCGGCGGCTCGGCCTCGACGCTCTGCCAGGAGATGCCGGCGATCTCGGAGGCGGAGAGCGGCCGCTCGAGATTGCGCGCGAGCGCGTCGTACGAGGGCGAGATGCTCCACTTCGTCAGCGTGTTCGGCGGCATGGGCGGCGGGCGCCGCTCCCACGGAGCGTCGGGCGTCGTCCTCACCTGGAAGTTGGAGAAGTAGGTCGCTCCGGTCAGGCCGGCGAGCGCGATGGCGCCCTTCGGGATGCCGCTCTTCAGGTCGTTCATGACGAGCGCGGGCCTGTCCATGTCCTTGACGTAGAACTTGCCCTGCGCCCCGGCCACCTCGAGCCGCAGGTGAAACCAGGCGTCCTTCGGGATGTCGACCGCGGCGGTGAAGCCCGGACCGTTGTAGATCTGCCAGTTCAGGCCGGTCTTCAGGACCGGCGTGTACTGGATGGCGTCGGGCAGGCCCGACTTGTGCTGGCGCAGGTAGACCCACTCGGCGTCCTCGCCGTCGTTCGAGATGCGGAACTGGATGCCGAAGAACCCGCGGGCGGCCGGAGTCGCGACGTCCACGTCCACCACGCCGTCGCGCATCTCGAAGTCGTTGAGGATGGCGGCGCCGCCGTCGATGAAGAGGCACTTCCGGCCCAGGTAGTCCGCCGCGCTGGCCTGTCCCTGAAGGTCCCAGCGGGGAGAGTCCGGGGGGACGGAGAGCGTCTGCGGCGCGGAGGATGCCGCCGTTCCCGGAGGCGCCGCCGTCGTCGGAGCTGCGAGGAGCGGGGCGACGGCCGAGAGCGCGGCGAGGAGCCAGGCCCGGGCCGGCGCGAAACGGGAAACGCTTGGGAAGGACGAAAGCGTCGTTTGCCGGGACGCACGGCGCCGTTCGGCGGGCGGCGGTGTTCCTGCCGTGTTCATCGTTGCCCCCTCTTCACAGATATCCTTCGTACGGGCGCAGGCCGCCAAGGTTCAGGCGCCGCGCGCGGCGCAGGCGGAAGGAGGACGTCGTGATGCGGAAATTCTCCGGGTCGATCCGCGAGGTCCTGGCGACGGATGCGCCGCGATGATCCGCAAGCTCCCGTCCGGCCAGTACCGCCTGTATTCGGGGAAGAAGGACCCGAAGACCGGCAAGCGGCGCAACCTCGGCACCTTCCGGACTCGGAAGGCCGCTGAGGAGCACGAGCGCGCCGTTCAGTTCTTCAAGCGGCGGTGAGGCGGGAGCGAGTCGGGGCATGGGACCGATCGTGAGGGACGACGTCAGGGCGGAGTTCGCGCGGCGCAGGCGCAGGACCGTCCTCGGGCTGTTTCTCCTGGCGTTGCCGCTCGCCGGCGAGCTCTGGAGCCTTCGGCGCGGGCCGCTTCTCGGCCTGGGGCCCAACGGATGGCTGATCGCCTGGGCGGTCGTGGCGGCGGTCGTCGGCCTGGCATTCGTGAGGCTCTGGCGCTGCCCGGCCTGCGGGGCCCCGCTCGGCCAGCCGCCCTCCGTCCTGGTCTGCCGCAAGTGCGGCGCGGCGTTGCAGTGAGAAGCGAGGGAGGAGCCCCGATGGAAACCGGGCCCGCGGAGTTTCGCTTAGGCGAGGCGCTGCCCGTCCTGCGGCGCACGCCGGACGCGCTGCGCGCGCTGCTCGAGGACCTTCCCGCCCCGTGGACCGGCGCGACGGAGGGCCCGGGGACGTGGAGCCCGTTCGACGTCGTCGGCCACCTGATCCACGGCGAGCGGACCGACTGGATCCCGCGCGTGGAGCACCTTCTCCGGCACGGCGAGGCCGTGGCCTTCCCTTCGTTCGACCGCGAGGCGATGTTCGCCGCGTCGAAGGGGCGCTCGATCCGCGATCTCCTCGACGAGTTCGACCGGCTGAGAGTGGCGAGCCTGGACCGCCTCGCGGAGCTCGGCCTGACGGAAGCCGATCTCGCCCGCCGCGGCCGTCACCCCGAATTCGGCTCGGTGACGCTGGCGCAGCACCTCTCGACCTGGGTCGCGCACGATCTCGACCACATCGGGCAGACGGTCCGCGTGATGGCGCGCCGGTACACGGCCGCGGTCGGGCCCTGGCGGGCGTACCTCGGGATCCTCGGCCGGGGGTAGAGGGTCGAAGGCGGAATCCTCCGGCCGGGAGGCGGCATAGAGATCCGTGGGGAGGGTCCGCGTTCGTGAACATCCTCGACGCCATCGGCAACACATCGCTCGTGCGGCTCCGCAGGGTCGTTCCGCCCGGGTGCGCGGACGTCTTCGTGAAGCTCGAGTGGGAGAACCCGACCGGCAGCATGAAGGATCGGATGGCCCTCGCGGTGATCTCGCGGGCCGAGGCCGACGGCCGGCTGAAACCGGGGGACTCGGTCGTCGAGTACACCGGCGGAAGCACCGGGGCGTCGCTCGCGCTCGTGTGCGCCGCGAAGGGATACCGGCTTCGGATCGTCACGTCGGACGCCTTCAGCCAGGAGAAGCGCGACCACATGGCGGCCCTCGGCGCGGAGCTGACGCTCGTCCCGAGCGAGGGCGGCCTGACGACGAAGAAGCTCATCCTGGACATGATCGAGGCCGCCCGCACGCTCAGCCGCGAGCCGGGCACCTACTGGATCGACCAGCTCAACAACCACGACAGCATCGCGGGCTACGCCTCGCTCGGCGAAGAGATCTGGAAGCAGACGGGCGGGACGGTGGACGCCTTCGTCCAGTCGGCCGGCGCGGCGGCCTCCGCGCGCGGCGTCGCCACCGTGCTGCGCCGGCACCGGCCCGGCGTCCGCATCGCCGTCGTCGAGCCCGCCGAGTCGCCGGTGCTGTCGGGGGGCGCCGCGGGGGCCCACCGGATCGAGGGGATCGGCATCGGCCGCGTTCCACCGCTCTGGGACCCGAGCCTCGTGGACGACATCGTGCCGGTCCGCACGGCCGACGCGGAAGCCATGGCGAGGCGGCTCGCACGCGAGGAGGCGCTCTTCGCGGGGACGTCGTCGGGCGCCAACGTCGTCGGCGCGATCGAGGTCGCCCGGAGGCTCGGCCCCGGGGCTTCGGTCGTCACGCTGATGGTGGACTCCGGCTTGAAGTACCTGAGCACCGACGTGTACCGGAGCCGCTGACGCCGGCGCGGAGATAATGGGCCGGGCCCCCGCGCGGAGCGAGGCACGGAGAAGCGATGACCACGAGGAACAGTCCTTCGAGCGGGGCCCCGCGGCGGCGCGCCGGATGGACGCTCCTCGGAGCGGCGCTCGCGCTCTGCGCCGGGTGCCACAGCGCGGGGCTCGATCTGCGCGCATCCGCGCTGCCCGACCGGAACCCTCCCTGCGAGGATCGCGTTGCGGCGCGGCCCCGGAGCATCGTGCTCGCCGGATGGTCGGAAGACGAGTGGCGCGACAAGTACGCGTGGACCGAGGTCCTCGTCCTCGAAGACGGAAGCGTGGGCGAAGTGCATCCGCTCCGGGGCAACGACCAGAAGCTCATGGACGCGCTCGTGGCGACGCTGCGCCGGCGCCCCTTCGTCCCGGGGACCTGCAACGGGGTCGCCGAGCGGCAGTACGTCACCGTCGGCGTCGATTTCCGTCCGACGGACACGGAGAGCATCTGATCGTCGCGCTGGCGTCTCCCCGGATCGCGGCGACGCTCGACGACGGGCTGGAGCGGGTGGAGCGCCTGATCACGGAGTCGTCCGCGCGGGGCGCGGAGATCGTGTGCTTCCCGGAGGCCTATCTGCCGGGCCTCCGCGGCCAGGATTTCGAAGTCCCGCCCTTCGATCCGGCGGACCAGGAGCGGGCGCTGAAGGCCGTGGCGCAGTGGGCGCGCCACCGGAAGATCGCCGCCATCGTGGGAATGGAACGGCACACCGGAGCCGGCCGGCAGATCGCCGCGGTCGTCTTCGACGCGCGGGGCGAGCTCGCGGGAATCCAGACGAAGAACCAGCTCGACCCGAGCGAGGACCGGTTCTACGTGCCCGGCGACACGAGGCAGATCTTCGAGGTCAACGGGGTGAGCTTCGGCGTCGCGATCTGCCACGAGGGGTGGCGCTATCCCGAGACCGTGCGCTGGGCGGCGGCGCGGGGCGCGAAGATCGTGTTTCACCCGCAGCTGACGGGCAGCGACCGGACCGGCGCCTGCCCGGCGCAGTGGGGCGCCGCGGACGGCGCCTACTACGAGAAGGCCATGAGGATGCGCAGCATCGAGAACACGATCTACTTCGCGAGCGTCAACTACGCGGTGCGATTCCCGGAGTCCGCGACGAGCCTCATCGACCCGTCGGGCCGCTGCCAGGCGCACCTGCCCTACGGCGAGGAGGGCGTCCTGGTCCAGGAGATCCGCGTCGAGGAGGCGACGGGCCTGCTCGCGAAGAGGTACGCGCCCGGGCGATACCGCGACGCCACGCCGGGCCGAGCTCCCGGGAGGGAGGGATAATCGGCAGAGCGAAACGGGGGCGGCGATGAGCGCCCCCGAGCGGGGCGGGGCGCCATCTCCCCGTCGGCGCCCCTCGCGGCCGCGCTCGCCGCGCAGGACGAAAGGAAAGAAGTGACGACCGTTCGAAAGCTCAGCGTCTTCAACAGCGTGACCCTCGACGGCTACTTCACGGGGCCCGGCGGCGACATGAGCTGGGCCCACGCGGGCAGCGACGATCCGGAATTCCAGGCCTTCGTCGCGGAGAACGCGCGGGGCGGGAGCGTCCTGCTCTTCGGCCGCGTGACCTACCTGCTCATGGCGAGCTACTGGCCCACGCCGATGGCTTCGAAGAACGATCCCGTGGTGGCCGAGCGGATGAACGCGCTTCCGAAAATCGTGTTCTCGAGGACGCTCACGAGCGCATCCTGGAGCAACACGACGCTGTCGAAGGGCGACCTGGTCGAGGCGGTGCGCGCCCTGAAGGAGGCGCCGGGCGACGACCTGGTGATTCTCGGGAGCGGCAGCATCGTGGCGCAGCTGACGGAGGCCGGTCTCATCGACGAGTTCCAGGTCCTGGTGACGCCGGTCGTCCTCGGGAGCGGAAGGACGATGTTCGACGGAGTCCGCGAGAAGCGCCTGCTGCGGCTGATGGGCTCGCGGACGTTCGGCAACGGCAAGGTGTTCCTGCGCTACGAGCCGGCGTCGTGACGCTCCCGCGGGGGCCGCGCGATGCGGCCTGAGGCCGAGGCTCGAGCCGACCGCGAGGCGCGCCGCATCCGGCGCGTCACGCGGACGATCCTCGCCGTCGGTTTCTCCGCGGCGCTCTGCGTCTACGTAGCCGACCGCGTGCGGCCCGCGAACCCGCTCGGGTACGAGCCCCTCGAAACGAAGAAGTACCTCCACGACCTGGAGGCCTACGGCGGCAAGGCCAACGTCATCGCGGCCGAGTTCCGGGAGTGGTTCGCGGACCTCTGGTACGGGGAGCGCCTCGCCTATACGCTCGTCGTGCTGACCCTGCTCGCCGCCGGCGCCGCCCGCCTCGGGCTCTCGCTGCACGCGGCGGGTCTCGATTCGGAGGACTCGGAGGACGGCGTCCGCGGGCCGTCGCCCGGAAGAGTCCTCGACGGGCGGTTCCCGGGAAAGGAGCGTCCATGACCGTTTCGGTTTTCGTCGGCACGAGCGTGGACGGCTTCCTCGCGCGGCCCGACGGCGCGCTCGACTTTCTTCCACCGGGCGGCGGCGAGCCCCACGGCTACGACGAGTTCATGGCGAGCGTGGACGCCCTCGTGATCGGCCGCAACACGTTCGACACGGTCCTCGGCTTCGAGACGTGGCCGTACGGCGGCAAGCGCGTGGTCGTGCTGAGCAGCCGGCCGCTGGATTTCTCCGGGGTCCGCGGGGGCGTCGTCGAGCAGATGGGGGGCGACCCCGCCTCGATCGTCGCGCGCCTGGCCGCGACGGGCGCCTCCAACCTGTACGTGGACGGCGGGATCACGATCCAGCGATTCCTGCGGGCGGGGCTCGTCCAGAAGCTGATCATCACCCGCGTGCCGGTGTTGATCGGGCAGGGGATTCCTCTCTTCGGCGCGCTGGCGCACGACCTGTTCCTGCGCCACGTGGCGACGCGGCACTTCCCGAGCGGCCTCGTGCAGAGCGAGTACGACGTTCTCGGACCCGCGAACGGGCGAGCGTGACGAGTCCCGTCCGCGCGCTCGTGCCGATGGCGCACGTCGCGAGCGTGGCCCGCTCGGTGGCGTTCTACCGGCTCCTCGGCTTCGAGGTCGACGACGCCTTCACGCCGCCCGGCCAGGCGGAGCCGACCTGGGCGTCCCTCGTCTCGGGGCGCGCGATGCTGATGGTGACGAAGGCGGACGCGCCTCTCGGCCCGGGACTTCAGGGCGTCCTCTTCTACGCGTATTGCGACGACGTCGCGGCCGCCCGCGAGGCGCTGGCCGCGCAGGGCGTCGAGGCGGGAGAGATTCGGTTCCCCTTTTATGCGCCGCGGGGGGAGTTCCGGATCGAGGACCCGGACGGCTACGTGATCATGGTGACGCACACCTGATCCGGGCGGCGCCCGCGAGACGATGAACATCCGGAGCGCCGCTTTTTCCGACGCCGGGGCGATCGCGGCCGCCGAGCGCGCGACGGCGGAAACGCCGGGCCTGCTCGTCGGCCTGCCGGGCGAGATCCCCGTCCGGGCGTACGCGGACAAGATCGCGGCTCTCGAGTCCGGAGGGCGCTACGTCGTGGCCGAGGAGGACGGGGCCCTTGCCGGCCACGCGTTCCTCGACCCGATGGAGATGGCCGCGAACGCGCACGTCTTTCGCCTCACGCTCGTGGTCCATCCGGGCCGGCGGGGCCAAGGCGGCGGGCGGCGGCTCCTCGACGACCTTCTCGCGTGGGCCGCGGCGGAGGCCCGCGTCGGGAAGGTCGAGCTCCTGGTCCGCTCCACGAACACGGCGGCGATCCGTCTTCATCGAGGCGCCGGGTTCGTCGAGGAAGGCCGGCTCCGGCAGCGGGTCCGCCTGCCGGACGGCTCCGTCGTGGACGACGTCGCGATGGCCTGGTTCCCCGCGGGCGCGGGTCCGGCGTAAGCTCTCCGCTCGCGCAGGAGGAGGCCGCCTCATGAAGACGTACGTCGTCACGACCGGAACGGTGTTCGGGCTCCTCGTGATCGTGCATCTCTGGCGCATCGCCGAGGAGGGCGCACACGCCGCCGGGAACCCCTGGTTCCTGCTCGTGACCGTCATCTCCGCCGCGCTTTCCGTCTGGGCGTGGCGCCTGGTGCGGACGTCGGCGTGAGCTCCGGCCGGAGCGACTTTCGCGCGGCGGTCGAGGGGCTGCTGGCCGGGGACTTCTCTCGCCTCGAGCCGTTTTTCCTGGACTCGCCCGACGGAAGCGCAAGCCCGATCGTCTCGTGGTTCGAGCGAGGGTGGTTCGACGGCGAGCCGGCGGCGGCGAACGAAGCGCTGACGTGCGCGTGCTTCCTCGGCCGCACCGAGGTCGCGGCCCTCCTGATGGACCGCGGCCTCGACCCGTCGGCGGGCGCCACGACCGGCTTCGAGGCGCTCCACTGGGCCGTCAATCGCGGGCAGCTCGACACCGTCCGGCTGCTGATCGCGAGGAAGGCCCCGCTCGAGGCGAGGAACCGTTTCGGGGGCACGGCCCTCGGGACGACGGTCTGGTCGGCGATCCACGAGCCGCGGCCCGATCACCTCCGCATCGTCGAGCTGCTGATCGCGGCCGGCGCCCGGCTGGAAGACAGCGGGTACCCGACGGGCGACGAGCGGGTGGACGAGGTCCTCCGCCGCCACGGCGCGGCCCCGGCGCCGCGCGGGGCTTCGGGAGGTCCGGAGTGACGAGCGGTGACGAGACGGGGCGCTGGCTCGGGATCGATGAGGCCGTCGCGCTCTACGGCCGGGAGGTCGGGCTCTCCGGGGAGCTCCTGCGGGAACGGATCCCCCGGCAACCCGGCACCCTCTGGTTGAGCGATCGTTCGATCGCCGTTCACGAAGTGCAGTCGCGGCTCGTGGTCGATCGGCTGGAGTTCGCCGCGCTCCTTCGGGGCATCGCCGCCCGCCGCGATGCGCCGCCTCCGGCGTGGCCGCACGGCGAGGCCGAAGAGGATCGGTGGATCGGGCTCGAAGAGGCCCTGGCAATCCACGCGCGCCGGCTCGGGATGCCCGAGGGCTTCCATCGCGAGCTCCTGGGAGCCCTGGACTACAGGCCCGGGATCGTCTGGCTGAGCGATCATGCGCTCGTTCTCTACGAACGGCCGTCGGGACTGGGCTTCGACCGGGCCGATTTCGACGCGATCCGGCCGCGCGCCGGCTGACCGCGGGCCTCGCCGCCGTCTACCTCGGATATCCTCCGCCCGAGGGGGCCCGCCATGCCGCTCGTTCGAATCGACGTCCTGTCCGTTCGGAGGGATCAGCTCGCCGTCATTGGCGACGGAGTGCACAGGGCCCTCGTCGAGGCCATCGGGATTCCCCAGCAGGACCGCTTCCAGGTGCTCGCCGCGCACGAGACGACGGGCCTCGTGTTCGATCCGCGGTACCTCGGGATCGAGCGCACGACGGGCGTCGTCTTCGTGCAGATCACGATGAGCCACGGCCGGACGCTCGAGCAGAAGCGCGCGCTCTTCGCCGCCGTCGCGCGAAATCTCTCCGAGAATCCCGGAGTCCGGCCCGAAGACGTGTTCGTCAACCTCGTCGAGGTCGTCAAGGAGAACTGGTCGTTCGGAAACGGGGTGGCGCAGTACGCCACGTGAGGAACCGCGGCCGGAAAATCAGGGGCGCGCGCGGGCGCCGCGCCGGGAGAGACGACATGGCGGACATCGTTCACAGGATCGAGGCGGCAGCCGGCCCGGAAAAGGTCTTTCCGTTCGTGGGCAGCGGCGCCGGCTTCCGGGCCTGGTGGGCGGAAGACGTCGCCGTGGCGCCGGACGGAACCGCGGAGCTCGGGTTCTTCGGCCGCGCGACCGTCTATCGCCTGAAACCGCTCGATCTCGACGCGGGCCGGCGGGCGGCGTGGCTCTGCGAGAGCGGCGCCGAATGGAGCGGCACGCGCCTCGTGTTCGAGCTCGAGGCGCGGAAGGCGGCCACCGCCGTTCGGTTCACGCACGCGGACTGGGCGAAGCCGACCGAGTATTTCGAGTCGTGCAACACGACCTGGGGCGAGCTGATGTTCCGACTGAAGGCGGTTGCGGAAGGCCGGAAGCCCGGGCCGCTGTTTTCCGCCGGCGGCATGGCGTACTGAATCGGCGAAGCGGGAGTCGCGCCCGGCCGCTCATGGGCCGGCGCAGGAGGTGAACGATGTCCGAATCCAACTCCGAGCTCGCGAGACGGTGGTTCGACGACGTGTGGAACCGGCGGAGGGACGCCGCGGTGCACGAGCTGTTTCACGTCGAGGGGATCGGGCACCTCGAGGGCGCGGACGTTCGGGGGCCGGCGCAGTTTCTCGAGGCCCGCAGCGTCCTGCTCGAAGCGTTCCCGGACCTGAACGTCACCGTGGAGGCCACGGCGGCGGAAGGCGCGGACGTGGCGGTGCGGTGGTCGGCCGCCGGGACGCACCAGGGCGCCGCGCTCGGGATCCCCGCGAGCCGGCGCCGGGCGTCCTTCCGGGGCGTGACGTGGCTGCGCTTCAAGGACGGCCGGATCGTCGAGGGCTGGGACAACTGGAACGTGGGCGGCCTGCTCCAGCAGCTCGCGGCCCCGCCTGCGAGCGGAGCCGGGGGCGTCGCCGGGGAGGCCTCGAGTTGAAGAACGCCCTGCGCGCGACCCTGCTCTTCCTGGCCGCGGCCTTGATGGGATTCGCGGCCGTGATCAACGCCTTCCTTTCGGTTCCCCATCTGAGGGAAGACATGGCGGAGATCGCGGTGCGGCCCACGCTGCTCGCCGCGGTCTCGGCCGGCCTGTACTTCGGAGCGTTCGCGATGTTCGGCTTCGCCGTGCTCGTCCTGGGCGCGGCCGTGCGGGCGGCGCGCGGGGAGCCGGTACCGCGGTTGCCGCTCGCGATCATCGCGGCGGTGTACCTCGCGTTCGGCGCCGGCGCCCTTCTCGCCTGGAGCCGCAGTCCCCACACCCTCGGTTACCTCTTCGCGGGACTGCTCGTCGCCGTCGCGGCGGCGCCCGGCGGCTCTCCGGAAGCGGCGCCCTCGCGGCCGGTCCGGGATGTCTCGACGGGATGATGCGGCCCGACGCGCGAACGCGCGAATTCCGGCGGCTCCACGAGTCGGGCTGCTTCGTGATCCCGAACCCCTGGGACGTCGGAAGCGCGCGCCTGCTCGCCCAGACGGGATTTCGGGCTCTCGCGACGACGAGCGCGGGCTTCGCCTGGTCGCTCGGGCGGCCGGACAACGGCGTGACGCTCGCGGAGGCGCTGGCGCACGTCCGCGCGATCGCCGCGGCGGTCGACGTCCCGGTCAGCGCCGACTTCGAAGGCGGATTTGCGGTCGAGCCGGAGGCCGTGGGCGCGAACGTCGCCGCGGCGGCGGGGACGGGAATCGCGGGGCTGTCGATCGAGGATTCGTCCGGAAATCCGTCCGAACCCCTGTTTCCCTTTGCGCTGGCCGTCGACCGGATCGCCGCCGCGCGTCGCGCGATCGACGAGAGCGGCACCGAGATCCTCCTCACGGCGAGGTCGGAGGGATTTCTCGTCGGCCGCGCGGACCTCGGCGAGACGATTCGCCGGCTGACCGCCTACGCGGCCGCCGGGGCCGACTGCCTCTACGCGCCGGGCCTGCGAACCGCCGCCGACATCGAGGCGGTCGTGCGCGCGGTCGCGCCGAAGCCGGTCAACGCGCTCGTCGGCGGCGGATTCACGACCGTCGAGGAGCTCGCGCGAATCGGAGTGCGGCGCATCAGCGTCGGCGGCGCGCTGGCCCGCGCGGCGTGGACGGGATTTCTGGCGGCCGCCGAGGACATCGCGAAGTCGGGGACGTTCGAGCGCCTGGGAGCCGCCGTCCCGTACGCGGCGCTCAACGGAGCGTTCGCCGCGTCCGGAGGAAAAGGGGGAGGGGTCCGATGAAGAAGGGGCCGGTTCTCTTTCGCGTCACGCTCGAGGTGACGGGCCTGGAGAAGGCCAGCCGTTTCTATGCGCGGCTGCTCGGAGTGAAGGGGCGGCAGGTCGGCGGCGGACGCCACTACTTCGACTGCGGCGGCGTCCTCCTCGCCCTCGTGGACGTCCCGAAGCCGAAGGCCGGGCCGCAGGACCTGTATTTCGCGGTCTCGAACGTCGCGGCGGTCCATGCCCGCGCCCGGGCGCTGCGGTGCCTCTCGAAGGAGATGGTCCACGGCGAGCGCGGGGGAGCCGTCGTCCGCCGGCCGTGGGGCGAGCGCTCGTTCTATGCCGAGGACCCGTTCGGCAACGGCCTTTGCTTCGTGGACCGCCGGACGCTCTTCACGGGCGAATGACGGCGCGCGCGATCCCGTCATGACCCCGCGGCGCTTCGCCCTTTTCGCCGCGGCCGTCCTGCTCGCCGCTGCCGCGGGGGCGGCCGGGCCGGACGTCGGCGACGCCGTCCTCGCGGCCGACGCGGAGCGCATCCGCGCCATGGTGGCGGGCGACGCCGACGCCCTCGGCCGGATCTTCGCCCCCGACCTCGTCTACGTGCACGCGAACGCCCGCCCGGACTCGGGCTCCGAGCTCATCGAGCGGATCCGGTCCGGGCGCCTGCGGTACCGGAGCATGACGCCGCGCGATCGAAGCGTGCGCGTGGACGGCGGCGCGGCGATCCTCAGGGGCAAGGCGGATTTCGTCGCCGAGGCCGACGGGACGACGCACCCCCTCTCCGTCGTGTTCACGGCCGTGTACCTCCAGCAGGGCGGGCGCTGGCGGATGGCGGCCTACCAGTCCACGCAACTTCCGGAACCCGGAGCAAAGGAGGCGCCCGTGTCCCACCGCGCGAGCGGTACGTTCGAGGTGAAGATGGTTCCCCGCAAGGACGAGGACGGGGGGACGGTCGGACGCTTCTCCCTCGACAAGCAGTACCGGGGCGGCCTCGAGGCGACGGCCCGCGGCGAGATGCTCGCGGTCGGCTCCGGCGGCCCGGGGTCGTCCGGCGGATACGTCGCGCTCGAGCGGGTCGAAGGCAGCCTCGACGGCCGCAAGGGCGGCTTCGCGCTCCAGCACTCGGGCACGATGACGCGCGGCGCGGCACAGCTGTCGATCGCCGTCGTGCCGGACTCCGGCACGGGCGAGCTCGCGGGTCTTTCGGGAACCCTCGCGATCCGGATCGAGGACGGAAAGCACTTCTACGACTTCGACTACGCGCTGCCATGACGAGAAAGCCGGCGAAGGCCCCGACGACCCGACGGGCCGCGGGTAAGGCTGTCCGCGCAACGAAGGCCCCGCTGCGCCACGCGGCGGTGCTCGCGCGCGTCCGCAGGATGTGCCTCGCGCTGCCCGAGGCGCACGAGAAGCTCGCCTGGGGCGCGCCGACCTTTCGCGTGCGCGACCGTCAGTTCGCGATGTACCTGGACGACCACCACGGCGACGGCCGGCTCGCGCTCTGGTGCAAGGCCCCGGCCGGGGCGCAGGAGGCGCTCGTCGGCGCCGACCCCGGGCGGTTCTTCGTGCCGCCCTACGTCGGCCCGCGGGGCTGGCTCGGCATCCGCCTCGACGAGGGGCTCGACTGGGGTATCGTGGCCGGGCTCGTTCGCGACGGATACCTCGAGGCGGCCCCGAAGCGCCTGCGCTCCGCGATCGAGCGGAGTGAAACCGGCGCCGCGGGACGGCGCTGAGGAGGAGCGGCGATGAAACCTCGGCGAGGCGCGGGAGCGGCGTTGATGGTCATCGGGGTCGTGTTCGTCGCCGTCGGCAGCTCCGGGCAGCGGGCGTTTCTCGCCACGGGCCTCGCCTTCCTCGTGATCGGGGTCGTGCTGCTCCTGCGCGCGCGCTCCGGCGCGGACGCGGGCGGGACGGGGGCCCGGTAAGGGCTCGGCCGCGCGGAACGGCGACGGGAAGGCGTTGAGCTCGTACGACCTCATCTACGCCGTGGTGCGCCGGATCCCGAAGGGTCGCGTGGCGACGTACGGACAGGTGGCGGCGCTCGCGGGAAAGCCCGGCCAGGCGCGGCTCGTCGGGTACGCGCTGTCCGCGCTGCCCGCCCGCAGCGGCGTTCCGTGGCAGCGGGTCGTCAACGCCCGGGGCCGGGTCAGCCTGCGCTCGGACGGCTCGGGCCACGACGCGATCCAGGGCGTCCTCCTGCGCCGGGAGGGCGTGCGATTCGACGCGACCGGGGCGCTGTCGCTCGCGGCGTACCGGTGGCGGCCGCGCGGCGGCGCCTCGCTCCCGCCGCGCGCGTCCTGTTAGTCTTTCGGCCATGATCTCTCCCCCGGAAGCCCTCGAACGCCTGCGCGCGGGCAACGGCCGTTTCGTCGCGAGCGTGCGAGACCACTCCCCGATGCCGGACGCCGAGATGCGGGCGCGGCTCGCGGCGGGCCAGGAGCCCTTCGCGATCGTGCTCGGCTGCTCGGACTCGCGGGTCCCGGCGGAGCTCGTGTTCGACCAGGGATTCGGCGCCCTCTTCGTCATCCGCGTGGCCGGCAACATCGTCGCGCCCTCCCAGGTCGGCAGCGTGGAGTTCGCGGCGGCCCGTTTCGGCACGCCGCTCGTCGTGGTCCTCGGCCATACCCAGTGCGGCGCGATCCTCGCGACGGTCGACGAATTGCGGCAGCCGGCGCCGAACCAGTCCCGCAACCTGCGCTCGATCGTCGACCGGATCCGGCCGAGCGTCGCGCCGCTGCTCGCGGCCGGGCTCGCGGCAAGGCCGGAAGAGCTCGTCGCGAACGCCGTGCGCGCCAACATCGCCTCGTCGGCGGCTCACCTGCGGACCGGATCCGAGATCCTCGAAGGCCTCGTGCGGGCCGGGAAACTGCTGGTCGTGGGCGCGGAGTATTCGCTCGAGTCGGGCGTCGTGGACTTCTTCGACGGCGTCCCCGCGGGATGAGGCCGCCGGCGGCGTGATCGCGGCGCTCGCGCTCGCGGCCCTCGTCGGGGCGCGATCCGGAGAGGCCGCCGCGGGAGCGGAGCCCCGAAGGGCGGAGTACGCCGTGCGCTGGAATCCTCAGGAGGGCGGGCCGGCGACCGCCGCGGAGGTGCTCGCGTTCCTCGAGGCCCCGCCGTCGAAGGGCGAGGTGTTCGAGGTGCGGTACTTCGATCTGCCGAAGCCGGCCGGCGCGCCGGCAGGGGCGGACACCGTGCTGCGGCGGCGATCGGGCGGGGACGCGGGCCCGGAGATCCGGCTCAAGTTCCGCCTCGCGCGGCCGCTCGCCGGGCGCTGGGGCTGTCCGACGACGGAGGCGTTCCGGCGGAGCGAGGAAGTGGACATCGGGTTCGGGGGCGCGGACGCGCCGTCGCGGGTCTACTCGTACAGCTGCACGCTGGCCGCGGAAGAGCCGCCCCGTGAGCTCGGCGCGGCCGCGAAGCGGTGCGCCTCGCGGATGACGCGGTGGCAGATCGGGGCGACGCGGGCCGAGGCGTACCGGGTCGAGGAGTGGAGGCTCCCCGGCGGGGACGTGCGCCTGGAAATCTCGCGCGCGGCCGCCAACGACGTGGACGAGCTCGCGCGGTTCGCCGGCCTCGTGACGCGGCTGAGGACGCTCGGCGCGCGGCCGCTCGACGAGAGCAAGACGGAGCTCGGGAGCCGGTGTCCGCGGCCCTGAGGGCCGAGGTCGTCCGGCCGGCGGGCAACGGCACTATGATTCGCGCGGAGGTCCGACGATGGCGGGACGGATCGACGGCCGGCTGAAGGAGCTCGGAATCGAGCTGCCGACGCCGAGCACCCCGGGTGCCAACTACGTTCCCTTCGTCCGGACCGGCGACCTCGTCTTCCTGACGGGGCAGCTGTCCCAGTGGAACGGGGAACGCCGCTTCATCGGAAAGCTCGGCCGCGAGTTCGGCGTCGAGGAAGGACAGCAGGCGGCGCGCCTGTGCGCGCTGAACCTCGTCGCGCACCTGCGCACGGCCGTGGAGGGCGACCTCGACCGCGTGCGGCGCTGCGCCCGCATCGCCGGTTTCGTGAACTCGACGCCGGACTTTCTCGCGCATTCGCAGGTCGTCAACGGCGCCTCGGACCTCTTCGTGCAGGTGTTCGGCGACGCCGGGCGCCACGCGCGCATGGCGGTCGGAGTGGCGGCGCTCCCGTACGACGTCGCCGTGGAGGTCGAGGGTGTCTTCGAGGTCCGCTGAGAGGGCCGCGCGGTTCGCGCTCGCCGCGCTGGCGGCGCTCGCCGCGGCGGGAGCGCTCGCGGCGGCGGAGCCGGGGCGGATCCTGGGGACCTGGAAGGGCACGTCCACCTGCGTCGGGAACCCCGATTACCCGGCCTGCCGCGACGAGGTGGTCGTCTACGAGGTTCGCGAGGCGGCGGCGGGCGGCAACGCCGTGACCCTGTCCGCCTTCAAGATCGTGGACGGCGAGAAGGCCCTGATGGGCGAGATGGACTTCGCGTACGACGCGAAGCAGGGAGCGTGGCTCTCGGAGCTGCGGACCCCGCGCGTTCACGGCCTCTGGGCCTTCGTCGTGAGGGGCGACGAGATTACCGGCACGCTCGTGGATCTGCCGTCGAAACACCTCGTGCGCAACGTCGCCGCGCGCCGCGAGACGGGCGGGCGATAGGAGGTCCGGGTGAACGACGTCCTTCTCAAGCGCTTCGAGAGACCCGACGAGACGCGGCGGTTCGAGCGGGGGCGGCTCGACCTCGTCCGCCTCGGGTCCCAGACGATCGGCCGCGCCTCCTACGAGCCCGGCTGGAAGTGGTCGTCCCACGTCGGCCCCGTCGTGGGCGCGTCGCTCTGCACGGTCGAGCACGCGGGGATGGTCGTGTCCGGGGTCGCGACCGTGGCGTTCGAGGACGGCCGGGTCATCGAGCTCGAAGCCGGCCAGCTCTTCTACGTTCCGCCGGTGCCGCACGACAGCTGGGTCGTCGGCGACGCGCCCTACGTCTCGCTCCACTTTCTGGGCGCCCAGCAGTACGCGCTCTCGGCGGGCAGGGAGGACTGAAGATGGCCAACGCGAAGCTCAAGACGGCGGCGACCGGCGCGAGCGTGAACGACTTCCTGGAAACGCTCGGCGAGGAGCGCCGCGCCGACTGCGCGAAGCTCGTGAAGATCTTCCGGCGCGCGACGAAGGCGAAACCGAAGATGTGGGGGCCGAGCATCGTCGGCTTCGGCGACTACCACTACAAGTACGAGAGCGGCCGGGAGAACGACTGGTTCGCGGCCGGGTTTTCCCCGCGCAAGGGCGCCCTGGTCGTGTACCTGATGGGCGGCATCCACAGGGAGCCCGCGCTCCTGAAGAAGCTGGGCAAGCACAAGACCGGCAAGGGGTGCCTCTACATCCGGCAGGTCTCGGACGTGGACGCGAAAGTCCTGGAGGAAATCGTCCGGCGCACGTGCCAGGCCCTGGGGGCGTGAGCGTGTTCCGCCGGTCGCTCGCGGCGGCCGTCCTGCAGCCCGCGGTCCTCGCGCTGGCGCTCGCCGCGCCGGTGCCGTCGCCGACGCCGACCGCGACGCCGGTTCCCCTTCCGAGCGTTTCGCTTCCGCCGGAGCTCGCCCGCGTGCTGACCGACTACGAGACCGCGTGGCGCGCCGCCGACCCCGAGGCCCTGGCCCGGCTCTTCGCGGAAGACGGGTTCGTCCTCTCCTCGGGCAGGCCGCCGGTGCGCGGCCGCGCGGCGATCCGCGAGCACTACGCCCGCGCCGGGGGGCGCCTGTCCCTGCGGGCGTTCGCGTTCGCGACGAGCGGGCGGGTCGGGTACATCCTCGGCGGGTACGCGTGGGACGGCGCCGCGGCGGACAGCGGAAAGTTCACGTTGACGCTCGTCCAGGGGGCCGACGGACGCTGGCTCATCTTCTCGGACATGGACAACGGCAACCAGCGGTAGCCGCCTGGAGAAGCACCGGTCGTTCTGGCTCCAGGAGGTCTCGGGCGACGCGCCCGACGAGCCGCCCCTCGAGGGCGAGGCGCGCGCGGACGTCGCGATCGTGGGCGGCGGCTACGTGGGCCTCTGGACGGCGCTCGGCATCAAGCGCCTCGATCCGTCCTGCGACGTCGCCGTGCTCGAGCAGGACATCTGCGGCGGCGGCGCCTCGGGGCGCAACGGCGGCTTCGTGCTCTCGTGGTGGCCGAAGCTCTCGTCGCTGGCCGCGCTCTGCGGCGTCGAGGACGCGGTGCGCGTCGCGCGGGGATCCGAGGCGGCGATCGACGAGATCGGCTCGTTCTGCCAGGCCCACGGGATCGACGCGGGCTTCCGCCGCGCGGGCTGGCTGTGGACGGCGACCTCGGCCGCGCAGATGGGCGCCTGGGAGGGCGTCGTCTCGCTCTGCGAGAGGCTCGGCGTCGGAACCTTCCGCCGCCTCCCGCCCGAGGACGTCGCCCGGCGGTCGGGCTCGGCGGCGCACCGCGCGGGCGTCCTCGAGGCGAGCGCCGCGACGGTGCAGCCGGCGGCGCTCGCGCGCGGCCTGCGCCGGGTCGCCCTCGAGGCCCGCGTGCGCCTCTTCGAAGGGACGCGGGTCGTGTCCTTCGACCGCGGAAGGCCGGTCCGGCTCCGCACGAGCCGCGGGGAGCTCACGGCCGACCGCCTCGTGATCGCCACGAACGCGTGGGCCGCGGGGATCCGGGAGCTCTCGCGGGCGATCGTCGCGATCACGAGCGACATGGTGGTCACCGCGCCCGCGGCGGATCGCATCCGTGGCCTCGGCTGGTCGGGAGGCGAGTGCATCACGGACTCGCAGACGATGGTGGACTACTACCACGTGACGCGCGGCGGCCGGATCGCGTTCGGCAAGGGAGGCTGGGGCATCGCGCTCGGCGGGCGGATCGGACCCGACTTCGACCGCAACGCGGGCCGCGCGGCGACCGTGGCGGCGGACCTGCGCCGCTATTACCCGGCGCTCGCGGACGTGCCGATCACCCACGACTGGTGCGGCCCGATCGACCGCACGCCCACGAGCCTGCCCCTGCTCGGCCGGCTCGGTGGGCGCGAGCACATCGTCTACGGCGTCGGGTGGAGCGGCAACGGCGTGGGCCCGAGCGTCGTCGGCGGCAAGGTCCTCGCGAGCCTCGCCCTCGGGCGCGACGACGAGTGGGCGAACCACCCGCTCGTCGGCCGGTCGGCCGGCCGCTTTCCGCCCGAGCCCGTGCGGTTTCTCGGCGCGCACCTCGTCCGCTCCGCCGTGGCGGGCAAGGAGCGGGCCGAGATGCGGGGAGAGAGGCCGTCGTGGCTCCAGAAGCGGCTGGCGCGCTTCGCGCCCGCGGGCCTCGAGGACAAGGGGTAGCGGCGTGGAAGTCGCCAACCTTCTCGACCGTTACCTGCCGGAATTCGACGTGCGCGACCGCCACGAGGGCGTCGTGAGGGCGGACCGGGAGAGGGCCTACGCCGCGCTGCGCCGGCTCGACCTCGAGCGATCCCCGGTCGTGCGGGCGCTCTTCTTCGTGCGGACGCTCCCCGAGCGGCTGCGCGGCGGCGTCCGCCGCCGGGCGCATCGCGCCTTCCTCGACTCGGCGCTCGCGCAGGGCTGGGTGGTCCTCGACGAGGATCCGGGGCGGCAGCTGGTGATGGGCGCGGTCACGAAGCCCTGGGAGCCGGTCGTCCGGTTCCGGGGAATGCCGGGGCCCGAGTTCGCGAGCTTCGCCGAGCCGGGGTTCGCGAAGATCGCCTGGAGCATCGCCGCCGAGGAAGAGGGGCCGGCGCGGACGCGGCTCTCGATCGAGACGCGGGTCCGGACGACGGATCCGGCGTCCCGGCGAAAGTTCCGGCTCTACTGGCTCGTCTTCGGCCTCGGGATCCGGCTCATCCGGGTCGCGGGGCTCGCCGAGGTGCGGCGGGTGCTGCGGGAGGGCAGGACGGCGTAGAAGCGGCACGCGGACACTAAAGGGATCCCTCGTCGCTGCGCTCCTCGGGATGACAAAGGGAGGGCTCGGCCGGCAACTCAGAGGACGGCGTCTCGAGCGTCCGATTGTCATCCCGAGCGCCCATTCCCCCCGCCCCCGGACTGGTGGCAAGATGCGGCTCCCGCGGAAGCTCCGCGGCAGGGGAGGGATCGACGATGGCGGACAAGAAGATCATCGCGGTGGTCGGCGCGACCGGAGCGCAGGGCGGCGGGCTCGCGCGGGCGATTCTCGCGGACCCGGCCGGCGGGTTCGCCGCGCGAGCCCTGACGCGCAAGCCCGACTCCGACAAGGCGAAGGCGCTGGCGAAGTCCGGGGCCGAGGTCGTTGCCTGCGACACGGACGACGTCGAGTCCGTCAGGAAAGCGTTCGCGGGGGCCCACGCCGCCTACTGCGTCACGAACTACTGGGAGCACTTCTCGGTGGAGCGGGAGGCCGCCCAGGCGGGCGCGATGGCCGCCGCGGCGAAGGCGGCCGGAGTGAAGCACGTGATCTGGTCGACCCTCGAGGACACCCGCAAGTGGGTGCCGCTCTCGGACGGCCGGATGCCGACCCTGAACGGGAAGTACAAGGTTCCCCACTTCGACTCGAAAGGCTCGTCGGACCATCTCTTCAGCGACGCCGGCCTTCCCGTCACGTTTCTCCTGACGTCCTTCTACTGGGACAACTTCATCGGCTTCGGGATGGGCCCGAAGAAGGGGCCCGACGGAAGGCTCGCCCTGACGCTGCCGATGGCCGACAAGAAGCTGCCGGGCATCGCCGTCGAGGACATCGGCCGGTGCGCCTACGGCGTCTTCAAGAAGGGCGGGGAGCTCGTCGGGAAGACCGTCGGCATCGCGGGCGAGCACCTGACGGGCGCGCAGATGGCGGCCTCGCTCGGCAAGGCGCTCGGGCGCGAGGTCGTCTACAACGCCGTGCCGTTCGACGTGTACCGCGGGTTCGGCTTCCCGGGCGCGGAGGACCTCGGCAACATGTTCCAGTTCAAGTGCGACTTCGAGTCGTACTACTGCGGTGCGCGCAATCTCGCGTTCTCCCGGTCGCTCAACCCCGCGCTCCAGACCTTCGACGCGTGGCTGGCGCAGAACGCGAATCGGATCCCGCTCGGGTGACGGGAGGCGCCATGATCCAGGGACTGCGGACCGTCATCTACAAGGTTCCCGACCTCGAGGCCGCGAAGGCGTGGTACGCGCGGGTCCTCGGGTTTGCGCCGTACTTCGCGGAGCCGTTCTACGTCGGCTTCCAGGTCGGCGGCTTCGAGCTCGGCCTCGACCCCGACAGCGAGGGCGCGACGGCCGGGGGCGGCGTGGTGGCGTACTGGGGCGTCGCGGACGCCGCGGCCGAGTACGCGCGGCTGCTCGAGCTCGGGGCCGCGGCCGCGTCGCCGCCGCAGGACGTCGGCGGCGGGATCCGGGTGGCGACCGTGAAGGACCCGTTCGGCAACCCGTTCGGCATCATCGAGAACCCGCACTTCTCGGCCGCGAACGTGCGGTAGCGGGAATGCATGGTCCTGATCCGCCTCGCGGCCGCCGGGGACGTGCCCGCGCTGAGGGAGTTGATCCCGGCGTCGGCGCGCGAGCTCTCGAAGGGGTTCTACACGGACGAGCAGACCGAGAGCGCGATCCTGCACGTCTTCGGGCCCGACAGCCGGCTCATCGCCGACGGGACCTACTTCGTTGCCGAGGAGGACGGCCGGCTCGCGGGATGCGGGGGCTGGAGCCGGCGGCGGACCCTCTACGGCGGGGACCAGATGAAGATCGGCGAGGACCCGCTCCTCGATCCCGGGACCGAGGCCGCCCGGATCCGCGCGTTCTTCGTGCATCCGGACTTCGCGCGGCGCGGCATCGGCTCGCGGCTCCTCGAGGCCTGCGTCGAGGCGGCGCGGGCGGCCGGGTTCCGCCGCCTCGAGCTCGCCGCGACGCTGCCGGGCGTGCCCCTCTACGCGGCGAGGGGCTTCTCGGCGCGCGAGGCGCTCGAGGTTCCCATGCCCGACGGGCGCGCGCTTCCGATCATCCGGATGGAGCGCGTCCTTGACGCCGGCTGAACCGCGGACGCCGCGCCTGGCGCTCGTGGGCTTCCGCTCCGACGAGAACTCCTCGTTCGTGCGCGGCGCCGCCGAGGCGCCGCCCCTCATCCGGAGCGCCTTCGCGTCCACGTCCTCGAACTCGTGGACCGAGGCCGGTGTCGAGCTGACGGCGGCGGACTTCTTCGACGCCGGCGACTTCGGCGGGATGGAGGGCCCGCCGATGCAGGCGGCGATCGAGGGCGCCGTCGCGTCCCTGCTCGACCGGGGGTTGAAGCCGATCTCGCTCGGCGGCGACCACGCGATCACGTACCCGATCCTGCGCGCCTTCGCGCGGAAGTACCCGCGCCTGTCGATCCTCCACTTCGACGCGCACCCGGACCTGCACGACGTGTTCGAGGGCAACCGCCTCTCGCACGCCTGCCCGTTCGCGCGGATCATGGAGGAGAAGCTGGCGGGACGGCTCGTGCAGGTGGGCCTGCGCACGATCAACGGGCACCAGCGGGAGCAGATCGCGCGGTTCGGCGTCGAGGCGATCGAGATGAAGGACTTTCGCGACGGTCTCTCCCTCGCCTTCGACACGCCCGTGTACGTGTCGTTCGACCTGGACGGCCTCGACCCCGCTTTCGCGCCCGGCGTCGCGCACCGGGAGCCGGGCGGCCTCTCGACCCGGCAGGCGCTCGACGTCATCGCCCGCGTGCGGGCGCCCATCGTGGGCGCCGACGTGGTGGAATTCAATCCCCGGATGGACCCGACCGGAATGACGGCCATGGTCTGCGCCAAGCTCGTCAAGGAGCTCGCGGGCCGGATGCTCGAAAAGGACGCATGAACAAGAAGATCGTGAGGAGGGGGCTCCTGGGGATCGCCCTCGCCCTCGTGCTCGCGCAGCTCGTGCCGGTGGACCGCGCCAACCCTCCCGCCGGGGCCGAAGTCGCGGCTCCGCCGGAGGTGCGCGCGATCCTCAAGCGCGCCTGCTACGACTGCCACTCGAACGAGACCGTCTGGCCCTGGTACGGGCGCGTCGCGCCGGTCTCGTGGCTGCTCGAGCGCGACGTGCGCGAGGGGCGCAAGGAAGTGAACTTCTCGGTCTTCGGCGGCTATGCGCAGAAGCGGCGCCTGCGCAAGTGGCTCGAGATCCCGGAACAGCTCGAGAAGGGCGAGATGCCGCCGTGGTTCTACACCGCGGTGCACGGCGAGGCGCGCCTCTCGGAGGCCGACCGCGCCGCGCTCGTCCGCTGGGCGCGCGAGAGCTCCTCCCGCGAGGGAGCGCCGGAAGAAAAACCGTCCGCTCCGTGACCGACGCGGCGCTCGTCCCGCGGTTCTGGTACCGCGCGCTGCGGGCGCGCTGGCGGGACCAGCGGGCCGAGATCGCCGCCCTCGCGGCCGCGATCCGCCCGGGCGACGCGGCCGCGGACGTCGGCGCGAACAAGGGGAGCTACCTGCCGTGGCTCTCGCGCGCCGCGGGCCCGGGGCGCGTCGTGGCGTTCGAGCCGCAGCCGGCCCTGGCCGCCTACCTCGCGCGCGCGTGCCGGGCCGCCGGCCTCGCGAACGTGGCGGTCGAGGCCGCGGGGGTCTCCGAGCGCGCCGGGCGGCTCGTCCTTCACGTGCCGGGATCCGAAGGCCCGTCGCCGGGCGCGTCCTTCGAGCCCGCGGTGGCGGCGCAGTCGGCGGGCCGCGACGTGGCGGTTCCCGTCGTCTCGCTCGACGAGTACTTCCGCGCGGAGCCGAGGCGCGTCGCGGCCATCAAGGTGGACGTCGAGGGACACGAGCTCGCGGTCCTCCGGGGCGCGCGGGAGGTCCTCGAGAAGCACGCGCCCGTGGTCGTGTTCGAGTGCGAGGCGCGGCACGCCGGGGAGGACGGGCTGCGGGCGGCGCTCGCGTTCTTCGCCGAGAGGGGCTACGAGGGTTTCTTCGTCCGCCGCGGCCGCCTGGTTCCGGTCGCGCGGTTCGACCCGGCCGTCCACCAGAAGCGGTCCGAGGGCCGGTTCTGGGCCGCGCCGGGGTACTGCAACAACTTCGTGATGCGCAAGGGCCGCGGATAGTATTCCGCCATGACCGGCGTCGCGGATCCGAAGCGGGAGCTGCTGCGCCACACGGTGGCCACCCTGGCCTACCGCGGCGGCAAGGCCCTGCGCGGAGCGCCGGAGGGATTCGCCGCCTTCCGTGCCTTCGAGGGCACGCGCACCCCGGGCCAGATCCTCGCGCACCTGGGAGACCTCTTCGACTGGGCGCTCTCGATCGCCCGGGGCGAGCAGGCCTGGAAGGACTCGCCCCCGCTGCCGTGGGAAGAAGGAACGGCGCGCTTCTTCGAGGCGCTCGGGCGCTTCGACGCGTTCCTCGCCTCGGAGGCGCCCCTGGCGCGGCCGGCCGAGAAGCTCTTCCAGGGCCCGGTCGCGGACGCGCTCGCCCACGTCGGGCAGATCGCGATGCTGCGCCGGATCGCGGGCTCGCCCGTGAAGGGAGAGAACTACTTCAAGGCCGAGATCGAGGCGGGCCGGGTGGGGGAGGAGCAGGCGCCGCCGCGGGTGGAGTTCGATTGAGACGGGCATCGCGCGGGGGGACGGTCCGATGCGCGCGCCCCTGAACTGCTGGAGCTGCGGGACCGGGAACGACCTCGACACGGCGCAGACCTGCGTGAAGTGCGGGGCGCCGCTCGTGAAGAGCCGGTCGGTGTTCTCCAAGCCCCTGCTCCTCGGGGTCGTTCTCCTCGCGCTCGCCCTCCAGGCGTACTGCTTCTTCTTCCGGTTCGGGCCCCGATGACGTCCCCCGGCGGATTCGATCTCGACGCCGGCTCGCTCGCGCTCCTGGCGGAGGCGCTCGACCGGCTCGGCGCGGGATTCCGGGAATTGCCCCCGGCGCCGCAGGGCCCGGAGGACGCGGGCGGCGCGCGCGAGGCGCTCCTCGAGGCGGCCTCGCGCATGGCCGACAACTATCCGTACTTCCACCCGCTCTACGCGGGGCAGATGCTCAAGCCGCCCCACCCCGTCGCGCGGCTGGCCTACGCGCTCGCGACCTGGGTCAACCCGAACAACCACGCCCTCGACGGCGGCCGCGCGAGCTCGGCCATGGAAAAGGAGTCGGTCGCCGGGATCGCGCGGATGTTCGGCTGGGACGAGCACCTCGGGCACCTCTGCGGCGGCGGCACGATGGCGAACCTCGAGGCGCTCTGGGTCGCGGGGCGCCTCTCCCCCGGCAAGTCGGTCGTGGCCTCGTCGCAGGCGCACTACACGCACGGTCGCATCGCGGGCGTCCTCGGGATCCCGTTCGAGCCCGTCCCGTGCGACGCGCGCGGCCGGCTCGACGCGGGCGCGCTCGCGCGGCGGCTCGAGCGGGGGGACGTCGGGACGGTCGTCGCCACGCTCGGCACGACGGCGACGGGCTCGGTCGATCCGCTGCCGGAGATCCTCGACCTGAGGGCGCGCCACGGGTTCCGCCTGCACGCCGACGCCGCGTACGGCGGGTACTTCGTCCTCGCCGACGGCCTCGACGCGCCGGCGCGCCGCGCCTTCGACCGCGCGGGGGAGGCCGACTCGATCGTGATCGACCCGCACAAGCACGGGCTCCAGCCGTACGGGTGCGGCTGCGTCCTCTTCCGCGACCCGTCGGTCGGCCGGTTCTACAAGCACGACTCGCCGTACACGTACTTCAGCTCGACGGAGCTCCACCTGGGCGAGATCAGCCTCGAGTGCTCGCGGGCCGGGGCGAGCGCGGTCGCGCTCTGGGCGACGATGCGGCTGCTTCCCCTCGAGCGGGGCGGCCAGTTCGCCCGGAGGCTGGCGGCCTCGCGGGCGGCGGCGCTCGCCCTCCACCGCCGGATCGGCGCGGATCCGCGGTTCCTGGCCCCCTTCGCGCCGGAGCTCGACATCGTCGTGTGGATGGCCCGCGCCGCGACCGCGGGCGAGGCGTCCGCGCGCGCCCGGCGCCTCTTCGACGCCGCGGCCCGCCGCGGGCTGCACCTCGCGCTGGCGGAGCTGCCCTGCGACTTCTTCGACCTGGCCGGCGCGGGCATCGTGCGGGACCGCGACACGGTCACGTGCCTGCGCTCGGTCCTCATGAAGCCCGAGCACCTCGAGTGGGTGGACCGGATCTGGACGCTGCTCGACGCGTCCGCCGCGGAGGCCGCGTGATCGCCGTCCGGCCCGCGGCCGCGGAGGACCGGGAGTTCGTGCTCGCGACCGTGATGCGCCTGGGGGCCTTCGGGCCTCCGCCGTGGAGGACCGAGGGCGAGATCGGCGAGGCGGACGCCCGGGTGCTGCGCGCCTTCTTCGAAAAGCCTCCCGCGGGGGCCGCCCTGCTCGTCGCGGAATCGGACGGCGCGCCGGTGGGCTTCGTCTTCCTCGAGTCCCTGCGCGATTACTTCGTCGGCGAGGAGCACGGACACGTCGGGATCCTCGCGGTGGCGGCGCAGGCGGAGGGGATGGGCGCGGGCGGCGCCCTGATGCGCGCCGCCGAGGCGTGGGCGCGCGAGCGGGGATTCCGGCGCCTGACCCTGAACGTCTTCGAGGGCAACACGCGGGCGCGCAGGATCTACGAGCACTTCGGCTACGAGCCGGAAACTCTCCGCTACGTGAAACTGCTGTGAAGCGCGCGGACGGATCGGAGCTGCGCCGGTTCCTCGGGGCGTTCAGCCCGGAGATCGCGCGGATCTCGCTGCGGCTGAGGACGCTCGTGCTCGCCGAGGCGCCGGTCTCCAACGAGTTCGTGGGCGGCGCCGGGGACTCGGTCGAGATGTCCTACGGCTTCACGGACCGGCCCGGCGACGCGTTCTGCCGCATCGCGGTCCACGGCGGATGGGTGAACCTCGAGTTCCAGCACGGGTCGGAGATGCCGGACCCCGGCCACCGGCTCGAGGGAACGGGGCGCTCGACGCGCCGCCTTCGCATGACGAGCCTCGAGGACCTGCGCCAGCCGTTCGTCGGGTCCCTGTTGAGGGCCGCCATCCGCGCCGCGCCGCGCTCGGGCCCGGCGTAGCGCCGACTCCGTCCGGAACACCATGAAGACGACTCCCGTGCCCGCGACCCCGGCCGTCCGCGTCCTGCGCGCGGCGGAGGTGGCCTTCACGCCCCGCTTCTACGCGTACGTCGAGCGGGGCGGAACCCGGCACTCCTCCGAGGCGCTCGGCGTCCCGGAGCATTCGGTGGTCAAGACCCTCGTGATGGAGGCGCGCCGCGCCGGATCGCCGGAGCCCCTGATCGTCCTGATGCACGGCGACCGGGAGGTCTCGACGAAGCAGCTCGCCCGCCAGATCGGCGCGCGCGAGGTCGCGCCGGCGAGCCCCGCGGGCGTGGAAAAGCACACGGGCTACGTGCCGGGCGGCGTGAGCCCCTTCGGAACGCGCAAGGCGATGCCGGTCCACGTCGAGCGGTCGATCTTCGAGATGCCGCGCGTTCTCGTCAACGGCGGCAAGCGCGGCTTCCTGGTCGAGCTCGAGCCCGACGTCTTCCGGCGGCTGCTCCCGGTCGTCGAGGTGGACGTGGCGATCGAGCCGTGAAACCGGCGCGTACGGGCTCCGCAGCGGGGAGGGCATGAGCGAGACGAGAGAGGCCGGACGGGGACCCGCCGCGGCGCGCGGCGCGGGGGCGATCGTCCTCGCGCTCGCCGCCGTCAAGCTCCTCGCGCACCTCGCGGTCGCCTCGCGGTACGGGATTTTCCGCGACGAGCTGTACTACCTCGCCTGCTCCGAGCACCTCGCCTGGGGGTACGTGGACCAGCCGCCCCTGATCGCGGCGATCGCGTGGGTCGCGCGCCACGCCCTCGGCGAGTCGCTCTTCGCGCTGAGGCTCCTGCCCGCCCTCGCCGGCGCTTTCAAGGTCGTCCTCGCGGGACTGCTCGCCCGGGAGCTCGGCGGAGGCCGGTGGGCCCAGGGCATGGCGGCGCTCGGCGTCCTCGTCGCGCCGATCTTCCTCGGCATCGACCACCTGCTCACGATGAACGCGTTCGAGCCGCTCTTCTGGATGGGCGGCGCGTGGTGCGTGGCGCGCTGGATCCGGACGGGCGACGACCGCCTCTGGATCGGGTTCGGGGTCCTGATGGGGCTCGGCCTCCTGAACAAGCAGACGACCCTCGCCTTCGGGGCCGCGGTCGTCGCGGGCCTCCTGCTCACCCCCGCGCGCCGGGCCTTCGCCAAGCCGGGGATCTGGATCGGCGGGGCGGCCGCGCTCGTCCTGTTCCTGCCCAACTTCGCGTGGATGGCCCGGCGCCACTTCCCGATGCTCGAGCTGCTCGAGAACATCCGGCGCAGCCAGCGCGACGTGGCGCTCTCGCCGCTCGCGTTCCTCGGACAGCAGGCCCTCGCGCAGCTCCCGCTGACGGCGCCGCTCTGGATCGCGGGCGTTCTCTGGCTCCTCGCCTCCCGCGAGGGGCGCGCGTACCGGTGCTTCGGATGGACGTTCGTGGCTTTCGAGGCGATCCTGATCGCGACGGGCGGGCGCGTGTACTACGCCGCGCCGATCTTCCCCCTGTACCTGGCGGCGGGCGGCGTCGCGCTCGAGCGATGGTCGTCGGGCCGGGGGCGGCTCGCGGCGTTCCTCCGGCCCGCGTACGCGGCGGCCGTTGCGCTCGGCGGCGTGCTCTTCGCGCCGATGTTTCTCCCGGTCCTCTCCGAGGAGGGCTACATCCGTTATGCCGAGCGGCTCGGGCTCGCCCAGCCGCGCATCGAGAACCACGAGCTCGGCCCGCTGCCGCAGGTCTACGCCGACATGCACGGCTGGAAGGAGATGGCCGAGGCGACCGCGGCGGTCTACCGGGGCCTGCCGGCGGAGGACCGGGCGAAGGCCGCGATCTTCGGCAACAACTACGGGGAGGCCGGCGCGATCGACTTCTACGGGCCGGCCCTCGGGCTGCCGAAGGCGATCGGCGGACACCAGAACTACTTCTTCTGGGGGCCGCGCGGAGCGACCGGAGACGTGCTGATCGTGCTCGGCGAGGGAAGCCGGCCGGCCCTCGAATCCAAATGCCGCTCGGTCGAGGTGGCGGCGGAGCTCCACGACCGATACGCGATGCCCTACGAGAACCGGCCGATCTACGTCTGCCGGGGCATCGCGCTCGGGGACCTCTGGCCGCAGCTGAAGAAGTGGAACTGATGCGACGGGAGGGGCCATGATCGAAATCGTCCGCGCGGGCCGGTCGGAACTCAAGAGCGTCATCGACCTCGTTTCGCGCCTGCTCGCCGAGCTCGGCGACCCGCCCGTGCGCGACCGCGACCGAGTCCTCGCCGACCTCGTGGCCGCGGGCGACCGGTTCGTCGCGTTCGTGGCGCGCGAGGCGGGCGAGCCGGCCGGCGTGATGACGCTGACCGAGCACGTCGCCATCTACGCCGGCGGGCGCTACGGGGTCATCGACGAGCTCTACGTCGTCCCGGCGCGGCGGTCGGCCGGCGTCGGCGGAAAGCTCCTCGCCGCCGCGGTCGCATTCGGGCGCGAGAAGGGCTGGCGCCGGATCGACGTCACGGCGCCGCCCGGCGCGGCCTGGGGGCGCTCGGTCCGCTTCTACGAGGGGCGGGGATTCGTTTTCACGGGCCCGAAGCTGCGCCTCGACCTTCCGGGCGTATGATGCGCGCCAAAGATTCAGGAGGAAGGTCATGAAAAAGCTCTGGTTGGCCGCGGCGGTCGCGTGCTCGGCGATGGCGTGGACGTCCGCGGCGGCGGCCCAGGACGCGGGCGCGAGGGGCGTGGACGAGGCCTGGAAGAAGGCGATGTTGGCCGGCGACGTCGACGGCGTGATGGCGTGCTACGCGCCCGACGCCGTCCTGTGGCTGCCGTTCGCGCCGAAGGCGGTCGGGGCGAAGGAGATCCGCGACGCGTACGCCGGGATGCTGGCGGCGAACACCGTGGTGGACGTGACCTTCTCCAATACCGCGTACGAGACCCGGCAGGACCTCTCTGCCGGATGGGGCCAGTTCGTGATGACCCTGAAGTCGAAGAAGCCGGACGGACGGACCGTCGTCATGACGGGACGGTTCACCGACGTCGCCCGGAAGGCCAACGGACGCTGGGCCTACGTCGCCGACCAGGCCTCGGCCGATCCGGAGCCGGCTCCCGCGCCCACGCCGAAGCCGTAGGCCCGCGCCGGTGAGCGCGCCGGGCGAGGAGAAGGAGACCGGGCGGATCGAGGCGTTCAGCGACGGCGTCTTCGCCATCGCGATCACGCTGCTCGTCCTCGAGCTGAAGGTCCCGCACCTCCCGGACGGGGCCCCGGGCGGAGCGCTCGCCGCGGCGCTCGCGCGGCAGTGGCCGTCGTACGTCGCCCTCGTGACGAGCTTCTTCACGATCCTCGTGATGTGGGCGAACCACCACCGGATCTTCAACCTCGTCCGGAAGGTGGACGCGCCCTTTCTCTACTCCAACGGACTCCTCCTGCTGGTCGTGACGGTGGTGCCGTTCCCGACGGCGCTCCTGGCCGAGTACTTCGAGAAGCCCGGCGCGCGCGTGGCCGCCGCCGTGTACGCGGGAACCTACGTCCTGACGGGCATCGCCTTCCTGCTGTTGTGGCGGTCGGCGATCGCCGGGCGCCGGCTCCTGAAGCCGGGAGTGTCGGAGGAACAGATCGAGGAGATCACCCGCCGCTACTGGCTGGGAGTGCCCGGCTACGTCGCGGCGGCCCTGGGCGCCCTCATCAGCGTCCACGTCACCGTGACCATCTGCGTTGCGCTGCTCGTGGTGTGGGTCGGCGTGTCGCGGAAACTGTGATCGAGGGAAGAGGCAATCCATGATCGGGCGATCCTTCGTCCGCCTTCTGGCCTTCGGCGGCGCGGCGATCCTGGCGTCTCCGCTCGGGGCGCAGCCCGCCGCGGCCCCGCCGTCTTCCGCGACCGCCCGCGCGATCGCCGCGTCCCGGGACCTCATCGAGAGGGAGCGGGCGCGCACCCTCGCGCCCGGCGTCTCGGTCGCCGTGTCGCGGGGCGGGCGCCTCCTCTGGAGCGAGGCGATCGGCTGCGCGGACCTGGAGCTGCAGGTCCCGGTCTCGACGGCGACGCGGCTGCGCATAGGCAGCGTCTCGAAGCCGCTGACCTCGGTGGCCCTGGGCCTGCTCGTCGAGGAGGGCAGGCTCGACCTCGACGCTCCCGTGCAGCGCTACGTCCCCGACTTCCCGCAGAAGGCCTGGCCGATCACGACGCGCCAGCTGGCGGGGCATCTGGCGGGCATCCGGCACTACGAGAAGGGCGAGTTCGAGATCCGCGATCACTACGACACGGTCCGCAAGGGCCTGGCGATCTTCGAGAAGGACGCCCTGCTCTTCGAGCCGGGCACGATGTTCTCCTACTCGTCCTACGGATGGAACCTGATCGCCGCGGTCATCGAGGGGGCGAGCGGCGAGCGGTTTCTCGACGTGATGCAGAGGCGCGTGTTCGATCCGGCCGGGATGACCCACACCTCTCCGGACGACCCCGTGCCCATCGTGCCGGGCCGCGGACGGTTCTACACGCGGACCGAGAAGGGCGAGATCGTCAACGCCGGGTACGTGGACAACAGCTCCAAGTGGGCGGGAGGCGGGTTCCTGTCCACGGCCGAGGACCTGCTCGCGCTGGCCAATGCCCTCCTCGAGGGGCGGCTCCTGAAACCGGAGACCGTGCGCCTCCTCTGGACCTCGCAGAAGACGAAGGACGGCAAGGAAACCGGGTACGGGATGGGCTGGAGCGTGGGCGTCGACGCGAAGGGCCGGCGCAGGGTCTCGCACTCCGGGGGCGCCCAGGGCGGGACGGCTTACCTGATCATCTATCCCGACGAGGGCCTGGCCGCCGCTATGATCGTCAACAGCGACGAATCCTTCACGGGGAAGACGCCTCGAATCGCGGAGGAGTTTCTGGATGCGAAATAGCGCCGGGTCCGCGGATTCCTCGGCCGTCGCGTACGTCGTCCTCATCTCGTGCGTCGCCGCCACGGGCGGCTTTCTGTTCGGATACGACACCGCGGTCATCAACGGGACGGTGGGCGCGCTCGAGCGGCACTTCCAGGCCGACGCGGGGCGGCTCGGGTTCGCCGTCGCCTCGGCGCTGCTCGGCTCGGCCGTGGGCGCGCTCCTGGCGGGGCGGATCGCGGACCGCGCGGGCCGCGTCCAGGCGATGCGGATCACCGCGCTCCTCTTCGCCGTGAGCTCGATCGGCTCGGGGATCGCGGAGAGCCTCTTCACCTTCTCGACCTGGCGTTTCCTCGGCGGGATCGCGGTCGGGGCCGCGAGCGTCATCGCCCCCGCCTACATCGCCGAGGTCGCGCCCGCGCGCATGCGGGGCCGCCTCGGCTCCCTGCAGCAGCTGGCGATCGTGCTCGGCATCTTCTTCGCCCTCGCCGTCAACGACCTGATCGCGCACGCCGCCGGATCGCCGGACGCCCCGTTCTGGTACGGGGTGCCGGCGTGGCGCTGGATGTTCTGGGTCGAGGTCGCTCCCTCGCTCGCGTACGGCCTCGGCGCGCTGTTCGTGCCCGAGTCGCCCCGGTACCTCGTCGCCAAGGGGCGCGCCGCGGAGGCGTCGGTGATCCTCGCGCGCATCGGCGAGCCCGACGTGGAGGCCCGCGTCGAGGACATCCAGCGGACCGTCGCGACCGACCGGCCCTCGCGGCTGGCGGACCTGCGCGGCCCGAAGGGCGGGCTCCTGCCGATCGTGTGGGCCGGCATCGGCCTTTCGGTCTTCCAGCAGTTCGTCGGGATCAACGTCATCTTTTACTACAGCACCGCGCTCTGGCACTCGGTGGGGTTCAACGAGCAGGATTCGATGCGGATCACCTCGATCACCGGCGTCATCAACATCCTCACGACGCTCATCGCGATCGCGTTCGTGGACCGGTTCGGCCGCAAGCCGCTGCTGCTCGTGGGCTCGGTCGGCATGACGCTCACGCTCGGGACGATGGCGTGGCTCTTCGCGAGCGCCCCGCTCGACGCGCACGGCTCGCCGGTCCTCGCCGGGGCCAGCGGAACGGCCGCGCTGGTGGCGGCAAACCTCTACGTCTTCGCGTTCGGCTTTTCCTGGGGACCGATCGTCTGGGTCCTGCTCGGAGAGATGTTCAACAACCGGATCCGCGGCGCGGCGCTCGCCCTGGCCGCGGCGGCCCAGTGGGTCGCCAACTGGCTCGTGACGCTGACGTTCCCCGGCCTGGCCAAGGCGGGCCTGGGCCTCGCCTACGGCCTCTACACGGCGGCCGCGGCGCTTTCGTTCGTACTCGTGGCAAAGTTCATTCGCGAAACCAAGGGCCGGACGCTGGAGGACATGTGACCAATCCGAATTCCCCCGACGAACCGATGATTCTGGAAAAGAGGCGCGTGAGCGTGGCCGAGGCGATGGAGAAACTGCCGCGTCCCAACGGGGACCGGTTCGCCAAGGTGCTCGAGCACGGCTCGCTCGACGTCGAGATCTACGCGCCGAGGGGACACGATCCGCAGAAGCCGCACACGCGCGACGAGGTGTACTTCGTCGTCCAGGGGCGCGGCGAGTTTCGCAACGGGTCGAAGCTCGAGCGCTTCGGCCCGGGCGACGTTCTCTTCGTCCCGGCGCTCGAGGACCACCGCTTCGAGACGTTCACCGAGGATCTCGTGGTGTGGGTCATGTTCTACGGGCCCGAGGGCGGCGAAGCCTCGATGGGCTCGGCGCCCTGAGGCCGGCGGCGGGGCGCCGTTGAGGCAGGCGGCGGCATGAACGTGCGGCGGGCGATCGGGTACGCGGCGGCCCTGCCCGTGACGGCGCTCGCGGCCGCGGCGGTGCCGTTCGTGCTCGCCTCCGGAGGCCGCGCCCGGGTGCGGGACGGCGTGCTCGAGGCGTCCGGGGGCCTGCTCGCGCCCGTTCTCGCCCGCGCGAACCCGTGGTTCGTGATCTCGGCGATCACGTTCGGCCACGTCGTGCTCGCCGCCGACGCCCGCGCTCTCGAGGCGACGCGCGACCACGAGCGCGTCCACGTCGCGCAGTACGAGAGGTTCGGCGCGCTCTTTCCCCTCGTCTACCTCGCGGCGAGCCTGGCGGCGGTGGCGCGCGGCGGCGGCGCGTACCGCGACAACGCGTTCGAGCGGGAGGCCTGCCGGCTCTCGGGGGAGGCGGCGTGAGCGGACGAATCGGAATCGCGGACGCCGCGGCCCTCCACCGCACGACGCTCGAGGCGGTGGCCCTGGTCGTGGAGCGCCAGGACCCGGACACGTGGACGGTCGCCCCGCAGCCGGGCAAGTGGTCGCCGTCGGAGATCGCGGAGCACCTCGTGATTTCCTACGAGCCCGCTCTTGCCGAGCTCGACGGCGGCGCCGGCTTCGCCGTGGTCCTGCCCTTCTGGAAGCGCGCGGTCCTGAGGTGGACCGTCCTTCCCCGGATCCTGTCCGGCCGATTCCCGAAGGGCGCGCCCGCGCCGAGGGAGAGCCGGCCCCGGTCGGGAGCGACGAGCCCGGAGGAGGCCGCCCGGGCGCTGCGCGAGAAATCCAGCCGGTTCCAGGCCCGGCTGCTCGAGGCGCACGCCGCGGGACCGGTGTTCGTGACGCACTCCTACTTCGGCAGGCTGACCGCGCCCGAGATCCTCAAGCTCCTCGCGGTGCACGCGGCGCACCATCGCGAGCAGCTCCCCCGGCCCCGGAGCGGCTGAGCCCTCCGCTCCTGCGATATCGTCAGCGGATCGAGGAAGGGAGACACGACCCGATGATCGAGAGACTGAAGGAAAGCGGCGAGAAGGGGTTCGGGTTCAAGGTGACGGGCAGGGTCACCGCCGAGGAGGTCGAGGCCTTTCTGCCGCAGATCGAGTTCGCCATCAAGGACCGGGGCAAGCGGACGATCGGGATTCTCGCGGACCTCTCCGCGATGACGGGCGCCGAGTGGAAGGCGCGCTGGGACGAGATCCGCTTCCTCTCCAGGTATGCCGAGCACATCGAGCGCGTCGCCGTCGTCGGCGCGGGCAAGTGGGAGGACGTGAAGGCCGAGATCCTCGCCGGCACGGTCCTCATCCAGGCGGAGACGCGCTACTACCCGAGCTCCGAGCTCCTCCACGCCTGGCACTGGGTGAAGACCGGAGATCCGGGGGCCGGCCCCGGCCAGACCATCCTGCCCAAGGGCAGCCTCATGTCCGGCTACGTCCCGGAGTACAACGAGGTCTGACGCGGTGAGCGCGGCGCCGGTCGCGGTCGGGCCCATGGCGCCGGAAGACTGGGACGACGTCCGCCGGATCTACGCCGAAGGGATCGCGACGGGAAACGCGACGTTCGAGACCGAGCCTCCCGCCTGGGAGGCCTGGGACCGGGCGCACCGCGCGGACTGCCGGCTGGTTGCGCGCGAGGGCCCGTTCGTGCAGGGCGACGTCGCGCCAGGAGGTTCCCCTCCCGCCCCGGCCCGAACGCGCCGCGCTCCGCACGGCACATCCGGCTGCCCACTCCCAATTTCGCCCTCCGTCTTGCGCGCGCTCTCGGACCGGCTGCGGCGGATGGACGAGACCTTCGTTCGCGCCACGAGGGCGTAACTCCTTCTTCGGGAGACGGTTCGCGGTCCTGCCGTACGCCTTTGACTTGCGCCTTTATTACGCCTAGAGTCCTTCCGTGCCTGAAAAGCGCACCCGGCCGTCCGGAAATGCCCCGCAGCTGCCCCCCTCGCGCAACCTCGGCGTGGGCGGGGGAGCGGGCAACGCGGGGTGCGGCGGGCACGGCAACCCGGCGTCCCTGATCGTCTCGCCGGGCGCGCGCAAGGAGAAGCTGCGGCGCCGCGAGTTCGCGCACGGGGCGCGGGCGGGGAAGGCGCGGGCGTACGTCGAGCTGCGCGCGGCGTCGGCGTTCTCGTTTCTCGACGGCTCGTCGCTGCCCGAAGACCTCGTCGAGGAGGCCGCGCGGCGCGAGATCCCGGCCGTCGCGCTCGTGGACCGCAACGGCGTCTACGGCGCGCCGCGGTTCTACAAGGCGGCGAAGGCGGCGGGGGTGCGGGCGATCGTGGGGGCGGAAGTGACTTTGCGTGAGCAAAGTCATCCCGAGGAGCGAAGCGACGAGGGACCCCTTTCCAGGTCGCATCGTGGCTCGAAAGGGATCCCTCGCTGCGCTCGGGATGACAGGAGACTCACCCTCCTCGTCGAGAACCGGACGGGCTACAGAAACCTCTGCCGCCTCCTCACGGCCGGCGCGCTCGACAAACCGAAGGGCGAAGCGTCTGTCACTCTCGACCAGGTCGCCGCGCACGCCGAGGGGCTGCACGTCCTCACGGGCGGCGGCGAGGGACCCCTCGTGCGCGCTCTCACGCAGGGCGGGCCGGACGCGGCGCGGGGGCTCCTCGAGAGGCTCGGCGCGATCTTCCCGGGCCGCCTCCACGTGGAGCTCCAGCGCCACCGGCTGCGCGAGGAGGAGCACCGCAACCAGGCGCTCGTCGAGCTCGCGCGGCGCCTCGGCCTTCCGCTCCTCGCGACCAACGGCGTGCGCTACGCGCGCGCGCGCGACAAGGAGCTGCACGACGTCCTGACGGCCGTCCGCCACCACGTCCCCCTCGACGGCGCCGGGCGCCTTCTCGCCGCGCAGCGCGAGCGCCACTTCAAGGGCTCCGCCGAGATGGCCGAGCTCTTCGCGGACCTGCCCGAGGCCGTGGCGACGACGGCGGATCTCGCCGCGCGCCTCGACTTCACGCTCGCGGACCTCGGCTACCGCTTCCCCGAATACCCGCTGCCGCCCGGCGAGACGCCGTCCTCGCACCTGCGCCGGCTGACGTGGAACGGCGCCCGCGCGCGCTTTCGCCCGCTGACGGCCAGGGCGCAGGCGCAGATCACGAAGGAGCTCGCGATGATCGAGAAGCTCGACCTCGCCGGCTACTTCCTGATCGTCCACGACGTCGTGCGGTTCTGCCTGGAGAACCGCATCCTCGTGCAGGGCCGCGGCTCGGCGGCCAACAGCGCCGTCTGCTACGCGCTCTCGATCACCGCCGTGGACCCGGTGAAGATGGAGCTGCTGTTCGAGCGCTTCCTCTCGGAAGAGCGCGGCGAATGGCCCGACATCGACCTCGACCTCCCGTCGGGGGACCAGCGCGAGCGGGTCATCCAGCACGTCTACGAGAAGTACGGGCCGCACGGCGCCGGCATGACCGCCAACGTCATCACGTACCGGGACCGCTCCTCGGCGCGCGAGGTCGGCAAGGCCCTCGGCTACTCGCCCGAGCAGGTGGACGCGCTCTCGAAGCAGCTCGGGGGCTGGAACTTCGGGGAGATCCGCGATCCGCCCGAGGAGCTGAAGGGCGAGGTCGCGGCGGCGGGGCTCGATCCGGACGAGCGGCGCGCGCGCCACTTCCTGCGCCTCTTCCTGCAGATCCAGAACCTGCCGCGCCACCTCGGCCAGCACTCGGGCGGCATCGTCGTCGCGGCCGGGCGCCTCGACGAGGTCGTGCCGCTCGAGCCCGCCTCCATGCCGGGCCGCGTCGTCGTCCAGTGGGACAAGGACGACTGCGCGGACCTCGGCATCGTGAAGGTGGACCTGCTCGGCCTCGGCATGCTCGCCGCGATCGAGGAGGCGATCCCGATGATCGCGACGCACGAGAAGGTCCGGGTGGACCTCGCGCACCTGCCGCAGGACGACCCGGCCGTCTACCGGATGCTGAACGCGGCCGACACGGTCGGCCTCTTCCAGGTCGAGAGCCGGGCGCAGATGGCGTCCCTGCCGCGCAACGCGCCGAGATGCTTCTACGACATCGTCGTGCAGGTGGCGATCATCCGGCCCGGGCCGATCGTGGGAGGCATGGTGCGGCCGTTCTTCGAGCGGCGGCAGGGCCGCGCTCCGGTCGAGTACCCGGACCCGTGCCTCGAGCCGATCCTGAAGCGCACGCTCGGCGTCCCGCTCTTCCAGGAGCAGATCCTGAAGATGGCGATGGTGGCGGCGGGATTCACCGGCGGCGAGGCCGAGGAGCTGCGGCGCGCGATGGGGTTCAAGCGCTCGGTCGAGCGCATGGAGTCGATCGAGACGCGCCTGCGCGCCGGCATGACGGCCCGCGGCATCGGCGCGAAGGCGCAGGACCAGATCGTCCAGTGCATCACGTCCTTCGCGCTGTACGGCTTCCCGGAGTCGCACGCCGCGAGCTTCGCGCTGATCGCGTACGCGAGCGCGTATCTCAAGGCGCACCACCCGGCAGCGTTTCTCGCGGCGCTCCTGAACGCGTGGCCGATGGGGTTCTACCACCCGGCCACGCTCGTCAAGGACGCGCAGCACCACGGCACGCGGGTCCTTCCGATCGACGCGGCGCGATCGGGCTGGATGTGCCGCTGGGAGAACGGGGCGGTGCGCCTCGGGATGCGCTTCGTGAAGGGGCTGCGCGCCGACGCGGGCGCGAGCGTCGAGCGGGCGCAGGCGGAGCGGCCGTTCGGCTCCGTGGAGGACCTCGCGCGCCGCGCGGCGCTGCGGCCGGGCGACCTCGAGCTGCTCGCGCACGCGGGGGCGCTCTCCGCCTTCGGGAAGACGCGGCGTGAGGCGCTGTGGCAGGTCGCGAAGGTCGCGCGCGAGGCGGGGCCGCTGTTCTCCGAACTGCCCGCGGACGACCCCTCGCCGCTGCCCGAGATGTCGCCGGTCGAGGAGACGCGCGCCGACTACGCGACGACCGAGATGACCGCCGGGCCGCACATGCTGGCGCACCTGCGGAACGGGCTCGCGCGGCGGGGCGTGACGTCGGCGGCGCAGCTTTCGCGGCGGCGCGACGGCGAGACCGTGACGGCGGCTGGCGCGGTCATCGTCCGCCAGAGGCCGGGCACGGCGAAGGGGTTCGTGTTCCTGACGCTCGAGGACGAGACCGGGATGCTCCAGGCGATCGTGCGCCCCGATCTCTTCAAGCAGCAGCGGGCGGTCGTCGTCGGGTCGGGAGCCCTCGTCGTCGAGGGCCGGCTCCAGAAGCAGGACGGCTCGATGTCCGTCCGCGCCGAGCGGTTCTGGACGATCCCGGAGTTCGAGCGGATGCCGAGCCACGATTTTCGGTAGAAAGGGCAGGGGAACGCGGAAACTGACCTTCGGTTCCCGGCGGCCTCCCGCCGCGCGCCGCGGGTCTCCCGCGTGTAACTTTCCGACCGCCAACCCGTAGGATTCCTCCAATGAGGCTCCGCGGGCTCGCCATCCTGGCCGTGCTGTGCGCGCCGCGCCTCTTTGCCGCCGACCAGCCGCTGCCGGTTCCCCCGACGTTCGCCCTGCCGCGGATCACGGGCCCGATCAAGATCGACGGGGACCTGTCGGACCCGGCCTGGGCCGAGGCGGCGGTCATCGACACGTTCTACGAGTTCCAGCCGGGCGACGGCACGGTGCCTCCGGTCCGGACGATCGCGCGCGTCGGGCGCGACGACAAGTACTTCTATGCCTCCTTCTGGTGCGAAGAGCCGGACATCGCGAAGATCCGCGCGCCCTTCGTCGACCGCGACGGCGTCACGGACCAGCAGGACTACGTCGGCATCCTTCTCGACGTCGACAACGCGCGGCGCTCCGCGGTGGATTTCTGGATCAACCCGCGCGGGATCCAGACGGACTCGATGCTGAACGAGTCGCCGTTCGGCGAGGACACGGCGCCGGACTGGTTCTGGCAGTCGGCCGGAAAGATCGGGAAGGACTCGTGGACGGTCGAGGTCGCGATTCCGCTCTCGTCGCTGCGCTACCCGAACAAGGACCCGCAGGACTGGGCGCTGATGGTGTACCGGGTGTGGCCCAGGGATTACAACTACCAGTTCTACAGCGTGCGGATGCCGCGCGGGTCGAGCTGCTTCCTGTGCTGGTCGGCGACGCTGCAGGGCATCGGCGGCCTGCCGCAGGGCGCGCACTACGTCCTCGCGCCCTACGCGGCGGGCTTCTCGGACACGCTGTATCCGCCGCCCGACCCGGGGGGCGAGACGGCCCCGGGCGTCACGACCACGCGGGGAGAGCTCGGCCTCGACCTCAAGTGGCTGCCGGACGCCGGCACGATCGTGGACGCGACGATCAACCCGGACTTCTCGCAGGTCGAGTCCGACGTCGTGCAGATCGGCGTCAACGAGCGGTTCGCCCTGTTCTACCCGGAGAAGCGGCCGTTTTTCCTCGAGCAGGTGGACCTGCTCCAGACGCCGATCCAGGCGATCTACACGCGGACCATCACCGACCCGCTGTGGGGCGGCCGGCTCACGAGCCGGGAAGGGTCGACGTCGTACACGGTGCTGGCGACGAACGACCGGGGCGGCGGGACCGTGGTCATTCCCGGGCCCGTCTTCTCGGACGCGGCGCCGCAGGACTTCACGTCGTACGTCGGGATCGGCCGCGCGCGGCACGACCTCGGCGCGTCGTTCGTCGGCGCGGTGGCGACGGCGCGCGTCGTCGAGGGCGGCGCCTACAACTACGTCGTCGGCACCGACTTTCAGTGGCGGCCCAACGACGCCGACCTCGTCACGGGCCAGTACCTCTACAGCTTCTCGAGGCTGCCGAACCGCCCGGACCTGTATTCGGGCTGGAACGGCCAGGACCTCTCGGGCTTCGGCCTGACGGGAAACTGGACCCACACCACCGCGACGTGGGACTGGCTCGTCCAGTACGACGACTTCGCGCCGGGATTCCGCGCCGACGACGGGTTCGTGCCCCAGGTCGGCTACAGCCAGGGCACGTGGAACGCGGGTTACCGGATCTACCCGACCGGGTTCTTCTCGCGGTGGCGATTCGGAACCGGGGGCAACTACGCCACCGAGCGCGACGGATCGCTCATCTCGCGCAAGGCGTATCCCAGCGTCTCCTTCCAGGCGTCGGGCGGCCTGCGCGCCGAGTTCGACTACAACTTCGAGGCGGTGGCGATCGACGGCCAGACGCTCGACTACGACCGCTTCGCGTACACGATCACGGCGTCGCCGACCGGCTTTCTCCCGGTCATCGGGATCACCGGCAACTACGGCAAGCAGCCCGACGTCGAAAACGTCCGCGTGGGGACGGGTGGAGACGTCCTGCTGACGGCCCTGATGCGGCCGACCGACCACCTCGGCCTCGACGTCCGCCTCGAGCGCCGCTGGATCGACGAGACCGTCGAGGGAGTCTCGGGGCGGCTCTTCACGGCCGACGTCGCGCGCCTCAAGGCGGTGTACGTCTTCAATTCGCGCATGCTCCTGCGGCTCATCGGCCAGTACCAGGACCTGCGCCGCGATCCGTCCTTGTGGATCGGGCCGGTCCTGACGCGCGAGGGGGGATTCGCCGGTTCGGCCCTCTTCTCGTACAAGCTCAACTGGCAGAGCGTCCTCTTCGTCGGCTACGGCGACGGCCGCGCGCTCGAGGAGGACGGCACGCTCGCGCGGGCCGGGCGGCAGTTCTTCGTCAAGGTCTCGTACGCGTTTCAGCACTAGCACGTCGCCTGCGCTCGTCGCCTGCGCTGCGTTGCGGGATCTGCGCTGAGCGGCGCCCGGGGCGCCGCGCAGCGCACC
>JAYRMU010000014.1:0-62010 GCA_041912555.1 Thermoanaerobaculia bacterium
CGGCGTCGAGAAGGCGATCGACCCGACGCTGTCGGTCGGCCTGAAGGGCACCTACCGCTCGCTCGGCCGGACGATCGAAGACCGCTGCGACCTGAACCCGGATGGTCCGACGGGCAACTCCTGCGCTCTCATGAACCCGGGTGCCACGGGCATCGACAACCCCGGCGCAACCGGCCTCTACGGCAGCTGCAGCGGCTCGGCCAACCCGACCGATCCTCTCGCCGGACTCTGCTCGGGACCCGGCCAGGGCACTCCGATCCCGCCGGCCAAGCGCATCTTCAAGGGCATCGAGTTCGTGGCCCGCAAGCAGTTCACCAACGAGATCTGGGCCCAGCTGTCCTACCTCGGCTCGACGCTGACGGGCAACTACTCGGGCGCCATCCGCGAGGCCTCGGGCCAGACGGACCCCGGCATCAACGCCGACTACGACTACGCGGACTTCATCCGCAACGCCGCCGGCCGTCTCGAGCTCGACCGGCCGAACCAGGGCCGCCTCGACGCGGTGTACAACGCCCCGTGGGGTCTGTCCGCCGGACTGCAGTTCTACGTCCGCACGGGCACGCCGACCTCGATCCAGGGCTACTACAACGGCTTCTACCCGACGGAGCTCTACCTTGGTAAGCGCGGTTATGCGGGCCGCCTCCCGACCGACTACGAGATGAACCTCTCGATCGGCTACAACCTGAACGTCGGGCCGGTGACCATCACGCCGCAGTTCTACGCGTTCCAGCTCCTCAACCGGCAGACGGCCACGGCGATCGATCAGTCGTTCAACCCGAACGCGTCGTTCGTCACGGACCCGACGAGCCCCTACTACGGGCAGGCGGGCGTCCAGCCGGGAACCGTCGGACCCAACGGCGAGACGTGCCCGGCCGCGGCCACGGGGCCGTGCTCGGACAACCCGAACTACCGCAAGACGACCACGCAGGTCGGACCGCGGCAGTTCCGGGCCGCTCTCAAGATCACCTTCTAGTCCCTCGATTCGTTCGCTCCAGGGGCGGCTTCGGCCGCCCCTTTTTTTTTGGATCCGAGATTCGGAATTCGGAATCGGCGCGTCGAGCGCCTCCCGGGCCGAGAACTCGCGCCCCTCCGGCCCGTATCAGGCATAAGATGACTTGGTCCCGGAGGTGCCCCATGCGCACGCGTCGGATGATCGTCCCGTCCCTCCTTCTCGTCGCCTTCTCCGCTTCCGCCGCGACCATGCCCTCGCTCTACTACAAGGCCAAGGAACAGTTCCGCCTCGCCGCGTACGCCGATTCCCTCTCGACGCTCGACAAGCTCCAGGCCGAGGCCGATCGCCCGGGCAACGAGGCCGCGCGCGCGCAGCTGGCGCCGAGCCTCGCGTTCTACCGAGGCGCGTGCCTCGCGGCGCTCGGGCGCCCCGACGAGGCCCGCGCGAGCTTCGAGCAGTTCCTGACCTACCAGCCCGCGGTTTCGCTCGACCCGGCGCTCTACCCCAAGCGCGTCATCGCCGCCCTCGACGAGGCGCGCAAGGAGATGCAGAAGAAGCCGGCGGCGCCGGCCGAGTCGCGGGCGCCGGCCGAGACCGGCAGCTTCGCGGCGTCGTACCGCGCGTTCCGGGCCAAGGACCTCGACCCGTCCGACGGCGCCGACGAGACGTGGGCCGACGGACCGGTCCGCTACTACCTGACCCCGCAGCAGCGCGCCGACTACGAGCGCCTGTCCACCCTGGCCTCGCGGTCGGAGTTCGTGACCGAGTTCTGGAGGGCGCACGATCCGCACCCGGAAACGCCGGCCAACGAGTTTCGCGAGGAGTTCGAGCGCCGCGTGGCCTTTGCCGACGCGCGCCTGGGCCAGGAGGAGACGAGGGGGAGCCTCACGGACCGGGGGATGCTCTTCGTGCTGCTGGGGCCGCCGACGTGGGTCGGGCGCAAGCCGATCGCGATCGGCGAGGACACGGCGGACCCGCAGGGCATGTCGCGCCACACCTCCTACGACCTCAACCAGGCCCTCAAGGGCGCGACCTCCAGCTCGCAGGCCGCGGCCCTCGTCTCCGAGATGACCGGTCCGGGTAATACCCTCCCCGAGTCGGAGACGAGCTGGCGCGAGGTGTGGCACTACCGGCGCGAGCTCCTGCCGCCGGGCGTCTCGTTCCAGCAGGTCGACTTCGAATTCGTGACCAAGCGTGGCTACGGGCGAAACGTCCTGCAGCGCGACGAGCTCGCCCTGACGACGATCGAGGCCGCAAAGGCCGCCAGCCGTTCCGCCCTCGCCGAAACGAAGGCCTCGAAGTAGCCGGACGGACGCGCACGGACGAAGCCGGGTGAAGGAGGGAGAGCCGCGCCGCGCCCGGCGCAGGGGCGGAATTCTGCTCGTGGTCCTCGCGGTGTCCGCCTGCACCGTCGCCCCGGCGGTGTCCGTCTTCGTGCTTCCGGCCGACAAGGTTCGCGTTCCTCCGCCCGCCGGCGGCTTCAGCCTCGAGGACCGATACCAGCGCGGCCACTATCTCGAGGTGGAGCGGTACCTGCTGTCCCTCCCGCCCGGTGACCTGGAAAAGAGCGCGGTCAACATGACGTTCTACGGGCGCGTCCTGCTCGCCCGGGGGGACTTCGACGCGGCCTGGCGGGCGCTCGAGCGGGCGCGCAGCCTCGAGTCGCGGGCCGCGCGGCGCGGCGAGATCGAGTGGGCGCTGTCCCAGGGCGCGATCCTCTGGAACGACTTCGCCTCCGCCGAGGACTATGCCGCCAGCGCCGTGCGCGACGGCTACGGCCTGGTTCCCGGCTTCCTCCACTTCCTCGCCGCGATGAGGGACGTGGACGTGTACGCGGGCCCGGCGGTCGGGCAGGCCGGCGAGGCCGAGTTCCAGACGCACGGCTTCAACCTGATCCGCATCCCCGTGCGCGTCAACTCGGTGGACTCCGCCGCGATCGTGGATTCCGGGGCGGTCTACACGATCGTCACGCGGTCGTTCGCCCGGGAAGTGCACGTCCGCGTCATCCCGGACTCGCGCGCCTCGGGGCGCGGCCTCCACAAGAAGGAGTTCCCGGTGGACTTCGGCGTCATCGCCGAGCTGGCGTTCGGAGGATTCACGGTCCGCGACGTGCCCGTCATGGTGATGCCGGACGAGGCGATGCTCTTCGAGACCACCCGCGGCCAGTTTCCCGTGCCGATCGTGCTCGGCCTGCATCTGCTCAAGGAGTTCACGACCGAGATCGACTACGGGGGACGGCGCATCCGCTGGGTGCGGGAGGATTTCCGCGTCCCGAAGCGCTCGCCCGATCAGAACCTCTTCTTCCGCGGCGGGCGGGTGTTCGTGCGGGGCTCGATCGATCGCAACGGGTTCTACCAGTTCCTCCTCGACACGGGCAGCGAACCGACGCTCATGACCACGGCGGGGGTCTACCGGGCGGGGCTTCCGCCGTCGAACAAGGTCTTTCCGAAGACCGTGTACGGGCTCGGGAAGACCCAGGTCGAATGGGGGCGCGTCAACGAGGTCACGATCGGGATAGCCGGCTACGGAGCGCGCTTTCAGGACCTGGCGGTCAAGGAGGACGACAGCGCCTTCGAGGACGGCATCGTCGGCGCATCCCTCCTCCAGCATTTCCGCGCGACGGTGGATTTTGCGCACATGGTGCTGACGCTCTCGGACGGGAGCTGACGGCCGGACGGCGGCGCCGTTCGCGGGCGCAACGGGGGAGCCCCGGCGCTCCCGGAAATCCGCAAGCCTTTTGCCGTGTTAAGGTTCCAGGCATGCGAAGAGCGGTCGTTCTGGCGGTTCTGGCGATGCTGGCGGGCCTTCCGGCGCGGGCGGACGACGCCACGCGGGAGCGGGTAGGCCGCTACTTCACCGGCTGGTACTCGGTGTGCCCGGGCACGAAGGTCACCGTGACGCAGGTCGGGGAGATCGCCATCCCCGGTTACGACGCCTATCGCACCGAGCGGGACTGCGAGCTGAAGAACCGCAACGAGTCGAACGTCGCACTCGTGGACGGCGCCCGCAAGGAGATCTTCGTGGGCCAGGTGCTGCACGACGACAGCCGGCGGGGCCAGCCCTTTTCGGCGGCGGCCGACCTGCCCGTGATCCAGGGCGCCCTGCAGCAGGAGTTCGGCCTGCCGGTCACCGTCACGGCGCGGGGCGCTCGCGGCGCGCTCGTGCCGCTCGACATCCGGATCGAACAGGCGCCGGGGGCCCTCGCGACGCTTCCCGGCTTCGTGTCGCAGGACGGCGCCTCGATCCTTCTCGGCGAGTTCTTTCCGTTCGGGGTGGCCCCGGAGGTCACGCGCGCGAAGATCCTCGCGGAGGCGCCCGGGGCGGCGCCGCCGCAGGGCAAGGCGATCTTCGCCGTGACGGCGTTCATCGACTTCCAGTGCGAGAAGTGCCGCCTCCGCACCCCGCAGGTCCGGCAGTACGCCTGGGCCCATGGCGGCGTCCTCCAGACGCGGTTCCTGCCGCTCGTGAAGGTGCACAACTGGGCGTTCGCCGCGGCGGAGAGCGCGGCGGCCCTCGCCCTCGCGTCGCCGCCCCTCGCGCTGAAGTACGAGGAAGCGATTTTCCCGCGCGCCGGCGGAATGAACGAAAAGGCCGCCCGGGACCTCGCCGCGGACATCGCGGAGTCCGCCGGCGTGCGCGAAGCTTTCGAGGCCGGAATCTCGAGCGGCCGCGCCCGGGACCGCGTGATCGGCGACATCAACCTGGGCCTGCGCCTGGGCCTCAATGGCACGCCGGTGTTCTTCTACCGCGGAGCGTGGCTGTCCTCGGAGCCCGACCTCGCCGAGCACTACATCGACGGCCGCCTCTCGGAAGCGGGCAAGCCCGCCGGCAAGAGCAAGCCGAGCTGATGAGGGCGGGCCTCCGGCGCGGCGGCGCCGCCGCGGCGCTGCTCGCGCTCGTCGCGGTCTCCTGCGGGCGGGAAGCCCCGACGGCGGCCTCGCGGAATCCCGCGTCCTCCCCGGCCGGCCCGGGTCCCGGCCTCGCGGCCTCCGCACCGGCTTCCGACGTCGCGGACGCCCCCACCCGGCAGAAGCGGGCGGCCGGCGGCCGCGTTCCCGTGATCTGGCTGGGCCTCGACGGCCTCGATTTCGAGCTCGTCGACCGGCTGGCGGAGCAGGGGCGCATGCCCAACTGGAAGCGGCTTTCGGCCGGCGGATACACGGCGCGCCTGCGCTCGTACATGCCGATCCTCTCGCCGATCGTGTGGACGACGCTCGCGACGGGGGTGGGACCCGACATCCACCGGGTTCTCGACTTCCAGGAGGTCGATCCGGCGTCCGGCCAGAAGGTGCCGATCTCGGGGCGCTCGCGCGCCGTGCCCGCGATCTGGAACGTGGCCACCGCCGCCGGCGTCTCCGTCGGCGTCGTGGGATGGTGGGGCACCCACCCGGCCGAGGAGGTCAAGGGCTTCTTCGTCTCCGACCACGCGAGCCCCATCCTCTTCGAGGGCGCGCCGCAGGACGGCGTCGCCTACCCGGCCTCGCTCGCGGCCGGCGTCGAGCAGATCGCCGCGCGCGAGGGCCGCGTCGAGGACGCCGAGATCGAGCGGTTCGTGGACGAGCCGGCCGCGGAGATCTCGAAGGCAAGGGCAAGCGCCGAGGGGCTGCAGAACCCGATCGTGGCCCTGGCGCGGACGATCGGCGCGACGCGGGTCACGGCCCGGATCGCGCGCGAGCTCTACGACCGCAACCTCCCGGACCTCACGATGGTCTACTTCGAGGGCACCGACGTGATCGGCCACCTCTTCGCGTCGTACGTGGCGCCGAAGATGGCCTGCGTGTCCGACGCGGACTTCGCGCGCTACGGCCGCGCCGTGGACGAGTACTACGCCCTCGTGGACCGCATCCTCGGCCAGTGGATGCGGCGGGCCGGGGAGGACGGCGCGACCCTGATCGTCAACTCGGACCACGGGTTCAAGTGGGGCGCCGACCGCTCCTGCGAGCAGGGCTCCCTCAACCCGGCGACCGCGGGCGCGTGGCACCGCCTCGACGGGGTCTTCGCGGCGTGGGGCGCGCGCGTGCGGCCGGGGGCCGAGCGCGGGCGGGCGAGCGTCTTCGACGTCGAGCCCACGGTCGCGGCCCTGCTCGGGCTCCCGGTCGATCGCCGCGCTTCCGGCCGGCCGATCGCCGCGGCCTTCGGGAAGCTCCCCGCGCCGGAGCGCGCCGACCTCGCCGCGACCGTTCCCGTGCGCCGTCTCGAGGCGGCGGCGGTGTCGGAGAAGGACGCCAGCGAGTACGCGAAGAAGCTCATGGCCCTCGGATACCTCTCCGGGGGCGAGCCCGGCAAGCTCGCGCCCTCCGGCGGGGACCGTCCCGGCCTGACGGAAGGCGCCTGGAACAACCTCGGCCTCTTCCTGTCCGAGGGCGGCGCGAAGGCGGATCTCTCCGCCGCCGAGGCGGCGTACCGGAAGGCCCTCGAGCTGCGGCCGGACTACAACTCGCCGATGTACAACCTCGCCGTGCTCTACCGCCTGCGGGGCGACGACCGGCAGGCCGTCGACTGGCTGTTCCGCTCCCTCGCCGCCGGCCGGCCGGATCCGGACGGGATCCTCCTCGGCTGGGCGCTCGACGACGACGTCAAGGGCAAGGACCGGCAGGCGCGCGAGGTCCTCGAGCGGGGAGCCCGCGAGTACCCGGACAGCGAGCGCGTCCACCGGGCGCTCGCCGTGGCCCTCTACAAGGCGAAGAGCTGCGCCCGGGCCGACGAGGTCCTCGGCCGCTTCGCCGCCGCGACCGGGAGCCCCGAGACGCTCAACACGCTCGCCCTGGTGCGGGCCTGCCTCGGACGCCGCGACGAGGCGGTCGCGCTCTTCCGGAAGTCTCTCGCGATCCAGCCCGGCCAGGAAACGGTGGTCCAGTCGCTCGCGCTCCTCGAGGGCGCGCCGGCAGGGGGAGGCCGGCGCCCGTGAGCGCGCGCCGGTTTGCGCTCTCCGCCGCGGCCGCCGCCGTCCTGGCGGTCTCGTGCGGCCGCGGTCCCGAGCAGGGAGCCGGCTCTCCGGCCGCCGCGCCTCGGACGCCCGCGCCGCGCGCCGCGGCGGTGGAGGCCGAAGACGCGCCCTCCCGCGCGCGCCGGCCCGCGGGCAGCCGGGCGCCGGTCATCTGGCTCGGCCTCGACGGACTCGACTGGGACCTCCTCGACCGCCTCGCCGCCGAAGGCCGGATGCCGAACTGGAAGCGGCTGACCGCCGAGGGCTACACCGCGCGCCTGAAAGCCTACGTGCCGATCCTCTCTCCGGTGATCTGGACGACCCTCGCCACGGGCGTGGGCCCCGACGTCCACCGCGTCCTCGATTTCCAGGAGGTCGATCCGAGGACCGGCCAGAAGGTCCCGATCTCGGGCTTCTCGCGCGCCGTCCCCGCGATCTGGAACGTGGCGTCGGAAGCGGGAGTCTCGGTGGGCGTCGTGGGATGGTGGGGGACGCACCCCGCCGAGGAGGTCAAGGGCTTCTTCGTGTCGGACCACGCGAGCCCGATCCTCTTCGAGGGCCTCGCGAAGCAGGGCGTGGCCTACCCGGCGTCCCTGTCCGCGGGCGTCGAGCAGATCGCCGCGCGCGAGGGACAGGTCACCGACGAGGAGCTGGCCCGCTTCGTGGACGTGCCGGCTTCGGAGATCGCCGATGCCCGCGCGAGCGGCCAGGGGCTGCGCAACCCGATCATCGCGCTCGCGCGGACGGTCGCGGCGACGCGGATCGAGTCGCGCATCGCCCGCGAGCTCTACGACCGGAACCTGCCCGACCTCATGATGCTGTACCTCGAGGGGACCGACGTGATCGGCCACATCTTCGCCTCCTACGTCCCCCCGAAGCTCGGCTGCGTCTCGGACGGAGACTATGCCCGCTACCACCGGGCGGTGGACGAGTACTACGCGCTCGTGGACCGCCTGCTCGGCCAGTGGATGCGCCGCGCCGAGGAGGACGGCGCCACGCTCATCGTCAACTCGGACCACGGCTTCAAGTGGGCGGAGGATCGCTCGTGCCTGCGCGACTCGCTGAACCCCTCGACCGCCAGCTTCTGGCACCGCCTCGACGGGGTCTTCGCGGCGTGGGGCGCGCGCGTGCGCCGCGGCTCGGAGCGCGGGACCGCCACGGTCTTCGACGTCGAGCCGACGGTGGCCGCCCTGCTCGGGCTGCCCGTCGACCGTCGGGCCGCCGGCGGCGTCGTCCGGGGCGCGTTTCCGGACCTGCCCGCGCCCGCGCGCAAGGACCTCGCGTCGGTGCCGGTGCGCCGCCTCGCGGCCGAGCAGATGTCCGAGACGGAAGCGACCGAGTACACGAAGAAGCTCATGGCGCTCGGTTACCTCTCCGGGGGCGAGCCGGGAAAGCTCGCGCCCTCGGGCGGAGACCGGCCGGGGCTGACGGAGGGGGCGTGGAACAACCTCGGGCTCTTCCTGTCGGTCAACCCGGGCCGGTTCGAGTTCGCGGCCGCCGAAGCCGCCTACAAGAAGGCCCTCGAGCTGCGGCCGGGCTACTCGTCGCCCCAGTTCAACCTGGCCGTGCTCTACCGCAAGCGCGGCGACGACCGCCGCGCCCTCGACTGGCTCTTCCGGTCGCTGGCGGCGGGCCACGCGGATCCGGAGGGAACCCTCCTGCAGTGGGCCGCGGAGTACCAGGCCGGCGGAAAGCCGGTCCCCGAGCACGTGGTGCTCGACCAGGGCGTCCGGCTCTATCCGGACAGCGAGCTGCTCGCCCGCCAGCTCGCGCTGGTCGAGTTCCGGACCCGGAACTGCGCGGCCGCGGAGGCGGCCCTGGGGCGTTTTTCCGTCACGACCGTGAGCCCCGACACCCTCAACGTCCTCGGCCTCCTGAACACGTGTCTGGGCCGCCGGGACGCCGCCATCGCCCTCTTCCAGAGGTCCCTCTCCCTGAAACCCGACCAGCCCGGCGCCATCCGGTCCCTCGATCTGTTACAAAAGGGCCTGCCACCGGGCCAACAACAGCCTTGAAAGGGAAACAGGAATGAAAAGTCGCACCCTCGGACTCGCCCTCGTCCTCGGATTCTCCGGTTTCGCCTGCGCCGCCGCGGCGACGCGACAGGCCGCCAAGGCCGCTCCGGCGGCCGGCGTCGAGGCGCGCCTGCCGGGCTACCTGAACAACTTCCTCTCCTACGACCCGGCCTCGAAGGTGACGGTCGAGAAGGCGAGCGAGCGGCTGCCGGGCTTCCAGGGGTACAAGATCAAGCGGACGGGCAAGTATCCCAAGCTCGCCGTGGATAAGACCGTCTACGTCTCGGACGACGGCAAGTGGTTCTTCGACGGCGACACGGTCGCCAACCCGAATCCGCGGCCGGTCCAGACCGACGCCGACCTGGCGTGGATCGAGACCCGGACGTCGACGCTCTACCGGACGCGGGCCAAGGCGAGCCTCGTCCCCGGCAGCGACGCGGGGGGACTCAAGGGGGTCGTCATCGCGGTCGAGAGCGGGTTCGGGCCCATGAAGGTGCCCGGCTACATCACGCCCGACGGGACCCGGTACTTCAGCGGCACGCTCTGGGACTTCCAGATGGACCCGCGCGAGGAGCGCAAGCGCCGCATCGACCTGTCCCAGGGCCGCTTCGAGGGCAAGCCCAACGGCGCGATCACGATGGTCGAGTTCGCCGACATGGAGTGCGGGTACTGCCGGTACCGCGGCCTCCAGATGGACCAGCTCCTCGAGGCGAACCCGGGCCTCTCCTACAAGCGTTACTACAAGTTCTTCCCGCTCTGGTTCTCGCACGCCTGGTCCATGAAGGCCGCCTCCGCGGCCGACTGCATCTTCCGCTTCGCGAAGGCGCCGGCGATGTTCGCCTTCAAGAAGCAGGTCTACGCGCAGCAGGCCGTGATGACCGTCTCGGGCATCGACGAGCTCGCCCTGACGTTTGCCGAGGGGTCCGGCATCCCGCGCGCGGACTTCCTGAACTGCTACCTGCGCGAGGAGAGCCTCGCGGACGTCCGCAAGGACCTCGACGAGGGGCAGCGCCTCAGCGTGAAGTCCACCCCGACCTACTTCATCGACGGAACCGAGATCACCTGGGTCGAGGACAAGGTCATGGAGGACTTCCTCCGCAGCAAGGACCCGTCGCTCAAGTCGATCGAGTACGCGCCGCCCAAGTGACGTTGCGCGTCCAAGGACGCGCAACGTCATCCCGAGGCGCGCAGCGCCGAGGGATCCCTTTAGCGTCCGGGTAAGACGAAGAACAGGCCCGGCCGAGGCGCGCAGCGCCGAGGGATCCCTTTAGCGTCCGGGCAAAACGAAGGCCGAGGCGCGCAGCGCCGAGGCCGCTACGGCTCGAACGGAATCGGGATCGACATCCAGGTCTTCACCGGGACGCCGTCCTTCACGGCGGGCTGAAACGTCCAGTCCTTGACAGCCCGGACGGCCGCCTCGGTGAGGCCCGCCCGGCCCGCGCGCGAGACCGCGATCTCGGCGGGCAGCCCCTTCTCGTTCACCAGCACGCGCAGCACGACGATGCCGCCGATGTGCGCCTGCAGGGCGAGAGGGGGATAGGAGGGCTTGACGACCCGCGCGATCCGCGGGGGTGAGTCGACGTCCTCGAGCGCGACGAGGGCGCCTTCGCGCGTCGCGGGGCGCTGCGGGGCGGGCGTCGGCGGGGGGGCGGGGGCGGCCGTGGGCGCCGGGCGCGCCTCGGCCTCGACGACCGGGGCGGCCGTCGGCGCCGGGAGAGCGGTCGGCTCGGCCGGAGCCGGGGCGGCGGGCGCGGTGGCCCTTGCCTCGGGCGCCTCGGGTGGCGCCGCGGCGGCCGCGCGGCCGCGGGCCTGCGTCTCGAGCTTCTGCACCTCGAGCGCGAGGCGGCGCGCGACTTCCTCGCGAAACTGGGCCTCCGACATGGCGTTCGTCGGGCCGGCGGGCGTGGCCGCGAGCTCGGGAAGCAGGGTCGGCGTCGGCCGCGTCTCGGCGGCGGGCGCCGAGGACGACGAGCTTCCCGGCGCTTCGGCCGGAGGGCGGCGCGTGAGGACGTACACGCCGACGGCGAGGGCCGCGGCTGCCAGGAGGCCGAAGACGGCGGCGAGCGGCCCGCGCCGCGGGGCGGCGGCGACCGACAGAGTCGGGGGGGCGACGTCTTCGGGCTTCTCGCCCGGAGCCGGCGCCCTCCTCGCGGGAGCCGGGCTCGGCGCGGCGGGGGCCGGGGGCTCGGTCTCCTCGGCGCCGCCCTCGGCCAGGCGAGCCTGCGTCTCGACCTCGATCTCGCCGCGGAAGAGCTCGTGCAGGAAATAGGCGAGGTTGAAGGTCGAGGGCGAATACGGCCCCGAGAAGAGGAGCTTGCCGAGCTCGCGGCGAAGGTCTCCGCTCGACTTGTACCGCGCCTCGACCGGGGACAGGGCCATGCGCAGGACCGCGAGCACCTCGGGGAGAACCGGGGGCGGGGGCGCTCCCGCCAGGCCCTTCACGGAGGCCAGCGGGTCGGGAGGGGGCGGCTGGCCGGTCAGCAGCTCGAGCAGCAGGACGCCGACCGAGTACACGTCCGAGCTCTTGCCCGGGGCGCCGCGCTCGCGCTCCTCGGGAGCGAGGTAAGGGGCGATCTCGGCGGTCAGCCGCGGGTGTCGCAGGGACGGCAGGATCCCGGAGCTCAGGCCGAAGCCGGAGAGCCGGATCTCGCCGTCGTCGGAGATTGCCACGAAGCCGGGCCAGACCAGGCCGTGCAGCGTCCGGTCGCCGTCGATCGTCGTGTTGTAGGCGTGGTCGAGCGCGGTGGCCACCTTTTCGGCGATGAGCAGGGCGTGCTCGACGGGGAGCTTGCGCCCGGCCGCGCGGCACTTGGCCGAGAGCGCGTCGAGCGTCCGGCCGTTGGGCTGGCTCCAGGCGATGTACGGAGCCCCGTCGACCGCGTCCATGTCGACGCCCCGCGCGATGGCCGCGTTTTTGAGGAACTCGTGGACCTCGCCGTTCTCCTCGATCGCGTTCAGGATCGGTTCGACCGCGAGCTCGGGGGTCTCGAGCACGCGCAGGACCACGAACGGCCGGTCGCCGGACTGGCGGACCGCCCGGTAGACGCGGCCGAGCGCATCGGTCCCGACGGCCCCCGTCAGCGTGTACTGGCCGAACGGACGAGGAAGTCTTTCCGTAGTCATCGAGGGGCTTGTCCCGATTGTGGGGCCCGCGCCCCGGATGGTCAAGGTCGCCCCGGGGCTATCTCCCCGAATTCCGGGCGTGCGGCTCGGAAACCTCGCCGGACCCGTTGGCGCGCTGGCGGCGGGCCGTGGAAATGGCGTCGAGGTGCTCCTGGAACGTGCGCGAGAAGGTGTGGCCGCCGGTGCGGTCGGCGACGAAATAAAGGTAGTCGGTCCGGGCGGGCGCCACGGCCGCCTTCAGGGCGTCCTCGCCCGGATTGCAGATGGGTCCGGGCGGCAGGCCGTCCACGAGGTAGGTGTTGAACGGCGACTCGTAGCCGTAGTCCGAGCGGTAGAGCGTCCCCGTCCAGCGCCCGTCGCGCTTGAGGGCGTAGGTCACCGTCGGATCGGCCTGGAGCCGCATCCGGTGCTGGAGGCGGTTCCAGTAGACCCCGGCGATGAGCGGCTCCTCGCGGTCGAGGGACGTTTCCTTCTGCACGATCGAGGCGAGCGTGACGGCCTCGCGCTCCGAGAGCCCCGCCGCCTGGGCGCGGGAGCGCATCTCGGGGGTGAAGTGGCGCCGGAAGTTCGCGAGCATCGTCTCGACGATCCGCCGGGCCGAGGTCGAACGGGTGACCTCGTAGGTGTCGGGGAAGAGAAAGCCCTCGAGGTCGGGGGCGCCGCGGGCAATGGAGGCGATCAGCTGCGGGTTGCGCAGCGCGTTGCGGAAGGCCTCGGGCCGGCTGATCCCCCGGCTCCAGAAGAGCTCGAACGTCTCCTCGGCCGTCAGTCCCTCGGGCACGACGATCGTGTGCTTCAGGACGTCGCCGCGGCTCATTCGCGCGATGACCACCGACAGCGGCGTCGGCCGGTCGAACCGGTACTCGCCGGCCTGGAGCGCCGCGGCGCTGCGGGCGACCCGGTAGTAGGCCGCCGCGAGCCAGGCCGGCCGCACGACGCCCTCGGCTTCGAGCTTTCGGAAGATCTCCGAGGTGGACGTGCCGAACGGGAAGAAGACCGTCGCGGCCTCTCCGGCCGGGGGAGCCGGCGGGTACTCGAGCGACCGATAGAAGTAGACGGCCACCACCAGCCCCAGCAGGGCGAGCAGGAGCCCGAGCCGCAGGACGCGCCGCGTCGCGCTCACCGGGCGCGGGCCCCGGCGTTCTGCAGGTAGTCCTCGAGGAGGATCGCCGCCGCCGTGCGGTCGAGGTCCTCCTTGCTCGCGCGGCGCGGCAGCCGCCGCGACGCCTCGTCGGACGTCAGCGTCTCTTCGTGGAAGCGGATCGGCATTCCGGTCTCCCGCTCGAACCGCGCGGCGAAGGAGCGCACGCGCGCCGCGAAGGGGCTCTCGACGCCCTCGGGCGAGCGGGGGATCCCGAAGACGACGAGCTCCGCCTCCTCCTCGCGGCAGAACCGGGCCAGGGCCTCGGCGGCCTCCCGGTCGCTCTTGCGGCGCAGGGTGATCCTCGGCGTCGCCAGCAGGCCCGACGCGTCCGAGGTCGCCAGGCCGATCCTCTTCTCGCCGAAGTCCACGGCCACCACGACGGGCATCGAGAAAGAGTAACCCGCTGGCCGCGCGGGCGCTATGATGGAGGCGCCCGAACCGTCGAAAGGAGCGCCTGCGTGAGCGATGTCACTCGTCCCGGACGCCGGGTCGCGTTCGCCCTCGCGCTCGTCCTGCTCCTCGTCGCGCGCCGCGTCGGCACCGCGTCCGCGCAGTCCTCGCCTCCGCCCGCGCAGGCCACCTGCGTCTTCACCAACCCGGCCTATTCCGGCAAGTGCACCGAGACGGCGCCGGTGGCGAGCGGCGGGACCGCTCTGCAGGCCTGCCAGTCGATCCTGCAGTGCCTGAACGACGTCGGCTGCCTGAAAACGTACTGCCAGGCGACGACCGTGCGCAGCGGCTGGAAGCTCGAGTCCGCAAAATGACGGCCCCCGCCTAGGGCTCCCGGCGGGGCTTCGGGCGCGGCTCCAAGTGTAGAATCCGCCCCCTATGAAAAACCTCGTCGTGCTCTCGGCCGCGCGGACGCCCATCGGGTCGTTCCTCGGCAAGCTGTCGTCGCTCCCGGCCCCCGCCCTCGGATCCATCGCGATCAAGGCGGCGCTCGCGCGCGCGGGCGTCCGCCCCCAGGACGTCGAGCAGGTCGTCTTCGGCAACGTCCTCCAGGCCGGCCTCGGCCAGGCTCCGGCGCGCCAGGCTTCCCTCGGGGCAGGGATCCCCGACACGGTGCCCTGCGTGACGGTCCACAAAGTGTGCGGCTCGGGCATGCGCGCCGTCATGGACGTCGGCAACGGGATTGCCGCCGGCGAGTACGAGGTCGCGGTGGCCGGCGGGATGGAGTCGATGTCGAACGCCCCGTACCTGCTCGACAAGGCGCGCACGGGACTGCGCATGGGCAACGGCACGCTGGTGGACTCGATGATCAAGGACGGCCTCTGGGACCCCTACAAGGACGTCCACATGGGCAACTGCGCCGAGATGTGCGTCTCGAAGTACCACTTCACCCGCGAGGAGCAGGACGCCTTCTCGCTCGAGTCGTACAGGCGGGCGCAGAACGCCGCGAAGACCGGACTCTTCGCGGACGAGATCGCGCCCGTGGAGGTCGCCCAGAAGAAGGGCGATCCGCTCCGGATCGACGCCGACGAGGAGCCGTTCTCCGCGCCCCTCGAGAAGATGCCGACCCTCAAGCCCGCGTTCCAGAAGGACGGGTCCGTGACGGCCGCGAACTCGTCGAAGATCAACGACGGCGCGGCGGCCCTCGTCGTGGCGTCGGAGGACAAGGCGAAGGCGATGGGCTGGAAGCCGATCGCCCGGATCGTGGCGTCCACGGGCGTGGCGCAGGCCCCGGACTGGTTCACGACGGCGCCCATCGGCGCCATCCAGAAGCTCCTGGCGAAGACCGGCCTCCAGGTGTCGGACATCGACCTCTTCGAGATCAACGAGGCGTTCGCGGTCGTGGCGATGGCCGCGATCAAGGAGCTCTCCCTCGACCCGGCGAAGGTCAACGTCCGCGGCGGCGCGGTCGCCCTCGGCCACCCGATCGGCGCCTCGGGCGCGCGCATCCTGACGACGCTGATTCACGCCCTGCGGCGCGACGGCAGGAAGCGGGGCATCGCGGCCATCTGCATCGGCGGCGGAGAGGCCACCGCGATGCTCGTCGAGACGGTCTGACGCCGCCGGACTTCGATCTCGTCGCCGGCGGCGTCGCGCGCTTCGAGGCCGAGGCGCCCTGGGCCTGGCGGCTCCTGGCCCGGTCGCTGCGGGAGTTGCCGGCGCGGCGGCGCACCGAGGTCCACGGCCGCCCTCCCGCCGCCGCGGACGCCGCGGGCGACAGCCCGATCGTGCTCGTCCACGCCGATCCCGAGGCGTACCTCCTGCCGGAGGCGGCGCTTCGCCTGGTCGGGAGCCTCGCCGCGCGCGAGGACCTCGACCTGATCGTGCCGGTCTCGAACGAGCCCTGGTGCGAGGCGGCGCGCCTGGCGCCTCCGTTCGCCTACTGGACGCCCACGCTCCTCGCCGAGGCCTCGGCGGCGATCGCCCGGGCCGCCGGGCCCCTCGAGGCCGCGGCCTCGCCCGCGTCGCCCGTCTACGCGGTGCGGCGCGCGGTTCTCGCCCGGCGCGCGCCGCAGGAGCGCCTGGATTCGCTGCCGGGCGCGGCGAAGGATCTGCGGGCCGCCGTGGACCGGGGGGCCTACCTGCACCGGTACGGGGCGATGGACGCCTCGCCGCGCGAGGACCTCGCGTCCCGGGTCCCCCCGGGCGCGGCCGCCGTCCTCGACGTCGGCTGCTCGCGCGGGGCGACGGCCGGAGCTCTGCGGGCCCGGGGCGTGCGCTGGATCGCCGGGATCGAGCCCGATCCCGAAGACGCGGAGGCCGCCGCCCGGGTCTACGACGAGGTGCGGTGCGCGCGCCTGGAGTCGGTCGCGGCGGACTTCGCGGGCCGTTTCGACGCCATCCTCTTCGGCGACGTGCTCGAGCACCTCGAGGATCCCTCCGACGCGCTCGTCCGCGTGCTCCCGTGGCTCGCTCCGGGCGGCGTGGTGATCGCGTCGGTTCCGAACCTCGGCCACTGGTCGATCGTCGACGACCTCATCCGGGGACGCTTCGACTACGTTCCCTACTCCCTGCTTTCGGGAACGCACGTGCGCTTCTTCACCCGCAGGACCCTCTCGGATCTCTTCGAGGCATCTGGTTTCCGGGTTCGGACGATCGAAACGGTCGTGTCGCCGCCCTCGCCGCAGGGAGCGGCCCGGCTCGACCGGCTGCGCGGCTTTCCTTCGGCCTCTGCCGACCTCGAGGTCGCCGAGTTCGTCGCCGTCGCCGAAGCCGATAGGCGATAGCCCATCGCGTCCGCCTCCGCTATCATCGGCCCGGATGATCGACAAGGTCCTCGGCTCCGCGGATGAGGCCGTCCGGGACGTTCCCGACGGCGCGACGCTGGTCGTGGGCGGCTTCGGCCTCTGCGGCATCCCGGAGAACCTGATCGCCGCCCTGGTGCGGCGCGGCGTCAAGGATCTGACGGTCGTCTCGAACAACTGCGGCGTGGACGACTGGGGCCTCGGCCTGCTCCTGCGGACCCGGCAGATCCGCAAGATGGTGTCCTCCTACGTCGGCGAGAACGCCGAGTTCGAGCGCCAGTTCCTCTCGGGGGAGCTCGAGGTCGAGCTGGTTCCGCAAGGCACGCTGGCCGAGCGGATGCGGGCGGGAGGGGCCGGGATCCCGGGCTTCTACACGCCCGCGGGCGTCGGGACCCTCGTGGCGGAAGGCAAGGAGACCAAGGAGTTCGACGGCCGGGAGTACGTGCTCGAGCGCGGGATCGTCGGCGACTTCGCGATGGTCGCGGCCTGGAAGGCCGACCGGCTGGGCAACCTCGTTTATCGGAAGTCGGCGCGCAACTTCAACCCCATGGCGGCGACGGCGGGGAAGATCTCCATCGCCGAGGTCGAGGAAGTCGTCGAGGTCGGCGCGCTCGACCCCGAGTGCATCCATACGCCCGGCGTCTTCGTCCAGCGCGTCGTGGTCGCGCCGCGCCAGAAGCGGATCGAGCGCCGCACCGTGAGGAAGGGCTGATGCTCGACCGGGAAGGCATCGTCCGCCGGGCGGTCCAGGAGCTGCGGGACGGGTTCACCGTCAACCTCGGCATCGGCATGCCCACCCTCGTCGCCAACCACATCCCCGCCGGGATGGAGGTCGTCCTGCAGTCGGAGAACGGCATCCTGGGCCTCGGGCCGTACCCCGGCGACGCCGAGGTGGACGCCGACCTCATCAACGCGGGCAAGGAGACCGTGACGGTCAAGCCCGGCGCCTCGTATTTCTCTTCGGCGGACTCGTTCGCGATGATCCGCGGCGGCCACATCGACCTCTCGATCCTCGGGGCGATGCAGGTGGACGAGGAGGGCTCGATCGCCAACTACATGATCCCCGGGAAGATGGTGAAGGGGATGGGCGGCGCCATGGACCTCGTCGCCGGGGCCCGGCGCCTCGTCGTCACCATGGAGCACACGGCGAAGTCGGGGGAGAAGAAGATCCTCCGGCGGTGCGCCCTGCCGCTGACCGGCCGGCGCTGCGTCCACCGCATCATCACGGACCTGTGCGTCTTCGACGTCCTGCCCGCCGGCGCGGGCCTCGAGCTCGTCGAGCTCGCGCCGGGCGTCGGGGCCGACGAAGTCCGGGCGAAAACGGAGGCCGCCTTCCGCGTGGCCGCCGACGTCCGCGCCATGGACGCGTGAAGGCCCGCGGCGCCGCCCTTCTGCTCCTGGTTTTCCCCCTCGCGGCCCTCGCCCAGGATCCCTTCAGCCAGGGCGACCCGTTCGAGTCGCGATTCAAGGCCAAGCCGAACTTCCAGATCAAGTTCAAGGCGCCCGAGAAGGGGGGCGAGGTCCACCTCTCCACGAAGAAACCCGTGCGCTTCGAGAAGGACAAGTTCTGGGAGGGCAGCGAGGAGGTGGTCATCGAGTACCAGGACGTCAAGATCACCTCGGACGAGGCCCGGTACGACTTTCCGACGAAGACCGCCGTCCTGATCGGCCACGTCGTGATCGACCAGGGCCCGACCCGCATCTCGGGCTCCCGTGGCACCTTCCACCTCGACACCAAGACCGGCATCGTCGAGGACGCGACGGCGGATCTGCCGCCGACGTACCACATCGTCGCGAAGTCCATCGAGAAGATCGGCGAGGCGACCTACCGGATCGAGCACGGGATCTTCACGGCCTGCGACCTGCCCAAGCCCGACTGGTCCTTCTCCATGTCCCAGGCGACCATCACCCTCGACGACTATGCCCGGATGAAGGACGTCGCCTTCCGCGCCGGGTCGGTGCCGCTCCTGTACACGCCGTACCTGATCTGGCCGACCAAGGAGAATCGCGCCTCGGGGTTTCTCGTGCCGGGCCTCGGATACAGCAACCAGCGGGGGGCGTTCCTGGGGCTCAACTACTACTGGGTCACGGGGCGCTCGACGGACGTGACGACGCAGCTCGACCTCTTTTCCGACGGGACGGTGGGCCTCGGGGAGGAGGCGCGCTGGCGCCTGACGCCCGAGTCGGCGGGCATCTTCCGGGGGTTCGTCGTCCGGGATCAGGACGCGACCCTCTGCGTGCCGCTCTCCCAGGCGCCGCCCGGCGGGGGCAACGGCGTCTGCACGCTGTCCGACGGCTCGCTCGGCGTCTACACGACCGGGCCCGAGACGCGCTGGAAGGTGGCCCTCGACCACGTCTCGGACGATCTTCCGTACGACATCCGGGGGGTCATCTCGGTCCGGGCGTACTCCGACAAGGAGTACCTGCAGGACTGGGAGAAGAGCTTCACGCTCAATTCGGCCAAGCAGATCCCGTCGTTCGCGTACCTCACGCGCAACATCGGGTCCGACTCGGTCAACCTGCGCTTCGAGCGCAACGAGACCTTCTACGCCGCGACGGTCGTCCAGGAGCGGATCCCCTCGCTCGAGTACTTCCACCGGACGGCGCCGATCGGCAACTCGCCGTTCTTCCTCTCCCTCGAGTCGTCGCTCTCCGGCCTCTACGTCGACAAGGGGCAGGGGCTCGTGCACGGGACCTACGGCCGCTTCGATCTCTTCCCGGTGTTTTCCATTCCGCTGAAGTCGATCCCGTGGCTGTCCGTCCTGGCGCAGGCGGGCGGGCGCCTCACCGAGTACACCGACACGACCGACGACGGGCAGACGACGTTCACGGGGCATTCGTTCCTGCGGTCGTACGCGACGGCGGGCGTCTCGATCGTGGGGCCGTCGTTCTCGAGGATCTACGACGTCTCGTTCGGGCCCTGGAGCAAGCTCAAGCACGTCATCGAGCCGCGCGTGGACTACACGTACGTGTCGAACGTCGCCGACCCGGCGCAGATCCCGGCCTTCGACACGATCGACACCACGCTCGGCCAGAACCAGGTCCGCTACGCGATCGTCAATCGCCTGCTCGCCAAGGGGGAGGGCCCGGCGGGCTCGGCCCAGGAGATCGCTTCCCTCGAGGTGGCGCAGACGTACGCCTTCACGCTGCCGCAGACGATCTTCGCGCCCGCGACCGACGTCGTGCAGCGCCGGAGCGGGCCGGTCGAGGCGATCCTGCGGATCGCGCAGGGCAGTCTCCTGCACATGGACGCACGGCTGCAGTACGACCCGATCGCCTCGCAGGTCACCAACACGACGCTGACGGCCGGCGCCAACTGGGGCACGAACTACGTCGCCCTGAGCTGGTTCGGCACGCGGCCGATCACGGAGGCGGGGCAGCTCGTCGCGAACACCGACCAGATCCGCTTCATGGGGGGCGTGGACCTGACCCAGGTCTTCCGTTTCGACGCCAGCGTCAACTACAGCGCCGACCAGAATCTCATGCAGGAGGGCCGGTTTCTCATCACCTACAAGGGCTCCTGCTACACGATCTTTCTCGAGTACCGCAACCTCGATCTGCCGCCCTCGCCCCGGCGCGACGTGCGCCTCGTCGTGAACCTCAAGGACATCGGAACGCTGCTCGACGTCAACGGATCCATCAGCGCGCTGCTCGGGCAGTAGATCGGGCCGTTCCCTCTTAAACGACTCCCGGCAAAGGGGTTGGGCGGCGTCGCCGGCCGGGGGCGGAAAGCGTATAATTCTCGCTCACTCTCATGAAAGGCGTCGCAAGGTCTTCCCGGCTCCGGCTCGGCTTTGCCGTGCTCGTCGCCGCGAGCCTCGCCGCTCCGCTGCGGGCCGGGCACTATCGGTGGACGACCTCGGGCCCGGAGCCGGGCCTGGTCTCCCAGATCGTCGTCAGTCCCAGAAATCCGGATCGCATCGCCGCGGTGGCCGGGTACTACGGCCAGTTCGTGTTCTGGTCCTCGAATCGCGGTCTTTCGTGGGTGCAGGACGAGAACCTCCTGTTCGCTCTGCGTCTCGCGCAGGACCCGCTCCGGGCCGAGGTGCTCTACGCGATCGGCACGACGGAAGAGGCGACCGGCGTCCTGAAGACCGTGAACGGCGGCGCGACGTGGGCGCCGGCCAACGCCGGGCTCCCGGACGGCGCGTTCTGGTCGGCGATCGGACTGGCGCCCTCCTCGCCGGACACGCTGTACCTCGTCAGCAACGCCTCACCGGCCCAGGTGTATCGCAGCGTGGACGGGGCCGCGACGTGGACGCTCGCCGCGCCGTCGCTCGCGACGAGCTACGTCAGCGACGTCCGGGTGGATCCGTCGAATCCGTCGGTCGTCTACGTCGTCGGATATCCGGGGATCTTGAAGAGCACGGATGCGGGCGCGAGCTGGGCGCCCAGCGGGGACTTCGCCGACGCGCTCCGTCTCGCCATCGACCCGGCCGCTCCCTCGACGCTCTACGCGGGGACCGGCGATTCCGGCGTGTGGAAGAGCACCGACGGCGGTGCGCACTGGGCCCCGTCCAACGTCGGAATCGAGGTCAACGGGGTTCGCGACATCGCCCTCGACCCGACGAACCCGCGGAGAATCTGGATCGCGGACCTGCCTTCCGGATCGGTGCCGGGAGGCATCCATCGTTCCACCGATGGAGGCGGCACCTGGGCGCCCGTGGACCTCGGCGTTGCGACGGGGCTCGGCACCGCGGTGGCCCTCGATCCGAGCGACCCTTCGCGCGTGTACGCCGCGGCGAGCCAGAGCATGTTGCGGGGCCACGTTCACGCCAGCGCCGACGGCGGCAGCACCTGGACCGCGCGGGACGCGGGCCTGTCCGGGTTCTTCAGCTTCGCGGTTGCCTGCGACGGATCGCGGAGCTCCACGGCGTACGGCGTCTCGGGAGCGAACGTCTCCCGGACCGACGACGCCGGGGCGAGCTGGGCGCTTCGGGGGACGGCGCCGGCGGGTCTCGTGGCCCTCGTGACCGATCCGAGCGTCGGAACGACGCTCTACGCCGGCTACGCCGGGACGGGGACCGCGGGTGTGGTCAAGAGCGTGGACGGGGGCGCGAGCTGGAACCCGGCGACGGAGGGGCTCGCGGCAACGAACCTCTATCGCCTGGCGATCTCGCCGAGCGCGCCCGCGAACCTGCTCGCCGCCGGTGTCGAGGGCCTGTTCGGAACCGCGAACGGCGGCGGGCTGTGGGCCCCGCTGCTCGCGGGCGACACGCGCTCGGTCGCCTTCGATCCCGAGGACCCTTCGATCCTGTACGCCGGCCAGTTCAACGCGGCTCCTGTCGCCGACGGGCTGCTGCGTTCCGCGGATGGCGGAGCGAGCTGGAATCCGCCCGCCGGGCTGCCGACGGCCTACCCGCACGTGTTCGACGTCGCCGTGTCCCGGGTCGATTCCTCGCGCGTCTATGCCGCGCTCACCGCGGCTCCCGGGCAGGGGGTCTATCGCAGCACGGACCGCGGCCTGAGCTTCGAGGCCGCCGGTGCGGGGATCACCCCCGGACTGACGGCGACGCGGCTGGCGACCGATCCCACGGACGCGGCCACCCTCTACGTGGCCGGGCAGCCCCTGGGCGGCGCGGCGCCCGACCCCGGAGCGCTCTCGCCCTCGGCGACGGCGCCGCCGACGACCGTGTTTCGCTCGCGCGACGGGGCGCTGAGCTGGACGCCCCTGCCGGGAATCCTCCCCGGCTGGAGCGTCCTCGACCTGAGCATCGCCTCGGATTCGAGGACCTTTTACGCCGCGACGTTGTCGGGCGTGTTCCAGTTCTCGCGCTCCTTCGACGATCTTCCCGATACCGATCCGTTCTGGACGTCGGTGGACGCCGCCGCGATGAACCGGCTCACCGCCGGATGCGGGGCAGGCCGGTTCTGTCCCGCCGCGCCGACCTCGCGGGCCAGCATGGCGGTGTTCCTGCTGCGCGGAAAGAACGGCGCGGCGTACGCGCCGCCCCCCGCGACGGGGACCGTCTTCGGCGACGTCGCGGCCGGTTCTCCGGCGGCGGATTTCATCGAAGAGCTCCTCCACGAGGGGATCACGGCCGGCTGCGGCGGGGGAGACTACTGCCCGGGCGCGCCGTTGACGCGGGCCGCCGTCGCGGTTCTTCTCCTCAAGGCCGAGCACGGTGGAGACTACGCGCCGCCTCCCGCGACCGGCTCCGTCTTCGCCGACGTTCCGGCGGACGCCTTCGCGGCCGCGTGGATCGAGGAGCTCTTCGCCGAAGGCATTTCGGCGGGCTGCGGCTCGGGGAACTTCTGCCCCGATGCCGCCGTTTCGCGGGCGCAGGCGGCGGCGCTGGTCGTCCGGGCCTTCGGCCTCTCCTGATCCGGCGGCCTCGGGTCCGGGGGCCGCTTTCGGTATGATCTCGCCCCGATGAAAGGCCTCATCCTGTCCGGGGGCAAGGGGACCCGTCTGCGCCCCCTCACCTACACGAGCGCCAAGCAGCTGGTGCCGATCGCCAACAAGCCGGTCCTCTTCTACGGGGTCGAGGCGATCGTCGCGGCCGGAATCCGCGACATCGGCGTCGTCGTGGGGGACACGAAGGCCGAGATCCAGGCGGCCCTCGGCGACGGCTCCCGGTTCGGGGCCCGCATCACGTACATCGAGCAGGACGCGCCGCGAGGGCTGGCGCACGCGGTCCTCATCTCCGAGGCGTACCTGAAGGGCGAGCCCTTCGTCATGTACCTCGGGGACAACGTCATCGCCGACGGCATTACGGCCCTCGTGGACGACTACCGCAGGCTCGGGTGCAACTCGCAGATCCTCCTCGCGAAGGTCGCCAACCCGTCCCAGTTCGGCGTCGCGGAGCTCGAGAACGGGCGGGTGGTGAAGCTGACCGAGAAGCCGAAGGAGCCGAAGTCGGACCTCGCCCTCGTCGGCGTCTACATGTTCGACGACTCGATCTGGGAGGCGGTCAAGGGCATCCGGCCGAGCGCCCGCCAGGAGCTCGAGATCACCGACGCGATCCAGTGGCTCGTGGACCACGGCAGGAGCGTCCATCCGCACCTCGTCACGGGGTGGTGGAAGGACACCGGCAAGATCGAGGACATGCTCGAGGCCAACCGCATCGTCCTGGACACGTTCACCGCGCGCGGCGCCGGCGACGTGGACGCGGCCTCGCGGGTCGAGGGCAAGGTCGTCGTCGAAAAGGGCGCGAAGATCGAGCGCTCGACGGTGCGGGGCCCGGCGATCATCGGCGCCGGGGCCGAGATCCGGGACGCCTTCGTGGGGCCGTACACGGCCGTGGGCCAGGGCTGCCGGATCGACCGCTGCGAGATCGAGAACTCGATCGTGCTCGAGGGCTCGCGCCTCGAGCGCATCCCGGTCCGCATCGCCGACTCCCTCATCGGCAAGAACGTCCGCATCCACCCGGGGCTCGAGCGGCCGCGCGTCCACCGATTCCTCGTCGGCGACAACTCGGAGATCGGCATCGTATGAAGATCCTCGTCACGGGCGGCTGCGGCTTCATCGGGTCGAACTTCGTCCGGCACGTCCTCGCGTCGCGGGGCGGCGGCGTGTCGGTCGTCAACCTCGACAAGCTCACGTACGCGGCCAACCCCGCTAACCTCGCCGACGTGGCGCACCTGCCGAACTACCGCTTCGTGCGGGGCGACATCGTGGACCCCGACGTGGTCGGCCTGGCGATGGAAGGCTGCGACACGGTCGTCAACTTCGCCGCCGAGACGCACGTGGACCGGTCCCTCCTCGGCGACGCGTCGTTCATCGAGACCGACGTCCGGGGCGTCTTCGTGCTCCTCGAGGAGGCCCGCCGGCGGGGCGTCCGCAAGTTCGTGCAGATCTCGACCGACGAGGTCTACGGCTCGATCGCGAGCGGCTCCTTCACCGAGGAATCCCCGCTGAATCCCCGCAATCCCTACGCGGCGTCCAAGGCGGGCGGCGACCGCCTCGCCTACTCCTACTGGGCCTCGTACGGGATGCCGGTGATCATCACGCGCGCGTCCAACAACTACGGGCCCTTCCAGTACCCCGAGAAGCTGATCCCGCTCTTCGCGACCAACGCGATCGACGACCAGCCGCTGCCGCTCTACGGCGACGGGCGCAACGTCCGAGACTGGCTCTTCGTGAGGGACCACGCCGCGGCCATCGATTTCCTCCTCGATGCCGGTCAGCCCGGCGAGACGTACAACGTCGCCGGCGGCAACGAGGCGGAGAACATCGCGATCACGCAGCGCGTCCTCCGCGAGCTCGGGAAGCCCGAGACGCTCATCCGGTTCGTGGACGACCGGCCCGGCCACGACCGGCGCTACTCGCTCGACGCCTCGAAGCTCGCCCGGCTCGGCTTCTCGCCCGCCACCCCGTTCGAGGAAGGCCTCGTCGAGACGGTCCGCTGGTACCGCGACCACGAGGCCTGGTGGCGCCCGATCAAGGAGCGCGACGCGGCTTACCGGGAGTTCTACCGCTCCCAGTACGAGCAGCGGCTGGCGACCTCGTCGTCCACCGCGAAGAAGCCCGGCTAGTGTTCCGGCACCGGAGTCTCGGGAGCGCCACCCGGCCCCGTTGCGCCGCCGTGGCCCTCGTTCCTCCCGCGTGCTCGCCGGGTCCCGGCGACGAGCCTGGTGTCCCGGCTTTCGGGAAAGGCGCCTGACCGGCCGCGGCCACCATGGCGGACGCGAGCGGCGCCTTCGAGACCCACGCGGACGTGCTCGCCGCCGCGCGCCCGTCTCCCCGCCGGCGGCGCCGGGTCCTCGTGACCGGGGCCGCCGGGATGCTCGGGTCGGACCTCGCGCCCGTGCTGGCCGCGGCCGGCCACGACGTGCTCGCGCGCCCGAAGTCGGACCTCGACATCACGGACCCGAAGAGCGTGCTCGCCGCCGTGCGGGAGCTCGCGCCGGACGTCCTCGTCAACTGTGCCGCCTTCACCCGGGTGGACGACTGCGAAACGGACCCGCGCGCCTTCGCGGTCAACGCGGCGGCGGTCGAGCACCTGGCCGAGGCGTGCCGGCGCCACGGGGCCCAGCTCGTCCAGATCTCGACCGACTTCGTGTTCGACGGCTCGAAGGCGGCGCCCTACGTCGAGGACGACGCCGTGAACCCGCTCTCCGCCTACGGGCGCAGCAAGCGCGGCGGGGAGGAGGCGGCGCTCCAGCTTCCGGGAAGCCTGGTCGTGCGCGCCTCGTGGCTCTTCGGGCGGTCGGGCTGGAACTTCGTCGAGGCGATCCTGAAGCAGGTCGAGGGCGGCAAGAAGCGCCTCTCCGTGGTCGTGGACCAGGTCGGCCGGCCCACGGCGACGACCGACCTCTCGGAGGCGATCGCCGCGCTGCTCGAGGCGGGGGCGTCGGGCGTCTACCACTTCGCCAACCGCGGCGAGGTCTCCTGGAACGAGTTCGCGCGCGAGATCGTGTGGCTCGCCGGCGCCGGAGACGTCGAGGTGGCGCCCACGACGGCCGACGCGATCGCGCGGCCGGCGCGGCGCCCGGCGTACTCCGTGCTGGACACCGGCAAGTACGAGTGCCTGACCGGCCGCCCGATCCGGGCCTTCCGGGAACCGCTGGCCGAGTACCTCTCGAAGCGCGCGCGGCCGGAGGCGTGAAGCCGGGTGACCTCGAGTTTCGTCGGCGGCGGACGCGGCGCGGCGGGTAAACTCGGCGGGAACTCGATGTCGAAGAGGAGAACACCCATGCGTCGCACCCTGCTCGGGCTCGGTTTTCTCGCCGCCTCCGTGCTCGCCGCCGCGCCTTCGCCCCGCCCGTTCGGCCTCGAGGACCTCGCCCGGATGCGGGGCCTTTCCGACCCGGACATTTCCCCCGACGGGACGCGGGTCGCGTACGCGGTGCGCTCGACGGACGCCCGGGAAGACAAGCACGAGACGCACATCTGGATGACGAGCTGGGACGGCCGGGACACCGTGCGCCTGACCACCGGCAAGGAGTCCGAGACGAACCCGCGGTGGAGCCCGGACGGGCGCTACCTCGCCTTCCTCTCGGACCGCGCGGACGACAACGACGTCTCGCAGCTGTGGCTGCTCCCGAGCGGGGGAGGAGAGGCTGAGAAGATCACGGACGTGAAGGGCGGGGTCGAGGACTTCGACTGGTCGCCCGACGGGAAGCGCCTCGTCCTCGTCGTGCACGACGCCGATCCCGAGCCGGCCGAGAAGGACGGAACGAAGAAGTCGAAGCCGAAGAAACCCATCGTCGTCGACCGGTTCCAGTTCAAGCTCGACGGATACGGGTACCTCGACAATCGCCGCAACCACCTCCAGATCGTGGACCGCGAGAGCCGCAAGGCCGAGGTCCTGACGTCGGGCGCTTACGACGAGCTCCTGCCCTCCTGGTCGCCCGACGGCAGGACGATCGCGTTCGTCACCAAGCGCGGGCCCGATCCGGACCGCACCGACAACTGGGATCTGTACGCGATCGAGCCGCGCGCGGGCGCGATGCCCCGTCAGCTGACGACCTTCGAGGGCGCCGACAACCAGCCCGACTGGGGCGACAGCCGCCTGTCCTGGAGCCCCGACAGCAAGTGGATCGCCTACGTGCAGGGCGGGCCCGACAAGCTCATCTACTACGGCCTGCACAAGCTGGCGATCGTGCCGGCGGCGGGCGGACCCGCGCGCCTCGTCGCCCCCGAGCTCGACCTGAACGTCCTGTCGCCCCGGTTCACCGCCGACGGCTCGGCCCTGCTCTTCCTGCTCGAGGAGGACCAGGCCGTCCACCTGGCGCGCATCCCCGTGTCCGGCGGGCCGGTCCAGCGGGTCGTCGGCGGGCGGCGCGTCGTGTCCGCGTTCAGCGCCTCGCCGGGCGGCCGCGTGGCGTTTCTCTCGAGCGAGCCCCTCGTGCCGGAGGAGGTCTACGCGGTCGATGCCGCCGGTCCCCGCCGCCTCTCGCGCCAGAACGACGCGTGGCTGGCGGACGTGAAGCTCGGGGCGGTCGAGGAGACGAAGTTCACGAGCAAGGACGGCACCGAGGTCCACGGGTTCGTCGTCAAGCCGCCCGACTACCAGGCCGGCCGCCGGTACCCGGCGGTCCTGCGCATCCACGGCGGCCCCGTCGGCCAGTTCGAGAACTCGTTCGACGAGGAATGGCAGTGGATCGCGGCCAACGGATACGTGGTCATCGCGGCCAATCCGCGCGGCAGCTCCGGCAGGGGCGAGAAGTTCCAGTCCGCGATCTACGCCGACTGGGGGCACCGCGACGTCGAGGACGTCCTCGCGGCCGTGGACGACGCCGTGGCGAGGGGTCTGGCCGATCCCGATCGGCTCGCGGTCGGCGGCTGGAGCTACGGCGGCATGATGACGAACTACGTCATCGCGTCCACGACGCGTTTCAAGGCGGCGACGAGCGGGGCCGGCAGCTCCAATTCGCTGGCGGGCTACGGAACGGACCAGTACGTGCGCGAGTACGAGCAGGAGCTCGGAACGCCCTGGAAGAACCTCGACACGTACATGAAGGTGTCCTTTCCCTTCCTGCACGCCGACCGGATCGCGACGCCGACGCTCTTTCTCTGCGGGGACGAGGACTTCAACGTGCCGCTCATCAACTCGGAGCAGATGTACCAGGCCCTGAGGAGCCTCGGGGTTCCGGCGCAGCTGATCATCTACCCGGGGCAGCACCACGGGATCCACCGGCCGAGCTTCCAGCGCGACCGTCTCGAGCGCTACGTCGCCTGGTACGACAAGTACGCGAAGGCGGGCAAGGCCGGAGGAGCGGCGCCGGCGGCGGCGGGACACTGACCGGCGGGGGCGCGATGACGCCCGCCGAGTGGAAGCGCAAGGCGATCCACGCGGGCATGGGCCTCTTCGCCCTCACGCTGCGCTGGCTCGACTGGCGGGCGGCCGCGCTCTGCGCCGCCGCCGCGCTCGCTTTCAACGTCTGGGCCATGCCGCGGATCGGCCGGGGCATCTACCGGAACCCGCTGCAGCGCCGCGACACCGGGATCGTCGCGTACGCCGCGATGGTCCTCCTCCTGATCCTGGTGTTCGGCGACACCGACCTTCCGCTGGCCGCGGCGGTGTGGGCCATGATGGCCTTCGGCGACCCCGCGGCCACCATCGCCGGCCGCACCTTCGGAGGCCCGACCCTGCCCTGGAACCGCGGGAAGACGTGGATCGGCCTCCTGTCCGACTGGGCCGTCGCCGGAGCCGCGGCCGTCGCGGTCTTCTCCTTCGTGGTGCGCCGCCCGCCGGCGCCCGACACGGTGCTCGTCCTGACGATCGGCGCGGCCCTGTACGCCTTTCTCGAGTCCGTGCGATCCGGCCTCGACGACAACCTGGTCGCCGCGCTGCCGACGGCGCTCGTGCTCTACCGCTTGAGCGCCCACTGGCCGCCCCATCCGTTCGCCGCGGACCTGTCCGCGGGCCGTCTCGCGGCCGCCTTCGGCGTCAACGCGGCCGTGGCGGCGGCGATGGGGGCGCTGCGGGTCGTCGGCCCTTCCGGCGCCGTCGCCGGCGGCCTCGCGGGGTTCCTCGTGCTGGCGCTCGGGGGCTGGAGCAGCTACGGCGTGCTCTGGGCGTTCTTCGCGCTGGGCACCCTCGCGACGAAGCTCGGGTATCGCCGCAAGGCGGCGGCCGGCACGGCCCAGCCGAACGAGGGCCGCCGCGGCGCGGCCAACGTCGTCGCCAACTGCGCGGTCCCGGCCGCGCTGCTCGCGCTCGGCCTTCCGGCCGCGGCGTTCGTCGCCGCGTTCGGCGCGGCGCTCGCCGACACGCTCGGCACCGAGGTCGGCACCCTCTACGGGCGGAGCGCCTTCTCGCCGCTGACCTTCGGGCCGCTCCGGCCGGGCACGCCCGGCGCGGTCTCGGCGCCGGGAACGGCCGCGAGCCTCCTCGGCGCCTCGCTCGTGGCCGCGGCGGCCTGGGCACTCGGCCTGTTGACGCCTTCGCTCGCCACGGTGGCCGCTCTCGGGGGATTCGTCGGGGCGATGTCGGAGAGCGCGATCAACGACTTCGGGCGGCGCGCCGGATTCGGCCTCGACCACGAGTTCGCCAACGCCCTGAATACGTTCGTCGGCGCGATGGTCGCGCTGCGCCTGTCGCCGGCATGAAGCACTACGTCCGCCTCGCGCGCCCGTTCACGCTGCTGCCGCCGCTCGTCGGGATCGTCTCCGGCGCGGTCTGCGCGTTCGGCTCGGCGCACAACCCGGATCCCGCGCGGCGGGTGACCTGGGCCGTGGTGTTCACCGTCGCGGTCGGGTCGCTCTGCGCGTCGGCGATGAACGCGGCCTCGAACATCGTCAACCAGATCGCCGACCTCGAGATCGATCGGCAGAACAAGCCCGACCGGCCGCTCGTCACGGGCGCGGTCGGCATGCGGGGCGCCTGGGCGGCCGCGGCGGCGCTGTACGTCCTGTCGATCGTCCCCACGTGGCTGGTCGTCCCGTACCCGTACGAGGGCTTCGCCGCCCGGCTTGCGGCGCCCCTGCACCTGCACGCGGCGTTCTTCATCTACTGCGTCGGCGCGCTGGCGACCTTCGTGTATTCCTTTCCGGCGTTCGGCCGGACGAAGCGCCACTGGTTCGCGGCGAACTTCACGATCGCGGTCACCCGCGGCGGCCTGCTCAAGGTCGCGGGCTGGTCCTTCGTCGCCTCGGTGCTCTGGGGCGAGGCCTGGGCGATCGGCGGGATCTTCGCCCTCTTCCTGCTCGGCGCCACCTCGACGAAGGACTTCTCCGACATGGCGGGGGACCGGGCGCACGGATGTATCACGCTGCCGATCCGCTTCGGCGTGGCGCGCGCGGCGAGGATGATGGCGCCGTTCTTCGTCGTGCCGTGGCTGCTCATCCCCGTCTTCACCTGGCTGCCGGGGAGCTTCCGCCTGACCGGCAACCGCACGTTCCTGACGGCGCTCGGCTTCGCGCTGGCGGCCTGGGGCGCCTACACCGTGCGCCTTCTCCTCCGGAACCCCGAGGAGCTCGCCTCGACCGAAAATCACCCCGCCTGGACCCACATGTACCTGATGCTGATGAGCGCCCAGGCGGGATTCGCGCTCGGGTACGTGGTCTAGGCGCCTCTGCCATCTCTTGCGTCCGGCGGCCTCTCCACCGCCCGCACCCCTCCTCTGTCATCCGGATGACAGGAGAGGCTGGCGGGGCGGAGGAAGGACGGCCGCGGCGAAAGATAAGGACTCAGCCGACCGATCGCCCGCATTCGGACGGAGCCGCCCGCTGGCGCGCGAAGGGCGCAGCTCGCGACCGGATCGTCCGCCGAAGGCGTAAGATAGGGAAACATGAAGGACAACGCGGCGGCGCCGCTCCCGACGCCGCCGGAAGACGAGTCGGGCTTCCGGGTCCGCTGGAGCGGGCTCGCGGTGTCGTTCGACGAGCGGACCCTGAATGCGCTCGTCCACCGGCTCGTGGACCGGATCCCGGACCTGCAGGACCTGAAGATCCGCGTCAGCCCGGGTGAGCTGTCCGCGACGCTCGCCGTGCGCCGCTTCGGGGTGCCGCTGTCGGCCCGCGCGAGCCTCTCGCAGCTGCGCCTGAAGGACGGGTTTCTCGCGTTCGTGCTGGACCGGGTCCAGGCCCTCTCGTTCATCCCCATCCCGGATCAGCTGCTGACGTACCTCGTGCAGAAGGCGCCGGCGGGGCTGCTCACGTGGTACCGGGACGACCGCATCATGGTCGTCAACCTCGGCGACTGGATGCCTCCGGGCGCGGACTTTTCGCTCGAGCGCACCGTGTTCGAGGAGGGCACGCTGACGCTCCACCTCGCGCCGGGCTCGTACGATCTGACCGAGATCCTGGGCGAGCCCTTCTCCCGATCCGACTGACGCGGCCCGTCAGCCGGTCGGGCCGGAGCGCCGCAGCGTGGCCCGGCACCGGCGTCCGTCGGTGACGTAGCGGTCTCCGCTGCCGTTGGTCCCGCCGCCGGCGGCCCGCACGGCCTCGTGCTCGATCGCGGCGATGCGCCCCGCGCGGCGCAGGTCGCCGATGAGCTTCTCGCGCTCGGCGTCCACGTCCGCGTCGATGTGGTGCATCACCTCGCCCGTGTAGCGGGAGAGACCGACGCTGCGGTCGAACGTCGCGGCGCCGACCCAGAGCGGCGCGGCGGCGTCGGCGGCATCCCGGGTCTGCCAGAGCCGCACGTGGTGGCGGCGGCGCGGGCTGCCGCCCACGATCTGCTCGAAGGCGAGGTCCTGCGGGCGGTCCCGGAGAAAATGCGTGCTCAGCGGCGCACTCGGGTACGGCCGGTGGAAGAGGACGCTGGCGGCGTCGCGGATTCCCGAGCGCAGGGTGATGGGATCGGCCGGAGTCCAGCCGGCCGCGAGCATCGCCGCGAGGACCTCGGCGCGCGTGCCGACGAGGGCGACGTTGAGAGGGTCGCCCGGGATCCCCTCGGCGGTGTGCGTGATCTCCTGCTCGGCGACGAAGGGGCGCAGGCGCGCGTACTGCTTCCAGGATGCCGGCAGGACGACGTAGGCGAACAGGCCATAGGCCGGAAGCGCCAGGAACGCGGCGGCGATCACCCGGACGATTTTCATCGGCGCCCAGAGTGCTCCGATGCCGATGAACCGAACATGAATCAGAGCGCGGGCCGGGAGTCCCGCCGCACCCGCAGGACGGCGTCCAGGACCCGGACGGCTTCCGGAGAGGGCGCGGCCGCCGCGCCCTCCGGGGGCGCTTCGCCGAGCAGGACCCGCAGGCAGGCGGCGGCCGAAAGGGCGATCGCACCGAGGTTGTAACCGCCCTCGAGGGCGAGGACGACGCGGCCCGAGGCCAGCGAACGGAGACGCGCGGTCATCCGGGCGTAACCCGCAGGGGACACCCGCATCGCGCCGAGGGGGTCCCCGTCGGCGGCGTCGAATCCTGCCGAAACCAGGACGAAATCGGGGGCGAACTCCCGCGCGATCGGCAGGAGGACCCGGTCGAAGGCGGCCAGGTACTCGGCGTCGCCGCAGCCGGCGGGCAGGGGGACGTTGACGGTGAACCCGAGGCCCGCGCCGGCTCCCGTCTCGTCCGCCGCGCCGGTGCCGGGATAGAACGGGAACTGGTGCGTCGAGACGTAGAGAACGGTCGGGTCCGTCCAGAACGAGTTCTGCGTTCCGTTGCCGTGGTGGAGGTCCCAGTCCACGACGAGCACGCGGCCGGCGTCCCCGCTCGCCTGGAGAGCCCGGGCGGCGATCGCCACGTTGTTGAAGAGGCAGAACCCCATGGCGCGATCCGCCTCCGCGTGGTGGCCCGGCGGACGCAGCAGCGCGAGGCCGTTGTCGAGCGCGCCCCGGGCGACCGCGGCGCAGAGGTCGACGAGGCCCCCGGCGGCCAGGAGGGCCGCCTCGGCGGAGCCGCGGCTCGTGTAGGTGTCGGGATCGAGCTGGCGATAGTCGGCCCGCGCCGTGGCGGCGATCGCGGCGACGTGGCCGGCGGTGTGGACGCGCTCGAGCTCCTCCCGGGTGGCCGCCCGGGCCGGCACGCGGCGGCAGCGCGCGGCGAGGCCCTCCGCCTCGATCGCGCGCCAGATCGCATCGAGGCGGCCGGGATGTTCCGGGTGCGGGGACGGGGCCCGGTGGGCGAGGAAGCGCTCGTCGAAGACGAGCCCCGTCGTCATGGCGCGGCGAGCAGGGCCCGCAGCGACTCGGGGTCCGCAACGGGAGCGCGGCAGGAGAAGTTCGAGCAGACGTAGGCCGCGGCGGCGCCCCCTCGCGAGGCCCGCCCCGCTCCGAGCGCGTCGAGCCCCGCCACGCCGGCCGCCGTGTCGGCGTGCGCGACGACGCGGTTCAGGCCGCGGCTCGAGAAGACGGCGCGGCGGAGGCCCTCGAAGTCTTCGCGGCCCGGCGATCCGGCCAGCACGACCTCGCGCGGAGGATCGGACCGGAAGTCGAGGGCGCAGAGCAGGCGCGGAAACGCCGTCGGGGCGCGGTCGAGCAGCGCGGCCGCCGACGCGAAGACCCCGTCGGCACGCTCGCGGTAGCGCTCGTCGCCCGTGAAGACCGAGAGGCGCAGGAGGTTGAGGGCCGCCACCGAGTTCGACGACGGCGTCGCGCCGTCCCAGCTCTCCTTCGGCCGCAGGATCAGGCCGTCGTGCGCCGCGGCGGAAAGGAAGTAGCCTCCCCGCGGGTCGGCGAAGCGCTCGTCGAAGGCGGCCTGGAGCCGCGCGGCTTCGGCGAAGTAGCGGGTCTCGAACGTGGACTCGTAGAGGTCGAGCAGCGCCTCCACGAGGAAGGCGTAGTCGGTCGCGAAGGCCGGGATGCCGGCGAGGCCCGCCTTCTCGCGATGGAGCAGCTCGCCGTCCCGCACGCACGTGCCCAGGATGCGATCGGCGGCCCGCCGCGCCGCGGCCTCGTACCGGGGCTCGTCGAGGACGCGCGCCGCCAGGGCGAACGCGGAGATGGCGAGCGCGGTCCAGTCGGTCAGGAGCTTGTCGTCCGTCCCGGGGCGGACGCGGCCCGCCCGGGCGGCATACAGGCGGCGCCGCGCGGCTCCGAGGACCTCCGCGATCTCGGCCTCGGGCCTGCCGAACTCCGCCGCGAGCTCCGGGACGCCGCGCACGACCGACAGGACCGTCTCCCCGCCCTCGAAGTTGCCGCTCGGCGTGACCCCGAAGCGCGCCGCCACGATGGGCGCCGCGTCGGCCCCGACGGCCGCGGAGAGGGAGGCCGGGTTCCAGACGTAGAAGGTGCCTTCTTCGCCGCCCGAGTCGGCGTCCTGGGCCGCGAAGAAGCCGCCTTCCTCCGGAGTCATCTCGGCGAGGAGAAAGTCGAGCGTCTCCCGCGCGACGCGGGCGTGCTCGGTTCCGCCGAACGCGCGGTGAGCGAGCAGGTACACGCGCGCCAGCATCGCGTTGTCGTAGAGCATCTTCTCGAAGTGCGGCACGAGCCAGCGCGCGTCGACCGAGTACCGGTGGAACCCGCCCCCGACCTGGTCGTACAGGCCGCCCGCGGCCATCTTCGCGAGCGTCGTCTCCGTCATCGCACGCGCGGCCGGCTCCCCGGTTCGGAGCCAGTGGCGCAGGAGCAGCTCGAGCTGCATGGAGGGCGGAAACTTCGGCGCGCCGCCGAATCCGCCCTCGCGCGCGTCGAACCGGCCCTCGAGCGCCCGCGCCGCCGCGGCGACGGCCCCGGGAGCGAGGGGGCGCGCGGCCTCGGTCTTCGCGCCGGACTCGAGGTGCGCCACCATCTCGGCGGCCGACGTCTCGAGCTCGTCCCGTCGGCCCCGCCAGGCCGCGGCGATCGCCTCGAGCAGCTGCGGGAACCCGGGCTTGCCCCAGCGGGGGGCGGGCGGAAAGTACGTGCCGCCGTAGAAGGGCTTGCGGTCGGGCGTGAGGAAGAGCGAGAGCGGCCAGCCGCCCTGGCCCGTCATCATCTGGACCGACTGCATGTAGATGTCGTCGACGTCCGGCCGCTCCTCCCGGTCCACCTTGATCGCGACGAAGTCCCGGTTCAGGGCCGCGGCGACGGCCTCGGTCTCGAAGGACTCGTGCTCCATGACGTGACACCAGTGGCAGGTCGAGTAGCCGATCGAGAGGAAGATCGGCCGGTCCTCGGAGCGGGCCCGCGCGAAGGCTTCCTCGCCCCAGGGGTACCAGTCGACCGGGTTGTCCTTGTGCTGGAGCAGGTAAGGGCTGGATTCCCGGGCCAGACGGTTCGCCACGCCCGGAGAATACCGCGCCGGGGGCTAGTGGATGACGATCCCGTGCCTGCGGCCCTCGGCGGTGATCGTCACCTCGCTGTCGCCGTCCTGGATCGTGACGACGTCGCCGGGGCCGAGCTCGTCGAGCTTGCGCAGGATCTCGCTGGTCGAGATCTTGCCGTCCTCCGTGAGGCCCTCCACGATCGCGCGCGGAACGCGCACGTGCACGTGCTTGTCCCACTCGTCCTTGACGTCGATCTCGAGGACCTCGCCGTCCGCGAGCACCTCGATGGTCGCGTCGTCCTTCTTGATCACGCCGGGCTTTCCGGGCTGGCTCTGCTCGGCGGCCTCGAGGATCTGGCGGGGCGTGACGTCGCCCTTGCCCCACTCGGCGCGGACGTCGCCCCCGATCTTCTCGAGCCGCGCGAGCTTGGCGATCCGGGCGAGGAGGTTCGACGGGACCTCGAAGGACACCTTGCGGGTCGCGTCGCCCTCTTTGGAGCGGACCTCCACGCGGAAGCCCTTGATCCGGGTGAACTCGGCGGCCGGGCGCCTCCAGAAAGAGAGGGCGATGGCGGCCAGAACGACCACGAACAGGCCCAGGACGACGGCGCGCACTTCTTTGCTCATGTCGGACGAAGTCTCCCACCGTTCCTAACGCAGCGCCCGGGCAAAAGTTCGGCGCCCCCGCCGGGCCCGCGGCGCCCCCCGCCTGTGGTATTTTCCGTGCAGGGAGTGCCTCCGCAAGGGGCTGGCGGAACGCGATTTATGCCTCATTTCATCACCGAGACGTGCATCGGTTGCGGCGTTTGCGAGATCAAATGCCCGACGCACACGATCACGGGCGACAAGGCCGAGAAGTACGTCATTCACCATGACCGGTGCATCGACTGTTCGGTCTGCGCCCGGTACTGCCCCGTGTCGTGCATCCAGGACCAGAAGGGCGAGCTCGTCGAGAAGGTCAAGCCGAAGGAGATCCCCAAGGCGATCGTGGACCGCGACCTGTGCACGGGCTGCGAGTTCTGCATCGACATCTGCCCGTTCGACTGCATCTACCTGATCGAGGACCCCCTCCACGAGACGTTCCACAAGATCGCCGAGGTCGATGCGGGGCCCTGCGTGTCCTGCCGGCTCTGCGAGACGGTCTGCGAGAAGGACGCGATCTTCGTCCCGAACCCGATCACCCAGGCGAAGCGGTACCTCCCCGTCCTGTGACCGAGACCCCGAAGCACGCACCGCAGGCCGCGGACGACGAGTTCACCGAAGAGCCCCGGAGCGCGGGCGGGCTGATCGCCCGGTTCTTCCTCCTTCCCCTGGTCGTCGTGCTGGCCGCGGTCGGCATCTTCGTGGTCTTCAACACCATGACCTTCGAGCGGCGGGGGCCCCGCGACTACCTCCAGGAGGTCCGCGGCGGCACGGCGAACCGGCGGTGGCAGGCGGCCTTCGAGCTGTCCCGCTCGATCGGGAACCTCCCGCCCGAGGAGCGCGCCGAGCTCTGCGCCGAGACGCTGAGAGTCTTCGAGACGCTGTCGCCCCGGCGCCCGGACGACCTGCTCGTGCGGCGCTACCTGGTGCTCGTGCTCGGGCGCCTCGGCGAGCCGGCGGCGGTGCCGGCGCTGCTGCAGGCCGCGAAGGCCGAGGATCCCGACACGCGCCTCTACGCGGTCTGGGCCCTGGGAAAGATCGGAGGGCCGGAGGGATTCGACACCGTGCTCGCGTCGTCCCAATCCGAGGACGCGGGGGAGCGCAAGATGGCCGCCTACGTGCTCGGCGCGCTCGGCGACAAGCGGGCCGTGCCGCGGCTCCAGGTGCTCGCGGAGGACCGGGTGGCGGACGTGCGGTGGAACGCGGCGATCGCTCTCGGGCAGCTCGGCGACCGCTCCGGGCTTCCGGTCCTCCGCGCGATGCTCGATCGGCCCTCGCTCGCGCGCCAGGCCGAGCTCTCGAGCGAGCAGGCCGAAGCCGCAATGACCAACGCGATCAAGGCGCTCGTGCTGCTGCGCGACGCGGACAGTCTTCAGGCGCTCGAAAAGCTGTCGCGGGAGGACCCGAATCTGCGCGTGCGCGACGCGGCGCGCAAGGCCGTGGACGCCCTGAGGCCGAAGGCGTCGAAACGCCTTGAGCGTCCCGACCCGGGTTTGGTAGGCTGACGCCCCAGAATCTGATGTCCAGCGCCCCTGACACCCTCCCGTCGACCCCTCCCGACGTCACCCTCGACGGGGTAACCCGGCGTTCCGCCCTGAAGTGGATGGTCCTCGGCTGGACGGGGTTCGCGGCGGCCACGGGCGCCGGCCTGACCGCGACGGTCCGGTTCCTGTTCCCGAACGTCCTCTTCGAGCCCCCGACGCGCTTCAAGGCGGGCGACCCCTCGAGCTACGCCCTGGGCGTGGACGAGCGGTGGAAGGAGAAGTTCGGGGTCTGGATCGTGCGGGACACCAACTCGATCTACGCCCTGGTGGCCGTGTGCGTCCACCTCGGCTGCACCCCGAACTGGCTCCAGGCCCAGAACAAGTTCAAGTGCCCCTGCCACGGCTCGGGTTACTACGTATCGGGGATCAACTTCGAGGGACCGGCGCCGCGCCCCCTCGAGCGCGCCGAGATCGCGATCTCGGGCGAAGACGGACAGATCATCGTGGACAAGGCGGTCCGGTATCTCTACGAGCGCGGCCAGTGGACCGACCCCAAGGCGTTCATCAAGATGGCCTAGGCGGCCCCTTCCTTCATCCTCGAGCGTAAGCGGAGGTTCGATTTGGGTTCTCGTTGGAGACAGTGGCAGCAGGCGATCGTCTCGAGCCAGCTCTGGAAATCGATCTTCCGCGTCGGCATCCCGAACACGAACCGCAAGCGTGTTCTGGCGATGCTCGGCAACGTCGTCCTGCACCTGCACCCCGTCAAGACCCGCAAGTCCGGGGTCAAGATGCGGTACACGTGGTGCGCGGGCGGGGTGACCTTCTTCCTGTTCCTCGTGCTGACCTTCACGGGCCTGCTCCTCATGTTCTACTACCGGCCCACCGTCGAGTACGCGTTCGTGGACATCCTCGACCTGCGCGAGCAGGTGCCGTTCGGGATCATGCGCGAGGTGCACCGCTGGGGCGCCCACGCCATGGTCATCTCGGTCTGGATCCACATGTTCCGCGTGTTCATGACGGGGTCCTACAAGCCGCCCCGCGAGTTCAACTGGGTCATCGGCGTCATCCTGCTCGTGCTGACCCTCCTGCTTTCGTTCACGGGGTACCTGCTGCCCTGGGACCAGCTCGCGATCTGGGCCATCACGGTCGGCTCGAACATGGCCTCGGCCACGCCGCTGCTCGGCATCCAGGGACCGGGAACGAACCTCCTGAAGATCGGCGACATCCAGCTCGTCACCTCGACCAACGACGCGCGCTTCGGCCTGCTCGGCGGCCGGTTCGTCGGCGCCGGAGCGCTCCTGCGCTTCTACGTGCTCCACTGCGTCGGGATCCCCCTGATCGCGGCGTTCCTCATGGCGGTGCACTTCTGGCGCGTCCGCAAGGACGGCGGCATCTCGGGGCCCGTCTAGAGCATGTTCCTCGTCCAGTTCGTCAAGAACGCGATCGACTTCCTGTCGGCGCCGCAGTACCTGGTCAGCGGCGCGCTGGTGGGCCTCATCCTGGCCATCCACTGGAGGCCCCTCTGGACGCCGAAGGGCGGCCTCGTCCTCTTCGTCGCGCTCGCCGGCGGCATCGGCCTCTCCTACCTCGACCCCAACTTCAACAAGGTCGCGACGCTGCCGGACAACGTGCCGATCGTCGGCATGATCTTCCTCGTCGGCTTCTTCTTCTGGTTCTCGATGACCCAGGCCTACGAGAACGACCGCCGCATCGCCGAGGGGCGGCCGCCGATCGAAGGCGAGGATTCGGCCCAGAAGGTCTTCTCGTGGCCGGACCTCGTCTACGTCGAGCTGATCTGCCTCGTCGTGGTCATGGCCGTCATGATCGTGTGGTCCATCTACCTGAAGGCCCCGCTCGAGGAGCCGGCCAACCCGACCGACTCGCCCAACCCGGCCAAGGCGCCGTGGTACTTCCTGGGGCTCCAGGAGATGCTGGTCTACTTCGACCCGTGGCTGGCCGGCGTCGTGCTGCCGTCGCTCATCATCGTCGGCCTGATGGCGATCCCGTACATCGACACGAACCCGAAGGGCAACGGCTACTTCACCTTCCGGGAGCGCCGCTGGGAGATCACGATCTTCCTGACGGGGTTCCTGGTCCTCTGGTGCGTCCTCATCGTGCTCGGGACGTTCCTGCGCGGCCCGAACTGGAACTTCTTCGGCCCCTACGAGTTCTGGGACATCAACAAGCTCGTGCCGCTGAACAACATCAACCTGTCCGAGATCATCTGGATCAAGCTGCTCAAGCGAAGCCTGCCGAACTTCTGGCTCATCCGCGAGATCTTCGGCCTCGCGCTCGTCGGCTTCTACATCGCCGCGCTGCCGCTGGTGTTCTCGAAGACCCTCCTGCGCCGCTTCTACGAAAAGATGGACCCGGTGCGTTACCTGATCGGCGTGTCGCTCGGCCTCATGATGATGGCCCTCCCGATCAAGATGTACCTGCGCTGGATCTTCAACCTCAAGTACATCGTCGCGATCCCCGAGTTCGCATTCAACATCTAGCCGAGCCGTAGCCCATGCCGCGCAAGCCGCCCGCCGAGCCGATCGATCACCACTACGACATCCCGAGGCTGAACCGCGCCTTCTGGTGGGCCGGCGCGGCGCTGACGGTCGTCTTCGTCGCGATGATCGTGGCCGACTACCAGCGGGACTGGAAGACGTTTCAGCGCGTGTTCCTGAGGCTCGACGCCAGGCTGACGCGCGAATCCGCGCTCGCGGCGCGGCAGAAAGCCCTCGACGACGAGCACTCCCGGCTCATCGGCGAGCTGCGCCAGGCCCGCGCGGAAGTCGCGACCCAGAAGGAGTCCCTGCGCAGGCTCGATGCGAAGCTGAAGGACCTCGACCCGAAGGTCTACCTCGCCGACCAGCAGTACAAGTTCACGAAGGCCTCGTTCGACGCCGAACGCTACAAGTACGAAGACAAGCTCGCCAACGACCCCGCGTCGGCGCCGGGGGCCAAGAAGGGGCTCGACGCCCTGATCCGGGAGCTCGACGAGAAGACCGTCGCCCTCGCCACGCTGAAGAAGCAGGAGGCGGACGTCCTCGCCGAGATGGACCGCATCAACGCGCGCAAGAAGGACATCGAGTCGGCGATCGAGAAGAAGACGGCGGCCTTCCGGCTGTCCCGCTCGAAGTACGCGAGCCTCAAGCAGGACGCCCTCTTCCAGCTGCGCAACGCGGCGATCCTGGACATGATCAACCCGACGCTGCGCGTCCAGCAGGTGCAGCTGCCCGACCAGTTCATCAACGTCAACTTCATGAAGATCCCGAAGGTGGACCGCTGCACGACGTGCCACATCGCGGCGGACCGGAAGGGCTTCGAGGATCCGAAGATCAAGACGGTCTTCCGCACGCACCCCCGGATCCACCGGATGGTCGGCAGCGAGTCCATGCACCCCGCGACGACGTTCGGCTGCACGCCCTGCCACGGCGGGCGCGACCGCGCGACCTCGTTCTGGTCCGCGGGCCACTCGCCCCAGTCCGAGGCGCAGGAGCGGGCCTGGACGAAGAAGTACGACTGGGAATTCGACAAGTTCAACGAGAACCCGGTGCTGCCCCTCAAGTACGCCGAGGCGGGCTGCTACCGCTGCCACGCGGCCGAGGTCAACTTCCCGGACGCGCCGACGCTCGATTCCGGGATGCGGATCGTCGAGACGCTCGGCTGCTGGGGCTGCCATCGCATCGACGGCCTCGACAAGCAGCACCTCCCGAAGGCGGGGCCGTCGCTCGAAAAGGTCGCGTCGAAGGTGTCGCGCGAGTGGGCCACGCGCTGGGTCATGAACCCGCCGGCGTTTCGCGCGAACACCCGGATGCCGAACTTCTTCTACCTCGAGAACTTCGTGAACGTGTCGGGCCCGAACCCGCCCACGGCCGCGCAGAAGCAGATGAACGTGGAGGGCCGGATCGAGAACGACACGATGATCAACGCGATCGTCGCGTACCTCTACGACAAGGCGCGCCCGGCCGAGGTGCCGCCGGTGGCGGGCAGGGGCGACCCGGCGCGGGGCGCGACGCTGCTCGCGCAGCGGGGCTGCTACGGCTGCCACCTCGCCGACCCCAACGCGCAGCGCGACCTCGTCGGGACGTACCGCCAGTTCGGGCCGAACCTGGCGGGCGTGGGCTCGAAGGCGTCGCGGGACTGGATCTACCACTGGATCCTGAACCCGAAGGAATGGAACCCGGACACGAAGATGCCGAACCTGCGCCTGTCGCAGGCGGACGCCCTCGACATCGCCGAGTACCTGTCGACCCTCAAGGCGCCGCCGGCCTTCGAGCAGACGGCCCTGCCGAAGACCGACGAGAAGACGCTCGAGAAGATCGCGCTCTACTTCGAGATGTCCACCAAGACCCTCTTCGACGCGAAGGCGGACCTCGCGAAGATGGACCTCCACGGCAAGGAGGTCTACACCGGCAAGAACCTGATCGCGCACTACGGCTGCTACGCCTGCCACGCGATCCCGGGCTTCGAGGACGCCAAGCCGATCGGCACCGAGCTGACCGAGGAGGGATCGAAGGCCGTCCACCGACTCGATTTCGGTTTCATCCACCTGCCGCACACGCGCCAGGACTGGTTCTGGACGAAGCTCCACACGCCCCGCGTCTACGACCGCGACCGGGCCCGCGGCTGGGAGGAGAAGCTCCGGATGCCCAACTTCCGGTTCTCCGACCGGGAGCTCGACCAGGTCGTGACGGCGGTCCTCGGCTTCCAGCAGCTGAACGCCGCCTCGAGCGTCGTCAAGGAGCTCTCGCCGCGGGAGGCGTCGATCGAGCGTGGCCGGCGCCTCGTGAAGGACCACAACTGCCAGGGCTGCCACGTCATCGAGGGCGTGGGCGGCTCGTTCCGGTCGCTCGTGCCGGACCCGTCGCTCGCGCCGCCGATCATCCAGGGCGAGGGGGCCAAGGTCCAGAGCGACTGGCTGTTCTCGTTCCTCCAGGCCCCGAAGACCGGCCAGATCCGGCCCTGGCTCGAGGTCCACATGCCGACCTTCGGCTTCACGGACCAGGAGCTCAACGACCTGACCCGCTACTTCGCCACGCTCGACCGGGCGGAGTACCCGTTCCTCGTCGCCGACTACGCGACGACGCCCGCCTCCTGGACGGCCGGCAAGAAGGTGTTCGAGCTCCTGAAGTGCGCCAAGTGCCATCCGCGCTCGGTCGAGGACATGAATCGCCCCGGCGTCGACCGCGCGTCGCTCGCCCCGAACCTCCAGATGGCCGAGACGCGCCTGCGGCACGACTGGATCAACAGCTGGATCCTCCGGCCCGACGAGTGGATGCCGGGAACGCGCATGCCGACGAACTTCCCGAAGAACGACGACGGCCACCGGATCTCGCCGCTCGGCGGGCTCATCGACCAGCCGAGCTTCGCCGCGGACCGCGCCGAGTTCGCGAAGCTCTTCGGCAGCGACGAGGCGGCCCGGCAGTTCCTGTCCAATCCCGACGCCGTGACGCGCGCCCTGCGCGACTACGTCTGGTCGATCGGGATCAACGGCGGCGCCGCTCCCGCGCCGCTCAAGCCCGCGGCGGACACCCGGTCGGCCGGCGGCTTCGGCGCGTCGCCCGCGCCCTCTCCCGCCGGCACCCGCTGAGGCCCGTCACGGCGGCGAGCCTCGACGTCGTCCTCTTCTACGGGAGCCTCGGGCTCTCGGCCGCGGCGGTGCTGCTCTTCCTGTCCCTGATGCGGCGGGAAGCTCCGCCTTCGCCGCGGCCTTCTCCTCCCCGGGCGGGCGAGGGAGACTAGCCGGCCGCCTCTCCAGGGGAGAGGATCAGCGTGAGGAGAGCGCGGCGCTCCCGGACCCGTCCCTCACGACGCCAGCAGCTGGTCGATCCGGCTGCGGAACTCCGGGTCCGACCAGTTGGCCGCCCCCTGGACGCGGAAGAGCACGCGGCCCTTGTCGTTGACGATGTAGGTTTCGGGGTACTGGGTCGTCCCGAAGCGTTTCGCCGTCGCCGCTCCGGGGTCGCGGAAGAGCGGGATCGCGCTCGGGTTCTTCTTCATGAAGTCGTCCACCGTCTTCCAGTCCTTGTCGACGGAGATCGCGTAGAGGCTGACGTCGGAGCGCGTCCGGTACTTGTCCCAGAAGCGGGACAGGGCCGGGATCTCCTCGACGCACGGCGGGCACCAGGTCGCCCAGAAGTGGATGATGAAGAGCTTGCCCTTTTCCTTGGCGAGGTCCGTCTTGACGCCCGCCGGGTCGTAGATCGGCAGCTCGGCCGCGGCCGAGAGGAACTGCAGCGACCCCGAGGGCGACTCGGGCGGAACGAGCGACTTGATCCAGACGGCGCCGACGGCCGCGAGCGCGACCGCGAAGATGATCGTGAGCAGCGAGCGTGTGTTCATGAGACGAGCCTGTACTCCGTGTTGTTCCGGGACGGGTGTTTGCGGAGAGGCGCGGCCTTCCGCCGGCCGATCGAGCAGGGGTCCTGCACGGGGCAATCATCGCACAGGGAGAGGCTGGGGCGCGGATGGCAGATGTCCAGGATCCCGATGCGGCAGAGCGCGTAGTCGAAGCGCACCGGGTCGCGCGGGTCGAAGCGCGCCAGGGCGTCCGTGATCTCGCGCGCGGCCTTCCAGTCGGCCGTCCTGCGGCGGGTCAGGCGCAGGCGCCGCGCGATCCGGTGGACGTGGGTGTCCGTCGGGACGACGAGCCGGTCGGTGGGGATGCCGGGCCACAGTCCGAGGTCGAGGGCGTCGCTGCGGACCATCCAGCGCAGGTACAGGTTCCAGCGCTTGCAGGCGGAGCCATCCGCGGGATCGGGGAAGAAGAACCGGACGGGCGAGCCGGCCGGAAGGCGCCGGACCCCGAGCACGGGCCGGTAGTCGAAGGCGAGGATCCGGGCCACCGCGCGGGAGAGAAGGCCCCCGACGTCCGGGTCCTCGCCGCGCCCTTCGCGCTCGAAGAAGGCGCGGATCGAGCCCGCGGCCTCGCGCGCGCGGGCGATCACGAAGAGCAGGGCCGCGGCGTCGCGGGCGCCGTGGAACCGGTGCCGGAAGCCGCGGAGCTCCTCGTCCGCGAAGGCGCGGAAGTCGGCGATGCGGCCGAGCGCCGCTGCGGGATGCGGGCCGAGCGTCGCGAGGAGGCGCCCGACGTTGTCCTGGATGGTCTTCACCTGCCCGTAGGCGAATGCCGCCGCGATCCACCCGGCCGCCTCGCGGTCCTCGTCGAGGGCATAGCGGCGCGGAAAGAGGATCGGATCGGTGTCCGCCGTCTCCGGGCCGTACCGGCGGTACAGGGACTCGAGACGCTCTCCGAGGAGCGATGCGGCGGCGTCAGGGGCGGCCATTCTCGGGCCCATCCTATCGCGCCCGCCGGTACAATCCGCCCGTGGCAAGGGCGCCCGTGCGCGAACGTGTCCTCGTGGTCGGCGTGTCGCCGAAGGGCGTGCCGCGCTCGGTCGCCGAGGACCACCTGGACGAGCTCGAGCGGCTCGTGGACACGGCCGGGGGAGAGGTGGTCGGCCGGTTCGTCAAGGAGCGCATCGCCCCCGACCCGAAGACCTACGTCGGAAAGGGCGCCGTTGAGCAGATCGGCGCGGCGATCCCGGCGGAGAACGCGCGCCTCGTCGTATTCGACGACGAGCTGTCGCCCGGCCAGGTCCGCAACCTCGAAAAGGCCTGGGGCGAGAACGTCCGCGTGCTCGACCGGCCCGGCCTCATCCTCGACGTGTTCGCGCTCCACGCGCGCACGCGCGAGGCGCGCACCCAGGTGGAGCTCGCGCAGCTCCAGTATCTCCTCCCGCGCCTGGCGGGCGGGTACGGGCATCTGTCGGGCGTCGGCGGCGGCATCGGGGGCCGCGGGGCGGGCGAACAGAAGCTCGAGCTCGACCGCCGCAAGATCCGCGACCGTATCGCGCGGCTGCGCCACGACCTGGCGAAGATCGAGGTCGCGCGCCTCGTCCGGCGGCGCGGCCGGAGGCGGCACGCGCAGGTCGCGATCGCGGGGTACACGAACGCCGGCAAGACCACGCTGTTCAACCGGCTGACGCGCGACGCCGCGTTCGCGGCCGATCGCCTCTTCGCGACCCTCGACGCGCGCGCCGCGCGGGCGTCGTCCGCCCGGCTCTCCAACGTCATCTTCGTCGACACGGTCGGGTTCGTGCGCAAGCTGCCGACGTCGCTCGTCGCGTCCTTTCGCTCCACGCTCTCGGAAATCCGGGAGGCCGACCTCGTCCTCCACGTGCTCGACGCCTCCTCGCCCCGCATGGACGAGGAGGAGAAGGTCGCGGCCGAGACCTTCGAGGAGCTGGGGGTCCCGCGCGAGCGGATCCTCACCGTCCGCAACAAGGCGGACGCCGCCGGGCGCCTGGGCGGGGCCGGCCTCGCGGTTTCGGCGCTGACGGGGCAGGGGATGGACCGGCTCGAGGAGGAGATCGTCCGGCGCCTTTCGCCCGAGCCCGAGCAATTCCGCGTCCGCATCCCCTACGCCAGCGCGAAGGCGATCGCCGCCGCCCGCGCCGCCTTCCGCGTGGTCGACGAGCAGGACCGCGGCGATTCCCTCTGGATGCTCCTCGCCGGCGACCGCCGGAACATCCGCGCGATCGAGCCGTTCATCGAATAACACGTCGCCAACCGTCGCCTCCGCAGCGCAGGCGACGGAAAAATAAAGGGGGGAACCGGCCGATTCCCCCCTCTTCCGTCAGTGCCGGAACTCCCATGCCGGCACCCTTCTCTTGACCGCTTCCCTGTTCAAAGCCCGTACCAGCTTGCGGGGCGGAGGAAACCTCGAATTTGCGGGGGTTTTCGGCGAGGGCCGGAAAGGACCGGTCAACTCCGGGCAGGCCTGGAGGTTTGGAGCGACAATATTTGTCGTTTGCCGGTAGAATCCGCCGCGATCCGGAGGTCAGAGTGAGACGAACCCGAGTTTTCGCGGCTCTCCTGGTTTGCGCCGCCGCCACTGCCTTCGCCGCGGGCTGCGGCGGGTCGGGGGCGCACGAAAGCCATCATGCCGCCGAGAGCGCGACGCCGGCTCCGGCGCCCCCGACCCCCGACACGACGCCGATCGAAGCCCTGAGGACGCCGGCCGGGATGGTGCTCAAGCTGGACGCGCCCACTCCGACGCCGGCCCCCTCGAAGTAGCGCACAATCGGCGCATGGAGAATCGGCCCGCTCCCACCGCGGATCGCGACCCCGCGACGCCGCGCGCCGATCGCGAGCCGTCGCGCACGTGTCCGAACTGCGGCTCCCCGCTGCTCGAGCAGAAGTGCAAGCTCCTGTGCCCGAACCGCGAGTGCGGGTACTACATGAGCTGCTCGGACTTCTACTGACGGGCCGCCGCGGCGGGCCGCTCAGCCGTCGATCGACGCGGGCTCGTGGGCGTCGAGGATCTCGCGGACCTTGCGCGAGAGGGTCTCCGGCGTGAAGGGCTTCTGGAGGAACGAGGCCCCCGCGTCCAGGGCGACGTGCGAGGCCATCGCGGCGTCGGTGTACCCGGAGACGTAGAGCACGGGAGTTCCCGGCCGCCGCTCGAGGAGCCTGCGGGACAGCTCGGGCCCCGAGGCGCCCGGCATGACGACGTCGGTCAGGAGCAGGTCGAGCCGGCCGGCGAAGCGGTCGGCGATCTCGAGGGCTTCCTCGGCGCTCGCGGCCTGGAGCACCGTGTAGCCGCTCGATTCGAGGCACCGCCGCGTCAGGCTGCGGACGGCGTCCTCGTCCTCGACGAGAAGGATGGTTTCCGTGCCGCGGCGCGGCGCCGGGGCCGCGACCGATCCCGACGGGGCCACGCGCTGCGAGACGCGCGGCAGGTAGATCGCGAAGGCGGCCCCCCGGCCCGGAGCGCTCGTCACGAAGATCTGGCCCCCGCTCTGGCTCACGATGCCGTACACCGTGGCGAGGCCGAGGCCGGTCCCGCGCGGGGTCTCCTTGGTCGTGAAGAAGGGCTCGAAGATGCGCTTCTGCGTCTCGGGGTCGATGCCGACGCCGGTGTCGGAGACCGCCATGACGACCCAGCGGCCCGGCGCGATGCCGAAGTGCCGGCGCGAGGAGGCCTCATCCACGTCGGCGTTGCGCGTGCTCACGGTCAGCGTGCCTCCGTCGGGCATGGCGTCGCGGGCGTTGACGACGAGGTTGACGATCACCTGCTCGATCTGCCCGGGGTCCGCGCGGACGTTGGCGAGGTCGGGGTCGAGCCGGGTCACGAACCGGATGTGCTCGCCGATCAGCCGGGCGAGCATCCGGCTCGAATCGGCCAGCAGCGCGTTCAGGTCGAGCACCCGGGGCTCGAACACCTGCTTGCGGCTGAAGGCGAGCAGCTGGCGCGTCAGCTTCGACGCCCGCTCGCCCGCCTTGCGGACTTCCTCGATGTCCTCGCGGACCGGATCGTGCGGCGAGAGCTGGGACAGGGCCATGTCGCTGTATCCGAGGACGGTCGTGAGGAGGTTGTTGAAGTCGTGGGCGATGCCGCCGGCGAGCTGGCCGATGCCCTCCATCTTCTGGGACTGCCGGAGCTGCTCCTCGAGGTGGCGCCGCTCGGTCACGTCGGTCACCGTTCCCTCGACGATGACCTCTCCGGCGCTCTCGTCGGCCAGGAGCGAGGCGTTCTGGAAGGTCCAGGCGACGCCGCCGTCCTTGCGTTCCCCGCGCATCTCGTAGTTGGCCAGGCCCCGCGCTCGAAGGAGCGCGTCGAAGAACTCCCGGCGCTGCTGGGCGTCGGGGTAGAGGACCGCCATGTCGCGGTCCACCAGCTCCTCGCGCGAGCCGTAGCCGAAGATCCGCGCGAGCGCGTCGTTGCATTCCAGGATCCGGCCGACGAGCGTCATGCGATAGACGCCCGCGAGGTTGCGCTCGAAGAGCAGGCGGTACCGTTCCTCCGACTGCCGCACGGCCTCCTGGGCGCGCTTGCGCTCGAGGGCGACGGCGATGTGCCGGGAGACGAACATCAGGACTTCCTTCTCCGCCTCGCCGAACGTGAAGCGCGGGTCGTAGCTCTGGACCACGAGGACGCCGAAGGTCTTGCCGCCCCGCTGCAGCGGGACGCCGAGCCACGCCACGGAGTCCGAGCCGATGAGCTCCACTTCGCCGCGGCGCACCATCTCGCGGAAGTCCTGGTCGAGGGCCAGGACCGGCTGTCCGGTGCGCAGCACGAGGGCGGTCAGCCCGTTTCCCGGCCGCATGGGCCCGGGCGTGGGATCGGCTTCGTCCACGCAGTACGGGAAGGAGATCGTGTCCGAGCGGGGATCGTAGAGGGCGACGTAGAAGTTCTGGGCGTACATCAGCTCGCCGACGATGCCGTGGATCGCGGCGTAGAACTCGCCGATGTCTTCGGCCGAGCTGGTGGTGGCCGCGATGCGGTAGAGGGCCGACTGGAGGTTCTCGGCGCGCCGGCGGGGCGAGATGTCGGTCACGCTGCCTCGGATCAGCCGGCGCGTCGCCGACGGCAGCCGCACGAGGCGCACCTCGCAGGGGATGTCGCGGCCCGCCGCATCCCGGTGGATCCATTCGAAGACCGGCGTCTCGCCGTGCAGCGTCGCCCCGATGTTGGCCGCGATGGCGGGCGCCGACGGGCGCCCGTCGGGCTGCTCGGGCGGCGAGAGGGCCACCAGGTCCGACGCCAGGAACGACTCGCGGGTGAGCCCCCACAGCCGGAGGGCGTTCTCGTTGGCCTCGACGAAGCGGCCGGCGTCCACGTCGAACACGACGATCGCCTCGGGGGCGTTCTCGACCTGGGTCCGGTACCGCGCCTCGCTCTCCTTGAGGGCCTCCTCGGCGTGCCGGCGGTCGGTGATGTCGATGATCGACCCGATGTAGCCCTCGAACTCGCCCTCGGGCGTGAAGCGCGGGACGCCCGTATCGAGCACCCAGCGGTACTCGCCGTCGTGGCGGCGCAGGCGGTACTCGTGCTGGTAGGGCTGGCGCGTCCGCTCGAGCTCGTCGAACCCGCGGACGCGTTCGAGGTCGTCGGGGTGGACGCCCGCGAGCCAGCCGTGGCCGATCTCCTGCTCGAGGCTGCGTCCGGTGAAGTCGAGCCAGGGCTTGTTGAAGTACGTGCAGCGGGCGTCGGCGTCGTCCACCCAGATGAGGACCGGCGCCGCGTCGGCCATGAGCCGGAACCGCGCTTCGCTCTCCCGGAGGGCCTGACCGGCGCGCAGCCGCTCCGTCAGGTCGGTCGAGACTCCCAGGATCTGGTGGGCCTGGCCGTCGTCGGCGATGACCGGCCGCTTGACGGTCTGGAGCCAGCGCACGTCGCCCCGCGCGTCCGTGATCTTCTCCTCGGGGATCAGCATTTCCCGCCGCGTGTCCATCACGGACAGGTCGGTCCGGCGGAAGAACGCGACCTCGTCGGCGTTCGAGTTGAAATCCGCGTCGGTCTTCCCGATCAGGCCCTCGACGGTCGTGCCGTAGGCGTCCGCGACCGCCTTGTTGACGAGGGTGAATCGGCCCTCCCGGTCCTTGGCGAAGACGAAGTTCGGATTGATGTCGATGACCTGGCGCAGGAAGGACCTCTCCTTGCGCAGCGCCTGCTCGACCCGGCGGCGCTCGGTGATGTCGATCGCCGAACCGATGAACCCCGTGAACTCGCCGGCCGGGGTGAACCGGGGCGTCGCGGTCTCGAGCACCCACCGCCATTCGCCGTCGGCCCGGCGCAGGCGGTACTCGGTCTGGAACGGCTGGCGCGCGGTGAACGCTGCGTCGTAGACGGCCACGAACCGCGGGAGCAGGTCGTCCGGGTGGATCCCGTCGCGCGAGCCGCGGCCGAGCTCCTCTTCGAGGCGGCGGCCCGTGAAATCGAGCCACGGCTTGTTGAAGTAGGTGGAGTTGCCGTCCGCGTCGTCCATCCAGATCATCACCGGCGCGACGTCGGCCATGACGCGAAAGCGCTCTTCGCTCTCGCGCAGGGCCTGTTCGTTGCGGCGCCGCTCGTTGACGCTGCGGATGATCCCGATGACGCCGACGATCTCGCCGGCGGCGTTGCGGTGCGGGCCGTACGTGCCGACGATCCAGCCGGAGCGCCCCGTCTCGGGGACCGAGACCAGCAGGTCGCCCGAGGAGACGGTTTCCCCGGCGAGGGCGCGGCGCAGGAGGCCTTCACCGAGCCCGCGCAGGCTCGGAGACGTGTCGAAGACGGTGCCCGACAGCGCTCTTTCGGCCGGGATCCCCGTCAGCTCCTCCATGTAGCGGTTCCAGACGATCCGGCGCAGGTCGCGGTCGTAGACGACGATGCCTTCTCCGGCGCCGGAGATGATCTCCTCGCGAAACTGGTTGGACTCCTGGAGCTCCTCGCGGGCCCGCCGGCGCTCGGTGATGTCCTCGACCGCCCCCTCGTAGTGGAGCAGCCGGCCGTGCCCGTCGCGCACCGGGCGGGCGCTCTTGCGGACCGTGATGATCTGCCCGCCGTAGCGCTTCCAGACGAGCTCGAGGTCCTTGACCTCGCCTTCCTTCTCGAGCCGCTCGAGGAAGGCGCGGCGCGTGCGCGGCTCCGCGTAGACCTCGCGCAGGTTGACGGCCATCAGGCTCTCGCGCGACGGAAAGCCGAGCAGGCGCAGCAGCGCCGGGTTTGCGTCGAGGATCTGGCCGGCGAGCGTGGCCCGGTACAGGCCGACGGGCACGCCCTCGAAGAGCGTCCGGTACCGCGTCTCGGCCTCGCGCGCGACGTGGCGGCGCGCGGCTTCTTCGAGGGCCGAGCGGATCGCCGAGACGAGGCGGGGGAAGTGGTGCGGGTGCTTGAGGACGTAATCCTCGAAGCCGGCCTTCATCGCCGCGACCGCCAGCTCCTCGCTTCCCGTGCCCGTGCACAGCAGGATCGGGACGTCGGGATGGTGCTCGCGGAGCGCGCCCAGGACCGCGAAGGCGTCGACCCATCCGGGCCGGTGGTCGGCGACGACTACGTCGAACGCGCCCTCCGCCAGGATCGCCGGGAGCTCGCCGGGGCTCTCCACGCAGCGCGCGCTCGAGCCGGGGAGCCCGTTGCTCAGGGACTCGACGATGAGGTCGCGGTCGCGGGGGTTCTCGTCGATGACCAGGACCCGCAGGGCCTCGCCCTGGGCCCGGGCCCGCGAGCCGGGACCGTGAGGGGCCGTGGAGTCGGATGCCATTCGCTTGAGGTGTCTGAAGAGGAATTATGCCCGAAAAACGGGGCTCCGGCGACCGGGAACGCGTCCCGGCCGCCGGAGAAGAGACCCGACCGAGGCCTACGGACAGGAAGCGGGGAAGGCGCCGGTGTCCTGGACCGGGTCGAAGGCGGCGCCCTGCGGGTTGTCCCTCGTGTAGACGGCGCCGGTCTGCGTGTCCCGGACGGTCACGTGCACCGCGACGTTGGTCAGGCCCGCGGCGAAGACCCAGTAGCTGTTGTTGAGGCTGCAGCCGTTCAGGACCTTGGTCACCGCCTCGATGTTCGTCGAGTCGAAGAACCAGAAGTAACCGGAGTCGCCCGTCAGCGGGACGCCGGTCCCGTCGCCCTCGGTGCCGTCGGACTTCTGCCAGTGCGCGGTCACCGCGAAACGGCCGGAGTTGAGGCACAGCGTGTGCTCGTCCGGGGTGCAGACCGTCGACGTCGCCGGCTGCACGATGATCTTTCCCGTCATCGAGCCGAGATGCATCGCGCAGTAGTACGTGATCGTGCGGGGGCTCGCGAACGTCTGCGAGAACGTGAAGCCGGGACCCTGGAGCCCGGTGCTCGCCCACAGGTTGCTGTCCACGCAGTCGCCGCCGCCGTAGCTTCCGCCGTCGCCCCCGTACCCGCCGCCGCCACCTCCGCCGTTGGGGCAGGTTCCGGAGGTCACGCTGTGATGCATGTCTCCCTCCCAGACCCAGGTGACGGTGTCGCCGGCCGAGATGGTCGTGACGTTGGTGCCGCTCGCGTCGTCCACGAAGGCCGACCCGCCGCGGCCGACGTGGACCGTCCACGTGGCGGCCGCCGCCGGGCCCGAGAGGAGAACGAGCGCCCCGAGGGCCGCGAGGCCCGCCCGGGGCTTTCGATTCGTGGAGCTCTTCATGAGTCCCTCCTTGGGATGTCCGTCGCGCGCCGTTACGGGCAGGACGACGGGAACGCGCCCGTGTCCTGGATCGGCGCGAACGCCGTGTTGAGCGGGTTCTGCTTCGTGTAGACGATGCCCGTCTGCGTGTCCAGGACCCGCAGGTCGACCTGGACGTTGGTCAGGCCCGCCGCGAAGACCCAGTACCCGTTGTTGAGGCTGCACCCGTTCAGGACCTTCGTCACGACTTCGATGTTCGCGGAGTCGAAGAACCAGAAGTAGCCCGAGTCGCTCGTCAGCCGGATCGCCGTCCCGTGGCCCGAGCTCCCGTCGGGCTTCGTCCACTCGGCCGTCACCGCGAAGCGCGCGCCGTTGAGGCAGAGCGTCTCGGGATCCGTGACGCAGGCGACGCCGCCGCCGGTCGACACCGTGATGGTCCGGCTCGCCGTGTTCGATCCGCTGCCGTTGGAGGCCGTCAGCGCGACCGTGTACGAGCCGGCCGCCTGGAACACGTGCGACGGGTTTTGCGCGGTGGACGTGTTGGACGCCCCGGACGCCGGGTCGCCGAAGTTCCAGGCCCACGAGGTCGGCGAGCCCGTCGACGTGTCGGTGAAATTCACCGGCGTCCCCATGACCGGGACGCCCGAGGGCGAGAACGTGAAGCTCGCCGTCGGGGCCGTGCCGGCGGCCTGCACGACGATCGTGCCCTGCATCATGGCCCCGTGGTAGGAGCAGTAGTAGGGAAAGGTGCCGGGCGTGTTGAACGTGTGCGAGAACGAGAAGGGGGCCGTGTGCTCGCCGGAGTCCCAGTTGCCGTCCGGGACGCAGTTGCCGCCCGGGCACGATCCCGAGGTCGTCGAGTGAAGGGCCGTGTCCCAGGTCCAGGTCACCGTGTCGCCGGCGTGGATCGTGGACGTGCTCGTGCGGCTTTCCTCGTCCGTGAAGGTGTCCCCGCCGTTCCTGCCGATCTCGACGGTCCGCGTCGCCGCGAGCGCGGTTCCCGAGAGCAGCAGGAACGCGAGAAGGCCGGCCGCCGGGCCGGCGGAGAGGATCGTGAGACGTCGGGGGGTACGCATCGTATTTGCCTCCTTGGCAACGGCGAAACTCGCCACGGCCCGACACTACCGGGCGCCGTCCCGCGGACGCGGCCTTTTAGAGGCCCTTAATTCCTCGTGCGACGGCTGCGGGCGCAACGCCGGCCGCGCGTAACGCCCGCCGAAACGGGGTCGCGGGGAGGGCGGACGCCTCGCGGGCGCGTCGGGCAGCCCGGTCCTCCCGTCGCCCTTCCGCCTGGGACGGCAGCGTCGCCGTCGTGCCGCCGGTGATCGGGCGGGAACACGCCGCGCCAGGCTCCTGCAGATTCCTCGTCTCCGGCCCGAACGGAGAGAAGCCGTGTGCGCCTGGTCGCCGCCGAGGGGCAGACCACCACGCTCGCGCTGCCCCCGGGGAACCGCGCCGGGTCCGCGGCCCGGGACTATGATGCGGATTCCAGCGGCTCTCCGGGAGGACGACGATGAAGACGGTCCGATTCCGGTTGAACGGCAAGCCGGCCGAAGTCCAGGCCGACGGCGACCGGCTCCTTCTCTGGGCGCTTCGCGGCGACCTCGCGCTGACCGGGACGAAGTACGGCTGCGGGATCGGCGAGTGCGGCGCCTGCACGGTCCTCGTGGACGGGGGCGCCGTGCTCGCCTGCCAGACGCCGGCCGCCCTGGTCGAGGGCAAGTCGGTGGTGACGATCGAGGGCCTGGCGCGCGACGGGAAGCTCCATCCCGTCCAGCAGGCGTTCCTCGAGCACGGCGGCCTCCAGTGCGGGTACTGCACCCCCGGCATGATCCTGACGGCGTGCGCCCTGCTCGCGCGCGATCCGCATCCCTCGCGCGCGGCGATCGTGAAGGGCATGGAGGGCAACCTCTGCCGCTGCGGCGCGCACCAGAGGATCGTGGCCGCCATCGAGGCGGCCGCCGCCCCCGGAAAGGCGGCGTCATGAGCGAAGCCGCGCGCATCGACCGGCGGAGCTTCTTCCGCCTGACGGGCGGCGGCATCGCCGTCTTCGTCAGCCTCGGGCCCTCGGCGCTGTTCGCGCAGGAAAACAGGGGCGGCTATCCCGAGGACTTCAACGCTTATCTCCTCATCGGCAGGGACGGGCGCGTCACGGTCTTCTCGGGCAAGATCGAGATGGGACAGGGCGTGATGACGTCCCAGGCGCAGATGGTGGCCGAGGAGCTCGGCGTCGCGCTCGCGTCGATCGACATGGTCCTCGGCGACACCGACCGCTGCCCCTTCGACCGGGGCACCTTCGGTTCCCTGACGACCCGGATGTTCGGGCCGGCGCTTCGCGCGGCGGCCGCGGAGGCGCGGCTCGTTCTCGTGCGCCTGGCCGCGAAGAAGCTCGGCGTCCCCGCCGGGAAGCTCGCCGTCCGGAACGGCGTCGTGTCGGTCGCGGCGGAGCCGTCGCGCAGCGTCACCTACGGCGAGCTCGCGGAGGGGCGCCGGATCGCGCGGCTGGTGGATGAGAAGGCCGTCCTCCGGGCGGTCGGCCAGTTCCAGGTGATGGGGACGTCGCCGAGCCGCCTCGACGCGCCCGAAAAGGTGACCGGCGCCGCGAAGTACTGCGGCGACCTCCGGCCGGCGGGGATGCTGTACGCGCGCGTCCTGCGTCCGCCCGCGCACGGAGCCGAGCTCGCGCGCGTGGACGTCTCGGCCGCCGAGAAGCGCAGCGGCGTGACGGTCGTGCGGCGCGACGACCTGGTCGCGGTGCTGCATGCCGATCCCGAGGCCGCGGCCGCGGCGCTCGCGGCCCTCCGGCCCGAGTGGCGTTCTCCGTCGCCCGAGCCGGCCGTGGACACCGAGTCCATCTTCGAGCACCTCGTGAAGGCGGGCGGCGCGCCCGAGGTCAAGGAGACCCGCGGCGACGTCGCCGCCGCCCGTTCGGCCGCGGCGCGCGTGTTCGAGTCCGCGTATCGCAAGGGATACGTTGCCCACGCCCCGATGGAGCCGCACGCCGCGGTCGCCGAGCCGCGCGACGGAAAGCTCACGGTTTGGGCCTCGACGCAGACGCCCTTCCCGACCCGCGACCGGATCGCGGAGGCCGTCGGCCTCGACGCGAAGAGCGTGCGCGTGATCACCCCGTTCGTCGGGGGCGGGTTCGGCGGCAAGAGCGCCGACCGGCAGGCCCTCGAGGCGGCCCGGCTCGCGAAGATCGTCGGCAAGCCCGTGCAGGTCGCCTGGTCGCGCGAGGAGGAGTTCTTCTACGACCGCTTCGATCCGGCCGCGGTCGTCGAGATCGTGTCGGCCGTGGACGGCGGCGGGAGAATCTCGCTCTGGGACGCGACGGTCCACGCCGCGGGGGAGCGCGGCGCCGTGCCGGTCTACGACATCCCCAACCTGCGCGTCCGATCGTCCGGGCGCATGACCTACGGCGACGGAAAGGGATCGGCGAGCCTCCACCCCTTCGCGACCGGGCCGTGGCGGGCCCCGGGCGCGAACATGAACGCGTTCGCCATGGAGTCGCAGATCGACGTCATGGCCGCGGCGGCCGGCGCCGATCCGCTCGAGTTCCGCCTGCGTCACCTGACCGACCCGCGGATGCGCCGGGTCCTCCAGGCCGCGGCCGACGCCTTCGGCTGGAAGAGCGGCGCCTTTCCGAGCGGGACGGGCCGCGGCGTCGCCTGCAGCGTGGACGCCGGCTCGTACGACGCCCTCATGGCGCAGGTCCGCGTGGACCCGGCCGACGGCACCGTCCGCGTCGAGCGCGTCGTGTGCGCCCAGGACATGGGCATCGTGGTCAACCCCGTCGGCGCGAAGATGCAGATGGAAGGCTCGATCACGATGGGCCTCGGCTACACCTTCGCCGAGGAGCTGCGCTTTCGCGGCGGCGACATCCTCGACCGTAACTTCAAGACGTACCGCATCCCGCGGTTCTCGTGGGTGCCGCGGATCGAGACCGTTCTCGTCAAGAACGACGAGCTCGCCCCGCAGGGCGGCGGCGAGCCGGCCATCGTCGCGACGGGGGCCGTGATCGCCAACGCCGTGTTCGACGCGACCGGAGCGCGGATCGACCGTCTTCCGTTGACGCCCGAGCGCGTGCGCGAGAAGGTCGCGGCCGTGAAGGCGTCGCGCACGGCGACCTAGGATCGCGGCTGGCGTCAGGAACTCGGACGGCGGACGTTCGAGGGTTTTGACGCGCCCTTCCGGGGCGCGGGAACCCGCGGCGCAACTTCCTGATTCGACGGGGCCTCCGGCGCTCCGCCTCGTGGCACCGCGATTGCCCTACTCCCTGGGCGGAGGCCGATGATCGGCCCCCCGCCAAGGAGGGATTTCATGACCAGGTACCGCGTTCTGATCGGTCTCGTTTCCATGTCGGTCCTCACGGTGGCGCTCTGGGCGGCGTCTCCGGCGGCGCAGTCGGACCCGAAGCCGCCCAAGCCGTGCCCGACCTTCGTGAAGTTCGGCTGCCCGACGCCGATCCCGACGCCCCCGAAGCCCAAGAAGTAGGGAAGCCCGTGCTCGTCCCGGCGCGCGCGCTCCCTGCCGCGGCAACGGCGGTGGCGGGGAACGCGCGTCGCGAAGGCGGACGCGCCCCGGGGATGACGGAGGGTTCATGAACTTCGCTCTCGCGCTGCTGACGTCCTTGTTCCTCGCCTCGGGGCTGCCCATGGCCCTCGGCGCCGTGCGCGTCTACCGGGCGCTGCGCGGCGTCTGGGTCGTCCAGTGTCCGGAGACCCGCGCGGCCGCCGACGTCGAGATCGACGCCTGGCGCGCGGCGGCTCCGTGGTCTTCGCGCCCCGGGGAGCTGCGGCTCAAGATGTGCTCCCGGTGGCCCGCCAAGTCGGCGTGCGGCCAGGAATGCGTGTCGCAGGTCGCGGGATCGCCCCGCGGATGCGTCGCCGTGTCCCCGCGCCGCGCCTCGGCCTAGTTTTCCTTGCCCTCGACGATCCGACGCGCGGCCGCCGCGTTGGGGTACTCGGGCTGGACCTCGAGGGCCTTCGCGTAGAGCTCCTTGGCGGCCGCCTCGTCGCCCAGGCGCAGCGTCGTCTCGGCGAGGCTGTCCCAGGTGTTGCCGGACCGCGGGTAGAGCTCGGTGTTCAGCCGGAACATCGCGAGGGACGCCTCGTTCCGCTTCAATCCGAAGAGGTCGTACCCGAGCTGGTTGAGGGTCTCTTCGCTCGTCAGCTGCGACTGAGGGCGGCTCTCGTGCAGCTGCCGGAGCAGGCGCGCGGTGTCCTGCGGCCCCCGCGTCGTGGCGAGCCCCGTGAGGACCGCCGACGAGACCGCCCCGAGGGGGTCGTTCTCGGCGAGCTCGGTGTCGACGGCGGCGATGTCGGTCTCCGCCTCGCGGACGAGACGGGCGAGATCGTCCCGATAGGACGCCGCCAGGCCTTCGAGCAGGCGCCGCCGCTCTTCCCCGGGGATCCAGCGCCCGTTGGCCATGACCCCGACGGCGCCGCGCAGCGCGCGGACGTCCTCGAGCGGGTTGTCGCGCGTCAGCACGAAGTCGGCGCGCCGGCCGACCGCGATGGTGCCGAAGTCGTCCTCGCGGCGCAGCAGCTTTGCGGGGTCGGCCGTCGCCGTCCGCAGCGCCGCGTACGGCGTGAAGCCGAGGTCCTGGAAGTTCTCGACCTCTTCGATCAGGCTGAAGCCCGGCACGCCGAGCCAGGCGGCGTCCGTGCCGGCGAGGATGGGCACGCCGCCGTCGTGGAGCGCCTTGACCAGGAGGCGCTGGAACTCGTAGCTCAAGGCGAGTCCGGGCAGCCGCTCCGGGGGCCACCGGTTCGCGTAGGTGTTGCGCGCGGGCTCGAGCTGCGCCCGCAGGAAGGGCGCGAGGTAGGCGAGATCCGGGTTCTTCAGGTACGCGTCGATGGCGGTCGCCTGGCGCACGATGTTGTGGAAGGCGACGAGCGTGGGAATCACCGAGATCCCGGCCTCGCGGGTCATGGCGACGGCCTTCGGGATCTTCAGCGTGTCGAGCGGGTGGACGACCTCGTTCTTCGGGTCTGGGTCGTCGTTGAAGAACGTGTAGACGTACTCCTCGGCATGGGCGATGGACTGGCCGGCCGCCAGCGTCGCGGCGAATCCGGGGTCCCGCGGGACGTGGCCGACGAGGATGAGGCCCTTCTTCTTCGCCTCGGCGGTCAGGGCCGGGTATTCCGCGGCGCTGACCTGGTTGTAGATCTTGACGGCGTCGTAGCCGGCGGCGGCCTGGCGGTCCACCTCCGCGACGGCTTCCTCGGGCGTGCGCGGGTGGTCGAAGGTCGGTCCGGCCGAGTAGATCGTCGGGCCGAGGAGCTCCCCGGCGGCGATGCGCCGGCGCCAGGCCAGGTAGGCGGGACGGCCGTTGAGGTCGAACACCGTCGTGACGCCGGCGGCGGCGTAGAGCGTCAGCTCCTGCGGCGCGTAGATGTGGACGTGCATGTCGGCCAGGCCGGGCATCAGGTACCGGCCCTTCGCGTCGACGATCCGCGTGCCCTTCGGAACGGGGGTCGAGGCCGACGGGCCGAGAGCGGTGACCCGGCCACCGGAGACGACGACCGTCTGGTCGCGCAGCAGGCGGTCCTGGTCCATCGGCACGACGTTGGCGTGCACGAAGGCGAGCGGGGGCGGGGAGGACGCGGGGCGGGCGAGCGCGGCGTTGCCCGCGAGGACGAGGCCGAGGACGAGGACGCCCGCGGAGCGGACGTGGGGATTCCGGCGCATGCGACCCTCCGAATTCACCCATTTCGTACGTCGGAGGCGCCCGGAAGTTCCGCCCCGCCCCGCGTTCGGAGCCTCTTCCCGCGACCTCCAGGGCCCCGTGATAAGAAGTCGCTCCTTTCGAGGAGGTGCGGCAATGGGCACGATGACGACGAAGGACGGCACCCGGATCTACTACAACGACTGGGGAACCGGACAGCCGGTGGTCTTCAGCCACGGATGGCCGCTCTCCGCGGATGCGTTCGAGGACCAGATGTTCTTCCTGGCGTCCCGGGGCTTTCGCTGCATCGCCCACGACCGGCGCGGGCACGGCCGGTCGAGCCAGCCCTGGGAGGGCAACGACCTCGACCACTACGCCGACGACCTCGCCGAGCTCGTCGAACACCTCGACCTGAAGAACGCGGTCCACGTCGGCCATTCGACGGGCGGCGGGGAGGTCGCCCGCTACATCGGCCGCCACGGCACGAAGCGCGTGGCGAAGGCGGTCCTCATCAGCGCGATCCCGCCGCTGATGCTGAAGACTCCCGCCAATCCCGGAGGTCTGCCGATCGAAGTCTTCGACGGGCTCCGGGCCGGGGTCGTCGCCGACCGCTCGCAGTTCTGGAAGGATCTGAGCCTGCCGTTCTACGGGTACAACCGGCCGGGCGCGAAGATCTCGCAGGGGATCCGCGACTCGTTCTGGCTCCAGGGCATGATGGCCGGCTTCCCGGCCTCCTACTTCTGCATCAAGGCGTTTTCCGAGACGGACACGACCGAGGACCTCAAGAAGTTCGACAAGCCCACGCTGATCCTGCACGGAGACGACGACCAGATCGTCCCGATCGGCGCTTCGGCCATGCTCTCGTCGAAGATCGTCAAGGGGGCGACGCTCAAGGTCTATCCCGGCTATCCCCACGGCATGTGCTCGACGCAGAAGGACCAGATCAACGCCGACCTGCTGGCCTTCCTGAAGAGCTGACGAGGGGACCGGATGAAGGAGAACCGAATGATCCGCGCATCGCGTTCCGGATGGCGCCCGCTCCTGATCGGGCTCGCCTGCGCCCTCGCGTCCCTGTCCGCCGCGGCGGGCGAGCCGGGCGACGGCAAGGGCATCGCCTCGCTCACGAAGGACGTCGGCGGGCTGAAGCTGCACTACCTGACGGCGGGCCGCGGCCCGACGGTCCTCCTCCTGCACGGCTATGCCGAGACCTCCCGCATGTGGCGCCCGATCATCCCGCTCCTGGCCGAGCGCTTCACCGTGATCGCCCCCGACCTGCCGGGCATCGGCGATTCGGGCATTCCGGCCGACGGCCTCGACATGAAGTCGGCGGCCGTGCGGATCCACGAGCTCGCCCGCGCGCTCGGCGTTTCGAAGGCCCGCGTCGTCGGGCACGACATCGGCCTGATGGTCGCGTACGCGTACGCCGCCCAGTTCCCCGCCGAGGTCGAGAAGCTCGTCCTGATGGACGCCTTCCTGCCGGGCGTCGCGGGCTGGGAGCCGATCTACGACAACCCGGGGCTGTGGCACTTCCGGTTCCACGGCCCGACCCCGGCGGCCCTCGTCAAGGGCCGCGAACGCACGTACTTCGACTACTACTGGAACGATTTCGCGGCCGACGGGAAGCGTTCCCTCTCGGAGGCCGACCGCGCCGCCTACACCGCGGCCTACTCGCGGCCGGGCCGCATGCAGGCGGGGTGGGCCTACTTCGAGTCCTTCCCGCAGACCGCGAAGGAGTTCGCCGCGCTCTCGGCGACGAAGCTGGCGATCCCGCTCCTGACGATCGGCGGCGAGAAGTCGCTCGGCGAGGCGCTCGGCCAGCAGGGCCGGCTCGTCGCGTCCGACGTGACGGTCGTCGTCCTCAAGGACGCCGGCCACTGGATCCTGGAGGAGAAGCCGAAGGAGACGACGGAGGCGCTGGTTCGGTTTCTTTGAGGCCCGGCGCGGGCCATCGCGCTTCGAGGATCCCGCGGGCGTGCCGGCCGGGGCGATCTGCTAACCTCCGGCGTCGATCGGAGCGAGTTGCCGAACGCGCCCCGGAGACGTTCGAACGCGGCCGGGCGGTCCATTGGTGGGGGAGAACCCTCGATGATCCACCGCCACGGCGCGCGGACGCGAAGCGCGTGGCCGACGCGGTTCTCGCCCGGATCGCCGCCCGCCGGAAGGGCGCGGCGTCGTGACCCATTGGGCGCCCGAATTCGATCCGTTTGCATCACGACAGGAGGCGGGGGTGTCGCTAGGCTGTGCGATCGAGCGGACCCTTGCGGCCCGGGGAGGTCGAGATGCGCGAATCGAAGCTTCGCACGGCTCTCGTCTTGGTTCTGGCCGCGGTCGGCCTGGGCGTGGCCGCGCCCACGGCGGTGTGGCGCGCCGTCGCCTGGAACAACCTCGGCATGCACTGCATGGATGCCGACTTCTCGGTGTTCTCGATCCTGCCGCCCTTCAACAACCTGTATGCCCAGGTCGTGGACGCGTCGGGGCACCTCGTCACGGATCCGGCGGGCGTCAACGTGACGTACGAGGCGGTCGCCGATCCCGACGGCTCCTTCAACTCGACGTCGGTCGGCAAGACGAACTTCTGGCAGCACGTCCAGGCCCTCTTCGGCGTGTCCCTTCCCCCGGATGCCGGGCTCGCGGGCAATGCGATGCCAGGCGCGGCCAACGCGCCGCAGCCGATGACGTTCGACGCCGCGCGAAGCCTGTTCGCCGCCGACGGAATCCCGATCACGCCGTACGACGACGCCCACGGCAAGAACCCCTACCCGATGATGCGGGTGGTCGTCCGCGACGGAAGCGGAGCGCTCCTGGCGAGCACCAACGTGGTTCTTCCGGTGTCGGACGAGATGGACTGCCGCGCGTGCCACGCGTCGGGCAGCGGGCAGGCGGCCCGGCCCGCGGGGGGATGGGTCAACGACTGCGACGCGGACCGCGACTACAAGCTCAACATTCTCCGGCTCCATGACGAGCGCCAGGCGGCCGATCCCGCCTACGCCGGCGCGCTGGCGCTCGCCGGCTACGACGCGGCCGGCCTGTACGCGACGGCCGCGGTGGACGGCACGTCCGTCCTGTGCGCGCGCTGCCACGCGTCGAACGCCTTGCCGGGCACCGGCCAGGGGGGGATCAAGCCCCTCACCGAGGCCCTGCACGGCTATCACGCCGCCGTGACCGATCCCCTGACCGGGCAGACGCTCGACGCCTCCACGAACCGCGCGGCGTGCTATCGCTGCCATCCCGGATCGGAGACGCGCTGCCTGCGCGGGCCGATGGGCAACGCCGTCGCCGGCGACGGCTCCCTTGCGATCCAGTGCCAGGAATGCCACGGCACGATGAGCCGCGTGGGCGCCGGGGGCCGGCAGGGCTGGCTCGAGGAGCCGGTCTGCCAGAACTGCCACACCGGCACGGCGACGAGCAACAACGGCCAGATCCGGTACACGAGC
>JAYRMU010000015.1:0-96260 GCA_041912555.1 Thermoanaerobaculia bacterium
GCCGGCCGGCTCGCCCGGATGCGGGCTCGACCGGCCGGCTGATCCCTCCACTGCGCTCCGGCTCCCGCGGCGCGGGCCTCCTCCCTCCCTTCGGTCGGGAGACTTCCCGCGCCGCGAGCAACTGAGGCAGCGCGGCTGAAAAAGTACGTCCCGACTTCCCGCGCCCCGAGCGAAGAGGTGGGCGTGACGAGCCACGCTCTACCCCCTCTCCCTCCGGGAGAGGGCGGGGGTGAGGGGCGCTGATTCGCCACCCAGCGGTGTTTCCCCTCGCCCCCCGAGGGGGAAAGAGGGTCGGGGTGAGGCGCTTGTCTCTCTAGCTGCGCCGACAATTTTTCAGCTGCGCCGCCCCGAGTCGCACGCGGCGCGAGGAATCTCCGCGAGCGCAGCGGAGGACGCCTCGCGCCGCGGGAGCCGGAGCGCAGTGGAGGGATCAGGCGTCCGGTCGAGCCCCTTTGGGCGAGCCGGACGCCGGTGCGCTGAGCGGCGCCCCGGGCGCCGCTCAGCGCAGATCCCGCAACGCAGCGGAGGCGACGTGTGGGCGCAAATCCCGTAACGCAGCGCAGGCGACGTTAAATTTTTCAGCAACCCGCCCCCCAGAATCGCCATAGAATCCGGGGCGTGAACTTCGCCGAGACGATCAAGGAAGTCATCCAGGAGAGGTCGACCGACCCGGCGCGCCTGACGCCGGGGGTCCTCTGCGAGAAGATCGCCCGGGAGACCGAGCGGCACCTCGACCGGGTCGTCTTCTCGACCGAGCGCTACATGCGCCACCCCATCCTGCTGTGGGAGGACTGGGAGGTCATGCTCATCGCGTGGTCGAGCGGACAGATCACCCCGATCCACGACCACCGCGGCGTCATGGGCGGAATGCTCGTTCTCTCCGGAACCCTCGCGGAGGAGCGGTTCACGACTCCGAGCGACCGCCCCGAGCTCGTGGACGACCGCGCGCGCTCCGAGGGCGACCTGTCCGACATCGGCCCCACCGTCCTGCACCGCCTCGCGCCGACGAGCGCCCGTGCGGTTTCGCTCCACGTCTACCGGCCGCCGCTGCGCACGATGGGGATCTGGGGCGCCACGGGCATGCTCTCGATCATGCCGTCGGCGTTCGACGTCGGCGAAGAAGCGCTGGCCCGGAGCGACGGCTCGGCGGTCAGCCGCTAGAAGCCGGCGAGTCCGGGCGGGGCGGTCCCTCGCCCGTCCCGCCTCACTTCTGGAAGAAGAGAAACAGGTTGACGGCCGACGGGCCGAGCGAGAAGAAGTCTCCCGACCGCAGCGGCCGCGCGCAATCGTCTTCGGAGACGCCCCCGAGGTCGTCGGGCGCAGGAATCGGGTCGCCGTTCAGGTACGTGCCGCACGTCGACCGCATGTCCACGAGGCGGTACGCGGCCGCGTCGCCGGCCCGGTGTCGGATCACCTTGGCGTGGAGCCGCGAGACCTCGGTGTTGAGGAACGCGTCGGGCGACGAAACGCGGAATCCCGTCACCGGCATCCCGACGCCGATGAACTCCGGGACTTCGCGCCCGATCAGGAGCTCGTCGAAGTCGAGCTTGACGAGCCCGGCGTTGTAGGGGCCGAGGCCGAGGAGAAAGTAGCCGGACGGCAGCCGCAGGAGCGTCTTCTCGAGCCGGTTGGACATCCCGGCCATCCCGTTGTCGACGAACGTCGTCAGGTCCCGCTGGCGCGACTCCAGGGCCTCCCGGCAGATCGCGGAGTAGATGTCGTCCATCGCCTCCAGTTTAGCGCGCCTCGGGGGCGAGCGCGCGCCGCGAGGCGGGTCAGTGGACCGTCTCGTCCGCCGCCGGCGCCGCCGCTTCCTCCGGGGTGGGCTCCCGCTCGATCGTCCAGCGCTCGTAGACCGAGTCGGGCAGCTCGGTCACGAAGCGCGAGGGCTCGAGGATCACGTCCACCCCGTACCGGTCGCGGGCGAGCATCGGGTACACGAGCGCCACCTCGTTCTTCGCGCGGGTCACCGCCACGTAGAAGAGCCGCCGCTCCTCCTCCAGGCCCTCCTCGGTCGCGACCGAGCGGTAGTTGGGAAAGCGGCCCTCCGACAGCCCCATGACGATGACGCGGCTCCACTCGAGCCCCTTGGCCTGGTGGATCGACGAGAGGACGACCTTGTCGTCGTCCGGCTCCCCCGCCACGACGTCCTCGCCGGAGAGCTCGTTGAAGAGCGTGACCTCTTCGAGGAACGACGGCAGCGAGTCGTAGGTCTGGGCGAACTGGGCGAACTGCTCGAGGTCGTCGAGCCGCGCGTCGCCGTTGGGGAACTTCGCCCGCGCGTAGTCGCGGTAGACGTCCTCGACGACCGACCGGATCGCCTCCGACGGCGACGAGCGCAGCGAGGGCCCGTCGAGGCGCGCCAGCAGCGAGCGGAACGGCTTGAGCGCGGCGTCGCCGCCCCGCCCGAAGGCCCCGTTCCGGCCGTCGAGGGCCCGGAAGGCCGCCAGCGGGTCGGGGGCGGCGCCGATCGCCTCCCACACCGCGGAGGCCGACCGCTCGCCGACGCGGGGAAAGAGCTTGAGCGCGCGCTTCCACGACAGCTCGTCCTTGGGGTTCACGATGATGCGCAGGAACGCCAGCACGTCCTTGACGTGCCGCTGCTCGAAAAAGCGCGTGCCCGAGCGGATCTCGTACGGAATGCCCCGGCGCACGAGCTCGATCTGGAGCTCGAGGGCCTGGTAGTGCGCCCGGTACAGGACGGCCAGCTCCTGGAGCTTCTCGCCCTCGTCGTGCCATTCGAGCAGGCGCTGGGCGACGAAGCGGGCCTGATCCGGGATGTCGGGCAGCGCCACGATCGCCGGCAGCGGCCCGGCCTCGCGCGAGGACGCGAGCTCCTTGGGGAACTGGCGGACGTTGTGCGCGATCGAGGCGTTGGCGAGCGCCAGGATCTCGGGCGTCGATCGGTAGTTGCGCGTCAGGCGAAACGTCTTCGCCCCGGGGTAGCGCTGCGGAAACCCGAGGATGTTCTCGAACGACGCCCCCCGGAAGGAGTAGATCGCCTGGGCGTCGTCGCCGACGACGGTGACGTTCTTCTTCACCCGCGCCATCGCGTCCACGATGTCGCCCTGAAGGCGGTTGGTGTCCTGGTATTCGTCGACGAGGACGTGGTCGTACGACGCGGCCAGCTGCGCCGCTGCCTCGGGGCTCTCGTCGAGCAGGCGCTTCCACAGGAGGAGCAGATCGTCGTAGTCGCAGGCGTTTCCCTGGCGCTTGCGCTCCCGGTATCGCTGGAACACCGAGACGATCTCCGCCTCGAGCTCGGCGAAGTGCGGCGCGTGCTCGGCGAGGACCTCCGGGAAGGAGCGCCCCGTGTTGATCGTGTAGGAGTAGAGGTCGAGCAGCACGTCGCCCTTCGGAAAGCGGCGCTCGAGCGTCGGGATCTTGCGGTCCGAGGTCGCGGCCTCCAGCATCTCCCGGGCGTCCTCGGGGTCGAGGATCGAGAAGTTCGCGCCGAGGCCGAGGCGGCTTCCGAAGCGGCGCAGGATCCGGTTGCCGACCGAATGGAAGGTCCCGCCCATCAGGCGCCGCGTGTCCACGGCGAGGAGCCCCTCGACGCGGCGCAGCATCTCGCGCGACGCCTTGTTCGTGAAGGTCAGCAGCAGGATCCGCGAGGGGTCGTGGCCCGACTCGATCAGCCGCGACACGCGGTAGACGAGCGTCCGTGTCTTGCCCGAGCCCGCTCCCGCGATGACCAGGATCGGGCCCCCGCCGGCCAGGACGACCTCGCGCTGCTCGTCGTTGAGCTCCCGGTCGTAATCCACCCGGTAGGTCGTGAGCCGGGCGGGGGTCCGGAGGACGTATTTGCGCTCCACGGCCCGAGTTTAGCCCCTCCGGAAAGCGGTAATCTTTTCACCCCCGCCCGCGTTACCGGAGATGACAAGGGAGATTTCGATGAGCATCCAGCAGGTTCGCCGTTCCGTCCTGATCGCCGCCGCCGTCGCGGCCGTGGCCTTCATGGGCCTCTTCGCCGGACGCCTGTTCGGCCGGCAGATGGGTCCGGGCGGCCTGTCCCACCCCCCGCGGCCCGCGCACATGTTCGACCGCGTCGCCCGCGAGCTCGACCTGACCGACGCCCAGCGGACGCAGATCCGCGGCATCCTCAAGGCCCACGCCGACGAGATCCTCGCGCAGGTCCATTCCGGGATGGACGCGCGCCACGCGCTCCACGACGCCGTCGTCGCGCAGCCGGCCGACGAGGCCGCGATCCGCGCCCTCGGCCAGCAGGTCGGGACGGTCCACGCGGAGGGAGCGCTGCTCTTCGCCCGGATCCGGTCCGAGGTGTGGCCGGTGCTGACGACCGAGCAGCAGCAGAAGTTCATGGCCTTCCACGCGAAGATGGGCCGACGCGGCGAGGACGAGCTCCAGGCGCTCGGCGCGTTCCTGCGGGGCGAGAGCTGACGATCCGGCCGTTCGGCGCCCCGGCCAGGGCCGCGGCGGCGGACGAAGGCGCGCTCGTCGCGCGCTCGCTGACGGGGGACCAGGACGCGATGACCGCCCTCGTCCGCATGGCGGCCCCGGTCGCCCTGGCCGCCGCGCGCCGCGTCACGGGAGACTCGGCGCTGGCCGAGGACGCGGCGCAGGAGGCGTTCGTCAAGGCGTTCCGCGCGCTCGACCGGTACCGTCCGGAGGCCAGCTTCTGCGCCTGGGTCCGGACGATCGCCATCCGCTGCGCCATCGACCTCGTCCGCCGCCGACGCCCGGAGCTGCCGCTGCCCGACGCGCAGCCGGCGCCCGGGAACGAGGAGGAGCGCTACGAGGACCTCGATCTGCTCCGCGCCGCGCTCGCCGCGCTCGCGCCCCTCGACCGCGAGATCATGATCGCCCGCGAGGTCGACGGCGTCTCCGACCGCACGATCGCCGAACGCTTCGACATGAGCATCACCGCCGTCCGGGTCCGGATGCACCGGGCCCGCAGGAAGATCCGCTCCCGCTTCGAGGAGGTTCGATCATGAGCCGCAAAGAGTGTCTTGCCGGGCGCGCCGACGAGAGCCACCTCTTCGTCTGCCCCTTCTGCCGCGCCGAGGCGCGGGCCGCGACGGCGTGGAAGGAGCTGCGCCTGCGGGAGACGCCGGTGGCGGCGGACGACGTCTTCGTGGCGCGTGTGCTCCGGGGCGTGCGGCAGGACCGGGCGCGGCGTCTCCAGCGCCGATTCTGGGCGGTGGCCGCGGCGGCGGCGCTCTTCTTCTTCTTCGCCGGATTCGCCCACGAGAGCGAGTCCAGGCCGGCCGGCGCCACCGCCGAGGAGTCCTACGCTTCGCTCGCCTCCCCGAACGCGCTGGAGGGGCTGTTGCCCAACTGAAGCGCTTCGCCTTTCAGGTTTCAGGTTTCAGGATGGAGCGTGCCTCTTGAAACTGGAAACCTGAAACCCTGCCTTACACTCCCCCCGTGCCCCTCCGCCTGACCACCGCCGGCGAGTCCCACGGTCCGCGGCTGACCGCGATCCTGGAGGGCATTCCGGCGGGCCTGACGATCGATCCCGCCTTCGTCGCGAACGAGCTCGCGCGGCGGCAGCACGGCTACGGGCGCGGCGGGCGCATGCGGATCGAGAACGACACGGCGCTCTTCGAAGGCGGAGTGCGCGGCGCGGTGACCCTCGGCTCCCCGATCGCCATCGGCATCCGCAACGCCGACTTCGCCAACTGGGAGGCGGCCATGGGGCCCCTGGCGGTGGACCCCTCCGCCGCGGCGGGCAAGCGGCTGACCCGGCCCCGGCCGGGCCACGCGGACCTGGCGGGCGGGATGAAATTCGGGGCGCGCGATCTGCGCGACGTCCTCGAGCGCGCCTCGGCGCGGGAGTCGGCGGCGCGCGTGGCGGCCGGAGCCGTCTGCAAGCTCCTGCTGCGCGCGTGCGGCATCGAGATCCGCAGCGGGGTCCTCTCGATCGGCCGGGTCGCCGACGCGGCCTCGCCGCGATCCTTCGCGTCGCTCGAGAGGGTTCGGGAGGATTCGCCGCTGCGGGCCGTCGACGCCGCCCTCGAGCCCCGGATGGCCGCCGCGGTGGACGAAGCGAAGTCGGCCGGCGAGACGCTCGGCGGCTCGATCCTCTTGGGGGCGCGAGGCGTCCCGGCGGGGCTCGGCAGCTACGGATCGTGGGACCGCAAGCTCGACGGGCGGATCGGCCAGGCGCTCCTCTCGGTCCCGGCCGTGAAGGCCGTCGAGTTCGGCTCGGCGATCGAGGCCTCGCGCGGCCCCGGGTCGCAGGCGCACGACGAGATCGAGAGGGGCGCCGACGGCGCCCTGCGCCGGCGCACGAACCGTGCCGGGGGCCTCGAGGCCGGGGTGACGAACGGCGAGGAGCTGATCGCGGTCCTCTTCATGAAGCCGATCTCGACCCTCGCGCGCGGCCTCGATTCGGTGGACCTCGAGACCGGCGGCGCCGCCCGGTCGGCCTACGAGCGCAGCGACGTGACCGCCGTGCCGGCCTGCGGGGTCATCGCCGAAGCGATGCTGGCCTTCGTGCTGGCCGACGCCCTGCTCGAGCTGACGGGGGGCGACCGCCTCGAGGACGTGGCCGCCCGCCTGGCCGCGCACCGGGACCGCGTCCGCCGCTACCCCCGCCCCTGACCCCCGGCCCCCGGACGCCATCTGTCCGGCGCGGCGCGCCATCCTCCCGGCATGGTTCCCGCCGGAGCGACGCCCGCCGCGCCTGCCATGTGGCATACTGTAATATGCCATGTGGCAGGAGGCGCCATGAGCGAGGTCTCGGGCATCGTGAGGACCCTCGGAGGCCCGCGGCTCGTTCCCGCGCGCTCCCTGGAGGAGCTGCGGCGGGCCCTGCGCGATGGCCTCCCCTTCCTCTCCCTGGCGGCCGTCGCGAGGGGCTTCGAGATCGCCGCCGGCGACCTGGCGGCCCTCGTCGGGATCCCGCCGCGCACGCTCGCCCGCCGCAAGAAGGACCGGCGGCTCTCGCCGGACGAGTCCGACCGCCTCTTCCGCCTCGGCCGCATCGCCACGCTCGCCGAGGAGGTCCTGGGCACCCGCGCGAAAGCGGCCGGCTGGCTGCACGCGCCCAATCGCGCCCTCGGCGGACGGGTGCCGCTCTCCGAGCTCGACACGGATCTCGGCGCGGAGCAGGTCGAGACCGTCCTGCTGCGCCTCTCTCACGGCGTCGTGGCGTAACGGCCGTGAGGGTCTGGCGCCTCTGCAAGCGCAGGCACGCGGCCCTCGACGGGGAGGGCGCGCGCCGGGCCGGCGGCCGCTGGAACCGGCGCGGCACCGCGGTCGTGTACGCGTCCGAGAGCCTGTCGCTCGCGGCGCTCGAGCTGCTCGTCCACTGCGATCCGGCGCTCCTTCCGGACGATCTCGTCGCCGTCGCCGCGGAGATCCCCGACGCGCTGCGCGTCGAGCGGGTGGAGGAGAAGACGCTTCCCCGCAACTGGCGCGCGTACCCGGCCCCCGAGTCGCTCGCGCGCATCGGAACCGACTGGGCGGCCTCGATGCGCTCGCCCGTCCTGGCGGTGCCGTCGGCGGTCGTGCCCCGCGAGCGGAACTTCCTGCTCAATCCCTCCCACCCCGAGTTCCGCCGGGTGCGCGCCGGCGAGGCCGAGCCCTTCTCCTTCGACGCGCGGCTCTCGCGGCCGCGCTGAAAGAGCCGCGCGGCCGGGCGCCCGCGATACGATCGGCCCACCTTTCGGCGGAGGAGCGCGTGAGAAACAGGGCCCTCGGTCTGCTCGTCCTGGGCATCCTCCGCGTGGCCCGCCTCGACGCGTCGCCCGGCCCTCTCGAGGTCGTCCGCGCCGGCCCGACCGGAGAGATCGCCGCCCTGGAAGAGGCCAACGAGATCCGGATCACCTTCTCCGAGCCGATGGTCGCGCTCGGCCGCCCGGCCCAGGCTGCCGCCGCCCCGTACTTTTCGATCGCGCCGACCGTGCGCGGGGCCTTGCGCTGGGCGGGCACCGACACGCTCGTGTTCACGCCCTCGAAGCCCCTGCCCTGGGCGGCCTCCTACACCGTCACCGTGGCGGCGGGCGCCGCCGCGGCCTCGGGAGCGCGCCTGGCGGCGCCGTACGTCTTCTCCTTCCGGACGCCGACGCTCAAGCTCCTCAAGGCGAGCTGGTACCGCCGGTCCGGACGGTCGGGCTCGCCCGTCGTCCTGGCGCTCTTCTTCAACCAGCCGGTCCGCGCCGCCGCGCTCGCCCCGCGGCTCTCCGTCCGCTACGAGCCCCACGACTTCGCTCCGCCCGCGATGCCCGCGGGCCTCGAGCGCTGGAAGGCGCTCGACCCGCAGGGCCTCGCCGCCTTCGAGGCCAAGGTCGAGCGGGTCCGGGCGGCGGCCGCCTCCGACGCCGCCGTCCCTTTCCGGCCGGCGAAGACCTGGAACGAGAAGTGGTTTCCGCCCGCTCCCGCCATGGCGGTCTTCGAGACCGCCGCGGCGCCGGCCGTCGAGGGATGGCTCTCGGTGCGCGTCGGATCGCAGAGCCTGACCCTGCGCCTCGAGCCCGCCTTCTTCGTGACCGGCTTCCGCTGCGAAGAGCGCTGCAACCCCGACGACGAGAACCCCCTCCGCTTCACGGCCCCGCTGAGCGCCGGAGCGCTGCGGACCGCCCTGTCCGTCGCGGACGTCACGGCCGGCGCGGACCGGCGCCTCGTTCGCAAGCCCGCCGCGGCCGGCGAGAACGCCGGATACGAGCGCGAGCTCTACCCGGCCTCGACGCTCGACTGGCAGAACACCGCCGAGTTCTGGCGCGGGGAGGCCACGCCCGAGGAAGCCGGCTACTCCCTCGAGCCGGCGAAGACCTACGCCGCGCGCCTGTCGCCGGCCCTGCGCTCCACCGACGGGCAGGTGCTCGGCTACGGGTGGATCGGCACGGTCGAGAACTGGCACCAGTCCGCCTTCACGAGCTTCGGCGAGGGGCAGGGCGTCTGGGAGGCCTCCGGCGGGCCCCAGCTGCCGTTCGCCGCGCGCAACTTCCGCACCGTGAAGCAGTGGCTCGCGCCGGTCGCGCCGGACGCCGTGCTCGAGACCCTGCGCGCCCTGCAGGCGAAGGGCTTCAACGCCGCGCCCCCCGGGCCCCCGACCGACCGGCAGCTCGCCCCGGTCCCCGACCGGATCCAGTCCTACTCCCTCGACCTGAAGCCGCTGCTCTCGCCGCGCGGCACGGGCGTCGTCTGGGCGGCGCTCGGCGACGGCGAGGCCATCCCGCGCGCGCAGAAGCCCGAGGGCTCGGGGGTGTCCGCGTCGCTCGTCCAGGTGACGAACCTGGGGCTCTCCGTCAAGGACAGCCCCGACAACACGCTCGTCTTCGTCACGCGGCTCGACGACGCGACGCCGGTCGCCGGCGCGAAGGTCGCGATCCGGACGGGCGACGGCAAGGTCTTCTGGAGCGGAACGACGGGCGCCGACGGGATCGTCCTTGCGCCGACCGCGGGCCTGCGCTCGCCGGAGCGCTGGTGGGAGCTCGCGTTCCTCGTGACCGCCGAGAAGGACGGCGACTTCGCCTACGTCGGCAGCGACTGGAACGAGGGGACGCTCCCCTGGGCGTTCAACCTGCCCTTCGACCTCGAGGACGCGGCGCCGCTGCTGCGGGGCGTCGTGTTCGCGGACCGCGGCGTGTACAAGCTCGGCGAAGAGGTGCACCTGAAGGCGATCGCCCGCTCCGACACGGCGCGCGGCGTCGGTCTTCTCCCGCCGGGGACCGTCCTCGACCTGGTCGTCCGGGACGGCCAGGGGGCCGAGATCGACAAGCGCGCGGTCGCGCTCTCCGAGTGGGGGACGGCCGACTGGGTCCTGAAGCTGCCGGCCGAAGGGCCGCTCGGCAACTACTCGGTCACCGCGTCGCAGGCGGCGTTCAAGCGCCCCATCGAGGGCCGCTTTCTCGTGGCCGCGTACCGGCGTCCCGAGTTCCGCGTGGACACGACACTCTCGGGCGAGACCTCCCTCGCGGGGGGAGCGCTCCAGGGAGCGGTCTCCGGCCGCTACCTGTTCGGGGCGCCGATGGCGGACCGGCCCGTGCGCTGGACGTACACCCGCCGCCGCCTCGACACGGTGCCCCGCGCGATCCGCGACCGGTTCCCGGAAGACCGGTGGACGTTTCTCGGCGACGAGGACGAAAGCGCCCGTCCTCCCGCCGCCGAGCCCGTCCAGAACGGCGAGGGCAAGCTCGACGCGGAGGGCCGCCTCGCGCTCGCGCTCGACACCTCGATCGCGGCGGGCGCGCCGTTCGACTACACCCTCGAGGGCGAGGTCGCCGACGTGTCCCGCCAGAAGATCGCGGGCCGCGCGACCTTCCGGGTGGACCCCGCCCCCTGGTACGTGGGCATCGGCCGTCTCCCCTACTTCGCCGAGGCCGGGAAGCCCGTCGAGACCACCCTCGTCGCGGCGAGCCTGTCGGGCACGGCGGCCGCCGGCGTCGCGCTCTCGGTTGATCTCGTGCGCATCCAGTGGACGTCGGTCCGGCGCGCGGAGGGGCGCGGCTTCTACACGTGGGAGTCCGAGAAGAAGGAGGTCCCCGCCGGGCACTTCGACCTGACCACGGCCGAGGGGGCCGTTCCGCTGACGTTCACGGTGACCGAGGGCGGGTACTACGTGATCCGCGCGACGGCGAAGGACGACCGGGGCCGGTCGACGACCACGTCCTCCGGCTTCTATGCCCTCGGCGGAGGCTACACGGCGTGGCAGCGCTACGACTCGAACCGCATCGACCTCGTGCCGGAGAAGTCGGCCTACCGGCCCGGCGAGGAGGCGCGCCTCCTGGTCAAGTCGCCGTGGGAGAAGGCGACCGCGCTGCTCACGGTCGAGCGCGAGGGGATCCGGACGTACCGGACGTTCACCCTGTCCTCGACGCAGGAGACCGTCCGCGTCCCCATCACCGAGGCGGACATCCCCAACCTCTACGTCTCGGTCCTGCTCGTCAAGGGCCGCTCCGCCGCCTACACCGGCGACGACACGAGCGACCCCGGCCGCCCCGCGTTCCGGCTCGGCTACGCGGAGCTCAAGGTCGAGAACGCTTCCCGGAAGCTCTCGGTCGCGGTGACCGCGGACCGCGAGGAGTACCGGCCGGCCGCGAAGGCGCACGTCGCGGTGTCCGTGAGCGACGCCGCCGGCAAGCCCGACGCCGCCGAGGTCACGCTGTGGGCCGTGGACTACGGCGTCCTCTCGCTGACCGGATACCGGACTCCGGACGCGCTCGACGCCGTCTACGTGGACAAGGCCCTGTCGGTCCTGAACGAGGACTCTCGCCAGAAGATCGTGAGCCGCCGCGTGACCGTCTCCAAGGGCGCCGGCGAAGGAGGAGGCGGCGGCGCCGAGGAGGGGCCCGAGGGCGGTGTGCGCAGGGACTTCCGCGTCCTCGCGTTCTGGCTCGGCTCGCTCGCGACCGACGCGCAGGGCACGGCCTCCGCCGACGTGACGCTGCCGGAGTCGCTGACCACCTACCGGATCATGGCGGTCGCCGCGGACAAGGCCTCGCGCTTCGGGAGGGGCGACCGCGAGATCCGCATCTCGAAGCCCGTCCTGCTGCGGGCGGCCTTTCCGCGGTTCCTCGCGGCCGGCGACGCCGCCATGTTCGGGGCGGTGCTCAACAGCCAGCTCAAGGCCGGCGGCAGCGCGACGGTGGCGTTCCAGAGCCTCGACCCGCAGGTCCTCGAGCTCGCCGGCGAGGGCCGGCGCGTCCTCGAGGTCGGGCCGAAGTCGGCGACCGAGGTGCGGTTCCCCGTGCGCGCCAAGGCGGCCGGGACCGCGCGGATCCGCATGACGGTTTCGCTTTCCGGAGAGACGGACGCCTTCGAGCAGTCCCTGCCCGTGCGCGTCCTGGCCGCGCCCGACGTCTCGGCGGCCTACGGAGAGGCGGACCCGACGGCCACGCAGACGATCGCGATTCCCGCCGGGGTCGTGCCCGACGCCGGCGGCCTCGACCTCCAGCTCTCCTCGACCGCGCTGGTCAACCTCGGCGAGGGCGCCCGCTACCTGGTGGACTATCCGTACGGCTGCGCGGAGCAGCGCGCCTCCGCCGCGCTGGCGTTGATGCTCGCGGCCGATCTCGGCTCCGCCTTCCGCATCCCGGATCTCGAGCCCGCCCGGCTCCGCGACACGGCCCGGGGCGCCCTCCGCGAGCTCGCGGAGTTCCAGTGCCCGTCGGGGTCGTGGGGCTTCTGGAAGTCGGATTGCCAGGGCGCCTCGCCGTACCTGACGGCCTACGTCGTCTCCGTCCTCCAGCGCGCCCGGAGCCTGGGGTACGCCGTGGATGCGGCCGCTCTCGAGCGGGCGCTCTCGTCCCTCGAGGCCGAGGTCGGAAAGGCGCCGCCGTCCGCCGCGGAATGGGGCCCGTCCTACGCGGCGTGGCAGGCCTTCTCCGTGAAGGTCCTGGCGGAAGGGGGCCGGAACGCGGACAGCGCGCTCACGCGGCTCTACGGCCAGCGCGACCGGATGCCGGTGTTCGCGCTCGCGTACCTGCTCGACGCCTTCCACGCGAAGGGCGAAAGCGGCGAGCGGCCGGCCGAGCTCGTCCGGCGCATCGGCAACGCGATCCTGCCGGAGGGCGGGAGCGCGCACGTCGAAGAGCTCTCGGATCCGTACCTCCTGTGGTTCTGGAGCTCGAACGTGCGCTCGACGGCGATCGCCCTCGGCAGCCTCGTCCGGGACACGGACGACCGCGTTCTGCCGCCGCGGATGGTCCGCTGGCTCCTCCAGGTCCGGCAGGCCGGCCGCTGGGGGAACACGCAGGAGAACGCCGCGGCGATGGCCGCCCTGGTCGACTACGCGCGCAAGTTCGAGGCGCAGGCGCCGGCCTTCACCGCCACGGCGACGCTCGCCGGCTCGACCATCGCCTCCGAGGCGTTCGAGGGCCGGGACGCGGCGGCACGCGAGAAATCCGTTCCCATGAAGGACCTTCTCGCGCTCCGGGCCGCGCCCGCGACCATGGCGCTCGACCTGCGCCGCGAGGGAACGGGCGTCCTCCACTACGGGGTGCGCCTCACGACCGTGTCCGCGGCGCCCGATCCCGCAGCGGCGGACCATGGAATCGCCGTCGAGCGGTCCTACGCCGCCGCCGGAGCCGGCTCCGAGTCCGGCCCCCCCGCGACGGAGTTCGCCCCGGGCTCGCTCGTCCGCGTCACCCTGACGCTCACGCTGCCGAAGGAACGCCGCTTCGTCGCGGTGACCGACCCGCTTCCGGCCGGCTTCGAGCCGGTCGAGTCGTGGTTCGCCACGACGGCGGCCGACCTCGTGCGCGCCCAGGAGGGCGCGGCGGCCCAGGATGACTGGCTCGCCCGCTGGCAGCGCGGCGGGTTCGACCACGTCGAGCGGCGCGACGACCGCGTCCTGCTCTTCGCCACGCGGCTCTCCGCGGGCACGCACACGTTCTCGTACCTGGCGCGGGCCACGACCTTCGGCCGCTTCGACACCGCTCCGGCGCGCGCCGAGGAGATGTACGAGCCCGAGGTCTCCGGCAGGACCTCCGGCGCCGTGGTGCGGGTCGGCGAATGACGCGCGGGCGGGCGGGGCTCGTGGCCGCGGCCTCGCTGCTCGCGGCCCTCGCGTGGATCCGCTGCGGGCCGCTCCCGCCGGGCCTGCTCGATCCGGCGCGGCGGACGTCGACCGAGGTCGTGGACCGCGCCGGCGTGCGGCTGTACGAAGCGCGGTCGCCCGAGGGCGGACGCACCGAGTGGCTGGCGCCGGACCGCCTCCCTCCGAGGCTCGTGGCCGCGACGCTCGCCGCCGAGGACCGCCGCTTCTTCCTGCACCCCGGCGTCGACCCGATCGCGGTCGTCCGCGCGGCGTGGCGCAACCTCGCCGCCGGAGGCGTGGTCGAAGGCGGCTCGACGATCACCCAGCAGGCCGTCAAGCAGCTGTCGGCGCGGCGGCGCACGATGGCCGGGAAGCTCTCCGAGATGCTCCTCGCTCTGCGCCTCGAGCACCGGCTCGGCAAGCGCGAGATCCTGGCCCTGTACCTGAACCTCGCTCCCTACGGAAACCAGTACGCCGGAGCCGCGGCCGCCGCGCGGGGCTACTTCGGCTGCGACCCGGAGAACCTGACCGTCGCGCAGGCGGCGTTCCTGGCGGGCCTTCCGCGCCGCCCGGGCGCCTTCGATCCGTACCGCAACCTGCCCGAGGCCGCCGCCCGCCAGCGCGCCGTCCTCGCGCGCATGGAGGCGTCCGGCCTCGTCTCGGCCGACGAGGCCCGCTGGGCCCGGCAGGAGCGGCTGCGCCTGACGCGCGCGCCGCGGCCCTGGTCCGCCCCGCATTTCGTCGAGCGCGTGCTCGCCGACCGGGGCGGGCGGCCGCCCCGCCGCATCGAGACGACGCTCGACGCGGCGCTCCAGGCCGAGGTCGCAGGGATTCTCGCCTCCGAGCGCCAGCGCCTGCGCGCCCACGGGGCCTACAACGTCGCCGTCGCCGTCCTCGACAACCGGACGGCCGAATGGCTGGCGTGGGAGGGCTCCGGGGATTTCGCCGACGCGGCGCACGGCGGCGCAATCGACGGGGTCGTCACGCCGCGCCAGCCCGGCTCCGCGTTGAAGCCGTTCACCTACGCGCTCGCGTTCGAGTCCGGGCTCACTCCCGCCAGCGTCCTGCCCGACGTGCCTTCGCACTTCCCGACCGCCGAGGCGGGGGTTCTCTACGGGCCGCGCAACTACGACGGCGCGTTCCGCGGCCCGATGCGCGCGCGGATGGCCCTCGCCGGCTCGGTCAACGTTCCCGCCGTCTGGGCGCTGTCGCACTCCGGCGTGCCGAACCTGCTGCGGCTGCTGCGGCGCGCGGGCTTCTCGACGCTCGGGCGGACTCCCGACTTCTACGGGTTCGGACTGACCATGGGCGACGCGGAGGTCCGCCTCGACGAGCTCGTGGGGGCGTATGCGGCCTTCGCGTCGGGCGGCGTGATGCGCCGTCCCCGGGCGATCCGCGCGGTCGCCGAGGCCGACGGCGCCGTCACGTCTGCTCCCGCGGCCGCCGCCGAACGGCTCGTCTCGGAGCGCACGGCCTGGTGGATCACCGACATCCTGAGCGACGCGCGCGCGCGCGCCTTCACGTTCGGAACGGGCTCGAGCCTCGACTTCCCGTTTCCCGTCGCCGTCAAGACGGGGACCTCGCAGGCCTACCGGGACAACTGGACGGTCGGCTACACGCGCGAGGTCACGGTCGGCGTCTGGGTCGGCAACTTCGACCGCGGCGAGCTGCGCAACTCCTCGGGCGTCACCGGAGCGGCGCCGATCTTCCACGCGGTGATGCTGGCCGCGGAGAAACGGGTCCGCGGCAGGCTCCCGGCCGACGGAGACCCGCCGATCGCCGAGCCGCCGCCGGGGCTCGCGCCCGTCCCGGTCTGCAGCCTGTCCGGCATGCGGGCCGCCCCGAGCTGTCCCCGCCTCGCGAGCGAGCTGCTGCCCGCCGACGGGCGCCTCGAGGCGTGCACCTGGCACCGCGCGGGGTCCGGGCCGGGCGCCGTGGCGTGGCCGGCCGAATACAGGGCGTGGGCGGCCGAGCACGGCCTCCTCTCCGCCGGGACCCGGACCGCCGGCGCCACGGACCGCCCGGGCGCCGCCGCGGCCCTCCGCATCGAGAGCCCTCCGCCCCGGGCCGTCTACCTGCGCGACCCGACCCTGCGCAAGGCGTTCCAGGCCGTGCCCCTCAGGGCCTCCGCGGCCCCGACCGCCGGCTCGCTCACGTGGCGCGTCGACGGCCGGGTCGTCGGAGCGGGTCCTCCAGGAAGGGCGGCGTCGTGGTCGCTCGAGCCGGGACGGCACGCGATCGAAGTCGTGGACGACCTCGGCGGCCGGGACGAGACCACGATCCTGGTGAAGTGAGGCGTCTACTGCCGGCTGATCTGGATCCGGCTGTACTCGGAGAGGGCGCTGCGGACGATGCGCCGCAGGTTCCGGACGCGGCGCTCGTCGCGGGCCCGCTCTTCCTCGCGCGCCTGGGCTTCGCGCCGGCGGACGACCTCGCGGACGAGCAGATCCACCGCCCGCTTCCACCGCGCGTACGCCACCTCGGCCAGGTCGAACGTCTCGGTCAAGACACCCAGAGCATAACTCCGCCCGCGCGGAGGCCGTGAGACAATCGGGCCACGGCACACGAACCACACGGGCCCGATCCGAGCGAGGAAGGCTCCGGGCCTCCCGAAGCCGACCCGTTTCAACTTCCCCTCCCGATCGACCTTCCCGACGCGCCGGCTGCGCCGGCGCCGGCGCGCCTGGCGTGGCAGTACGCCCTCGTCGGCGCCCTGCTCGGCCTCGGCGCGCCCGGGGGCGCCCTCGGCCTGCGCCTGCTGATCGGCGCGCCGGGAGTCCGGCAGGAGCTCTCGGCCAACGCCTTCTTCTACGCCTACCAGCTCGTCGGCTCCAGCCTGGTGTTCGGGGTGGCCGGCTTCCTCGTGGGGCGCCGGGCCGACCTGTTGCGCAGCGGCCGGGACCGTTACCGGACGCTCTCCGAGCTCGATTCGCTGACGGGCCTCGTCAACGCGCGGACGTTTCTCGGCCGTTATCGCCGCGCCGTCGAGCACGCCGGGCGCTTCCGCGAGCCCCTCTCCCTGCTCATCCTCGACGTCGACCAGCTCAAGGAGATCAACGACACCTTCGGGCACGCCTTCGGCAGCGGCGTCCTCCTCCACGTCGCGCGAACCCTGTCGGACTCCAAGCGCGAGGACGACATGGCTGCGCGCTGGGGCGGGGACGAGTTCGCGCTGCTCATGCCGGGAGCGGACGGGGTGGCGGCGCGGCGCCAGGCCGAGGCCGTGCTCGATCGCCTGGCGCGCGCTCCGTTCGAGCACGGGGGCCGGAAACGGACCGTCTCGGTCACGATCGGCGTCGCGACGTGCGACGCCGGCGACCCGGCCCGCGACCTGTTCGAACGCGCCGACCGCGCGCTCTACGAGGGCAAGCGCGAGGGCCGCGGCCGGGCTCGGACGTCCTAGACGATCACGGGCCGGCTCCCGGCGGCGCCTCGACCTCGTCCGGCGCCGACGTCGCGCGCATCCGCTCCAGGGACACGTCGTGCGCCGGCAGCCGCAGGTCGAGCATCGCAAAGCGGGGATCGGTCGGCGAGAGGCCCTCGTCCCCCGGACGCCAGTACTCGTAGTGGAGCGCGGGGAACATCGCCCAGCCGCTCGTCCCGACGGTTCCGAGCCGCGACCCCCGCTTCACGCGATCGCCCCGCCGGACCTCGATCTTTCCGAGGTGCCCGAAGACGGTGGCGCCGGCCGCTCCGTGCGAAACCACGACGAGATTTCCGAAACGCCAGAGGCGCGAGCTCGCCGAGGGCGGAATCCTGCCGGCGAACACCACCGTTCCCGCGGCCGGCGAAATCGCCGGCGACCCCGCCGGCGCCGCCAGGTCCACTCCCGCGAAGAACTCCTCGCTGCCGGTCCAGGGCGACACGCGCGGGCCGAAGCGCGAGGCCGGCTCGACGAGGTCGGTGGACAGCGGCACGATCGAGGGCGTCCGGCCCGCGAGCGACGGGTCCGCCGCCTCGCGCGAGGCCACCAGGGCGAACGCCCGGTCGAGCCCCGCGGCGTACCGCACCAGCCCGCCGGTGAGCGCCTCCGGGTCCGCGGACGCGAGCAGGCCGGTCTCGGGGTTGAGGCTGCGCGGCCAGGGAGCGGACGGCACGCCGTAGAGAAAGGCGATCCGGCTCAGGAGGTCGCCCGCGTCCAGGGCTCGATCCCTCGTCCCCGCCAGGCGCGCCTCGAGGTCCTTGCGTTCGCGGGCCGCGACGGCCGCAGCCTCGGCCAGGGCGGAGGAATGCTCGGCGCGCACGGACCTCCGCGCGACCGTCGGCACGGTGATCCAGAGGGAAACCGCCAGCAGGGCGCACATTCCCGCCGCGGCGAGGGCGGCCTTTTCGCCCCGGTCGCCGAGCACGAGGCTTCGGACCGCTCCCCTTCGCGAGGCCGGGTGGAACTGGAACTCCATCCGGGGCTAGGGTACTCCTCCGAAGACGGCGACCACGCCGAGCTCGCGCCGGTCCGTGGACGGTCCGAGGCGCCTCGGCACGAAGGACCGCGAGAGCGCGAACCGGAACACGCGCGCCCGGGACGGCGGCGCCGCCAGCCGCAGGGCGACCGCCTGACCCGGCTCCAGTGTCCGCGCCAGGACCGGGCTCGCGTCGGCCTCGACCGCCAGCGCGACGCTGCGGCCCTCGGGCGTGTAGTGGGCCAGGACGAGGCCCATCGAATCCCTCGGCGCGAGCCGGATCGCGAAGCGGCGCTGGGTCCAGCGAAAACTGCCGCCCGGGCCCGTCTCGGGCGCGTAGAAGCCGATCTCCCGGCGATACCGGAACGCCTCGGTCTCGGCCGCCGTCGAGGACGCGGCCCACAGGGCGGCGGCGGCATAGGCGCCGAGCGCGAGGCGGCCCGCGCGGGCCGGCCCGGGACGCTGCGCCGCCTCGGCAGACCGGCCGACCGTTGCGGCGAGGAGGAAGAAGAAGAGCGCCACATCGGGCGCGAACCAGTGGGACCCCGTGAAGAGGGCCGCGAGAAACCCGAGGATCGCGGCCCCGGCGCCGGCGCGGTCCGCGGGCCCTTCGGGGTCCCGCAGGGCGGCCCACGCCTCGCGCGCCAGCAGGAGGACGAACGCGAGCGTCACGGCGAACCCGATCGCTCCCGTCTCGGCGAGGGCCTGCAGGTAGGCGTTGCCGGGATTGTCGCTCGCGCCCAGCGTTCTGCCCTCTTCGGCCAGCAGGTTCGGCAGCTGCCAGGTGAACGCGCCGAGCCCGGCGCCTTCGACGGGGTGCATCCCGAACAGGCGCACCGCGCTTTCCCACAGGACCGGGCGCCCGGAGACGCGGAACTCGATGGGCACGCCGCCGTCGAACATCTCGACGACGCGGGCGCCCGCGCCGCCGCGTGCCCCCGTCCACTTCGGCACCGCGACGGCCGCGACGAGCAGCGCCGCCGCGAGCACCGCCGCCAGGCGCGCGCCCGGGCGGATCCCCCGCGCGAAGAGAAGGCCGGCCAGGCCGATCGCCGCGAGGGCCAGCCCGCTCCGGGAGCCGGACACCACGAGCCCGCCCGCCATGAGCGCCAGCGCCAGCGCGGCGGCGCCCCGCCGGCCGCTCGTCGAGGCCGCGACGGCCGCCGCCACGACCGCCCCGAGGGCGCAGAGGATCCCGAGGGCGTTGGGGTCCACCGCCCCGCCCGACAGCCGTCCCGTCGCCTTCCAGAAGGGGCTCGTCTCGGTCGCAAGCACCCCGAGTCGTCCCCCGATCGCGACCGCCGCCGACGCGGCGATGCCGGCCAGCCCGGCCGCCAGGGTCCGCTCGCGCTCCGCGCGGCCCGAACGGCGCAGCAGGAAGAAGAAGGCGGCCGCGGAGGCCAGCACCGCGAACGACAGGACCGTCCCCCGGATGGCGTCGGAATCGGGCAGGCCCTCCACGTTGACCGCGCGCAGCCGCAGGCCCCGGAACACGGCCCACAGCGTCCGCGCGCGGACGACGGCCAGCGCCGCCGCCATCGACCAGAGCGCGACGAGGGCGCGCAGCACGCGGTCGGCCCGCGACGGATCCGGCGCGCTCTCGAAGTCGTAGAGAAAACGGAAGGTCCACCCGGCGGCCAGGCCGAGGAACAGCAGGATCGGCCAGGCGATCGCGTCGACCCCGCCCGCCAGCCGGCCGCCCAGCCCGGCCAGGGGAACGAGGAACGCGAACGCCGCCAGGCCGGCGGCGCGGTTCCACGCCGCGACGAGGGAGAGCAGTCCCGCCAGCGCGAGCACCGGCAGGCGTTCGCGGGAGGCCGGCGGAAACCCGATCGAGAAGACGGCGAAGAACCCGACGGCCGTCGCGAGCAGGGCGAGCAGGCGAACCAGGCCGCCGGGACGCCGGGCCTCCGCCTCGTTCACGCCCGCGACCGCCGGGCCGCGTTCATCCCCGGTGATACTCCTGGAGCGGGGCGACGCCCGTGGCTTCCTCCTGCCGCGACCGGATGCCCTCGACGGCGGCCGTCGCGGCCGAGAGCGTCGTGAGACACGGGATCGACAGGCGCAGCGCCGTCGCGCGGATCGCGGCCTCGTCGAACCGGGAGGACCGGCCGAGCGGCGTGTTGATGACCATCTGGATCTCCCCCGCCTCCATGCGCTCGACGACGTTGGGGCTGCCCTCGTTGACCTTGTAGACCGCCTCCGCCTCGACGCCGCCCTCGCGCAGCGCCTCGCGCGTGCCCTCGGTGGCGCAGAGGATGAAGCCGAGGTCCTTGAGCTCGCGCCCGATCGGGACGACCGCCGCCTTGTCGTACGGATTGACCGTCAGGAACGCCCGCCCCGCCAGGGGCAGCCGGATCCCCGCCGCCTCGCAGGCCTTGGCGAAGGCGTCGCCGAACCGCGGCGACACGCCCATGACTTCGCCCGTCGACTTCATCTCGGGGCCGAGCAGGACGTCCTCGCCCGGGAACTTGCGGAACGGGAACACCGGGGCCTTGATGAAGAAGTCGACCGGATCGCGCTCCGCCGGGAGGTGGAGCGAGGAGAGCGGCCGGCCCGCGGCCAGCAGCGCCGCCGCCCGCGCCATGGGAACGCCGATCGCCTTCGAGACGAAGGGCACCGTCCGCGAGGCGCGGGGGTTCACCTCGAGCACGTAGAGCTTGCCGTGCTGGATCGCGAACTGGATGTTGACGAGGCCCCGCACGGACAGGCCCAGGGCGAGCTTGCGCGTCGCGTCGCGGATCTCGGCGAGCAGCTCGGGCGGGATCTTCCACGGGGGAAGCACCGAGAACGAGTCGCCCGAGTGGATGCCGGCCTCCTCGATGTGCTGCTGGACGCCCCCGATCCAGGCCGAGGCCCCGTCGCAGAGGGCGTCCACGTCGAGCTCGACCGCGTCGTCGAGGAAGCGGTCGATGAGGACCGGGTGCTCGCCCGAGCTCGCTACGGCGGCCGCGACGAAGGAGGACAGCAGGGTCTCGTCGAAGACGACGGCCATCGCGCGGCCGCCGAGCACGTAGGACGGCCGCACGACCAGCGGGTAGCCGATGCGGCGGCCGGCCTCGATCGCCTCGGGCAGGTCCCGCGCCTCGGCGTGCGGCGGCGCCGCGAGGCCGAGATCGGCGAGCAGCCGCCCGAAGCGGCCGCGGTCCTCCGCGAGGTCGATGGACTCGGGCGAAGTGCCCCAGATCGGGTACCCGGCGGCCTCGAGCGGCCGCGCGAGCTTCAACGGCGTCTGTCCGCCGAACTGCACGAGGACGCCGTCGGGCCTCTCGTTGTCGAGGACGGCGGAAACGTCCTCGAAGGTCAGAGGCTCGAAGTAGAGCCGGTCGGACGTGTCGTAGTCGGTCGACACCGTCTCCGGGTTGCAGTTGATCATCACGGTCTCGAGCCCGGCCTCGGCCAGCGCGTAGCACGCGTGGACGCAGCAGTAGTCGAACTCGATGCCCTGGCCGATCCGGTTGGGGCCGCCGCCGAGGATGACGACCTTCGGCTTCTCCGTCCGGAGGGACTCGTTCTCGTCCTCGTAGGTCGAGTAGAAGTACGGGGTCGAGGCCTCGAACTCGGCGGCGCACGTGTCGATGGTCTTGTAGACGGGCACCACGCCGAGCTCGCGGCGGCGCGCGCGGACCTCGAGCTCGCCGCACCCGAGCCTGCGCGCGAGAGACCGGTCCGAGAGGCCGAGCCGCTTGGCGTCGCGCAGCGTCTGCCGCGGGACGTCCCCGAGCGACCGGCCCCGGAACGCCTCCTCGGCCTCGACCATCCGCCGGACCCCGTCGAGGAACCAGGGGTCGATCTTCGTGTGGCCGGCGACCTCCTCGACGCTCATCCCCGCCAGGAACGCGCGGCGCAGGTGGAAGATCCGCTCCGCCGTCGGCTCCCTCAGGCGCGCGAGGAGCTCCTCCGGCGGGAGCGGGCCCTGGCCGTCGTCGAGGCCGTCGCGGCCGATCTCGAGAGAGCGGACGGCCTTGCCGAGCGCCTCGGGGAACGTGCGGCCGATCGCCATCGCCTCGCCCACGGACTTCATCTGGATGGTCAGGCGGTTGTCGGCGCGGGGGAACTTCTCGAACGTCCAGCGCGGGATCTTGACGACGACGTAGTCGAGCGAGGGCTCGAACGAGGCCGGCGTCTTCTTCGTGATGTCGTTCGGGATCTCGTCGAGGTGGTACCCGACGGCCAGCAGGGCCGCGATCTTGGCGATCGGAAAGCCCGTCGCCTTCGAGGCGAGCGCCGACGAGCGCGAGACCCTCGGGTTCATCTCGATGACGACGCGGCGGCCCGTCTTCGGGTCCACCGCGAACTGGATGTTCGAGCCTCCGGTGTCCACGCCGACCTTGCGGATGACGGCCTTGGCCTCGTCCCGCATCGCCTGGTACTGGCGGTCCGAGAGCGTCATCTGGGGCGCGACCGTGATCGAGTCGCCCGTGTGCACGCCCATGGCGTCGAAGTTCTCGATCGAGCACACGATGATCACGTTGTCCGCGGTGTCCCGCATGACCTCGAGCTCGAACTCCTTCCAGCCCTCGACCGACTCCTCGATCAGGACCTCGTGGGTCGGCGATTCGGCAATGCCGTTCTGGACGATCTTCCGGAAGTCGGCCTGCGTCCTCGCGACGCCGCCGCCCGAGCCCCCGAGGGTGAAGGACGGCCGGACCACCAGGGGCAGGCCGATCTCCTTCCCGATCTCCTCGGCCTCGGCGAGGGAGCGGGCCCGGCCCGACCGCGGCACCTCGGCGCCGATCTCCAGCATGGCGGTCTTGAAGAGGTCGCGGTCCTCGGCCAGGCGCATCGAGTGCTCGTTGGCGCCGATGAGGCGCACGTTGCGCTTCTCGAGCACCCCGCGCTCGGCCAGGGCGAGCGCCAGGTTGATCGCCGTCTGACCGCCGACGGTCGGCAGGATCGCGTCGGGCCGCTCGCGCTCGATGATCCGCTCCAGGAACTCCGGCGTCAGGGGCTCGACGTACGTGGCGTCGGCGATCTCGGGGTCCGTCATGATCGTCGCCGGGTTCGAGTTGACGAGGACGACCCGGTACCCCTCGCGCCGCAGCGCCCGGACGGCCTGGGTCCCGGAGTAATCGAACTCGCACGCCTGGCCGATGACGATCGGCCCCGACCCGATGACGAGGATGCTCTTGATGTCGTCGCGCTTCGGCACCGGGGCGGGAGTATAGCGGGCGGAGGCAGCCTGTAGAATGCGCCAAAGACTGGGCATTCGAGAACGATGATCGGCCAGACGGTTTCCCACTACCGCGTGCTGTCGAAGCTCGGGGGCGGGGGCATGGGCGTCGTCTACGAGGCCGAGGACCTCAAGCTCGGCCGGAGGGTCGCCCTGAAGTTCCTGCCCGACGAGCTCGCCGGCGACCACCAGGCCCTCGAGCGGCTCCGGCGCGAAGCCCGCGCGGCGTCCTCCCTGCAGCATCCCAACATCTGCACGATCTACGACGTGGACGAGCACGGGGGCGCGCCGTTCATCGCCATGGAGCTGCTGGAGGGCGCGACGCTGCGCGATCGCCTCGCCCCGGGCCCCCTTCCGCTCGACACGCTGCTCGAGCTGGGCTCCCAGATCGCCGACGCCCTCGAGACCGCCCACGGGCAGGGCATCGTGCATCGCGACATCAAGCCCGCGAACATCTTCGTCACGAAGCGCGGCCAGGCCAAGGTCCTCGACTTCGGCCTTGCCAAGCACGCCGGGCCGGCCACCACACCGGGACCCGGCGACAGCGCGCTGCCGACGGCCATGTCCGAGGAGCACCTGACGAGCCCCGGGACCGCGATCGGAACGGTCTCGTACATGTCGCCCGAGCAGGCGCGCGGCGAGCTCGTCGACGCGCGCACGGACGTCTTTTCCACCGGCGCCGTGCTCTACGAGATGGCCACCGGGCGCCCGCCCTTCACGGGCAACACTTCGGCGGTCATCTTCGAGGCTCTTCTCAACCGCCCGCCCGTCGCCCCCGCCCGCCTGAACCCGAACGTCCCGGCCGAGCTCGAGCGGATCGTCCACACCGCCCTCGAGAAGGACCGCGATCTGCGCTACCAGAGCGCGGCCGAGCTCCGGGCCGACCTCCGGCGGCTCAAGCGGGATTCCGACGCGGCCCGGAGCGGAACGACGCCCGCCGCTCCCCCGGTTGCGACTCCGACCCCGGCCGCCCGGTGGCGGATGCCCGCCGCGGCGGCGGCCACCGTCCTCGTCGTGGCCGCCGCCGTCTGGTGGGCCGCCCACCGGCGCGGCGCGGGCGCGGGAGCCCCCCTCGGCGCGACGTCCATCGCCATCCTCCCCTTTCAAAACCTGGGGGCGGATCCCTCGACCGACCATCTGCGGTTCGCGCTGCCCGACGAGGTGGCGACCACGCTTTCCTACATCCCCACGCTCGTCATCCGCCCCTTCGTGGCGACGCAGAAGTACGCCCGGGGCGACGTGGACGCCCAGGCCGCGGGCCGCGACCTGCGCGTGGCCGACGTCCTGACGGGACACTTTCAGAAGGAGGGAGATCAGCTGCGCGTCACCCTCGAGGTCGTGGACACGGAGTCGAACCGGCTCGTCTGGCGGGACACGTCCAGCGCGGCGGCCGGCGACCTCATCGGCCTGCGCGAGCAGATCTCGTCCCGGCTGCGGCAGGGGCTCTTTCCCCTGCTCGGCGGGTCCCCCTCGGTCGCGCACGCCGCGACCCGGCCGAAGAGCCCGGAAGCCTACGACCTCTACCTGCGCAGCAAGCCCCTCACGTTCGACGCGGAGGAGAACAGGCAGGGGATCGCCCTGCTGGAGCGCGCCGTGACCCTCGACCCGGACTTCGCCCCGGCCTGGGCCGCGCTCGGCAACCGTTACTACTACGTGGGGGGAGGCGGGAGCGGCACGGCCTACGCGCAGTCGCGCGCCGCGGTCGAGCGCGCGCTGGCGCTCGATCCCGGGCTCTCCGAGGCCGCCGAGTACCTCCTGAACCTGGAAACCGAGGGCGGGAAGCTGGCCGAAGCGTACGCCCGGTCGAAGGACCTCCTGAGCCGCCGGCCCGGGGACGCCCGCGCCCGTTTCGCGCTGTCGTACGTCCTGCGGTATGCCGGACTTCTCGACGAGGCCGCGCGCGAGTGCGAGGCGGCCAACGCGGCCGACCCGCGTAACCCCGAGTTCCGGTCCTGCGGGCGGGTCTTCGCCGACCTCGGCCGCTATCCCGAGGCCGCCGAGTACTTCGATTTCGATTCCGGGTCGGACTGGAACCGGATGAGCCACGCGGACCTGGACCTGCGGGCGGGACGAAAGGACGCCGCCTCCGAACGCCTTCCGAACACGCTCTCGGAACGCTGGATCCCGCTGTTCCAGCGGACCGGTTCGCAGGAAGAGCGGGACCGCACGGCCGCCGCCATCGAGGAAAAGGCGATGGCTTCCCGAGATCCCGAGAACAAGTACTTCAACGCGGCGTGGCTCGCGGCCGCCGGCTACGGGAGCGCAGCCCTCCGCCTCCTCCGCAAGGCCGTCGAAAGCGACTACTTCTGCGTTCCCGCGATGGACAACAACGTCCTCTTCGATTCGGTCCGGAAGGACCCGGAGTTCTCCGCGATCCGCGTCGAGGCCGTTCGGCGTCAGAAGGAGTTCGTGGCGCATCGCGCCGCGGCGCCGCGCCCATGATCGGCCAGACCGTCTCGCACTACCGCGTGCTATCGAAAGTCGGCGGCGGCGGCATGGGCGTCGTCTACGAGGCCGAGGACGTCAAGCTCGGCCGCCACGTCGCGCTGAAGTTCCTCCCGGAGGAGCTCGCCCGCGATCCACAGGCCCTCGAGCGTCTGCGCCGGGAGGCGCGGGCCGCCTCGTCGCTCCAGCACCCGAACATCTGCACGATCTACGACGTGGACGAGCACGACGGCCGCCCCTTCATCGCGATGGAGCTGCTCGAGGGCGAGACCCTGCGCGACCGGCTGGCCCCCGGGGCCCTCCGGCTCGAGGCCCTGCTCGAGCTCGGAACCCAGATCGCCGACGCCCTGGAGACGGCCCATGCGCGCGGGATCGTGCACCGGGACATCAAGCCGGCCAACATCTTCGTGACGAAGCGCGGCCAGGCCAAGCTCCTCGACTTCGGCCTCGCGAAGCAGGCGGACGCGCTCGCCGGCAGCACCGGCGGGAACACCGCGCAGCCCACGGCCATGGCCGAGGAGAACCTGACGAGCCCCGGGACGGCCATCGGCACGGTCGCGTACATGTCCCCCGAGCAGGCCCGCGGCGAACCGCTCGACGCGCGGACCGACATCTTCTCCTGCGGCGCGGTGCTCTACGAGATGGCCACCGGACGACAGCCCTTCGCGGGCAACACGACCGCGGTCATCTTCGACGCGATCCTGAACCGCGCCCCCGTCTCCCCCGTCCGGCTCAACCCGGACCTGCCCGCCGAGCTCGAGCGAATCGTCAACACGGCCCTCGAGAAGGACCGGGACCTGCGGTACCAGAGCGCGGCCGAGCTCAAGACCGACTTGAAGCGCCTCAAGCGCGACTCCGACTCGAACCGCAGCGGGAGGTCGCCGGCTTCGCCGGGACCGACCCCTCCCCCTGTGCCGGTCCCCGCGCCGTCGCCGGCGCGGCCGAAGCGGGCCGCCTGGACGATCCCGGTGGCCGCCGCAGCCATCCTCCTCGCCGCCGGCGCCGCGTGGTGGGCCGCCCGCACTCGCTCCACGGCCCCGGCAGGCCCCGGGGCCGGCCCCCAGACCACGCTCGCCGTCCTTCCCTTTCAGAACCTCGGCGGGGACGCCTCCGCCGACTACCTGCGCCTCGCGCTGCCCGACGAGATCGCGACGACGCTCTCTTACATCCCGACCCTGGCGATCCGCCCGTTCGCGGCCACCCAGAAGTACGCGAAGGGCGACGTGGACCCCCAGGCGGCGGGCCGCGAGCTCCAGGTGGCCGACGTCCTCACGGGACATTTCCAGAAGGAAGGCGACCAGCTGCGCGTGACGGTCGAAGTCATCGACACGGCGTCGAACCGCCTCCTCTGGCGCGACACGTCGAGCGCCGCGGCGGGCGATCTCATCGGCCTGCGCGAGCAGATCGCGACCCGCCTGAAGCAGGGGCTCTTCCCGCTCCTCGGGGGCGCGGCGGGAACGACCGACGCGGCGACGAAGCCGAAGAGCCCCGAGGCCTACGACCTCTACCTCCGCAGCAAGCCGGCGACGAGCGACCGCGAGCCGAACCTGGAAGCCATCGCGATGCTCGAGCGCTCGGTCGGCCTCGATCCGGACTACGCGCCGGCCTGGGCGGAGCTCGGCCGGCGCTACTACTGGGACGGGTCGGCCGGGAACCTCTCCTCGTATCCGCGCGCGGCGGCGGCGTCGGAGCAGGCCCTGGCCCTGGACCCGAACCTGTCCGTCGCGGCCAAGATCCTGGTCGTCCTGACGACGGAAACCGGCCACCTCGCGGAGGCCGAAGCGAAGGCCCGGGACCTGCTGCGCCGCCGGCCGCAGGACCCGCAGGCGCATTTTTCGCTGGCGTACGTCCTGCGCTACGCGGGCCTGCTCGACGAAGCTGCCCGCGAATGCGACGCCGCCCACGCGGCGGACCCCCGGAACGTGCAGTACCGCTCCTGCGGGATGGTCTTCGTCCTCCTCGGCCAGTACGACCGGGCGCGGGAGTTCTTTCGCGTCGACGCCGGCTCGCAGTGGTCGAAGGCCCGCGAGGCCGAGATCCTGCTGCGCGAGGGCAAGCTCGATGCCGCCATGGCCCTCATGCCGGCGACCGGATGGCGGACGACGCTTCTCGGCAAGGCCTCGAAGGCCGAGAGGGACCAGGAAGCGGCGGACGAGGAGCGGACCGTATCGGCCCTGCCCGACTCGGAGTCCCACTTCATGGTCGGCAGTTATCTCGCGTTCGCGGGATACCCGGAGGCCGGGCTGCGGCTCCTGAAGAAGGCGGTCGAAGGGAACTACCTGGCCGTCTCCGCCATGGACCACGACCCGTTCCTGGACTCCGTGCGCAAGACCCCCGAGTTCGCCGCCATTCGCGCCGAGGCGGTCCGCAGGCAGAAGGAGTTCGCGGCCGCGCGGGCGGCGGCTCCCCCGCGCTAGGGAGCCTACTCGTAGCGCAGCGCGTCGGCGATGTCGATCCGCGAGGCCCGCCGCGCGGGCACCCAGGACGCCGCGACGATCGCGAGGGCCGCGAACCCGACGATCGCGGCGAGGTCCCTCAGGCGGACGAGGAACGGGATGTACGACACGAAGTAGATCTCGGCCACGCCGGCCGGGAAGGACAACAGCCGGAATCGCGTCATGGTCCAGCACACGAGCGCGCCGAAGAGGATGCCCGCCGCGACGCCCACGCCCCCGAGCAGCGCCCCGAGCCAGAGGAAGACGCGCGAGAAGAACCCCGGCTCCGCCCCGAGGACCGTCAGCACGCCGATGTCGCGCTTCTTCTCCTGGACGGTCATGACGAGCGTCGCGACGACGTTGAAGGTCGACACGGCCACGATCAGCCCGATCACGAGGAAGAGCGTCGTCTGCTGGATCGCGAGCGCCGAGAACAGTCCCCCGTTCATCGAGCGCCAGTCGGACACCGAGTAGCCGTTGCCCGCCGCGGCGCCGATGGCCGAGGCCGCCGCCTCGGTGTCCCGGATCGAGTCGAGGCGCACCTCGATGACGTTGGCCTGGCCCGGCATCCGGGCCAGGCGACGCAGCTCCTCGCGGTCGAGGAACACCCACTCGGTGTCGTACTCGGAGAAGTTCGTGCGGAAGATCCGGCCCACCCGGAACCGGGCGCTCCGCGGCGCGAAGCGCCCCCCGGAGGCGTCCCCGACGGAGAGCGTGATCGGGTCGCCCTCCCGCACGTCGAGGCGCCGCGCGAGCTCGTGGCCGATCGCGACCGAGGCCGGCGTCTGCCCGGACGCCCGCGTGATCGCGCCCTCGGCCGCCGGAAGGTAGGCGTCGAGCTCGGACACCTGCCGCTCGGCCGCCGCGTCGATTCCCTTGAGCACCGCGTCGGTGCCGTCGGGCGTCGCCGCGGAGGCCGCGACCCCGGACTGGTAGATCACGGGAGCCACGGCCTTCACCCGCTTCACCTTCGCGAGCCGCCCCGCCACGGCGGACGGATCGGCGTCCCCGCCCGCCATCATCGGAAAGAGGACGACCTCCGCGTTGGCGCCGATGAGCTTTTCGCGGATCTCCGTCCGGTAACCCGACAGCAGGCCCATGGCGATCACCAGGGCCGAGACCCCCAGCGCGATCCCCGCGATCGAGAGCACCGACACGGACGAGACCAGCCTCGAGGGCCGCGACTTCAGGTACCGCACGGCGACCTCGAGCGGCAGGGACCTCACTTCCGGCTGCGCCCCATCGCCTCGAGAAAGCCGTTGAAGAGCACGTTGGCGTCGTGGGGCCCGGGAGCGGCCTCCGGGTGAAACTGCGCCGCCAGGATCGGCAGCGTGCGGTGGCGGAAGCCTTCGAGCGTCCCGTCGTTCAGGTTGCGGTGCGTGGCCTCGATCTCGGCCGGCAGGGCGTCGGCGTCGACCGCGAACCCGTGGTTCTGCGACGTGATCGCGACGTGGCCCGACTGGAGGTCCTGCACCGGGTGGTTGGCGCCGCGGTGGCCGAACTTCAGCTTGAACGTCTTCGCGCCCAGGGCGAGGCCGAGCAGCTGGTGGCCGAGGCAGATGCCGAAGATGGGCTTGCCCGCGGGGACGAGCTTCTCGATCGTGCGGATCGGCCCGGCCAGCGCCGCGGGGTCCCCCGGCCCGTTGGAGAGAAAGATCCCGTCCGGGCGGCTTCCGAGGATGTCGGAGTCGGTCGCGGTCGCCGGGAAGATCTCGACGCGGCAGGACCCGGCCTGCAGGAGGCGCACGATGTTTCGCTTCATGCCGTAGTCCACGGCCGCGACCCGGAACTTCCTGCGCCCCCGGCCTCCCGGCGCGACCCGCGCCGCCTTCGGCGACACGGCCAGCGCGAGGTCGCTGCCCTCCATCGGGGGCGAAGCCAGCACGCGGCGGTGGAGCTCGGCCGGGTCCTCGATCTCGGTCGAGATCCCGGCCCGCATCGCGCCCTCGCTCCGGATGCGCCGGACGAGCGCGCGGGTGTCGAGGCCGTGGAGGCCGGTCACGCCGCTCTCGGCGAGGTAGTCGGCGAGGCTGCGCTCGCCGCCCGTGCCGCTCCAGCGCGCCGGGAAGTCGCGGGCGACGAAGCCGGCGACGTGCACACGGTCGGACTCGGCCTCGTCGTCCCGGACGCCGTAGTTGCCGACGTGCGCGGCCGTCATGACCACGATCTGGCCCGAGTAGGAGGGGTCCGTCAGGACCTCCTGGTAGCCGCTCATCGCCGTGTTGAAGACGAGCTCGCCGAACGACGTCCCCGGCCGGCCGATGGCGTCGGCCCGGTACACGGTGCCGTCCTCGAGAACGAGGATCCCCTTCAAACCGTCCGTCCGACCACCGGCGCCAGGCGCCGCATCTCGTCGACGAGCTCGCGGAACATCTCCGGCAGGATCGCCTGCGGGCCGTCGGACAAGGCGTGCTCCGGATCGTTGTGGACCTCGATGAGCAGGCCGTCGGCGCCCACCGCCACCGCGGCGCGCGAAAGGGGCAGCACCTTCGATCGCTTCCCGGTGCCGTGCGACGGGTCCACGAGGATCGGCAGGTGCGAGATCCGCTGCACGTACGGCACGGCCGAGAGATCGAGCGTGTTGCGCGTGTGGTCGGCGAACGTCCGCACGCCCCGCTCGCAGAGCATCACCTCGTAGTTGCCCTCGGAGAGGAGGTACTCGGCCGAAAGGAGCAGCTCTTCGAGCGTCGCCGACATGCCGCGCTTGAGGAGGACGGGCTTGCGCAGGCGGCCGAGCCGCTTCAGGAGCGAGAAGTTCTGCATGTTGCGCGCGCCGACCTGGAGGCAGTCGGCGTGCTCGGCCACGACGTCCACCGTCTCGGTGTCGAGCACCTCGGTGATGATCGGCAGGCCCGTCTCCGCGCGGACGCGCGAGAGGATCCGGAGGCCCTCGACGCCGAGCCCCTGGAACGAGTACGGCGAGGTCCGGGGCTTGTAGGCCCCCCCGCGATAGAGCGTGGCGCCCGCGGCCTTGACCAGCCTCCCGATCTCGACCGCCTGGGTCTCGGACTCGACCGCGCACGGCCCGGCCACGACGGCCAGCCGGGGGCCGCCCACGGGGACCCCGCCGACCGAGACGACGGTGTTCTCGCGCTTGGCCTCCCGGGAGACCAGCTTGTAGGGGGCCGAAACGGGGATGACCTCGCTGACCCCCGGCAGGTTCTCGAAGGCTCCCCGGTCCACCGTCCCGCGGTTGCCCGTGATCCCGATGGCCGTGCGCTGGGCCCCGGGAATGGGGTGGGCCTGCAAGCCGAGACCCTGGACGGCGCCGACGACACGTTGGATGTCCTCCGCGGTCGCGGCCGCGTCCATGACGATGAGCATGCGGGTGCTATCATCTTGGGCGCACAGGGACATGTCAAACGCCGTCCGCGGTTCCGGACGGAGGAGGCCTCGCGAACGTGAGAAAGAGCCTGCTTCTGGGCGTCTTCGCCTTCGTCCTGGCGGCGGCGCAGGCCTTCGGCTACGTGATCAAGCTCAAGGACGGCTCGCTGATCTTCGCCAAGACGAAGTACACCGTCAAGGGCGACCGGGCGATCATCACGCTCGAGAACGGCACCGTCACCGCGATGAAGGTCGACCAGATCGACGTCGAAGGCTCCGAGCAGTACAACAAGGAGAACTTCGGCAACGTCGTCGCGATCGACACGCCGGACAGCCGCAGGCCCACGCCTTCGGCCGAATCGCCGGCCCCCGCCCGCATCCAGGATTACATCCGGGAGAAGAAACCCCGCATGGCCCTCCCGTCCCAGGCCGAGAAGGCCGCCGCCGACGGCGCCGGGCCGTCCTTCCAGCCCGTGGACGCCAACCTCCAGCTGGCGTTCTCGAAGGTCTTCGACGGCGCCGGCATCACCCAGTACAAGCTGACCAACTTCCGCGGCAAGACCCGCCTGCTCGTCACGGCCAACACGGAGGAGCAGGTCTTCAACGCCCTCAACGCCGCGGCGCGCGCCCTCTCGGATCCCACCAGCCGCGGGGTTCCGACGACGATCCAGATCGTCATGACGAGCGGTTCCGGCGAATCCGGGGGCGCGCTCGAGATGTCGCCCGAGCAGGCGCGCCAGCTCGTGAACGGCCAGATCTCGGCCGCCGACTTCTACGTGAAGAACGTCGCGCTCTAGCACGGAAGAGAGGTCCGACGATGGCCAACCCGGCGCCGCAGAGCTTCGAGCACCACGCCCGCTACGTCCCGCTCTACCACGTCGCCCTGTTCGGGGTCCTGGTGCTCAACCTCTTCTGGTCGCTCTACAACCTGGTCCGGGGGTTCTCCTTTGCGACCGTCATGGGCGTGCTGATGGCCCTCGCCTTCCTGGGGTTCTTCGCCTACCTCCGCGTCTTTCCCCTCACGGTGCAGGACCGGGTCATCCGGCTCGAGATGCGCCTGCGGCTCGAACGCCTGCTGGCGGCGGAATGGAAGGCGCGCATCCCCGAGCTGACGCGGGACCAGCTCGTCGCCCTGCGCTTCGCGGGCGACGACGAGCTGCCCGGCCTGGTGCGCGACGTCCTCGAGAAGAACCTGACCGACCGCAAGGAGATCAAGCGGCGGATCAGGAACTGGCAGGCGGACCACTTCCGCGCCTGAGGCCCTCTCGCCTGCCGGAGCCACGCGGGCGCCCCGTCGCGCCGTCCCGCCGTTCCCGGATCGCCGTCTAGCTTTCCAGCCCCTCCGGAATCGGCGTGAGGTAGTACCTCGCGTCCTCCCCCACCGTCCGCTTGAAGCGGTCGGCGAAGGAGACGAAGTCCCCGGCCGTCTCGTCCATGAAGATCCGCTCGACGCGGTGCAGGGGGAAGAAGACGGTCGACGGCAGGATCGTGACCGTCTCGCGGCGGGCGATCTCGTGGAGCCAGCCCTCGAACCCCTCGAGGGAAAGCCCGCGCACCGTCACGCCCGAGGCGTCGCGGTCCTTGAGGACGCCCCAGAATTTCTCCTTAGGGCCGACGAGATGGACGAGTACGAATTCGCCGACTTTCATGGAGTCCCCGCTTTCTCCCTCCCCTCTCCCGCCGGAAGAGGGTCAGGGTCCGAGAGGCGCTCCGAGAGCTCGATGAGAACCCCGTGGCCCGCCTCCGGGTGGAGGAACGCCACGCGCTTCCCGTCGGCCCCGGGCACGGCCTCGCGGTGGATCAGGCGGAAGCCCTTCGCCGCGAGGTCCGCGAGCGCGCCGTCGAGGTCCTCGACGGCGAAACAGACGTGGTGGATGCCCTCGCCGCGCCGGGCGAGGAACTTCGCGATCGGGGATTCCGGCGAGGTCGGCTCGAGCAGCTCGATGCGGCTCTCCCCCACCGGCAGGAACGCGGCCACGACCTTCTGTCCCTCGACCCGCTCGCGCTTCTGCTCGACGACGCCGAGGGCCCGGTAGATGGCGAGGGCCTCGTCGATGGACGCCACCGCGACGCCGAGGTGGTCGATCTTGTAGGCCGTCACGCCCGCTCCCCCGCCGTGGCCTCGCTCGGGCTGCGGACGAGCGAGTCGAAGAGCCGTCCCGCCGCGGAATACGGGTCCTCGCGCCGCTCCTCCACCGCGCGCACGGCCTCCTCCAGCCCGTCGCGCTCGGGCGCCCGGGCCTCCACGGCGCGCCGGAAGCGGTCCTCGAGGAGGGCGAGCAGGCGCGACCGCGCGCGCACCGACCGCCGGCGCGTCCCTTCCCCGGACGCGGCCAGGTGGGCCCCGTGGGCGTCCAGAGCCGCGACGGCCTCCGGGACCCCCTTGCCGCTCGGGGCGGACGTCTTGACGATCGGGGGCCGCCAGGCCGGGTGCCCGGCGAAGTCGAGCATCATCGACAGCTCCGCGACGGCGCGGTCGGCCCCGTCGCGCTCGGCCTTGTTGACGACGAACACGTCGGCGATCTCGAGGATGCCGGCCTTGATCGCCTGGATGTCGTCGCCGAGCCCCGGCACGAGAACGACCGCGATCGTGTCCGCGGCGCGCACGACGTCCACCTCGTCCTGCCCGACTCCCACCGTCTCGATCAGGATGACGTCGAAGCCCGCGGCGTCGAGGACGTCCACCGCGTCGCTCGTGGCCCGCGCGAGGCCGCCCAGCGCGCCGCGGGTGGCCATCGAGCGGATGAAGACGCCGGGGTCCGTGTAGATCTCGGACATGCGGATGCGGTCGCCGAGGATCGCGCCGCCCGTGAACGGCGAGGACGGGTCCACGGCCACGATGCCGACCCTGCGGCCCGCCCTCCGGTACGCCTGCGCCAGGCGCTGCACGAGGGTGGACTTGCCGGCCCCCGGCGGCCCGGTGATGCCGAGGATGCGGGCGCGGCCGGTGCGCGGAAAGAGGCGGCGCAGGATCGCGGGCACCGCCCCGGAATCCCGCTCCACTTCCGAGATCGCGCGGCCGATCGCCCGGGCGCGGCCCTCGAGGACGCCCCGCGCGAGCTCTTCCGAGCCGGCGGCCGCCGCGCCGGTCATGCGCCGCTCGACAGGAGCTGCCGGGCGATGACGAGCTTCTGGATCTCGCTCGTGCCCTCGCCGATCGTGCAGAGCTTGACGTCCCGGTAGAACTTCTCGACCGGAAAGTCCTTCGTGAAGCCGTACCCGCCGTGGATCTGGATCGCGCGATCGGTCGCCCGCACCGCGATCTCGGACGCGTAGAGCTTGGCCTGCGCGGAGAGCTTCGTGACGGGCTGGCCGGCGTCCTTGGCGGCGGCGGCGCGCTCGGTCAGGAGCCGCGCGGCGTCGATCTCGGTCGCCATCTCGGCCAGGTAGAACTGGATCGCCTCGAATTCGCAGATGGGCTTGCCGAACTGCCGCCGGTCGCGCGAGTACGCGAGCGCGGCCTCGAAGGCCCCGCGGGCGAGGCCGACCGACAGGGCCGCGATCGAGATCCGGCCTCCGTCGAGGATCTTCATCGAGTCCATCCAGCCCGACCCGAGCTCGCCGAGCAGGCTGGAGCCCGGTACCCGGCAGTCTTCCATGACCAGGGTGCACGTGTCGGAGGCGCGCATGCCGAGCTTGTTTTCCTTCTTGCCGACGCGGATGCCCGGATTGTCGAGCTCGACGATGAAGGCCGAGATGCCCTTGTTGCCGCGGGCGCGGTCGGTGACCGCCATCAGGACCGCGACGTCCCCCACCGAGGCGTTCGTGATGAAGTTCTTCGAGCCGTTGAGGACCCACGACTCCCCGTCGCGGACGGCCGTCGTCTTCGTCCCGCTCGAATCCGAGCCCGCCTCGGCCTCGGTGAGGCCCCAGGCCGCGATCCACTCGCCCGCGGCGAGCTTCGGAACGTACTTGCGCCGCTGGGCCTCCGTGCCGAACTGGAAGATGTGGTTCGAGCCGAGACTGTTGTGGGCCGCCAGCGAGAGGGCCACGGACGGGTCCACCGAGGAGATCTGCTCCATGATCGCCTGGTAGTCCATGTACGAGAGCCCGGCCCCGCCGTACTGCTCCGGGAAGAGGATGCCCAGGAACCCGAGCCGGCCGAGCTTTCCGAAGAGCTCGCGGGGAAACTCCTGGGCCTCGTCCCACTTCATGATGTGCGGCCGGATCTCCGCCTCGCAGAAATCGGACAGCGTCCGCAGGATCGCCTCCCGCTCGGCGGAAATCGCGCTCGTGGCCATGCCCCGGATTCTATCGCGCCCCTCCCGCCCGCGACCCCCGCCCTTCAGGACGCCGCCGCGCCCGTCGCGCCCGAGCGGGCGCGGGATCGCAGAACGAAGACCGGTCCCCGACGCCGAGCGCCCGCGTGGATCCCGTATCGTCGCGGAGTCGACGCTCCCCCCCTCACCCCGACCCTCTTCCCCCGCCGGTGTGCGAGGGGGAAATACGGCGGTGATGCCTTGGGTGGCGCAGTCAGCGCCCCTCACCCCGGCCCGCTCCCGGGGGGGGGGGGGGACGAGCGTGGCGCGGCACGCCCCACTCTTCCATCCCCTCGCGGCGGGAGAAGTCACCCGAGCGAAGCGAGGGTGGAGGCTCACGCCGCGGGAGCCGGAGCGTAGCGAGGGGTCAGGCGTCCGGTCGAGCCCGCATCCGGGCGAGCCGGACGCTGGTGCGCCGAAGGCGCAGACCCCCGAGCGCAGCAAAGGCGACGTGCGCGCCGCGGGAGCCGGAGCGGAGTGGAGGGATCAGGCGAACGGTCGAGCCCCTTTGGGCGAGCCGTTCGCCGGTGCGCCCGGCTAGTGCCGAACCGTTGCGGGACGCCGAACGCCGAGGGCGCAGATCCCGGAACGCAGCGCAGGCGACGTGCCTACCGCGTCGACGGCGCCGACGGAGCCGCGACGGTGGAGGACTGAACGATGTCGATGCCGGTGTAGTAGTGGCGGAGGATCTGGTCGTAGGTCTGTCCCGCCAGGGCCATGCCGAAAGCGCCGTTCTGGCAGAGCCCGACGCCGTGGCCCCATCCGCGGCCCAGGAACACGAACTCGGCTCCCCCGTCGGGGCCCTCGACCCGCGAGACCGTGAACAGCATCTCCGGCATCTCCACCGCCTGCCGCAGGTCGAACCGCTTGAACACGGCCTCGGCGAGGTCGGTCTTGACGCGCATCTCGATGGCGCGCCCGGAGGGACTGCGCTTCAACACCGTGACCTCGCGGACCTCGTTTCCCGCGACGCGCCCCGCCATCCTCCGGGCGAGCTCGCGGGCCGGGACCCGCCGCACCCACTCGGTCCAGGACGAGTCGCGCTCTGCCTCGGGGCCGTCCGCCTCGAGCTCGACCCACAGCGCGAGCACGTGGCTCCCGTTGCGCAGCCAGCGCAGCCGGTCGCCGGGCCGAAGCGTCAGCGTTCCCGTCGGCAGAAAGACCCCGCCCACCCGGCGGGCGAGCGGCACGTCGGGATCGACCGGAAGCCCCTGCCGCCCGTCGGTCGTCTTGACCCAGAGGTTGGAGCCCTCGCGGGAGAGGAAGCGGCCGTTCCCCTCCGTGACGCCCTGGAGACGGAGCGCCACCGAGAGGAGCAGCCCCGCGTACTCCTCCTCGGAGAGCTCCCGGTCCGCGGGGGGGATCAGGTCGCCCGCGAAGCGGAAACGCAGGAGGAATTCGTAGGCGCTGCGCGCGGGCCCGGTGAGGCCGGCGACGGCGGACGGGTGCTCGGCGTAGTACGCCTCGTCCGGCGGAGTGAGATGGAGGAGCCGCGCCTCGGTCAGGTTGAAGTCGGTCAGCAGCGACGGGTACACCGCGGAAGGCAGCAGGCGCGCCGGAGGCGTCCCGCGCCGCGGCACCCCGGCGAGGCGTTGCGCGGCCTCGAGGCTTCCCGCCCGCGGCGCCGTCTTCTTCGGAACGCGCCGCCGCAGGACGTAGCCGCGCCACGCGAGGCCTCCGCGCGGATCCGAGCCGCCGTCGCGCGGCACCGAGGCGCCCGCGATCTCCTCGGTGGGAAGCTCGCCGCACGGAACCGACACGAGATAAGGCACCGGGCCTCCCGAGAAGACGTTCTCGACGTTCTCGGTCACGCCCCCGCAGGTCGACACGAACAGCGCGTCGGCGAACTGGCCCTGGGACGCCAGGACGAGGCCGCGCGTGCCGTCGACCGCGGCCGTCGACAGCGGATCCTCGAGGGACGCCCCGCCGTAGGCCTGGCACTTCGGGCCGGGACAGATGTCGTAGCCCTCGCTCTCGAACTGGCCCCGGTGGGCCATCGCATAGGTCCGGGCGGCGACGGCCTGCGCCTTGAGCCCCTCGATCGCGTCGAAGCGCTTCGGCCCCATCTCGGCGGGCACGACGCCGTACAGGTACTCCTCGAGGTCGACGCGGTTGACGACGTTGAGCAGGCCCCGCGGGTTGACGGAGACCCTCAGGCTGCCGCGGTAGGCCACGCCGTCCACGACGACGCGCACGTCGGGCGCCGGCGCGAAGACGTCCACCGGCGACGGGAGCTCGAGCGGCGCTCCCGACCCCCCGGAGATCGCGACCATCGGCGGCGCGGCCGAGGCGCGCGGCGCCCCCGGCACCACGAACCCCTCCTGGCCGCCGGCCTTCATCTTCGCGAGGAAGGCATCGGCCTCGGCGCGCGAGGGGAAGGCGCCCACGAGGACCCGGTAGAGCCCCCGGTCGGCGGAGAACGCGACGGCCGCCGGTGCCTGGAACGCCGCGGTGACGCGGTCGGCGAGCTTGCGCGCGGGCTCCTCCTGCGAAAAGGCGCCCGCCTGGACCTGGAAGGACGGCGCGGGCGCGCCGCCGTTGGGCCGCATCGCGAGGGGGCCCTGGACGAGCTCGGCCCGTTCTCCCGAGACGACCACCCAGACGGTGCCCGCGGTGCCCGCCACGAACTCGGTCAGGTCGCTCTTCAGGCCGACCCGGTAGAGGGTCCCGGACGGGGCCTCCGCCACGGGCGGCGCGACCCGCACCGGCGGGATCGGAAGGGGCGCCTCCGGCGTCGAAGGCAGCGCCGGAGGAGGTTTCGGCGCCGGCGTCGCGCACCCTCCGCCGAGCGCCGCGCCGAGCACGAGGAGAGCCGGAACCAGGAGCGGGCGGCGCTTCAAAACCGGGACCGGATCCGGGTGCCCAGGACGTCTTTGCGGAAGTCGCTCCCGCGCAGCGGCACCATCAGGCACATCTCGTAGAGGCGGCTGCGCAGCCGGTAACCGATCCGGTCCTCGAGCTTTTCGCGCTCGCCCGACCCGGCCTCGATCTCGTCCTCGAAGTTGGACGTCGCGACCGTGATCCGCTTCCGGTTGTACCGCGTGTTGAGGAGGCTGTAGAGGACGTCGAGCACCCAGGCGTGGGGCTTCGACGCGCCGAGCTCGTCGAGAACCAGGAACTCGGCCTCCGCGAAGGGCGTCAGGACCGACTCCTTCGAGAAATCCGCGTCGGGACGGAAGGAGGTGGTGATCTTCATCAGGAGGTCCGAGAAGTCGACGTAGAGGCCCGCGACGCCCTTCGTCGTGACGAGCTCGGACAGGATCGCGCAGGCCAGGTGCGTCTTGCCCCGGCCGGCCGGTCCGACGAGGAGCAGTCCCGCCTCGACGGCCGGGTAGGAATCCACGAACTCGCGCGCGGCGGTCTTCGCCTTCGCGAGGCTCGCGTTGTTGTCCGAGAAGTTGTCGAGCGTGCAGTCCTTGTACCGCTGGGGGATGCCGGCCGCCTCGAGGCGCGCGCGGGCGATCTCCGCGCCGCGGCACGCGCACGGGTGAGCCTGCTTGCGGCCGTCGGAGGAGTCGAGCACCCAGCCCGCCCCCCCGCAGATGCCGCACGTTCCCGTCTCCACGACTCCGGTCCAGTCCATCCGATCAGTTTTCCGGCAGGCCGGCCTCGATGAGGATCCGGCGTTCCCGCGGCCCCTCGAGGTACTTCTTGAGCTCGGCGAGGTTCTCTTCCCATCCCGCGCCGGCCGCCCCGGTGTACGCCTCGTACGCGGGACCGGCGTCCGGGACCTCCTGCGCGACGGTGACGACGCAGCCCGACGCGCTCTCCTCGAACGTGAATTCGAGCCGCATCCCCGAGAGGGCTTCGCCCTCCCGCGGCTCGTAGGAGAGGTCCGCGACGACGAGGCGGCGGCCGCGCTCGAAATCGACGATCTTGCCGAGGACCGTCGCCTCCGTGATGCCGCGCTGGTTCGTGAACCCCACGGCCCAGTTGCCGCCGGGCCGCAGCCCCACCAGGGCTCCTTCGCAGAGCCAAGAGAGCAGGTCCGACACGCGGGTGAAGGCGTCGAACGCGTCCACGGCCGGGGCGCCGACGGCGATCGAGCGGACGACGGGGGTGCTCACGAGGGCATTCTAATCCCCGCGCGCGGGGCTTCCCCGAGTAGTTCGACCCGGACAGGAAAGGGATCCCTCGTCGCTGCGCTCCTCGGGATGACGGTGGACCGGTCTCACCTCACGAGTCGTCGGCCGTCTCTAGGGGACCGGTCCGCGAGGGGCAGCGCCCCTCGAGCCGCCACCGCCCTCGCTTTGTCATCCCGAGCGCAGCGAGGGATCCCTTTAGGCGCCGCACGAAAACTCGGCTCGCCTCCTCCCCGCACCGCATGGCCCCCCCGTTATACTCGCCGCCCATGCTCGCGCCCATCCGCTCCGCGCTCTCCGACGCCATTCGCGCCGCCGCGCGCGAGAAGCTCGGCGCCGACGTCGAGCGCGTCGTCCTCGAGCGGCCGCCCAAGCTCTCCCTCGGCGACCTCGCCTGCCCGGTGGCCTTCGACCTCGCGAAGGCCCTCAAGAAGCCGCCGCGCGCGATCGCGGCCGAGCTCGCCGCGGCCGTGCGCCTGCCTCCCGGCGTCCGGGAGGCCCGCGTCGAGGGAGCCGGCTACCTCAACTTCTCGCTCGACCGCGGCCCCGTGATCCGCGCCCTGCTCGAGGGAGGGGCGCCCGCGGCCGCGCGCGAGGGCAAGGTGATCGTCGAGCACACCAACATCAACCCGAACAAGGCCGCCCACATCGGCCACCTGCGCAACGCCGTCCTCGGCGACGTGCTCGTCCGCGCCCTGCGCCACCTCGGCTATCCCGTCGAGGTGCAGAACTACCTCGACGACACGGGCGTGCAGGTCGCCGACGTCGTCGCCGGGCTCCTGCACCTCCAGAACGTCCGCACCGCCGCCGAGGCCGCCGCGGTCATCCGCGAGAGCCGCCTTCCGGGCGGCCCCGCGAACGCCAAGGGATTCGCCTACCTCTGCTGGGACCTCTACGCCGAAGTCGGCCGGACCTACGCCGCGCGGCCGGAGACGAAGGCCTGGCGCGACGAGGTGCTCCACGCGATCGAGGAAGGGGGCAACGAGATCGCCCGCATCGCGGCGCTCGTCGTCGAGGCGGTCGTCTCGGCTCACCTGGCGACCATGGGCCGCCTCGGGATCGCCTACGACGTGCTGCCCCGCGAGAGCGACATCCTGCACAAGCACTTCTGGGCCCGCGCCTTCGCGATGCTCAAGGAGAAGGGGGCCATCCACCTCGAAACGGAGGGCAAGCACGCCGGCTGCTGGGTACTGCGCCTGACCGATTCCGAGGAGTTCGCCGGCATGGAGGAGCCCGACAAGATCCTGGTGCGCTCCACCGGCACCGTGACGTACACGGGCAAGGACATCGCCTACCAGCTCTGGAAGTTCGGCCTGCTGCCGACGGACTTCGACTACGAGCCGTTCCGGCCGGCCTGGACCTCGGGCTCCGTCCGCGAGGAGGAAATCCCCCGCGCCGTGCTCGACCACCCCGTCTGGAGGACCGCGCATGCCGGCGGCTCCCCCGGCGCGCCGCCCTTCGGGCACGGCCACCGCGTCTTCAACGTCATCGACGTGCGCCAGTCCTATCCCCAGAAGGTCGTGCGGGAGGGACTGCGCGCCCTCGGCCACACGGCCGAGGCGGATCGCTCGGTCCACTTCTCCTACGAGATCGTGGCGCTCTCCCCCAGGGCCGCCCGCGAGCTCGCCGAGCGCTTCGGCGAGGAATACCGCCTCTCCCCCGAGGACGAGAAGAAGCCCTTCGTCGAGATGTCGGGCCGCAAGGGCCTCGGCGTCAAGGCGGACGACCTCGTCGAGCTGCTCCTCGAGCGCTCGCGCGGCGAGATCGCCAACCGGCGGGCGGCCGACGCCGAGGGAGGCGCGGGCGCAGCGGAGCAGGACGCGCGCGCCATCGCGATCGGCGCGCTGCGCTACTTCCTGCTGAAGGTCGGCCGCACCAAGATCATCGCCTTCGACTTCGACGAGGCCCTGAACTTCGAGGGAGACACGGGGCCGTACCTGCAGTACTCGCTCGTGCGCACGGACAACATCTTCCGCAAGCTCGAGGAGAAGGGAATCGCCGCTGCCTCCGACGAGGGGCTCTCCGCCGGCGAGTGGGACGACGACCACTGGGCGATCGCGCTGGACGCGGCCTCGACCCCGGACGTGGCCGAGCGGGCCGTGGAGTCGCTCGAGCTCGCCGCCCTGGCCCGCCACGCCTTCGGCCTCGCCCAGGCCTTCAACCACTTCTACCACCGGCAGCCGATCCTCCAGGAGGCCGACGCCGGCGTCCGGAACCGCCGGATCGCGATCGCGCGTATTTTTCGGGGGGAAATGTCGCGGCTGCTCGGCCTGCTGGGAATCCCCGAACCGGGCCGGATGTGAGCGGACTACGCCCGCCTGCGGGTTCGTGAGAGGCCGGCCGCGCCGAGACGCCAGGGAGGACACGACCGTGGACAAGGTCAACCTGCTCCAGAAGTTCTCGCTCTTCCACGACCAGTTCCACCCGAAGATCGTGGGCGACCTCAATGATCACCAGGTCAAGGTCGTCAAGCTCCAGGGCGAGTTCGTGTGGCACCACCACGAAAACGAGGACGAGCTCTTTCTCGTGGTCCGCGGCCGCATGCGGATGGGGCTGCGCACCGGCGACGTGGAGCTGTCCGAGGGCGAGCTCTTCATCGTTCCGAAGGGAACCGAGCACAAGCCTTCGGCCGACGAGGAGTGCTGGATCGTCCTGATCGAGCCGGCGGCGACCCTCAACACCGGCAACGTCGTCGGCGAGCGCACGGTCGCCGAGCTCGACCGGATCTGATGGCCCGTCTCGCGGAGGCGCTCCCCGAAAACGCCCCCGGCGATTTCTTCGTGGACCGCAGCTGCATCGACTGCGACACCTGCCGCCGGATCGCCCCCGGCGTCTTCGAGCAGGGCGACGGCCACTCGTTCGTGCGGGCGCAGCCCGCGGCGGACGCGGACCGCCGGCGCGCCCTCATGGCGCTCGTCGCCTGCCCCACCTCCTCGATCGGGACGCACTCCCGGACCGACGCCTCCCCCGGCGCGGCCGCCTTCCCCGAGACGGTCGCCGAGAACGTGTCCTTCTGCGGGTTCACCGCGGAGAGCTCGTTCGGCGCCTGGAGCTATTTCATCGAGCGCCCGGACGGCAACGTCCTCGTGGATTCCCCGCGCGCGGCGGGCCCGCTCGTCAACGCCCTCGCCGCGCGCGGCGGCGTGCGGACGCTCTTCCTGACGCACCGCGACGACGTCGCCGACCACGAGGAGTTCCGGAAGCGGTTTGGCTGCGAGCGCGTCCTCCACGAGGACGACGTCACCGCCGGCACGCGCGGCGTCGAGCGGCGCCTGTCCGGCCGCGATCCCGTGCGGCTGTCCGAGGACCTCGTCGCGATTCCGACTCCGGGGCACACGCGCGGCCACGCCGTCCTGCTCTACCGGAACAGGTACCTCTTCACGGGCGATCACCTCGCCTGGTCGCGCCGGCGGGGCGGGCTCGTCGCCTTCCGCGACGCGTGCTGGTACTCCTGGGACGAGCAGATCCGCTCGATGGAGCGGCTCCTCGACCACGATTTCGAATGGGTCCTCCCCGGCCACGGCGGCTGGCACCGGGCCGACTCCGCGGCCGCGATGCGGGCCGAGCTCGAGCGGTGCGTGGCCCGGATGCGGGCCGTCAGGAGCCGCTGAGCGTCAGGCCGCGGTTCTCGACGGCCACGAGCAGCAGCTTTCCCGATTCGAGCCGGGTCAGGGCCTCGCGCACCGCCGGCGTCCGCTCCGGGGCCGCGAGAATCACGACGCAGCCCCCGCCCCCGGCGCCGCAGGCCTTGGCCCCCCACGCCCCGGCGCCGAGCGCCGCCGCGATCGCCGCCTCGATGCCGGGAGACGAGACGACGGGCGCCAGGCGGCGCCGGGCCTCCCACTCGCGCTTGAGCGCGGCGCCCATCGCGCGGAAGTCCGCCGTGTCCGCGGCCTCGGCCATCTCGCGCGCCGCGAGAGCGACCCCGTCGAGGCGCGTGGCGACCTCGCGATCGCCCTCGAGGCGGGCGCGGAAGATCTCCCAGTTGTTCATCCCCGACGAGTGCGCCGCCCCCGTGTCGAAGAGCGTCAGGTGGCGCAGCCAGGCCGCCGGATCCACGTCGCGCCGCGTCGCCTCCGTGCGCCCGGGGGCGAAGCGAAGTCCGTGGAGCCCTCCGGCGAGCGGCGGATAGTAGTCCTGGACTCCCGCCGGCTTCCCGAGGACGCGGGTCTCGACGTCGCGCACGAACTCCACCTCGCCGAGGCCGCCGAACTCTCGCCCCGCGCTCGCCGCCAGCGCCGCCGCCATCGCCACGGTCAGGGCGGACGAGCCTCCGAGCCCCGAGCCGTAGGGGACGTCCGAGGACAGCTCGATGTCGAGCGGGGCGGTGATGGAGAGCGCCTCGAGCAGGGCCCCCGCGAGGGCTCCGCGGGGGTCGGCGAGCAGGTCCTGGGGCCGGGCCGCGACGCGCTCGTAGCCGAGATCGGGCACGGTGACGCGGAAGCTCCCCTCGCGGGGCCTGACCCGGCAGCGCGCCCGCAGGTCGATCGCGACGTTGACCGTCACCGAACCGGGATGCAGGACGTGCAACGGCCACAGGTCGAGCGTCCCCCCCGCCAGATCCACGCGCGCCGGCGCCGACGCTTCGAACGAGTGCGACATGGCCGCCATCTTACGAGATAAAAAAAAAGAGGCCGCGCGAGACGCCGTCCGCTGCCGTCGGAGAGTTCGCGCCTCGCAGCCGTGTGCCTGATCTTGTTCGTGGAAGCGACCCCGACAAGCCCCCCTCACCCCGGCCCTCTCCCCCCTCCGGGGGGCGAGGGGGTTCTCTTGGAGTTGCCCTCGGGTTGCTCCTACGCCGACCTCTTCCATCCGCTCGCGGCGTGAGAAGTCACCCGAGCGAAGCGAGGGTGGAGGCTCACGCCGCGGGAGCCGGAGCGGAGTGGAGGGATCAGGCGAACGGTCGAGCCCCTTTGGGCGAGCCGTTCGCCGGTGCGCTGGGCGGCGCTACGCGCCGCTCAGCGCAGATCCCGTAACGCAGCGGAGGCGACGGTTAGTATCCGACCCGGCTCGCCCGCAGAAACCCCGACTCGGGAAAGGCGACACCCTCGACGGTCACGGCCTGGCCCACCGACGCCGCCGCGAAGTTCGTGTCCGTCGTCATGACCCGGAAGGTCTCGCCGTTGTCGGCGCAGAAGCCGAGCTCGTGGACCCTGGGCTCCTCGGCGGGGCAGGATCCGCCGTCGTGGGTGCTCTCGCACTGGAGGCAGACGAACGTGCCGGTCATCTTCCGGGAAACCGGGACGATCCCCTGGGGGGCGGCGACCGCCACGGGGGCTCCCATGGAGAAGAGGGCGCCGCTCGGTACGGCCTCGTGGGCCACGAGGGGAAGGATCAGGAGGAGGATCGACGCGGCGAGCCCGACCGGGGCGTAGCGGAGCCTCAGGCGCGGCTGGTAGCGGCCCTCGGAGAGCTTCCGGGTCAGCCCCAGGGGCGCCCGGTCGTACCGCATTCGGGACCTCAGGAGGCCGTTCAGGCTGCGCGCCGAGCGGCCCCGGGCCGCGCAGGGGGCGCAGAAGGCGAGGTGCCGGTCGAGGCCTGCCGCGTCCGTTCCGGGAAGGTCCCCGTCCAGGTGGGTATAGAGGAGAAAACGGGCTCTGGTGCAGTTCATCGGGCCGAGGAGCAAAACGGGGCTTCGGGCCCCGTTTATTCCGTCCCCCGAAGGGGGCCTCCCGTCCCCGGCGCCCCGGGGGGCTCCGGACGCCGCCCTAGGCGGTCTGGGGCCGCGGCCGGGTCCGCATCTTGGTGGGCTCCGCCCCGCGGATGTAGCCGTGCTTCCGGGCGTACTTCAGGAGGGCCTTCTCGAGGAGCTTGCGGCCCCGATAGAGGCGGGACATGACGGTCCCGACGGGGCACTCCAGGATGTCCGCGATCTCCTTGTACGAGAAGTCCTCGAGGTCGGCCAGGATCACGACCATGCGGTAGTCGTAGGGCAGCGACTCGAGGGCCTTGCGGACGTCGTCGTCGAGCACCCCGTTGAAGAACTCGCTCTCGGGGTCCCCGGCCGGCTCGGCGCTGTCGCGCCGCACGATCCGCTCGAAGGAGTCCTCGATTTCGGCGAAATCCACGCTGCGGGGCTCGAGCTTCTTCTTGCGGTAGTTGTTGATGAAGGTGTTCTTGAGGATCTTGAAGAGCCAGGCCTTCAGGTTGGTCCCCTCTTCGAACTTGTCGTAGTACTTGTAGGCCTTGAAAAAGGTCTCCTGGACGAGGTCTTCGGCGTCCTCCGCGCTGCGGGTCATCCGGTAGGCGGTGTTGTAGAGCGAGTCCACGAACGGCATCGCCTGGGAGTTGAAATCCCACGCCGACACGGCCTGCGAAGGGTCCTTTTCCGGGAGTTGCTGCACGCTCACTCTTTCCATGCCCTCGTCTTTTCGCAAATTCCTTGCCCGGCCGGAACGGGCGGCCGCCGCCGCCGTCCGGACCGGGCTAACCTCCGAGTTTTCTACGGAGTAGCCCTCCGGCTCGTCTGGGTCCTTCGAAAAGAAATACGTGCCGAATGAGCGGGAAGTTTCCCCGCCGGGGGCCAGGCTGTCGCAAAAAGGAGACAAAAAGCCCCGGGTTCCCAACAGGTCCCCGGGGCTTCGCGGCGAGTCTACTTGCCGTAAATCAGGAAACAGATCAGGAGCGCGTACAGGACGAGGGACTCGATGAGCACCAGCCCGAGGAGGGTCATTCCGCGGATGTCCTTCGCAGCACCCGGGTTGCGGGACATTCCGTCGGCAGCCGCCGCAGTCGCCCGCCCTTGCGCCGTGGCGCCGGCAGCCGCCGCAAGACCCAGCAGGACCGCCGCACCGATCACGCCCCACTTCACTCCGCCGGAGGCTCCGGCGGCCCCGTTCGCTTCCTGCGCGAACATCGGAGCGGCCAAGACCAAGGCAAGAGCGCACACCACAACCGTCTTCTTCAGCATCCCAAATTCTCCTTAATTTTCACGCCGTCCGGCGCAAGTTTGCGAACGGTATCACGACTGTCCTCAGTGTTCTTCGTGGGCAACGGCTGTGCCGATATAGACCGCAGTCAGCAGAGCAAAGACGTAGGCCTGCAAAAACGCGGTAAAGACGCCCAGCGCCATCATCGGCCAGGGCACGACAATGGGTACGAGGCTCGCGAACACATTCGTCGTGGTGTGTTCGCCGAAGATATTCATGAAGAGCCGTAAGGACAGCGAAAGGATCCGGGCCAGCGTTCCGATGATCTCGATGACGAAGAAGAGCGGCGCGATCGCCAGCATCGGGCCCATGAAGTGCTTGAGATAACCTCCAAGGCCGTGTTCGCGGATGCCGTGGAAGTTGAAATAGATGAACGCGACGAGAGCGAGGGCCACCGTCGTGGAAAGTGACCCGGTCGGAGGCTGCAGAAAATAGAAGACACCGAAGAGGTTGCCCATCGCGATGAAGACGAAGAGCGCCCCTATGACGCCGACGTATGCCCTTCCGCTGTGCCCGATCGCTTCTTCGCAGAGGTCGCGTAGGAAGGAGACCATCAGCTCGAGAAAACTCTGAGTCTTAGAAGGACGGACCGCATCGTAGCGCCTGAAAGCCATCCGGAAGAGGATGAAGATCACGAGCGTGAGCAGGAGGGCCATGATCGCGGTATCCGGAATCCAAGCCTCCTTCCCGTCGGGGAAGAAGAAATGCGCGACACCCGGAGAAAAGCGGTCGACGGGTGGCTCGCCCAGAAGCCGGATCAGCAGTGCGTTGATCGGCCCGAAGAGAATCGAATGATGCTCCTGCACGCGCTCCTACCTCCTCGTCCAAACCTCTAGAATGACCGCCAGGACCACGACCGAGAGCCCGGCGGCACCCGCCAGAGGCTGAAATCCCCGCCACCGCCACAGTACCAACCCGAGCAGAGTGAAACTCGCGACCGTCACCAGGAGAAGAGGGACGACAGCCTGCCGGCTCGGCCTTTCCGCTTCCGGTGATAGCCGTTCCAGCAATTTTTCGAGAGCCAGAAGGCTGGAAATTACCACGGCAGCGCATATTGTCAAGGAAGCCCCGGCGGCACGTCCGACGGCAAATCCGGCGAGAATGGCGACCCCCGCGATCAAGAAGGCGCGGCGCTTGACCCGCTGGACGACCTCCTCGATTTCGCTCATCGCGAGGCCCGGCTCGTCAGCCTTACCAGGTTCACGAATGCTGCGACCAATCCAACTGCGGCAAGGGCCCAGGCCGGGACCATTCCAAGTCCCAAGGGGATTCCCACCCACTTTCCGATCAGGTATCCGACGCCCGGCCCGAGCAGAAAGTACAACCCGGCCACGCTTGCCTCGGCTATGAGTGCGTTCCGAGAGTGGCCGGTTGGAGCGGGCATGGCGCGAGTTTAACCGGCCGGCCGCTCTCGAGCGCGCGGGACTATGGCGACAGGACGCAGGCCTTCAGGACCGCCAGGAACGGCTGGGGCGCGACGCCGATCAGGATCGTGCCCGTGGCGCAGACCGCGATCACGGCCGTCAGCGCGTACGAGCTCTTGAGCTTCGAAGCCGCGCCCTCGGTGAAGAACATGGCCGCGGCGATGCGGAAATAGTAGAAGAGCGAAACGGCCGACATGAGCACGGCCAAGATCGCCAGCCACGCGTAGCCCGCCTTGAGCGCCGCCGTGAACAGGTAGTACTTGCCGATGAAGCCGGCCGTCGGCGGAATGCCGGCGAGCGAGAGCAGGAACAGGAGCATCACGACGGCCGCCGGCATGTTGCGCTTGGCCAGGCCGTTGAAGTCGGACACGGACTCCCCCGCGTACCCCTTGCTCTCGAGCAGGATCACGAGCGTGAACGCGCCGAAGTTCATGAAGGTGTACGCGAGCAGGTACACCAGGATTCCCCACAGGCCCCACTCCGTCCGGAACCCCAGCACGCCGAGCAGAGCGTAGCCCGCGTTGGCGATCGAGGAGTAGGCCAGCATCCGCTTCACGTTCGACTGCAGCAGCGCGGCGATGTTGCCGAGGACCATCGTGGCGGCCGAGACCAGGGCGACGACGAAGCCCCAGTCGGCGTGGAACTTCGCGAAGGCCACGTAGAAAATCCGCGCGAGGATCCCGTACGCCGCGACCTTCGGCCCCACCGAGAAGAACGCGGTGACCGGCGTGGGCGAGCCTTCGTAGACGTCGGGCGTCCACACGTGGAACGGGACCGCCGCGATCTTGAAGAGCAGGCCCGCCAGGATCAGCAGGATCCCGAGCATCAGCAGGTTCGACCGCTCGGCGGTCGCGAAGAGCTTCGCGAGCTCCGGCAGCCCCATGATGCCGGCCACGCCGTACACGAGCGAGAGCCCGTACAGCAGCACGCCCGAGGAGAACGCGCCGAGGATGAAGTACTTGAGGGCCGCCTCGGTCGATTTCGCTTCGTTCTTGAAGTAGCCTGCCAGGATGTACGAGGACAGCGCCATCAGCTCGAGCGCCACGTAGATCGAGATCAGGTTGTTGCCCGACACCATGAAGAGCATGCCGACGCCCGAGAAGATCAGAAGGGCGTAGTACTCGCCGCCCGGATAGGGAGCGGCCCCGACGAACCGCGACGACGCGAGCACCGTCAGGGCGAGCGAGAGCAGGATCACCGCCTTGAAGAAGAGCGCGAAGTTGTCCACGACGAACGTGCCGCCGAGGATGGGGGCCTTGCGCCCCGGCTGGGCCGCCACGAAGACGAGCAGGGCCGACGTCACGCCGACGGACAGCACCGCGAGGAACGCGAGGAACTCCTCCTTCTTCTTCCCGAACGCCACGGCGAGGCCGAGCAGGAGCAGGCCCGCCGCCGTCAGGAAGAGCTCCGGCGACAGCAGGATCCAGTCCGACGGGTGAAACGGAAGGCTCATGGGTGGGCGGCCTCGGCGGCCCCATCCGCCGGCGGAGCGGGGGCCTTGAGCGCCAGCGCGGGGGCCTCGAGGACCGGTCCGCCGACGGCGTGCACGATCTTCTCGGAGGGCCGGCGGATCACGTCGAAGATCGGCTTCGGGTAGAGGCCGATCCAGAGCGCGAGGATGACGAGCGGGGCCAGCGTCAGCTGCTCGCGCAGCGTCAGGTCCGCGAGCTTCGCGTTGGCCGGGTTCGTGATCTCCCCGAAGAAGATCCGCTGGTAGAGCCAGAGCAGGTACGCGGCGCCGAGCACGATCCCGGTCGCGGCGAAGAAGGCCCACCAGACGTTTTTCGCGAACGCGCCCTGGAGGATCGTGAACTCGCCGATGAACCCGTTCAGCAGCGGCAGCCCCATCGAGGACAAGGCCAGGATCAGGAAGTAGGTCGCGTAGAGCGGCATCTGCTTTGCGAGGCCGCCGTACTCCGCGATCATCCGCGTGTGGCGGCGCTCGTAGACGACGCCGACCAGCAGGAACAGGCCGCCGGTCGAGATGCCGTGGTTGACCATCTGCAGGACGCCGCCCTGGACCCCCGCCATGTTGAGGGCGAAGATGCCGAGCATGACGAAGCCGAGGTGCGAGACCGAGGAGTAGGCGATCAGCTTCTTCATGTCCTTCTGGACGAGGGTCACCATGGCCCCGTACACGATCCCGATGATCGCCAGGGCGACCATGATCCCGACGACGCGCGGGTTGCGCGCGGCCTCCGGGAACATCGGCAGCGAGAAGCGGATGAAGCCGTAGGTTCCCATCTTCAGCAGGATGGCCGCCAGGATGACGGACCCCGCCGTGGGCGCTTCCGTGTGCGCGTCGGGCAGCCAGGTGTGGAACGGGAACATCGGGACCTTGATCGCGAACCCGAAGAAGAAGGCGAAGAAGAGCCACACCTGCAGCTCGGCCGGCATCCCCGCCGCGACCGCCGTCAGCTTCTCGATCGAGAAGGTCGCCGCGTTGCCGAGGCCCTTGTACGACAGGAAGCCGGTCGTGTTGTAGAAGTAGAGCGCGATGATGCCGAGCAGCATGAAGACCGAGCCGGCCAGCGTGTAGAGGAAGAACTTGATGGCGGCGTAGAGCCGGCGCGCTCCGCCCCAGACGCCGATCAGGAAGTACATCGGGACGAGCATCACTTCCCAGAACACGTAGAAGAGGAAGAGGTCGAGGCAGCAGAAGGTGCCGATCATGAAGGTCTGGAGGAGCAGGAGGAGGATGTAGTACTCCTTCTGCCTCTCCGTGATCGCCGAGTACGAGCAGTACACCGCGATCAGGCCCACGATCGTGGTCAGCAGGATCAGGATCAGGCTGATCCCGTCGATGCCGAAGTGGTAGCTGACGCCGAGCGACGGGATCCAGGACGCGTGCTCGACGAACTGGTAGCCGTCCCGCGCCCGGTCGAAGGCCCACCAGAGGGGCAGCGACGCCGCCAGGTCGACGGCCGCCACCAGGGTCGCGAAGGCCTTGATGAGGCCCGTCTTCTCCTTCGGGATGAGGAAGACGATCGCGAGCGCCCCGACGAGCGGGATGTACGTGATGATCGAGAGGATCGGCATGCGGGTCAGTTGTTCCATCGGGTCCTCATCGGAAGAGCAGGTACACGGCCACGAGGCAGAAGAGCCCCCCGCCCATGACGAGCGCGTAGTTCTGGACCCTTCCGGTCTGCGCGCGCCGGAAGAGACGGTACAGGGCCTGCAGGGCGTTCGCGACGCCGTTGACCAGCCCGTCCACGACGTACTGGTCGAAGAAGGAGGCCACCCAGGAGGCGCCCTTCGTGACCGCGGCCGCCCCGTTGGGGATCAGGTCGACGACGGTGGCGTCGACCTCCCAGAGGAACCGCCCGCCGCCGAGCGCGAGGCCCCGGACGAAGACCCGGTCGTAGGCCTCGTCCACGAAGTACTTGTTGGTCACGGCGCGGTACACGCCCGGCCACTGCTCGGCCAGGCGGGCGGGGACCCGGCCCTCGCCGCGGTGGTACCAGGACCACGCGAGGTAGATGCCGACCGACGCCACGGCCACGGCCGCGGCCATCAGCGAGAGCTCCAGGGAGAGCGCCGCATGATGGGTCTTCTCCGGCAGGCCCGCGAGCGGCAGGCGGATGGGCCGCAGGAACTCGCCGATCCGGTCGCCGTGCTCGATGATCGGCACGCCGACGTAGCCCGACACGATCGAGAGGAAGGCGAGGACCATCAGCGGCACGGTCATCGTCGCCGGCGACTCGTGGAGGTGGTGCTCCTGCTCCTTCGTGCCGCGGAACGGCCCCCAGAACGTCAGCGTCAAAAGCCGGAACATGTAGAAGGCCGTCAGTCCCGCCGTGAACAGCGCGACGGCGTAGAGCGCCTTCGGCAGCCAGGGCACCGCCTCGAACTCGGCGTGGAAGACGGCGGCCTTGATCGCGTCCTTCGAGAAGAAGGCGGCGAGGAAGGGGACGCCGGAGATCGTGAGGGTCGCGATCAGGAAGGTCCAGTACGTCCTCGGGATCTTCGAGGCGAGGCCGCCCATCCTGCGGATGTCCTGCTCGCCGCCCATGGCGTGGATCACCGACCCGGCCCCGAGGAAGAGGCAGGCCTTGAAGAAGGCGTGGGTCGTGACGTGGAACATGCCCTCGGCGAACGCCCCGACGCCGCAGGCGAGGAACATGTACCCGAGCTGCGAGACCGTCGAGTACGCCAGGACCTTCTTGATGTCGTTCTGGGCGACCCCGATGGTCGCGGCGAAGAGCGCCGTGAATGCGCCGACCACGGCCACGACGATCATCGCGTGGGGGGCCAGGCGGAAGAAGACGTTGCACCGCGCGACCATGTAGACGCCGGCCGTGACCATCGTGGCGGCGTGGATGAGCGCCGAGACCGGCGTCGGGCCCGCCATGGCGTCGGGCAGCCAGACGTAGAGCGGGAACTGCGCCGACTTGCCGCACGCCCCGACGAAGAGGAGCAGGCAGACGAGCGTCAGGTACGGCGTGTAGGCCGCCGGGTTCGCGGCGGCCGTCGCGAAGACCTTCTGGAAGTCGAGGGACCCGAAGAGGGCGAAGACGCCGAAGATCCCGAGGATGAACCCGAAGTCGCCGATCCGGTTGACGACGAACGCCTTCTTGCCGGCGTCGGCCGCGAAGTTCTTCTCGTAGTAGTAGCCGATCAGCAGGTAGGAGCAGAGGCCCACGCCCTCCCACCCGACGAAGAGGAGGAGGAAGTTGCCGCCGAGGACGAGCACGAGCATCGCGAACATGAAGAGGTTCAGGTACGCGAAGAAGCGCCCGTAGCCCTCCTCGTGGCCCATGTAGCCGACCGAGTAGACGTGGATGAGGAAACCCACGAAGGTCACGAACAGGAGCATCAGCGCCGACAGCGAATCGACGCGCAGCGTCACGTCCACGAACCACTCGCCCGCCGCGCCGGGAACCTGGCCGACCGCCTGGTTCACGCCGAGCGGGATCCACCGCCACAGGGACACCGTGTGGGACGCGCCCTCCGCGAAGGCCTTCAGCCCCACGTCGAAGATCGCCCCGAACGCGAGGAAGCACGCGATGGCCACGCTGCCGACCCCGACGACGGTGTGGAGGCCCTTGAACGGGATCTCGTGATGGCCCGGGTCGTGGCCGCTCGCGTGACCGGCATCCGGTGCGGTCGCCGCCGTGTGGGCGTCGCTGCCCTCGCCGCTCCCGTGCCCGTGCGCCTCGCCCTTCGTCCGGTGCGACAGGAGGTAGACGAGCCCGTTCACGAGAAAGCCCGCGAGCGGGACGAGGGGGATGGCCCAGAGGAGGTTCTTCATCGGTTGCGCCCGGCTAGCCCTGCATCGTGCGCGCTTCTTCGACGTCGAGCGTCTTGCGCTGGCGGAAGTAGGAGATGGTGAGGGCCAGCCCGATGGCCGCCTCCCCCGCGGCGATCGTGATGACGAAGACCGAGAAGACCTGGCCCGTCAGGTCCGAGAGCCGGCGCGAGAACGCGATCAGGTTGAGGTTCACCGCGTTGAGCATCAGCTCGATGGACATGAGGATCGTCAGGAAGTTGCGGCGCACGAGGACGCCCATGAACCCGATCGCGAAGAGCAGGAAGCTGACGACGAGGTAGTGGTTGATCGTGATCGTCACGGCGTCAGTCCATCTTCTCGAGCGACCGCTTCCCGAGGACGACGGCGCCGATCATCGCGACGAGGAGGAAGACCGAGGCGACCTCGAACGGGACGAGGTAGTCGCGGAACAGGACCCAGGCCACGGCCTCGGTGTTGCCCGCGATCTTGTTGCCGACCATCCGGAACGCGTCCGGGTGGACCGCCACGTCCGGGAGCTTCTCGGTGCCCAGGATGTAGAGGAACGGGAGGAGGAAGACCGGCAGGAGCACCAGCGCCACGTCGAACTGGGTCTGGAACGACTTGTCGATGCGCGCGATGCCGGGGTTCACGAGCATGACGACGAAGAGGAAGAGGACCATGATGCCGCCCGCGTAGACCAGCATCTGCACGGCGCCCACGAACTCGGCCTGCTGCAGGATGAAGATGCAGGCCACCAGGACGAACGAGAGCAGCAGGAAGAGCGCCGAGTGGACGGGGTTGCGCGACACGACGACCGCGATCGCCGACGCGAGCGCGAGCGCCGCGAAGACGACGAAGAGCCAGCCCCCGACCCCCGTCAGCAGCACGCCGCCCGTCATCGCCCGCTCCTACCCCCGCTCCACGACCGTGAACGGCTTCACGTTCGGGGCCTCGCGCCAGTCGGTGAGCTTGCGGATGTCGAGGTACAGCGACTCGTTGCGGTCGTAGGACGCCATCTCGTAGGTCTTGGTCGTCAGCCAGATGGACTTCGGGACCGTCGGGCAGGCCTCCTCGCAGAGCTGGCAGAACATGCACCGCTTCAGGTCCACGTCGAACCGGTCGAGGACCTTGACCGACTTGTTCGCCTCGTCCTTCTCGTTGTGCCAGTCGATGTAGATGATGTTGATCGGGCACTCGATGGCGCAGAGCGTGCACTTGATGCACCGTTCCTCGTCGAGGCGGAACATGCCCCGGAACCGGTCCGAGGGCAGCTTCTTCTGCTCGGGGTACTCGATCGTCACCTTCTTCTTCAGGAGGTGCCGTCCGGTCACCGAGAGCCCGTCGAACAGGTCGAGCAGCGCGATGCGGTCGAGGAACTTCTTGAGCGCCACCGGGTCAGCCCTCCACCGGATGCGGCTCGGCCGCGAGGCGTTCGCGGCGGGCGAGCTTCTGCCGGAGCTTCGAAAGCAGGTAGGTCAGGACGAAGAGAACGCCGAAGATCCACGAGAGCCACACGAGGCCCGTCGTCCGCCCCGGGAAGAGGAGGATCGCGAGGGCCACGACGACGATGTTGCACAGGGCCATCGGGATCAGCCACTTCCAGCCGAGGGCCATGAGCTGGTCGAAGCGGTAGCGCGGGAACGTCGAGCGGAACCAGATGTACGCGAAGATGAAGGCGCCCGCCTTCGCCAGGAACCACAGGACCCCGGGCACGTACCAGAGGAACTCGAGCGCCTTGACGTTCGGGAAGGGCGGCAGCCAGCCGCCGAAGAAGACCGTCACCGCTACGCACGAGATGATGATCATCGCCGTGTACTCGCCGAGGAAGAAGAACGCGAACTTCACGCCCGAGTACTCGGTGTTGAAGCCCGACACGAGCTCCGATTCCGCCTCGGGCAGGTCGAACGGGTTGCGGTTCGTCTCGGCCACGCCCGACACGAAGTAGATGAAGAAGGCGACGAACCCCGGAAAGACGAACCAGAGGTGGGTGGACTCCTGCCGGCGCACGATCTCGACGAGCGAGAGCGACCGCGTCATCAGGAGGACCGAGACGAGCGCCAGGCCCATCGGCACCTCGTAGGACACGAGCTGCGCCGCCGAGCGCAGCCCTCCGAGGAGCGAGTACTTGTTGTTCGACGACCAGCCGCCGAGGATGATCCCGTACACGCCGATCGAGGTGATCGCGAGCAGGAACAGGAGGCCGATGTTCACGTCGGCCACCCACAGCGGCACGACCGTCTTCCCGACGCGCACGGGCGGGCCGAAGGGAATCACGGCGAGCGCCGTCAGCGCCGGGATCACGGCGAGGACGGGAGCGAGGAAGTGGACGGCCTTCTCGGCCTTCGCCGGCGTGATGTCTTCCTTCGTGACGAGCTTGAGGAGGTCGGCCAGGCCCTGGAGCGTCCCCTCCGGGCCCACGCGGTTGGGCCCGAGGCGCACCTGCATGAACCCCATGATCCGCCGCTCGGCGAGCACGATGACGAATCCCACGATCGCCGGCACCAGGGCGACCAGCAGGACGACCTTGAGGTACGTCCAGAACTCGGGCGGAAGCGTCACCGGTCCACCTCGCCGAGGACGATGTCGATGGTGCCGATCAGCGCGACGAGGTCGGAGACGAGGTGCCCCTTCGCGAGCCGCGGCAGCGCCTGGAGGTTGATGAACGAGGGCGGCCGCACGTGCATCCGGTACGGCTTGTTCGAGCCGTTGGAGACGCAGTAGAAGCCGAGCTCCCCCTTGGGCGACTCGACCGAGGCGTAGACCTCCTCCGCGGGCGGCTTGATGACGCGCGGCACCTTGCCGCGGATGTCGCCGGCCTCGAGCTTCGCGAGGCACTGGCGGATGATCCGCGCGCTCTGGCGCATCTCCTGGACGCGGACGATGTACCGGTCGTACGTGTCGCCGTTCTGCCGCGTCGGGACGATGAAGTCGAGCTCGTCGTAACACTCGTAGGGCTGGGCGCGGCGCAGGTCCCAGGCGAGCCCCGAGCCCCGGATGATCGGCCCCGTCAGGCCCCACTCGACGCATTCCTCGGCCGAGATCACCCCGACCCCGATCGTGCGCTTCTTCCAGATCCGGTTGTCGGTCAGAAGCTGCTCGTACTCGTCGATGCGCGCCGGGAAGTCGGAGATGAACTCGGAGACGCGCTCCGTCCAGCCCGGCGTCAGGTCGAACGGGAGCCCGCCGATGCGCATGCAGTTCAGGGTCAGCCGGGCGCCGCAGTACTCCTCGAAGAAGTCGAGGATCTGCTCGCGCTCGCGGAAGGCGTACCAGAAGGGCGTGACGGCGCCGAGGTCGATGCCCGACGTGCCCAGCCAGACCAGGTGCGACGACAGGCGCTGGAGCTCGTCGAGGACGACGCGGACGAGCTGGGCGCGCCTGGGCACCTCGATGCCGAGCAGCTTCTCGACCGCCAGGCAGAAGGCGTGGTTGTTCGTCGCCGCCGCGACGTAATCGAGCCGGTCCGTGTGGGGAATTCCCATCGGGTAGGTCTCGGTCTCGAAGAGCTTCTCGGTGCCGCGGTGGAGGTATCCGACGTCGGGCTTGGCCTCGAGGATCTTCTCGCCGTCGACCTTGAGCACGAGCCGCAGGACGCCGTGCGTGGACGGGTGCTGGGGCCCGAAGTTGAGCTCCATCTCCTGGACGTCGAAGAGCGTGTGGTCGCCCGGCGCGGCGAGGGCCTCGGACCGCGCGGCGGCGGCCCCCGCCTTCGCCCTCTCGGCGAAGTAGGCGGCCTCGTCCTTCTCGGCCTGGCTGATCTTCTCGTCGCTCACGAGACCACCTTGCGGTTCGAGTCCTTCTGGGAGGGGCCGCCGCCCTCCGGCCACTCCTCGGGATAGACGGCCGCGCCCGTGTCGATGCCCTCGAGCGGGAAGTCCTTGCGGAGCGGATGCCCGTTGAACCCTTCCCAGGTCAGGATCCGGCGCAGATCGGGGTGCCCCGAGAAGCGGATGCCGAACATGTCCCAGGTCTCCCGCTCGCACCAGTTGGCCGCCAGGAAGACCGAGGCGATCGAGGGAACCTCTTCCCCGTCGGCCGCCGCGCACTTGACGCGGATCCGCGCGTTCTTCGAGAACGAATAGAAGTGGTACACGACGTCGAAGCGGGGGGCCCGCGTCTTCCAGTCGACCGCCGTGACGTCGACGCAGTACTTGAAGTCTTCCTCGTCCTTCAGGTGCCGCGCCACGCGCGCGATCGCGTCCTTCTGGACGACGACCGTGACCTGCCCCGCGTACTCCTTGGCGGAGACGACGGTGTCCGGAAGGGCCGACCGGATGGATCGGACCCAGTCGTGGCCCGAAGCGTCCACCGCCTCGGGCCGGGGCTTCTTCTCCTCGGCGGGAGCCTTCTCGTCCGCCAATCAGGACGCCTTGCGGATGACTTTCATCCGGTCGATCTTCTTCTGGAGCGCCATGATCCCGTAGATGAGGGCCTCGGGGCGCGGCGGGCAGCCGGGCACGTACACGTCCACCGGCACGATCCGGTCCACGCCCTGCGTCACGGCGTACGTCTTGTAGGGGCCTCCGCAGGTCGCGCAGGATCCCATCGCGATCACCCACTTGGGCTCGGGCATCTGGTCGTAGAGGCGCTTGACGATCGGGGCCATCTTCTCGACGACGGTCCCGGCCACGATCATCAGGTCCGACTGCCGCGGCGTGCCCCGGAACACCTCCGCCCCGAAGCGCGAGAGGTCGTGCCGGGCGTCCATGACGGCCATCATCTCGATCGCGCAGCAGGCCAGGCCGAACTGCATCGGCCAGATCGAGGAACGCCGGGCCCAGTTGATGACCGAGTCGACCGTCGTGGTGACGACGTTCTCCTCGAACCGGTTGTCCACGAGGCCCATGGGTTCCTTTCGGGGCTCAGGCCCAGTCGAGAGCCTGGCGCTTCCAGCAATAGAAGTAGCCGACGACGAGGATGACGAGGAAGACGAGCATTTCGACCAGCCCGAACAAGCCGAGCCGGTTGAACATGATGGCCCACGGGAAGAGGAAGATGGTCTCGACGTCGAACACCACGAAGAGGACCGCGATCAGGAAGTACCGAACGGAGAACCGGGTGTCGAAGGCCGACGTCGTGGCCTCGACGCCGCACTCGTAGGGCTCGAGCTTGGCCGGATTCGGCCGCCGCGTCTGCACCGCCCGCGCGAGGACGATGGTCCCGAGCGGCAGGGCCGCGGCCAGGATCGCGAAAATCAGGATCGGAAAGTATTGACCCACTCTGGCGCGGCATTCTATCGGACGGAAAAGCCGAAACAAACCCCCTTGTTCGGCGCGGGAAGCCGCGTCAATCCCGCGCCCCGCCGGACGCGGCGCCCCGGCGCTGCACCAGCACGGAGATCTCCTCGCCCATGCCCTCGGGATCCACGAGGCGGAAGATGCGCCACTTCTCCGCGTCGCTGCCGGCGAAGTCCAGGATGCCGATCTCCGAGAGAAACATGCCCTGTCGCATGAGCCGCTCGGCGCGAAGCCCTTCCTCCTCGCCGACGGACAGCAGGACGTCCCAGTTCACGTGCGCCGTCAGGTCCCGTTCGCCGGGCTTTTCGAGCGGGTCGCCGCCCCGCCGTCCGCCCGAGTGAACCGCCAGCGTCCCCTCGGGCCGCGCGAAGGGGTGATAGAGGATGCGCGACGGGTGGCCGTAGTCGAAGACCACGAGCGAGCCCCGCTGGAGCGCCCGCGCCAGGTGACGGTGGAGGGGCGCCGCATCGAGGGCGACCTCGCCCTTCTGGCCCGGCTCGAGCGCGACGCCGAACCGCGCGAGGTGCTCGAGGACGGGCTCGGAGGCGGGAGCGGGGGTCCACGCGAAGCGGCCGTCCTTCCAGTCCACGCGCAGCTCGAGCGGCCCCTCCTCGGAGCCGGCGACCCGGACGACCGGCAGCGCGTCGTAGAGCTCGTTCGAGAGGATCCAGCCCCGGACGGACCCGGGCGGGAGATCCGCCGCGTCGGCGACGACCCGCGGGACAGGCTCGATCGCCCGGGCGGCGAGCGCGCGCCGGGCCGCCTCGGAGCCCTCGACGGCCGTCAGGCGCAGCCTCGCGAAGAGGCCGGGATCGAGGACGCGCACCGCTTCGGCGAAATCCGACAGGAACCGCCCCGAGCCGGCGCCGGCCTCGACGAAATCCACCGTGCCCTCGAGCGCTTCCATCTCCATCACGAAGAGCCGGGCCAGGCTGTGGGCGAACGCCGGCGATACGTGCGGCGACGTCAGGAAGTCGCCTCCCTCGCCGATCGCCGCGCCGCGCGCGTAGTAGCCCTCCTCGGGATCGTAGAGCGCGGCCCCCATGAAATCGGAGAACGACATCGGCCCCTCGCGGGCGATCCGGTCGCGCAGGCGCTCGGACAGTGACACTGGGCCGCGGATTATAGTTTCGGCGATGCGAAGGAGCGCGCTCGTCCCGGTCCTCACGGCCGCGCTCCTCGTGCTGAGCTCCGCCTGCGCCTCGCGCCGCGACGAGAAGTTCCCGACCCTCGAGGACTACTCGGACGGAACCTCGACCTGGGCGGAGACGCTGCTGGCGGACTGGAAGACCGGGGCGATCCCCGCGAGCCTCTTCGCCGAACCCCTGCTCTGGGTGGGCCCCCTTCCGGGCGACGGGCTGGCGCCCGTCGGCGCGCGGCCGCCGCTCACGCTCGCCGCCTATCGCGCCCCGTCGGCGCCCGCCGCGGCTGCCGTCCCCGCGGACCTGCGGTCCCGCCTCGAGGCCGTCCGCGCCGGGTTTTCCTCCCTCGGGCGCACCGAGGCGACGCTCTTCGACTTCCGCAGGCGGGGCGACGACCGCGAGATCGTCCTCGGCCTGTTCTTCTCGGGGCGCGGGGGCGACGGCGCGCTCCGGCAGGAGGGCGGCAAGATCTTCGCGACCCTCTCCCCCGCCCCGTCGGGCGGCTGGACGATGACCTCCGGGTCGGTCCTCGTGTGGCTCGCCGCCTCGGCCCGGGAACCGCTCTTCGAGGAGCGCGCGGCCGCGGCCGGCCTGGCCCGCCCGCACCGGGCCTACCAGCCCAGCTCCGCGCTCAATCGCCCGGTGCCCGGAGAGCACCTGCCGCCGGGGGTCGCCGTGCTCGACTTCGACGGCGACGGGCGCCCGGACCTCTTCGTCACCGGAGGCGACGGCAACCGGCTCTACCGCAACCGCGGCGACGGCACCTTCGAGGACGCGACGGCCCGGGCCGGCGTCGCCGGGCAGGAGGGGGAGGCCGTCGGCCCCCTTGCCTTCGACTACGACAACGACGGGCGGACGGACCTCTACGTCACCTACCTCGACCGGCCGAACCTCCTCTACCGCAACCGCGGCGACGGCACGTTCGAGGAGGTGGGCGCCAAGGCCGGAGTCGCCCTGAAGGACTCCAGCACGTCCGCCGCGGCGCTCGACTACGACCGCGACGGCAACCCCGACCTCTACGTCCTCGTTTACGGCCACCCCGACCGGGGGCCCAACATCGCCGCCGACAACGCCCCGCCGAACCACCTCTTCCGCAACAACGGCGACGGCACCTTCACCGACGTGACGAGACCGACGGGCACCGGCGACACCGGCTGGGGCCTCGCCGTCGAGTCCGCAGACCTCGACGGCGACGGCTGGCCCGACCTCTACGTCGCCAACGACTTCGGCAACCACGCGTACCTGCACAACCGCGGCGACGGCACGTTCGAGAATCTCTCGCGCCAGGCGCAGATCCTCGACCCCGGCTTCGGCATGGGCGTCGCGATCGACGACTACGACGGGGACGGGCGCCTGGACCTCTACGTCTCGAACTACTCCTTCCCCCTGAACTGGTTTCTCCGCGACCCGCGCTTCCCGATGCCGGCGTTCCCCTATTCCCTCGGCCGTCCCCTCGTGTGGCGCAAGCTCAAGGCCCTCTCGCGCGGCTCCTCGCTCTTCCGCAACCTCGGCGGCGACCGGTTCGAGCGCACATCCGTCGAGGCGGACGTCTGGGACACCTCCTGGTCCTGGGGCTGCGTGTTCGTGGACGCCGACCTGGACGGCCGCGCCGACCTCTTCGTCGTCAACGGCATGGTCACCGGAAAGAAGGAGACCGAGCGCGAGATCGACTTCTGGAACCTGATGTCGGCCGAGTACAAGAAGTTCGAGAAGGGCATCCCCACGGCGGATTTCGGCGACGACTCGCTCTGGGGGCACACGCCCAAGCGGTTCTACCGGAACCGCGACGGCCGGCACTTCGACGACCTCGCCGCCGTCACCGGCCTCGAGTCCGACGGCAACCAACGCGGCGTGGTCGTCGTGGACGTGAACGGCGACGGCGCCCCCGACCTCTTCGCGACGGGCTTCCTCCAGCCGCCCCAGCTCTGGATCAACCGCAACCCTTCCAACGCGAGGGCGCTCGTCGTCGCGCTCGAGGGCGATCCGGCGCTTCCCGGCCCGCACCGCTCGACGCGCGACGCCCTCGGCGCCGTCGTCACCGTCGAGGCGGGCGGCCTCGCGCGCACACAGGTCGTCGCCGCCGGCTACTCGTTTCTCTCCTCGGGCCCGAAGGAGCTCTACTTCGGCCTCGGCGACCGCGCGAAGGCCGACAGCGTCGCGGTGCGGTGGCCCTCGGGCCGCGTCACCGAGCGGCGGGACGTCGCCGCGGGCCGGCTCGCGCTTCGCGAACCGGCCTTCTCCTCGACGCCCTGAAGCCGTCCGTGAGCAGGCGTGCGATACGCTCGAAGCCCGACGGACGATTCCCTCGTCGCGGACTTCGCGATCTACGCCGAGCAGATGGGGCCGCCCTTCCCGCTGGAGCCGGTCCTGGCCGGCGCCCACCCCCTCAAGTCCCACGAGGCGCTGGTCCGCGGCATTCTCCGGGGGTCCGGGGCCCTGCTCGGCCTGGCCGCCCTCGGCGGCGTCGTCCTCCTCGTCCGCCGCGCGCGCGGGAGATCGCTGGCTTCCCGCGCGCTCGTCGCGGGTTCGTGCGCGGCGGCCCTCTACACGCCCCTCGTCTCGGCCGCGATCGCCGTCAACGGTCGCCACCGCTGGCCGGTGGAGGACGCGCTCATGCCCCTGGCCGGACTCTTCGTCGCCCGAGCGACGTCCCGGACTCGGCCCGACTCCTGGGATGAGCGAGACACGCCGCCTTCCTCGTAAGGAGCGGCCGAACCGCCAGGCAGGACACTCCCGCGTCGCCGGTCGAGAGAAAGGCGGGGCTCGGAGTCGGGCCCGGGCCGGCAGGCCGGCCGGCTTGGCTCAGTTCGGCCAGTGCAGCCCGAGCGCCTTCGCGAGGAAGATCGCCATCTGGCGGCGGGTCAGGCTGGCGTCGGGGCAGTAGTTGCCTCCCCCGCACCCTCCCGTGATCCCCGAAGCCGCCAGCGCCTCGATGTACTGGAAGCCGATGTCGTTCATCGGAACGTCGCCGAACGTCGGCGAGGCCGGCGCCGGGCTCACGGTCCGGTGCCAGTGGACCTCGACCCACGCCCAGAATTCGGGACCCGCGGCCGCGGCCTGCTCGACGTCCAGAAGGTATTCGCGGTCCTGGTGGGTGTCCACGAGGATGTTGAGGGGGCCCGCGAAGTCCGTCCCCCACCCGTGGGCCGGAATCGAGAACCCCGTCAGCATGGTGCCCGCGCCGGTGTTGTCCCGCCGCCAGAGCGCGATCCCCATGATCGCGTCCGTGTCCGTCGTGCTGTTGATTCCGACGAAGTCGATGACGGCGCCCGCGGGAACGTCGAGGGTCGCGTAGTAGTGAAAGTCGGTGTTGAAATTGCCGTTGAACCGGCCGAGGCTGCCCGAGACCCGCGGGTAATCGCTGCCGATATTGTTGAAATTGCCTGCCGTGAAGGACCACGCGGAGATCACGGTGACGGTCGTCCCGTTGATGCCGAAGGCCGTCGGGTCGACATGCGGGGCCAGGGGCAGTGCCACGGGCCGGACCTGGCCGGCGCCCGCAGCGGCGGCGGCCGCCATCAGGATCGCCAGCGCCGTCCCACGAGCGGCGGCCGGCCTCGGCCACCCGGACCTTACAGACGGGTTCATGATGCCTCCTCGAAAACGGCCTCGGCCTGCCCGAGCCGCCCTACGGAAGACATCGAAAAGCGGGGACGGAACACGACACCGCCGCACGGTGGTACCTTTGTGGCGCACCCCACACTCGAGGACACCCGTGGCGCCCACGATCTCCGCGCTGATCGCCTCGACCGACGCCGGCGAGCGATCGGCGGCGGACGCTCTGTTTGCGGCCCTTTACGCCGAGCTCCACCGTCTGGCGCGACGACAGCTCTCCGGCTCGGGAAGAGGGGTGACGTTCGGCCCGACGACCCTCCTCCATGAGGCTTACCTGAACATGTCGCGGAGGGAGGGGTCCGCGTTCCCGGACGAAGCGCGGTTCATCGGCTATGCCGCGAAGGTCATGCGGGGGCTGATCGTCGACCACGCGCGCCACCGCGCGGCCCAGAAGAGAGGCCGTGGCTTTCGGATCACCACCCTGGACGAGGAGTCCGCGGGAGAGCGGGAAGCCGACGACGAGGAGATCCTGCAGGTCGGAGCGGCCCTGGAGGAGCTCACGGCGGTCGATCCGCCGCTCGCCGACGTGGTGGACCTGAAGTTCTTCTGCGGCTTCTCCTTTTCCGAGATCGCCGCCATGCGTGGCATCTCGGAGCGCACCGTGCAGCGGCGATGGGAGAAGGCTCGGATCTACCTGCGCCGGCGGATCCGGGAAGGAGGGCCCTGAGGCCGATGGCGGAACTGACTCCCGAGCGCTGGGATCGGTTGAGCTCCTACCTCGATCGGGCGCTCGAGCTGGGGCCGGAGGAACGGCGCGCCTATCTGGCCGATCTCCGAGCCCGCGACGCGGCCCTCGCCGACGACCTCGAGGGGCTGCTCGCGGAACGCCGGGAGGCCAGCCGGGAGGGGTTTCTCGAGGGAGCCCCGCCCGCCCCGCCGCCGGGCGCGTCCTCGCTCTCCGGCCAGGCCTTCGGCGCCTACACGCTCGACTCGCTCATCGGCCAGGGCGGCATGGGCAACGTCTGGCTCGGGCACCGGAGCGACGGCCGATTCGAGGGCCGGGCGGCCATCAAGCTGCTCAACGCCAGCCGGCTCGGCCGCGCCGGCGAGGAGCGATTCCGCCGCGAGGGGAGCATCCTCGCGCGTCTGGCGGATCCGCACATCGCACGGCTGCTCGACGCCGGCGTTTCGGCCTCCGGCCAGCCCTACTTGGTCCTGGAGTACGTCGAGGGTCGGCCCATCGACGAGGACTGCGACGCGCGGCGGCTGGACGTTCCGGGGAGAGTCCGTCTCTTCCTCGACGTGCTCGAAGCCGTGGCCCACGCGCACGCGAACCTCGTCGTGCACCGCGACATCAAGCCCTCCAACGTCCTCGTTGACCACGACGGCCGGGCCAAGCTCCTCGACTTCGGCATCGCGAAGCTGCTCGAGGGAGAGGGGGAAGGGGGTGCGGCAACGGCACTGACGCGGGAGGCCGGTCGCGCCCTGACTCCGGAGTTCGCCGCGCCCGAACAGATGACGGGCGGCGCCGTGACCACGGCTACTGACGTCTACGCGCTCGGGATCCTCCTGTACCTTCTCCTCACGGGCCGCCACCCAGCCGGCTCCGCGCTGCAGTCGCCCGGCCGGCTCGTCCAGGCGATCCTGGAGGCCGATCCATCGCGCCCTTCCGACGCGGTCAGGGACAGCAGCACCCAGACGGCGGAAACCCGCCAGCAGCACGCCGTCGAGCGTTCGACGACGCCCGACGCGCTGCGCCGGCAACTCGAGGGCGATCTCGACACGATCGTCGCAAAGGCATTGAAGAAGAACCCGGCCGAGCGCTACCCGTCCGTCACGGCGCTCGCCGACGACCTGCGCCGCACCCTTCGTCACGACCCGATCAGCGCCCGGCCCGACACGCTGGTCTATCGCTCCGCCAAGTTCGTGCGCCGACACCCGGGCGGCGTGGCGGCGGCGGTCCTCACCCTGGCGGCCGCCCTGGCGGGGACCGTCGTGATCGCCGCGAAGGAGCGCGAGGTGCGCCGGCAACGCGACGCCGCGCAAGCCCAACTCGTCCGGGCGACCGCGGCGAACGACTTCATGACCTTTCTCCTCAGCGTGGCGGCGCCTCCGGGGCGCAAGTTCGCCGTGGGCGATCTGCTCGAGCAGGCCGAGCGGGCCGTCGACAAGCAGTTCTCGGACGATGATCCGCTCCGGGCCGAGATGCTTGCCACGATCGGAGACCGGTACGTGGAAGCGGAAAGCTGGGCGAAAGCCAGGCCCGTCCTGGAGCGCGCCGCGAAGATCGCCCGTCAGTCCAGCGACCCGGCGCTGCAGGCGCGAGCCCTGTGCTCGCTCGCCTTTCTGAAGACGGCCAACGGCGAGATCGCCGAGGGGAAGGGTCTCATGGAGAAGACGCTCGCGGAACTCCCGGAGGATCCCCGGTACGCCCTGCAGCGCGGCGGCTGCCTGACGCGTTACAGCGAATTCGGCTTCGTCACCAACGACGGCGAGACGACGATTCGCGAGGCGAAGGCCGCGATCGCCTTGCTCGATCGCACGGGCGCCGCTGGCCGCTCCGCCCGCCTCGACGCCCAGGCGGCGCTGGCCTACGGCTATTACCTGGCCGGGCAGAACAAGAAGGCGGAAGACGCCTTCGCGGAGGTGATGAAGGCCCTGGAAGACGCGGGCCGGGACCGTACCGCCGCCGCCGCCGACGTGCTCAACAACTGGGCGCTCGTCTACTACCAGGGCGACATCTCGAAGGCCGAGCCGCTCTACAGGCGCTCCCTCGAACTCCATCGCTCCATCGAAGGCACGGACTCGAGTCAGCCGACGGCCAGCTTCAACCTCGCCGGCGTTCTCTTCCTGCTCGGACGCTATGCCGAAGCCAGACCTCTCTACGAAGAGGCGATCCGCGCGGCGCACGAGAGGAAGAGTTCGACCGTCGAGGCGGACGCCATGATGGAGCTCTCGGATCTCTTCATCGAGACGGGCGATCTCGAGCGCGCGGGCTCGCAGCTCCAGCAGCTGAAGAGCGCCCTCCGCGGCCCGCGCTTCGACCTGCTGCGCCAGGCCCAGCTCGCCCACTACGAGGGGCGCCTCGCGTTCGCCCGGGGCGACGACGCCGGAGCGCGAGACCGGTTCGCGGTTGCAGTCGCCGATTTCGACAAGGTGAAGTTCAAGATCAGCCTCAACGTGTCCGCCCTCATCGGCCTCGCCCGCGCCGAGCTGGCCCTGGGCAACGCCTCCGCCGCCTCGGCGGCGGCCGGGAAGGCGATCGCGCTCGCGGAGTCCTTTGTCGAGAAGGGGGCGCCGTCCTACCTCGTGGGCCAGGCACGCGCCGAGCTCGGGGAGATCCAACTGGCCGAAGGCAATCGCGAGGCGGCTCGGGCTTCCCTGTCGGCGTCGATCGATCATCTGCAGCGAACCCTCGGCCCGGACCATCCCAAGACCGTCCGCGCGCGGCGCCTGGCCGAAACCCTGACCGTGCAACCCTAGCAGCGGCCGGGCGCGCAAGACACCGAAGACGAAGGGCAAGCTCCCTTCGCATCGCTGGCCACCCCTCCCGTCCGGGCCGCCGATAGAATGGCAGAACTCAAGGAGACAAATGGAAAAGAAGCGCAAGTTCCTCTTCGTCTCGCTCACGGGCCTCATCGGCGACATCGCGTGGCAGGTCCTCAAGGAGGGCCACGAGGTCCGCTACTTCATCGGCGACCCCGAGGAGAAGGACATCGCGGACGGCTTCGTTCCCAAGACCGACGACTGGGAAAAGGACGTGGACTGGGCGGACGTGATCGTCTTCGACGACACGCTCGGCCAGGGCGAGAAGGCCGTCGCGCTGAGGGCGAAGGGCAAGGCCGTGGTCGGCGGCACGCCCTACACGGACCGTCTCGAGGACGACCGCTCGTTCGGACAGGAAGAGCTGAAGAAGGCCGGCGTCACGATCATCCCCTACCGGGACTTCGACAACTTCGACGACGCCATCGCGTACGTGCAGGAGAACCCCTCGCGGTACGTCATCAAGCCGTCGGGCGCCGCCGGCAACGTCAAGCGGCGGCTCTTCGTCGGCGACGAGGAGGACGGCCGCGACGTCGTCCGCATGCTCGAGGCCTACAAGAAGGCCTTTTCGGACGAGATCAAGGTCTTCCAGCTCCAGAAGCGCGTCGTCGGCGTCGAGGTGGCCGTCGGCGGCTTCTTCAACGGCAAGGCCTTCATCCACCCGATCAACACCAACTTCGAGCACAAGAAACTCTTCCCCGGCAACAGCGGCCCGCCCACCGGCGAGATGGGTACGACGATGTTCTGGTCCGAGCCCAACAAGATCTTCGAGCAGACGCTCCTCAAGATGGAGCCGCGCCTGGCCGAGGAGGGCTACGTCGGCTACATCGACGTCAACTGCATCGTGAACAACAACGGCATCTACCCGCTCGAGTTCACCTCGCGGTTCGGCTACCCGACGATCTTCATCCAGCAGGAGGGCATGATCACGCCGATCGGCCTCTTCCTCGACGACCTCGCGCACGGCCGCGACCCGAAGCTCAAGGCCAAGAGCGGGTTCCAGGTGGGCGTGCGGATCGTGATGCCGCCGTTCCCCTTCGACGACGACGCGACCTTCGAGTCGTTCACGAAGAACGCCGTCATCGTCTTCAAGAAGGGCACGCCCGAGGAAGTGCACATCGAGGACACGAAGATCGTCGAGGGCCAGTGGCTCGTCGCGGGAACCTCCGGCGTCGTGCTGACCGTCGTCGGCCTCGGCCAGACCATGAAGCAGGCGCGCGAGCAGGCCTACAGCCGCGTTCGCAACATCCTCATCCCCAACATGTACTACCGCGACGACATCGGCGAGCGCTGGGCCGAGGACTCGGACAAGCTCCACAACTGGGGATATCTGAGGTAGTCCGCGGCGGGCGGCGGACGCCCGGTCCGCGGCCGCCGCGGCTCGATTCGCCCCTCGTGGCGCAGGCGGGGGCCAGCCTGAGGCTCCGAAGAGCCTGCCGAACGACGCGCCGAGTCCGATGAGGGTCGTCCTGACCCCCCGAGGATCGGGGCCCGGAGGCCGTTCCCCCGGGGGACGCGCCGGCCGCTTCCGTCAAGCCTTCGCGGCCGCCTTTTCCTGGGCGTCCACGACGGCGATCGCCGCCATGTTGACGATGTCGGCCACGTCCACGCCGCGCTGGAGCACGTGGACCGGCTGCTTGAGGCCGAGCAGGATCGGTCCGATGGCCTCGGCGCCGGCCAGGCGCCACACGAGCTTGTAGGCCGCGTTGGCGGCGTCGAGGTTGGCGAAGACGAGGACGTTGGGCCGCTGGACGGTCGCCCACGGGTACTGCGCCTCCAGCATCTCGGGCAGGACCGCGTAATCCGCCTGCATCTCGCCGTCGATCGCGAGGTCGGGCCGGGCGGCGCGCACGAGCTCGACTGCCTTCTTCATCTTCAGGGCGGAGGCATGCGTATTGGACCCGAAGCTCGAGAACGACACCATCGCGATCCGGGGCTCGATGTTGAAGCGGCGCACGGCGTCCGCCGAGAGCCAGGCGATCTCCGCCAGCTCCTCGGCCGTCGGATCGATGTTGACCGTGGTGTCCGCGAAAAAGTAGGTCTGCGTCTTGAGCATCAGGATGTAGAGCCCGGACACGCGCCGCACGCCGGGCGCCGTGCCGAAGATCTGGAGCGCCGGCCGGATCGTGTCGGGGTACGACTGCGTCAGGCCGGAGATCACGCCGTCGGCGTCCCCGGCGTCGATCATGAGGGGGCCGAAGACGTTGCGGACGCGGGCCTGCTTGCGGGCGTCCTCGGGCGTCATCCCGCTGCGGCGCCGGATCTCCTCCAGCCGCTTCGCGTACGCGGGCAACTTCTCCGAGCGGTTGGTGTTCACGAAATCGATGCGGTCCATGGGCAGCTTCAGCTCGCGGGCGAGCGTCTCGATTTCCGCCTCCCGCGCGAGCAGGATCGGCCGGCAGATCCCCTCGTCGGCCAGGATCTTCGCGGCGCGCAGGATCTTGGGGTGCTCGCCCTCGGGAAAGACGATGCGCCGGGGGTCGCGGCGGGCCTTCTCGATGACGACGCTCATGATCTCGCTCGAGCGCGAGAGCATCGCCTCGAGGCGGCGCAGGTACGCGCCCATGTCCTCGATGGGCTTGCGGGCGACGCCCGTCTTCATCGCCGCCTCGGCCACGGCCGGGGCGACCCACAACAGCACGCGCGGATCGAAGGGCTTGGGGATCAGGTACTCGCGGCCGAAGCGGAAGGTCTGGCCGCCGTACGCCTTCGTGACCGAGTCCGGGACGTCCATCTTCGCGAGGGCGGCCAGGGCCTGGGACGCCGCGCGCTTCATCTCCTCGTTGATCTCGGTGGCGCGCACGTCGAGGGCGCCGCGGAAGATGAACGGGAACCCGAGCACGTTGTTGACCTGGTTCGGATAGTCCGAACGGCCGGTCGCCATGATGACGTCGGGCCGGGCGGCCTTCGCGTCCTCCGGCGTGATCTCGGGGTTGGGGTTGGCGAGCGCGAAGACGATCGGATCGCGGGCCATGCCCTTCAGCATCTCGCCCTTGACGATCCCGCCGGCGGACAGGCCGATGAAGACGTCCGCCCCGACGAGGGCGTCCGAGAGCGTGCGCTCGAAGGTCTCGACCGCGAACTGGGCCTTGTGGGGATTCATGTCCTCGGTCCGGCCGATGTAGATGACGCCGGAGCGGTCCACGAGGCGCAGGTTCTCGCGCCGCACGCCGTACGTCAGGTAGAGCTTGGCGCAGGCGATCGCCGAGGCCCCCGCCCCGCAGAACACGACCTTGACGTTGTCGATCTTCTTGCCGACGATCTCGAGGGCGTTCAGGAAGGCCGCGGCCGAGATGATCGCGGTCCCGTGCTGGTCGTCGTGGAAGACCGGGATCTTCAGGCGCTTCTTGAGCGCCTCCTCGATCTCGAAGCACTCGGGCGACTTGATGTCCTCGAGGTTGATGCCGCCGAAGGTCGGGGCGATCCGCGCCACCGTCTCGATCATCTCGGCCGGGTCTTCCGTGTCCACCTCGATGTCGAAGACGTCGATGTCGGCGAAGCGCTTGAAGAGGACGCCCTTGCCTTCCATGACGGGCTTTCCGGCGAGCGGGCCGATGTTGCCGAGGCCGAGGACGGCCGTGCCGTTCGAGATGACCGCGACCAGGTTGCCCTTGGTCGTGTACTCGTAGACGAGGTCCGGGTCCTTCGCGATGGCCAGGCACGGCTCGGCGACCCCCGGGCTGTAGGCGAGCGAAAGGTCTTCCTGGGTGCGGCAGGGCTTGGAGGGAACGACCTCCACCTTCCCCTTCCGTCCCCGGCAGTGGTACTCGAGGGCTTCTTCGGCCGTCATCCGTCGCATGGATTCCTACCCTTCCGCAATTTCCGCGCGCAGGGCGCGCGCGGCCTGGACGGCCTCGGCCAGCGGGACGAGCCGGACGCTCTTGTCGCGCCGCAGCACGATCTCGACCTTGCCGTCCTTCAGGGCCCGCCCGCCGACGTTGATCCGGATCGGGAACCCGATCAGGTCGGCGTCCTTGAACTTCACGCCCGGGCGCTCGTCCCGGTCGTCGTAGAAGACCTCGAGACCGGCCTTTTCGAGCTCGGCGTAGATCCCGTCCGCCGCGGAGCGCGCCGCTTCGTCGGTCGGGTTGAGGGACACCACGGCGATCTCGAAGGGGGCGAGCGACAGGGGCCACACGATGCCGTCGGCGTCGTGATGCTGCTCGACCGCGGACGCCATGGTGCGTCCCACGCCGATGCCGTAGGTGCCCATGACGATGGGGTGCGTCTCGCCCTTCTCGTCGGTGTACGTGCAGGAGAGCGCCTTCGAGTACTTCGTGCCGAGCTTGAAGATGTGCCCGACCTCGATGCCGCGGGCGATCGAGAGCGGCTTGCCGCAGCGCACGCACGGGTCGCCGGCCCGGGCCTGGGCGAAGATGGCCCACTCCTCGACCTTCGCGTCGCGGCGCAGCACGAATCCCGCGACGTGCCAGTCGCGGCGCCCGGCGCCCGTGACCGCGTTGACCGCGTCGCGGATGGACTCGTCGGCGATGATGCGGACGTTGCCGGCCGGCAGCTTGTGCGGCCCGACGTACCCGACCGGAGCGCCCGTGGCCTTCTCGACCTTGTCCTCGGGGGCGAGGGCGAGGTGGTCCACGCCGAGGGCGTTGCGCAGCGCGATCTCGTTGACCTCGAGGTCCCCGCGCAGCAGCGCGACGACGTAGCCCTGCTCGCTCTCGTAGACGAGGCACTTGATCATGCGGGCCGCCGTGATCCCGAGGAAGCTCACGACGTCGTCGATGCCGCCCTTGCCGGGGGTGGGCACCTCGACGAGGGGCGCTTCGGTTTCGTCCTTCCAGGGAGAGGGGCGCCGCGCGGTCTCGGCCTTCTCGAGGTTCGCGCCGTAGCCGCAGGCCACGCACCGCACGACGGCGTCCTCGCCGGTGTCGGCGAGCACCATGAACTCCTCGGAGGCGTTGCCCCCGATGGCGCCCGAGTCCGCCTGCACGACCGTGAAGTCGAGGCCGCAGCGCTCGAAGACCCGGCGGTATGCGGCGTCCTGCGCCTTGTACGAGCGGTCGAGCCCCTCGGCGTCGATGTCGAAGGAGTAGCCGTCGTACATGAGGAACTCGCGCCCGCGCATCAGCCCGAACCGGGGCCGGATCTCGTCGCGGAACTTCGTGCGGATCTGGTAGAGCGTGACGGGCAGCTGCCGGTACGAGGTCACGCCCGAGCGCACCATGGTGGTGACCGCTTCTTCCGCCGTCGGCGAGAGACAGTACTCGCCCTCCTTGCGGTCCTTCAGGTGGAAGAGGATGTTCTCCTGGGCGTAGCGCGCCCACCGGCCGCTCTCCTCCCACAGCTCGCGCGGCTGGAGGATCGGGAGCTCCACCTCGTGGGCGCCCGCGCGGTCGATCTCCTCGCGCACGATCTGCTCGGCCTTCCGGTGCGAGCGCAGCCCCAGGGGGGTCAGGGAGTAGATGCCCCCCGCCAGGCGGCGGATCATGCCGGCCCTGGTCAGGAGGACGTGGGAGATCGCCTCGGCGTCGCCCGGGACCTCCCGGACGGTCTGCAGGAAATAGCGGCTCCATCGCATAGGGGCCTGAGGATACTAGAGCGCTCCGCCGTCCGGCATCAGCTATCCGTATCAGGGTCGCGCCCCGCCGACGGCGGAGGGAGGGAGGCGGACCGCTACGCGCGGGGTTTGCCGGACGCGGCCGTCTCTTTTCTCCGCGGGCCGACCTTTTCGACGAGGCGGAGGTTCGAGCGCAGCTGCTGCATCATCCGGTCCTCGATCCCCGCCCCGCGCGCCGCCGTCTTGGCCTTGGCGAACGCGGCCTTGGCGTCCTCGGCGCGGCCGGCGGCGAGATACGCCATCCCGAGGTGGTGCAGCGTCATCGGCGCGGCCGCGCGCTCGCTCGAGCGGCGGAGGCACTCGATCGCGCGGTCGTACTCCTGGCGCTTGTAGTGGACCCACCCGAGCGCGGCGAGGGGGTAGGGCTTGAGCTCCTCCGGGGCCGCGGCCAGCGCGCGCCCCGCGTAGTCGAGGGCGAGATCGAGGTCCTCGCCCGACTCCGCCAGGCTCGTCGCGAGCTCGTAGTAGCCCACCGCCTGCGCCGTCTTCGACGGATGCTTCTCGAGGAACTCGCGCAGGAACTCGGCGGCCTCGCGCGGGCTGCCCTCGGCGCGCAGCGCCTCGGCGAGCGTCGAGCAGGCGGCCGCGGCGACGACGTCCTCCGGATCGGCGGCGAGCACCTCGCGGCACGCGGCGATCGCCTCCTTCCACCGGCCCATCGAGGCCGAGAGCAGGGCGAACGACACGCGGATCGTCGGGTTGCGCGGCTCGGCGCGCATGGCCTTGCGGTAGAGCTCCTGCGCCCGGGACAACGCTCCCCGCGCCGCGCTGTCCTCGGCGTCCTTGAAGGCGGCCGCGCCGGGTCCGTCGACGCGGGGCAGCTCGTACCCGCTGCGCCGCTCCAGCAGCCGCACGGCTTCCTGGTACTCGAGGCGGCGCGGGTTCTTCTCGAGCGCCTGCTGGAAACACTCGAGCGCGCGCTTGTGCCAGTTCTTGTCGAGATAGCAGAGCCCGAGCTGGAAGACCGCCTCCTCCGATTCCGGGGCGAGGCGGATCGCTTCCTCGAACTCGTGGATCGCCCGCGTCAGCTCGCCCTTCTCGCGCAGCACGTTGCCGAGCAGGATGTGCGCGGAAGGCACCGGGGCGCAGTCGAGGGCGCGGCCGAGCGCCGCCTCCGCGTCCTCCCACCGCGAGAGGTGCGCGTAGAGCGTCCCCAGCGCGAAGTGCGGCAGGAAGGCGTCGGGCTTGCGCTCGATGGCCCGGTGGAGCGCCGCCTCGGCCGCCGCCGTGTCGCCCGACTCCGAGGCCGCGATCCCGCTGTAGACGAGGGCCTCGAAGTGGTTCGGGTCGGCGGCGAGGATCTTCTTGAAGTACGCCGACGCCCGGTCGAGCTCTCCCCCGGAAAAGAAGGTCTCCGCGAGGTAGAACCCGAGCTCGACGTTCTCGCGGTCGGACCGGAACAGCTCCTCGAGCACCCGGATCCCCCGGTCGGCGTCGAGCGCGAGGATCGCGAACTCCGCCTCCCGCAGCTTCTTCATGAAGCCTTCGCGGTCCGGGAAGGACGAGCGCGCGATGATCCGGTCCCGGCGCTCGAGGAAGCGGTCCTTCTTCTCGACCGCCTGCATCCGCTCGTCCATCTTGGATTCCCAGAGGTCCACGACCTCCTCGGGGCGGACGGCGCCGCGCCGCTCGAGCGTCTCCTGGAGCGCGAGGATCCCGGTGTGGGCGACGAAGAGGTTCTTCTCGAGGTTCCCCATGGACTCGAAGAGCGACTTCACCGCCTCGGCCGTCCGCTTGACGACGTCCTCGAGCGTCGAGATCCGCTCCAGCAGGTGCTCGTCGAAGGGGATCTCCTCCTGGGGCTCGCCCGACTCCTCCACCACGCCCACGCCGGAGAGGACCAGGAGCTTGGAGTTGCAGCGGGCGCAGAACTCCTCGTCGTCGGGGTTCCGGAGGCCGCAGACCTGGCAGTACATCAGCGGGCGGGAGGCCGGGGGCAGGAGGCGGACGCGCTCATGCCGCCGGGTACTCGTAGAAGCCTCGGCCCGACTTCTTGCCGAGCCAGCCCGCGTCGACCATCCGCACGAGCAGGGGGCTCGGCCGGTACTTCGGGTCGCCGAACCCGTCGTGCAGCACGCGCAGGATCGACAGGCACGTGTCGAGGCCGATGAAGTCCGCCAGCGCGAGCGGCCCCATGGGGTGGTTCATGCCGAGCTTCATGATCCCGTCGATCGCCTCGCGGGTCGCCACGCCTTCGCGCAACGTCTCGATCGCCTCGTTGATCATCGGCATGAGCACGCGGTTCGAGACGAACCCGGGGTAGTCGTTGCAGAGGATCGGCGTCTTCCCCATCCGGCGGGCGAGGGCGTCCACGGCCCCGGCGGTCGCGTCGGAGGTCGCCATGCCGCGGATCACCTCGACCAGCTGCATGACCGGCACCGGGTTCATGAAGTGCATCCCGATGAAGGCCTCGGGCCGCCGCGTCGCCGCCGCCAGGCGCGTGATCGAGATCGAGGACGTGTTCGACGCGAGGATCGCGCCGGGGCGGCAGGCCGCGTCGAGCCGTCCGAACAGCTCCTTCTTGACGCCCTCGTTCTCGACGATCGCCTCGACGACCGCATCGCAGTTCCCGAGGGCGTCGAGCCTCGTCGTCGTCGTCAGGCGGGCGAGGGCCCCGGACTTGTCCTCGGCCGTCCGCTTGCCCTTGGCCACCTCGCGGTCGAGGTTCTTCTCGATCAGGAGCCGGGCCTTGGCGAGCAGCCCGTCCTCGACGTCCACGAGCGTGACGGGCAGGCCGGAGGCGGCCGCGACGTGCGCGATCCCGCTGCCCATCTGTCCGGCGCCGACGACGCCCAGGCTGGCGATTTCCATGGGCGGACTCTATCGCTACAGCCGCCCCGGGCCAACGGCGCGCCGGCGCCCCGGCGAAGACGCGGGCGGGGGTTCTCTTCGACGCGCGCGCGTCGAGCGCGGCTAGAAAGCGATCCGGTACCGCGGGGTCCCGAATCGCGAGAGCAGCGCCACCCCGACGGCCACGATCGAGGCCGCGCTCCAGACGAGCGCGCCCACGAACGGCACCAGGGACACGCCTCCGAGCACGACGAACCCGGCCGCGAGCGCGGCGGGGCGGCGGGCCGGGGCGACGCTCTTGAGCAGCTTCTGGCCGAGCAGCAGGAAGAGGGCCGCCATCCCGAAGATCTTCGCCACGACGGCGACGGCCGCCGAGGCGAGCGCGATCGGGATTGCGATCGCCGACGGGAGCAGCGACAGCGCCGCGCCCGCCGCCAGGAAGAGCGTCAGGACCCCCAGGGCTCCGGCGGCGAGCGAGCCCGGCCAATCGTCCTCGGCCGACATGGCGGCGCGCGAAAGCGGCGAGGCGAAGAAGTAGAGCAGCAGCAGGGCGACGGCGAGCCAGACGGAAAGGGCCAGCAGGTGCAGCCCGCCCAGGATCGAGGGGCCCACGCTGGCGCCCTCCCAGGGGGCGCGGCGCATCTCGGAAAGGTAGAGGCGAAGCAGAGACCCCGGAGTCGACACGCGCCCCTCGACGGGGAGCGCGGCGCCCTGCGGCGCCTCGATCGTTCCCCCGAAGACGAGCAGGTCGCCCGCGACCGAGCCGCCGGGAGCGAAGGAGACGTTGCCGCCCCACACCACGACGTCGCCGGACACGCGGGCCGCGATGCGGACGTCCGCGAGGACCGCGACGACGCGGCCGGCGAGGGCCTGCGAAACGACGACGTCGCGACGCACGGAGGTGATCGACCCGGGCGCGGCCTTCGCCGCAACCGGAAGCAGGAGCAGGGCGGAAAAGAGGATCGCCGGGGCGCGTCGGCCCGGACGGCTCATCGGCGCCCGGGCACGCGGGCGAGGACGCGCGAGAGTCCGAGGCCGAGCGGGACGAGCAGGACGAGGGCCGCCACGCCGAGGGTCGCATCCTGCCGGAGTCCCTGGGAGAGGGCCTCCAGGCCCCGCGGCGCCAGAGCGAGAAGCTCGGAGGCCCAGCGCGAACCGGACCGGACCAGGGAAACGAGAGGGGCCGACGCGGCGGCCCCGAGCGAGATCTGCTCCGTGGCCGTCAGGCCCGGGAGGGACAGAAGCGCGAGGCCCGAGCCGGCCAGGCCGGCCGTCAGGAGGACCGGACCGTTCCAGAGGGCGTAAGTCCGGCGCTCCCGGCGGGAAAACGCCCGAAGCCGCATGACCCGGTTCGCGAGCCCGGCGATGGCCTCGGAGGGCGCCGAGAGCCCGTCCAGAGCCTGCAAAAGGCCTCTGGCGGCCTCGATGCGGGCCCCGCAGGCGGCGCATTCCGCCCCGTGGAGGGCGGCGTCAGCCTCGAAAACCGGCTCGGCGCCGGCGGCGACCGCTTCGGCGTCGAGGGGATCGAGGGGGCGTTGGCACGTCGTCACGTCACTTCTCCAGACAACCTGTCCTTCAATACGGCTCTGGCGCGAAAGAGTTTGTTCTTCACGGTCCCGAGGGGCATGTTCTTGACCCCCGCGATCTCCTCGTAGGATAGCCCCGCGAAGTGGCGCAGGGCGATCAGCTCGCGGAAATCGGCCGGGAGGTCCTGGATGGCCCGGCTGATGGCCTTCCCGCGCTCCAGGTTGCGCAGCTCCCCGTAGGGATCGAGGCCGTTCGAGCGCTGTTCCGGCGAAAAGGTCCCGGTCCCCTCCGGATCCGGGGTCTCGAGCGGCACGGTCCGGGGCCGGCGCTTGCGGAGGTGGTCGATGGACGCGTTTCCGGCGATCCGGAAGAGCCACGTCGAGAACTTGAACGCCGGGTTGAACCGGTCGAGGGCCTGGAAGACCTTCAGGAAGATCTCCTGGGACAGGTCGAGCGCGTCGTCCCGGTTGCCGACCATCCGGGCCACGTGGGAGACGACCCGCGCCTGGTAGCGGCGGACCAGCAGCTCGAAGAGGCCCTCCTCGCCCGCGAGGACGCGGCGCACGATCTCGGCGTCCTCGAGCTCGCCTTCTCTGGGCTCCAATTTCCGCCTTCCGCCGGTCCCGGCGCCGGCCCCCGGGCCCGAGGGCCCGGGTGCTAGAATTCCCCCGCATTTTAGTGGACTGGGCCGTCGAGAGCCCGAAAACGGGAGCAGGAACGTGAGCACAATCGCGGAACCCCAATTCCCCACCATCGGATCGCACCCGCAGGGAACCGATTCGGCCAGCCCCTTCGAGGAGATGATGTCCCGGTTCGACCTCGCGGCCCAGAAGCTCGGGCTCGACCCGGGCCTCTACAAGGTCCTCCGGGAGCCGGTCCGGGAGACCAAGGTGTCCATCCCGATCGCGATGGACGACGGCCGCATCGAGGTCTTCGTGGGATACCGCGTCCTCCACAACATCGCCCGCGGACCGGGCAAGGGCGGCATCCGCTTCGACAAGAACGTCAGCCTCGACGAGGTCCGGGCGCTCGCCGCCTGGATGACCTGGAAGTGCGCCGTGGTCAACATTCCCTTCGGCGGAGCCAAGGGCGGAGTGATCTGCGATCCGGGCTCGCTCTCGCGCGCCGAGCTCGAGAAGATCACGCGCCGGTACACGGCGGAGCTGATGGACCAGTTCGGGCCCGAGAAGGACGTCCCGGCTCCCGACATGGGCACCAATCCCCAGACGATGGCCTGGGTCATGGACACCTACTCGATGCACGCCCGCCACACGGTCACGGCCGTCGTCACGGGCAAGCCGCTGTCGCTCGGCGGCTCTCGCGGCCGGGTCGAGGCGACGGGGCGCGGCCTCATGCTCATCGCCCGCGAGGCGGCGCCGCTGCGGGGCCTGACCCTCAAGGGCAGCCGCATCGTCGTTCAGGGCTTCGGCAACGTCGGCTCGATCGCCGCCCGCATGTGCTTCGAGGCCGGCGCGAAGATCCTGGCGGTCTCCGACATCCAGGGCGGGATCCAGAGCAAGGACGGCCTCGACATGCCCGCCCTGCTCGCCCACTACGAGAAGAACCGCACGCTCAAGGGCTTCCCCGGCGCCGAGCCCGTGACCAACGAGGCGCTGCTCGAGCTCGACTGCGACATCCTGATCCCGGCGGCCAACGAGAACCAGATCCGCCAGAAAAACGCCGCCAACATCAAGGCCAAGATCATCGTCGAGGGCGCCAACGGCCCGACGACCCAGCGCGCCGACGAGGTCCTGAACGCCAAGAACATCCTCGTGGTGCCCGACATCCTGGCCAACGCCGGCGGCGTCACCGTGTCCTACTTCGAGTGGGTGCAGGACCGCGCGGGGTTCTTCTGGCGCGAGAGTGAGGTCAACGAGCGGCTCGAGGACATCATGGTCCAGTCCTTCCGCGACGTGGCCTCGATGGCCGAGAAGTACGGCGTGAGCTTCCGGATCGCGGCCTACATGCTGGGGATCTCGCGCGTCGCGCACGACACCATGGTGAGGGGACTCTACGCCTGAGGGTCCGGCCCCGGAACCCGGCCGCGGGATTCCCGCGGCCCTCGCGCGGCCGGGGCGGCGCGCGGCTGGAAACCGTCAGCGCAGCGTCACGCGCGGCTTGAGATCGGGCATCTCGATCGCGAGCTTCTTCTCGAGCTCCGGCAGCGTCGCCTGAATCGGCTTTCGCCACGAGGGATCGAGCAGCGCGACCGTGAGGCGCCGGCCGACCAGGGAGGTCGGCTCGATCTTCCGGGACAGGGGCTCCCCCACGATCCGGCTCCACCGCGCCTGGAGCCACACGAGGGCGTTGTCGCCCCGGGCCATCCGGCGCATGAGCCCCGTGGCCGCGGCGTCGAGCGAGGAGAACGTGCTCTTCCTCTTCAACGCCTCCCCCCTTCCGGAGGGGCCGCCCGCAGCGGCTTCTCGCCCGAGAGCACGCGGCGCACGTCCTCGACGACCATGCGGGCCATCTCCCTCCGGGTCTCGACCGTCGCGCTGCCGGCGTGGGGCATGAGGACGACGCGGTCGTCGTCGAGGAGCGCCGGAGTGATCGCCGGCTCGTTCTCGTAGACGTCGAGACCGGCCCCCGCGATCGGGCCGGTGTCGAGCGCGCGGACGAGCGCCACCTCGTCCACGACCGGGCCCCGGGAGGTGTTGATCAGGGTGCTGCCCGGCTTCATCCGGGCGAACGTCTCCGTCTTGAAGAGGCGCCAGGTCTCGTAGGTCAGCGGCACGTGCAGCGAGACGATGTCCGACCTGCGCAACAGCTCGTCGAAGGACACCCGCGGCGGGTCGTCGGGGTCCCCCTCGTGGCGCGGGCTGCGCCCGGTCGCGATCACGCTCATCCCGAAGGCCTTCGCGCGCCGGGCCACGGCCTTGCCGATCCGTCCGGGCCCGACGATCCCGAAGACCTTGCCCTTCAGGTCCCGCCCGAGGAGGAGGTCCGGCGCCCAGCCCGCGAAGCCCCCCGTCCGCACCATGCGGTCGCCCTCGACCACCCGGCGCGCGAGCGCCAGCACGAGCGCCATCGTCAGGTCGGCCGTCGCGTCGGTCAGCACGTTGGGCGTGTGGGTGACGAAGATGTTCCGGGCGGCGGCGGCGGCGCGGTCGATCTGGTTGACGCCCACCGAGTAGCTCGCCACGATCTTCAGGCGGTCCGCCGCCTGGATCACCTCCGCGGTGACGGGATCGTCCACGAGGCAGATGAGCGCGTCCACGCCGGGGACCTCGGCGGCGAGCTCCTTCTCGCTGGGGCTGTAGCCGAGGACCCGGACCTCGAAGTCGGGACGCAGGGTCTCGAACGGCTCCGGCAGCTCCCGCGTCGCGAGCACCACGCCGCCCGTCACCCGCGCCCCCTCTGGAGCAGCCAGCCCGCGAAGAAGATCGCGGCGCCGATCCCGAGCAGGGCGAGCTCGCGCCGGACGTTGGACCCGAGCACCCCGACGAAGAACGCGGCGCCCGAGACCACGAGGCCCAGAAACTGCACCGCACGGCCGAGTCCGTACATCGCCGCTATTTTTCCACCGAAGCGGCCACGCGGAGAATGCGGTCTCCCTGCTCGATGCGCATCACCACGTCCATCCCCGACACGACCTGTCCGAACACCGTGTATCCGCCGTCCAGGTGCGGCTGGGGCGCCTGCGTCACGAACCACTGGCTGCCGCCCGTGTCGGGCCCCGCCAGCGCCATGCCGACCGTCCCGGCGGCGTACGGAAGCGCGCTCAGCTCGTCGCGGATCTCGTAGCCCGGGCCTCCGTCGCCCGTGCCGGTCGGATCGCCGTCCTGCACGACGAAATTGGGGACGACCCGATGCACCCGGGCGCCGTCGAAGTACTCCTTGCCCGCCAGCGCGAGGCAGTTCATCACCGTCAGCGGCGCGACCTCGCCGTCGAGGCGCACGGTGAAGACGCCCCTCGCCGTCTCGATCCGCAGCCGCCAGGGCCGCCGCGCCTCGGCGAGCAGGACGGCGTAGTCCGCGGCCGTCTTGCCCGTCTCGTACGTGCGCCACGGATACCGCCCCGGATCCGCCGCGAACGCCCCGACCAGCGCGCGGCGCGCCAGGCGCGAGACGAGGGTCGAGGGATGCGCGTACGCCGCTTCCGCCACCGCCCGCGCCTCGGGGCTCTCGGGGCTCTTCTCGGCCGCTCCGATGGCGGCGATCGGAACGTCCGGCTCGCGGTCGCCGTAGGAGGCGACGACCATCTCCCGCAGCGTCGCGAAGCGCGCGGGATCTTCCGTCTCGGACAGCGCATCGGCGGCCGCCGCGCGCACGCCCGCGTCCGGGTCGGTTCGCAGGCGGTCGACGATGGCGCGATTCGCGGCCACCTCGGCCGGGGACTTCAGGCCTTCGAGCACCTTCAGGCGCACGACCACGGCCGCGTCCTCGGAGAGCCGCGCCCGCCGGGCGGCCGCGTCCGCCTCGGGCAGCGACGACAGCGCCTCCGCCGCGGCGCCCCGCAGGAACGGGTCCGGCGACCCGATCGCCGCGTCCACGACCTCGAGCGAGCGGGCGCCGAGCGCGCCCATCAGCGCCTGCAAAGCGACCTGCTGTCTCCGCTCCTGGCCGCTCGTCGCCAGGGTCCAGAGGCGGCGGAACGCGTCGCGGTCCTCCGCCATCCACCGCAGGAGGCCGAGCGCGGGGACGGCGAGGTTCGGGTTGACGTCGCCCGAAAGGGCGAGGATCCGCGCGCGGCGCTCCGCGGGCAGCGCGGCAGCGGGGTTTTTCTCCAGGACCGCGGCGAGCGCGAGCATCGCGTTGATCCGCAGGGGCGCGGAGCCGCCTTCCACGGCGGCCGCCAGGGGACCGACCGCGTCGGGCCTCGCGAGGATCCCGAGGGCCCTCGCGCAGAGGGCCGCGGTCTGGGGATCGGGATCCGACAGCCCCGCGGCCAGGACCTCGAACGAGACGGCCTGCGGGCGGCGCGCGAGCGCGTAGAGGGCCGCCGTCCGGACTTCCGGGTCCGCGTCGTGGACGAGAGGCGCCGCGGCCGAAGCGGCCGCCGGATCGGAGAACCGCCAGAGGCCGCGCAGCAGGGCCGCGCGCCGGGGCGGGTCCGCCCGCGAGAGGCCGGCGAGGAGCGCGCGCTCCCCGGAGGCCTGTCCGAGCATCCCGATCGCCCAGGCGGCGCGCGCCGCGACCGCCCCGTCGGGATCTCCCAGCGCGGCCTCGAGGGCGGGCGAGAGGGCGGCGTCGCCGAGGATTCCCGAGGCGAACGCGGCCTGCGCGCGAACGCCCGGGTCCGGGTCGCCGAGCAGGCGCTGGAGAGGCTCGGCCGCCCGCGCGTCGCCGATCCGGCCGAGCGCGAGGGCGGCGCGGGCCCGGACCGCGGGGTCGGGCGAGGCGGCGGCTGCGGAGAGCAGCGGCGCCTCGAAGGACCGCCGGTCTTCGGCGCTCGCGAGGGACGGCTCGGCCTCGGAGAGGGATGCAAACCGCCGCGGTTCGGCCGCTGCGGGAACGGTGGTCGGCGCCGGCGCGGGCGGCGCCGCGGGCGCGGGAGAGACCGCAGGCGCGGCCGCGGAGGGCGGCGCAGCGGTCCGATGCGCGCAGCCCGCGGCCGCGGCCACCGAGAGGGCCGCCACCCAGAGCGCGAGAAAGCTCCGCCGCATCACCGTTTGCGTTTCCACTGACGTTCGCGCGGATTATAGACGGCGGGCCTCGGGCGGCCGCCCGCCTACGAGCCGACGAGCAGACGGTCGCCGAGAATGTGCGGCAGTCCGGCCTTGAAGATCTTCTCGCGCGCCTTGTCCACCGGATAAGGGACCCGGTCGAAATGGACCACGCCCTCCTCCGCGTCGTACAGGGCGTAGGCGGCCGCGGCATTGCGGTCGCGCGGCTGCCCGATGGAGCCGGGGTTGATGAGGTATCGCAGGCCCTTCTTGAGGGGAAAGCGGACCCGGTCGCCTTCGATCAGCTCGACCAGGATCCCGTGCGGCTCGAGCGTGAACACGCTCGGGATGTGGCTGTGCCCGAAGAAGCAGACCGATCCCTCGGTCTCGCGGAAGTTCAGGTACGCGTCGTAGTCGGTGAAGATGTAGGCGTCCTCGTCGCGCGGCGACCCGTGGCAGATCGCGAAAGCCCCGTCGACGCTCACGGGGCCGAGGGGCAGGGCCTCCAGGAACTTGCGGTTGCGGGGGGTCAGCTTCTCGGTGGTCCACCGCGCCGCCTTCAGGGCCACGGGGTTGAACAGGTCGCCCGACTCCACTCCGACCACGACCTTGTCGTGGTTGCCGCGGATCATGCGCTTGGGCTTGCGCAGCTCGCGGATCCGGTCGATGACCTGGTTCGGGTTGGCTCCGTAGCCGACGAAGTCGCCGAGCACGACGGCGCGGTCCCACCGCTTGCGCCGCACGCGCGCCAGCACCGCGGCCAGCGCGTCGTCGTTCGAATGGATGTCCGAGAGAATCAGGTAACGCATGCGGGCGCGAGGCTCTCCTTCAGGCCGGGATCTTCGCGAAATCGTCGAGGGCGGCGAGCACCTTGTCCGCGGCCTGGTCCACCGCCTCGGCGCCGCCGCGGCGGACGGCCACGGGCGCCATTCTATAGAACGGCGCCCGATCCGCGAAGAGGGCCCCGAGCTGCTCCTGGCTGACGAACAGAGGCCGGTCGGTCTTGCCCTTCAGCCTCCCTCGCACGGTCTCGAGGCCGGCGTCGAGGAACACCGCCGTCCCCAGGCGCGCGATCCGCTTCCGGTTCTCCTCCTGCGCGAAGCAGCCGCCGCCCGTCGCGACGACCGCCGCGGGGAGCGACCCGGTGGCCGCCAGAAACTCGGATTCGCGCTCGCGGAACGCCGCCTCCCCCGACTCCTCGAACAGGGCGCGGATGGTCTTCCCGCTCGTCCGCTCGATCTCGTCGTCGAGGTCCACGAACGGAAGCCCCAGCCGTTCGGCCAGGCGGCGGCCGATCGTGCTCTTGCCGCTCGCCATGAACCCGACGAGGTAGATCCGCCGGGGCCGCTCCCGCCGGCGAGCGCGGTCGAGCGCCGCGCGCGCGTTCTCCTCGATCCGTCCTCCGGCGTAGAGACCGCCCACCATCGCCGCCGAGTCGGCGCCCGCGTCCCACACCGCGTCGAGCCGGTCCACCGTGATGCCGCCGATGGCGACCAGGGGGCGCGTCTTCGCCGCCGCCACCCTCGCGAGCTCGGCGAGGCCGCGCCCGGGCCGGACGGTCTTGGTCGCGCTGTCGAAGACCGGGCCGAACGCGACGTAGTCGGCCGCCGGGTCCTCGAAGGCCCGGCGGGCCGCGTCGAGGTCGTGCGTCGAAACGCCGACCAGGGCCCCGGGGGCGAGGAGGCGGCGCGCCTCGGCGGCGGGCAGGTCCTCCTCTCCGAGGTGGACCCCGGATCCGGCGACGCGGGCCACGTCGACCCGGTCGTTGACGAGGAACGCCGCGCCGGCGGCCCGGGCCATGGGCGCGATGGCCTCCGCCGCCGCGAGCAGGTCGCGGTCGGAGAGGCTCTTCTCGCGCAGCTGGATCGCTCGGATCCCGACTTCGAGGAGCCGCCGCGCGAGCACGGCCGGGTCCGAGACGCCGCTGGCTCGGTCGGTGAGGGCGTAGACCGGCGGGAGCTTCACGATTCAGGCATCCGACTTCGCATGGAGGATCTGGAGCAACGGGCCGCCTCTTGAAACCTGAACTTGAAGCCTGAAACCTGAAACTCCCGTGACCTCGCGGCCTCAGCCCTTCGCGCTCATCCGCTCCATGAACCGGGTCGAGAGGCGGCCCGCCACGAAGTCGGGGTCGTCGAGAATCCGGCGGTGCAGCGGGATCGTCGTCTTGATGCCCTCGATGACGAAGAAATCGAGCGCGCGCCGCCCCCGCGAGATCGCCTCGGCGCGGTCGCGCCCCCAGACGATGAGCTTGGCGATGAGCGAGTCGTAGTACGGCGGGATCAGATACCCCTGGTAGGCCGCGGTGTCGAGCCGCACCCCGAGGCCGCCCGGAGGGTGGAACGAGGCGATGCGGCCCGGCGAGGGCGCGAACGTCACGGGGTCCTCGGCGTTGATGCGAAACTCGATGGCGTGGCCGCGGGGCGACATGTCCCGGTCGAGGAACGAGAGAGGCGCGCCCGCCGCCACCGCGATCTGCTCCTTCACGAGGTCGAGGGCCGTGACCTCTTCGGTGATCGGGTGCTCGACCTGGAGGCGCGTGTTCATCTCCATGAAGTAGAAACGGCCGTCGGCGTCGAGGAGAAATTCGACCGTGCCCGCGTTGACGTAGTTGACCGCGCGCGCCGCCGCCACGGCGGCCTCCCCCATCTGGCGCCGCAGCGCCTCGTCGAGGACGGCGGACGGGGCCTCTTCGATCAGCTTCTGGTGGCGCCGCTGGATCGAGCACTCGCGCTCCCCGAGATGCCGCACGTTGCCGCGGCTGTCGCCGAAGACCTGGAACTCGATGTGGCGGGGCTCCTCGAGGTACTTCTCGAGATACACCTCGGCGTTGCCGAAGGCCTTCTCGGCCTCGGCGCGGGCCGTCTCGTAGGCGTTGGCGAGGTCCCTCTCGTCGCGCGCCACGCGCATGCCGCGCCCGCCCCCTCCGGCCGACGCCTTCAGGATGACCGGGTATCCCGCCTTGGCCGCGAAGGCGAGGGCGTCGTCGACCGAATCGACCGGCCCCGGCGAGCCCGGGACCGTCGGCACTCCGGCCGCGGCGACGGTGCGGCGCGCGAGCGACTTGTCGCCCATCTTCCGGATCGCCTCGGGCGACGGCCCGATGAACGCGATGTGGCAGTCCTGCAGGATCTCGGCGAAGTAGGCGTTCTCCGACAGGAACCCGTATCCCGGGTGGATCGCGTCGGCCTCCGTGATCTCCGCCGCGGACACGATGGCGGAGATGTTCAGGTACGACGCCGCCGACGGGTACGGTCCCACGCAGACGTCCTCGTCCGCGTACCGGACGTGGAGCGCGTCGCGGTCGGCCTCGCTGTAGATCGCGACGGTCCGGATGCCCAACTCGCGGCACGCGGAGATGACCCGCAGCGCGATCTCGCCGCGGTTGGCGATGAGGATTTTCTTGAACATTGCCGCGCGGCTACGCGGCGAGGCGGATGGCGAACAGCTTCTCGCCGTATTCGACCGGCTGCCCGTTGCGCGGGTAGACCGCGACGACCTCGCCCTCGACGTCGGACTCGATCTCGTTCATCAGCTTCATGGATTCGATGATGCACAGGATCTTGCCCTTGGCCACGCGCGCGCCGACCTCCGCGAAGGCCTCCGCCTCCGGCGAGGGCGACCGGTAGAAGGTCCCCACGATCGGCGACGTGATGACGTGCACGTTGCGGTCCTCTTCGGGCTCGGGCGGGGCCGCCGGCGGGGCCGCCGCGGCCGGCGCGGCGTGCGTGGCGGCGCCGGGATGCGCCAGGTAGACCGGGGCGGCGGTTTCGGGGCGGCGCCCCTCGATGCGCAGGCGGAAGCCGGATCGCTCGATCTCGAGGCCCGACAGGCCGCGCTCTGTGACCAGGTCGATGAGCTCGCGGATTTCCTTGAGCGAAAGCATGGGCTACAGCAGCTCCTTTTCCAGCTGGGATGCGGCCTTGCGCAGCTCGAACCGGCCCCGGCCGTAGTTGCCGTCGCGGGCCAGCAGGAGGAGCAGATAATACTCCTCGGTCACGCGGCAGAGGATCGCCGCCGAGCGGCCCGAACAGACCGTCAGCTCCGTCACGGCGGCGTGGTCCGCCAGGGCGCGGGCGCCGAGGGCCGTCTTGACCACCGCCCCGGCCTCCGCCGCGAGCGAGTCCATCGGGAGGCCCTCCGCGCTGACGTAGGAGTCGATCGCGATGCCGTCGAGGCCGATGAGCGAGACCGCCCGGGTCCCCTCGACCCGTTCGGCGATCCGGCGAAGGCTGTCCTGAAACACGTTCATGGGCGAAGCCGATGATGTCACGGTCCGGGGGTCCGGATCATCCGGCCTGGACGAGGGCGAGCCACTGCTTCAGGGCCCGGATCCGGGCGAGGCGCCGCTCGAGGCCGACGTCCTGGGCAGCCGCGGACGGCGTCGTCGAAGCCGGGAGGAGCCGCGCCTCCGCGTCCCGGCGCATGCGCTTCAACTCCTCGTCGAAGGGGTGGCGCGTGACGAGGTCGTCGTAGATCTGCAGCGCCTCGGCATAGTGGCCCTGGGCATAGTAGAGGTCCGCCAGGGCGCGCCCCGTCGGGCGGACCGGCTCGGGAGGGGCCTCGGGCTCCGCCGCGGGCGCCGGGGCGGACACGTGCTCGGGCGGAGGCTCGGCTGCCCGAACGGGCGCCGGCGCGGGAAAAACCGGCGCAAGGCTCGGCGCCACGGGGGGCGTCGGTTCCGCGGCGACATCGGGCGCCGCTTCGGCCGCCATCGGCGCCGGCGGCTCGGAAACGGCCGGCGCCGGCTCCGCGAAAGCCGATGGAGGGGCCGCCGGGGGCTCCGGGACGACCGCGGGAGGAGCCGAAAGGGCCCGCGGCTCCGCTGCCAGGGCCTGGTCGCGCGTCGGCACGAACGGAAAGGGATCCTCGGCCTTCCCGCTCCCCGAATCCTCCCCGACCTCGAACGCGAGGGACGTCATCTCGAACGGGTCCCCCAGCGGCGCCGGCTCGGGAGTCGCGGTCGAAACCTTGGGGAGCGACCGCCGCGGTCCCTTGTCCGTCTCCTGGAATCGCGGAGGAGGCGGCGGGGGCTCGGGCGCCTTGCGCGGCGGCGTCACCGGGCGCGGCGCGACCAGGGGCTCCAGCTTCGCGATCATCTCGTCCACCTTGCGGTCGCCCGAGATGGCGCGGTACAGCTTGAACTTCTTGAGCGCCTCGAGGTTGTCGTTGCGCGACAGATGGATGTCCGCAAGCGACTTGGCGGCCACGAGATTGGCCGGGTCCGCCACGAGGACCTTGGTGAAGGTCGCGATCGCGTCGGTGGGCAGGTTCGCTTCGATGTACGCACGCCCGAGGGCGACCTGCGCGGCGATGTATCCGGGGTGCGCGAGCAGCCCCTTCTGGAGAGCCGACAGCGCATCGCGCGTGCGGCCCACCTTGCGGTACTCCTCGGCGAGGGACACGAACAGCCTCGATCCCGGATCGAGGTCGAGCCGTCGCTCGAGGTCGCGGATGCGCGCTTCCGCCGCCGGGTCAGCCATGCTGAAGGCGCCGCCCCCCGAAGGGGGCGGCGGTGATCTCTATGGAGCCGGCGTCGGTACGACGCACGGAAGCTGGTACGTGAACGCCTGGGTCGCCGTCGCCGTGCAGCCGTTGGCGTGGTTCGTGACCGTGACGTCCACCGTCTCCACGTTCTGGAGCGTCCCGTTCAGGTTCCCGGGCGAGCAGGCGGGGTTGGCCGTGACGGTTCCGGTGGGCGCGTCGACGTTCAAGGTTCCCGGAGTGACGGGCGCAGTGAGGAAGGCCGCGTGGGAGCCGAACTTGACCTCGGCATCGGCCGCGGTCAGCGGGAAGTTCGACCCCGAGATCACGACCGGCGTGCCCGTCTGCCCGACCTGCGGCGACACACCCGTGATCGTGAGCTGCGGAACGACGTAGGCGAACCCGCCGCCGGTGGCCGTATCCCCCGTGTCGATGTTCGTGACCGACACCGCTCCCGTGATGTTCGCGCAGGACGCGATCAGCGGCATGGAGGGAAGGACCACGATCTCCGTCGCCGACACCGACTGGACGTACGCCGGGATGCCGGCGAGCGTCACCGCGACCGGAGCCTGGAAGCCCTGTCCGTAAATCGTGACCGGCGTGAAGGGCTGGTCGGTGCGCTGCGTCCCGTTGGAGTTGGAGGTGATCTTCACGGCGGGCGTGTACGAGAACGTGACGCTGCCGTTCGAGACGACGCCGGACGCCAGGTTCTTCACCGTGACCGCGACGACCTGGTTCAGGTTGCCCGCTCCCGCGCCGAAGGCCGGGGGCGAAAGGACGACGACCTGGTTGTAGGAGACCGAGACCACCGTCGCCTCCACGGTGCCGAAGAACACCTGCACGCCGCCGCTCGAGAAGCCCGACCCGATGATCGTGACGCGGGTGTTGCCCTCGTTCGTTCCGGAGGACGGAAGGACCGCGGTGACCGTCGGTGTCCCGGAGTCCGCGGTGCCGTACGCGAAGCAGCTCGGCAGCGAGAGCGAGACGGGCGTCGGAAGGTTCGTCCCGAGGATGAGCGTGATCGGCGCGGGAACCGTCGGGGCGCCGAGCTCCGGGAAGCCCGGCGTCTGGACGGTGACGGCGGTCGAGGTCAGCGCCGTCACGATGCCGTCGCGCGGGATGCCGTTGGCCGTGAAGACGACCCGCGTCGTGCTCGGCGAGCCGAAGAACCGGCCGCCGTTGAGCGTCAGCGAGGTCCCGCCTTCTTTCGGCCCGAAGCTCGGGCTGCAGTAGGACACGAACGGCAGGGTGCCGGAATCGGGCTGGAACGTGATGACCACGGTTGCGGAGTTCGTCTTACCCGAGACCGTCGCGGTCGCCTTGACCTTGGCGCTGCCGGCCCCCGGCCCGCAGAGCGCGGTCACCGCGCTGCCGTTGGTCGTGACGACGGACACGAGCGGCAGGCCGTTCTGGCCGAACGTCCCGAAGTCGGTCGAGAAGTTCACGCTGGTTCCGTCGGGAACCGGCGTTCCGTTCAGGGTGACCGACGCCTCCAGGAGCGTGCACGTCCCCGCCTTCGGGTTCGCGTCGCTCGTGAAGATCTGCACGGAGACCGCGCTCGACGTCACTCCCCCGCCCGAGCCGGGTTTGGGTGCCGTGGGCGCGTCCGCCGCGCAGGCGTGAATGCCCACGACGGCCGCGGCCAGGATCAGTGCAAAGGCTATCCGGCGCATGGATCCCCCTTACCTCGCCGCTCGCGCGGGAGCGGTGGCGGAGTATTGGAACGTCAGGATTCCGCTGGCGGTCTCGCTCTGGACGCGCTTGCCCGACACCGTCGTTCCGAAGAAGGTGATGTCGAAGGCCATGTCGATCTCGGGGCGTCCCGTCTGGCGGTCGATGCCGCCGTTGAACGGCAGCAGCTGGTCGAAGGGAGTCTGCTGCAGCGCGGTCGCGTACAGGACCGGGAAGTCCGTCAGGGTCGCGGTGCCGTCGTGCGGCACCAGGACGCCGCAGCCGAAAGTCTGCAGCGGGGGCACGAGCGTGCCGCCGTCCGTACGGCGGTACGCCACGGTGTACTGGTTGACCTGCGTGTCCGAGAAGCCCTGCGGGTCGACCGAGGTGGCGTCTTTCAGGTGCGACCGGAGCGTGATCGTGTTGATCTGCACCGGCGCGGAATCGGCCACGTTGATGAACCCGGGCTGCAGCTCGATGTTCACGGTGATGAAGACGGGCGCTTCCGTCGTGCCCTGCTTGTTGCTGCAGCCTCCGGCGAACGCCAGAGCCGCGAGGGCGGCCATCCCGAGCAGAAATGTCTTTCTCATGAGGCGTTCTCCCTTACGACCGGAGGATCCGGGGCGTGATGAAGATGAGCAGTTCATCGTGCTTCTCGGTCCGGGTCTTGTTCTTGAAGAGGTTGCCGAGGACCGGGATCTTCCACAGGCCGGGGATCATGTTGTACTGGTCCTGGTCGTTGATCTGGAAGATGCCGCCGATGACGGTCGTCCCGCCGTCCTTGACGAGCACCTGGCCGCGGTATTCGCGGATGGTCAGCGGCACGTTCTGGCCGAGCGCGAGGTTGAGGGCGACCGCCGGCTCGCGCTTGGTGACGTTCACGGTCAGCAGGACCGTGCCCTCGGCGGTGATCTGCGGCGTGACGTCGAGCTTCAGGGTGGCGTCCACGTAGATGACCGTCGTCGTGTTGTTGACGGTCGTCTGGACGGGAATCTGGACGCCCGACTGGATCAGCGCCGGGGTGTTCGTCAGGGACGTGACCTTCGGCGACGAGATGATCTTGAGCAAGCCCTGGTTCTCGGCCGCGGTCAGCGCCATGTCGAGGTTGAACGTGTTGAGGATGTTGCCGAGGACCAGCGAGGCGACCGTCGGCCCGTTGCCGAGGCCGACGTTCAGTCCGCCCTTGATGCTGTTCGGGAAGATCAGGTTCGTCGTGTTGCCGGTCTCGTTGGTCGCCTTGCCCTGGACCTGCCAGTTGATGCCCAGGCTCCGGCCGAGGCTCTTCGTCGTTTCCACGATCCGCGACTCGATGACGACCTGGGGCGTTGCCGTGTCGAGATTGTCGATCAGCTGCAGGACGGCGGGCATGTAGGTCGGGGTCTCGCGGATGATCAGCGTGTTGGTCCGCTGGTCCACGACGATCGCGCCGCGCTTGGACATGACGCTCTGCAGGACCGGCACGATCTCCGCCGCCTTGGAGTACGACAGCTTCTTGATGACCGTCCGCGTGGGCTCGGCCGCCTGACGCGCTTCGGCCAGGCGCGCCCGGTCGCCTTCCTCGGCCTGGAGCTTGGAGGTCGTCGCGATGCGCATGATGTTGTTTTCGAGGACGTAGCCGAGGCTGTTCTGCTTCAGGATCAGGTCGAGGGCCTGGTCCCACGGCACGTCCTCGAGCTGGACCGTCACCGTGCCGCGGACCTCCGGGTCGATCACGATGTTCAGGCCCGTCAACTGCGAGATCGTCCGAAAGACGTCCTTGATGTCGGCGTCCTTGAGATCGAGCGAGATCGGCTCGCCGGTGAACTGGCTCTGCGCCTCGGAGATCGTCCGCGAGCGGTAGGCCGAGCCCGAAGCCGGCTGCGCGGCCTGATCCTGGTCGAGCTGCGCGGCGGCGGCTTCGAAGAGGGCGTCGCCGCGGGAGGTCGAGGACTTCGGAGCGGGCTTGGGCGCCGGGACCGCCGCCTTCGGCGCCGGAGCCGCGGCGACGACGGCCGGCGGAACCGGGGCGGGAGCGGGGGCGGCCGGCTTGACGGCCGGGGAAGCCGGGGGCGCAACCGCGGACGCGACCGGAGCCGGGACCACCGGCGTCTCGTGCGCGACCGTCGCCGGCTTTTGCTCGGGGGCCGGAACGGCAGCGGCCGCATGCGTCTCGGGCGCGGGGACTGGAGCCGGCGCGGGCGCGACGGCCGGAGCGGGGGCCGAAACCGCGGCAACTTCGACCGGAGCCGGGACTTCCACGGGGGCGGGCTTCTCGACGACCGTGGTCACCGAGGGCGTCGCGGCGGAATGGGGCGCGGGCGCCGGCTCGTCGAGCGGGGCGGGAGAAGGCTCGCGGACGGCCGGGACCGCGGCCACGTGGGCCGGCTCAGCCGCCACGGCGTCCGGGCTCTGGCCCACGACGACCGCCAGACGCTCCCCGTCGGGGACCAGCGCGTGCGGCATGGGCCGGGCCAGGTCGACCACGACGCGCGTCACGTACTCGGGGCTCGTCTGGAACTGCGACACGCGCACGCGGGACACGACGTCGTCCTTGACGGCGATGGAACGCTGCTTGACCTCGTTCTTCACGCCCGGCAGATCGACGACGATCCGAGGAGGATTCGCCAGCGCGAAGTCCTTGGCCGAGAACCACCCGTCGCCGACGAGCACGATCGAGACGCGTCCATCGTGGACCGACGTCGAGACGCTCTCGAGGGCATGCGCGACCTCGCCCCGCGCCGTCGCGACGGGCGCCGCCACGACGGTGGCCGGCATGGCCGCGGCGGCCGCCGGAGCGGGAGCCGGGGCCGGAGCGGCGAGCGGCTCGGACTGGACCGGGGCCGCCGCCACGACGGCCGCGTCCGCGGCCGGCTTCTCCGCGGGAGCGTCCGCATCGGCCGTCTGAGTCGGCCCGGTGAACGCGATGGCCAGCCCCTGGCCCACGGACCGCAGGTCCGGCCGGGCCTCGGGGTTGTGCGTGATCGAAAGGCGCGTGATCTTCTTTCCGAGCTCGTCGAGCTCCTCGAACTTGATGGAGTCCACGAGGCCCCCGACCTTCGGGGTCGCGACGTCCGACGAGACGGACGCGTCGCGCAGGTCCACCACGAGGAGGTTCGGCCTGGGTTCGTAGGACGTGTAGAGCAGCGGGGCGGTGGCCGAGAGCACGACCCGGGCGCCGTCGGCGTCCTCGTTGAAGGCGGTTCCGGTGATTTTCGCCGAGGCGGCGGGAGCGGTCGCGGCTGCCGGGGAGGGCGCGGTCGGCGCCGGCGAGGCCGCCGCGGTGGCGGCGCTGTGCGCTCCCTGTCCCCCGGAGGAGCAGCCCACGGCGGCGGCCCACGCCAGGGCGAGCGCCGTGGCCGTCGCGGTTCCTCTAAATGCCATTCGCATCGTTCCTCCCGTCGCGCGGAATGCCTCGATCACCGAGCCCCTCACTGCTTGACCGTCGCGTTCAACTGCTTGGTCACTTCTCGGAAAGGCTTCACGCTCTGCGGATCGTTGATGTTCTGACGAAAGACCACTTCGTTCGGTCCGACGCGCACGACCTCTCCGTCGTAGAGCAGGTCGCCGGCTCGGATCAGGTAACTCTTGTTGTCGGTCGCGCGGATCTGGGCGACGTAGCCCGCCTTCGTCTTCCAGATCCCGTGCACCACGAGGTCGTCGATCGAAATCCCCGCGATGCCCGGCGGACGCTCGGCGCCGCCCTTGTTCTGCTCGCGCACGAGCAGCGAGCGGAAGGGGTCGCGCCGGCCGGCCGGGTCGTACGAGTAGGCGCGGCCGGAGAGGGCCGACTCCTCGCCCTCGATCATGGACTGGCCGGGGGACTCCGGGACGGGCGCGATGACGCCCGCCGGCTTCGTCGGCTCGGCGGCGGGAGCGGGCGGCGCCTGCGCGAGCGCGCCGGCGGCCACGAACAGCGCCAGGAGGGCGGCGAACGGCGTGCGTCTCATTCGACCCCCCTGCCCTCGGCGCGTTCCTTCATCGTCTGCGCCTTGCCGGCGGGGCCCTTCGCGCCGGCGGCCGGGGTCGCCGAGGCCGGAGGCGCGGCGCCCCCCGTGGCGGTCGATTGCCCCGTTTCGTCTCCCGTGTAGATGAAGGTCTTGGCCACGAAGGCGGCGGCAATCGACTTGCCCGGGACGTTGTCGAGCGCGCTGATCTTGAGGTCCTCGACGTTGACGATGCGCGAGAAGCGGCTCATCCGGTCGAAGAAGAGGGCGAGGTTGTGGTACGTGCCCTCGACCTGGATGTCGATCGGCCACTCCGCGTAGAACTCCTTCTGCACGAACTCGCCGGGCGTGAACTTCTTCAGGACGAAGTCGCCCTGGCGGGTCAGCGTCTCGATGCGCTTGATGAGCTCTTCGGTGTTGCGTTTGGACGGCAGGATCTGGAGGAGCTTGGAGAGCTCGAGCTCGAGCCGTTTGACCTCCTCGCGGAACTGCGAGAGCTTGCGCTCGGCGGCCCGGCCCTTGGCGATCTCCTGGTTGAGGCCCTCGAGCTCGGTCTTCTTGCCCGCGATCTCCTCGTTGAGAGGCTTGAGCCAGAACCAGTGAACGGCGCCGGCCAGCAGGATGCCGATGGCCAGCCCCACGCCCAGGGCGTAGTACCAGGGCTTTTCGTCGATGTTGATCCCGAATACGGCCATGGCTTACGTCCCCGGCTTCCCGGCCACGGGCCTGCCCTTGGCCCCCGGGCCCGCGGGAGCCGTCGTGGCCTTGACCGCGGCGGCCGGTTGGCCGTTGGTGAAGATGACGGTCATCTCCCACGAATAGATGCCCTGGGGGCCCGCATCGCGGCCGAGGTTCTTGAACACGGGCTCGGCGAAGAACGGGCTCTTCTTGAGGTTCTCGAGGTAGGTCGCCACCGCGTTGGGGGACAGGGTCTTGCCCTTGAGCGTGAGGAGGTTGCCCTGGACCTGCAGCTCGGTCAGCCAGACGAGGTCCGGGAGCGCGCGCGAGACCTCGTCCATGAGCCGCACGGGGCCGCGCTGGTTCGTCTTGAGACTGTTGATCAGCGCGATCTTTTCCTCGAGGCTCTTCTTCTTGTCCTCGTAGCTCTTGACCTCGTCGATGATCGACTTCAGCCGGGCGACCTCTTCCTTGGCCTTTCCGATCTCTTCGTCGAGGTGGCGGCGCCGGGCGGTCAGGACGAGCCCCATCGTCGCGATGTAGATCAGGCCGAGCGCGAGGCCCCCGATCAGGATCAGGTTGTTGAGCTTCGCCCCGGTCGGAAGGGCCGGCCCCTTCTTCTTCGCGGCGGCCGCCCTGGCCTCGGTGAGGAGATTGATCTTGATCAAGCGGCTTCGTCCCCGACGTGCCGGATCGCGAGCCCGACCGCGACGGCCAGGCTCGGCGCGTTCTCCGTCAACCACTCGCCCGAGACCGAAGCCCCCGCGATGTCGATCTGGCGGAAGGGGTTCAGGATCTCGACGGGGATCCCGAAGCGCTCCTTCAGCTGGGTATCGAGGTTGACCACGCGCGAGGACCCCCCGGAGATGAAGAGCTGATCGATCTTTTCGGTGGAGGTGGTCGCGAGGAAGAAGTCGAAGGTCTTCTGCAGCTCCTGGGCGAGGTCGTCCGAAACCGAGCGCAGGATCGGGAGGATGTCCTGGAGCGACTGCTCTCCCGACTTTTCGCCCTTCTTGAGGCTCTCGGCCTGGTCGAAGGAGAGCGACAGCTGCTTCTGGATCGCGTCGGTGTACTGGTTGCCCCCGAAGGAGATGTCGCGCCAGAAGATCGTGTTCGCGCCCGAGAGGATGTTCACGTTGGTGACCGACGCGCCGATGTTCACGAGCGCCACGACGCGGCCCGGCTCGACGGGGTAGTTGGCCTCGTACGCGTTCTGGAGGGCGAAGGCGTCCACGTCCACGAGGACCGGCGTCTTTCCGGCCTGCGTGATGACGCTCGTGTAGTCCGAGATCTTGTCCTTCTTGACGGCGACGAGGAGGACATCCATCGTCTCGCCCCCGCCCGCTTCGAGCACGACGTAGTCGAGGTTGACGTCGTTGATGTCGAAGGGGACGTACTGCTCGGCTTCCCAGCGGATGGACTCGGCGAGCTCCTCCGGGGACATGGCCGGCAGGGAGATCTTCTTGATGATGACGGAATGGCCCGACAGGGAGGTCCCGAACTCGGGATTGCGCACGTTGAGGGACGAAACGATCCGGTTGACCGTATCCACCACGAGGGAGGAGTCCATGATCGCCCCGTCCACGATGGCCTCGGGCGACAGGGTCTCGAGCCCCGTCTTCAAAAGCCTGAACCCACCGGCCTTGGCGTCCTTCAGCTCTACGAGCTTGACCGCCGAGGATCCGATGTCCAGACCTACCAGATTCTTGGTTTTTCTGAACAGCACGCTTCGCCCCACCGAAAAAAGAAAGACGGTTACGGGCTTTGACTTATGGTTATTACGGCTGGTTGCCAAAATAGCAAAAGGTTTTTCCCTAGTCAAGAGAGTAAGAACGCGAAACCGTCAAGCGTGCAAAGACTTAAGCCTCTCGGACAGGTAGCGGAGGCGACGGCCAGCTGTTCTTCCTTGCTTCGCTTCTACAGCCGGTGTAGGCTCCGCGGGTTTTTTCGGCTCGAACGGCCGTGAAGGGAAAATCGATGGCTCAGCACTGCAGCTTCTGCGAAAAGGCCCCGATGAGCGGCCACCGGGTCAGCCACGCCCACAACGTGACGAACCGCAAGTGGAACCTCAACCTGAAGACCGTGCGCGCCGTCGTGGACGGCACGACCAGGAAGGTCTCGGCTTGCACCCGCTGCATCCGGTCCGGCAAGGTCGTCAAGGCCAGCCCGAGGAAGAAGACCGCCTAGCGCCGGAACGCGGGCGGCAGGACAGGAGCCAGCCGCCCGCGGTCCTGCCTCCTGCCTCCTGCCTCCTGCCTCCTGCCTCCTGCCTCCTGCCTCCTGCCTCCTGCCTCCTGCCTCCTGCCTCCTGCCGCCTGCCGCCTGCCGCCTGCCACCGGCCGCCTCCCTCCTGCCACCTCAGGTCTCCGCCCTCGCCCCCC
>JAYRMU010000016.1:0-196865 GCA_041912555.1 Thermoanaerobaculia bacterium
GCCGGCCGGCTCGCCCGGATGCGGGCTCGACCGGCCGGCTGATCCCTCCACTGCGCTCCGGCTCCCGCGGCGCGGGCCTCCTCCCTCCCTTCGGTCGGGAGACTTCCCGCGCCGCGAGCTCTTGCGAGAGAGGGGCGGGACGAGCCGCTCTCTACCCCCTCTCCCTCCGGGAGAGGGCCGGGGTGAGGGGCGGTGACTGCGCCACGACTGTAGCTTCGCCGCCAGTCTTTCCCCCTCTCCCTCCGGGAGGGGGCCGGGGAGAGGGGCGCTGACTTTGCCACCCTCCAGCTGCGTCACCCCCGTCAGGGCGTCAGCAGTTTCGTCGCCGCCTGGACCTGCTCGGCCGCCTTCTGAATCACCGCGCCCGTCTGGGCCGCCGCGCCGTTGACGTCGGACCAGCGCTTCTGCTCGATGGCCTCGCGGACGGCCGGCAGCGTCTTGACCGCGTACCCGGTGTAGGCCCCCGGCGCGTAGATGAAATGCTTGTACCAGGGGCGGCCCGGCAGGCCCGTCTCGGACGTCAGGCTCCGCTCGAAGCCGCGCAGCGCGGCGTTCAACTGCCTGAGGCGCTCGGGCGGGATCGGAGCGGCGCCCGGGAGCATCGCCGAGTCGAAGGCCCGCGCATACGCGCCCGCGGCGGCGGTGAGCGAGTCCGACGCGTTCTGAAGAGGCGAGAAGTCGAAGTGCGGCACGGTCGCCTGCCGGTCCGGCGCGACGAAGGGCTTGCGCGGATCGGCGACGGCCCACGGCAGGTTCTCGTCGAGCTGCGCGTTCTTCTCCTCGGCTTCCCTGCGCTTCGCGTCGGCCAGGTCCCCGACCTCCTTCACGTACCGGGCGATCGCCTCGGCCGCCGCGCCGAAATCGAGGGGCAGGACGTCCGCGTCGGCCAGGCGCAGCGTCATCGTCCCGCCCGACTGGGCCAGCGCCCGCGCGTAGATGAAGTCCGTGTCCGCGAAACGCGAGTACCACGTGAAGTCGTCGTAGATCGAGTGGTAGATGCCGCCGTCGTCCTCGCCGCCGAAGGCGAGGTTGAGCGAGGCGATGCCCAGGTGCTGCAGGAAGGGCGTGAAGTCGGACCCCGAACCGAGGGCCTCGAGGCGCAGCCCCGCGCGATCCCGCACCTGCTGCCGGTCCTCGGGCTTTTCGGCGTCGGCGATCTTCTTGAGGCGCGCCCGGGCAAGGACGCTCATCTTCTTCTCGGGGTCCTCGACGTCCGCGGCGACGCCGGAGACGACGGCGTCGAGAGAGTGCGAGCCGCCCGCGTTGAGGAACCCGCGCCCGTTGCCGTCGGTGTTGATGTACGCGACCGCCTTCGCGGACAGCTCCGCGGCGTGCGTCTCGGCCCACTCGGTCGAGCCGAGGAGTCCTTCCTCCTCGCCGTCCCACGCGCAGAGCACGATCGTGCGTTTCGGGCGCCAGCCGCGCTCGACCAGGGAGCCGAGCGCGCGGGCCTCCTCGAGGAGCGCGGAAAGCCCGCTGATCGGGTCCTCGGCGCCGTTGACCCAGGCGTCGTGGTGGTTGCCGCGGATGACCCACTCGTCGGGCCACGTGGATCCCTCGATCTTCGCGACGACGTCGCGCGCGGGGACGAGCTTCCAGTCGAAGACGAGCTTCAGGTGCACTTTCGCCGGGCCCGGGCCGACGCGGTACGTGATCGGCAGCGCGCCCCGCCAGCTCTCGGGGGCGACGGGGCCCTCGAGCGCCGCGAGCAGCGGCTTCGCGTCCCCGTAGGAGATCGGGAGCACGGGGATCTTGGTGATCGTCGGCGCGTCCTTCCGGTCGAGGCGCTTCGCGTCGTGCGTGGCGCCGATTCCCGGCGTCAGCGGATCTCCCGAGTACGTCGGCATGTCCGCGACGCTGCCGCGCTGGACGCCCTGCTCGGGGCGGAACGGGCCATTGGGATAGACCTCGCCCTGGAAGAAGCCGTCGTCGCGCGGGTCGGAATAGATGATGCAGCCGACGGCGCCGTGCTCGCCGGCGGCCTTGGGCTTGATGCCCCGCCAGCCCGCGCCGTACCGCGCGATGACGATCTTGCCGCGGACGTCCACGCCGAGGCGCGCGAGCGCCTCGTAATCGTCGGGCATGCCGTAGTTGACGTAGACGAGCGGCGCGGTGACGTCCCCGTCCACCGAGTAGGCGTTGTAGGTCGGCAGCTGGAGGGCCGTCTGGCCGGAGGTCGGGTCCTCCTTGAGCGGCGGCTCGGCGAGCGCGGCGCGGAACTTGACGGGCTCGACGAGCTCCACGACGCGCTCCTTCGGCGTCGGAAAGAGGACCTCGAACGTCTCGATGTGCGCGTCGAGTCCCCACTCCCGGAACTTCGCCAGGATCCACTCCGCGTTCTTCCCGCCCTCGGGAGAGCCGAGGTGGTGAGGGGCGGCCGCGAGGCGCCGCATCGATTCGCGCGCGCCGGCCGGATCCGGCACGGCGCGAAACTCGCGCTCGACCTTCTGCTGCGCGGCGACGCCGTCGGGGAAGAAGCCGCGCAGCGCGGCGGGCGCCGCCGGGCCGGTGGGGGCGGGCGCCGGCGAGGCCGCCACGAAGACGAAGATCGGAAGCAGACGGAGAAACAGTTTCATGTCGTCCTTTCGAAGGCGCGGCAAGCATAAATCCGTTGCCCCTCCGCGCGACGGCGCGTACAATCAAAGCGTTGAAAAGGGGGACGGGCTCGGCGATTCCCGCGCCGGCTCCCTCCCGGACGCTTCGGAGGGCCGATTGGCTTTCGACCTCGCTCCGAACGCAGTGACGCGGCGGCCGGCCCGGCCCGCCGCTCGTTTCCGATCCCGGAGGACCGCATGAGGCTCGTCTGGTCTCAGCCGTCGCGGCGCGCGGACGACGCGCCGAAGAGCGTCCTGCTCGTCTCGGTGCTCTGCATCTTCCTCGGCGGCGTCGTGGTCGGGGCCGGCGGGCGCGATCTCGCGGAGGCTCCGCGGCCGGTGCGCGCGGCGTTCGCGAGCCTGCTGACCACGGGGGCGGTCCTCTTCGTCGTCGGCGTGGCCCTGGCCGCCGTCCGCAGGAGCAGAAAACCGGGACCGGCGCGCCTGTCCCTCGCCCGTCCCCTCGAAGGCCCCGCCGCTCCCGAACCGGAGCGGCATTTCGGACAGGAGGAACGACGGTGAGCAATGACAACGTTGTCCCTTTTGATCCCATGAGGCGGGGAGGGATGGCCCGCCGCGGCGCCCCCGACAAGGACGAGCTCGCGGCGCCCGGAGCGGTGCTGCTGGCATGCCCGTCGTGCGCCTCGGAGCTGCGCCTCGAGGCCGCCTGGCTCGAGGGCGAGGCCGAGCTGCTGTGCGGCCGGTGCGAGACGGAGATCCCGCTCGTCCCGGCGAGGGAGAGCGCCCGCTAGGAATCAGGGCCGGCCGGCTTCAGGTAGATCCAGCGCTGCGGCATGTTCACGAGGGCGTGAAACCGCAGCATCAGCGGGAAGCCGAGCCTGCCGTCGTCTCCCCAGTCGGGGAAGAACCCGCCGCGCGAGAGAGCGACCGGAAGCTCGGGCAGGCGCACGGGTCCCCAGGCGAGACCCCGGGCCCCCGCGGCGGCGGACAGATCGAGGCGCTCCGCGCTCGGCGTCGCGACGAGGAGGGCGGCCTCCCCGGTGTCGCTGCCGGCCGTGAGCCGCAGGTCCTTGCGCCCCCGGCTGATCGTGGCGACCGGACGGTCGCCGTCGTCGTCGATGGCCGCGCGGTAGAAGCCCTCGGGCGCGGCGAAGCGCGCGGGGTCGTGGAGGCGCAGGCGTCCCGCGGCCGCGTCGAACTCGACGATCGCCTCGCGAAAGAGGCAACCCCCGGCGGCGGCGTCGGCTCCCGAAGGAGCGGCATCGGCGCGCCGGATCCAGAGGGAGGGCCACGAGGCGCCCCCGATCCCGAGCGAGGCGCCGGCGGCGACCTGCCTTCCGTAGACGTCCGGCGCGAAGGAGATCCCGAGCCGGGCGGCGAGCGCCGGGGAGACGGCCACCGGCCCGTCCTCGGCGGCGTCGATCGCCAGGCGGATCGCCTGGCCGGACAGCGTCGCGGCGACGACGACGGCGCCCGCCCGCCGTTCCATCTCGACGGCGGTCGGGGATTCGGAGAAGCGCGCGCGGCCGCCGCCGACCCAGGCCTCGGGGACGGGCCCGGTGGGAAGGCCCGTCCAGGCGACGTCGCCCGCGAACGGCGTCGCGGGATCGGACACGTCGCGCCAGGCCGTCGGAGAGGAAAACTCCAGGGCAAACCGCGGCGAGCGCGCGGAGACGAGCCGTCCGTCCCGGCGCGAAAACGTCAGGCGCAGGGGGTTGCCGCCCTCGGGTGTGAGCTCGAGGCTGACCGTGGCCTCGTCGGCGGGACCGAGGACGAGCCAGGCTCGTTCGTGGTCGTCGAAGAGCCATCCGCGCCGCCAGAAGTAGGAGCGCGTGCGCAGCTCCCGCAGCACCTGGTCCGAGACGACGCGGGTCACACCGTCCTGGTCGATGAAGTACGCCCGGCCCGACTCGATGCCCCGCACGACCGTCCAGCCGGCCGAGGAGATCGTCTCCCGGTAGCCGCGCGGCTGCCACAGGATTTCGTCGCGCCCCGCCGCGCCGCCCGGGCCGGTCAGGCGCAGACGGATCATCCCGCTCGCCGTCAAGGGCTTGGCGCCGGACGCCTTGCGGTACTTCTCGAGCACGCGGGCAGCGACACGGGAGGGCGAGCTCTCCCCGCAGCCGGAGGCGCCGAGAAGCGCCGCGAGCGCGAGTCCGAGCGCGAGCCCCCGGTTGCTCCTGCGCACGTGCATCCGCCCGGCGATCATACCCCCCGGCCGCGCGCCGCGCGCGAGGAGACATCCCGAGAAAACCCGCGCCCCGTCGCAAATTTATGTTGCGCCACCGCGCGCGGAGGGGTCTAGAATACGGCCCCAGTTTGATACGCCCGCTGCGGGCGATTCCAGATAGAAAAGGGGTAGGACAAATGGCAAAAGACTCCAAGGCGCTTTCCAAGTCTTCGATCGCGGATCACCTCTCCAAGTCCACGGGCACCACGAAGCGGGTCGCGACGCAGTTCCTCGACGACCTGACGGCTCTCGCCTACAAGGAAGCGAAGAACAGCTTCACGATCCCGGGCGTCGGCAAGCTCGTGCTCGTCAACCGCAAGGCGCGCCTCGGTCGGAACCCGGCCACGGGCGAAGAGATCAAGATTCCCGCCAAGCGCGTGGTCAAGTTCCGCGTGTCGAAGAAGGCGAAGGACGCCATCCTCGGAGTCAAGAAGTAAGTCCCCGGCTTCGGGGAATGGAGGAGCGGTCCCGCAAGGGGCCGCTTTTCTTTTGGGCCCGCGTCAGGGAGTCCCCGCCTCGAAGAACAGCCTCACGGTGTTTTCCTCCTCGCGGGACCGGGACACGTCGGCCCCCACCGACGGCTTCACCCACGCGGGGATCGTCGCGGCGATGCCGCCCCCGGTCTTGCGCGAGCGCGTGATCTTCGCGGTCAGCTCGACCGTGCGGACCTTCTGCGGCAGGCCCGCGGCGGCGGCGGCTCGCGCCAGGTCGCGGGCGGTGTTCATCGCGGCGTCCACGAACTCGCGCACGCCGGGCACCAGCGGAGGCGGCGCGACCCGGCGCCCGCCCGACGCCGGGACCTCGAGCGTGATCTCCTGGAGGAACGACGTCTCCGCCGAGCGCGCGGCCTCGGCGTCCAGCAGGAGGACCTCGATCTTTCCGCCGCCCTTCGTCTCGGTGCCGACGGCCAGGCGAAACTCGATCTTCTTCAGGACGAGGCCGGCCTCCGCCATCGCGGGATTGCGTCCCGCCGCGACGTCCGCGATCGACGCGACGAAGTCCGACGGCGTGACCGGCTCGGGCGCAGGCGCAGGCGCAGGCGCCGGCGCGGGGGGCGAGGACGCGCAGCCGAGTGCGGCGAGCGCGAGGAACAGCGAAGCGGCGGCGGCCTTCGTCATGGCGTCTCTTTCCGGGCGATCCAGACGCGGCGCAGGCGGCGCACCCCGTCGCGCTCGCGGACGACCGCGTGCGACTTCCCGGTTCGGGCGAGGGCGAGCGGATCCGGGTCCGCCCCGCGGGCGTCGGCGATCCGTCGGCCGCGCGCGAGGAACCGGACGAACGCGCGGGCGTCGTCGGCGTCGCGGTCGCCCGCGGCGTGGAGGCTGGAGGCGGCGAGAAACCCCGACGCGTCGAACCCGAGGGCGAATCCGTCGGAGAGCTCGACGGCCGCGCCGTCGGCCGGCCCGTACTCCGCGCCGTGGAGGACGAGGTCCCTGCGGCGGCGCCCGCGCAGGACGCGGGGCGCGTCGGGCCGCCCGGGCGCGGCGCGCCGCGACGCGGAGAGCAGGATCTCGCCGCCGCCGGGCCCGAGGCGCGACGCGATCGCGCGGACGAGGGCGGGCGACGGCGCTTCGCCGTCCGAGGGCGCCGCGACGCCCGGCTCCCGGTCCGGCTCCAGCTCCGGGGGAACGCGCGCGCTCGCGAGAAGCCGGCGTCGGAAGAACGCCTCCGCGAGCGAACGGCCGAGCGCCTCGTCCGCCGCGGCGGCCTCGCGCACGAGGCGGCGCGCGACGCGGCCGAAGAAGTCCGCGCCCGAGGGCGCCGTCTGCGCCGCGGCCAGCGCGAGGCGCGACGTCCGCTCGGCGGCGGCGGCGAGGGCCGCGGACCGGTCCTCTCCCGGCGTCGCGCGGAACGCCGCGACGAGGGCGTCCCAGCCTGCGCCCGTCAGGACGCGGCAGAAGGAGTGCGGCTCGGCCGAGAGCGACCGGGCGGGGGCCGCGTCGGGCAGGCCCTTCGGGTCCGCGTACGCGAACGCGTTGACGGCGTCGCGCAGGGCGCCGGGCATCGCGACGTCCGGCCCGTAGTTGTCGCGGACGGCGGCGCCGAGCTCCTCGGCCAGCCGGGAGACCAGGTTCGAGCGGGAGGGGTCGGCCTTCGTCGCGGCGATCGCCGCGGCGTCCAGCGCCGGCTCGGCGAGGGCCACGAAGATGGCCGCGAGATCGCCGAAGGCCTCGTGGAAGGCGGCGACCTCGAAGTGCGGGGCGTCCCAGAGGTCCGGCCGGATCGCGTCGAGGACGGCGTGCCCCTGCTCGTGCGTGACGACGTCGGGGCTCTCGCCCGACTGCACGACGTCGCCGGACTTCGCGTCGACGTCGCGGAAGAAGTTGAGAGCGCGGCGGTCGTAGAACGCGTTGAGGTCCCGTCCGGCGACGGGAACGGCCGGGAGGACGGGGCCCGGGACCCACGTTCCCGCTTCCGACAGATGCGCGCTCCAGAATCGCTTGCCGCGCTCGAGGGCGGCGGCGAGCTGCCAGTGGAGGAACTCGGGCGTGTCGGGGGAGTACGCGCGCGGCGCGGGCGCGCGCCCCTCGACGCGGAAGCCCCACGGCCCCTTCTCGGTCGCCTGCGGCGCAGCGGCGGCGACGAGGCCGTCGCCGCGGCCCGCGGGGTCGTTCAGGTAGACGCGGATGCGCCCTTTCTCGGAGTTCACGTTCTGCGGGATCGGTTCTGGAGAAATTGTACCAATGCGTTATCCTGTTTCGGCCATGCGGAAGGCGCTCGCCGGGGTCTTTTTCCTCCTCCTCGTCCTGCCCGCCGCAGGGCAGGAGAAGAAGGCCTCCTGGCCGCTCTCGCTCGCCGACGGACTGCCGAAGGAGCTTCCCGGGTACGCCGCGGCGCCGACGGACCCCCTCCCGGACACCGACGAGAACGAGATGGGCGTCTTCACCCAGGTCGCGCGCTTCTTCCAGCGCATCGAGAGCCCGACCGTGACGCGGCAGTTCCAGCTCGTCGTGCAGGACTACGGCAAGGACAAGAACCTCGAGGCGGAGATCCGCAAGGCCATGACCGAGGCCGGCACCCATCCGGGCGTCGAGGCGCGGGACGTCCTGATCGGCGGGCTCAAGGCGTTCGCGGTGACCGACCGCTCGAGCGGGCAGCCGACGACCCTCATCACGGTGATCGTGCTGCCGTCGCGCCTCGTGCTCGCCCAGGGCGCCAACGTGGACCGCGACACGGCGCTGAAGCTGCTCTCGCACGTCGATTTCCCCCGGATCGCGGCGGCGAAGTGACGCCGTCCCCGGTGGCCGTGCGCCGGGCGCGCCGCGAGGACTGGCCCCGGATGGTCGAATTGCATCGCGAGCTCGCCCGGTTCGAGAAGATGACCCCGCCGAACGACGACGAATCGGCGCGCCTCGCGGCGCAGATCTTCGACACTCCCGCGGAGAAGCGGGGCCGCGCCGCCGAGATCGAGGTCTTCGTCGCCGAGCTCGACGGCCGCATCGAGGGGATCGCGATCTTCTGGGAGGGGCTCGGCTCGTCCTTCCGCGCGCGTCCGTTTCTCTTCCTCGAGGACCTCGTCGTCGGCGAGGCCGCCCGCTCCCGCGGCGTGGGCGAGGCGCTCGTCGCGGCCATCGCCCGCGAGGGCGTCGCGCGCGGCGCCGTGCGCGTCGACTGGTTCGTCCTCGACTGGAACGTCAACGCGATGCGCTTCTACAATCGCCTCGGCGCCGGCCCGTCGCAGGAGTGGGTGCGCTACTGCCTCGAAGAAGAGGCGATGAAGAAGCTCGCGAACGCCCCCTAGCCTGCCTCCTGCCTCCTGCCTCCTGCCTCCCGCCTCCGCCCCCGGCCACTACCCGTTCGGCACGTCCCAGAGGTGCTTCACGTTCGGATGGTCCCACGCGATCCGCAGCTCGTCCGGCGCGGCCGGGTCGAACGTCTCGGTGACGAAGTACATCAGCGCGCAGGGGTTGGTCAGCGGCCGGTAGCCGTGCGCGACGCCCGCGGGGATGCGGACGAGCAGGTCCAGCCCGCCGCCGGCGACGATGACCTGCGTCTTGCCGAAGGTCGGCGAGGCCTTGCGCACGTCGTAGAGGACGAACTTGGCCTTCGAGCCCGGCGGCACGAACCAGACGTCGTCCTGCTTCAGGTGGTAGTGGAGACCCTTGATGTGGCCCGCGGCGTCCACGACCGAGAAGTTCATCTGGGCGACCGGGATGCCCTGGAAGAACTCGGCGAGCTCCTTGCCCGCGGGGGCGTTGGCCTTCGAGCGGAAGATCTCGAGGAAGAAGCCGCGGTCGTCGGTGAAGCGGGTCAGGCGCTGGACCCGGACGCCCTCGATGGGCGCGGGCTTCGCGTAGTCCTTCGCGGCGGTCCGGAACTCGGGTGCGATGTCGTCAGGCGTCAAGCTGTCCCCCTTGCGATGCGGGATTCTAGCCCGGACAAACCAACGGCGGGCGGTCGCCCGCCCGCCGCGTCGCGCCGGAGGAGCGCAGCGCCTACTTCGAGGCCGTCTTCTGCGGCTCGGGCTTGATGTCGCCCTTCGCGGTCCAGGCGATCGTGAAGCCGTTGCGCTTGTCGTAGGAGTACTTCGGATCGCCGTCGGCGCCCTCGAAGCGGTGCTTCGAGTAGGCGAGGTTGAACCCCGCGTTCGACGTCGAGAACCAGTACTGGAGGTTCTTGATGACGACGGGCTCGTTCTTGTCGGGACGGCTGGTGCCCATCTTGTCGAGCGAGATCTCGGCCAGGCCGCTCGCCATCGTGGCGTGGGAGCCTTTCGCGTCGTCCTGGAACGTGAGCGTGTCTTCGCGCGTCCCGAACCTGCCCCATTTCACGGGGAAGACGATGTTGAGGACCTTTCCGATCGCGTCCCGCTGGGCGGGGGTCGTCTTCTTGTCGAAGGTCACGAGCGCCCAGTTGGTCGGCATTCCCGGCCCGGGCTTCTTGTGCCACTCGCCGCCGAGGTCGAGGTTGATCCAGACGATCTGGTCGGACAGGTCGACGTCGCCGTAGTGGCTTCCCTTGCGGAATTTGTAGACGTTGTTGGCCTGGCACATGTGCTCGTCCGCCGACGGCCCGAAGTAGCAGGCGCAGAAGAGGGGACAGGAGCACCCCTCGATGGTGTCCGCCGTGACGGCATACGTGCCCGAGCTCTTCGGCGTTCCCGCGCCGACGATGGCGATCCCGGCGACGAGCACAGCGACGATGGCGACCTTGGACTTCAACGACATACAGCCTCCTCTCTGAGAGTGAGCCGAATGCTCCGGAGTTGGCCGGAAGGCGGCCTTCCCGGAGCGCCCCGTTTCGCCTTTTGTACGTCCTCTGGGCGGGGAATTCAAGCGCCGGGCCGGTGCCGGATCCGAAAATGCTAGTCTCCGGACCTTGACGTTCTTGGGAGGAACATTCATGACCCGACTTCGCCCCCGGCCCGCGCTCGCCCTGGTCCTCGCGCTCGGGCTCCTGCTTTCCCCGGTGGTCCTGCACGCCCAGGCGGATCCCCGCGAGGCGAGCTACCAGTTTCTCGTGGACGGGGTCCTCACGCAGGGGATCATCGGCTACCAGATCAACTTCAACCACAGCACGGTGTCGCGGACCGACGCGCGGCAGCTCGACACGGCCTTCTCGCCGGACGTGCGCAACCTGACGGTCAACGTCACCCAGAAGGGGCTCAACCGGCTCCAGGACTGGATCAACGGGGCGACGAACACCGGCACGCCTGTCTCGAAGAACGTGGCCCTGGTCGTCCAGACGCCGTCCGGGACGGTGCTGGTCCGGTGGGAGTTCACGGGGGTCACGCCGACGACGGTCGCCGCCCAGGGCAACGGCGCCCAGACCGAGGTGGCCGCCTCCGTGACCTTCATCTTCGACACCATGAACCAGGTGCAGGCGAAGGCCGACTAGGCGGGGACGTCGGATTTCGGAGCTCGGAATCCGGATCGGGGGGCGGACCCGCTCGCGCGACCCGGTGCGGGTCAGTGCTCCCGGTTGAGGTTCCGGATCGCGTCGAGGAGGGTCACGGGCGGGCGCTCGAACCGGGCGCCGAAACCGGGGCGCTTCGGAGCGTTGCTCGGGGCTCCGTCGAGGAAGACGACGTTGCCCCGGACGCGGAAGCTCCGGTTGTCGCCGGGCAGGGAGAACACGAGCTCGACGTAGTCCCCGATCTGGGGCTGCGGCGCCCTCTGGGTCGCGACGTACATGCCGCCGAGGTTGACGACTTCCACGAAGCCCGTCAGTTCCTGCTCACCCCACTTGAGGGTGGCCGGAGCGCCGATGCGGACTCGCTCGGAAGCTCTTTCGTTGGCCGGTCTGCGGCGCATGGAACGCTCCGTCGGGGTCTTCGAGACGATCAATTCGCGTGTTCCCGGATCCTAGCATAGCGCCGGGCGGGCCGTTTCTCAGCGGCTTTCGAGGGCCGGCAGCAGGGTTTTTTCGAGCTTCCGGTAGAGCCCCGCCGTGGCCTCGACGTCCCGGCGGCAATAGGCCGCGATCTCCCGGATCCTCCCGGCCCGGTAGTACGGCCCGACCGAGAACCCGTCCATGCCCTGCTCCTTGGGGCTCTCGACGCCGAAGGCCTTGCAGGCGAAGTCGAGGTTCCACTTGCGCGAGGCGCCGAAGAACGTGATGGCCTCGAGCAGGTCGGTGTGGGGCCTCAGCGCGTAGCGGTAGCCGACCAGGTTTCGCGTGGCCGCGATGCCGAGCGCGGCGCTGCGCAGCATGAGGAAGGGCCCGTCGAAGCCCCGCCCGTTGAACGTCACGAATCTCTGGAAGCGGCGCATCGCCTTCCAGAACTCGCCGAGGAAGACGGCTTCCGCGTCGCCGACGAACTTGAACCGGCCGTCCGCGGAGGATTCCTCGGCGCGCCCGTCGGGCTTCTCGTACCAGATGCGGCCGCGGCCCGTGTCCGGGTTGAGCATCGCGACGACGATGATCTTGCCGGTCAGGGGCCAGAGCGAGAGGGTCTCGGGCAGTTTCTCGCGCTCCTCGTCGGTGCGCGCGTTCTTGCGCAGATACGTCTTCTGCGCGTCGTCGAGCGAGTCCCAGGAGTGACCCGCAGTTTCGATGTCGAGAACGACCGTCGCCACGAACGGGGATGCTATTCTGTCGCGAGCCACCGATGAAGCGTCTTCCGCGGTCCCTGGCCGCCCTCGTCCTGCTGGCGGCCCTCGCGTGCGGCCGTTCCCCGCAGTCGCCCCCGGCGAAGTCGCTGCTCCAGAGGCACCTGGTCGGGGACCCGTCCAGCCTCGACCCGACGACGAGCACGGAAGAGCCCGGCCTTCTCGTCATGGCCATGCTCTTCCGCCCGCTCGTCGGCATCGACGCGAACCGGAAGCCGGTTCCGGCGCTCGCGGCCTCCTGGACGGTCTCGCCCGACGGCCTGACGTACGAGTTCCGCCTCGACCCGAAGTCCACGTGGGAATCGGGCCAGCCCGTGACGTCCGACGACGTGCGTTTCACGATCGAGCGGATCCGCAACCCGAAGGTCGCGGCTCCGACCTGGCTCGCGGAATACGAGGACCTCGCGGCCATCGAGACCCCCGACGCGCAGACCGTGCGGCTGCGCTTCGCCCACCCCTACGCCGAGCGGATGTTCGCTTTCGACGTTCCCATCGTTTCGGCGGTGGCCTTCGGCGCCGCCAAGGACGCGGCCGAGACCGACCGTCATCCGGTGGGAAGCGGACCGTACCGGCTCGACTTCTGGGAACCGAACCAGAAGCTCCGCCTCGTCCGCCGCGACGGCCCGGGCGGCGCCGACGCGCGCTTCGACGAGATCGTGTTCCGGGTCCTCCCGGAGCGCGCGGTCTGGTACCAGGCGGGCCTGCAGGGCCAGCTCGACGAGTTCCGCTTGAGCCGCGACCAGCGCAAGGCGGCGGAGGCCTCTCCCGAGTTCCTCCAGCGGTTCCGCACGATCAAGGCGCCGCAGTTCATCCAGGCGCTGCTCGTCTGGAACTGCCGCAACCCGTTCCTCGCCGACCCGCGGGTGCGCCAGGCGCTGGCCCGGGCGTGGCCGCGCGAGCAGACCGCGAAGAGCCTCTATCCGCCCGACGGCGCGACGCTCGTGTCGGGGCCGTATCCGCCGGGCGTTCCCGAGAACGCGGCGGAGCTCGCGCCGCCCCCGTACGACGCCGCCGCGAGCGCCCGCCTCCTCGACGAAGCCGGCTGGAAGGTCGGCCCGGGAGGGATCCGGCGCAAGGGCGGGAAGAAGGCGTCGATCGAGCTGCTGCATCCGGCCGGCAACCCGGTCTACCCGGCGGTCGCCGAGATCCTCCGCGGCGCCTGGGAGAAGGTCGGCGTGGAGCTGACGGTGCGGCCGCTCGACTGGGCGGCCTTCGCGGAGCGCGAGCGCAAGGGCGAGTTCGACGTGGACTTCGCCGGCCGGGTGTTCGTGCCGCCGGACGCCGATCTCTATCGCTACTACCACTCCAGCCAGTTCGCCCCCGTGGGCCAGAACATCGGCTTCTACAGGAACGCGGAGGCCGACCGCATGATGGCGGAGGCCCGCGTGGAGCTCGATCCCGCCCGGCGCCTCGAGCTCTACCGCGCCGTGACGCGCGCCCTCGCCGCGGATCCGCCCGCCGACTTCCTCTGGGGCGCCGAGCAGTACTGGGCGATGTCGCGCCGCGTCGACGGCGTCGAGGTCTCGCCGTTCCTCGGCCTCTTCCACTTCCTGCCCGGGCCCCTCGGCTGGCGCCCGGCGGCCGCCGCGAAGCGGTGAGCTCGCCCCTCGAGGGCCTGCTCGTCCTCGACCTGTCGCGCGTCCTCGCGGGGCCCTTCTGCACGATGATGCTCGGCGACCTCGGCGCGCGCGTCGTCAAGGTCGAGCATCCCGGCGACGGCGACGTGACGCGGGGATGGGGGCCTCCGTACCACGTGGCGACGGGCCTGTCCGCCTACTACCTCTCGGTCAACCGCAACAAGGAGTCGATCGCCCTCGACCTCGCGACGGCGTCGGGCGCCGAATCCGTGCGGCGGCTGGCGGCGCGCGCCGACGTGGTCGTCGAGAACTTCCCGCCGGGCGGCTTCGAGAAATTCGGGCTCTCGCTCGAGGCGATGCGGCGGGAGAACCCCCGCCTCGTCACGGCGTCCATCACGGGGTTCGGGAGAACGGGCCCGGACGCGTCCGCGCCGGGGTTCGACCTGCTCGCCCAGGCGGGGGCCGGCCTCATGGCGATCACCGGGACTTCCGAGGGCGGCCCGACGAAGGTGGGCGTGGCGGTGTCGGACCTGCTCGCGGGCTGCTACGCGGCGGTGGGCATTCTCGCCGCTCTCGTCGGGCGGGAGCGAACCGGGCGCGGCGGCCACGTCGAGACCGATCTCTTCTCGGTCACGCTCGGCTCCCTGATCAACGTCGCGCAGTCGGCGCTGCTGACGGGCGAGGAGGCCGTCCGGCACGGCAACGCCCATCCCCAGATCGTTCCGTACCGGACGTTCGACGCCTCGGACGGCGCCTTCGTCCTGGGCGTCGGAACCGACCGCCAGTTCGAGCGCCTGGCCGCGCTCGTCGGCCGGCCGGACTGGTCGGGCGGCGGGCCCTTCACGACCAACGACGCGCGCGTCCAGGGGCGCGACGCGCTCGAACGCGAGCTCGCCGCGATCTTCCTTCGCGAGACCCGCGAGACCTGGCTCGCGCGCTGCCGCGCGGCCGGGATCCCGGTCGGGCCCGTGCGCGGGCCGCTCGAGGCCCTCGGGTCCGAGACGGCGCGCGCCCTGGGCAGCGTGCTCGAGGCCGGGGGCGTCCGGTTCGTCGCTTCGCCGATCCGCGTGGCGGGAGCCGATCGGCCCCTGCGCTTCCCGCCGGCGCTCGACGCCGACGGGGAACGCCTGCGCCGCGAATTCGACCTGCCGCGATGAGCGCGCCCGCCCGTCCCGCGCTCGACGGGGTGTCGCGCGCGCTGGCGCTGACGGCCGCGCTCCTGGCCGCCTGGCTGTACCTCGGGCGGCTCGGGGGCGCCCGCCTCCAGCGCGGCAACGAGGCGATGTACGCCTCCCCGCCGGTGCAGATGCTCGCGACCGGCGACTGGCTGGTCCCCGTCTGGGAGAACCGGCCGTTTCTGGACAAGCCGCCGCTGACCTTCTGGGTCGTGGCCGCCGGGTACCGCCTCCTCGGGATCTCGGTCTTCTCGGCCAAGCTGCCGGGCGCCCTCGCCGGGCTCGCGACGGCGCTCTTCGTCGCCGGATGGGTTTCCCGCCGCTCGGGCCGCAGGGCGGGCGCGCTCGCCGGCCTCGTCCTCGCGTTCTCCTTCCAGTTCCTCACCGTGTCGCAGACGTTCGCGGCGGACGCGTTCCTGACCCTCGCGGTCGCGCTCGCGGTCTTCGCGCTCGACCGGGCGTGCCGCGCGACGGAGGGCTCGGACGCGCGCGCCGGGCTCCTGGCGGGAGCCGCGCTCGCGCTGGGGTTCTATGCCAAGGGCCTCGTCGGCGTCGCGCTGCCGGCGGGCGCGGTCGCCACGGGACTGCTGTTCGACCGCGCGTGGCCGGTCCGGTTCTGGAACCGCGCGCCGTGGGCCCTGGCGGCGCTGGTCGCGCTCGTGGCGCCGTGGCACGTGGCGATGGACCGGAGGCTCGGCGCCGACTTCTGGCGGATCTTCTACTGGGAGAACCAGTTTCTCCGCGGGGCCACGCCGCGATTCATGCAGATGTCGCGGGGGCCGCTCTACTACCTCGGCGTGCTCGCCTGGGGAGCGTTTCCGTGGGCGCTCCTGCTCCCGGCCGCGCTGGCCGCGCGGAAGCGGCCGAGCGTCTTCGTCGGGTGGTTCGCGTTCGGCTTCGCGTTCTGGTCGGCGCTCGTCATGAAGCGCGAGGTCTACTTCGTGACGGTGCTGCCCGCCGCCGCGGCGCTCGTGGGCGAACACCTGGACCAGGGGGCGGCCGCGCGGCGATGGCGGCGGGTGGCGTGGGCGGCGGCGGCCCTCGGGGCGGCCGCGGGCCTCGTGCTCGTCGTGCGCGCGGCGCCGAGGGTCTCGGAGCTCTGCGGGTCCCGGTGGCCGGCCCTCGGCGCGGGCCTCTCGCTCGCCGTTCTCGCCGCCGCGCTGGCGGCCGCCGGGGCGCGCCCCGAGAGCCTGCGCCGGCCCTGGGCCGTCGTCCTGGCGAGCGGCCTCGTCCTCGCCGCGGTGCAGGACCTCGATCTGCGCCTGGCGCGGTGGGACCCCCTGCCCGCGTGGGGCGATCGCGTCCGCTCTGAGTGCCTGGGAGCCTGCGACGGGTTCCTCTACGGCAACAACTTCAACAGCGTGGACTTCTACTCCGGGTTCGACTGGACGATGTCGGGCGACCCGGCGCGGATCGCCGGCGCGATGACGCACCGCAAGGGGTTCGTGATCCTGTGGACGAGCGACGAGCCGCGGCTGCAGGCCCTGCCCCTGCGCTGGCGCGTGGTGGACCGGCAGCCGACGTTTCGCGGCGGCCTCGTCGCGACCGCGCTCGGGGGCGGGGGAGAAGGGCTCGACTCCCTGTCGCTGGTGAAGGTCGAGCGGCCGTAGGGGGCCGTCCGCGTCCGCGACGACGTCGCCGCACGGCGGCGAACGGGATCAATCCGGCGGCGGCGCGGCCACGGCGGGGCCGCCCGAGAGCGTGCGCCAGGCGATGGCGCCGAGGACGATCGCGCCGCCGAGGATCGAGAACGCGCCGGGGCGCTCCCCGAGAACGAGAAACACCCAGATCGGATTCGACACCGGCTCGAGCATCCCGACGAGGGACGCCTCCGTGGCCGTGACGTGGCGCAGCCCGGCGACGAAGAGCGCGTAGGCGCCGCCGATCTGGAGCACGCCGAGAAACGCCAGGACGAGCGCGGACTGCGCCGTCACGGCGAGCTCGCCCCGCACGAACGGAAAGAGCGCGAGCGCGGCGAGGACGTTGCCGTACGTGACGACCGCCTCGGCGCCGCCTCCGCGCTCGCTCCGGAGAGCGAGGACCAGGATGGCGAAGAACACGCTCGAGGTCAGGGCCATGATCTCGCCGGCATAGCCCCGGGACTCGAACTTGCCCACGAAGAAGAGCAGCATCCCGACGAAGGCCACGCCCACGGCGGCCGCGTCGCGGCGGCGGAAGGGCTCCTTCAGGACGAGCGGGGAGGCCAGCAGCACCCAGATCACGCCGCAGTACTGCAGGAAGATCGCGTTGGCGGCCGAGGTCCACTTCGTCGCGAAGACGAACGTCGTCAGGCACGCCGCGTAGCTCGCGATGCCGATCAGGAAGGCCGGCGTCCAGCGCCAGACGCGCGGGCGGAAGATGACGAAGAGGGCCACGGCGGCCGTGGCCGACCGGTAGAAGGCGATCTTCACCGGCGGCTCGGAGAGCCACTTGATCCCGATGCCTCCCGTCGACCAGAGCAGCGCCGCCGCCGCCACGAGCAGGATGCCGCGCCGCTCCGACGTCATGGCGAGGGAGCCGCTTCGATCCGGTCCAGCCGCGCCGGCCGGCCGGCCCGGTGGCAGGCGAGGCACTCGCGCGCGCCCCGGAACGGCCGGAAGCGGCGAAAGAGCCGCGCGCATCCGCGGCACCGGTAAACGACGCGCGCCCGGGCGTCGCGGAACTGCTTGAGCGCGGGCGTTTCGGGAGCATGCCCGTCGCGGGCGCCGAGACGGCGCGCCAGGCTGCGGAACAGCCGCCCGTGCCCCGCGCGGGCGCCCTCGAGGCGGAAGGCCCAGGCGTGGGCCGCCTCGTGGCGCAAGGTGTCCTCCTGCTCGGCGGAGGACAGGTGGGCGGAGATCGTGATCCGGTGCGGGCGTCCGTAGACGATCTCGCCGCCCGTCAGCTTGCGCCGGGACAGCCGGACCGAGGCCGGGTCGAAGCCGAACTGGGCCGCCAGACGGTCGTACAGGAACTGGAGTCGGGCCGCGGCGTCGGGCTCCGCGATGGGGAAAGACAGCTGCACCGAAATAAGATTAACCCAGGGGAGGACACATGCTGAGAAAGACGATGGCGCTCGCCGCGGCGGCTCTGGCGATGTCGGCGCTCGCGGCGGCCGGGACGATGGTTTCGTATCCGAGCGGAAGCGAGACCGTGTCGGGCTACCTCGCGGTCCCCGACGGGGCGGGCCGGAAGCCCGCGCTCGTGGTCATCCACGAGTGGTGGGGCCTGAACGACTGGGTGAAGGCCAAGGCCGATGGCTTCGCGAAGCAGGGCTACGTGGCGCTGGCCGTGGATCTCTACCGCGGCAAGGTCGCGACCGACGCGGACATGGCCCACCAGCTCATGCGGGGGCTTCCCGACGATCGCGCGCTGCGGGACATGAAGGCCGCGGCCGCCTACCTCCGGTCGCGCCCGGACGTCGAGGTCGCGAAGCTCGCCTCGATCGGCTGGTGCATGGGGGGCGGGCTCTCGCTCGACCTCGCCGTCGCCGAGCCGACGCTTTCCGGCGCGGTCATCTACTACGGGCACCTCATGACCGAGCCGGCCACGATCGCCGCCCTGAAGGTGCCGCTCGTCGGGAACTTCGGCGGGCAGGACCAGGGCATTCCCCCGGCGAGCGTGAGGGAATTCGAGGATCTCGCGAAGAAGGACGGCAAGAGCGTGGACTTCAAGATCTATCCCGACGCCGGCCACGGCTTCGCGTCCTCGCGGGACCCGAAGGTGTATCGCCCGCAGGACGCGAAGGACGCGGACGCCAGGGCGGATGCGTTTCTGGCGAAGGTGTTGAAGGGGAAGTAGGAGGGGTGGCGCTGGTTGCGCCCCTCACCCCGGCCCTCTCCCGTGGGGAGAGGGGGTGGAGGGTGGCCGTGACGCGGGGCTGGCCTCTTCGGCGCAGCCCTGCCTCCTGCCTCCTGCTACTTCTTCTTGTACCAGTCCGCGTTGATCTGCTGGAAGTGCTTCCACTTGTCGGGGATGGTCTCTTCCGTGAAGATCGCGGTCACCGGGCAGGCGGGCTCGCAGTTGCCGCACTGGATGCAGACGTCGGGGTCGATGTAGAGCATCTCTGCCGTCGCGAAGTCCGCTTCGTCCTTGCGCGGGTGAATGCAGTCGACCGGACACACGTCCACGCAGGCGGTGTCCTTGGTGCCGATGCACGGCTCCGCGATGATGTACATCCCCATGGGCTTCGTCCTCCTCGCCGCGAATCTTGCGGACGCCGGGATTCTAGCAAAGAGACGGGCGTCAGCTCCGCGCGACGCTGATCTGCTGCGCGAGGTTGCGCCCGTCGGCCGCGGTCTCGTACCGGATGGTCACCTTCGCGCCGGGCGCCAGGACGCCGCCGATCTTGGTGTCGGCGTTCCAGACAAAGCGCGCCTCCGTGCCGTCGGCGAGCGTCACGGTGATCGCGCGCTCCGAGGCCTGGATCTTCGAGATCGTGCCGGACGCGGTCTGCGCGCGGTCGGGGGGCGCGGCGGCCAGGGCCGCGGCGAGCGCGAACCCGAGGAAGGCGGCGGCGAGCGTCGTGCTCCGTTTGCGCAATTCGGCACCTCTCTTTCGGCCCGCGGGCCGTGCGGCGGGCTCTTCCGGGCTCTCCGGCATTTGACACCGGGGAAGGGCCTCCCTACAATACGCCGTTTTTTCGAAAGCGGCCTGGGAGGGCAAAACCGAGATGGTCAAACGCTGGTCCGAAGCCGAGCTGCGGTTCCTCAAAGACAACGCGGAGAAGATGAGCGTGCAGGCGCTCGCCGACGGCCTGTCGGTCCGGATCGACGAGCTCGAGAAGAAGATGGAAAAGCTCGGCCTCCTCGGCGGCGCGCCCGACGCGCCCGCGCCGAAGAAGGCCCAGACGCTCCGCGAGCTCTCCAAGCACACCGAGAACGCGCGCAAGGACTACGACCGCGGCGTGGCGGCCCTCCAGAAGAAGAAGCTCGACGAGGCCGAGCGCCACTTCCTCGACCTGATCCAGAAGTATCCCGAGGAGCGCGAGCTCGTGGACCGCGCCCGCGTCTACCTCACCGTGTGCGAGCGGCAGCGGCGCGACCCGCGCCCCGCGCTGACCGAGCCGGAGGACTTCTACTACGCCGCCGTCCTCGAGAAGAACCGGGGCAACGTCTCCGAGGCCATCGAGCACCTCCAGCGGGCGGCCAAGAAGAACGGCGGCGGCCGCGTCGACTTCCTGCTGGCCTGCTGTTACGCGCAGCAGGGCGATCTCGCGACGGCGCTGGGACACCTCCAGAAGGCGATCGAGGAGGACCAGCGGCACCGGGTGCTCGCGCGCCACGACCGGGACTTCGACCCGGTGCGGGAGCTGCCGGAGTTCCAGAAGCTGCTGGCGTCGTAGGCCCCGGGCGGCGGCGGAGGCTGCCTCTATACTGACCTCGATGAAGAAGCGGTCGCGGGGAGCCTCGAAACGGGCCGCCGCTCCGGCGGCGGAGGCGCCGCCGCGCGTCGTGATCCTCGCCGCGGGCATCGGGTCCCGCATGCGCTCCGCGCAGCCCAAGGTGCTGCACCGCGTCGCCGGCCGCGCCCTCGTCGAGGCCGTGCTCGACGCCGCCGAGGGGCTCGCCCCCTCGCGCGTCGTCGTCGTCGTGGGCGCGGGCCGCGAGCGCATTGCGGAGGCGCTGTCCGGGCGCTCCGCGGTTTTCGCGGTGCAGGACCCGCCCCTCGGAACCGGGGACGCGGCCGCGCGAGCGAGCGAGGCGCTCGGCGACGGTCCCGGCCCGGTGGTGGTCCTCGCGGGGGACACGCCGCTGCTGCGGTCGGAGACCCTCGCGCGCCTGGTCGCGGCGCGGCGCGAGAAGAACCTCGACCTGGCCTTTCTCACGTTCCGGCCGCCGGACGCCGGGGAGTTCGGGCGCGTCGTCCGCGACGGCCGCGGCCGCCCCACGGGCGTCGTCGAGGCGAAGAACGCGACGGCCCGCCAGAAGCGGATCGGCGAGGTCAACGCGGGCGTCTACTGTTTCGCGCCCGACGCCCTCGCGCGCGCCCTCGCGAAGATCCGCCGCGACCGCGTGTCCGGGGAGTACTACCTCACCGACGCGGTCGCGATCCTCGCCGCGGGGAGGGGGAGCGTCGAGGCGCTGGAGGCGGAGGACTGGCGCGAGGCCTGGGGCGTCAACACCCGCCGGGACCTCGCGGCCGCCGAGGAGCTGGAGCACCGGCGCGGCATCGAGCGCGCCCTCGACTCCGGCGTCACGGTCCTCGATCCGGCCTCGGTGCGGATCGGTCCGCGCGTCGCGCTCGCGCGCGACGTGGTCCTGCATCCCTTCGTCTCGCTCGAGGGCCGGACCGCGATCGCGGAAGGCTGCGAGGTCCTCTCGTTCACGCGCCTCCTCGACACGACCATGGACGCCGGGTCCTCCATCGGGCCTCACTGCGATTCGGAGGGAGCGAAGATCGGCCCGCGGGCGAAGGTCGGCCCGTACTCGCGGCTGCGGCCCGGAACCGAGCTCGAGGAGGACGTGCGCGTCGGCAACTTCGTCGAGACCAAGAACACGATCCTGCGCAAGGGCGTCAAGGCCCTGCACCTCGCCTACCTCGGAGACGCCGAGGTCGGCGCGGGCGCGAACATCGGCGCGGGCGTCATCACCTGCAACTACGACGGGGAGAAGAAGCACCGCACGACGATCGGCGAGGGGGCGTTCGTCGGAACCGACAGCCAGCTCGTCGCTCCCGTGACCGTGGGCAAGGGGGCGTACGTGGGCGCCGGCACGACCGTCACCCGGGACGTGCCGGACGGCGCCCTGGCCCTTTCGCGCTCGCCCCAGGTCGTCAAGGAGGGCTGGGCGCAGCGGCGCAAGGCCCGGAAATCGGGTTAGAATCGTCCTTCCACAGACATCGGAGGATCGCCAAACGGCCGCCAGCGCAGCGCTGACGGCGGAGGGCTCGCAAATCCCATGTGCGGCATCGTCGGCTACGTCGGTCCCCGCGAGGCGAGCCCCCTCCTGCTCGAAGGGCTCAAGAGGCTCGAGTACCGCGGCTACGACTCCGCGGGGATCGCCACCCTTTCGAACGGCGGGTTCACCATCCACCGCACGCCGGGCAAGCTCGGCAACCTCGTCGAGAAGCTGAACGGCTCGTCGGCTCCGGGCGCGACCGGGATCGGCCACACGCGGTGGGCCACGCACGGGCGCCCGACCGAGTTGAACGCCCACCCGCAGACCGACTGCTCCGGAACGATCGTCGTCGTCCACAACGGCATCTTCGAGAACTTCGCGGAGCGCAAGGCCGAGCTCGCCGCGGCGGGACACCGCTTCACGAGCGAGACCGATACGGAGGTCTTCGCCCACGAGGTCGAGGCCTCCTTCCGGGGCGACCTGCTCGAGGCCGTGCGCGCCGCCGTCCGGACGCTGACCGGCGCCTACGCCGTCCTCGTCACCTCGAGCCGCGAGCCCGGCGTGCTCGTCGCCGCGCGGTCGGGCCCGCCGATCGTGCTGGGCCTTGGCCAGGGCGAGAACTTCGTCGCCTCCGACCCCGTCGCCCTCGTTCCGTGGACGCGCGACGTGATCTTCCTCGAGGACGGCGACGTCGCGCGCGTGGACGCCGCCGGCGCCCGCGTCGTGAACGCCGCCGGCTCGCCCCTCGACCGCCCGGTCCACCGCATTCTCTGGGACGCGGTGGCGGCCGAGAAGGGCGGCTACCGCCACTTCATGGCCAAGGAGATCCACGAGCAGCCCACCGCGATCGCGGAGACGCTCGGCGGGAAGGTCTCTCTCGAGACGGGCGAGCTGTACCTCGACTCTCCGCTCCTGACGCCGGAGCGGGTCGCGAAGTTCGACCGCGTGCTCCTGCTCGCGTGCGGCACCTCGTGGCACTCGGCCCAGGTCGGGAAGTTCCTCATCGAGGGCATGGCGCGGATCCCGGTCGAGGTCGACTACGGCAGCGAGTTCCGCTACCGCCGTCCGGTGGTGAGCGAGCGGACCCTGACGATCGGCATCTCCCAGTCGGGCGAGACGGCGGACACGGTGGCCGCGCTCTCCGAGGCGCGCCGCTCCGGGTCGCCGATCGCCGCGATCGTGAACTCCCCGGGAAGCCAGATCGCGCGGATGGTCGAGTCGGTCTTCTCGACGCACGCGGGCCCGGAGATCGGCGTGGCCTCGACGAAGGCCTTCACGACCCAGCTGGCCGTCCTCTACCTCCTGGCGGCCAAGCTGCGGGCCTCGCGCGGGATCCAGCCGGTCCTGTCGCCCGACGAGCGGCTGGCCCTCGCCCATCTGCCGCGGGCGATCGGCGGCGCCCTGGCCATCGAGCCCGAGCTCGAGGAGCTCGCCCGCCGCTACCAGCACGCGCGCGACTTCCTCTACCTCGGGCGCGGGCTGCACTACCCGGTGGCGCTCGAGGGGGCCCTGAAGCTCAAGGAGATCTCGTACATCCACGCCGAGGGGTACCCGGCGGGCGAGATGAAGCACGGTCCGATCGCGCTCATCGACGAGAACATGCCGGTCATCGTGCTCGCGCCCCACGACGCCTGGCGCGAGAAGACCCTGTCGAACCTGCGCGAGGTCAAGTCCCGCGACGGCATCGCGATCGTCCTCGGCACACGGCCGGACGAAGAGGTCGCGGCCATCGCGGACCACGTCGTGATCGTGCCCGAGACGATCGCGGAGCTCCAGCCGATCCTCTCGGTCGTGCCGCTGCAGCTCTTCGCGTACCACGTCGCCGTGCGGCGAGGGTGCGACGTGGACCAGCCGCGGAATCTCGCGAAGTCGGTCACGGTGGAGTGAACGTTTCGGATCGCGGCGGCCGGATGCCGGGTCCGGAAATTCGATAGACTCCGGGCCTTGGAAAATCCGAGCCCCGAACTCCGAAATCCGAAATCGGATCTCCTCGACGGCCTGAACCCCGAACAGAAAGAGGCGGTCCTCCACGGAAAGGGCCCCCTGCTCGTCCTGGCGGGCGCCGGCTCGGGGAAGACCCGCGTGATCACCCACCGCCTGGCGCACCTCGTGCGCGGCGGCGCGCACCCGCGGACCGTCGTCGCCGTGACCTTCACCAACAAGGCCGCGGCCGAGATGCGCGAGCGGGCGCAGTCCCTGCTCGGCGCGGGGTCCTTCGGCTCGTTCATCGGCACGTTTCACTCCTGGAGCCTGCGCCTGCTGCGGCGCCGCGCCCGGGAGGCGAACCTGCCGCCACGGTTCGCGATCGCGGACTCCTCGGACCAGCTCGCCCTCATCAAGGAAGCCATGGCGGAGCTCTCGATCTCGGACCAGGTCCTGCCGCCGAACGCGGTGCGGGCCCGCATCTCCAACGCCAAGAACGCGCTCGTGACCGCCGAGCGCTTCGCCCTGCTCGAGACCGACTACGCGGGGGAGCGCATCGCGCAGGTCTACGCCCTCTACGAGAAGAAGCTGGCCGCGACGGGCGCCCTCGACTTCGACGACCTCATCGCGCGCTCGGTGCGCCTGCTCAAGGAGAACGCCGCGGTGCTCGCTGAGGAGCGCCGGTGGGTGCGCCACCTCCTGATCGACGAGTACCAGGACACGAACTCGTCCCAGGACGCCCTCGTGAAGCTCTTCGGCGAGGGGGCGGAGTCGCTGTGCGCGGTCGGCGACGAGGACCAGGCCATCTACCGGTGGCGCGGCGCCGAGGTCGAGCACATCCTGCACTTCGAGGAGGACTTCCCGGGGGCGCGCGTCGTGGCGCTCGAGGCCAACTACCGTTCCACCGCGAAGATCCTCGCGGCCGCCGCCGGGCTCGTGGCCCACAACCGCCGCCGGCGCGAGAAGCGCCTGCGCGCCGACCGGGGCGAGGGCGCCGCCGTGCGCCTGTGGCACTTCGACGAGGACCGCGCCGAGACCGAAGCGGTGGCCCGCGAGATCGCGTCGTCGGGGAAGCCGCCGGGCGAGATCGCGATCCTCTACCGCACGAACGCGCAGTCGCGGCCCTTCGAAGAGGAGCTCGTGCGGCGGCGGATCCCGTACGTCGTCGTCGGCGGAATGAAGTTCTACGAGCGCGCCGAGGTCAAGGACGTGCTGGCGTACCTGCGCCTGGCGGCCCGGCCGGAGGACGACCTCGCTTTCCGCCGCGTCGTCAACGTGCCCGCTCGCGGCATCGGCGCCGCGACGCTCGACCGGCTGGCGGCCGCGGCCCGCGAGACCGGCCGCTCGTGGTGGGAGGTGTCCGAGAACCCGCCGGGCCTGACCGAGCGGGCCCGGACGGCGCTCGCGCGCTTCCGCGAGGTCGTCCTCGACCTCCACGAGAAGGCCGCGACCTGGACGCCGTCGGCGCTGCTCGAGCACCTGCTCTCGGTCACGGGTTACGCGGCCCTCTACGCCGAGTCCGACGACCGCGAGGACGTCGCGCGGCGCGAGAACATCGAGGAGCTGCTGTCCTCGGCGCGCGAGTTCGAGCGCCGCAACGCCGAGGGCGCGACGATCGCCGAGTACCTCGACACGGTCGCGCTGGCCACCGACGCCGACGCGGCGGGCACCGGCGGCGCCGTCACCCTCTCGACGCTCCACGCGGCCAAGGGCCTCGAGTTCGCCACGGTCTTCGCCGTCGGCCTCGAGGAGGGCTACCTGCCGCACGGCCAGTCGGCCGAGGACGAGGACGAGCTCGAGGAGGAGCGCCGCCTGCTCTACGTCGGCATGACCCGCGCGAAGGACTCGCTGACCCTGACGCTCGCGGACCGCCGCATGGTGTACGGGCGCATCGAGCCCCGCCGGCCGTCGCGCTTCCTCGAAGAGATCCCGAAGCGCGCCCTCGAGGAGCAGGTGTTCGCGCGGCCCGCGCCGACGCTCTTCACCGCGCGCGCCTACGAGGAGGAGCCCCGGGACGACCGGCCGCTGCGCCGCGGCAAGCGCGTCCGGCATCCGCGCTACGGCTACGGCGTCATCCTCGGCGAGGAGGGCTCCGGCGACGAGACGCGGCTGACGGTGTACTTCGACCGGGCGGGCAAGAAGAAGTTCGTCGCCCGCTACGCGGACCTCACGCCGGCGTAGCGTCGGTTCTCACGGAAGCGAACGGCGGCGGCACCCGCCGCCGCTACTTCGCCGTCAGGCTCCAGCGAATCGTCAACGTCCCGCCGTCGCCTCGATTGCCGGAGATCGGAATCTCCTGCGTGCCGGATTCGTTGATCCCGCCGGCCTTGAGGGGGACACGCACCGGCTTCAGGTCCATGGGCGGGAAACGCATCCGCTCCGGGAAGGTCCCGCTCCTCGTGCCCGGCGAGTCCGACTTCACGGTCTTCGAGTAGGGGAGCGGCGAGATCGGCACGGGAAGGACGATCGTCACCGTCTTTCCGGAGGAGTCGACTTCGGCCATCGAGAAGGCCGCCGTGCCGCCGGCGGCCGAGGGCGGCGCCGGGATCTCCCCGCCTCCCTTGGCCGTCTCGTCGGTGACGCAATGCATGGACTTGCCGCAGGCCGGATCCGCGACGACGTCCTGGCGCGTTTCCTCGATGGAGTACGTTCCCGCCTGGGAGGTCGCCTTCCAGAGCTGGTAGCGCGCGGGGCCTTGTGCGGATGCCGCCTGAACGTCGCTGCGCGCGGAACGGGCCGAGTTCATCGTGGCCGAGTCGCTGTTGGCCATGCCGTACTTCTGGATCTCGCGTTCCATGCAGGCCTGGTCCTCGCCGCACTTCGCCATGATCTTCTGGATGTCGGCCTGCAGGGGCGCCATCTTCTCCTGGGCGCTCCTGGCTTTCGCCTGCTTCGCCTCCGCGTCGGCCTTCTGGCCCGGCTCCATCGCGTGGATGGAGGAGAGGGACTGCGGTTCCTGGGCGACCAGGTCGGCGCGAAGCTTGACCGAACGCGTCACGCTCCATCGGTGGCTGTCGTTCTGGTCCTGCGTCTTCCCGTTGGCGGAGTAGACGTACTCGACCGTCAGCGTGGCCTTCGCGCCCCTGGCGGCGAAGACCGCGGCGGGGGCCGGCGCCGCGAGAACGAGAGACAGGGCCAGTGCGACGGAAAGAGAACGGCGTTTCATCGGATGTCTCCTCCTGGGGCGTCGTCTTTTCGGGGGCGCGGGTCGGGTCAGTATAGACGAACGGGGCTCAGGCCCGCGCGATCAGGGCGATCATTCGCCCGGCCTTCGCCCCGTCGCGGCGATAGCTGGCGTAACCGTCGCCGCCGCACTTCGTGCAGGCGGGGTGGACGGCGATCGCCGCGCGGGGGACGCCGGCCGCCTCGAGCTGCGAGACGTTGACGGCGCGCAGGTCGAGGCGGAACCGCCCGCCGCAGCCGGCGCGCACCGCATCGCCCGCGAACTGGGCGGCGACCTCGCCGCCGACCTCGTAGCAGCAGGAGCCGATCGAGGGGCCGATCCAGGCGCTCAAGCCTTCGGGGGGGGCGCCCAGGGCGGCGAGCGCCGCGACCGCGCGTCCGGCGACGTTCTTCGCCGACCCGCGCCAGCCCGCGTGGGCGGCGGCCACGGCGCCGGGAGCGGCGAGGAGGATCGGCACGCAGTCGGCGGTCTGGACGACGAGCGCGGCGCCGGAGCGGCCGGTCGCGAGCACGTCGCACTCGCCCGAATCGGACGCCTCGCCGCGCGGCGCGGCGGCGCGCACGGTGACGGCCGCGTCGCCGTGGACCTGGCGCGCCCAGTGAATGGGAATCCCGTCGAGGCCGAGGGCCCGCGTGACGCGGCGGGCGAGAAACGGCGTCGGCTTCGCTTCGCCCTCCGGCGCGTGCCCCCGCCCGGAGAACGCGACGACGGTTCCGGCGGGGACGTCGCCCGGCAGGATCACCCGCACGCCGTCGCGCGTTTCGTCGAGCCAGGTCATGGGGGGCATTGTAGGGGAGGCGCGGACGGGGCCCCCAGGCGCCGCGCGAATGCTCGAAAGGCCCAACGCGCATGCTAAGATTCCCCGGTGTCGGCCGTCGAAACGCCCCGTAAAACCAGCGTTTTTCCCGTCATCGGGCTCGAAGTCCACGCCCAGCTCCAGACCCGCTCCAAGATCTTCTGCCCCTGCCCGGTCACGATCGGCGCGCCCGCGAACTCGGGCACCTGCCCGATCTGCCTCGGCTTCCCCGGCACCCTTCCGGTCCTGAACCGCGAGGCGGTCACGCTGGCGCTGCGCCTGGCCACGGCCGTGGGCGCGACCATCCACCGCGAGTCGCAGTTCGCCCGCAAGAACTACTTCTATCCCGACCTGCCGAAGGGCTACCAGATCTCCCAGTACGACCGGCCGTTCTCGACCGGCGGCGCGATCGCGATCGACACGCCGCGCGGCGAAAAGGCGGTCCGGCTGGTGCGCGCGCACCTCGAGGAGGACGCGGGCAAGCTCCTGCACGACACCCCCTACGACGACGTTCCCACCGACGCGTCCCTCGTGGACTGGAACCGGGCCGGCGTGCCCCTCGTCGAGATCGTGAGCGAGCCCGACATCCGGTCGGCCGAGGAGGCCGCGAGCTACCTGACGGAGCTGCGCCGCCTCCTGCGCTACACGGGGGTCTGCGACGGCGACATGGAGAAGGGGAGCCTGCGCTGCGACGCGAACGTCTCGGTGCGCGCCTCCGAGACCGCGCCGTACGGGACCCGCGTCGAGATCAAGAACCTCAACTCCATCCGGTTCGTGGCCAGGGCGATCGAGCACGAGATCGAGCGCCAGGCCGAGGCGATCGCCCGCGGCGAGAAGATCGTCCAGGAGACGCGCCTCTGGGACGAGAAGGGCGGCCGCACCGTCGCGATGCGGAGCAAGGAGGAGGCGCACGACTATCGCTACTTCCCCGAGCCGGACCTGGGCCTGCTCGTCGTGGATGAGGCCTGGATCCTGGAGGCCGCGGGGGAGCTCCCCGAGCTGCCGCGCGCCCGCCGGGCCCGGTTCGTCGAGGCCTTCGGCCTCCCGCTCCAGGACGCCGAAACCCTCGTGTCGTCGCGCGAGCTCGCCGACTACTTCGAGCGCGCCGCGGCGGCTTCCGCGCCGAAGCCCGCCGCGAACTGGGTGACCGGCGAGGTCCTGCGCTGGATGAAGGAGCGCCGGATCCCGGTCGAGGACGCCCTCTCGTTCCCGGTCTCGCCCGAGCGCCTGGCCGGGCTCGTCCGCCTCGTCGAGGCCGGCGAGGTCTCGGCGGCGTCCGCCAAGGACGTGCTCGTGGCGATGCTCGACTCTCCCGCGGACGCCGCGGCGATCGTCGCGGAGAGGGGCCTCGGCCGCCTGCGCGATTCCGGCGCGCTCGAGGCCGCGGTCGCGGAGGTCGTGGCCGGCAACCCGTCGCAGGTCGAGCTCTACCGCTCCGGCAAGACGCAGACGTTCGGCTGGCTCGTCGGCCAGGTCATGAAGAAGACGGGCGGGCGGGCCGACCCGGCGGCCGTGCGCGAGGCGCTGACCCGCGCGCTCGGGCAGGGCGCGTGATCGAGCTCTTCGGCGTCTCGAAGAAGTACGGCGTCTTCCGCGACGCGCTGCTCGACGTGTCCTTCCGCATCGAGCCGGGCGAGTTCGTGTTCCTGACGGGGCCGTCGGGCGCGGGCAAGTCCACCCTGCTGCGCCTGCTCTTCCTCGAGGAGCCGCCCACGGCCGGCCAGATCATCGTGAACGGGCGCAACATCGGCGTGCTGCCGCAGGGCCAGATCCCGTACCTGAGGCGCACGATGGGCGTCGTGTTCCAGGACTTCAAGCTCATCGGCCGCAAGACGGTCTTCGAGAACATCTCCTTCGTCCAGAACGTGCTGGGCCTCGCCCGCGCCGAGCAGAAGCGCCGCGCGTACCACGTCCTGAAGCGCGTCGGCCTGCACCACCTGATGAACGCGTACCCGGACGAGCTTTCCGGGGGCGAGCAGCAGCGCGTCGCCATCGCCCGCGCGATCGTCAACGAGCCGACGGTGCTCCTGGCCGACGAGCCGACCGGCAACCTCGATCCCGTCCTCGCCGAGGAGATCATGCGGCTCTTCGTCGAGATCAACATCCGGGGCACGACGGTGGTCGTCGCGACGCACGACCTCGAGATGATCCGGCGCATGGGCAAGCGGACCCTGACCCTCGAGCGGGGGCGCCTCCACGACCCGGACCGCTCCCGGGAGCCCGCGCCGATCGTGCGGGAGGCGCCATTCCTGCCGCTCCACTGACGCGCGCGCGGGCGGACCGCTGATGCCCAGGCCGCGCTACGTCGTCGCCGAAGCCTGGTCCATCGCGAAGTCGAGCCCGCGCCAGGCCGCGGCCGCCATCACGCTGATCGCGCTCGCCCTGTTCGTGCCGGGCCTGCTCGCGCTCCTGTCGCGCAACCTGGGCCGCCTCTCGGTGGCGCAGGGGGACCCGACCTCGGTCGTCGTGACGCTCGAGCCGGCGACGGACGCCCGCGCGATCGCCGCGCGCCTCGCCTCCGACCTCCGGATCAAGACCGTGCGGATCGTCGGCAGCGAGGCCGCCCTCGAGCGCTTCCGCCGCGCGTACCCGGATCTCGGCGCCGCGCTCTCGGACCTGAAGGAGGCGCCGTTTCCGCCGTCCATCGAGGTGATCCTCAAGCCCGGCGCGCCGCCCCGGACGGCCACGGAAATCGCGGCGTCGGCGCGGCTGTGGCCCGGCGTCGAATCCGCGGAGTCGGAGGAGGAGTTCTCGCGGCGCTTTCGCGACGCGATCGGCCTCGTGCGCAACGCCGGGCTCTTCCTCGGGGCGGTCCTGACCCTCGCGGCGATCCTGTCGGTCGCGTCGGCCGTGCGCCTGGCCCTCGACCTCCACCGCGACGAGGTCGGCATCATGCGCCTGATGGGCGCGACGGAAAGCGCGATCCGCGCGCCGTTCTGGCTGTACGCGACGGCCGAGGGGTTCATCGGAGGCAGTTTCGCCCTCGGCCTGCTGTACGCGACGTACCGGTTCGCGACCCACTGGCTCGCGCGGGACCCGCACCCGGTCCTCGCCGTGCTGTGGGTGGGGTTCCTGAGCGTCCCGACCGCCCTGCTCCTGCCCGCCGCCGGCGCCGCCGCCGGGTTCGTCGGAAGCCTCCTCTCGCTCGGCAAGCGGCAGACCCGGCGCGTCACGCGGATCGCCTGAGCGCGGAGCCGGCGCGGCGGCTCAGCCGCCGAGAAGGTCCTTCGCGGTCATCAGCAGGAAGAACGCGATCACGATCTCGCTGACGATCCACGAATTCCTCGTCATCCAGTCCCGGGCGGCCGGAAGCTTCGCCCGGGCGCGGCGGCCGAGGACGAGGAGCGCCAGGAGCGGCAGGCCCGCCAGGAGGACCGTCGCCGCGACGAAGACGAACCCGTGCCACCACGGCGCCCCGTGCCTCGCCAGGTGCGCGCCCACGGTGAACATGCTGATGAGGTCTCCCGGCAGGGCCAGGAAGAGGAGAAATCCCACCTTGAGGGCGAAGAGCGGCGTGGCGGTCTCGAGCCTGGCCATCCAGCGCGGCGGCCGGCTGGCGCGGCGCCCGCGCCACACCTTCCACGCGAGGACGAGGAGCAGCCCGACGATCGCGAGGTCGATCGCGCGCTGAACCCGGAGGTCTCCCTGGAGCGGCGCGCCGCTTCCCTTCAGGAGTCCCGTCAGCCGATACGCCGCCGTGACGCCGATCGCCGTGGCGGCCCCGGCTCCGAGAAGGAAGAAGGCCGAGTCGCGCCGCGGCCGCTGTCCGGTCGCGAGGAGGATCGCCGTCACGATCTGCGGCCCGGCGACCATGACGAAGGCCATCGGCAGGACGATCGAAAGAGAGCTCATGGGTGCGGCGGGAGCATGCGCCGTCGGGGCATCGGGCGGCAAGTCCGGGGCGGGGACATGGACCCAAGGTCCAATGTCGGGGCGGCAGCCGGAGCGGTACACTCTGCCGCCGCAGGCGCAAGGGGTCTGATACGGACTCATCACGTGCAGGCATTCGGTTTGAGCAAGGATTTCCACGAGTCGGAGAGCTCGGCGCCGGGCTGGCGCCGCCCCTCTCCAGTTTGCCTTCGAAAGGGGATGACATGAATTCTGGATCCAGGATTCGGAGCCGGTGGTTGGCGCCCTTTGCGGCCGTCGGCGCGCTGCTCCTCGTGGCCGCGGCCGCCTCGGCGGAATCGTCGAGCACGTTTCCCGGCGACGTGCCGAACACGTTCCGCCTCTCTCTCGGAGGCGAGTACGCCTGGTTCAACACGACCGTGAACTTCCAGGAGAACCTGACCCCCGGAGGGCCGATCGGCCCCGGCGTGGACATGGAGGGCCTGGGCCTGCTGAAGTCCTCGGCGCCCGGCTTCGTGGCCCGGGGTTACTGGAACTTCCTCGGCCGCGTCTACCTCGACTTCGGATACACGGGCTTTCGCCGGAGCCGCACCGACGCCTTTTCGGTCGACATTCCCTACGGCGGCGTGACGTACACGGCGGGCGCCTCCGTCTCGGCGACCACGAGCTCGGACCTTCCGTACGTGGACTTTCGCTACGACTTCATCAAGAACGAGCACACGCAGTTCGGCCTCTCCCTCGGCGCTTCCTACGTGATCCTCAAGGCCGAGCTCCAGGCCGCGGCCGGAGTCGTCGGGCCGGGCGGCCCGATCGTCGGTCAGACGGTCACGCGGACCGCGAAGGAGGAGCTCCCGGTCCCGCTCCTTGGCCTCAAGTTCGACCAGCAGGTGGGGGAGGGCCTCGCGGCCGGCCTGATTTTCAACGGCATCTTCGCCCCCGTGTCCCCCTACACCGGCGCGGTGTTCGACGCCGAGGCGCACATCGACTGGTTCGCGACGAAGAACTTCGGCGTCAGCGCGGCTTTCGACTACCAGAGGTTCAGCCTGAAGAGGGAAGACGCGACGACCTACGTTCAGTTCAAGTACAGCTATTACGGGCCCCGCGTCTACCTGACCCTGACGTTCTGACGGCCGGCGAGCCCCGCGCGGGCGTAGCACCAAGGTCCAATGTCCTGCGGGCGACGGGGAAGGTAGTCTGGGCGATGGTGGAAGTGGCGGGGGAATGAAGCCGGTGTCTTTTTTTTGAGGCGCGCAGCGCTCGATCTTGCGAGGGCTGTAGAAAGGGGAGCGTGGTCATGACGAGGGGAATGCGTCGAACGAGTCTGGCTGTCCTTCTGGGCCTGGCGGTGAGCCTCACGGCGCTCGCCCAACAGGCGGGCGGCAAGCCCAACATCCTGTTCATCATGGGCGACGACATCGGGTGGATGCAGCCGAGCATCTACCACCGCGGCCTGATGGTGGGCGAGACGCCCAACATCGACCGCATCGGCAACGAGGGCGGAATCTTCATGTCGTACTACGCCGAGCAGAGCTGCACGGCGGGACGCAACGCCTTCTTCACGGGCATGCATCCGCTGCGCACCGGGATGATCCCGCCGCAGCTGCCGGGAAGCCCCAGCTATCTGAAGCCCGGCACGCCGGCGCTCGCGGTGTTCCTGCACGACCTCGGCTACACGACGGGCGAGTTCGGCAAGAACCACCTCGGCGACCACACCGACGCGCTGCCGACCGCGCACGGCTTCCAGGAGTTCTGGGGTTACCTGTACCACCTGGACGCGATGCAGGGCGTGAGCTTCCCGGACATCAACACGACCCCGACGCAGCAGACGGTCGCGCCGCCCTGCAAGAACACGCTCATCCCCGGGCTGCCGGAGGTTCCGGGTGCCGTGGATCCCCGGACGACCACCTGCCTGACGCCTCCGCGGCCGGTGCTCTGGTGCAAGTCCCCCGACGGCTCGTCGAAGGGTCAGAGCTGCCAGGACCAGGGACCGCTGACGCTCGAGCGGTCGAAGACGGTCGACGAGGAGATCTCCTCGCACGTCGTCGACTTCCTCGACCGCAACGACCCGAAGAAGACGAACAAGCCCTTCTTCGTCTGGTACAACCCGGCGCGCATGCACATCACGACGGTGCTCTCGGACAAGTACCTGGCGATGGTCGGCCAGCCCGGCGGCAAGGACTGGGGAGTGAACGAGGCCGGAATGAAGCAGATGGACGACAACATCGGCGTCGTCCTCAAGAAGCTCCAGGACATGGGCCAGCTCGACAACACGATCATCGTCTTCACCACCGACAACGGCGCCGAGACGATCACCTACCCCGACGGCGGCACCACGCCGTTCAAGGGCGGGAAGCTCAGCACCTGGGAAGGCGGCATGCGCGTGCCGTGCGTCATCCGCTGGAAGGGCGTCATCAAGCCGGGAACCGTGTTCAACGACATCTTCGCGTCCCTCGACTGGCTGCCGACGTTCGTCGAGATCGCCGGCGGGGCCAAGGGAGACGACCTCAAGAAGCAGATCGAGGCGGGCAAGTACCCCGGCATCGTCAAGACCACGCTCGACGGCCACAACCAGATCGCCTACCTGACCGGCAAGTCCCCGAAGGCGGCGACCGACGTCTTCTTCTACTACTCCGGGGCGCAGCCCTCGGCGGTGCGCTACAAGAACTGGAAGATCTACTTCACGATGGTCTCCGACGACCCGGCGGGCTTCATCAACGGCGCGCTGCCGTATCACTGGGCCCAGGTCGTCAACATCAAGCGGGATCCGTTCGAGACGTCGCTCGGCCAGCAGTTCAAGACCCTGATCGGCATGGGCGGCGCCATCGCGGCTCCGGTCACGGCGTACCTGTACGACTGGAACATGCTCCCGATCGGGCAGTCGTTGTGGCTGCACGAGCTGGAGACGTACCAGCAGTTTCCGCCGATGCAGGATCCGGCGAGCTACAACCTGACCCAGGTCATGGAGCAGCTCAAGAACGCCAAGGTCGCCAGCCACGCGGGAGAGTAGTTTCGGGAGTCCGAGACGGGGCGGCTCGAAGGGGCCGCCCCGTCCAATGCCAAGAGCGGGAGCCCTCGTGAACGGACAGCGAACGCGCGTCGGAGCGGCGCGCGGGGCTCCGGGGGGCGGCCCGGAACCCCGGCCCCGACGACGTGGTCGTCGCGGCGACGGCATCGGCGGGGCGTCCCCGCCTCGGGGTCACGGGCGACGAGGCGCCCCACCGCCGCCGGCTCGGGAAGGAGGGGGCGCGACCCGCCAGGGGGTGCAGCGCATTCTGATCGATTTGTATCTCCGACGGCGCCGCCCGGGGGCGTCTACTCATTTCGCGAGGAACCGATCATGAAGACGACACGCATCGCGATCCTCCTCCTGCTCTCGCTGGGCGTCGGCCAGCCGGCCGCGACGGCCCAGGATCCGCTGCCCTCCTGGAACGAGGGACCCGCGAAGAAGGCCATCGTGAACTTCGTGAGGGCCACGACGGACAAAGGGAGCCCGAAGTTCGTGCCGCCCGAAGCCCGTGTCGCCACGTTCGACCAGGACGGCACGCTCTGGGCCGAGCACCCCGTCTACAGCCAGCTCCTGTACTGCTTCGGCCGCGTCCCCGCCCTGGTCAAGGCGAAGCCGGAGCTCGCCGGCGTCGAGCCGTTCAGGACGGTGATGTCCGGCGACCGCGAGGCGATGGCGAAGCTCACCATGACCGACCTCGAGAAGATCGCGGTCGCCACGCTCACGGGCATGAGCACGGACGAATTTCAGGCCGAGGTGAAGAAGTGGCTCTCGGAAGCCCGCGACGCGCGCTGGAAGAGGCCCTACACGGAGCTGACCTACCAGCCGATGCAGGAAGTGCTCCGCTACCTCCGCGCCAGCGGATTCAAGACCTACATCGTCACCGGCGGGGGCCAGGATTTCGTGAGGACGTACTCGGAGCAGACCTACGGCATCCCGCCCGAGCAGGTCGTGGGGACCGCCCTGGGGACGAAGTACGGCTACGACGGGAACGGGAGGCCGTTCCTGACCAAGGATCCAAAGCTGATCCTCAACGACAACGACGCGGGCAAACCCGAGGGCATCCATCTCATGATCGGGCGCAGGCCCTACGCCGCGTTCGGCAACTCGACGGGCGACCGGCAGATGCTCGAGTACACCGGGGCGGGCGACGGGGCTCGCCTGATGATGCTCGTCCTCCACGACGACGCGAAACGCGAGTACGCGTACGGCCCGGCCGCGGGTCTGCCGGACACGAAGGTCGGCACGTTCACGCAGGCCCTCTACGACGAAGCGAAGAAGAAGGGGTGGACCGTCATCAGCATGAAGAGCGACTGGAAGAAGGTGTTCGCGTTCGAGCCGTGACCGGGGAGGACGGGCAGAGCCGGCCGCCGGCGTAGGCCCAAGGTCCAATGCCGCGCCGCGAGACCGGGAGTTATCTTCGATTCAAGTCTCCGTCCGGCGGAAGGGAATCGTGCAGGAAAAGGCCCGGCCATCGAGCATCGCGGTCGTGGACGACGACGCCTCCGTGCGCAAGTCGCTCGGCCGGCTGCTGCGCGGAGCGGGCTTCGACGTCGAGACGTTCGAATCCGCGGAGGCGTTCCTGGCGCGCGGGGGCGAGAACCGGCCGGACTGCCTGGTCCTCGACGTCTCGCTCGGGGGGATGAGCGGGCTCGAGCTGCGGGCGGAGCTGGCCCGGTCCGGGGTCCGCATCCCGGTCGTCTTCATCACCGCCCACGACGACGCTTCCACGCTGAGGGGCCTGCGCCAGTCGCCGGAAGCCCCGTGCCTGCGCAAGCCGTTCGACGAGTCGGTGTTGTTCGAAGCGATCGGGACGGCAATGGGGGAGACGCCCTCGCCATAGAATCCTCCCCTGGTCATGGGAACCCCGCCGCTCTCCCCCTGGCGACGAGGCCGGCAGGCCGCCCTCTGCGCCTCCCTGGCGGCCGTGGCGCAGGGGCTCGCCGGCGCCCCGCCTTCCGGCTCCCCGGAGCTCCCGTCGGTGCGCAAGTCCGTCCTGATCGTCCACGTCGAACAGCCCCACCTGCCCTGGGTCTCCGGTCTCTCCGCGGGACTGTTCGAGACGTTCGAGGCCGAGCCGTCCACCACGCGGCCCGACGTCCACACGGACTTCCTCGAGTCGGTGCGGCTGCCCGACCGGGCCGCGGCGGAAGCGGCCTGGTTCCGGGAGCGGTACCGGGGCCAGCGCTTCGACGCGATCGTGGCCGTCACGAGCGCGGCCCTCGCCTTTGTCGGGCCCCTGCGCGAGGAACTCTGGCCGGGCGTGCCGGTCGTCCTGCTCGCTCCGCAGCGGAGCTTCGAGGGGCTTGCGCTTCCCCCGGGGGTCGTCGGTCTCGGGGCCCCCTTCGAAGTCGGAAAGACCCTCGATCTCGCGAAAACCGTGCTCCCGCGCACGCGGCACGTCGCCTACGTGGCCGAGGACGGCGAGGACGGCCCGCGATGGAGGTCGGACCTGTCGTCGCGCGGCCTCGATTTTCTCGACCTGACCGGCCTCCGCGTCGAAGAGCTCGAAAGGCGGGTCGCCCGCCTCCCCCCGGACACCGTGGTCTTCTTCGAGAGCTTTCACTCGGACGGGTCGGGCCGCAGGTTCGTCCCCCGGGACGTGCTCGCGCGGATCGCGCCTCTGTCGAACAGCCCGATCTTCGGCGTCAGCGCCACGATGGTCGGCTACGGTCTCGTCGGGGGATGGGTGTTCGACTACCGCGAATTCGGGGCCGAGGCCGGCCGTCTCGTCCTGGGCCTCCTTGCCGGCGCGCCGAGCCGCGCGCCGGCCCCGCCCGCGTTCAGCCGGCTCGAGCTCGACGACCGGCAGCTGCGCCGCTGGCGGATTCCGGACTCCCGCGTGCCCGGAGGAGCCCAGATTCTCTACAGGGCTCCCGGTCTCTGGAACGACCACCGCGCGGCGGTGCTCGGCGTGGGAGCCGCCCTGCTGATCCAGGGCGGGCTGATCGCCGCCCTGCTCCTCGAGCGGCGGCGCCGCGCCGACGCCCGGGCCATGACCGACGCCACCATCGCCTCGCTTCCGAACGAGGTCGCGGTCCTCGACGGCGGCGGCCGGATCGTCCAGGTCAACGAAAACTGGGCGAGCTCCGGCCTCCGTTCGGGGGCCGGCGGGGGAGGAGCGCCGGTCGGGACGAACTACCTGGACCTCTGCCGCCGCGAGCTCGCCGGCGGGGACGGGGCCGCGGGCGAGCGGCTCGCCTTGATCGAGTCCATCCTGACGGGCCGGCGGCCGCGCGGGGAGATCGAGTACTCCGTCAAGGCGGCGGGCGAGGAGCGTCACTTCGAGAAGCGGGTGCAGGTCCTCGGCCGGCCCGGAAGCGGGGCCGTCATCGTCAACGTGGACGTGACCGAGCGCCGGCTCGCCGAGTCGGAGGCCCGCCGCCACCAGACCGAGATCGCCCACCTGAACCGCGTCGCGGCGATGGGCGAGCTCGCGTCCTCGCTCGCCCACGAGCTGAACCAGCCGCTCACCGCCATCCTGACCAACGCGCAGGCGGCCCGCCGCCTTCTCGCGCGGCCGGCGCCCGACCTCGAGGAGATCGCCGCGAGCCTCGGAGACATCGTCGAGGACGACCAGCGCGCCGGCGACGTGATCCACCGCATGCGCTCGCTGCTGCGCAAGGAGGAGAGCCGCCGGGCCCCGGTGGACCTCAACGAAGCCGTGCGGCGGGTCGTCCGGCTCGTGTCGAGCGACGCGCAGCTGCGCAAGGCCGCGGTCGCGACGAGCCTCGATCCCGGCCTGGCGCCGGTGTCCGGCGACGCGGTCCAGCTCCAGCAGGTCATCCTCAACCTCGTCGTGAACGGCCTCGACGCGGTCGGCGACCGGCCGCCGGACCACCGCAGCGTCGAGATCCAGACGTCGGCCCGCGATGGCCGGGTCGTCGTCACGGTGAGCGACTCGGGGCGGGGGATCCCGGCGGGCGACGTGCCCCGCGTGTTCGAGCCGTTCTTCACCACCAAGGCCCACGGCCTCGGCATGGGGCTGGCCATCTGCCGGTCCATCGTCGACGCGCACGCGGGGAGGCTCGTCGTCCGCAGCGCGCCGGGCCGGGGCGCCGCGTTCGAATGCGAGTTTCCCGCGGCGGAGGCGCCGTCGTGAGCGAGACCCCGGGGACCGTCTTCGTGGTGGACGACGATGCTTCGATCCTCCGGGCCGTGACGCGTCTGCTCCGGGCGGAAGGGCTCGCAGTCGAGACGTTCGCGTCGCCCCGCGCCTTTCTCGAGCGCCCCCTTCACGACGGCCCGGGGTGCGTCGTGCTCGATCTGCAGATGCCGGGGGCCGACGGGCTCGAGGTCCAGCGGGCCCTGGCGGCGGCCGGCCGCGATCTGCCGGTCGTCTTCGTCAGCGGCCACGGCAGCGTGCCGGCGTCGGTGACGGCCATGAAGGGCGGGGCGATCGATTTTCTGACCAAGCCCTTCGACGACGAGCAGCTCCTGGCCGCCGTCCGGGCCGGGATCTCGCGAAGCGCCGCCCTGCGCGCCGAGCGGGAGGACCTTCGGACGCTGCGGGCGCGCTTCGACTCTCTGACCCCGCGGGAGCGGGAGGTGTTCGCGCTCGTCGCCCGGGGGCTCCCCAACAAGCAGATCGCGGGACGGCTCGGCACCGCGGAGAAGACCGTCAAGGTGCACCGGGCCCGGGTCATGGAGAAGATGAAAGCGGGGTCGCTGGCCGACCTGGTGCGAGTGGCCGAGCGCTTCGGCACGACCCCTCTTCCGCGATAGGCTTTCCGGCATGGACTCCGAGAAAAAGGCGCACCTCAAGGAAAAGGCGGCGGAGGAGCTCCGGCTCCTTCTTCTGGTGTCGGCATACCTGGCGGCCTTCTTCGTCGCGTTCCTGACGTACCGGCGGCTCGTCTCGCGCGAGCTCGGAGTCACCTCGTTCCGCTACGGCTTCGCCCTCCTCGAGGCCATCCTCATCGCCAAGGTCGTCCTCATCGGCCGGGCGATGGGACTGAGCGAGCGCGCGGCGGGCCGGACCATCGCCTTCACCGTGCTGCGCGCCTCCCTCTTTTACGGCCTCCTCGTCGCCCTCTTCGCGGTCGTCGAGCACGTCATCGAAGCGCTCCTGCACGGCAAGACGCTCGCGGCGGGGATCGACGACCTCCTGAGCCAGGGGGCGTACGAGATCGCCGGGCGCACGCTCGTCCTCTTCGTCGCCTTCATTCCTTTTTTCGCCCTGTGGGAACTCGGCACCCTGGCCGGCGAGAAGAGGCTCTTCGACCTGCTCTTTCGGAAGCGGGCGGGCGCCTCCTCCCGCTGACGCCCGCGCCCCGTGATTTCCGGAGAAACGGGGCGCACGACGGGCCCGGATGGCTCGAAGGAAAGCGCCGCCGTCTCCGCGCGGAGGGACGGGATGGACGTCCGGCCCGGGGCCGACGCGCGGCGCGGGAGGAAGCCGGGGAGGAAGCTCCGGGCCGCGCTGCGCGGCGCCTGCCGGGCGGCCGCGTTCTGGGCGGCGCTCGGCGGAGCGGCGCTCGCCCAGGATCCGGCATCGCCGCCCGACGCGCGGCCGAACGCCCCGGCGCGGCCCTGGTACGAGCTCGAGACTTCGTGGGCCTCCTTCCGGCTGGGCTTCGCGGCGCTGGAGGACGGCGCCTTCTTCTCCCAGGACGCGCCGAGCCAGCGCCAGGTCGGCGACCTTTCCGCGACCTCGCTCTTCCGCGTCGACGACCTCCTGTTGACGGGCCAGATCAAGTTCCCCCAACCCTGGGGCTTCGCGGTCGGGGGCAACTACCGGGGGCTCGACCCGACGAGCGCGCGGGGCTGGACCACGACCTACCTCTACCTCTCGATCCCGCTGGGTGCGGTCGGGTCGGTGACGGTCGGAAAGCAGAAGGCCGGAATCGGCATGGAGATGGTCGAGAACGGGAGGGACATCTCGTTCATGGAGCGCGCGACGATGTCGACGGCCTTCGCCTTCATCAGCTCGCACCTTCCGGGAGTCCGGTTCTCCAACACGGTCGCCGGCGGCCGCATGACCTGGTCGGCAGGGTGGTTCAACGACTGGCTCGACGACGGGCTGACCTTCAGCCAGAGCGGACAGATCTTCGCGGGCCGCGTCACCGGCCTCGCGGTCGAACAGGACGGCGGGCGCCGGCTCCTGCACCTCGGAGCGTCGGCCGTGTACCGGGAGGCGCCCGACGGCGCCTTCACCCTGAAGACCGTGCCCGAAGTGTACGAGGCGCCGGACTTCGTCGACACCGGCTCGTTCCCGGCCGGCCACGGCGCGTCCGTCGGCGGGGAGCTCGCGGCGGTCGAAGGCCCCGTCACGATCTCGGGCGAGTACGCGTCGACGCGCATCGCCTCACCCCGGACGGGGGATCCTCACTTCAGCGGCTGGTACGCCACGGCGGCCTGGGCGCTGACGGGCGAGACGCGGCCCTACGACCACGCGCTCGGCGCCTTCGACGCGATCCGGCCGGCTTCTCCCTTCTCGTTCCGGCACGGCGGCCTCGGAGCCTGGGAGGTGGCGGCGCGGTACTCGAGCATCGACCTGACGAGCGCGGGCGTCCAGGGCGGGAAGTTCGACCGCGTCAGCGGGGCCCTGTCGTGGTATCCGACGAGCCAGTGGCGCTTCGAGTTCGACTACGGTTACGGGCGCCTGGACCGGGCGGGGCTGATCGGACACACCCACTTCTACCAGCTCCGGCTGCAGTTTCAGCTGTAGGGAGCCCGCCGCTCCCGCGGGACGCGGCGGAACCGGCCGAGCCGCCCCGGCCCCCGAACCTCTCCTGCCTACTGCGGCGGCTGCTGCGTCGGGGGAGCGCCGCCGTTCGTCGCGGCCGGCATCGTCGGGACGCCGTTGTCCATCGTCGCGTTGGCGGGGCCGTAGGCGTCGGAGGTTCCGGGGGTCCCCTGGTACTGCCAGTTGCCGACGGGGGCGCCGTTGATGCCCGAGGTGCCGCTCTGACCCGAGACGGTGTTCAGGTTCTGCGGGCCGGCCTGGGAGCTGTTGGGTTGCGCCTGGGGAGTTCCGATCATCACGATGTTGCCCGTGCCGTCCATCGAGAGGTCCCCGTTCTTGGTCGCGCCCTTCAGGCCCTGCTCGATCCAGAAGGCCTTGTCGCCGGTCATGGGCGTGACCGAGCGGACGTCCGTCTGCCGGACGCTCATGAGGGTCCCGAGCTGCCAGTCGTGAAAGACGTACATGCCGTTCTGGACCCTGGGCTTGTCCCGGGCGGTCATGATTCCCGACGGCAGGAGGTTGAGTTGATAGATCGTCGAGTTTGCCGCGCCGGTCAGCCGGGTGATCTTCTTGACCTTCGCCTGGGGGACGTTCGTCTTGCCGCCGTCGGGCCACGCGTTGAAGACGTACATCCCGCCGATCAGAACGGGCTCGTTGAGCGAGATCATGACGGCTCCCTTGGCGCCCTCGAGCTTGAACATGTTCTGCTGCGCCTGGAGGAACGACGCGCTGGCGAGCAGGAATGCGGCGGCGAGCCCCAACCGGTTCTTCATGGTGTGTCTCCTCGGAAGCCCGGAGCATATCACCGGGGCCGCAATGGCCCCTGGCGGGGCCGAAGGGGAGGGGCCGCGGGCGGGGCTAGACTGCGCGGAGTGGAGGTCTCGCCGATGAACGCTGATCGGATCCGCCTGTTCCGCCGGGCCGTCCTCGGCCCGCTCGCCCTCGCCGCGACGCTCCTCGGCGGCTCGGCCTGTTCCGTGTTCCACAAGACGCAGACCGTGCCCAACATCGCCGCGCCGGGGCAGGGCAACCTGACGTTGAGCGAGCTGCAGAACATGGTGATCCGGTTCGCCGACGACTACTCGGCGTCCGTCGCGCACGCGGCGGATGGGGCGGCGAAGGCCGCGGGAACCCGCGAGGCGGAGATCGCCGCCCTGAAGTGGAAGCTCGAGGAGGGCACGGCGGTCTACGTGAGCGCCACCGGCGAGAACCCCGTCTGGAACACGCTCGACGTCGTGGTCCTGACCGTGGTCTCGCGAATGGTGATCGAGGATCCCCGGTCGAGGGAGGAATTCGGCCCCGCCGTCCTGCCCCTCATCGAGACCCACCGGGAGCTCGAGTCGAGCGCCTGGGGCCTCGCCGGCCAGATCCTCGGCCCGGGGCAGCGCGAGCAGCTCGAGGGCCTGATCGCCCAGTGGCGCGAGCGCAACCCGCACGAGCGCAGCGTCGGGGCGATCCACTTCCGCGAGTTCGCGCTGTCGACGGAGAAGGGAAGCCCGCTCGCGAAACTGCGCACGGGAAGCATCTTCACGCTCCTCCATCTCGACCCGTTCGCGGGCCTGGACCCGACGACGATCGCCATCGAGCAGTCGCGCGAGCTCGCCGCGAGGACCGTCGCCTATCTCGAGCGGGCGCCGACGCTCCTGAGGTGGCAGGCGGAGCTGCTCGCCTTCCAGCTCGCCTCCCAGCCCGATCCCCAGAAGATCGTGGCCGACGCGGGGAGGGTCTCGCGGTCCGTGGAGAGCATCGCGAAGACCGCCGAGGGCGTGCCGGCCCTCGTCGACGAGCAGCGCAAGGCGGCGATCGAGCAGCTGCTCGCGGGCGTGGCCGCCGAGCGCACCGCCATCCTCGCGGAGCTCGACGCGCGCGAAGCCACGATCCGGGGCCTGCTCGGCGAAACCCGCCAGACGCTGGAGGCGGGAACCGCGATGTCCACCTCGCTCGACGCGACGATCAAGTCGCTCGACGCGTTCGTGCACTACGTCTCGCCGCCGCCCTCGAAAGCGGGGCCGCCCCCGGGCCCTCCGGGCAAGCCCTTCGACCCGCTCGACTACGGGAAGGCCGCGACCGAGGTCGGCGGCATGGCCCGGGATCTCACGACGCTCCTCGGCTCGGTGGACCGGTCCGTGCCCGCGATCGGGCGCGCGAGCGCGGAAGCCGGCGAAAACCTCAAGCGCGTCATCGACCACGCGTTCTGGCGCGGCTTGATCCTCGTCCTGGTCTTCCTCGTGGGAGCCGTGCTGGCGTCGCTCGCCTCCAAGGCCCTCGCACGCCGGTTCCTGACCCGGGACCGGGCCGGCACGGAGCTCCCGCTATGATGCGCGCGTGCTTCTGACCCGGAAGACCCTTGCGGCGGGCGCCGCCGCCGCACTCCTTCTCGGGGCCGCCGCCTGCCGGGAGGGAGGCGGGCCCCCGTCCGGCGCCTCGGTCACGCCGACGCCTACCTCGTGGGCCACGACCGCCACCTTCGTCGGCCGGGAGAAGTGCGCGCCCTGCCACGCGGAGGAGGACCGCCGCTGGAAGGGCTCGCACCACGACCTCGCGATGCAGGAAGCCACGGACCAGACGGTTCTCGGCAACTTCGACAACGCGTCCTTCACGCACTTCGGGGTGACCTCCACGTTCTTCAGGCGCGACGGGAAGTTCTTCGTGAAGACCGACGGCCCGGACGGCCGGCTCCACGAATACCCGATCGCCTACACCTTCGGCGTGTACCCGCTGCAGCAGTACCTGATCGCGTTTCCCGGCGGCCGGTACCAGGCGCTCAACGTCTGCTGGGACACGCGGCCGAAGGCCCAGGGGGGCCAGCGCTGGTTCCACCTCTACCCGAAGGAGAAAGTCGCGCACGACGACCCGCTGCACTGGACGGGCGCGTACCAGAACTGGAACTACATGTGCGCGGACTGCCACTCGACGAACGTGAAGAAGGGCTACGCCGCCGCCTCCAACACCTACGTCACGACCTGGTCCGAGCTCGACGTGTCCTGCGAGGCATGTCACGGCCCCGGCTCGGCGCACGTGGCCTGGGGCGAGGCCGTCAAGGCCGGAACCGCGAAGAAGGACGACCGGGACAAGGGCCTGGCGGTCGACTTTCCCAACGACAAGGCGAGCTGGGACTTCGACCTGAAGACCGGCATCGCGAAGCGGAGCAAGCCCCTTCCGTCCCGCGCGGAAATCGAGACCTGCGGGCGCTGCCACGCGCGGCGCTCGGTGGTCGCGGCCGAGTACGTGTACGGCCAGCCGCTCATGCAGTCGCACCGGCCGGCGCTCCTCTCCGACGGGCTCTACTTCGCCGACGGGCAGCTCGAGGACGAGGTGTACGAGTACGGCTCGTTCCGCCAGAGCAAGATGTACGCCGCCGGCGTGACGTGCGCGAACTGCCACGACCCGCACGACCTGAAGATCAAGGGGTCGGCCGACCGCGTCTGCGCGGGCTGCCACCAGGCCGAGAAGTTCGACACGCCGAAACACCACTTTCACAAGGCGGATTCGACGGGCGCGAAGTGCGTGGCCTGCCACATGCCGACGCGCGACTACATGGTCGTGCATGCCCGCCACGACCACAGCATGCGCATCCCGCGCCCCGATCTCTCGCAGACGCTCGGGACTCCGAACGCGTGCGTCCAGTGCCACAAGGACAAGTCGAACCAGTGGGCCGCGGACGCGTCGCTCAAGTGGTGGGGAGACCGGATCCGCAGGGAGCCGCACTACGGCGAGACGATCCACGCGGGACAGGAGGAGCTGGCCGGCTCCGACGCCGCCCTCCAGCGCTACGTCGAGGACGCCGCGCAGCCGGCGATCCGCCGCGCCACCGCCGCGTCTCTGCTGTCCCGCAATGGCGGCGCCACCGCCGGCGCCGCGCTCGCGCGGGCGCTCGCCGACCCCGATCCCCTCGTGCGGGACGGGGCGCTGACCGCCGCGGAGGGCCTCGATCCCGCGGCGCGCCTTCCGCTGGTGTCGCCGCTCCTGCGCGATCCCATCCGGACGGTCCGCGTCGACGCGGCGCGCGCCCTCGCTTCGGTGTCGAAGGAGTCGATGAACTCCTCCGAGCGGGCGGCCTTCGACGCGGCGCTGGCGGAGTACGTGCGGTCGCAGACGGTCGACGCGGACCGTGCCGAGGCGCACCTGAACCTGGCGGGAATCGCGGTCGAGCAGGGCGACCCCGGCCGGGCCGAGGCCGAGTACCGCAAGGCGCTCGAGCTCATGCCGGCGATGGCAGGGACGTACGTCAACTTCGCGGACCTGTACCGGCTCACCGGGCGCGAGGCCGAAGCGGAGAAAATCCTGCGCCAGGGTCTCGCCGCGGCGCCGCGGGACCCCGGGATCCACCATGCCCTCGGCCTTGCGCTGGTCCGCCAGAAGCGGATGCCCGAGGCCCTCAAGGAGCTGCAGAAGGCGGCGACGCTGCCGCCGGAGCGAGCCCGGTACGCGTACGTGTACGGGGTCGCCCTGGACTCGACGGGCCAGACCGATCGCGCCCTCGCGGTGCTTTCGGCGGCGCACGAGCGGTTCCCGGGCAACCGCGAGATCCTGTCGGCGCTGGCGACCTTCAACGCGAAGGCGCGCAACTGGGCGGCGGCGATCGGCTGGGCGAAGCAGCTGCTCGAGCTCGACCCGCAGGACCCGGAGGCCCGGCGGCTGTACGACCAGCTGACCGCCCAGCACGCCCCCGGAGCCGCCGCCGGAGCCGCGCCCCCGGGCTGAGCCGCGCCGGGCCTCCCCTCCCGAAAGACCCGTTTCCGGTTCCCGGCGGCCCCGCTCCGTTGTATGGTTTCGCCTTCCTTTCGCGCCGCCCGCTCGAACGTCGAGGAGGGCGGGCGAAAATTACTGAGAGAGAGGGGCTGCAGCATGAAACGGTGGATTCTCGCGATCGGGGTGGCGGCGACGGCGGCGCTGACGGCGGCCGGCGCGTCGGCCCAGGATGCCCAGAAGGTCGAGCCGACGAAGAAGCCTTCGGAGCTCAAGAAGCTCGAAGAGGGCGTCGACAAGGATGCCAAGAAGGTCGGGGAGGACGTTTCGGCGGGCGCGAAGGACGTGGCCAAGGACGCGTCGAAGGCGGCCAAGGCCACGGGCGCCGAAGCGAGCAAGATCGGAAAGGACGTCGCCAAGGACACGTCGAAGGCGGCCAAGGCCACGGGCGCCGAAGCGAGCAAGGTCGGCACGGACGTCGCCAAGGACACGTCGAAGGCCGCCAAGGCCACGGGCGCCGAGGCGAGCAAGGTCGGCACGGGCGTCGCCAAGGACACGTCGAAGGCGGCCAAGGCCACGGGCGCCGAAGCGAGCAAGGTCGGCAAGGACGCGGCGACGGACGCCTCGAAGGCCGGGAAGGCCGTCGCGACCGGCGCGACGGACGCGGGCAAGGCGGTCGATTCCGGCGCCAGGGCGACGGGCGACGCGGTCTCGGGCGAAGTGAAGAAGGTGGAAGGCAAGGACAAGGCCGCGCCTAAGCCGACGCCCAACCCCTAGCGAACGCCGAATCCTGGAGGGGCGGCCCCCGGGCCGCCGGAGGGCGGGGCTTGCCCCGCCCTTACTTTTCGTCGGCGGCCGGCTCGGCCACGTGCTCGGGCCGCCTCTTCTTGAAGTGCGGCAGGTCGGGCTCGCCGAGCAGGCGGGCGAGGCCCTCCCAGCCCCGGACGTGCTCGCAGACGACCTTGATGGCCGAGGTCAGGGGCACGGCGAGGATCGCCCCCGGAATGCCCCAGAGCGTTCCCCAGAAGATGAAGGAGATCATGACCGTGAGCGGGAAAAGCCGGACCTTGCCGCCCACGATGAACGGCGTCAGGACGTTGCCCTCGAGGAACTGCAGCAGGCTGTACACGAGCAGCACGAGCAGGGCCTTTTCGCCGTCGTACTGAAAGTAGGCCACCGCGACGGCCGGAAGCGTCGCGAAGATGACGCCGACGTAGGGGAGGAGGATCGCGATGCCGGCGACCGGCCCCAGGACGTAGTAGTAGTCGATGCGCAGGACCATCAGGGCGAGCGTCGTCACGCCGGCCATGATCATGATGACGAAGGCGAGGCCGAGGGCGTAGGCGGTCATCGTGCGGGAGATCGCCCCCGTGACGTCGGCCTCGCCGAGCCGTTCGTTGCGCGTGAAGATGCCCGCGAGCACCCGGTTGAACTTCTCGCGGTCCTTCAGCATGAAGAACGTCAGGAACGGCACCGAGGCCGCGTAGAGCAGGACGCCGAGGGTCTCGCCGAGCTGCGTGAAGACCGCGCGCGTGGCGTCGAGCTGGGACCCCGTGACCTTGACCTCGCGCACGCCGCGGGAGTCCTCGGGCAGGATCGAGCCCATCCGCTCGCGCAGCCGGTTGACGAAGTCCGTGATCTGGCTGACGAGCTCGCGGATCCGGGCCTGGTAGCGGGGCAGCGCGGCGAAGAATTGGTTCAGCTGGCCGGTCACGTTGATCACGAGCAGCGCGATGCCCCCGACGATCACGAAGAGGATCAGCAGGATCGCGAGCACGCGCGGCACGCCGGCCCTCTCGAGCAGCGACACGAAGGGGCGCAGGGCGAACGAGAGGAAGAGCGCGAAGGCCACGGGGACGAGGAGCGGGCGGCCGTAGTACAACAGCCCCACGACCGCGGCCGCGGAGATCGCCGTCAGCCCGACGACGCGGGGCGGGGGGCTGTGGGGCGGGGCCTCCGCCTCGATCCCTGAAGTCAAAAAACCCCCTCGGAGGGAGGGGGTTCGAAAAAGCTCTGCAGGGGCGCCCGGCTCACGTTCCCGAGACGAGGGTGACCACGATCTGGGCGCGGCGGTTCTTCGCCTTGCCCTCGGCCGTGGAGTTGTCGTACGCGGGCTCGGTCGATCCCTTCGACACCGTCGAGATGCGGCCGGGGTCGATGCCGTGGCGGGTCACCAGGTATTCCTTGGCCGCCTGGGCGCGCTTCATCCCGAGCTCCTCGTTGGCCTTGTCGGTGCCGGTGTTGTCCGTGTAGCCGGCGACGACCGCCGTGGCGTTCAGATCGTTCTTCATGCGCAGGGCCACGCCGTCGAGCACGGCCTTGGCGATGTTCGTCAGGCGGGCGCTCTTGCCGTCGAAGAAGATCTCGTCCGTGGTGGTCTTCGGCGCGGGGCGCGGCGGGGGCTGCTGGGCCGGGGCGACGGCGGCGGGCGCCGGGGCGGGCGCGGGCTGCTCGACGATCGGCTCTGCGGCCGCCGGGACGACGATCGGCGGCGGGGGAGGCGGCGGCCACGCGGCATACGTGATCCCGAGGACCCCGCCGAGCGGGTTCGGGTTGATGCCGTGGTCGAAGAGCATGGTCATGTTCGCGGAGAGCGCGGCCGAGAGCGCCCAGCCGGAGTGGCCGAACCAGACGCGGGCGCCGGCGTTCATGACGGCGTAGTTGGGCTCGGGGAAGTCGCCGCCGTCGAGCACGTTGTAGTTCACCTCGCCGATGACGTGGATGAGCGGCGCGACGGGGACCTCCGCGCCGAAACCGAACCGCAGGGTGTTGGGGACCCGGACGTCCACCTCGGTGGGCTGGCCGGCGAGGGTGTACGACACCATCAGGGTGTAGAACGATTTGGTCACGGCGCCGCCCCATTCCCAGTCGCCGCGGTTCGTGTTGAGGCGGTTGAACGTGCCGTTCTCGGTCTGGATGTCGCCGGTGGTCACGGGGATCAGACCGGCCAGCCAGATGCCGAAGCGCAGGTCGGGGTCGGTCTCGGAGTGGAAGCTGACCTTCGTGCCGAGGCGGATCTTCTGCCCTTCGCTGACGCGGAGGTGTCCGCCGACGAAGTTTCCGGTGATGTAGCCGCCGCCCCAGCCGCCGTAGGTCTGCGTGACCTGACCGCCGAAGGAGGCGAAGACCGACCACCAGTTCGTCAGGCCGAGGCCGACCGATCCCGTTCCGCCCCACTGGGCGAAGGCGCGGGTGTTGGTGTTCTGGTCCGAGATGACTTCGCCGGCTGTGCGCGGGGCGTACCAGCCGTAGAACCCGAGCGTGAACTGCCCGGCCCGGGGGCTGTCGGCCGTCGACATCGTGAAGAGTCCGATGTCGCCGCCCACGTTGGGCGCGATCACGGCGGGCTGCCCGAAGGCGGCGACGGCGCCGGTGAGGCAGATCAGCATCCCGAGGAGCGCGGTCCGCTTCGCCATCATGAAGTGTCTCCTTTCGAACCCGGAACGAATCCGAACGGGGGAAACGTAGCTGCCGAATAGAATAAGACAAATCAGCCGAATTGCCAAACATCTTCTGCTCGGGCAGGGGGCCGTCCTTCCGGACAGGTGCCCTTTGAGGGTCCGGCTCGGGGCGAGTTGAAGCTGACGGCGGGCCGGGGGTGGCGAGGGGAGTCGCGGGGGCCGATGTGGCCCGCCGCAGCTTAACTCGCCTTCAGGGACGGCGTGGCTGGATCAGACCTTGGGCTGCATCACGAGAGACATCTTTTCCTGGAAGGCGCGCATGATGGCGGGGCCCCGGATCGAGGAGATGGCCTTCTCGGTCTGGCGGATCAGATCGCGGACGGCCTCGACGCCGCGGCCGCGGTCGATCTCGGCGAGGGCCTGCTTGTAGGGGCGATCGATGCCGGGCAGGTTCGACTCGCCGATGGCGCCCTCGGCCTCCTGTTTGACCCTCGTGCAGAGGATCATGAGGATCTTCTTTTCGTCGCCGAGGACGCCCCCTGCGGGAGCAGCGGCCGGCGAGGCTGGCGGGGGAGCCGGGCCGGCCGGGGCCCGGGGGGCCTCGGGCGCGGCCGGCGCCGCGGCCGTGGGCGCCGACGGGGCCGGCGCGGTCGCGCCGCGGGCGCCGGAATTGGGGCGCATGTCCACGAGGTCGGCCGTGACGAGGCCGTACAGGACCTTTGCCGTGTCGAAGGAGTTCGAGCTGGTCGCGCGGGAGAGCTCCTCGACCGACTTGCGGCCGTCGATGCGGATGACGAGGTTCCACTCCGGGGGCGACAGCGTCACCGGCTCGCCCATCTCGCGGGGCTTCAGGACGGGGATGTAGTCCACGCCCGGGACCTTGCGCGCGAGGACCTTCCACTCGTCCAGGCGCCGGGCGGCCTCCATGAGCAGCGAGGTGTTCGTCTTGTCGATCGTGACCGCGTCGCTCTCCTTGCCCGGGGTGAACTGGAAATCGCCCGTCGACCAGATCGCCAGCGCATAGACCGCTTCCTCGCCGCTCACGGTGCCGAGCTCCGCGTGGACGATCCGGCCGTTTCGGAGGTAAATCGAGCCCTTTTCGGACCCCCGCATCAGCAGGAACATCCCGGTTTTTCCCGACACCGAGACGAGCTGGATGATGTCGGGGACGGGGAGCTCCGAGATGGAACCCTGGAAAGACATAGATCTGGAGATGCTAGCACCTGCGGGGAGGTTGAAGGCGAGAGCGGGGAGCGGGAGGCAGGAGGCGGGAGGCAGGACGCGGGGGGCGGGAGGCGGGGGGCAGAGGCAGGAAGAGAGGATCCGCCGAAGGTCGCCGCTGATTGTTTACGGCCTGCTGGCTCCCGAATGGACGTGGCAGATCGCGACCGCCAGGGCGTCGGCGGCGTCGAGGGGAATCCGCGCGCGCTGGCGGGCCAGCAGCGAGAGGACCATCGCGCGGACCTGTTCCTTCTCGGCCTGCCCGTAGCCGACGAGGGCCTTCTTGACGAGGCGCGGCTCGTACTCGAAGACGGGCAGAGAGGCGTGCGCGGCGGCGGCGAGCAGGACGCCGCGGGCGTGAGCGAGCTTCAGGGCCGAGCCGACGTTCTTCGCGGCGAACACCGTTTCCACGGAGACGGCCGCGGGCCGGACCTCGGCGATCAGCCCGGCGAGCGCGGTCGCCAGGAAATCGAGGCGCCCCGCGAAGGAGAGCGCGGCGGGGGGGCGCCAGACCCCGCAGCCCTCGAGGCTCAGCCGCCCGGCGTCGAAGACCACGATTCCGAAACCGGTCGCCGCGGTTCCGGGATCGAGGCCGAGGATCCTCACGCTTTCTCGGCGGGTGCTTCCGCGAAGTCGAAGTTCGCCCAGACGTTCTGCACGTCGTCGTGGTCCTCGATCGCTTCCATGAGCTTCATCATCTGCTCGGCCTTCCGGGCGTCGAGCATCACCTCGGTCGAGGGGATCATCGAGATCTCCGCGACGGCCAGCGGCAGCTTCTTGGCCTCGAGCTGCTTCTTGACCTCTTCGAAGTTTTCCGGCGACGTCTGGACCTCGTGGTACTGGTCTGTGGTCGCGACGTCGTCGGCGCCGGCTTCGATCGCCGCTTCCATGACGGCGTCCTCGCTCGCCTTGTCCTTCTCGATCGCGAGGTAGCCCTTCTTCTGGAACAGGAAGCGCACCGAGCCCGCCTCGCCGAGGTTGCCGCCGTGCTTGGAGAAGATCGTCCGGATCTCGGGCAGCGTGCGGTTCTTGTTGTCGGTCAGCGTCTCCACGAGGATCGCCGTCCCGCCGGGGCCGTACCCCTCGAACGTGATCTCTTCGTAGTTGACCCCGGGAAGCTCGCCCGTGCCCCGCTGGACCGCGCGCTTGATGTTGTCGGCGGGCATGTTCACCGCCTTCGCGTCGTCGATCGCCTTGCGCAGCCGGGGATTCGACTCGGGGGCGCCGCCGCCCTGCTTGGCGGCCATCGTGATTTCGCGGATGAGCTTGGTGAAGAGGCGCCCGCGCTTGGCGTCGGCCGCGCCCTTCTTGTGCTTGATCGTGCTCCACTTGCTGTGACCGGACATGAGTTCTCCTAACGAGCGCGGATTATATGAGGCGACGAGCAGGAGGCAGTCCGCGGGAGGCAAGCGCGAGCGATTTTCGTCCCGCCTGCCGCCTCCTGCAACCGGGCCTCTCTCCGTTCTCCTTGATTTTATTGCGTTTCCGGCGACAATAGGCTCCAGTCCATGCCCAAGAAGGTTCTTTTGATCGAGTACGAGCCGCGCTACATCGAGCGCATTCGGACTCTGTTGACCCCCCTCGGCCACGCCATCACCGAGGCGCACGACGGCGAGGCGGGGCTGCAGGCCTTCGGCAACACCCGGTTCGACATGATCCTGCTGTCGGGCATGCTCCCGCGCCTGCCGAGCGCGGAGGTCATCCGCGAGGTCCGCAAGAAGGGGGGCGCGACGGCCCCGCCGATCATCCTGATGATGACCGGGTACCGCGGGTCGAACCGGAAGGCCGACGCGCAGAAGGTCGGCGCGTTCGACATCCTCATGCGGCCCTTCTCGGACGAGGACTTCATGGCCAGCGTCCGGGACGCGGTCGAGTCGACCGACGTCGGCGCCCGGACCATGCGCATCGAGACGGCCCAGGCGGCGGCCGCCGCCGCGTCGCCGCTGACCTCCTCGGACATCTTCTCGGACCTGCTCGACGACCTCGGCGGCGATGCGCCCCCGAAGCCCGCGCCGCCTCCGCGCCCGGAGCCGCCCGCGACGCCCCCTCCCGTGGCGCCCCCTCCCGCGGCGCCGCGCCCCGCGGCCCCCGAGTCGGACATGGACAAGCGGCTGCGGGACACGCTCTCGGGCCTCATGCCCTCGCGCGCGACGACCGGCGTTCCGCGGCCCGAGCCGCCGTCCGACCGGACGCCTCCGCCCGCGGCGCCGCCGCCGGCTGCTCCCGTTCCGCCGGCGCGGCCGAAGCTCTCGTCGGACACCGACGTGGACCGGATGATCTCCGAAACGCTGTCGGGCCTCGCGATGCCGAAGGCGAAGGCTCCGGCGCCGGCGGCGTCCGGGACCCCCGCCCCCGCGCCGGCCGCTCCCGCCGCGCCGCCGACTCGCCGGCGCGAGGAGCCCGCGGCCGCGGTCCCGTCCTCGGGGCCCGACCGGTTCGGCCAGTACGAGATCCTCGAGCGGATCGCCGCGGGGGGCATGGCCGAGCTCTACAAGGCCAAGCGCACCGGCGTCGAGGGATTCCAGAAGATCGTCGCGATCAAGAAGATCCTTCCGCACCTGGCCGACGACGAAGAGTTCGTCACGATGTTCGCCGACGAGGCCAAGCTCGCGGCGCAGCTGAACCACCCGAACATCATCCACATCTACGACCTCGGGAAGATCCAGGCCGGCGGCTACTTCATCGCGATGGAGTACGTGGACGGGCGGGACCTGCGCGCGATCCAGCAGGCCGGACGCGAGATGGGCGTGCCCCTGCCGGTGCCCCTGGCCGTGTACGTCGCCTCGAAGGTGGCCTCGGCCCTCGACTACGCGCACCGGCGGCGCGACGCCGAGGGGCACGAGCTCAACATCGTCCACCGCGACGTGTCGCCTCAGAACATCCTGATCTCGTACGAGGGCGACATCAAGCTGTGCGACTTCGGCATCGCCAAGGCGGCGTCGAAGGCCTCGAAGACCCAGTCGGGAGCCCTGAAGGGGAAGATCCAGTACATGTCGCCCGAGCAGGCGTGGGGCCGGCCCATCGACCGCCGCAGCGATCTCTTCTCGCTCGGGGTGGTCCTGCACGAGCTGCTGACCGGGGAGCGCCTCTTCCACGGCGACACCGACATCAACGTCCTCGAGAAGGTCCGCAACGCCGAGGTGCCGGCTCCCTCGGGCGCGAACCCCGAGGTCCCGCACAACCTCGACGCGGTCGTGCTGAAGGCGCTCGCGAAGGACCCCGACGACCGGTACGCGAACGCGTCGGACCTGCTGCGCGACCTCGACTCGGTGCTGTACTCGTACACCCCCGCTCCCGGCAGCGCCGACGTCGCGATCTACCTTCACCGCCTCCAGGCGGAAGAAGGCGCCGCGGCCGAGGCGAAGGCGCGCGAAGTCGCCCACGCGGCGGTCGAGGAGGCCGAGCCGGCGCGCAAGAGAAAGTCCAAGGGCGCTCCCGTTTCCCGCAAGTCCGCGTCCGGCCCGAAGGCCGCGCCGCCGCCTCCGCCCCAGGCGCCCGCGCCCCCTCCGCCTCCCGAGGCCCCGGCCCCGGTCCCGGCGCCGCCGCCGCGGGAGCCCGCGCGCCCGGCGCCCGAGGTCTTCGGCTCTCTCGAGGCCAGGTCCGAGGAGGCGGAGAAGTCGAGCCGCACGCCGCTCATCGCGGGCGTCGTCGTCGCGGCCCTCGCCCTCGTCGGCTTCTTCGCGTGGCGGATGATGAAGCCCGCGGCCGGAACCGCCGCTGTCGTCCCGAACCCGACGCCCCCGCCCGCCGCCGTCCCGACGGCCCAGCCGACCGGCGCGGTGCCGTCCGCCGCGGCGCCGACGCCGGCGGCGGCCCCCGTGGACGCCAAAGCGGTCGAGGCCGAGGTCCAGCGGCAGCTCGCCGCGAGGCGCAAGGAGCTCGAGAAGGCCGCGATCGCCTCGAAGAGCGCCGCGGCCCCGACGCCCGCGGCGGTCTCCGCCGCCCCGGCCGCCGCGGCCGTCGAGCCGACGGCCCTCCCGACGCTCCCGCCGACCCCCGTGCCGGTGCCCACCGCGGCGCCGACGGAGCCGCCGCCCCCGCCGCCCGTCGAGGCGCCGAAGGCCGCGCCCGCGCCCGCGCCGGCCCGCGAGCCCGAGACGCAGCGCGGCGATCTGGTCGGACCCGGCGCCGGGGTGATCGAGCCGGCCCTCCTTTCGCAGCCCCACGTGGTCTACCCGCCCATCGCGCGCCAGCAGCGCGTCGAGGGCAAGGTCGTGGTCCTCGTCCTCGTGGACGAGACCGGCAAGGTGAGCGAGGCCCGGCTGCAGCAGGGCCTGCGCGAGGCCGCCGTCAACGACGCGGTGGTCACCGCGGTCAAGAGCGCCCGGTTCCGGGCCGCCACGAAGAACGGGATTCCCGTCAAGATGTGGCGTCCGATCATCGTCGAAGTGAAACCCTGAAATCCGAAAGACCCTGACTCTAAGGAGGTCAACCGGCATGGCCCTTTCGAATGACCAGAAGAAGTTCTACGAAAACACGCTGAGCGTCACCAAGAAGGAGATCCAGGAGCTCGAAGGCGAGATCCAGGAAGAGCTCGCGAAGGTCAAGGACCGGCTGGCCGAGCTGCAGAACGCGCAGAAGGCGGCGCGGCAGATGTACGACGCGGCCTGCCAGCGCCTCGGCGTCCGCAACGAGCTCGAAGAGGCCGAATCGCAGGGTTGACCCGGGACGGGGGCGCGGCCGCGAGCCGGCGCGCCCTCTCGATCTGCGCGCTTGCCGTCGGGCTCCTGCTCGCCTGCCGCCGCGAAACGGCGCCGACGGCACCCGCCGCCGGAGCGCCGCACCGCGTCGTCACGCTCGCTCCCAACCTCACGGAGATCGTGTTCGCTCTCGGGGCGGGGAACCGCCTCGTGGGTGTGTCCGAGTACTCCGACTTTCCCGAAGCGGCGCGCGCCATCCCGCGCGTGGGAGGTCTCCAGGTGGACGCCGAGAAGGTCGCCGCGCTCCGTCCCGATCTCGTGCTGGCGGTCGCCGAGGGAAACGCCCAGGGCTCCGTCCGGGCGCTCGAGGCGGCGGGGCTCCCCGTGACCGTCACGCCTTCGGGGTCGCTCGACGCCGTGCTCGAGAGCATCCGGATCGTGGCCGACCGGCTCGGCGTCCCGGCCGAGGGGCGCCGGCTCGCCGCGGATCTCTCGCGCCGCCGCGACGCGGTGCGCGCCGCGGTCGCAGGCCGGCGGAAGCCGCGAACCCTCCTGCTGGTGTGGCCCGATCCGCCGCAGGCGGCCGGCGGCCGGACGTTCCTCGACGACGTGCTCACCGAGGCGGGGGCGGAGAACCTGGTGGCCGACCGGCCGGGATGGCCGGTGCTCTCCGGGGAGTGGGTCGCCACGGCCCCGGTCGAGCTGCTCGTGACGCCCGCCTCCGTGGAGGCGCGGGCGGCCTGGGACGCGGCGTTTGCCGGGGGCCTCCTCTCCCGCGGTCCGATCTCCCGCGCGCGCCGCGTCCAGCTCGACGAGGCCGCGCTCACCCGGCCCGGACCGCGCGTCTTCGACATGCTCGAACGGCTGGCGGAGGCGACGCGATGAAGGCCCTGCGCCGGGGGCCGGCCCTCCTCGCCGGCCTGATGCTGCTCGCCGCCGTCCTCGCCCTCGCGTTTTCGGTCGGGGGCGTCCACCTCTCGTTCTCCGACCTCGCGAGCGGGGCCGGCGAGGCCGGCCAGACCGCGCGAATGGTCGCCGCGCTGCGGCTTCCGCGGGTCGCGCTCGCGGCTCTGGTCGGCGCGTGCCTCGCGCTCGCGGGCGCGGCGCTGCAGGCGCTGCTCAAGAACCCGCTCGCCGACCCGTTTCTCCTCGGGACTTCGGGGGGCGCCGCGGCGGGGGCGGCCTGCGCGGCGCTCGCGGGGGCGTCGCCGCTCGTGTCTCCGGCCGCCGCCTTCCTCGGCGCCGCCGCCGCATCCGTCGGCGTCGCGGCCCTGGCCCGCCGCGGGGGCCGGCTCGATCTCGAACGGCTCCTTCTCGCGGGCCTGATCGCCAACGCCTTCTTCTCGGCGCTCCTCCTGGCGGCCTTCTCGATCGCCTCCGGCGAGGCCTCCCGCACGATGCTCTTCTGGATGATGGGGAGCCTGGCGGACGCCACGCCGGGCAAGCTGCTGGCCCTGACGCCGTACGCGGCGGCGGGATTCGCGGTCCTGCTCGGCATGGCGGCGCGGCTGAACCTCTTCGCCGTGGGCGAGGAGAGCGCCGCGGCGCTCGGGGTGGACGCCGAGCGCACCAAGCGCGTCGTCTTTCTGGCGGCCTCGCTCCTGACCGGGGCCGCGGTGGCTTTCGCGGGCGTCATCGGCTTCGTCGGCCTGCTGGTCCCCCACGGGGTGCGGGCGGTCGCGGGCAACGACCAGAGGACGCTGCTGCCGCTCTCGGCCCTGTCGGGCGCGGCTCTGCTCGTGGTCGCCGACGCCGTGTCGCGGGCGGTCCTCGCTCCGGCGGAGCTCCCGATCGGGGCCATCACGGCCGCGCTCGGAGCGCCGCTCTTCGCGTGGCTCCTGCTGAGGACGCCGTGACGGCCGCCGCCCTGATCGAGGCGCGGGGCCTCGTCGCGCGGTATGGGACGAGCCGCGCCCTCGACGGCCTCGACGCCTCGATCCCCGCCGGCGACGTCGTCGCGGTCCTCGGCGAAAACGGCTCCGGCAAATCGACGTTCCTCAAGGTCCTCGCGCGCGTGCAGCCGCCGACGGGAGGCGAGATCTCGTTCGACGGGCGGTCCCTCCCGTCGCTCCCGCGGCGCGCGACCGCGCGGCGCATCGCCTACGTCCCGCAGAGCGTGGACCTCGTCTTTCCGATCCGCTGCCTCGACCTCGTGCTGCAGGGGCGGGCTCCCCACGGCAACGGGTTCGTCGCGGAGACGCCCGAGGACCGGGCTCTGGCCCGCGAGGCGATGCGGGCCTGCGACGTCGAAAGCCTCGCGGACCGCGACGCGCGGGCCCTCTCCGGGGGCGAGCGCCGCCGCGTGTTCCTCGCGCGCGCCCTCGCGCAGGAGGCCGAGGTGTGGCTGCTCGACGAGCCGACCGCGGGCCTCGACCCCCGTCACCGCCTCGAGTTCCTGGAGACCCTCTGGCGCGTCCACCGCGAGCGGCGGACGACCGTCCTGATCGTGACCCACGAGATCGCGCTCGCCGCCGGACTCGCGACCTCGGTCATGCTGCTCAAGGCGGGACGAACGATCGCCCGGGGCCCCCGCGCCGAGGTCCTGACGGCCGGGAACCTGGAACGGGCCTTCGGCACGCCGTTCGAGCGGCGCGGAACGCGCTTCGAGGTTTCGAGCTCGGTCCTGCCGGCCGGCTCCTTCGAGCTCTAACTCGTTCGAGGCGAGGGCTTTCGCGGGCTCCGGTCGCCCCTTTTCGCGCCGTTCCTGCTACCATGCCCTCCCATTTTCGATGTGGTTTAGAAAAGACCGAGCGCCGAAGGCTCCCCGGGAGGGGCGGCCCAGCAAAGTCCCGGAGGGGCTCTGGGTCAAGTGCGACAGCTGCCGGCAGATCCTCTACAACAAGGAGCTCGCCCGCAACTTCAAGATCTGCCCGAAGTGCGGCTTTCACTTCCGCCTCTCGGCGCCCGAACGCCTCCGCATGCTCTTCGACGACGAGGAGTACGTGGAGCTCGACGCGAACCTGCGCTCGTCGGACCCCCTGAAGTTCCGCGACAGCAAGAAGTACCGCGACCGGCTCCGCGACGCCGAGGACAGCGTCGGTCCGTCGGACGCGATCGTCGTCGGCTCGGGAACCCTCGACGGGATCTCCGTGATCATCGGGGCCATGGAGTTCTTCTTCATGGCCGGGTCGATGGGGTCGGTCGTCGGCGAGAAGCTCGCCCGCGCCGCGGAGCGGGCCCTGGCCGAGCGCCGGCCGCTGATCGTCGTGTCCACCTCGGGCGGCGCCCGCATGCAGGAGGGGATCCTGTCCCTGATGCAGATGGGCAAGATCTCGGCGGCGCTCGCCCGCCTCGCGGAGGCGCGGATTCCGTACATCTCGGTGATGACCGACCCGACGACGGGCGGCGTGACGGCGTCGTACGCGATGCTCGGGGACCTGAACATCGCCGAGCCCAACGCGCTCATCGGCTTCGCGGGGCCCCGCGTGATCGAGCAGACGATCCGGCAGACGCTGCCGGAAGGCTTCCAGCGCTCGGAGTTCCTGCTCGAGCACGGCATGCTCGACCTGATCGTCTCCCGCTCGGAGATGAAGGCGACGCTCGCCCGCTGCCTGCGGCTGCTGTGGGACGGCGGACGACAGGTGGTCGACGGCAGGCGTCCCGCGTAGGCGCGCCCCCGTTGTCGCCTCCCGTCCCGAGCTCCGAACCCCGTACCCCCCACCTCCGGCGCCTCGAAACCCTCGGCCTGCGGGGGATGAAGCTCGGCCTCTCGGCGATCGACGCGGTGTGCGAGCGGCTCGGGCGGCCCGAGCGCCGGGTCCCGTCCGTGCTCGTGGCGGGGACCAACGGCAAGGGCTCGACGGCGGCCACCCTCTCCGCCATCGCCGTCGCCGCCGGGCTGCGCTCCGGCCTGTACACCTCGCCGCACCTCGAGGACGTGACCGAGCGGATCCGGATCGGACCGGACGACATCTCGCCGGAGGCCCTGGACGCGGAGCTCGGAGACGTCTTCGCGGCGGCCGATCGGGCCCCGGCCGTGCCGCTGACCTACTTCGAGGCCATGACCGCCGCGGCGTTCACGGCGTTCGCGCGGCGGCAGCTCGACCTGGCGGTGCTCGAGGTGGGGCTCGGAGGGCGTCTCGACGCGACGAACGTCGCGCCGGCGGTGCTCTCGGTCGTGACGTCGATCTCGCTCGACCACGTCGAGGACCTCGGCGGGACGATCGCGTCCATCGCCTCCGAGAAGGCCGGGGTCTTCCGGTCCGGGCGGCCGGCCCTCGTGACCAGCCGGCGGCCGGAGGCGCTCGCGGTGTTCGAGGAGGCCGCCGCCCGGACGGGAGCGGTGCTCCACCGCCTGGCCGGCGAGGCGGCGCTGCGAATCGAGGACGCCTCGCTCGCGGGCACGCGCTTCGCGCTCGCGACGCCGGCGGGCCGGCACGAGCTGTTCACGCCCCTGCCCGGCGAGCACCAGGCGGAGAACGCCGCCGCGGCGGCGCGCGCGGCCGAGCTGCTCGCGCCCGGGATTCGCATCGGCAACGAGGCGATCGCCCGCGGCGTCGCCTCGGTGCGCTGGCCCGGGCGGCTCGAGCGGTTCCCGGTGAACGGGCGCACGGTGCTGGTGGACGGCTGCCACAACGCGGACGGGGCCGCCGCGCTCGCGCGCTTCGTGACGGCCTCGGGGCTCACCCCCGACCTCGTGTTCGGGGCGATGGCCGACAAGGACGTCGAGAGCATGGGCGCGGCGCTCGGGCCGGTGGCCGGACGGATCCGTCTCGTCCCGGCGGCGTCGCCGCGCGCCGCCTCCGCCGGGGAGCTCCGGCGGCGTTTCGCGGCCGGACGGCCGGACGCGCGGACCGCGCCCGATCTTCGCGCCGCGCTCGAAGAGCTGCTGCCCGGTCCTTCCGCCGAACCTATAATCGTCGCCGGATCCCTTTACCTGGTCGGCGAGGCGCGCGCGCTGCTCCTCGACGGCACTTTGAGGGGCGGGAGAACGATTTGAATCGTATGCCCGAGCGAGAGCGGCGATGACGACCGTTGCCGCGCCGTTCACGCGGGAGTATTTCGAGAGGCTCGAGGAGGAGCGGCTCGCGGTCTACGCCTCGAAGAGCTCCCGGGCGGTCCGGCCCCGCGGCGCCGCGTCCCCGAGCCCGGGCGACGCGCGGACGGACTACGCCCGCGACCGCGACCGCGTCATCCATTCGCGCGCGTTCCGGCGGCTCAAGCACAAGACCCAGGTCTTCATCCCCTACGAGGGCGACCACTTCCGCACGCGCCTGACGCACACGATCGAGGTCGCCCAGATCGCCCGCAGCGTGGCCCGCGCCCTCGGGCTCAACGAGGACCTGACCGAGGCGATCGCCCTCGGCCACGACCTGGGGCATACGCCGTTCGGCCACTCGGGCGAGGCCGTGCTCGACCGGCTGCTGCGCGAGAGCCATCCGGAGGCCGGGGGCTTCAAGCACAACTACCAGTCGGTGCGCGTGGTGGACCGGCTCGAAAAGCGCTACGAGGAGCCCGGCCTGAACCTCACGCACGACGTGCGCGAAGGGATGTTCAAGCACACCTCGTGGCCCAGGGGGTTCCCGTTCCCGCTCGACTTCGTCGACGGGCTCAGGCTCGAGTCGGGCGGGACCCTGGAGGCGCAGGCGGTCAACTGGTCCGACGAGATCGCCCAGCAGACGCACGACCTCGAGGACGGCCTTCCGCTGACCGAGGAGGCCGCCATCGAGGAGTTGTCCATCGCGCGGCTGGTGCGTTCGGCGCGGGGCTACGGGAGCGACCCGGCCTCGCGCCGCGCCTCGCTCATCCGCGGCATGATCGCCACCCTCTCGGCGGATCTCGTGGACGCTTCGCGCGCCCGGATCGAGCGCTGGCTCGCGTCGTCGGGCGTGGCCACGACCGAGGATTTCTACGCCCGCCGCGACCGCCTGCCCGGCGACCTCGTCGCCTTCAGCGAGCCGGGCCGCAGGCTCTACACGGAGCTGCGCGAGTTCGTGTACCGCCACATCATCCACTCGTTCCCGGTGTCGCGGCACGACGGCCACGCCCGGCGCGTCCTGGCCGGCCTCTTCGCCGCCTACCGCGACAACCCCCGCCTGCTCCCCGACGACGTGCTCCGCGGCATGGAGCGCGACCTCGAGGTGCGCTTCCTGCGCGAGGTGCCGCTCGGCGCGGTCGAGCAGGAAGTCGCGTCCCGCTACCGCACCCGCCCCGAGTTCTTCCGCGCGATCGCCGACCACATCGCCGGGATGACCGACAGCTACTGCAACACCGAGTACCGCCAGCTCGTCGTCGAGTAGGCAGAAGGAAGAACGCATGCCCCACGCCCCCGCCGCCCCGGCCTCGCTCCTGGACCGCGATCTCGAGGCCGTGGACCCCGACGTCGCCCGCTGGATCGCGGCGGAGTACCGCCGCCAGAACGAGGGCCTCGAGCTCATCGCCTCGGAGAACTGGGTGTCCCGCGCCGTCCGCGAGGCGCAGGGCTCCGTGCTGACCAACAAGTACGCGGAGGGCTACCCCGGGAAGCGGTACTACGGGGGCTGCGAGTTCGTGGACAAGATCGAGCAGCTGGCCATCGATCGGGCGAAGGCGCTGTTCGGCGCCGACCACGCGAACGTGCAGCCGCACTCCGGCTCCCAGTCCAACATGGCGGTCTACCTGACGGCGCTGCAGGCGGGGGACACGATCCTCGGCATGGACCTGTCCCACGGCGGGCACCTCACGCACGGCCACCCGCTGTCGTTCTCCGGCCGCGAGTACAAGGTCGTGGCGTACGGCGTGCGCCGCGAGGACGAGCGGATCGACTACGAGGCCATGGCGGCCCTCGCCCGCGAGCACCGGCCGAAGCTCATCATCGCGGGGGCGTCGGCGTACGCGCGGGAGATCGACTTCGCCCGGTTCGGCGCCGTGGCCGACGAGGTCGGCGCGGCCCTCATGTGCGACATCGCGCACATCGCCGGGCTGGTCATCGCGGGGCTTCACCAGTCGCCCGTGCCGCACGCCCCGTTCGTGACGACGACCACCCACAAGACGCTCCGGGGTCCCCGGGGCGGCCTCGTTCTGTGCCGCGCGGCGCATGCGAAGGACCTCGACCGCAACGTGTTTCCCGGGATCCAGGGCGGGCCTCTCGAGCACGTGATCGCCGCCAAGGCGGTGGCCTTCGCCGAGGCGGCCACGCCCGACTTCGTGGCGTATCAGAAGCGCGTCGTCGAGAACGCGAGGGCCCTGGCCGCGTCCCTGACGCGCCGCGGGTTCCGCCTGGTCTCCGGAGGCACGGACAACCACCTGATGATGGTGGACGTCGGCGCCCGGGGCACCTCGGGGCGCGACGCGGAGAAGCTGCTCGACAGCGTCGGGATCACGGTCAACAAGAACACGATCCCGTTCGACACGCGCTCGCCGATGGTCGCCTCGGGGATCCGCCTCGGGACGCCCGCCGTGACGACGCGGGGCATGGGAGCGGCCGAGATGGACGTCGTGGGCGGCGCGATCGCCCGCGTGCTCGACGCGGACGGCGATGCGGCCGAGCTCGAGGCCGTCCGGGGCGTCGTGCGCGAGCTCTGCGCGGCCTACCCATTGGCGTGAGCCGCCGCGGCCTCGCGGGCGCCGCGGCCGGCCTCCTGCTGGCCCTCGTCGTGGCGAGGTCGCCTCTCGGCGAGCTGCCGCGCCGGGTCCGATTCCTCGAGGCCTTCGCGCCGAAGGAGCTCGCGGTCCGGCGGCTCGGCGGGTCCGGGACGGCGTCCGACCGGCGGTTCTTCTCGTTCCTGGAGAATGCGCGGCGCCGGATGCCCGGCTCGGCCCGGGGGGTCATCGTCCTGGGCGCGCCGGGAAGCGAGCCCCTGATCTACCTCGCGAGCTATCACTTCGCGCCGCTGCCGGCGGAGTTCGATTTTCGCCGCGCTCACGGCGTTCCTCCCGTGCCTCCCGGCTGGGTCGTCGCCCAGTACGGGGACCTGCCGCACCCGAGCGGTCCGGTCACGCCCCTGCCGGAAGGCGTTCTCTGGGGCCCCGTGCCTTGACGCTCCTCGCGTCGCTGCTTCCCGTCGCGGCGGCGCTGCTCGCCGTCGCGGGCGTTGGTCTTGGGACGAATCCGGCGTTCCTGCCGTCCGGCCGCGCCTTCTTCCTCGAGCGCCTGGGATGGAGCGGCGCGATCGGGTGCGGCGCCGTCATGACGTTCGCGCCGGCGGCGTTGGGGATCGGGGTCCGGCCAGGCTGGATCGCGTTCCTCGTTTTCGCTGCGGTGCTGATCGTCTTCGTGCGGCGGCTGGCCCCCCTCACTCCTCTCTCTCCCCCCGGCGGGAGGGGAGGGATCGGAAGCGATCGCGCGGCCGACGGCCATCCGCCCGCCCCGGCGGTAGCGGGAGGGAGAGAGGGGCGCCCCATCCGCGTTCTTTTCGACTCCTTGATCGCTCTCGGCGTCGTCGTCTACGCGCTCCGCGCCCTCACGGAGCCCATGTGGGCCAACGACTTCATCGCGATCTGGGGGTTGAAGGGAAAGACCATTTTCGGCGCCGTCGGGTATCCGGAGCGCTTGCGGTCGCTCGAATTCGCCCACCCCGAATATCCCCTCGGCCTCCCGCTGCTCTACGCGGGCCTGTCCTTCCTCACCGGCCGCTGGGACGACCACGCGATGGCGTTGCTCTTCCCGTTCCTGCAGGTCGCCACCCTGCTCGTTCTCTTCGGCTGGCTGCGGCGGCGCGGGACCTCGCCGGCGGTGGCCGGTCTCGCGACCGCGATCGTCTCCTGGTTCGAGCCCCTCTACTCGGCGTTTCTCACGGGGATGGCCGAGGTGCCTCTCGCCTTCGGCATGCTCCTCTTCGGCGCTTCGCTCGCCGACACGCTCGACGAGACGGACGCCGGAGCCGTCCGGCGGCTGGCGCTGTCGTCGGCCCTGATCACGGCGACGAAGAACGAGGGGCTGTTCCTGGCGGCGGTCGGGTTCCTCGTGGCGCTCGCGGCGGGAAGGGCGGCGCGTTGGAAGGTCGCGGCGGCGGCCCTCCTCCCGGCCCTTGCCGTGCGCGCGCTCCACCTTCCCTGGCGCAGCCGCCTGCCGCTGGCGGACCTGGAAGCCGGGCTCTTCTCGCCGGGCCGTGTCCGGGATTCGCTCGCCGCCGCCGGCGGCATGCTCGGATCGGCCGTCTGGATCGGGCTCGCCCTCGTGGCCGTCCTGATCGCCGCCGGCGGCCGCGTCCCTGCCGGCAACCGGATGCTGCTGCTCGTCGGCGCGGCCCTCGCGGCCTACCTCGTGGTTCCCGCGTTCGCCGTGCGCGGCCCGGAGTGGCTCGTGCAGACGACCCTTCTGCGCACCACCGCGGCGCTCGCGCCGCTGGCTGCCGCCGCGATCGCGGTGCGGTTCCGGGAGAGGAGGGCGGGATGAGGGGGTCGCTCCGCGTCCTGAAGGCGCTGCTCGTGGGCGGCGTTCTCTTCCTGTTTCCGCTCATCCTGATGGTGATGGTCCTGCGTCACGGCGTGGACCTCGGCAAGAAGGTGGTCAAGCCGATCGTCGCCGTGGCGCCCGTCCAGAGCGTCGCGGGCGTGACGCTGGCGACGCTCGCGGCGGTGTTCCTGCTGGTGCTCCTCGCCCTCGCCCTCGGCCTCTTCGCGCAGACGGCGCTCGGACAGAGAATCAAGGACTCGCTCGAGGCCACGATTCTCGGCCGCGTGCCGGGGTACTCGATCCTCAAGGGCCTGGTCGGCGGCGCCGAGACCGTCGACGGCGTCGGTGCCACGCCGGCCCTCGCCTGGGTCGAGGACTCCTGGGTCTATGCCTTCGTCATGGAGGTCCACGCCGACGGCCACCGGACGGTGTTCGTCCCGGGCGCGCCGAGCCCGCTGTCGGGGGCGATCTACTTCCTGCCCGAGGACCGCGTCCGGCCCCTCGACGTTCCGGTGGCCACGGTCATGCGCGCCATCCGGCGGCTCGGCGTGGGTTCGGCGGAATCGCTCGCCGGCCGGCTGTCGGTCCGCCCGCCGGACTGAGCCCGGCGCGCGGCAACGTCGCCGCCCCGGCGGTCAGGCGCCGCGGCGGTGCAGCCAGCGGATCCGGAACAGGTCGAGGAGCATCCGGGACGAGTCGCGCACGACGGACACCTTCGACTCGGGGGAGTTGACCCACACGACGGGAACCTCGGCGATCGGAATGCCGCGCCGCTGCGCGAGATAGAGGATCTCGACGTCGTACGCGAAGCGGTCGATCTTCGCCGCGGCGAAGAGGTCGCGGGCCGCGTCGCCGCGGAAGAGCTTGAAGCCGCACTGGGTGTCCCCGATCCCGTGCACCGTCAGGAGCCGGACGAAGCGGTTGAACGTGCGGCCCATGAACTGCCGGTAGAACGGCTGCTTCTTGCGGACGAGCGCCTGTTCGATCGCGCGCGATCCGATCGCGACCGGGTGCGTCGGGAGACGCTCGGCGAGCTTGACCCACTCGGTCAGCGGCGTCGAGAGGTCGGTGTCGGAGACGAGGACGGGATCGCCCGAGGAGGCGAGCACGCCCGCGCGGATCGCGGCCCCCTTGCCGCGGTTCTCCCCGTAGGACACGACGCGCAGGTCGAGCTTCTCCTCGGCCGCGAAGCGGCGCGCGCGGTCGGCGGTGTCGTCGGTCGATCCGTCGTCCACGAGGATGACTTCCCACTCCCACCCGCCGGGCTTCGACGCGGCCCAGCGGGCGGCCGAGCGGATGCAGTTCTCGATCCGGGTCGACTCGTTGTAGGCCGGGACGACGAGAGAGGCCTTCATCGCTTCTCCGCTTCGAGGACGACCTGGTAGCCGAAGAGCGTCGGCCACACGCGGGCCGAGGCGCCCGCGAACGCCCGGACCGGCCCGCGCCAGGGAGCGCGGCCGAGGAAGGGGGCGGCGAGCTCGTACGGCATCGCCGTCGCCTCGACGGCGCGGATGGCGAATCCCGCGCCGGCCACGAGGTCCGACGCGCTGCGGCGCGTGAAGAAGCGCAGGTGCGTCCGGTCGAGGATGCCCCGGTCGGCGTACGGAAAGCGGCCCGCGAGCAGGGCCGCGCGGACGGTCAGGTTGGCGACGTTCGGGACGGAGACGAGCAGCGTCCCCGCCGCCCGGAGCCAGCCGCGGATGCGGTCGAGCAGCTCCTCGGGCCGGGGAAGGTGCTCGAGGACGTCGGCGCAGACGACGGCATCGAAGGGCGCGTCCCAGTCTCCGGCCTCCAGGGCGCCGGCCGCGCGCCAGTCGTCGTAGCCCTCGCGGCAGGCCGCCGGGAGCGCCGCGTCGGGCTCGACCCCGGCCAGGTACGCGCAGCGGTCTCGGACCGCGCGCCCGAGGTGGCCGCCTGCCGCCCCGAGGTCGAGCAGGCGCAGGCCCGCCGGCAGCCGGCGGATCCGCCGGCGCAGCAGGTCGTGGGAGGAGCCCGGGATCTCCTTCCAGGCGTACTTTTCGGTCGCTTCAGCCACGGAACTTCTGGGCGATCGGGTAACGGCGGCCTTCGCCGAACGCCCGCGCCGTCACCTTGGGGCCGGGCGGCATCTGCCGGCGCTTGTACTCGTTGCGGTCGATGCGGCCGGAGATCTCCTCGGCGAGCGCCCGCGGAACGCCGGCGCGGCGGGCCGCCGCGGCCACGGGCAGCGCATGGTCCACGAGCGCGTCGATGAGCGGGTCGAGGCGATCGTACGGCGGCAGAGAGTCGCTGTCCTTCTGGTTCGGGCGCAGCTCGGCCGAAGGCTCCTTCTCGATCGTCGCCCGCGGGATGCGCTCGCCGGCGCGGTTGAGCTCGGCGGCGAGCTCGTACACGAGCGTCTTGGGCACGTCCGAGAGAAGCGCGAACCCGCCGGCCATGTCCCCGTAGAGCGTGCAGTAGCCGACCGCGATCTCGGACTTGTTTCCGGTCGAGAGCACGAGGTGTCCGAAACGGTTCGAGAGGGCCATCAGGACCGCGCCGCGAATCCGCGCCTGGAGGTTCTCCTCGGTCGGCGACGGCCGCTCCATTCCGACGAGCGGACCGAGCGTCGCGCGGTAGGCCTCGAGCACGGGGCCGATCGGGACCTCGGCGAAGCGGATGCCCAGGCGGTCCGCGAGGTCTTTCGCGTCCCGCAGGCTGCCCGGCGAGGAATAGGGACCCGGCATGGCGACGCCGAGGACCTTCCCCGGGCCGAGGGCCTCGGCGGCGAGGGTCGCCGTGACGGCCGAATCGATCCCGCCGGACAGGCCGAGGACCGCGCTTTCGAAGCCGCACTTGCCGGCATAGTCGGTGAGGGCGAGCACGAGCGCCCGCCGCAGTCCCGGGAGGGCGGCGTCGTCGGGCGGGACCGGGCCCCGGCCTCCCGGCAGGTCGATCGTCCAGAAGTCTTCCTCGAAGCGGCGGGCCGCGCCGACGAGCCGTCCCCGCGCGTCGAACGCCGTCGAGGCCCCGTCGAAGACGAGGCTGTCGTTGCCGCCGACGAGGTTGCAGTGCACGAGCGGGACCCCGGTGCGCCGGGCGATGCGCTCCATCATCCGCCGCCGAAGCCGGTTCTTCCCCAGGGCGTAGGGCGATGCGGAGATGTTGACGTGCAGGTCGAGGTCGAGGGGCTTGAGCTCCGACACCGGGTCCGTGTCGTACAGGGGCCGACTCCAGAACGTCTTGTCGTTCCAGATGTCCTCGCAGATCGTCACGGCCACGCGCCGGCCCGCGATCCGGAGGACGAGGGAACAGTCTCCGGGCTCGACGTAACGGCCCTCGTCGAAGACGTCGTAGGTCGGGAGCAGGCGCTTGCGGTAGAGCGCGACGCGCCGGCCGCCGCGCGCCGCCACCGCGGCGTTGAAGACGCGCCGGCCGCTCGCGCCCCGATTCGCGACGAGCGCGCCGAAGATCCAGGTCGCGCCGCGCGTCGCGCGGGCGATCCGGTCGGCGGCCTTCTCCGAGGCGGCGATGAACGAAGCCCGCTCGACGAGGTCCCGCGGCGGATAGCCGCAGACCGCGAGCTCGGGGAACAGGACCAGGTCGGCCGCCTCCTTCTCGGCGCGGCGTCCCCAGGCCAGGATTTTCGCGACGTTGCCGGGAAAGTCCCCGACGGTCGTGTCGATCTGGGCGACGGCGACCCGCAGCGGCTTGCGGGGCCTAGTCAAGCGAGAGCGGGCGGCCGGAGAGGCGATCGGCCGGCGTCGGCGCGTCCGGGCGGCGCCGCGTCCAGAGCAGCAGGAGACCCGCGGTGGCCGCCGTGGCGAGCGTCCCGCCCCAGCGCCGGAGCGCGGCGTCGGGGGGCAGCCCGGCCCCGGCGCCGTCCGGACGGGCCGCGAGATCGGAGATCGCCATGCCCACGGTCCGGCCGAAGAGCACCAGCGGAGGAACCGTCGCGAAGAACGACAGGTAGACGAGAAAGGCGAGGGCCCACGCGAGGCCCGCCGGGCGGGGGCTCTGCCCGGTCAGCACGCGCGCCGAGAGGATCGCCAGCGCACCGAGCAGCAGGACGACGGCGGCGTCCGCGGCCGCGGCGGAGAGGCGCGCGGCGACCGGGGCCGCGGCTCCGGCGTTGGCGCCCTGCGGGTCGGCCGCGGCGGCCGCCTCGATCGCGCGCGCCTCCGCCGCGCGGGCGAAGTCGTCCTGGAGCGGGAAGTCCTCGAGCGGCGCGGCGGGGCCGGATTCGACCATCGACGACCCGTTACGGCCGCTGCTGGATGTGGCGGACGTAGATGCGACCCATCAGGTCGAGGTCGCCCTTGACGTAGTGCTCGGCGAACTTCTTGTGCCGCACGGCGTCCGCGTCGGCCGGGTCCACGGCGAGGACTTCCTTGAAGCTCTCGATCGCCTTCGGGTAGAGCCCGTTCTGCAGCTGCGCGATTCCCTGGTTGTAGTAGCTGCGCAGGAGGTAGGACCGGGCGTCCTGGTTGTCGCGGTCCGCCTGGTAGAGCCGCCACAGGATGGGAATCGCCGTCTCGTACTCGCCCTCGTTGTAGAGCTTGACGGCCGGCGTCAGCTCGCTGACCTTCTCGGAGGCCGCGCCGAGCGATTGCGCGAACGTGGGGTCCTGCTGGAACGCCGACGCGGCGAGGTTGAAGTTGGTGAGGGCCTCGATGTAGCGCTTCTCGGCGAGGGCCTTCTCCGCTTCCTGGCGCTGGTGGACGGCCTCCGGGGGCGGGCCGGCCGCCGGGCTCTCGGCCTTCTCTCCGGGCGCTCCCTCGGCGCCCGCCGCGGGGGCGGCGCCGGCGCCGGCGCCCGCGTCCGTCTTGCGCGTCAGGGACGCGAGGAGCTTCTGAGCCCGGGCGTAATCCGGATGGTCGGGGGAGATCTGCCGCAGCTCGGCGATCGTTTCGGTCAGCTTGCCGTCGCGGAAGAGCGCCGTGGCATGTTCGAGGGACGGTCCGCCCTCGGGCGCTCCCGCCCCCGCGGGCCTGGAGTGCGAGGGCCTGAGGTACATGTAACCGGCGACGACGACGGCCAGGAGCGCCGCGGCGCCCAGGGCCAGGACGAACCGGCGGTCGAGCGGCGCGCGGCGCGGCTTCGGGGGAGCTTCGGCGGGCTCCTCCTCGCGGAGATCCAGGGCGGGCTCGGCCTCGGGCTCCGGCTCGGAAGCGTGCGCCATTTCTTCGGACAGGATGTCGCTCTGCGGAGACTTCTTGGCCAGGTCGAGGCCCGACGAGGGACGGGCGAGCTCGGACTCGATGCGGTCGAGGTAGGAGCGCGCCGTGGCGTCGGTCTCGTCGAAGGCGAGGACCTGCAGGAATGCCTCGCGGGCTCCGGAGAAGTCGCCCGCTTCGAAGGCGGTGCGGCCCCGCTTGAGGCCGTCGGCCACGCGCTTGTTCCCCTCCGACATTTCCTGGCGGGCCTTCTCGATCCGGCCGACCGCGTCGGAGTTGTTGATGTCGATCAGGAAGATGCGGGACCAGATCTCGATCGCCTGCTGCCGGTTGCCGCCGCGCGACGCGTCGTCCCCGCGCTCGAGCAGCGACTCGATCTCCTGCTGCTGGGAGGGCGGCTCGGGGGCCGCCGGCGGCGCCGGGAAGACGGGCTCGGGCGGCGCGCCGAACGCGGGCGCGGCGGCCGCGGCCGGCTCCGGATCGGGGGTGTCGAGCGAGAGGCTGCCGAGGTCGCCGATCCCCGGGGGCGGTTCGCTCCAGAGGTTCGGCGCGCCGGTGCCGGCGTCGCCGATGGACAGCGCTTCGTCCGAAAACTGGCCGTGCAGCGAGAGCGGACCGGTGTGGGGCTCTCCCATGTCGGGCGGCGGCGGCACGGCGGCGGGGCTGTCGTCGTCGAGGGACAGCGAGTCGAGCGAGAGGTCCCCGAGGCTGCTTCCGCCGGAGGCGGGGGCGGCGCCCTCGACCAGGCCGGGGTTGGTGGACTCGCCGAGCTCCGGCGCCGGGGCCGGCGCGGCGAGGCGCCGGTCGAGCAGGGACACGGCGGGGTGCTCCGGGTCGAGGGCCCGCATCTTCTCGAGGGCGGCTCGGGCCTCGCCCATCCGATGGCCGTCGAGCGCCGCGATCGCCCGCTGGCGCGCGACCTCGAACTGGGGCTGCGCGTTCTTCTTCTCGCGGGCCTTGGTCAGGATCTCGTTGGCGTCGTGGTTGCCCGGCAGGGCCTGAAGGACCTGCTCGGCCGCCGCGATCGCGGCGTCGAAGTCCCGGGCGTTGAAGCTCTCGGCGGCGCGGACGAGAAGGCGGTCGGTCTCCGGCGTGGCGACCCGCTCCTGGCGCGTCGGCGTCTCGTTGACGAGGGCCTCGAGCTTCGCGACGTCGACCTCGCTGGCCGGGTTCCTGGCCTTTTCCATGAGGTGGCGCGCGGGAGCGAACCGGGGATCCATCTTGAGGATGAAGTCGCAGCCGATCAGGCAGTCCTCGGCCTTGCCTTCCTTGTACAGGTTGAGCGTGTGGCGGAAGGTCGAAAGGATCTTCTCCCGGACCTCCCGGGGCAGAGACGGGTTGCCGGGGTACGCCCCCGGCTCGCCCCCGCTCACGACCGGGCTCCCGGAGCCGCCGGGAGGGGGTGGATTGTCTGTTTCACGTTGCGGGAGATTATAAACTGCCCGGTCAGGAACTTACATGAGAACGATCATCGAGTGCGTCCCCAACGTGTCCGAAGGCCGCGATCCGGCCGCGATCGAGGCGATGGCCGCGGCCGTGAGGACGGCCCCGGGGGTCCGCCTGCTCGACGTCTCCTCGGACGGGGCCCACAACCGCAGCGTCCTCACGTTCGTGGGGGATGCGGCCGCGGTCCGCGCCGGGGTCCTGGCCCTCTTCCGGGAGGCGGTCGGGCGCATCGATCTGCGCGCCCACAAGGGCGAGCATCCGCGGATGGGCGCGGTGGACGTGGTCCCCTTCATCCCGGTCCGAGGCAGCTCGGTCGAGGAGTGCGTCGCCCTCTCGCGCGAGGTCGGCGCGGCGATCGCCTCCGAGTTCGGGATCCCGGTGTACCTGTACGAGGACTCGGCCTCGGCCGAGCATCGCCGGAACCTGGCGGAGGTGCGTAAGGGCCAGTTCGAGGGGTTCGCGGAGAAGATGAAGGACCTCCGCTGGGCCCCCGACTTCGGCCCCGCCGCGCCGCACGTGTCCGCGGGCGCGGTCGCCGTCGGCGCGCGCGCCTTTCTCATCGCCTACAACATCAACCTCGCGACGAAGGACCTCGCGGTGGCCGACCGCATCGCGAGGGCGATCCGCCACCTCTCCGGCGGCTTCCGCTACGTCAAGGCGATGGGCGTGGAGCTGGCGGACCGCGGGCTCGTCCAGGTTTCCATCAACATGACCAACTTCCGCAAGACGCCGCTCCACCGCGTGTTCGACTGCGTGCGGTCGGAGGCCGAGCGGCATGGCGTGGCGATCGTCGGCTCCGAGATCGTGGGGCTCGCGCCCGCGGACGCGCTCTTCGCGGCGGCGGAGCACTACCTCCGTCTCGAAGGCTTCAGCGCGGAACAGGTTCTGGAAACGAAGCTGCTGGGGGAGTGAGCCGGCGGCCCGCCCGGGCCGGGCTCAGGAGCGGCGGGCTCTCTCGCGCACGCCCGGATCCCGGAAGCGGTCCGCCTCGACCTCCTCCGCCGTCTCCAGCGCCGGGCTCGTCATGGCGGCGTGGAGCGCGCGGGCAAACTCGATGTGGACCGCGTGGCCGGCCTTGCGCGCGCGGATGCGTCCGTTCAGGGGGCGTCCGAGAAGGGCGAGGTCGCCGATCAGGTCGAGCACCTTGTGGCGGACGAACTCGTCGCGGAACCGCAGGGGCCCGGAGAGGATGCCGGTGTCGTCCAGGACGACCGCATTGTGCAGGCTGCCGCCGCGGGCGAGGCCGCGCGCGCGCAGCTCGGCGACCTCCCGGGCGAACCCGAAGGTGCGGGCGGGAGCGATCCGCGAGGCGAATTCCTCCGGGCGGACCGTGAAGGTCAGCTCCTGCTTGCCGACGAAGGGATGGGGGAAGTCGATTTCGTAGATGATCGTGAGGCCGGGACCGTCGGGCTCGAAGGACACGCGCTTGTCGTCGCGGTTGACCTCGACGGGCCGGTCGAGCTCGAGCGGCCGGACCAGGGCGTTCTGGCGCTCGAATCCGGCGGCATGGAACAGGCGCACGAAGGGCAGGGCGGAGCCGTCCAGGATCGGGACTTCCGGCCCCTCGATCTCGATCAGGCAGTTGTCCAGGCCGAGGCCCGCGGCGGCGGCCAGGACGTGCTCGACGGTGCCGATGGAAACCTCGCCCCGCTTGAGGGTCGTGGCGTAGTCGAACGTCGAGGCCGACTGGAGCTCGGCCGGGATGGGCTGTTCCGAGTGCTCCCGCCGGACGAAGACGAGGCCGTGGTCAATCGGGGCGGGGTGGAAATGAGCTCGGGCGGGGTGGCCGGAATGGAGTCCGACGCCGTCGATCGAAACGGTCGTTCGAAGTGTTGCCTGCTGCCTCATGCTTTGTTTTACGCAACCCGCCGCATTGCAGTAACAGTGCCGATTTCCCTACGGAAAAGCCATGGCACTATGTCTTTATTCCAGAGAAGCTTAGCATACCAGGAAGTTTTTTGGCCCCAGCCGGATAGGACGAAAGGGAGACAGTTTTCCACTCCGGGGCACAGTTCCGCGACGATCCGGAGCTTCGGGGCCGGCAGGGTAGACTCCGGGGCCCTCATGAAACCGAAGGACTCCCCGCCCGCGAAAGCCCCCAAGGTGAAATCGGTCGCGGCCAACAAGAAGGCCCTCCACGACTACTTCGTCGAGGACCGCGCCGAGGCCGGCCTGGTCCTGACGGGAACCGAGGTCAAGTCCCTGAGGGCCGGCCGGGCCCAGCTGAAGGACTCGTACGTCCAGTTCCGGGACGGGGAAGCGTTCCTGGTCGGGGCGCACATCTCCGCCTATGCGGCGGGCTCCTGGACGAACCACCTTCCCGAACGGGACCGGAAGCTCCTCCTCCACCGCCGCGAGCTCGACCGCTGGGCCGGAGCGGTGGCGACCCGAGGGGTTTCGTGCGTGCCCCTCTCGCTCTATTTCAAGGGATCGCACGTCAAGGCCGAGATCGCGCTCGTGAAGGGCAAGAAGCTGCACGACAAGCGGGACGCGATCCGCGACCGCGACCTGAAGCGGGAGGCGGATCGGGAGATGCGGCGGCGGTGACGGGCCTGCCGGCGGTCGTCCTGCGCGACCTCCGCGCGGACGATCTGGAGGCCGCGTTCGCGCTCGACCAGGCCTGCTTCGAGCCCGGGATCGCGTACTCGCGCGCCGAGATCCGGTCGTTCCTCTCGCGGCCGGGAGCCGTGGCGCTCGGCGCGGAGGCGGACGGGAGGCTGGAGGGCTTCGCGATCGCCGAGCGGCGCGGCGCCCGGGGCCACGTCGTGACGATCGACGTCGCGGCGACCTCGCGCCGCCGCGGCCTGGGCCGGCGGCTGTTCGAGGAGCTGTCGCGGCGTCTCGAGGCGGCCGGCGCGCGCTCCATCCGTCTCGAGGTCGACGTCCGCAACGCCGGCGCGATCCGTTTCTACGAGGGCCTCGGGTTCGAGCGGACACGCGTGCTGCGCTCTTACTACGGCAAGGGCCTCGACGGCTACGAGATGATTCGCGAGGTCTGAGCCGGGATCGAGCTGAGCCCCGCGGCGAGTTTGCAGCCGCACCCTACCGCTGTCATCCCGAGCGAAGCGAGGGATGCGTCGCGGGGCGCATGCAGAGCGAAGGCGGAGCCCCGCAGCGAGCCTGTTGCCCTGCTCTTCCCCCGTCATCCCGAGCGAAGCGAGATGCGCGCGGGGCCCGTCCCGAGCGGAAGCGGAGCCCCGCAGCGAGCTTGTTGCCCTGCTCTTCCCCCGTCATCCCGAGCGAAGCGAGGGATCCCTTTAGGCGCCGGGGGACCACTGGAGGCGCATTCTCGCTCGATGGCGCCGGCCGGACTCGCGCTTCATCCAGGACGGGTCGGATCCAGTGATCCCGCGGCGGCTAAAGGGATCCCTCGCTGCGCTCGGGATGACAGGGGGGGAGCGCGGACCGCGGCGACCGGCGAGCCGCTACGCCTTGCAGTACGACGGGATCCAGCTCCGCTGCACGACGTCCGGCGGGATCGAGCTGTAGTCGAAGGCCTTTCCGTCGCGCACCATCTGGTCCACGTTGAAGAGCAGCTTCGACTCGGGGATGTCGCGGAAGAAGAGGCGGTACATCGGCTCCACCATGGCGCGGGCGGCCTTGAGGCCCATCGGGCCGATGAAGTTGCGGCGCTGGCCGACGTGGGCCATCTCGTCCGTCATGATCTCGCGCAGGAGCGCGCGCACCCGGTCGCGGGCCTCGGGCTCGTCGGCGAAGACGTCGTCGAGGATCGCGTCGATGTGGAGATAGAGCGTCAGGCCCATCAGCTCGCTGACGAAGGCCGGGGGCGACATCAGGGACTCGGGGAACTTCGGGAACAGCCTGTAGACGCGTCCCATCCACTTGCCCAGGGGCACCCATTCGACGCGGTCGAGGTGGAACGTCCGGAACATCTCGTGGAAGAGGCGGACGTGGCAGAACTCCTCGCACAGGTGGTAGCGGCTGATCTTCTCGCTCGTCTTCGTCGTCTGGGCCATCGTCGGGATCTGGTCCCAGGCCGCCGAGATGCCGACCCACTCGTGGCGGGCGAACTTGTAGAGGAACGTCAGGAGCAGGGTCTTGCGGTCGAAGGTCCGCGGGTCGTCCTTCATGTGGACGTAGTTGCGGTAGAAGAGCTCCGGGTCGGGCAGGGGCTTGCGCGAGCGGACGGGGTTGTCCTGGAAGCTCGCGAGCAGCTCGTTCTTGCGGGTCAGCTCGCGGCGGTCCTCGAGGATCTCGCCGTCGTGGCGCTGGGTGAAGGCCCAGTACGACTCGAAGTTGTCGGCGCGTTCGGTGTCCGTGCTGGGGGTGAAGATCGAGCGCTGCGGGGCGGATCGGGGCGAGGCGGCTTTTTTCACGCGGGAAGTCTATCCGAAGGGGCGGAGGCGCCTCCACCCGCCGGAGGCGGCGGGTCCTCCTACTGGACCCGGGCGAAGCGGGCGCGCTCGAGGGCGGCGGCCGGGCCGACGCTGTCGTCGAGGAACCGGTCGAAGGCCTCGGACGCGAGCGGCCGCGACAGCAGGTAGCCCTGGAGCTGGTCGCACTGGTGTCCCTTCAGGAAGGCGAGCTGCTCCTCGGTCTCGACGCCTTCGGCGATCACGACCAGCTCCAGGCTGCGGCCCATCGCGATGACGGCCATCGCGATCGCCGCGTCGTCCTTGTCGCTCGGAAGGTCGCGGACGAACGACTGGTCGAGCTTGATGCGGTCGATCGGGAACCGCTTCAGGTAATTGAGGGAGGAGTACCCGGTCCCGAAGTCGTCCATGGAGATGCGCACGCCCTGCTTCTTGAGGCCCCAGAGCGTGTTGATGGAGTGCTCCGCGTTCTGCATCGCGTTGGACTCCGTGATCTCGAGGTCGAGCTTGTCGGGGTCGAGGCCGGACTCGTCGAGCGCGTGGGTCACCTGGCTGACGAGGTCGGTCTGCTGGAACTGCCGGCTCGAGAGGTTCACCGACACCGTCAGGCCCGGGAAACCCTTCTGGTGCCACTTGCGCGCCTCGGCGCAGGCGGTCCGGAGGACCCACTCGCCGATGGGCACGATGAGGCCCGACAGCTCCGCGATCGGGATGAAGTCCATGGGCGGGATCAGCCCGAGCTCGGGATGGCGCCAGCGGACGAGCGCCTCGGCGCCGAGCAGCTCGGCCGTGCGCAGGTCGATGAAGGGCTGGAAGTGGAGCTCGAGCTCGTCGTTGGCGATCGCCTGCCGCAGGCGGCTCTCGAGCGAGAGGCGCTCGACGGCCTTGGCGTTCATCGCCGGCGTGTAGAGCTGGTAGTTGTCGCGTCCCTGCTCCTTGGCCCGGTACATCGCCGAGTCGGCGTTGCGGACGAGGGTCTCGGAATCGTGGCCGTCGGACGGGTAGACCGACACGCCGACGCTCGTCGTCACGAAGAGCTCGCGCCCGTCGATCCAGAACGGATCGTGGATGGCCTCGCAGATCTTGCGCGCGATCTTCGCGGCGTCTTCCTCGGCCGTGATGCCCGGCACGAGGAGGGTGAACTCGTCGCCGCCGAGGCGGGCGACGGTGTCGCCCTCCCGGACGTGCTCCTGGATGCGCTCGGCGACCTGGCGCAGCAGCTCGTCGCCGACCGAGTGGCCGAGCGAGTCGTTGATCGTCTTGAAGCGGTCGAGGTCGAGGAAGAGGACCGCCAGCCGCTGGTTGTGCCGGTGAGCCTGGGCGACGGCGAGCGTCAGGCGGTCGTTGAACAGCAGGCGGTTGGGGAGGTTCGTGAGCGGGTCGTGGAAGGCGAGGTGCTTGACCTGCTCCTCGGCGCGCTTGCGCTCGCTGATGTCGATGACCGTGCCCTCGATGATCGACAGCAGGCCGTCGGCGCCCTCGGAGAGGTTCTCGTTCTGGAGGACCCAGACGAGGCTGCCGTCCTTGCGCCGGAGGCAGAGCTCGTAGTTGGTCAGGCTCTGGCGCTCGACCAGCTTGGCGAGGGCCGCCTCGCGGTCCTCTTTCTTGACGTAGAAGTCCCCGGCCGCCTGCCGCAGCACCTCTTCGCGGGAGGCGTAGCCGAAGATCCGGGCGAATGCCTCGTTGCAGTCGAGGATCCGGCCCTCGATCGTGGTGCGGTAGACCCCCGCGAGGTTGCGCTCGAAGAGCGCCCGGTACCGCCGCTCGGACACCTGCAGGGCTTCCTCGATCTGCCGGCGCCCGCTGATGTCGGCGAGGGTGCCGATGCTGCGGGCCGGCAGCCCGTCGCCGGCGGGAAGCAGGCTGCCCGAGTGGTGCCAGTGGAGGATCCGCCCGTCGCGCGTCTGGACGCGGTACTCCTCGAAGAACGGCTCACCGGTCTGGAAGTGGCGGGCCGACATCGCGGTGACGCGGGCCCGGTCCTCGGGGTGAATCGCCTTCTCCCAGGCCTCGACCGTGTGGGGGAACTCGCCGGGCGCGAAGCCGAGGATGCGGTCGACGTCCCCGTGCCACGTGATGCGGCCGCCCTCGCGGTCGCACTCGTGAACGAGGTCGGCGGACATCATCGCCGCCCGGCGGAAGACCTCCTCGGACCGGGCGAGCGAAGGCGCCTCCGCGGACGGCGGCCCGCCGCCGGCCCGCCTCGCGAAGAGCGTGACGAGGCGCTTGCCGTCGCGGAGGAGCTCTCCGAAGACGAGCTCGAGAGGGAGCTCGCGGCCGGCGGAATCCCGCCCTACCGCCGGGACGCGCTGCGGTCCGGCGTCGTCGGCCGACGCGTGAAGGTGGGGCCGGTACTCGGGAAGGACGGGAGTGACGGGCTGTCCGACGAGCGCGGCCACGGGTTGGCCGAAGAGGGCTCCGGCGGCGCCGTTGGCGAAGAGCACGGTGCCCGCGGCGTCGACGATCAGGATCGCGTCGGGAGCCGACTCGGCCAGCGCGCGGAAGCGCAGCTCGCTCTCGGAGAACGCCTTCTGGGCCTGCCGCCGTTCGCGGCGGATCTGCGCCTCGCGCAGCTCCCGCTCGAGGACCGGGCAGAGCCGGAGGAGGCCGGAGTAGGGGAGGCAGTTCTGCGCGCCGGCCTTCATCGCGCGCACCGCCGTTTCTTCGTCGAGCTTCTCCGACACGACGAGGAAGGGCACGTCGAGGTCGTGCTCCTTCAGGAGGGCGATCGCGTCGAGGGCGCTCAAATCGGGCGTGGCGAGCCCGGAGAGCACGACGTCCCAGCCGCCCGCGGCGAGCGCGCGCTCGAGCTCGGGACGGCTGGCGACCCGCTCCAGCACGGGCTCGAAGCCTCCGCGCCGCAGCTCCTCGGTGAGGAGGCCGGCGGCGGACGCACCTTCGTCCACGAGCAGGGCTCGAACGGGAACGCTCATTGTCGTGTGGCTCAATTATAGAGACGTCAAGCCTTTACGTCTCCTGTCCTTCGCCGGGTCTCCGGGGGACGAAGGACAGGTACGCGCTTTCAGCCCCGCCCGGCCTTCAGGATGGCGAGGGCGACCGTCTCGACGCCGTTGAGGACGAACTGCACGCCGATCACCGCGGTGATGAGCCCCATGATCTTCGACACGATCCGCTGCCCCGTTTCGCCGATGCGGGCGACGAGTCCGGGCGCGGCGAGCAGGATCACGAGGGTCAGGAGGATGTTGGCCGCGATGGCGAGCGCGAGGGCGACCCTGTGACCGCCGTCACGCGCCTGGCCGACCAGGACCATCACGGTCGAGATGGCGCCGGGCCCGGCGATGAGCGGCATCCCGAGGGGGACGATGGACGGGTCGCTCGTCACGACCGGGGCGGCGCGGTCGGGTGAGTGGTCCTCGCGGAGGGTCGTCAGTCCCATCGTCGTGAAGAGGATTCCTCCCGCGATCTGGAACGCCGGAAGCGTGATGCCGAACGCCGAGAAGATGGCCCCGCCGGTCAGGGCGAAGACGGCCAGGATGAGCGCGGCCGCGAAGCTCGCCCGGAGCGCCATCTTCCGGCGGTCCTGCGGGGCCCCGGCGGTGAGGGACACGAAGATCGGCGCCGCCTCGATCGGGTTGATCACCGAAAACAGCGAGGAGAACGCCAGGACGACGAACTTGGCGTCGGCCGACGAGAACATGGGGGCAGTCTACGCGAAGCGGGACGCCCCCGGCGTCAGTCGCGGCGGATGAACCAGAGAGCCGTCGCCGCCAGCATCAGGCCGAGCAGGCCGGCGAGCAGCGGCGAGAGCATCGGGATCCCGGTGCCGACCGTCGTCACGGCGGTCGAGTGGTTGTTGTCCGGGTCGGGGTCCGGCGTCGTCGACGACGCGGTCGCCGTGTTCGCGAGGTTGCCGTAGGGGGCCGTGACGTTGACGGCGATCGTGACGGTGGCGCGGGAGCCCACCGCGATCGTGCCGAGGTCCGCGGTCACGGTCCCGTTCGTCCCCGGCGCGGGCCCCGCGCAGGAGCCCGGCGATGCCGTGCACGAGAGGAAGGTCGTCCCCGCCGGGAGCGGGTCGCTCAGAGTCACGGCGTCGGCCGGATCGGGGCCGAGGTTGAGGACGGTGACGGTGTAGGTCAGCGGCCGGCCCGGAGACGCGGGGTTGCTGTCCGCCGTCTTCGACACGAGGAGGTCGGCGCCGGTCCCCGGCGGAGGCGTCGGGGTCCGAGTCCCCGTGGGCGTGGGGGTCGAAGTCGCGGGAGTGGCCGTCGGCGTCGCCGTCGCGGTCTGCGTTCCCGTCGGGGTGCTGGTCGGGGTCGCGGTGCTGGTCGCGGTGGCGGTCGGGGTCGCCGTCGCGGTCGAAGTCCCCGTCGGCGTGTTCGTGGGGGTGAAGGTTGCGGTCCTGGTCGGGGTGTTCGTGAAGGTCAGGGTCGGCGTGGGCGTGTTGGTCGGGGTGTTCGTCGACGTGCTGGTCGGGGTGTTGGTGGAGGTCAACGTCGGCGTGGGGGTGTTCGTCGGCGTGTTGGTGGGCGTGTTCGTGGCAGTGTGGGTCGGCGTGTTGGTCGCCGTGTTGGTCGGGGTATTCGAGGCGGTGTTGGTGGGGGTGTTCGTGGGCGTCTGAGTCGGGGTGTTTGTGAACGTCAGCGTCGGCGTCGGGGTGTTCGTCGGCGTATTGGTCGGCGTGTTCGTAGCGGTGTTGGTCGCCGTGTTGGTCGGGGTATTCGAAGCGGTGTTCGTCGGAGTGTTCGTGGGCGTCTGGGTCGGGGTGTTGGTGAAGGTCAGCGTCGGCGTCGGGGTGTTCGTCGGCGTGTTGGTAGGCGTGTTCGTGGCCGTGTTCGTCGGGGTGTTGGTCGCCGTGTTGGTCGGGGTGTTCGAGGCGGTGTTCGTCGGAGTGTTGGTCGGCGTCTGAGTCGGGGTGTTGGTGAAAGTCAGCGTCGGCGTGGGGGTATTCGTCGGCGTGTTGGTGGACGTGTTCGTCGCAGTGCTGGTTGGAGTGTTGGTGGCGGTGTTGGTCGGGGTATTCGAGGCGGTGTTCGTCGGAGTGTTGGTCGGCGTCTGGGTCGGAGTGTTGGTGAAGGTCAACGTCGGCGTGGGGGTATTCGTCGGCGTGTTGGTGGACGTGTTCGTCGCAGTGCTGGTTGGAGTGTTGGTGGCGGTGTTGGTCGGGGTATTCGAAGCGGTGTTCGTCGGAGTGTTGGTCGGCGTCTGAGTCGGAGTGTTGGTAAAGGTCAGCGTCGGCGTGAAGGTGTTCGTCGGCGTATTGGTCGGCGTGTTCGTGGCGGTGTTGGTCGGAGTGTTGGTTGCGGTGTTGGTCGGCGTGTTGGACGCCGTACTGGTCGGAGTGTTCGTGGGCGTCTGAGTCGGGGTGTTGGTGAAAGTCAGCGTCGGCGTGGGGGTATTCGTCGGCGTATTGGTGGGCGTGTTCGTGGCCGTGCTGGTCGGGGTGTTGGTAGCCGTATTGGTCGGAGTGTTCGAGGCGGTATTGGTGGGGGTGTTCGTGGGCGTTTGAGTCGGGGTGTTGGTGAAGGTCAGCGTCGGCGTGGGGGTATTCGTCGGCGTATTCGTGGGCGTGTTCGTGGCCGTGCTGGTCGGGGTGTTGGTTGCTGTGTTGGTCGGCGTGTTGGACGCCGTGTTGGTCGGGGTGTTCGTGGGCGTCTGAGTCGGGGTGTTGGTGAAAGTCAGCGTCGGCGTGGGGGTGTTCGTCGGCGTGTTGGTGGGCGTGTTCGTGGCGGTGCTGGTCGGCGTGTTGGTTGCGGTGTTGGTCGGCGTATTGGACGCCGTATTGGTCGGGGTGTTCGTGGGCGTTTGAGTCGGCGTGTTGGTGGAGGTCAGTGTCGGCGTCGGGGTGTTCGTCGGCGTGCTGGTCGAGGTATTCGTCGCCGTGTTCGACGGGGTATTGGTCGGGGTGTTGGTCGGCGTCCGGGTCGGTGTGTTGGTGGAGGTCAGCGTCGGAGTCGCCGTGTTCGTCGGCGTGTTGGTCGGAGTATTCGTCGCCGTATTGGTCGGAGTGTTGGTGGCCGTCCGGGTCGGGGTGTTGGTGAACGTCAACGTCGGCGTGAAGGTGTTCGTCGGCGTGTTGGTGGGCGTGTTCGTCCGCGTGAACGTCGGGGTCGGCGTCGGCAGGCACTCGGCGCCCGAGCTCGCCCCGGGGATCTGGGTCGGAAGGACGCTCGTCGCGATCGAGCCGGCGTTGCCCGAGGTCGCGCCGAAGGCGTTCGCGTCCGTCGTGGTCGTTCCGTTGACGCCTCCGGCGACGTCGAAGCTCGTGGGCGCGCTCGACAGCAGGAGGACGCCGCCCGCCCCGCCTCCGCCCGGACCGTGGTAGTTGCAGTTGCCGCCGGGGGGCGTGTTGCCGCACCCGGTGCCTCCGCCGGACGTGGGCCAGGCGTTGGCGCCCGCGCCTCCGTGCGCGGCGACCGTGAGCCCCGTGAGGGTCCCGTTGAGGGCGGTGAAGACGATGCTGCCGCCGGCTCCGCCGCCGCCCCCGCCGTCGTTCAGAGGCACCGGGCCGGTGGCGCCGTTGGCCGAGATGGTTCCGGTGTTCGCGACCGTCCCGACGCGGATCATCACGAGGCCGCCGCCGGCCGCGCCGCTCGACAGCGCACCGCTGCTGTTGTTGCGCGTTCCCGCGCCGCCGCCGCCGCCCAGGACGACCTGGGTCGCCGAGGCGGGGAACTGCGCCCCTCCGAAGCCGCCGATGTCGAGGCCGCTGCTCCAGGACTTGCCGCCCTTGCCGCCGGTGCTTCCGTTGCCGCCGCCTCCGCCTCCGGAGTTCTCGTCGTTGCCGGAGGGGTGCCCGTCCGTCCCGCCGCCGCCGCCGTTGGCCGGCGCGCCCCGGGCGGTGCCGCCGTCGATCGTCGCGCCCTGGTTGGGGTAGTCCGTGCCCGACGCGACCGTCGTGGCGGTGGCGGCGTCGTAGACCCAGCCCGGCGTGCCCCCGAAGCTCTCGCCCTTGGCCGCGTCGAAGTTCTTGGCGGAGGCCTGGACGTAGTCCGTGTTCGCGCCGCCCGTGTCGCCCGCAAGCTGCCGGGCGCCGCCGCCGCGGAAGCCGAGGCCGTCCACGGCGACGGTCGCGCCGCCGAGGTCGAGCTGCCCGGACACGTCCACGGCGAGGATGCCGCCCGTCGTTCCGTTCCAGGCGGCCGCCGTCAGCCCGGACGTCAGGGTCGCGGAGCTGTACTGGGGAACGCGCACGACCTGGAACCGCCTCTGGCCCTGGGTCGCCGTCGCCGCCGCGTTCGTGTAGGCGTTGAGCAGGCCGCCTCCGGCGCCGGTCCCGAGGAGGGTCAGGGTGCCGCCGCCGACCGCCACGGCGCCCTGGGCCGTCACGTACTCGTACTTGCCCGAGTTGTTGAGGGCCGTGTAGCCGCTCGCGGAGCCCCCGGCGACGCCGTCGCCGTAGGCATCGGTGTTCGTCGAGTTGATGGCCGCGTCCTGCATCTGGATCACGAGCAGGAGGTCGCCGGAGGCAATCGGCGTCGCGGCTCCCCGCGAGGTCCCGAGCGTGAGGGTGGTCGCCCCCGCCGCGGCGGAGGCGGTGCCCGGCCAGTAGGTGTTGACGACCCCCGTCAGGCTGCCCGAGCCGTCGCGGCCTGGGGTGGCGCAGTCGACGGCGGCGGAAGCGGGGGACTCGGGGAGGAGAAGAACGAGAATGAGAAGCGCTCGCAGAGCCTCGAATTTCGGGCTCCGCCGGGCTCTCATTCGCCCACGACCCTGTCGAAGTTGTCTTTCAGAAAGCCTGCTGAGTTCGAGCGGATTCTAGCGATCTCGCCGGCGGCGCGCAACGGCGGCGATGAATTTCTTTCGCGAGCGCACGGGACTTGCGCGAGCGAATAGAATCTCCCTCCCCATGGACTTCCTCCGGATCCGCGGCGCGCGGCAACACAACCTGCAGAACGTCTCCTGCGACATTCCCCGGAACCGGCTCGTGGTGATCACCGGCGTCTCGGGGTCGGGCAAGTCGTCGCTCGCGTTCGACACGATCTTCGCCGAGGGCCAGCGCCGGTACGTCGAGTCGCTCTCGGCCTACGCGCGGCAGTTCCTCGAGCAGATGGAGAAGCCCGACGTCGACTCGATCGAGGGGCTCTCTCCGGCCATCTCGATCGAGCAGCGCACGACCTCCCGGAACCCCCGCTCGACGGTCGGGACCGTGACCGAGATCTACGACTACCTGAGGCTCCTCTACGCCTCGGTCGGCAAGCCGCACTGCCCGAAGTGCGGGCGCGCGATCCAGGCGCAGACGGTCCAGGAGATGGTGGACCGCGCCCTGAGGCTGCCGCTCGGCAGCAAGTTCGCCGTTCTCGCGCCGTACGTCGCCGGAAAGAAGGGCGAGTACCGCAAGCAGATGGCCGAGATGCTCAAGGAGGGGTTTCTGCGGGCCCGGGTGGACGGCCAGATGGTGGACCTCGACGACCCCCCGGAGCTCGACAAGCAGAAGAAGCACACCATCGAGATCGTGGTGGACCGCCTCGTGGCCAAGGCGGCCGACGACGAGGAGTACCGCAAGCGCCTGGCCGACTCCATCGAGACGGCGGCCCGGGTCTCGAACGGGCTGATCATCCTGTCGGTGGCCGACGGGCCCGAGGAAGTCCTCTCGGCCAACTACGCCTGTCCCGACTGCGGGACGTCCCTGACCGAGATCACGCCGCGCCTCTTTTCCTTCAACTCCCCCTACGGCGCCTGCGCGAAGTGCTCGGGGCTCGGCACCAACCTCAAGGTGGACCCGGAGCGGCTCGTCGTCGATCCGGGGAGGTCGATCGAGAGCGGGGCGATCGCGATCCTCAAGCCGGGCTCGACGAACTGGCGCTCGCGCCAGATGGCCACGCTCGCGAAGCACTACAAGTTCCGCCTCGACCAGCCCTTCGGGAAGCTCCCGAAGGCCGCGCAGAAGGTCATCCTCTACGGCTCGGGCGAGGACGAGATCAAGTTCTCCTACGTCGCGGAGAAGGGCGAGTACCACTGGAAGTCGTCCTTCGAGGGCCTCGTCCCGATGATCGAGAGGCGCTACCGCGAGACCGAGAACCCCGAGCAGCGCGCCGAGCTGGAAACCTACATGTCGGCCGAGCCGTGCCCGGACTGCGGGGGGAGACGCCTGAAGCCGGAAGCCCTCGCCGTGCGCGTCGGCGGGCGGGCGATCGACGAGGTGTCCTCGGAGACCATCACGGACGTCATTTCCTTCTTCGAGGACCTGAAGCTGTCGCCGCGCGAGAAGGAGATCGCCGGGAAGATCCTGAAGGAGATCCAGGACCGCCTCCGCTTCCTGGACAACGTCGGGATCGGATACCTCAACCTCGCCCGCGGCGCGGCCTCGCTCTCGGGCGGCGAGTCCCAGCGCATCAAGCTGGCGACGCAGATCGGCTCGAAGCTCATGGGCGTCCTCTACGTGCTCGACGAGCCGTCGATCGGCCTGCACCAGCGCGACAACCGCAAGCTCATCGACACGCTCCTCTCCATGCGCGACATCGGCAACACCGTCGTGGTCGTCGAGCACGACGAGGAGACCATCCGGTCGGCCGACTGGGTCATCGACCTCGGGCCGGGCGCCGGGCTGCACGGCGGGCGGATCGTGGGGGAGGGATCGCCGGAAGAGCTCCTCCGGTTCCCGGAGTCGCTGACCGCGAAGTACCTGTCGGGGGAGCGGACGATCCCCATCCCCGAGAAGCGGCGCGCCGGCTCGGGAAAGGCGATCGTCGTGCGCGGGGCCCGCGAGCACAACCTGAAGGGGATCGACGTGCGCTTCCCGCTCGGCGTCATGACGGCCGTGACGGGGGTGTCGGGGTCGGGGAAGTCCACGCTCGTCAACGACATCCTCTACCGGGGCCTCGCGCGCGCCCTGCACGGCGCGTCCGAGAAGCCCGGAGCGCACGAGAAGATCGAGGGGATCTTCGAGATCGACAAGGTCATCAACATCGACCAGGCTCCCATCGGCCGGACGCCCCGGTCGAACCCCGCGACCTACACGAACGTCTTCAACCCGATCCGCGAGCTCATGTCGCGTACGCCCGAGGCGCGGGCGCGGGGCTACCAGCCCGGACGCTTCTCCTTCAACGTCAAGGGCGGCCGCTGCGAGGCGTGCTCGGGAGACGGCCAGATCAAGATCGAGATGCACTTCCTGCCCGACATCTACGTCACCTGCGACGTGTGCGGCGGCAAGCGCTACAACCGCGAAACGCTCCAGGTCCACTACAAGGGCAAGTCCATCGCCGACATCCTCGCGCTCACGGCCGAGCAGGCGCTCGAGGTCTTCGCGAACGTCCCTCCGATCGCCAACATCTGCCGTACACTCGTCGAAGTGGGCCTCGGCTACATCCAGCTCGGCCAGTCTTCGACGACGCTCTCGGGCGGAGAGGCGCAGCGGGTCAAGCTCGCCCGGGAGCTGGCGCGCCGCTCGACGGGCCGGACTCTCTACCTGCTCGACGAGCCGACGACCGGCCTCCACTTCGACGACATCCACAAGCTGCTCGGGGTCCTCGGGTCGCTGACCGAGAAGGGCAACACGGTGATCGTCATCGAGCACAACCTCGAGGTCATCCGGACCGCCGACCGCGTCATCGACCTCGGGCCCGAGGGCGGGGACGCCGGCGGCCGCATCGTGGCGGAGGGGACGCCCGAGGAGGTCGCGGGGGTCCGCGCCTCGCACACGGGCCAGTTCCTGCGGCGCATGCTCGGCGCGCCGCGCAGGAGGGCGCGGGCGTGAGGCGCGCGAGCCTGGCCGCCGCGGGCCTCGGCCTCGCACTCGCGGCGGCGGGCAGGGCAGCGGCCCAGATCGCGCCGCCGACCCCGGCCCCGACCGCCGCGCCGAAGGCATCGTCCTCCCCGAAGGCGGCGAAGGCGCCGCTCGACTTCTCGGGAGTCTGGGAGATCGACTTCGAGAAGAGCAAGGGCGTTTCGAAGAACATGGAGAAGGCGGTCCTGTCGGTGCGGCAGAACGGAGACCGGATCTGGATCGAGCCCATCGAGCAGACGCGGCCGTACCTGTCGTCCGAGGAAATCGTCGTCGACGGGAAGCTCTACGAGAAGTCGATGGGCGCGGGGCGCAGGGGATCGGTGCAGGCCCAGTGGGGCAAGGACAAGAAGTCGCTCTGGATCCAGGCGACGACCGGTACCGAAGAGAACCCGAGCGCCGCCATCCAGCGGACGGTCTGGCGTCTGGGCGAAGGCGGAAAGGTCTGGACGCGCCAGACTTGGACCGTGCAGAAGGGCGACACGCGCGAGTCGTTCCTCGTGTTCAAGAAGCGGGACGCCGCCGCGAAACCGTAGGGTCCGCCGCCCCTTCCGGGGGCGAGGGCGGCGTTACTTCCCCCGCAGCGCCAGCGCCGCCGCATTCGCCGGGTCGAGCTCCAGCGCCCGGTCCCGCGCCGCGCGGCCCGCCGCGGCGTCTCCGCGCGCGAACGCCGCCCGCGCCTGGCCCGCGGCCGCGGCGGCGCTCCCGGGATCGAGGATCGCCGCGCGCTCGAACGCGGCCGCGGCGCCGCCGGGATCGCCGAGCTCGAGCAGCAGGTCGCCCGCCCGACGCTGGACCTCCGGCTCGCCCGGGTGGTTCGCTGCCGCGGCGCGAACGGCGTCGAGCGCCTCCTCGCCGCGGCCGCCCGCCGCGAGCGCCTCGCCCGCGAGCAGGAGCAGCTCGGCGTCGCCGGGCGCCTTCCGCAGGGCGGGCGCGAGGAGCGTCGGCGCCTCGCCGGCCCGACCGGTGTCGAGGAGGAGCCGCGCCGCGGCCGCGGCGAGCTCGGGGTCGTCCGGCGTCCTCCGCAGGCCGGCGCCGAGGGCCCTCTCCGCGCCGGCGTCGTCTCCCGCGGCGCGCCGGAGCTCGGCCAGGCGCAGCGACGCCTCGGCGTCCCCGGGGTCGAGCGCCAGCGCCCGCTCGCAGGCCCGGATGGCCTTCGCGTTCCAGCCCCGGGCCCGGTACTGGTTCGCGAGCCCGACCAGGAACTTCGGGTCCGGCCGGTCGGCGCGCACGCTCTCTTCCATGAGGGGGATCGCCGCGTCCGCGCGGCCGATCGACGCCAGCGCGAAGCCGAGCAGGTACCGCGAGCGGTCGTCGAAGTCGCGGGCCTCGTCGAAGCCGGAGATCGGCGGGAACCGGCGCGTCTGGAGCGCCTGCGTGCCCTCGTCGTTGGCCGCCGCCGTGTCCTCGCGGAGCGCGCGCGGCGAAAGGTATTCGACGACGGGGCGGTCGTCCGTGTGCAGCCCGTGGACGCCCTCGAGCATCCGGGCCAGATCGTCGCCCTCGAGGACGAAGGCCGCGAAGATCGAGAGTGGGTCCCACATCCCGATCCCGCGCAGGTCGTCGGCGACGCCCGGCACGTCCGCGAACCTCCGGCGCAGGCGCGCGAGGTCCCAGGGGAGGGGCTCGACGCTCCCGATCAGGATGACGTCGCCGTGGTTCGGCCTCCACAGAGAGGTCTGCGGGAAGACCGAGCGGAACGTCGCGACGATGAGCCGCATCTGCTCGGGCGGAAGCGAGTGGGTGTGGAACCACTGCACCATCACACCCCCCGGCTTCAGCCGGCGGCGCGCGAGGTCGTAGAACTCCCGCGTGAAGAGGTTCCCGACGCCCGCGACCCAGACGTCGGACGGGTCCGAGATGATCACGTCGTATTCCTTGTCGCGCGCCAGGAGGGCGTTGCGCCCGTCGGCGACGAGCAGACGCACCCGCCGGTCCGAGAGCACGTCGCGGTTCTCGGGGGCGAAAAGCCTCGTCGCCTCGCGCGAGCCGCCCTCGATGTCCGCGACGTCGATCGACCGGACCGGATAGCGCGCGGCCGAGGCGGCCGAGACGCCGGTGCCGAGGCCGAGGACGAAGACGTCCGCCGGCCCCGGGTGGAGCAGCATCGGCAGGTGGCCGAGCAGGACCTGGTTCGCCATGTCGCCGGGCTCGGTCGAGGCGTCGGTCTTCCCGTTGGAGCGGTAGAAGCGGTAGGGGCCCTGGCGATCGACCGACAGGGTCGTCGCGAGCCCGTCCTCGTAAAAGAGCAGCTCCGACCTTCGCTCCGCCGCCGCCAGGCCCTCGGCCGATCCGTAGACCTGGGCGTAGAAGCCGACGCCCTGGGCGAGGCGGCCCGGGGGCCACGCGGGCAGGAGCAGCGCGAGGAGAAGCGCGGCCGCCGCGGCGATCCACGCGGCGCGGCGCGGCGAGGGCGCGGGCCGGCGCAGCGCGAGGACCCCGGCGAGCGCCGTGGCCGCGGCCGCGACCGTCAGCGAGCCGCGCAGCCCGAGCCGCGGGATCAGGACGAATCCACCGAGGAACGCGCCGGCCACCGTCCCGGCGGTGTTCCACGCCGTCACCCGGCCGACGCCGCGCCCCGTGGCGCGAAGGCCGGCGGTCGCGGCCACGGCGGCGGGGAAGGCGACGCCGAAGAGGACCGCGATCGGCAGGATGAGCGGTGCCGTCAGGAGGAGCTGCAGCGCCTGCTCCGAGGCGAAGGAGCCCCTCACGGCGGAAAAGCCGCGCAGGTACGCCGCGGGGAGCCACGGGACGGCCGCGATGCCCCCGAGCGCCGCGAACGCGTTTCCGAGAAGGGCGAGGCCGAGGACGCGCGCCGGGTCCGCGTCGCGCAGCCGGGCGAAGATCGCGCTTCCGAGCGCGATCCCCGCGAGGAAGAGGAGCAGCATCGTTCCGAACGCGTACACGGAGCTTCCGAAGATCAGCCCGACCAGCCGCGCCCACGTCACCTCGTCCACCATCGCGGCGAAACCCGAGAGGGCGATCGCGGCGAGGAGGAGGCGAGCCGGAGCGGCGGAGGGAAGGGCGGACGCGACGGCCGGCGGAGAGTCTTCCGCGGTCTCTTCCGGCCGCGCGGTCCGGGCCAGTGCCAGCGCGACGAGCCCCGCGACGAGGTTGACCGCCACCGCGAGGAGCTCGCTGCGGCGCACGCCGGCGGCGGGCAGGAGGAGCCAGGTCGCCGCCGCGGTCCCGACACAGGCGCCGAAGGTGTTGGCGGCGTAGAGGGCCCCGACGCGGCCTCCGATCTCCCCCTCGCGGCCGACGAGCCAGCGCGCGAGCAGCGGCAGCGTGCCGCCCATCAGGGCGCAGGGGAGGACGAGCACCGAGCCGGCGAGCAGGAACTGCGCGGCGAAGAAGAGCATCGGGGACGACGCGATCAGCGGCGCGAGGCGCACGTAGGCGCTCTCGAGGGCCCCGAGGCCGAACGGCACGGAGAAGCCGAGGACCCCGATCGCGACTTCCAGCGCCCCGTACGCCGCGAGGCTGCGCCCGCGGTTCCGGTCGGCCCAGCGCCCGACGGCGACGCTGCCCGCGGCGAGGCCGAGCATGAAGGCCGCGAGCACGGTCGACACGGCGAGCGTGGTCGAGCCGAAGACGTGGGTCAGGCGGCGCGTCCACAGGACCTCGTAGACGAGGCCGCTCGCGCCGGACAGCGTGAAGAGAAGCAGGAGGACGGCCCGCTGCAAGGAGCCGGCGTTCCGGGCTCGGGGCATTTCGTCAAGGATAGACGGTTTCGCCGCGCGCGGGGCGGTGTGCGCTAGACTCCGCCCCTCCCGCATGCTGAAGAACACGCAGCCCGAACCGTGGCGCGTCAAGGTGGTCGAGTCGATCCGGCGGATCGACCGCGCCGCGCGCGAGGAGCGCCTCGCGCGCGCCGGCTACAACGTCTTCGGCATCGCCTCCGAGGACATCTACATCGACCTGCTGACCGACTCGGGCACGTCCGCGATGTCCGACGCGCAGTGGAGCGGGCTGATGCGCGGCGACGAGTCCTACGCGGGCGGCCGGAACTACTACCATTTCGAGCAGACGGTCCACGAGATCTTCGGCCTTCCGCACGTCATCCCGACCCACCAGGGCCGCGTCGCCGAGAACCTGCTCTTCTCGACGGTGCTCGAGAAGGGCGCGATCGTGCCGAACAACACCCACTTCGACACGACGCGCGCCAACGTCGAGGCCAACGGCGGCGTCGCCCTCGACTTCGTCATTCCCGAGGGGCGGGAGCCCCGGGCGCGCCACCCCTTCAAGGGCAACATGGATCTCGGCAGGCTCGAGGCGTGCCTCGCCGCGAACCGCGGCAACGTGCCCCTCGTGATGCTGACGATGACGAACAACTCGGGCGGCGGCCAGCCCGTGTCCCTCGAGAACGTGCGCGGCACGAGCGAGGTCTGCCGCCGGTTCGGGATTCCGCTCATCATCGACGCCTGCCGCTTCGCCGAGAACGCCTGGTTCATCAAGCAGCGCGAGAAGGGGCAGGAGGGCCGCAGCGTCGCCGAGATCGTGCGCGAGGTGTTCTCGCTCTCCGACGGCTGCACGATGAGCGCGAAGAAGGACGGCCTGGCCAACATGGGCGGCTTCCTCGCCCTGCGCGACGAGAAGTGGGTCGAGCGCCTGAAGAACAAGCTCATCCTCATCGAGGGCTTCCCGACGTACGGCGGCCTCGCCGGACGGGACCTCGAGGCGATCGCGATCGGCCTGAAGGAAGTGCTGCACGAGGACTACCTCGCCTTCCGCGTCGGCCAGGTCACGGTCTTCGGCGAGGGGCTCGCCGCGGCCGGGGTTCCGGTCGTCGAGCCGATCGGCGGCCATGCCGTGTACGTGGACGCCCGCGCGTTCGCGCCGCACCTGCCGCCGGAGCAGTACCCGGCCGAGGCCCTGACGATCGCGCTGTATCTCGAGGGCGGGATTCGCGCCGTCGAGATCGGCGGCGTCATGTTCGGCAGACCCGACCCCGCGCGTCCCGGGCACGAGATCCTGCCGGCCTTGGACCTCGTGCGCCTCGCGGTGCCCCGCCGGGTGTACACGAACACCCACCTCGAGTACGTGGCGCAGGTCACCGCGGGGCTGCGCGCCGACCCGAAATCCCTGCGAGGCGTCAGGATCGTCAAGCAGGCGCCCGTCCTGCGGCATTTCACGGCGCGGTTCGAGCTGATCTGAGGGCCGGCCGCCGGGCCGCGCTAAAATTGCCGCAGCCGTGATCACCGGGTTCAACACCGACGTCAAGCACAAGAACCGCGTCTTCCACATCCAGACGGAGGACAAGGGAGAGGCGAACCCCTACGTGGAGTCGCTCGTGTACGTCGGCGGAGAGATCCTGGCCACGAAACGGACGTCCTACGCCGAGGTCATCCAGAGCGGCCGCGACGACCACGCGGTCCAGGACCTCATGGAGCAGCAGCACCGCACGATGATCGCGGCGATCCAGCGCGGCCGCTTCGACGGCCCCGGCGGCGCGGTCCAGGTCCCCGACGGCATGTCGCCGCCGACCGCCCCGCCTCCGCCCGCCGCCGCCCCCGCCGCGGCCCCAAAGGCTTCGAGCGCCGTTCCTCCTCCGGCACCCGCCGCGGCGCCGCCGGCCGCCCCGGCTCCCGCCGCGGCCGCGCCGGCCCGGGTGGTGCGGCCCGAGAAACCGGTCAAGGTCGGCAAGACCGAGAAGGGGGATGCGACGGCTCCTCCCGGGACGCCGAGTCCGGTGCCCGCGGCGGATCGCAGCCTCGACCAGATGGTGCTCGACTACCTGGCGTCCGGCGAGGTTCCCGACGAGGTGGACTTGACCCTCACGCCGACGCCCGACTTCGTCTCGGGGCGCTCCGTCCAGACCCGCCTCAAGGCGACCTCCGGCGCGCCCGCGCGTCCGCTCGCCGGGGCCTCGGTGCAGGTGCGCATCCTGTCCACCTCCGCCCGCGCCTCGACGGCGTTCGAGGGAAAGACCGCCGCCGACGGGTCCTGCTACGTGTCCTTCATGGTGCCCGCGTTCCCGAACGGGAGCGCGGCCGCGGTGATTCGCGTGACGGGAGGCAGGGCCAGCTCCGAGGTCCAGTACCCCATCAAGAAGAAATGACGGCCGAGGTCGAGATCCGGGTCAACGGCGAGCCGATGCGCCTGCCCGCCGGCGCGTCGGTCGCCGACCTGCTCGAGCGGCTGAAGATCGCCACGCCCCGCGTCGCGGTCGAGCGCAACCGGGAGATCCTCCCGAAGGCGCAATACCCGGCGACCGCGCTCGCGAACGGGGACGTTTTCGAGGTCGTGGAGCTCGTCGGCGGCGGCTAGCGCGCCCCGGGGAAGCGCCGGGTTGCCGTCCCGGCGGCGGATCGGGTATTCTCCGCGCCTCCGAGTGGGCCGTTAGCTCAATTGGTAGAGCAAGAGACTCTTAATCTCTAGGTTGTAGGTTCGAGTCCTACACGGCTCACCACTCTTCCCGCGGAAACGCTCCGATTCTCTCCCGGGTGTCCGTCAAGTGTCCGCATCGTCCCGCCCTACGCTCTCGCGCCACCGTCAAAATTGCCCACGACCAGCTTCGACTTCCGGGCCCTTCTCGCGGCCACGAACTCGCCCACTGCCACGAAGGCCTCGGCGTGGGAGTCGGTGTTCTGGAGGTTGGCGTACCGTCGGAACATGGAGGCCGTCGCCTGTCCCATGATCTCGATGGCGGCCGCCTCGGGGACCCCGGCATCCCGGAGGTTCTGGGCGGCGTACCTGCGGAGGTCGTAGGGCCGGAGCGTTGAGGCCCGCCGGGCCTTCCGCTTCTCGTCCGCGACGGGGAGCGAGGAGAACCCGACCTTGAGGGCGGCGCGGTGCCACGCACGCAGGAACCGCTCTGGGAGCCCGCCAGCCTTGTGTTCGAAGGACCGGCCGCCAGAGTGGAAAACGAGGGGGCAGCCGATCCGCTTGCGTGCCTTCCTTCGCTCGATGATCGCCTCGAGGGGTCCGACAATCGGAACCGGCCGCGCCTTCCGGATCTTCGCGTTCTCGACGCGCACGGTGAGCGTCTCGTACTCGGAGCCCTCGCGGAGGTCCTCCCAGGACAGCGTCGAGATTTCGCGGTTCCGCATCCCGGTGCAGGAGAACCATTCGCACCAGTCCGCGAAGTCCGGGTCGGCCTTCCGGATTTCCTCGAGGAGTTCACGCAGCTTCGGCGTGTCGATGGAGGCCTGCCGCGCGTTCCCGTGGAGGGGGAGGAGGTTCTCGCGCTTCGGCACGGCCGACACCTTGCGCGAGTCGTGGCCGATGGAGAAGGCCTGAACGAGAAGCGCCGTCTCCTTGTCGATGGTCGCCGGGGCGGCACCTTCGGCGAGTCGGTCCTGCTCGTACTGCTTGACGGCGATCCTGTTCACGCGCCGGGCATCACGCTGCCCGAGGTGTCGCCGCAGGTTCTTCGCCAGCGACTCGGCCGTCCGCGCGTAGGCCTTCCCGCGCAGAGCGGTTCCCAGATCGTCCAGAAGCTCGTTCACGAGGACGCGCCGGGAGCGGACGAAGATGTCGCCGCCATGCTGCTCGGCCTCCACGGCCGCGCGCCGGCTGGACAGAATCCGCTCGGCCTTCTGCTTGTCGGTCGTGTCCGTGCTCTCCCGAATCTCGCCCCACGCTCCGCCAGGCTTCGGCCCGGGGTAGGAAATCCACCAGGGCCCGCGCTCGATCCCGTTCTTCTTCCGCCTGAAAACACGTCCGTCACCGCGCATTTCGTGGCCTCCTTTTTCGTGCTGGGACAAGACGAATGTTCCCGTACCCGAAGGCCGTCATCAACGGTTCTTCTGGGCCAGAAACCGTTCGAGGCCGCGCTCCGAGAATCCGTAGCGGCCGCCCGGCAAGTCCCTGCGGAAGGGCAGCGCGTCGGGTGTCCGGGCTTGCCTGTAAACCCACCACACGGACTTCCCGAGGCGTCCCGCAAGCTCCTCGGCGGTCAGGAGGCGGTCATGCCCCTCGGGAGCGGCTGAAGGGGCCCGTGTGCCCATCAGGGCCTCCGCCCGGACGCGCTCGAGGTCCGCGAGGAAGCCAGGGATACCGCCCGAGGCAGTGGCCTCGGCGGCGGCAGAGCGAAGAACCCGGAGGAGGTCTTGCGAGTCCATCAGGAACACCAGGCGGGAGCATCGCGGCCGGAACGATTCCGGGCCGGAGCCCCGAAAGCCACGTTCAGGGCACGGGTCCCTCCTTCTTCACGGACAACAGGCCTCGAACAGGCCAGCGGCCACCGCGCGGACGGCGGAGCGGTGGGCGATGCCGCGGCGGCGACCGGCGGAGACGCGGGCGCCGAAGGTGGGGTCGGCGGCGTTCTTCACGGCGGCGGCGGCGTGGGCCGCCTTCGTCTCCGGTCTGCCGTAGGCGGCCCTCATCGCGGCGGAGTGGCGCTCCCTCGCACCGGGGCGTTTCATGGGGTTCTTTTCTCCAGACACGGCGGCGGAGCGGGCCTCCTTCGCGCCCGGACGAGCCCACGCGGCCTTGACCCCGACCGACACTGCGGCCCTCCACGCGGGGTCGGCGGCGTTTTTCGCGACCTTGACGCGGTTCGCCTCGGCGTGGCGCTCCTTCACGTCGGGGCGAGACAGCGCGGCCTTGATCCCTGCGGAGTGGGCGGCCTTCGTCTCCGGCCGGGCCATCGCGGCGGCGTGAGCGGCCCTCGCCCCGGGCGTCGGGTCCAGCGTCCCGAGCCCGCCCGCGCAAGAATTCCAGAGCCGGGCGCCCTCGCGCTTGTACCAGGCCACGAGCGCCCGCTCGGACCAGGACCAGAAGGCCGCGGGCACAATATCAATTTCCACGATTGAAGGCTCTACGCCGCACTCGCGGCGCATCTTCCGAATTCCGCGAAGGCGACGGTTGTCGCCCGCTGGTCGTCGTGCCTCCGCGAGGTGGGCGCGGAGCCGCACCTCGAGCGCCCGCACCGTCACGCCGACGTACTTCACCGAGGACGGCGCCGGAATCCGCTCGGGACCGTCCGGGTCCTCGAGCGTCACGAACTCGAGCGGAACGCGGGGATCCACGAGAACGTAGAGGCGGGCGATTCCGCGGGAGGTCATCGGGTCCACCGCCGCCCCGCGCCGAGGTCCACCGCAAGCTCGCGCAACACGCGGTCGTCCGCCTCGAGCGGCTGCACGCCGCCCTTCACCCGCGCGGACCTCGAGCGGGACAGGCCGAGGGCTTCGTCGGGGTCCAGGACGACCGGGGGCTCCCCGCGAAGAAAGGCGGCGACACGCGCCTTCTGCGCCTCGGTCTGGAGCTTCCGGGGCCGATCCGCGTGCGGGATCGGCGGGGCGGGCCGCGGAGACGGAGCCCCGGCGGCCGCGAGGAAGGCCCCGACGTCCAGATGGTCCTCGGCGCGGCGGCGGCTGCTCATTCCCCCGCCTCGTGTTCGTGGTCGATTTTCAAGCGGACCAGGGCATCCGCTTGAACGGACGAGCACTTGTCCTCGCTCGCCGTGCTCCTGCTCCTGCTACTGCTACTGCTACTGGGAGAGGGAAAGGGAAAGGGTACGGCTACGGGAGAGGGAACGGGTGAGGGCCCTTTCAAGTCACGATGTGGCTCGAGAGGGAGCGGCGGTTCCTCTCCCGGAAAATTCGCGGTCGCTAGGAACGGCCCGGCTTTCGTGTACCAGGACCCCTGCTCGCGAGCGTCCCCTTCCTCGTCCTTCACGACGAGCAGGAGCCGGGCCACGAAGGTCCTGCCCCTGAACGTGCTGGAAGGAACCCGCTCTTTCGGCCGCATCCTCCGCCCGAGGGCGACGAACGCGTCGTTCCGGAGAACCCCGGCGACCCCCTTCTTCGGCCTCGGGTTCAAGCATCGCTCCCCGGTACGCTTCGGACAATCGGATTCGCCGCACTCGAGGAACCAGACCTTGAGGACCAGTTGGCCGGTGCGGACCGTCCGGCAGTCCGCGTAGATGCGAACATCGCGGGGGCCGAACCTCGTGTGCAGCGCGGGCGACGTTCGCTCGACCGAAATCAGTTCGACGCCGCCGTTAACCGGCTCACCACGGTCGTCCACGACGAGCTCGTACTCCTCGCCTGCGGCCGCGAAAAGGCAGTCGTCAGTCACCGGCTGCAACCATCCCCCGGCGCGACGGGCGCGGCCATTCCCCTGGTCTTGACGCTTGTGAAGAACGCGCGGAAGCGGCGGGCGTCCTCGTCGCGGCGGAACGCCAGAACCATGCACTTGTTCCCGTTCTCGTCGCGGACGAACTTCGGTGCCCCAACGGCGCCGTACCACTTCGCAACCTGAAGCACGGGCTCGGCGTCGGCGCACTCAAGAACCCGAACGGTGGACGTTGACGCGGATGGTTTACTTGTCATCGACCTTCTCCTTTTCCTCGGTGGCCGCCCGTGACGGGGCGGCCGTTTTCGTTTCAGGCCTTCGCAACCTTCGCCTCGCTCGCGCGAACCATGTCCTCGATTGCCCGGCGCGGAATCCGGATCTGCCGACCGATCCGCAGGGCTGGGAGCTTCCCGGCCGCGACGAAGCGGCGGATGGAGGTCGTGCAGTAACGGAGGGCGCGAGCGGCTTCGCCCGCGGTGAGGAAGTCGCAATCGTTTCGGGGCGTGCTCATGTGTTTGCTCCTGTATTCATGTTAGCCGGGTAATCCGGGATTGTCGGCGGGCCGGGTGATAGAAAGGCGCGAACGGCGGGCTTGAGCGCCTTGATCTCGCCGTGGGGGTTGTCCGTGCCCGTCCGGCTCTCCGGAAGGCGACGTGGCCGGACGGATCGAACGACGCGCCCGTTTCCGGAGCCGTCGCCGGGCTCGCCTTCAGGATTTCCCCGAGGCGGCGGAGGGCCTCGGCGGTCAGGGCTTCCATCTCGTGGGTGCTCCGGCCATCGCCAGAGCGCCGTCGATGCGGAGTTGCGCCACGGCCAGCCGGGTTCTCGCGGCGGACGCCAGCTGCAGCGCGGAGTTGTCCACCGGGCCGCCCTGGGCGAGGAGTTCGGCAAGCTCGAGCAGTAGCTCCCGCCCTTGCTCGAGTTCCTCGACCGCCGAGAGCGCGATGGCCTCGGGCGTGGGGGCGGTTGACTTGTGGGAGAAGCTGGACATTCCGACGAACCTCCTCGTCGTCCTCGGGGCCGCCTCGGTTTCACTGGCCGGGCGGCCCCAACCTTTTTCTCGGGCTACTGTCCGCTCACGCCACCGTCGAGGGAGTTCAGGGCGGCGGCCGCTTGCGTGGCGTTGTCCCGGACTTCCTTCAGCTTCGCGCTCACGAGGTCGAAGGCGTGGAGCAGGATGGGGACGCGCGTCGATGCAAGCTCGTCGAACAGGGAGTCGAGGCCCGAGACGGCCCCGCCGAGAGCGACGGCGTCATTGCCCGTGACCCCGAACTGCTTCGACAGGCCGACGAACCCGTCCGACGCGCTATCGGTGGCGGCCTTCTGGGCCTCCATCTTCAGGGTGAGCGCGTCGAACTTCGCCTTCGTCTCCTCCTGCTTTTCTCCGAGGTCCTGGAGCTTGTCGATAATCGCTTTCCCGGCGGCGTCCCGCGCCTCGACGTTCGCCTTCAGCGCGGCCTCCTCCTCGGTCTGAATCGACTTCTCCTTGTCGAACCCAGCCGAGCGGGCGGCCTGCTCCTGGGCGATCAGGGCGTTGATCTTCGTGTTGTATTCGGTGTCGGAGATGGTCCTTGCCGCGTGGGCCGCTTCCGTCTCCGCGACCTGCCGCTGGAGGTCCGCGATGGTGGCGGAGGTTTTCGCGTCGTTGGCCGCGATCTCGGCCCTTGCGCTGGTCTCGACCTTGTTCTGGGTTTTCAGGAACTCGACGCCCAGGCTGGCGACTTTCTTCAGGAGGTCGGCGGACTCGTCCCCCATCTTCCGGAGGTCCTTCGTGTACCGTTCGGCCAGCCCCTTGTCCTTCGCGGCCTCCGCCTCCGCCGCCGAGAGCGTCCCGAGGCCGACCTCGATCTTCTTCAGTTCCGGCGGAACGTCCGCGCCCATCCGCTCGTACCGGCTGACGACGGCGTCGAGGGCGGACTTGTTCGCCTCCGCGAAGATGCGTGCGGCCGCGGGGCCCTCGTTCTCGAGGATGATCTTGTAGCGCGCGAGGAGCTCGTCGCCCTTCGTCTTGAGCAGGTCGAAGGACTCCGGGATCACGATCCCGAGCTTCTTGAACGCCGCCGCAAGCTCCTCGGTGACGGCCGTGGACTTGCGGAAGTTCGCCTCGTGGACGAGAGTCTCCGCGGCTAGGAGCTTCAGGTCGTCCGTGGCGGCGATGATCCCGAGGCGCGCGAGCGTGAGGGCGCGCGTGTGGAGGTCCTGGGCGGTGGCGGCCTTGTTGTAGCCCTGGGCGAGTTCGTCCACCTGCTTGCCGTGGGCGTCGAGAACCGGCGTGCCCTGCCCGACGCCGTTAATCCAGGCGTCCATTTTTTCCCCGACGCGGCCGAACCAGTCGCCGAGTTCCTTGATGTGCGTCAGGAGCCCGACGAGGACAGCGACGAGAACGCCCACCGGGCCGGCGAGCACCGCGACGGCGCGGCTGAACAGGCTCACGCCCTCGGCGGCGGCGGTCGTACCCGCCCGGAGCGCGGCCGCCTCGGCCTCGGTCGCCTTCATCGAGGCCCGGAGGGCGTCGAGCCCAGCCTGACCCTTGCCGGAGGAAGCCCCGAGGGTTTCCTCGGCGGAGGCCGTGGACTTGACCGAGGCCCCGAGGCCGTCAACCTCGGCCTTCGCCTCGGGGAAGCCCTCCGTTTTCGCGGTGAGGGTGAGGTCCTTCTCGATCCCCATCGTCGTCAGGCCTCCATGCGCCGGAGGGCCTCGAGTAGGCCCAGCTTCTCCCCGTGCTCGGCTGCGGACGCGATCACCGCGTGGGCCGCCGCGAACCTAACGGCGGAGCCTGGCTCGATGCTTTCGACCTCGTCCTCGGCCAGGTGGACCCCGGCCCGCGCCAGGACTCGCCGGACGCCCATCGCGCCATCGACCCTGACCGCCGCGCGGGCGGTGAACTCCGTGAGGACAACCACGGGATCGGCCTCGGCGGGAGCGGTCATGTGGTGCTCGGTTCGCGCGCTCATCACGCGCCACCGACCGACGCCACGACCTCGACGCCGTTCCGCCGCTTCAGCCGCTCCTTCCAGTCCTCGTTCGGGTCGGTGCCCTCGGGCAGAACGGCGCGAGGCCGCTCCTCCGCGATCCTGGGCTTCGCCATCGAGGCCAGAACCCCGCGGGCCTTCGCCTCGCCGTTCTCCCCGAGCCCGGCGACGAAGCCCTGGAAGCGGGCCACCTCGGCGTCGTGCCGCTTCGCCGCGGCGGCCAGAACGCCCTCGGCCACCTCCCGCGCGGCCGCGGCGGCCGCAACAGCGGCCTGCTTCTTCGAGAGATCCGAGGCGGCGGCATCGTGGACGCCCTTCGCGTGGACGACCGGCACCTCCGCTTCCCGGAGCACGAGGGCAATCTGGACGGGGATGGCTTCCTCCGCTTCGTCGCCCTCGAGACGGACGTAGAACTCCGGGTAGCTGACCACGGGGTCCTTGTCCCCGACATTCAGCGCGAACACGGCGCCCGCGGTCAGGTAGTCGGCCTCGGTCGTCCGGGGCGGTTTCACGCGGGAGAACGACGTCGTCCACCGGGCGAGTTCGCGGCCGAGTTCACGCGGGGCGTCCCCGACGTAGCGGAACTTCGCCGGGGCGGTCAGCAGGTCACGCGCGGCCAGGTCCGCGAGAACCTCCGCCTCCTTGTCGGCGGCCTCCTGCTGCTTCAGCTTCGCCGCCACCGCCTCGACAACGGCGCGGTCGATGGCGATGGGCTTCTCGGGCTGTTTCGTGGTGGGGCTGTTCATGTTTTCTCCTCCTCCTCGTTCTGGTTCGGGTTTGCTACGACGTCGGCGTTCTGGTTGGCACGGGAGTCGTTGTGGCCGTGGCCTGGAAAAACTTCGGCGTCTGGGTCGGCGTATTCGTGCCCGCGCTCGTCGGCGTGTTCGTGGGCGTCCGCGTGTTCGAGGGCGTCCGCGTGGCCGTCTGGGTGGCCGTGGCGGTTCTCGTGGGCGTGGCCGTGCGCGTGGCCTGGGGCGTCACCGTGGCAGAGGGAACCCCGAACTTCGGGGTCTGGGTCGGCGTGTTCGTCGGCGTGTTCGAGGGCGTCCGCGTGAACGTGGGGGTCGCGGTCTGGGCCGAGGCGGCGAGCGGGGCGGCGAGGGCAACCAGGAGCGCGAGAGCGAGACGGTTCCGGGTCATGGACGTTCTCCTTGCGGCAGTGCCGCGGTCAAAAGGGCGGCGTTCGCCGCGTTGTTCGATTCGGGGTCGGGGGGGCAGGGCCACGCCGAGCGGAGGGCCGCCGAGGCCGCGAGGATGGCGGCCTCGTCCGGTGGCACCTGACGGATGGCCGCGACGACGATTCGCTCCGCGTCCTTGACCGTGATCGGTGGAGGGCACGCCTCGGCGCGGGCGAGCACCGAGGAAACGGTGGCCTCGATGAACCCGCGGCAGAAGGATTCGTCGCCGCCCGAACAGGCACGAAGGACGGCGGAGGCCGAGGCCGGGTCCTCGGCGGAAAGACTCGTGCTGACGCACGCCGCCGCCGAGGAAAGGAAAATCACCGGGACGAGGACGAGCGGCCAGGAGACGAGGCGCGGCCGATGGAAGGCGACCGCGCTCGGAGTAGTCCGCCCGCCCCCGCCCGGAGTGATTCGCTGCTTCACGATGCCGCCGCCTGGGGCTCGCCCGCGAGAAGCTCGAGGACGCTCCGGCGCCTGGCCTCCTCGGCTGGCGTCAGCCGGACAAGGCCGCGCTCATATTTTGAGAGCTTCGAGGGGTCCAGCTTCGCGTCGGCCGCGAGCCTGCTCGCCTTCACCCCTACGGCCATGCGCTCGAACCGCTCCCGCGTCATCCCGCCCAGAAATTTCGGGTTCGTGTCCATGGAGTCCAGTCATAGCGGACGAGTCAAGGGCCCATTTCTGGTGGGGGTTGACGCCCAGCGGAAGCTGGATTCCGTGCAAGACTCGGCGCGACCGTGCCCGATGGGCCACCCGGATTCGGAACGAAACAAGAGCGGTCGGTGCCGGGTGTGCAAGCGCGAGCGGGAACTGGCCCGCGCGGCAGAGGCCCCACCGCGGCCATGCAAGCGGGGGCACTCGCCGGAGGAGCGGAACGCGCGGGGGGCTTGCAGGGCGTGTGCCCGAGGGCTTTACAAGCGGCGACCGAGGGCGCGTTGGCCGTGCAGGCGGGGACATGGAGCGGAGTCGGGGAGGGATCAGTCGGGACGGTGCCGGGAGTGCAACCGCGAACGGGACCGCGGCTACCGCAAGAGGGACCCCGAAAAGGCGCGGTCCCGTTTCAGGCGCTACTTGCGCCGGAAGGCCGAGGCCCTGGCCGGGGTCCCGTGTCCGGTTCATGGCCCCGTCCGGAGAAACGGCCGCGGGGGGTGCGTCGTCTGTCGCCGCGAGGAGTCGCGGGCCGCTCGCAAAATGTTCCCCGAGAGGTTCCGGGAGCAGCGCAGGAGAAAGCGCGAGCGGGCCCCCGAGAAGGTTCGTGAGCAGGGCCGGGCCAGCTGGAAGCGGAACCGGGAGAAGCGGCTCGAGGAGGATCGCGTCCGCAAGGGGAGCGAGAAGGGCCTCGATCAGCGGCGCGAACGCTACCGCAAGAACCCGGAGAAGTTCCGCGAGAAAAACCACAACCTCCGCGCCCGAAAGAAGGCGGCACGGGTTGGCCTCGTGGACCTCCGCCGCCTGTCCCGAGAAATGCCGGTCTGCGCCTTTCACCCGAACGGCGGCGCCGAGTGCCGGGGCAAGCTGACGGTCGATCACATCTTCCCGCTCGCGGCCGGGAACTCGAATGGCGCGAAGGTCCTCGAGGCTATGCCCGGCGGACCTCATGCCCAGTGGAACCTCGCGCGTTCGTGCAAGTCCTCGAACAGCCAGCACGGAAACCGCTTCCGCCCGCCCGCGGTGTTCACCGGCCCCGAGCAGGAGGCCTACGTGCGGCTGCTCGAACTCATCGTCGGCGCCTGCCTCGAGGACCCGCGGCCAGCGGTGAGGAAGTGGGCCGAGCGCGTGATCTGGCGGCCGTGAAAAAGAACGGGGCCCCCTTTCGGAGGCCCCGGAGCAAGAGGAACGGCGCGGGCGGGGGCTTCAGCAGTAGAGCGAGGAGGGGTCCACCGGGAGGAGTTCGTGAAGCAGAGCCGAGGCCGGGCGTTCCACTTCTCGCGCTGGCGCCGCCTTCTTCGGCGGAGTCGAAATGGTCCCCAGTGCGAACTGGATAGCCTCGGCGTCGGAAAGGTTCAGCCGCCGCGCCGTGGCGATGAGGTCCGCTGGAGCTTTCACGAAGCGGCCGTTCCACGGAACGCGGCAGAAGGAAGCGCGGCGTGAGGAGGCGTCGAGGTCAGGGCGACGGCGGTCGAACTGGCGGCCCTCACCGGATGAGCGCCCACGCAGGGCCGGGTGCAAGCGGCGGACCTCCTCGCGCGTCTCCGCCCTCGGGTGGATGCGCCGTTCGCGGACGGGCGCCGGGTGGAGGGCGGGCGAGGACGCCGGGGAGAAATCGAGATCGAAGGCGGGGCGCGGGCGGGAATGGTTCACGGGCTGGCCTTTCGTTCGCGGCCGGGGGAATTCCCGGCGGGCTTGCGTGTCAAGGTATCATGATTTCACAATGACCACGACATCAACGCGCGCCCCGGTTCGTGCTACATCTGGGGGCGTGAGAATGCCGGTAGACCTCGACCCCGCCGTTCGCCGGGCCCTACGGCACAAGGCCGTGGACCTGGAAACCTCGGTCTCCCACCTGGTAAACGTGGCCTGCGCGCGGATGCTCGGCCTGCCAGAGCCGCCGAAGCGGAAATCCGGGCCGAGGCCGGGCGCGAAAAAGGCGGTCGCCGGGAAGGGGTCGAAGAAGGGCGCCCGGTGAAGGTCCTCCGGATCGAACCGGCCACGCTGGCCGCCGCCTCCATGCGGGCGAAAATCTCCATCGGGCAGTTGCGCGAGGGCGAGGCCACGGGCTTCGACCTCGTCATCCTGACGGCCGCGGCCATCGAGGCACAAGCCGCCACCGATCCCGGCCTCCGCCGCCGGGTGACGGCCGCCCGCCGGGCCGCTCGAGCCGCCGCCCCGCGGCTGACCCGGTGATTTACCGCCCTTGACGGTGGGCGGAAGCTGAAGGGGTGCCGCGCCTGCCAGCCGTCTACGCCCTCTGGGATCCGCGTTGTGGCCCCGTCACCTTCGAGGAGTTCGGGGACGGTGACCCCGACGACGTTCGGCTGATCCCCTCGCCGTCCGGGGTCCGCTACATCGGGCAGACGGTGGGGCTGTTGAGGCCACGCCTGAACGGTCACATTGGACTCGCAAGGAGGGGGAGCGGAACCTATTCGGCCAGATGGCTCCGGGCACTCCTCGCCCTTCGCCTCCGGCCGGTCATCGTGGAGGTCGATGCCACCTTCCGCGGGGGCAACCGGGAGCCGCCGAAGAAGACGCACCTCGACGTCCTCGAGCGGTACTGGGTTTCGGCGTACCGCAAGCTCGGCGCACGGCTCACGAACGGAAACAGCGGCGGAGGCTTCGGCCACCGTCCCGTCGAGTGCCCGGCTATGCGCAGGCGAATGGCGGACCCGGACTTCCGGGCGAAGATGGCCGAGGGGAAGCCCCCGTGGTCTGCCTGGCACAAGTCGGCGGAGGCGCGAGCCAGCGAAAAGGCCGCCGCCGCGGAACGGCGCCAACGCTCCGCGGACGAAGCGGGGCGGCGGAAGGCCGCGGCGGCCGAGGCCCTGGCGGAAAGGCAACGGCGAAGGGCCATCGCGGCGGAGGCGGTCGCCCGCCGCCGGTTCCAGAAGCTGGTCCGCACCTTCGAGGGCCGGGCGCAAGCCCTGGCGGAGTTCGCGGCCGGGGGCCGCGCGTAGAACCTGTCCCTGACGCCCCCTACCGCCCCTGTCCGAAGGGTCGTTCCCGTGGCCCCCGTTCGGAGCGAACATTCCCGTTCCACCGAACAAGAAAGGGGCCCGAAAATGTTGCGCGACCGCGTCGGCAAGTTCTGGATCGTCACCGCTCCCCGGCTGTCCTCCACCCTCCCGGACATCTGCTTCGAGACGACGGTGGAGGGCTTCGCCCTTCAGGTCCTCGGCGGGCTGGACCGCGACAGCGTAGTCGGGTTCTACCGGAAACAGGACGAGGCCGAGTCCGTGGCGGAGAAACTGGTGGCCGCAGTGCGCGAGGCCCAGCGATGACGATCTGGCTCGTCTCACTGACCCCGACCGGCCGCGAGCCCCGCCGTCCCGTGGCCCACGCCTACGACAAGGGCTACTTCGTTTCCCGCTGCTACCGCGACCCGGAGGATCGGGACCGACGCCAGTGGCGGGAGGGCGACCGTCGGTGCATCATCTGCTCGAGGGGGCCCCGATGAACGAGACGATCACCGCCGCCGTTTCAAGTCAGGCCGCCGCCGAGCTTGCGCGCGTGGCGCGACTCGAGGGGGTCACCGTTCCGGAGCTCGTCCGGCTCGTCCTCGAGTCCTTCGCCCACGAGCAGGAGCCGCCGTCGTGGAGTGTCCCCGGCCCCGTCCGCTGGGACTCCCCGGCGGCCCCGCGGCGAGGGCTGGTAGCGGTTCCTCGGGGTTAACCTTCGGCCCGCGGGCGTAGACTTTTCCCGACCGTGGTGAAGAAGTCCGAGCCGGACATCGAGGCCGTCCTCCGGGAAATCGTCCGCCGGGCCAGCGAGGCCGGGCAGACCCCTCGGGAGTACCTCGATGGCCTCCTGCGCGAACTCGAGGAGGCCCGCCGCGCCGACGTGGTCAAGCGCAGGGCCGCGAGAAGGGCGCGGCCGTCGTGAAACTGCGGCCGGTTCCAGTGGACGCCGGACCAGCTTCCTCCGTGGGGCTGGTGCCTCTTCGGTGAGGATCGGCCACCACTTCACGAATCGCCACGCCTTCGAGGTTAGTGGAGCTTCGGCCCGTCCTCGGAGGTTGGCGCCGGAGCCGCAGAGCCCGCGGAGGTGACCACGGCGAGCAGCTGGGTGGCGAGGTGGGCCGAGAGCAGCTGCTCGAGCGGCGCCAGGTCCCCGTCGTCCGCCTTCTCGAGGGCCTCGTAGTACGGCACCTTCGCGGAGGCGATCAGCTCAGGAATCGTCTGGACGCCGGGCAGCTTGTAGCCGAGGCGGACACATAGAACGAGGTACGAAACCGCGCGTGAGGTTCGGCCGTTCCCGTCCTCGAACGGGTGTATCCAGTTCAGCTTCCACATGATGAACGCCGCGAGGTGGAGCGACGATTTTGCCGCCCAGTTCTCGTTGACGTAGTCGCACATCTCCTCCACGAGCGCCGGGACCAGGTGGGGCCCCGGCGGCTCGTGGCGGCTCTGCCCGATGGTCACGCCGCCGGTCCTCCAGGTTCCCGCGAACCGGCTGATCCCATCAAGCGCGACCCGATGAAGGTCGAGAACCGCGGACGGACGGAGACGGAACGGGCGCTCGGGCCGGGCCAGCCACGAGTCCACCAGCTCGATCATGGTGTCGAACTGGCGGAGCGCGTTCCGCGCCTCGAGCCGTGCTATTTCGTCGGGATCGGAGGCGAGGACCGCCTCCGCTGGGATGGAGTGCCGCTCGTCCTCGGTCACCGCGCCTTGTTCAGCTTGTCCGCTTCCTGATCGACGGTGTTCCGGGTGACGCGGGAGTTCTCGATCTTCGCATTGCCGTAGGCGAAGCTCCGGCGCTGCTCCTCACGCTCGGAGGCGTTGGGCTTCGCGGTGCGGGCGAGTTCGATCAGCCGGTCTAGCGGTTCCGACACGTTCGCCTTCGCCATGCTGTCCTCCTCATATACCCGAGCGGGCCACCGTGGCCCTGCCGTACTGCTAATCGTAGCACCGCGGCGCAAGCCCTTGCCCCGCAAGGGGGTTTCGGCCGTTGGGGAATCCTACCAGTCCCCGCCGAACCCGCGCCCCACGCTCCCGAACCCGCCGAACCCGGCGTCGTCGCCTCGGCGCTCGGCCGGGGACGCCGGCCGCATCCTCTCGCCGTTCGGCCCGCGGCCGCCCCAATCCGGGAAGTCGGCCGAGTCCACGGAGCCGTCGCGCCGGATGGAGGAGACGAGGGCCGGGTCCGCGCCGACCCAGCCGCCGGAACTCGAGGCCGCCGCGGCCACCGCGAGTCCTCCGAGACGGCGGGCATCGACGGCGTGGTCGTCAGTGGCCTTGAACGTGCGGGAGCCGCGCGAGGTCGTGCCGGTCGAGGTGTGGTTCGTGAGGAGCGTGGCGGCCGCGAGCGAACCGTCGCCCGCTCCGCCGTCATCCGCGATGCGAAGCTGTCCAGCCTGGACCTTCCGCTCGAGGAATCGCGTCGAGAGTTCCTTCGCGGAGAGCCGGTAGGGGAGGGCTTCGCCCGCGGCGTTCCGTTTCGAGGGGTCGAGGACCTCGCCTCCCGTGTCCGGGTTGACCTCCGACATCGTCTCTCCGAAGGCCACCCCGAGGACCCGCTCATCGAAGAACACGTCGGCGCGGCAGACGGGGCAGGACCGCATCGAGGCGCGTTCGCGGAGGGCCTCGACCAGAGCCGCGCCCGCGGAGCCGCGGTCGATGGCGTACCGGACGCGGTGGCCGCTCGCGTGATCGAGCACCGCAATCACGTCGGCCTGGTCCTCCCAGCCTGCGCCATCGAGGTGAAGGCGGAAAACGTCCGTCCAGATCGGGCCGTCCGCGCGGATGAACAGCGCCTCGGTCGGGTCCTGGGCAGAGCCGAGGTCGATTCCGCAGAACAGGCGCGGCTCCTTCCAGTCGCGCGTGTCCGGGAACCATCGGGCGATGGCGGCGCCGAGGTCCTGGCCGCCGAACAGGGGAGAGGACTCGTCCGCGAGAACCTCCTCCTCTCTCCCGAGACGAGCCGCACGGAGACGAACGCGCCGTTCCTCGCGGTTCACGCTCGCCACGACGAGCCGGTAGTGCTCGAGGTCCCGCCGTAGGTTCGGGCGGAGGACCTCCATCGGGAAGATGGAGTACGCCGCGGAGCCCCAGCGGCCGAGGACGTTCGTGGCCCAGCCGCTCGAGGACTCCCCGCCGAATTGCGCGAGCAGCTTCGCGGCCCGCTTCTCCGTCCAGAACGGTGGCGGCAGCTGGTCCTTGCGGATGTTGAACTTCTTGAACCCTCGCTCCTCCGCGATGGCCTCCGTCTCGGCCTTGCGCTCCTCGAACGTTCGCCCATCGACCGGCGTGGCGCGGTTGCAGAGGCCGAAGAACGCCGAGGAGAAGTTGCCATCCGGCGTCGAGAAGAAGGCGATCCGGCCGCCGGGCTTCACGGCCCTCATCGCCTCATCGAACACGTCGCGGGACCTATATTTCGCGGCCTCATCCCCGAGGAACAAGTCCACGTGCGCGCCACGGAGGGCCTCGCCAGCCGCTCCCACGATGCGAAGGTCCACGACCGCCCCGTTCCTGAACCTGAACTCATAGGAAGGGGAGCCCTTCGAGGGACGGCCATCGAGTCCGCCGCCGATGTCCCCCTTGCCGAGGGCGTGGGCGATCCGAACCTGCTCCTCGATCATGCGGAAGATGGCCTTCGTGGTCAACTCCATGTTCCCGGAGACGAGCACCTGGACGCCGGGGCGAGTGTCCGCCGCGTGGAGGGCCGCGATCACAATGGCCCGGCTCTTTCCAACCTCCGCGGCACACTCGAAAATCATGTCGTTCTCGAGCACGAGCCGCTGCATGGTTTCCTGGACAGGAGCCAGCCGCCACGGATCACCGCGGCGGCAATACGCCACGCCCTCGTCGCCCACGAAATCGGCGGTTTCGGTCAGGTGCGTGTACGCCCACTCGACCGGGTCCTCGATGCCGATGGCGATGTCCACATCCTCGGCCGTCAGGGGCTCGCCCCCGCGCACCTGATCCACCGTGAGGCCGCGGCTGGCGAGGAATCGGGCCACCGCCTCGGCGCGGGACCTGAACACGACGTCGGGTTTCTTGTGGTTCTTCTTCACTTGTCCTCCTCCACGACCTCGGCATCGACCGGCGGGTGCTCCGCGAGCCAGCCGCGCACCTTGTCCTGCTTTTGCAAGTAGTCCACGACCGCGTCGTCCTTCCGGCTCGCGCCCCTGGCGGCGGGCGTCAGCAGCTGGTCCTTCGCGGACACGCCCACAACCTCACCGAGACGGAGCGCCGCACCGAGAGCAGGATGCTCGCGCCGCCTCGAGCCCAACACGCGCCCATCGGAATCGGTGACGTCCTCGCGGAGCGTCACGCCGTCCTTCTCCACCTCGTCCAGCGCCGCGTCCTGAATCGTGGAGAGCCGCGCCAGCTTGCCGGCGTTTACCCTGGCCAGAGCCCCGAACCGACCCTCCGTGGCCTCGAGGATCGCCTCCAGCGTCTCCTTCGCCCGCTTGCCGTCGCCACGCTCGACCGCAAGTTCGTACTTCTTCGTGAGGCCGTCCGCCTGATTCCGGAATCCGTTCGTGCGAAGCGCAGCCAGCTGCTTCTTCGTCCGAGGCGGCCCGGAAACGCCGCGAGGGTTCCCCCGAGGGCGAAAGTTCGCGGGAACTATCAGCGAACCCCCCGGCCCTGGACGGGGACGCGCGGGCTTCTTCTTCGCCGTCACGCCTTGCCCGTGGTCACGTACCGGCCGAGTCGCGCGGCCAGCATCTTCATCGAGTGACAGCGGCGCTCCTTCTTCGTGGCGCCAGCCCAGCGAGAAGCTCCACCGAGGGCCGCGATTTCTCGGCGCCGCTCCGCCGTCAGCTTCTTCGCGCGAGCGCGACCGCCCTTCTTGCCGCCGCGGCGCTGGGCCGCAAACCTGTCGTTGTTCTTGTCCATTTGCTTTCGACCCTACCCAACGGGTCAAGCTTGTGGACGTCGAACGAAAAGGGCGCATGGGTTTTCGTGGCGGGTCACGTCGTCCGAGGGTGCCGCCTGCCCCGTATTTTCGCGGTTCCGCTGGCGGTCCGGCCGGCCCTTCCTGGCGAGGCGGCGCCCCCTGGCGTTCGCGGCTCTCCTCGTCGCCTTCGCGCCCGGCGTTCAGCTTCGCGCCTTGAACTCCTGGCGCGTCTTGCGCTGGCCCTCGCGACCCCGGCTGGCGAGGAAGGAGGCGTTCGCGCTCCTCGTCCCGCCGCTCGCGCTCGCCCTTTTTGACTTTCTCGAGTTATGAAAGTGCGAGCAGCTGGCGAAGGTGGAGGAGGCGAGGGGCGCCTGCAGAAGCCCCCCGAACTCAAAAAGGAACAGGCGCACACTTCACGCACACCCACAACGAAAAGCCCGTAAACAGGGGCCACGCTGACGCCTTGTAGGTGTAGGACCCACAAGGGCGAGGGCGTGCCGCGCTCGTGCCACTTCTCCCACGCGCCCGGCCCCCCCTCGTCATCTCGTTCCTTCCCGATGCTCGCCCCGGACCTTCGCCAGCGCGGGCCACTCCCTGGCGATCAGGGCGAACACCCAGCGCCGCGTCACGCCTCGCCCGCCTGGGCGCGTGGACGCGCGGAGCCGGGCCGCGATCTGCTCCGAGGTGAGCAGCGGTCGGAACATCCCGGAGGGGTCCTCGACCACGAGCCGGGCGCGATCATGGACGAAGGCCCGGAGGTCCCGCTGGTGGCGCTCCCTGGCGGAGAGCCGGGATCTCTCGGCCCGGCGGAGGGCGCTCCGGTAGGCCGAGCCGCCGGGCCGTCCGGGCTCACGAACGCGCCGGGGGGAACGTGCCGCCCACGAGGTCGGCCCCTCCGGCCCGCCCTGGGCCGAGCCGGCAGAGCCCCCCGAAGAATCCCTCTTTTGAGAGGACGGGGGAGGAGAAGCCCCCCGAGTCACGCCGCGGAACCCCTGGGGACGCGAACGACCCGGATTTTCCGGGCGTTCCACGGCAAGGACGAAACGGCGAGGATCCGCTTTCGCGTCTCCGTGGCCGCGCGGATGTACCGCGTCACGCTCTCGAGATTTCGGTGGCGGAGCAGGGCGGCGACTTCCCGATCGGTCATCCCGCTCTCGGCGGCGTGGGTCGCCCTCGAGGCGCGGAGAACGTGGAAGGTAGGCCGCCGCCCATGCTTCGAAGGAATCCCGGCGAGCCGGGCCACGCGCTCGAAGGCGTCCGAGCAAGCCTTCGCGCTCATCCCGAAGATGAGGGGTCCCGCTTTCCCAGCGGCCGCTCGCGCGTTCTTCCACGAGAGCAGGGCCCGCGAGGCCACCTCGTCAAGATGGATCGTGGCCGGGTAGTCTGACCGTTTCGAGGACCGAAGGCCGATGCGGAGCGTTCCGTTCCGCGCGTCCGTCGCGACGTCAGCCCAGCGAAGCGCCGCGATCTCGGAGACGCGAAGGGCGCCCGTGTACGCGACGAGAAGGAGGGCACGGTCGCGCTCGTCCTGGCCCGCGACCTGGGCGGAGCGCTTCTGAAAGAAAACCTCGGGCTCGCGCTTTCCGCGAACCGGCGGAGGTTGGCGAACGGCGAGCAGCCGCTCGATCTCCGCCACCTCGAGCACGAACACGGGCCGCGCGGTGCGGTCATCGGGCGGAATGCGGAAAAGGCCGGTGGCGGCCGGGTTCCTCTCGAGGTGCTCGCGGGCGACGGCCCACTCGAAGAACGAGCGGATGGCGAACAGCCGGGTCCTGATCGTGCCCTTGCTCACCCCGCGGACCATGAGGAGGTTCACGTACTCATCGAGGTCGCGCGTCCGCACGTCGCGGAAATCGGTCGCGCCCGAGACGCGGAGGAAATCGCGGAGGGAGCCGCGGTAGGCGTCGGCGGTGGAGGCCCGGCGGAATCCCGCGCCGCGGAGCCATACGACCCACTCCGCCGCGAGGGCCTCGGCCGGCGCCACGCCCGATGGCGGAACGGAGGAGGCGGCACCGTCCGCCCCACGCGGTGTGTGTGTAGTGTGTGTTTTCATTTTCCCACCAACGCCGGATGCTCGAAAACTCGAGGGGACGAATCCACCCTGTTCACGGGCCTGTTTTCCCTGCCCGCTTGCGTCCTTGTGCGTTTTCTGGCGGGCCCGTGTCCGTTCGAGTCCTACACGGCTCACCACTCATTCCCTCTCACCTTTTCCCACAAAAACCAACAACACGCGGTCGCTAAAGAGCTTGCGCGAGTCGCTGGTGCTCCGTTGTCACCACCGGGAATTGGGAAAAGTAGCTGACCTTGGGCCGAGGACTCGGACACAAACTCGGACACGTAGCTTTCCAGGGGACCTGGTGAGAAAGGCACCCACATCGAAGAGAGCCTTGTTCGCGAGATCGCGGGTTCAGGTCCCGCGGCCTTGTTCGTGAGGTCGCGGGTTCAACTCCCGCCGCCTCCACCAACTTAGGTTCGGGATTAGGAGTGTGCCCGACGTGCCCAGCCTCCCGCGACACTTCTGCTCTTGGCATAGAGTTGCAGAGAGCACACTTAGGCTTCTCAGGCAGCCTATAGACCGGAAGGCGACCCCCTGAACCTCATACGGGCCGACCAGGCTGAATGGCGCTACATGAGGGAGCCGGGTGACGGGGATGGCTCTTTCACCCGCTTCCTCAAGAGTCTGGACATTGACATCCCGTGCACCCGAAGAGTTCAAAAACTGGTCGAATGGGGTTGGCTGACCCCGCGACTTCGCGTGCGAATTCCCGAGGAATTCTTAACTGCCTGGGAGAACTATCCGTTGGCTGACCATCAGGGTTCGATACCTGAGGAACACAGCTGGGCATGGGTCGGCTTTGGTTCCGTAGAAGATCGGATTCCGCATCGCTTGCACCCCGGGGCGCCGTTGCCGGACCGGTGGTACGTGCACCCTCTAGATGATCAGACAGATGCCGACATTCGCGGCGTGTGGAGCAGGAGAGTGGCGCCGGAGGATCTCCGAACAGAGGTGCCGCTGTTCAGCCACCCGCGCGGCATCAAGACTCACCCCTTCGTCGACTGGTTCGCCTACTGGCAGGCGTACTACATTCGGGAACTCGAGCACGACCTCTGCTTGTTCGAGAAGGTGGAGAATAGGCCGGGAGCGAAGGAAGACCTTGTAAGGGTCGTCGAGAACTTCGATCGCTACAAATCTATCTCGCAAGCGCGCAGCGACACCACGGCGAAACGATGGAAGCGCCTCGAACCCATCTTTGAGTGGCTGACTCGATACCGCACGCTGCTCGGAAAGTGGGCCTTTCACGGTTTGGCTGAGGACGACCGCCGTGCTGCGGAAGCCGCGTTTGTCACGGACCTGGGCCTGACAGAGGACAGGGTGCGTTCGGATATCCGCGACGGGCTGCTAACGATGTGGAATGAATGGAAGCTCTTCGACGATCGCTACTTCTCAGACAAGATGTGGGATCTCTTGCGCGAGGACATTCATCACGCCTTCGGCGTTTTGGCGGCTGTCACGGGCAAACGGGCTGACCTTCGTGACCCGTACTTCGACCCGGCCGACCTCAGCCCCCGGGCCTGGGCTCGACCCCGTGAGGTGCTGCCGTTCGAATTCCTCAGGGCGAGAGAGGACTTCCCCGTGTTTGGCCCCATCTACCTAACGGCAGCGAATGCACTCCTGTCCCCAGCGCATCGGCTCGACGGACCGAAACTGTCGGTGCGGTTGCCGGTCTGGTGGGGAAACGTCCCGGCTTTCCAGCGCTTCTGCATGAATCTTCATCGCCTTCATCGGCACTACAACGCAGCTAGAACAGAGGCTCGCGTGATGCTAGAGGAAGCAACACCGATTGATTTCCTGCTGCTCACCGCGCAGAGCGCTGAACGCATCCTCCTCCATCTTTTTCTAAAGGCCCTTCCCTCAGCGAACGCCCCCCCGTTCGACAAGCTGGTGAGATGGAGCGGCGACCGGATCACGACTCATCTTGGAATTGCGTCGATCGATGTTGCCTTAGCAGCTCAGCTTCCAAACACTCGCCTCCATAGCCTGACGAGGGCGCCACAAAATCCGTTCTCGAGCGCGAAGGGCCTCCCGAAAGGCACTCTGCCAGAGTTTCTCCTTGCTGCATTTTGGGATTTCGCCGTGATGCGTCATTACGCAGCGCACCACGATGTGCTTGACGACGAGTTGATTGCGAAGGCCTGGGGGACGGAGCCCCTCTCGGCCCTGATTCTGATAGCTCTCCTCGCCCTCGAGTCATGAGCCAGGCTTCCGAGATGCCGGGGGCCTAGCTTCATGAACGTATTGATTCTGGGTGCCGGCGTCTCTGCGCCCGCCGGGTTCCCCCTCGGCAGAAACCTCGCAGCTGACCTTAGGTCCTGGCTTGTTCCCGGCCATGCATCAGGGGAACTCGAGATTTGGGAAGCCCTTGAAAGGGACGGCACCTTCAAACGTAACGGAGACCTCGAACTCGATCTAACGAGACTGGATGTCCGGATTATCGAGTACATGCGTCAACATCCAGCCGAACGAGGGGTTCCGTTTGAGGCACAAGGTGAACGGCCGTTCAACCTCGTTACATTTCGCACCCTCACCTTGCCGGAGAATCTCTCGAGCCTCCTTCTCACACGACAGCATGAGGCTTTCGAGGAGGGACGAGTCGATTACCTGCGGAAGTTCCTCCGCGGTCACGTCCACGCCGGCGATACGGTCATCACGTTCAACTACGACGCCCTTGTCGAGGCACTGCTGCACGAACTGGGCCTCTGGAATCTTCGTGACGGTTACGGTGTCGACCTCAAAGACGCTTATCCAGCTCTCGCGATCGAAGCAGAATCGCAAAGCCGGGTACTAAAGCTCCACGGGTCCGCGGGCTGGATGTCCGCCTCCTCAAGGCGGAGGCTCTTACTTTCGCAGGCCGTACTCAAGGCGATCGGATATCCGGATCTGGTGCGGAAGGGTTTTGAGGTCCCGGTGGATGTCAGCCACATGTCGGTGCCGCCGTCTTACATCAAAGGGTTCACACGATACCCGCTTCCTCGACTCTGGCGCGCTGCAGGCGCCGCGATCAGGATTGCAGAAAACGTCGCGATCATCGGGTACAGCATGCCCGGCGCTGACGCTACCGCTCAAATGCTCTGCACCGCCAATCTGCGCCGCGGCCAGCGCGTGACCTACTACTGGCACGCTGAATCGGAGAATGTCAGAGCCCGAAACCTTGCTCGGTTGTTCGCGCAGTCTGGGGCTATCGCGCGTGATAGGCAGTCGTCGATTCAAGAGCTCGGGGACGCCCCAACCCTCTGGCCGTAGGCTCAATCAAGCATTCAGGCATGCGCTGATGCTGAGCCGTCCATGACAGCGAATCACTCCCTCATGATCTGCGGTGGTGGTAGAAGGCGACGGCCTCCAACACAATGCTTCCGTGTTCGAGCGAGCCGGCCTTCGAGGCGAGTCCTCGCGTTCGACAGAGCCCTAGGACTGGTTCGCAGCCAGCCAGCGACGACATCGTTCGCAGATCCCCGTTGTCACACCATCGAGATAATGAATAGATCGCGCCAGCGCTGGCGTGAAACCGAAACGCTCGCGGAAAAGACATATTGGGCAACAAGTTGGTTCTTCGCTGTCGTCGTTCCTTCCCGATAACGACCCAGGTTCTGGGGGGCACTCTGCCTCGGCCACGGGGTCGGGGGCGAGCAGAGAATCGTCGACCAGCTCTCCGAGCCACTCGCGGCACTTATCGCAGGAGTTGTCTCCAAGAGGTCGGCCAGCGCGCAGTCTGAGGCCCACAGCTGCGAGGTTCGGTGAAAGCCTTCGGAAGAAACAAACCGCGCACTTCTCACGGCGGTCAGTCGCAGTTCTCATCGCGGGCCACCCTTACCGATGCACCGGCACCGGCCGACATCGCCGTGTATGTCGCACCAATGCGGACGAGGGCTCGCCGTGGCTCTCTCCATTTCGCCTCGCGAGGGAATTCCGTTCCGCCGCAGCCGATCTACGACCGACCGGTCAAATCGCCGCGACCTGCCAATCGGCGTGGATTCGACCACGCGGGTGCGGGCCGCACGGTTGATCGTCGCCGTGGAAACGCCGAGCGCGGCTGCTAGATCCTGAGTCGTGAGCATCAAGGCGGAGGGGAAACTGGTCATCTTCTTCGACATATCGCTCTCCTTCTGGCGCGGAAACCGGTGCGCCTACCTTAAGGATCACGTTGAGGGTGTGTCCTCGAGGCAAACCGGTTGAAATTCCAGGCAATCTTGGAGCCACCGGATCTTGGGGACCTCCGGCATGTTCCTGAGAACCCGAGATGGGAAGAATGACGCGGGCCTCAGCACCGAGGCAGAAGGTCGTTCTGTTGCGCGAGGTTGGCTCCAGGAGCCCGTGGCGGCATGGGCCCCCCGCTTTCTCCGTGCCTCCAGCATTGGGCGAGGCGCTGAGATCCAAGCGGGAGCAACAAATCGCCAAGGCCTGCGACAAAGAACTAGCGACCCGCGCCCTGTCAAAAGAGGGCCAAAAACGTGATTGTTAACCACCTTTCCCACGCCTCTCGGCGGGGGAACAGGGGTTGATGCGTTGCATGACCGCGTAGATCTGGACTAGAGCTAAGGAGCGGGAGGTCTTCGCCCCTGACCCATTGAAGCAGGGCTCCGCGCTCGAGCCTTCCTCTTGCTCTCGAGGCGATGCTGCTTGCCCTTCTCCCTCCAGTGCCGCCGCGAGAGGAATCTCGAAGCACATTTCTGTGAGCAGTAGACTTTGTCGAGTCGACCGATCGAGAAGAAATCCCCGCATTCCTCGCACAGACCAAGTTCCGGTCGGGCCTGCCCAAAGTTCAACAGGTCGGTTCGAAGCATGTTGTACAGCGCGGGTCTGATTCCATCGATCGTAGTCTCAGGCAATTCGACGATGACTCGGGGGGGCCCGTAATGTGCAACGAGCCGCTTCGGGAAGGCGTTCAAGACGTGCATGAGCACGCCGTAGATTGGTATGCACGTTCTGGCAGTCGTCCCTTCGAACCCAAATTGGCCGTCGCGAAGAGCGGCGATCACCAGCTCAATCGTCTTCTCACGCGACTCCTTCCGGAGTGAGTCCCGCGTAAGTCGTGGCGCGCTGCCAAGGAGCAGTACCTTGAGCTTGGCCTCCTCGTCTGTCCAATCGAGAGCCAAGGTAGTGAGGTTCGCTGCGATCTCCTCTTGATCTCGTTGCCGCGCGCAAGCCTTTCGGCGCTGCGGGGTGTTCAAGTTCTCGCAGGCCTTCCGGGGCCGTGCGGGAGTCGTGAGCGTGGCGATTATCGCGGCCAGGGCTCGGAAAGCGCGCTGCTCCTGGCGGAGCGACTCGAGGTGTTCGTACGCCCAGAGACATCCTTCTGCGTCCGACTTCGAGAGATCGAAGCGGCCTTTCGGCGGTAACCACACCGGCCCGAACTTCCTTGTGAACGCCTTCAGCTTCTGGTCATCTGTCGCGTTTGCAAATTGCACATGCGGGCGCGCCTTCGCGTGCTCGGAGCCGGCGTAGCTAAAGTAATAGAAAAGGTCTGCCGAGCTATCTGGAGGGCCCGAAGCCGCTTGTGAGGTCGATCCCCTGCCGCTCCAATGAGCCGGCGGCTCTCCGCGTAGCTGAAGATACTCGTTGTCCGCTGTTTCGGTCACCTCGACTCGCTTCGCCCACCGCCAGAGAGGGTACCCAGGATGCTTAAATGATAAGTGTCGTTTCATTTCGACGAGTCTAGCCCAGAATCCAGCCATGGAGGAAAACGACAATGGATTCAGATGTTCTTTTCTCGTCGAAGTCGAATCGACAGACCCCCGAGACCGGACCTTTGCCTAGTGTCTCGGGCGTGAGTGAGGCGGGTGCTTCTAGCGCGCAGCCGCCTGTACCGGCACCTCTGCCAGCCCCGGTGCTCTCTCAGCCGAATGATCCGTTCGATTTCGATCGCCTTCGGCTGCCCCAGGACTTCGCCGAAACGAACGTAAAGAAAGCCCTGATCTCAGTGTCCGTGGGCAAGCCCGACCGTCAGACCTTCGTTCGGGTTCACCCGGACCCGGCCTTCCGGATAGAAACCGGACTCGTCACCCTCAAGGAGGAGAAGGAGACCTACCTTGTGCACCGCCCAATCTGGTCGGCCCTCGCTGGCGTGGTTGTGCCCACGATCCTCTTCACCGGAATCACTCGGGCCGGGGCTCCCTTCCTCTGGAATGTGAAACATCCGGGGGCCGACTCTTCGCGGCCTAACGAGTACAACCGGACCCAATACGAGGCGATTCAGCTTGCCATGCGGAGCTGGATCCGAATGTCTGCGAACCAGGGCTCGGGTTGCTACGACGTGTTTGTCGCCGAGGGGCTCATCCCGGAGCCCGACTGGCCTGATGTGCCCTTTAGGGAGCTCTTGAAGATCGCCTTTGGGACTCGAATCATCCAGTCGCCCGACCATCCGGTCATCCAGCGACTGCACGGCAGGATCTGATGCACACCAGCGATTTCAGAGAGATTTGGAGCGTGGACTTCGAGTACTCGGCACCACCCGGCGAACGCCCCCGGCCAGTCTGCATGGTTGCCGTTGAGTTACGCAGCGGTAGGACGATCCGAATGTGGCGCGATGAGCTTGAGCAGGCGATCGTCGCGCCGTACCCGACAAACACAGGGGTACTCTTCGTCTCGTACTACGCCTCGGCGGAACTCAGTTGTCATCTTGCACTCGGTTGGCCGCTGCCAGCGCGGGTTCTCGATCTCTACGCCGAATTTCGCAATCTGACCAACGGCAGGGAGCTGGTCGCAGGCCGTAGTCTCCTGGGAGCGCTGACATTCTTCGGCCTCGATGCCATGGATGCCGTCGAGAAGGAATCGATGCGCGAACTCGCCATGCGCGAGGGGCCGTGGACGACCGAGGAGCAGGCCGCTCTGCTTGACTACTGCGAGAAAGACGTGCGAGCTCTGCAGCGGCTACTTCCGGCGATGCTGCCTCACTTGGCGCTGCCCTATGCCCTCCTGCGGGGCCGCTACATGGCAGCTGTAGCGAGGATGGAGCACCGAGGCATCCCGATCGACACCGAGACCCTTTTCCGGCTCCGCAGGAATTGGACGAGCCTCCAGGAATGCCTGGTCACCCGAGTTGACCGCGATTTCGGAGTCTTCGACGGTCTGACATTCAAGCGCGACCGGTTCGCACGATTGCTCATGGAACGGGACATTGCGTGGCCGCGCCTCGAGTCCGGCCATCTCGCGCTCGACGATGACACCTTCAAGGGGATGGCGTATCTCTACCCCGAGCTCGCGCCGTTACGGGAGGTCCGCGAATTTCGTGCGCAGCTGAAGGTCATCGAGCTCTCGGTCGGTCGGGACGGTCGAAATCGCTGCATGATTTCGGCTTTCCAATCGCGGACCGGCCGGAACCAGCCGAGCAACAGCAGGTTCATCTTCGGGTTTCCAAAGATGCTCCGCCGACTGATCAAGCCCTTTCGAGGGACGGGTCTTGCCTACATTGACTGGTCGCAACAGGAATTTGCCATCGCTGCTGCGCTCTCTGACGACGACGCCATGCTCGAAGCCTATGCCACCGGGGACCCGTACCTCGCGTTCGCTGTGCAGGCCGGAGCGGCTCCGGTAGGCGCCACGAAGGTCACCCACGGTGCCATCCGGGAGCAGTTCAAAGCTGCTGCCCTTGCCGTCCAATATGGCATGGGCGCGGTGTCGCTTGCGACACGGACGAACCTCTCGGTTCTCGAAGCGCAGGCTCTTCTGCGGCTCCACCATGAGACCTACCCGCGATTCTGGCGGTGGTCGAATCGGGTCGTCGACCACGCGAATCTGAACGGGCGACTCCACACGGTATTCGATTGGAGCGTCTGGGCTGATGGAGCCACGAACCCGAGGTTTCTTCAAAACTTCTTGATGCAGGCTAATGGCGCCGAAATGTTACGCCTCGCGTGCGTTCTGGCGACCGAGCGAGGTCTTGCCGTGTGTGCTCCCGTCCATGATGCTGTCTTGATCGAGGCGCCCGTGGCTGATCTAGAGGCGGCGGCGATCGCGATGCAGCAGGTCATGGCCGAGGCGAGCTCGATAGTGCTGGCTGGCTTTCCACTCAGGTCGGATGCCAAGCTCTTTCGTTACCCCGAGAGGTTTGAGGATGAGCGGGGTGCCGCCATGTGGAAGCTGGTTCTAGAGCTCCTGGAAGAGGTGGAGGGTGTTCCATCGGTGACACAGGTAGGTGTCGTATGAGAACCCACGTGTGGCCCCACGGACGCACACCTGTCTGTCTTATCTCTTCTCTTGTTTCTTACTCTCTTAGTTAGCTTATGGAACCAGTGGATCAGGGCATGGCCGGAATCGCCGTTGCGCATGGGGCGGGAACGAACCTCCCAACCTTCGCGAAGGGCGAGCGGTTCCTCAAGGGCCCCGTCCAGTGGGAGTGGTTGTGCCAAGCAGCAGTCCTCCCTGGCAGGGCTCTACATGTCGGCATCGCGCTGTGGCACCTCGCTGCTATGAGGAAGTCGGCCACGGTATCGCTGTCGAGGAAAGTCCTTGGCGAACTGGGCGTTCAACGGCAGGCTGGCTACCGAGCACTCAAGGCGCTCGAGACGGGGGGGCTAGTCAGGGTCTCGCGACGGCCTGGGCAGTTGTCCCGTGTAACTCTTCTCGGGGCTCTACCCAGGTTAGTTCTCCCCAGTTCAACTCGCGTCGAGGCATTTGATGAGTAGCAGACCGTTAACCGGGACTGCGGGCGGCCGAGACTCCTCCCTGTGGTCAGACCTTGGAAACAGCCGAAAAGAGGCCTCTCGCTCGCGGGTTGAGAACCCGCGCGTATACAGCGCGCAGCCGAGCACGGGCTGTGCCACGCTTTGGGTGACGCATCCAAAGGGCGAGGGGCGATGCGCGCGAGGAGCCGAGTCGGGAGCTAGTCCCAAGCATGGCTATCGGACACGGGCTCGGACACAAGTGACAAGTATCTATTTTGTAATGACTTACAGAGGCCCTGTAGGTAGGCGGCCTACACTCATGGAGACAGCTTCGGGGCCCCAGGGACGTTGATGAGCTCTGTACCTTCAGGTGCGGCGCCGGCTATCGTAGCCTTTGAGCGACTCCATCAGGCCGAGGAAGCAGCGGGTGGCCTCCAGGTCTCGGATGTGCCCCGGTTCGTTGGTGAGCTCGAGCGGGTGAAGACGGCGCTGGTGCTTCGCGCCACGGCGCAAGCGGCAGAGCCGCTTCCGAGCCAGCCCCCCAAGTCCGAGCCGCTGACGGAGGACAGGACACTGACGGCTGCGGAAGTGGGACGGAAGCTCCGGCGTTCGCGCTGGTGGGTTTACGACCACGCCGAGGAGCTCCCACGGGTGTTGCTCCCTGGCGGCAAGTTCGGGTTCAGCGAGCGTCGGCTCGAGAACTGGCTCGAGAGGCGGAAGACAGCCGGGCTCGATCCGCGGCAGGAGTTTCTGCGGCGGCGGCTACGGGAGAGCGGGTAATCCTAGATGTACGCTTCCGGCCAGGAAGTCCCGTCGACCGGCGACATGGACACCTAAACACCTAGAGAGGTAAGATTGATATGCCGCCAAAGTCAAAGTGGGGACGTGGAATGGAGATCCACAAGACAAACCTGGGCTTTCCCAAGCGACTTTGGGAGGCGGCACGAATCCGCGCCCTCAAGGAGGGTCGCAACTTGGAGGAACTCGTCGCTGAGGCAGTCAGCGACTACTTGCGCAGGGTGAAGAAAGGGGGTCGTGGTGCCTGATCGAGGCCGGGGTCGAATCTTTCGACCGAAGGGGCGCAACGTCCTAATGATCGCCTACTGGGGACCAAGGGCCGACGGGTCGATGGCCGAGATCAGAGAGTCGGCCAAGACGGAGAACGAAGCGGAGGCTCGCAAGCTGCTCGATACGCGGCTGCGGGAAGTCGCCAACCATCGCGAAGGCCTCAAGCCCTTTGGCGGTCCATCTGCTGAGCGGTTGACGGTGGGTGAACTCCTGGACGCTCTTGAGCGCGACTACGAGAGCCGGCAGATCAAGGGGCTCCGGGTCGCGAAGGCGCAAATGCAGCATCTTCGGGACGCCTTCACCCCGCTGCGGGCGTTGAGCCTGACGACGGACACCGTTCGCCGGTATGTCGACGCTCGGCGTGCTGCGAAGAAGTCGAATGCGACGATTAACCGGGAAACAGAACACCTGACAGCCGCCTTTCGGCTTGCTATACGAGAGCGCCGACTCGCGGCCGCGCCCTGGATCCCCCGCCTCTCGGAGACGGGGAACGTCCGTCGTGGTTTTTTCGAGAAGGATGAGCTCGAGGCGATTCTTCGTCACCTTCCGGGCCCCCTCGATGCAGCAGCCCGATTCGCCTACCTGTACGGCTGGCGAGAGAACGAGATCCGCCTCCTCCGATGGGATTCTGTCGATCGGAACGCCCGGGAGATTCGACTGTATGACACGAAGAGTGGGGAAGGGCGGAGCCTTCCGCTCGACGATGGCGGGTGGGCCCTCATCGAAATGCAGTGGTCGGCCAGAGAGTTCACCACTTGCGGCGGGGCCTCGGGACTCTCACCGTGGGTCTTTCATCGCCAAGGAAAGCCGGTAGACACGACTACTTGGGGCCGCCAGTGGCGCACAGCACGAGTTGCGGCGAAATTGCCCGGGAAGCTGTTCCATGACCTCCGCCGGACGGCGATCCGGAACATGGTTCGGGCAGGCGTGCCGGAGACGATCGCGATGAAAATTTCGGGACACCGTACGCGTAGCATTTTCGACCGCTACAACATCACCGATGAACGCGACAAGCTGAAGGCCGTCGAGGCGACGCGGGCGTTCGTTGAGTCGCAGCCAGCGAAGTCGAATGTTTCTTCGTTCCCCGGCAAGAGTGCGTGAGAATCCTCTCCCTGTCGTGGTCGCCCCATGGCGTCCCGGCACAGCGGTTAGGACCTTGAGCGGAGCTAGCCTTGCCGGGGCAGGTAGGCGTTCGCGAACGCTACTCTCGCCTGTTCTAAGCCGTCAGCCGCCTGTCCGTGCTTTGGATCGGCGAGCGCCCCTACGCGCGGGCCCGCAACGGCTTCCTCCGGCGTGAGCAGGCGCCAGCCGTAGCAGTTACTCGCCGGGTCATGGCATGGCACGAGCGCAGCGGCAGATCCTTGTCAGTCACCGCGCTCCGCCGTCTCGCGAAGGCGACCGCAGTAGCTGTACTAGAGGTCGATGAACAGATTGGTCTCCTCCCACTTGAGGCGAACTTCGTGTACGGAAAGGCGTCTCCGAGCCGAAGTTCTCAGACACCAACCCCGAATGGCCGAGGTTGAACGTCCTGACGGGTACACGGACGAAGAGAATCGGGTCGGACGAAGAGAATCGGGCCGCACGAGCGCCGGAGATCGCGCCCGTGCGACCCGGATGTCGGTCGACGGTCATTCTCCGTCGAGGTCTGCGGCGTCTCCGAGGTTTGAGTTGCCCTCCAGGAAGTCGACGTTGGCGACCTCGTCGGCATGCGGGCCCGTGTAGCGCAGGATGAAGAGCCCGTTGCGAACATCGATAACGTAGATGAGCCCGTCCTTGATGATCGGGTAGCTCCACATCACGATCTTCGTCTTGAAGTCAGGATCATTGACGTCGGGGTTGAGGAGCTGATCCACCGTCGTGGCCGGTCCCGAGCTCAAGGCCGGGTCCTCGTTGGCCACGACCGGAGTCGGCGTGGGCCTGAAGAAGCCCGCCTGAGCGATGTTCTCGGCGTCCGAGATGTCGAGGACCTGGAACCCGTTCGAGTGCCAGTCGATGAGCGCGAGGTGGGGAAGCACTGTGGGGTTGTGCGTCGAGAAGCTCCGCGTGAATTCCGAGACCGCCGTGTCTCCGGCGCTGCCGCAGAATCCCAGCTGGTTCTGATCGAGCAGGAACTCGCTCTTGATCACGGGGTGTGCCGGATCCGTCACGTCGATCAGACGCGGCCAGCCCCACCGACAACCCTGGTTGTCGAAGGTGAAGGTGCCGTAGACCTCGTCTGTGGTGAGCGCGAGATTTCGGCCGGGGACCTGGACACCCGAATGGCTGTTCGAGCAATCCTTCGAGGACGGGTTGAAGAAGGGCCCCGGACCCTGTCTGGCGCAACCTCCGGGGAAGACAGCGGGAACCGCCGCCGGATCGAGCGGATCCATGAGCCAGACCGGCCGGTTCGTCGGGTCCGTGAGGAGCTTGTCGTTGAGCGAGAGCACCGTGCCCTTGGGGATCGTGTTGTTGGCGATGTCCGACGTGTCGAGGACGAGGAAGTGTCCAGCCTCGAGGGCCATGTACGTCCGCTGTCCGTTGGCCTTCACGCCCATCGAGTGCACGAAAAGATTGCAGTCGTAGGGACCGCAGCCATCCGGGGACGAGCCGTCGAAGGGATAGTTCGCCTGGCTCGTGCCGGGATAGCGGTTGTTCCAGTTCCCTTCGGCGATCTCGTTGACGGGCCCCCCGTTCGGCACCTGGCTGATGTCGACGACGATCAGGTTCGGAATGGTGGGGTCGGTGTCGAGCGCGGGCGTCGAGATGAACAACAGTGCTCGATTCGCGTTGTTGGGATCGACCCACAGGAACATCTCGTGCGGCTCGACCGCCAGCCCCGCCTTCGAGGTCGGCACGTAATGCGAGAGGAACTTCGGTTTGACGGGGTTTTTCAGATCGAAGAACTTGATGTCGAACGGAGCCGTGGTGTTGTTGAACCCCGATGGGCAGGCGTGGAGGAACGAGCTGCAGTGGAAGTTCATGGTCATCAGAATCTTCGCCTGCGGCCAGACCCGGACTTCGCGAGACGTGACGCCGACGGGATCGCCGGCGGCGTTCAAGGGGGCGGGGATCTCTCCGACGACGGTGGGATGGGCGGGACTGGCGATGTTGACGACGAGAATCCCGGGATGCGGATGCGGACAGCTGTCCAGACCGAACGGAGGCCCGGCCGTCCGCCGCGGGTCGTTCATGCCGCATCGGCTCGATCCGTCAGTCCGGTTGCCGACGTACAGAAAGTGACTGTAGATCGTCGCCGCCGCGTTCATGCCGCGGTTGAAGAGCGGATTCGATCCGACGACCTGGACGTTGAGCGAGGCATCGGGGGGTGCGGCTTGGGCGATTGCGCTGGCGAGGGCGATTAAGGCCGAGAACAGAATCACGTGACGGGTTTTCATGCGACCTCCTCCCTTTCGGGGCCAAACGGGAACGGGCCTCGACAAGAGCGGCAGGGCGGCGAACGAGCGGCAGATGGCTTTTTGCCGAGCATGGATCCTCGAGCCAGAGCTGGACGACAACTGTCTTGGCGATTCCGCGGGCGAAGCGCTCTTCTCATTCTTCCCTTAGGTAACGAGAGTCGCTTGGACGGGAGAGGATTGTCTGCAAAGGCCGTGCGAGATCGAGCCCGGAAGGCGAGGACAAGCAGGCACGGCGCCTTTCCCCGGAGACGCGGGAAGTGGAAGTTGGCGCGGTTTAACGCAGGTTCATTAAGGAGGCGTCGAGCTTCGAAGAGCCGGGTGTGCCGGCTCTCGCCACGAGAGCGGAGCCGGCGATCCCGGGCTTACGTAGCCGAGCTCAGGGACAGGGGAACGCGTCGGTCGCCTGGACCGGCGCGAACGCCATGCCCTGGGGATTCTGGAAGAGCTTGGGCGAGCCGGTCTGCGTGTCCGTGACCGCCAGTGTCACGGCGACGTTCGTCAGTCCCCCGGAGAAGACCCAGTGATGCTCGTTCATGCCGCATCCATCGAGGACCTTCACGATCAGCTCGACGTTGCCCTGATCGAAGAACCAGAAGTAGCCGGTGTCGGACGTCAACTTGACCGCATTTCCATGGCCGTTCTCCCCGCTCGGCTTCTGCCAGTCCGCCGAGACCTGGAACCGCCCGCCCTCGAGGCACATGGCCGTCGCGTTCGGCGTGCACGTCGCCGACGCGGCAACGACCTTCATTGCGCCGAGCATGTACTGATTCTGGGCGGGGTTGCGCCCGACCCAGATCTGCATCGATCCGTGGGTGAACGAGGTCGGGACGGTGAACCCCATCATGCCGCCGATGAACATGCCGGCGAGCGACCCCGAGCCGGGCGCCGTGACGGTCTGCGCCATCATGGGCATCGAGCTCGAATCATCGTCGGCGAGGGCGAGATAGCATCCCGAAGCCCCGGCGAAGGCGACGTTGAACGTGTCGCCCGGCGCGGCGGGCACGCGCCAGACGTCGTAGTTCATCCCGCCGCCCATCATGGATGTGCAGGAACCGCCTTCCGGAGGGGTGACGTCCCCGCCCCACCACGGTGACACGCCGTCCGAGTACATTCCCATGTAGGGCAGGTCACGATCCTGGCAGGCGCTCATCCCCATGGGCCTGCCGCCCATGGCCCCGCTCGTCGTCATCATGTTGCCCGGGCCGAGCCCACCCATGACATCCGACATCGTCTGCATCTGCGCGCTCGCCACGGTCGCCACACCGAGAAACAGCATTCCAACAATCGGTCGCATCCCTTTGGCCTCCTGAACAGATTACGACAGCCATCGTAGCCGGCAAGCCCTACCGTTCCATGATGCGCCTGCATCACTTAGCGCGCTGCCTGCGCTCGATCCCTGGTGGAGCCCCGAGAGCGCGCCGGCGACGCCAGGGCTCCGCCTGGTCGCGACCTTGGTGGCCGCGCCGGCGGATTTCCCGATGACAGCACCGATGCCTATCGGGCGTGAACCTTGTCGACCGCGAAGTCGCCGTCCGGCCCATGACAGGCCGCGCAGGCTTCGCCAAATGGTGCCGTCATAGTGAAGGCGTGAGCGGCCTGGTGGTTGGCGCTGTGGCAACCGAGGCAGGCGGCAGCGATCGGCTGCATGGGGCTGTACCAGTCGCGCTGCGTGATCGTCGGGATGCGGCCGACGGTGTCGTCCGGCACCTGCTGGCTGTCGTTGATGTGGCACTTCGCGCAGTCGCGCCGATCTCCGGGGAAACGGACCTCGTTGAACGTGTGCTTGCTGCCGCCGAAGCCGAAGAGCGTGTACTCCTGCTCTTCGAGATCCTGACCAGTGTGGATCCGGTGGATCATCCGCTGGAAGCTGATCGATTCCGGCGGGTTCTGATCGGCCGGACGCTTCGAGCCGTCGTCGGCGTTCGGGTTGTGGCAGATGACGCAACCCTGCGGATTCAGGCGTCTGCCTCCGTGTGCTGCGAGGCGATCGTGGCAGGTATTGCAGTTCGCCAGATCGACCACCTCGCGACGCGGGACAGGCTGCGGATCCGTGATCGCGACGTAGAAGACGGGGTTCAGGGGCGATTCGGAAAAGTCGATGGGAGGGAGCTCGTTCGGGCGCGTGATGACCACCGCGAGCTCAACGTCAGAGGTGATCGCCCAGGTGCCCGTCGCATTCGCCGGGATCGGTGTCTGGAATGCATACGTCGCGGTCGTGCCATTCCATGTTGTCGACGCCCGTGCGTCCTCGCTGATCGGGAGGGTGGCGTAGTCCGTGGTGGGACCACCCATCGTGAATTGGACCGTATCGAAAGGCCGAGGATCCATGGAGACGCCGTTCTTGTCACTGATCTGGTACGTAACGACGGGCTTCTTGCCCGCTCCCGCGTTCGTCACCGAGAGGATGGTCATCTTGAGCCCATGGAGCTGGTCTGACTTGTACGGCACCCAGTGCGCCGCCTGGATCGGCGCATCGATGTCGTCATAGACACCGGGCGCCGAAATTACGTGACAGCTCGCGCACTGCGAATCGTCGGCCTGCGGGCCGCCGTCGTGGTTTGCGCCGGTGGCGAAGTTCACGTTGTCGTGGCAGGCCTGGCAGGCCGCGCGGCTCGGGTAGGTGTACCAGTTGGCCGCGCCTGCCGCCGAGGGGGCGTGGCAGGTGGCGCAGTTTCGGATATCTTGAGGAAAGACGACGCTGGAGAAGTCGGCGGCCGGACCGAGAGCGTATGGCGTGCCGGCCTGCACGGACGGCAGATTGCTGCCTCTGTGAATCTTGTGCACCATGACCTTGAAGTTGAGGGATTGACCTGTCTGGGTGATCGGGAAGTCCGGCGTGTGGCACATCACGCAAAGCTTCGCGTCGAGCACGCCCGCCCCTTCGAACTGGTCGTGCATCTTGAGAGGGTTGTGGCACGAGTTGCACGCGGCTGTCTCGAGCGCATCGAAGGCCGGCCCGACCGCGCCCCCGTCCGGCCGGAAAGATTGGATGACGCTCGGAGCGTTGTAGTCCTTCCCAATGATTGCCTGGAGGCGACGCCCGGCATAGATCCCCAGAGTGGTGGTCTGGGTGACGTCGAAAGTCGAGGGCAGCGACAGACTGAACGTGTACCGGGCACGGCCCAGATCCAGGTCCGTCCAGGTGCCACCCACATCGTGGAGCGGCGTCGGGGTAGCGCCAGGAGCGAAGGCGACGCTCGTGTAGTTGAAGTAGTCGCGCGTATCTGGGTCGTATCGGGCGAGGATGAACTCGACTTCGACAACGCCCGGCGTCACCGTTCCCTGGCGATCGAGGGGCTGGCCGAGGTCATCCGTCATGGAGATGTCCACGACAGGATGTGACCCGGGCCCCACGTTCGTGATGCTGTTGACGGTGATGTTCAATCCCGGGCGGATGTAGCCGAACTCGTCGGTGGAGAGCCAGTACTCCTTCTGCGTCGGGGAGTAGATGGTCTTCGGGTCCGCCGGTTTCGCCGCGACCGCCCGCGACACGACCCGTGTGACGCGGGTGTTCGACATCGGAAGCATGACGAGAGCCCCCGCCGTCATTGTCATCACCAGACCGCGGCGTAACGACTTCATGACCCTGCCTCCACGGTTTCGGCGCGAGCGTCCTGGGTCAGAGTATCTCCCCACGCCCGGGCTTGAATGACCGAGTCCGTTGTCCCGCAGAACCGCCCCTTCGAGGATGATGCATTTGGATCATTTTGCCATGTCCCAGCGCCAATCCCGAATCTCGGGCATGTCTTGTCCATGCTCGCGGATGTACTGCCTGTGTTCGTGGAGTTTGTCTCGCGCCATCTGCTTGACGTGGGCGGCCTTGGGACCGAGTTCCGGGACACGGTCGATGACGTCTCCGACGAGATGAAAGCGATCGAGGTCGTTCATGACCGTCATATCAAACGGGGTCGTCGTCGTGCCCTCTTCTTTGTAGCCGCGAACATGCAAGTTGCCGTGGTTCCTGCGACGATAGGTCAGTCGATGAATGAGCCACGGGTAACCGTGGAATGCAAAGACGATGGGCTTGTCGTAGGTGAAAAGATCGTCGAAGTCTCGATCGGGGAGGCCATGTGGATGTTCGCTCGGTGACTGCAGGGTCATGAGGTCCACGACGTTGATGACTCGGATCTTCAGGAGTGGAACGTGCTGGCGCAGCATGGCCACGGCCGCGAGGGTCTCCAGGGTTGGTACGTCGCCGGCGCAAGCCATCACGACGTCCGGCTCCGCGCCGTCGTCGTTGCTTGCCCAGGGCCAAACTCCGATCCCGGCGGCGCAGTGCTTGATCGCCGTGTCGATGTCCATCCACTGAAGTTCGGGCTGCTTGCCCGCGACGATGACGTTGACGTAGTTCCGGCTGCGAAGGCAGTGATCGGCAACCGAAAGAAGCGAGTTGGCGTCCGGCGGCAGGTACACGCGGATGACGTCGGCCTTCTTGTTGACGACGTGATCGATGAAGCCCGGGTCCTGATGGCTGAAGCCATTGTGGTCCTGGCGCCAGACATGCGAGGTCAGGAGATAGTTGAGAGACGCGATCGGTCGACGCCAGGGAATGTGGCGCGTCGTCTTCAGCCACTTGGCGTGCTGATTGAACATCGAGTCGACGATGTGGATGAATGCCTCGTAACACGAGAAGAAGCCGTGACGGCCGGTGAGCAGATAGCCCTCGAGCCAGCCCTGGCATAGGTGCTCACTTAAGACCTCCATCACCCGCCCGTCAGGAGCGAGGTGGTCGTCGGTCGGCAGGATCTCGCCGTTGAAGGCGCGGTCCGTGACCTCGAAGATGGGAGTCAGCCGATTCGAGGCGGTCTCGTCGGGGCCGAAGACGCGAAAGTTTCGTCGGTCCTCGTTGGCCGCCACGACATCCCGAAGGAATCCGCCGAGTACCCGCGTGGACTCGGCGATGGCGGTTCCCGGCACCGACACCGTTACAGCATACTTGCGGAAATCGGGCAGACGGAGATCCCGAAGCAAGGCTCCTCCGTTGGCGTGCGGATTCGCCCCCATGCGTCGCTCTGCCGTCGGCGCGAGCGCGCTGAGTTCCGGCTTCAGGCGTCCCGCTTCGTCGAAAAGCTCCTCCGCGCGATAGCTCTTGAGCCACGATTCGAGCTGTGCGAGATGCCCGGGCTTGGTTGCGAGATCGGCAAGCGGAACCTGATGCGAGCGAAACGAACCCTCGGTGAGCTTTCCGTCCACCTCTTTGGGCCCGGTCCATCCTTTCGGAGTGCGTAGCACGATCATCGGCCAGCGTGGCCGTTGAGAGGTCCCCAGGCGGCGAGCGTTTTCCTGAATCCTACGGATCGCCTCGACGGCCTCTACGAGGGCGGCGGCAAGCGCCTGGTGAACCGGCCGAGGCTCGTCTCCTTCGACGAAGATCGGCTCGTGCCCGTATCCGCGCAGCAACTGATCCAGCTCACCGCGCCCGATGCGCGCCGGGATCGTCGGGCCGGCGATCTTGTAGCCGTTCAGATGAAGGACCGGGAGCACCGCTCCGTCGCGCGTCGGATTCAGAAACTTGTTCGAGTGCCAGCTCGTAGCGAGAGCACCCGTCTCGAACTCGCCGTCGCCGACGACACAGCAGACCAGGAGGTCCGGGTTGTCGAACGCGGCGCCGTAAGCGTGGGCGAGGCAGTAGCCGAGCTCGCCACCTTCATGGATCGAGCCCGGCGTTTCGGGGGCGACGTGGCTCGGGATCCCGCCGGGAAACGAGAACTGTCGGAAGAGGAGCCTCATTCCCTCCACGTCTTGGGAGATGTCAGGGTAAACCTCGCTGTACGTTCCTTCGAGGTAGGTGTTGGCGACGACGGCGGGTCCGCCGTGACCGGGACCCGCTACGAAGATCGCGTCGAGGTCGTAGTGCTTGATGACGCGATTGAGGTGAACGTACAAGAGATTGAGCCCGGGCGTCGTCCCCCAGTGACCGAGCAGCCTGGGCTTGACGTGCTCGATCTTCAGAGGTTCGCGCAGCATCGGGTTGTCGAGCAGGTAGATCTGCCCGACTGACAGATAGTTTGCCGCGCGCCAATAGGCGTCGATCAGATCCAGTTCGGCCTGGGTCAAAGGCTCGTTCATCTCGCCGGCTCCTCCCAACGGCTTCAATTCTTGCCTTCAATGAATGCGGCCGCTTCTCGGGCTATCTCGCCTGCCTCGTCCGCAATGAGCACGCGGACGTCGGTTCGCGACGCATCGGAACTGATCCGCGATTCATGACCAACGGCCGTGTCGTTCGCGACCGCATCCAACGCAATCCCGAGTTGCTCCAGCTTGGACAGGCACCCGAGGCGCACCCGAGGACTGTTCTCTCCAACCCCACCCCCGAAGACGATCCCGTCGGCACCGTCGAGGGTGGCGAGATAGGCGCCCACGTATTTGCGAACGCGGTAGCAGAAGACCTCGACCGCCAGATGCGCGGCGCGATCCTGCGACCGTTCGAGCAGCACACGCATGTCCCCGGCGATGCCCGAGAGCCCCCGTAGACCGGACTGCCGGTCGAGCAGACGCTCCATGCCTTCGATATCGAGGCCTTCCGCGCGCTGGAGGTGGAGGATAAGGCCCGGATCGATGTCGCCCGAGCGAGTGGACATGACTAGCCCCTCGATCGGAGAGAAGCCCATCGAAGTGTCGAGAGGCGCACCGCCCCGGATGGCCGCGGCCGAGCAACCGGAACCGAGCTGGAGGCTTATCAGGCGACCACCATCGGGCAGGTCGGGGCGCAAGTGGGCCCAACGCCGCCAAAGAGCCCGATGAGCAAGCCCATGAAACCCAAAGCGTCGAATCCCATGACGCTCGGCGAGGTCGGTGGGGATTGCGTAAGTCGTCGCCACCTCTGGCAACTCGACGAAGAATGCGGTGTCGAACACGCAAACCTGAGGCATGGACGGGCCGAGTACCTCGTACGCTGCCCGTGTCCACGCGAGTGCCTCGGGGATGTGCAGGGGCGCCAGCGGCGCCAGGTCGGTCAGGGCCCGGGCCGTGGCGCTGTCGAGCTGGATCGTCTTCGCGAAATGAATTCCGCCGTGGACGATTCGGTGGGCGACCGCAGCGGGCGGCTTCGGCGCGACCGCTTCCAGGAAGGTCGTGAGGACCGAAGATCGGTCTCTGAGGCGGCCCTCCTCGCGATGCGTGGCCACAGTCGTCGCCGTTTCGCCGTCTGACGTGACCAGAGACAGACGAACGGAGGAACTACCGGCGTTGACGGTGAGGATTGCGAGCACGGCTAACTAGTTGCCAATGGCAGCGCTCGGGTCGGCAGCCGCGGCGAGTGCGCAGGCGTTGCGATGCTGACACGCCTGGTGTCTACGGGTATTCGGCAAGGGATCTATCACGCCCTCCGTGTCGACGGGCCGCGCCGCCGAGTCACTGCGTCTCGAGCGCGTGGGTCATTTCGGCGCGAATTGCCACGGGCTCGCCTCGAACTGCTGAAGGCAGGAGTGACTGCAGAAGTAGAGATTGCGCTCGGGAGACTCCAGACGTGCGGCCACGCGGTCGACCGTCAGAGACATTCCGCACACAGGGTCGAGCTGCGAGAGGCCCGCGGCGAGGACCGAAATCGGTGGAGCGACCCCGCCCGTGCGCACCCACTCGAGTCTCGGAGCGACATGGGACCAGACCAGGGCTGGAATCACTGTCTCGCAGACTCGATCGACCTGTGAGGCGACCTCGACCGCCTCCGAGAGAGACTGAATCCCTTTTCGCAGCGAGAGGCGAGGACCTTTCAGCACTTCATCGACGGCTGTAAGCAACTCGCGCTCGAGCTCCATTGTCCGCCACATCCAGAGCTCCACGGCAGCCGCGAAGAACTGAGCGCAGAGGGCCGCGGCGACGCCGCGAAGAGCCGTCTGGAGCCACAGATAGGAGTGCCTGGCCGGGTAGCCATAGACCCAGGCCTTCACATCGCCATGGATCACGTCGGCGATCTGGCGCGGCGAGGTGGCGAGAAAGGCCGCGCGGATTTCCTCGCGGTGGCGCTCTCGGAGACGATCGAGCTCCTCGGGAGCTGCTGTCTTGGAAAGGCCTTCCTGCACGGGCCAGACGAGGCCGCTGCGCTCCACGAGCCCCTCGAACCGGTTCCAGGCTTCCTGGGCCGCGCGCAGGAACAGATGCGTCAGCACACTCCGTTCGATTCGCTCCTCGATGGAAGCGCCGAGTCGTTGCTCCGGATCGGACGCATGCACCAGGAGCAGTCGACGAAGCCGGTCCATGTGGTTCTTGTCGATGCCGGTTGCGAGCTGCTCGTGGAGGCGGGTGATGTCTCCCTCCAGGGCGCGGCGTGCCATCTCGCGTTCCTCGAGGAGGCGCTCTCTGTTGTCGGTGCCAGCAGGCCCCACGCTCATGCGCGAAGCGTTCGCGCCCGCAAAGGGGGATTCTCGGAGACGAGTTTCGGCCCGATTGGACATCTCCTTGAGCTCCAGTTCGAGTTGCTCCAGCGAACGGCTGGGATTTGCAGCAGCGTCGGACAGCTTCGTGGACACCGGCTCTCCGGCGTCGAACAGCCGAGCGAACAGTCCGCCGAAGATCAGGGTTCTCTTCGACCCGAGCTCCTTCTCAGGCGTCGGGGTCTTGTCCTGCGATTCGGGCGGCATGGAATCTCCTTGCAATCACGCTTTCTCGGCCGGAGCCACGGCGCTCGGAAGCACCTGGACTTCCTGCGCTGCCGGGAAGCAGCAGACATCCCTGCAGTCGCAGCCAGGATGTGTGCATTCAAATCGGAACCGCAGGACCTCGAGGCCGGGGAGAGGCCCCAGCGTCATGTGATAGCGGTGAGCCCCCGCCATGACGCCGCCGACGGGGCTGAGCGGGGACGATTGAGGCTCTCCGCCTTCCAGCTGCCAATGGAGAACGCCCGGACAGTTCGTCAGAACCCGCAGCCGGTCTCCGCGTAACACCGTATTTACCGGTTGGACGAAGGTCCAGATCGCGACGTGCGGGACGATGTGGACTTCCAGCTCTCGAGGAGGCTCGGCCCCCAGGCTGCGGTAGACGTTCTTCAGATGAGTGCGAAAGAGGTCGTCGAATTCCTCGTCCCGTCCCGAGTCCTGGTCATCGCCGAACCACCAGAACCAGTCGCTTCCTTCAGCCATGTAGAGAGCCAGAAACGCCGCCGGCGCCGACTCCGGCGTTGCGCCGGCACGCGTGAGGAAGTCCCGGGCGCTGCCGAGAAGCTCCCACGCGAGGTTTTCCTCTGGCTCGCCGATCCATGTTCCCAGGTCCACACCCGGCGCCGAGCCGCTCTCGTCGATCCACGAGCCCGTGAAAAGATCGAACACCCTTGCCTGAGTCTCGAGAGGATGCGCGCCGATGCCGCGGGCCGGGTCTCCGTCGAGGTACTCGGAGAAGGTTACCGTCCGGATCGCGGCGTCGCGTTCCAGCATTCCATAGAGGGCATGAAGGAAAGGCCGCGCATCGTCCCGGTAGGTTCCCCACGCGTTTTCACCGTCGAGCGCAATCGTCAGGAGACGATCCTGACCCGTGGCCGCGAAGCGGTCCTTGATCGCCGCGATGAATTCCGCCGCCGCCCGGGCCGAATCCGCGTAGGACGAATACCGAAACCCGATCGCATCCGAGAGCGCCGTATCTCGAAAGAAGACACTGACAGCCTGCTCGCCCTCCTCGGCCCGGTAGGGCCGGCAGAGCACGTTGGGCTCGTCCGTCCGGTACCCCCACCGGCCGGAGCGAGCCAAAACTCCCTGGTCCGACGCAATCCATCGGACCCCGTTACCGGCAAAGGAGGGTATGACGAACTGCGCAACCGCACCCTCCGCCGGCCACATTCCCCGCGGCCTGACGCCGAAGTGGCGCTGGTAAAGATCGATGGCCAGCCGAACCTGAGCCTCGGCGTCTTCGGGATGAGAGAAGCGGCGTGGATGCTTGGCTCCCGGACGGTCGATGGTCGCCCGATCCGTGTCGATGAGAAGGGGCAGGATCGGATGTGAAAACGGCGTCGTCGAGACTTCGAGTTGTCCCCGCTCCTGCAGGGCCCGGTGCATCGGGACGACGGCCCGAAGAATCTTGTACTGTTCGTCCACCATCGACTCGACGTCGGTCGTAGTGAATCCGCTCCCGCGCTCGAGGAACCGGTGAACAGAGGCGACCTCGCCGGTCGGAAGTGTGACCTCTCCTTCGCGGAACTCCTTACCGAACCACGCGAGGTTGAACCACATCTGAAGGTCCAGGACGCCCTGGTCGTCGAGGCTCTTTCCTTCGCGGCGTTGAAGGAAGAGCTCGCGGTAACGGGCATGGGGAAAGATCTGGTTGTGCCAGTCCGCTTCGAAGAAGTTCCCGAGCACCCATTCCCGTTCGTCATTGTCCATCGTGGCGGGATCCCGGAGCGTCAGCTCGAGGGCACGATCGGTGGCCCCTCTCTCGAGGTAGTCGTCGATCTGCCACAGAAGAGCGGGCGTGAGATTGATCGTGAGGCGGACGCCGGGATGCTCCGCCACGATCGCAGCCATCGAGTAGTAATCGCGGATCGCGTGCAGTCGGACCCACGGCTGAAGGTGGCTGCCCCGTGCCGCGGGGCTGGACGCGTCCCGGTAGAAGGGCTGGTGTTGATGCCAGAGCATCGCCAGGTGGAGCACGAGAGCATCCTTCACTGAGTCCCAAGCCGAAGCCCGGCGCGCCGCAGAAGCTGCGCGTTGATGGCCACGATGACCGTCGAAACGGACATGAGGACGGCTCCCAGGGCCGGCGAGAGCAGGATCCCTCGACCGGCCAGGACGCCTGCCGCGAGCGGGATCGCCACGATGTTGTATCCGGCGGCCCACCAGAGGTTCTGGACCATCTTGCGATAGGTCGCCCGCGCCAGACGCACGATCGCTGCGACGTCCCGCGGGTCCGACCGGACGAGCACGATGTCGGCCGATTCGATCGCGACGTCCGTTCCGGCGCCGATGGCGATGCCCACGTCGGCCTCGGTCAGGGCGGGGGCGTCGTTGACGCCGTCGCCGGTCATGGCCACGCGCAGGCCGCGCGATTTCACCTCTCGGATCTTCGCTGCCTTCTGGTCCGGAAGGACCTCGGCGAAAAACTCGTCGAGGCCGAGCTCGCCCGCCACCCACCGTGCCACGGCCTGCGAATCGCCCGTCAGCATCATCGACCGAATACCCATGCGCTTCAGGCTCGTCAGTGCGTCGCGCGACTCGGGGCGGATGAGGTCGGCCAGAGCGATGGCCCCCTGCAGCTTGCCGCCGACGAGCACGTACACGACGGTCTTTCCCTCGCCGGCGATGCGTTGAAGCCTCTCGTCCCGGGGGGCCAGGCCTCGCTCTTTCAATGAACCGGGACTCATGACCTCGACCCTTTCCCCCTCCACGAGGCCCTCCGCTCCTTTTCCCGGGACAGCACGGAAGCTCTCGGGCGCCGGGAACGAGATGTGCCTCTCGCGCACGCTGCGTACGACGCCGGCCGCGATCGGGTGCTCGGAACGGCTCTCGATGGCGGCGGCAAGACGAAGCAGCGCCGCCTCTTCGAGCTCGCCCAGGCGCACGACGTCCGTGACGCCGAACCGGCCCTCGGTGAGCGTCCCGGTCTTGTCGAAGACGATCGCCTGAAGACCCCGAGCGCGCTCGAAGGCGGCCCGGTCCCGGATGAGCAAGCCGTGCCCGGCGGCGATGGCGGTGGAAACGGCGACCACCAGCGGAACCGCCAGACCGAGGGCGTGCGGGCACGCGATGACCATGACCGTGACCATGCGCTCGAGCGCGAAGTTGAAGCCCCGGCCCGAGGCGAGCCAGGCCGCCAGCGTCGCGATGCCGACGCCGAGGGCGACGAGGGTCAGCCAGAGAGCGGCGCGGTTGGCCAGATCTTGCGAGCGCGACTTCGATTCCTGCGCCCGACGCACGAGCTCGATGACCTGGGCGAGATATGTCTCGCCGCCCGTCTTGCGCACCTCGATCGTGAGCGCCCCTTCGCCGTTGACCGACCCCCCGATGACCGCGTCGCCTTGACCCTTCTCGACGGGTTTGCTCTCTCCGGTGAGCATGGCCTCGTTCAACGTGGAGAGGCCGTCGACGATGGCGCCGTCGGTCGGCACCTTCTCGCCCGGTTTGACGAGGACCCTGTCTCCCTTTCGAATCTCGGTGAGAGGGATCTCCTCGGTCGAGCCGTCCGGCCGCAGTCGGTGAGCTTCGGCAGGCATCAGCTTCACGAGGGCCTCGAGGGCGCGCGACGCCCCCATGACCGAGCGCATCTCGACCCAGTGGCCCAGGAGCATGATGTCGATGAGGGTGGCCAGCTCCCAGTAGAAGCCTTCCCCGGGAACTCCGAAGACTACCGCCGTGCTGTAGAAGTAGGCCACGCTCGTGGCAAGGCCGATCAGCGTCATCATTCCCGGGCGTCGTTTCTTGAGCTCTTCCGCGAGGCCGCTCAGAAACGGCCAGCCGCCGTAGAAGAAGACCGCGCTGGCGAATCCGAACTGAACGAATTGGTCACCCGGGAAGGCCAGCGCATCGCCGAGACGCAAAACGTGCTGGATCATTCGAGAGAGCAGCACGACCGGAACCGTCAACGCGATCGCGATCCAGAAGCGCCGTCGAAAGTCGGCGACGGAGTGCGCGTGCCCGCCGTGCCCTGCCGGGCGCGATGGGGAATGCTCGGCCGGCTGATCGCGGTGCTCGCCGGGGGCCGGCACTCCCGCTGCGGACACCTTCATCTCGTGATGATCCATGTCTCAGGACACGCGGGACGGTGGCGCTTCCGCGAGCCGGTTGTAGGCCCACGCCGATGCCGAGGCCAGGGTGCCCGCGAGCAGGCTATACCAGAGCATCCCTCCGAAGAAGCTCCACCAGGTGATAGGGCGGCTGAGGCTCGACAGGTCGATGTGCATGGCCCAGCCGACGAATCGGGACGTCGCCTCCGGGGCGATCGCAACGAGAGCGGCGCAGACGACGTAGCTCGCGGCGGCGACGAACGCCACGGACCAGAAGACGGCTCCCGTATTCAGTTTCATAACAGACCTCCTTTCGATTCGGCCTGGCGGAAGCGTCCCATGCGTGGGATGAAGGCGGGGGTTCCCGCAGCATAGCGGGCGTACGGCTCTCCGAGCTCCGCCAGTACGTCGCGCTCTTCCCGGCGGGCCAGACGAACGTACATGAACACGAGAACCGGGAACATCAGAAGAGTGATCACGGTCGGCCACTGGAGCAGGAACCCGACCATGATCAGGATGAAGCCGACGTACTGAGGGTGGCGCACGCGGGCGTAGGGTCCGGTCACCGCGAGCGTGTGCGTTCTCTGGGCTGCGTAAAGCACCTTCCAGGCGGCCGAGAGGAGAACGAAGCCTCCCAGGATCAGAAGGTCGCTCGCGAGGTGCATGGGATTGAGATGTGGATTTCCCCTCCAGCCCAGGAGCGTCTCCCAGAGGTGTCCGGCGTCGTGCGAGAGAAGGTCCACCCCCGGTTGCTTGCGGGAAAGCCAGCCTGAAAGCAGGTAGATGGTCAGCGGGAATCCGTACATCTCCGTGAAGAGAGCAACGAGGAATGCCGAGAATGCCCCGAAGGACCGCCAGTCACGTCTTGTCTGGGGTCGCGCGAAGCTGAACGCGAAGATGATAAAGACGGCCGAATTGATGACGACGAGCGGCCAGAGGCCGTAGGCTGGTTGGGAGTGATTCATGGCTTCTCCTCGAGGGTTGCCCTTCGTGGATACGTCACCGCGGGTCCACCTTGATGACGCGGCCGTCGCGAAACGTGATGCGAACGAGGGACCATCCCCGGCCGCGGAATTGCTCCTGGTGCAGCTTCTCCACGCGGTAGTACCAATGCTCCATGTCGGGCGTTTTTGACGAGTGGACCTTCCGGATTGGCTCGCCCAGCGCGGCCGTCACCTGTCCGCGATCCATCCCGGGGACTATGTGGCCGAGACGGACGGCCTCCCTGATCACCTGGCTGGCGTCGTTGTTCTCACCGAAGTAGGCCTCCCACGGCTGCCGGGTGTTTTCAGGGAGCTGGGTGCCCGCGAAGACAACGGTCGTCGAGAGCAGCAGGAAAGCGCCGAGCAGTACCGGGGTTCTCTTGAAAACGCGGCCTCTCGTCGCGGATGGTTTCTCTTTCGGCTGGACATCTCGAAGGCTTGTTCTCATGGCAATGCTCCTCTCCTCAGGACATACCCCCTGCAGGTGAAGCGGGTTGGGTGTGTGATTCATGGCTTTCCTCCCGTCAACGTGTCGTGCGGCCCTCGGGTGGAGTGGCCACTGCTCCTGCCATGTCCGCCGTGGCCCAGGAAGTGAAGCAGGGGACAGGCAAGCACGAGGAGGTAGGGCAGGGTCCCGAGGAAATGAGCCCGGTGCTCGCTCAGCAGGAAGAAGAGAGCGATCGCAAGAAAGCCCACGAGCACCCAGGCTGTCCCGCCGTTGTGTCTGGTTCTGCTCATGCTGGAGCCTCCATGGCAAGGGCTTCGGCTGGTGCCTGTGACTGCTTGCCCCCGAACCAGTCCCCAACAACGGTGGGAGCGCCCAGCCGAGCGAGGAGCGCGCTCAGGGCGGGACTTCCCGCGAGGCTCTGAAGGACGCGCCGAGGCGAACCCCAGTCGGACCATCCGGAGGCGGCCACCGGGACGACGCGAAGGCTGCGCGTCCGCTCGAGAATCGCACGGCTGAAGTTCAACGGGGCGGTTCGGGAATAGATGTGCTCCAGGGCTCGGGCTGCGTCCATGAGGCCTCCGATCCGAGCGTGAGACTCGAGGTCGGCCGTGAGATCGGGCAGATGGCGGCTCGCGAGGGCCCAGTAGGCGGAGGCCGTTCCGGTCGAAACGAAGGTGTTCCAGAGACCGCCCGCCTCGAAGAGCCGCTGCGCCAGCGCTTCCGGAGGTTTTTCCACGAATCGTTCCACGCGCCGGACCTGTCCGTGCGAGTCGCGGAAGTCGGATTCGGGAAGAATCCAGCCGTATTCGGTCTCCGGAGACTCGGGTACGGCGCCGAGGAGCGTCAGGCCGTCCGGCTCGGATCGAGAGGCGTCGGCCGCAAGTCTGATCGCCTCAGCAAAGGGTGCCGGCGTAGAGAGGTGATGATCCGACGGTAGGATCACGACGCGGGCCGACGGGTCTCTCGACAGGATTCGCGAAAGGGGAAGAAGAATGCCGGGCGCCGTGTCGAGGTTCCGGGGCTGAACCATGAGTTCGACGCCCCGGTATCTCGTGAGCTGTTTCGAGGCGAGTTGCTCGTGAGCGGCGCAGACGATGACCAGGACCCGGCGCAAAGGGGCCAGACAGGCCGCCCTCTCGACGGTGGCCTGTAGGAGAGAAAGCTGGCCCGAGAGAACAGCGAATTGCTTTGGCAAAGCCGTTCCGTACAGAGCCCTCGTGAGCGATTGGAGGCGCTTACCCTCGCCGCCCGCCAGCACAATGACCCACAGCCTTCTTCGATGACCGCAATCCACGGCGGGGGAGCGGCGTCTCTCGAGGAGATGCCCGGGTCGGCTTGTTGCAAGAACCTCTCGAGGTCCTCGGCGCCGGCCGGGACACAGCGGCCGCGGCGCTGAAGCGGCCTGCCCCTGTTTGTTCATTCCGATGCGCCTCATGCCTGCTTACCTCCTACCAGCTCGCGCGATGGACGACGGTGACCGGAACGTCCAGCTCTCGGCCGGCTCGAATCAACTTGAGTTTCAGTACGTGGCGCTCGCCGGCGTTGCCTCCGAGCGCGGGTTGCGTTCGGATCCACTCTCCGACCGGGAGGTCGTTAACCTTCAGGATGACGTCCCCGCCGAGCAGGGCGTGCTGGAGTCCGACCTGGATCGGGATTTGCCCTCCCCGGATTCCGGCCTCGGCCGCCGGTCCACCGGGCGCGACCGTTTCGACGAGCAGGCCGCCGGGGACCGGGATGTTGAGCGCCCCGGTCCAGCTCTCGTTGAGCGGCACCGCCGAGACCCCGAGCCACACGCACGGGTCCAGGCCCAGGATCTTCTTGACGACGTTGATCGAAAGCCCGAATCCCAGCCCCTCCGACCCTCCGCTCGCCGTGAGGATGCGTTGAGCGATCGCGATCACCTCGCCCCGGCTGTTGAAGATGGGCCCCCCGGAGTTGCCCGAGTTGATTGCCGCATCGGTCTGTATGACCTCCGCTTCGACGGCCCCTCCGAACACGTGGCGGATCGGATGCCGGCCGCTGACGACTCCGGCGGAAAGAGAGAGCTCGATCCCGTCGGGGTTGCCGATGACGTACGTCGTTTCTCCCTTGCGAACACGGCTGGAGTCGCCCAGCTTCGCCGGAACGAGCGATGCGGGCGCCGTCTCGAGCCGGAGAAGCCCGATGTCGGCATCCTCGTCGGTGAAAACGACGCGCGCGGCGAGGGGCTCGCCGCCCTTCGCCTTCACGCGGATCCGATCGGCTCCTGCCACGACGTGCGCGGCGGTCAGGACGAGGCCGTCGGTTGACAAGACGACCCCGGTCCCCAGGCTCTCCGACGGAAGCAGCTCGACCGCCTTCCGGTCGTGTTCGACCTCTCGGCCTTCCACGAGCACCAGGACGACGGACCGTTCCATCCGCTCGACCAACTCGACTCGTCTCGACTCTTCGTCCCTGTCGCGGGCCCCGAGGCAATAGGCCGATGCCCCCGCGGCCAGGAGGAGCCCGAGGCCGAGTCGCGCCGAAACGCGGCGTTTCATCGAGCGCCTCCCTCTGGCAGAGCGACCGTGAGGGGCGCAGCGGCCCGACCGTGGGAAACGGCCCCGGACGCCGGTCCGAGTCTGTGCCAGTCCTCGAGGTCGAGGGCGCGCGTGATCCGATCCAGGTCGTCGAGCATCCCTCGCAACTTCCGGGCCGCCTGAGGCGCGACCAGGTGCTGGGCCTGGAGGTCGCTGGCGATCGCCTGCACGCGGCGCCGCGGCTCCTGGATGGACCTGCACAGGCTTCGCAGGACCTCCGCTATCGCCACGCGTCGTTCCGCGTCGATCCAGCGATGGACCTGGCCTTCGAGGACGGGGCCAAGGCCCGCCACCGCATGCTCGAGGCCCTGGAGCTCCTCATCGGTCGTCGGCAGAGTCGGGGCCCAGCCGCCGCGACGCATCTGGTGAATCTGGTAAGCGATCGCGCGGAGCGGATGGACGAGATGGCGCCGCAGGATCCACTCGAAACCGCCGATCAGAACGGCGAGCGCGAACAGGGCATGCATCGCGTGAATGCCGATAGATCGGCGGATCGCCTCGCTGTAGCGGTCGGGCTCCACGGTGTACCGAAGCTCGAAGACGCCGTCGCGCAGATTGACCGAGCGGGAGGCGAGGACCGCCCGCTGGCTCTTGCCCGGCCCGGGACTCGCAGGTGCCTGCGGGTATGCACCCAGCTCGAGATCGGCACCGCCTGGTCTCAGCCCCTCGCGAAGCGTGGAGACGTGTGCCCCGGCGATCGCCGAGCTGTCCCTGAACTCGGGCATGCCGGCAAGATGGGAGAGCAACACGTTGGCCTGTGAGGTGTCGGCGCGGCGCATCTCGCGGCGCTCGCTCCAGATGTCGAGGGCCGTGAAGAACGCGAGAATCGTGACGAACGCGGCGATCGTCCACAGGCGGAGGCGAACCCGAAGGCTCCTCCGGTGAAGCGGAAGCGAGAGAATCCGATTGGGCTGTTCCTGGTCCTCCATGGAGCTCTCCTTTCGAGCAGCGCCGAGCCGGGACGCGTAGGAGCGCGCGACGCGCTTCTACGGCGTGACGAGGCGGGCGCCGCTCAGATCAGGAGTTGGGCGTGGAGGATGGTCAGGTTGACGGGGGAGCGCGGGAGAAGTGTGGGGAAGAGTCGTGTCGAGAAGGCGATTCGGATCGCGACCGAGGCGCTCGCAGCCGTCGAAACGGCGGCCGTGTCCGAAAGGGGCTGTGCCGAGACGACTGCCTGAGGCGCATCCGGACGGGCCATCGCGCAGTCGCCTCCGGCGCCGGTGCCGCAGCAGGTCAGCTGAGCACGATCGCCACCTCGTATCGAAGCGTTGACGCAGCAGTCGGCTTTGGACATAGCGGGCACTGCAAGAGCGACCGCCAGCAAGACAACCGCTAGAACGCGTTTTCGACACATCTCAATCTTATTGTTCGTCTGCGCGTGATCTCGCCGCATGATGTATCTGGATCAATCCGGCACTCGCGATAATCATGGACTGCTCCAACTGCAGATACCCTGACGGATCTCTCCGTCGATGCACTCGTCGCGACGCATGCAATCGGCTTGCTGGCTGCCAGAGCACAGGCAACGGCGCTCAAATGTCAGGACCGAGCCACACAGTCTCTCGGGAGGGGCCGCGCCCGACGTCCGTTCATAGCACGTCATCCCCTACGATCACCTGCGTGGCGTCCATGCCGCCGCATCCGTTCTTCGAGAATGGCCGTCCGCATCCGCCTTTGTTGCAGGCGTTACCGGTGAACCCCGCGGGGTTGATGGACTCGAGCCATTGAAGGACCTCCCCCTTCACCTGGGCCGCCGTGTAGCCTTTCTTTGCAATGAGGTAGTGGGAGAGCCCCCAGATGCTCTTGGCGAGATTGCAAGGGCAGCAGCACGTCAACGTCGTATAGTCGCTGCAGCAGGGAGCCGGAATGGCATTCAGTGCCTCGGCTTTGACTCGCGCCTGCTCCGGGGTGAGCGAAATGGCGCTCCAGTAGTCGATGTACTTCTCGGCACGGGCGCGAACCTCGCGGAGGGCAAGCGGCGCACTCCCGCCCTTCCTCGGCGTGGCGGCCGGGCGCGCACCGGTATCAGCCGCGGCCAGAACGAAGAGAACAGTACAAGCCATAGTGAACCTGCGAATCGTTTGCGGGAATCCGTGAGCATTCATCGGTTTCTCCTTTACAGCGGCCGGGTGTTCTTGCCCTGTCACTGTTCGTGATGGGAGGCGCGGCGGTCGGAATCCGTATTCATCGTTCGCTCTACAGGTACGCGGTCGAGGCATATTGCTGGACCATGCGTTGCGTGTTGAAAAACGAGGCGTTGAGCGCGACACAGCGCTTCATCACGTCCAACCAGCCGGGTCGGTTTCCGTAATAGAGGGGCAGGATCACCGTCTCGAGCTTCGAGTAGAGGTCGCCTGCGTCGCTCGCGTCCTGGTTCGGCCTGCTGTCGGCCGGGCCGCGGCCTATTGACCATCCGGTAATCCCTTCCACATGGCCTTCGATCCACCATCCATCGAGGACGCTCAGACTCGGCACGCCGTTGTGTGCCGCCTTCATCCCCGAGGTCCCGGAAGCCTCGAGCGGGCGCAATGGCGTGTTCAGCCACAGATCCACGCCGGAGGTGAGAAGCCGCGCGAGCCCGATGTCGTACTCTTCGAGATATACGATCGGAATATCGTTCCTGAGGCGTTCCGCCATCCGAAAGACACGCCGGATGAGCTCCTTGCCCGGCTCGTCGCGGGGGTGCGACTTGCCCGCGAAGATCAGTTGCATGGAGCCGGCCGCTCGGGCGATTCGCGCAAGCTCCTGGACGTCGGAGAAGACGAGGTCGGGCCGCTTGTAGGCCGTCGCTCTCCGTGCGAAGCCGACGGTGAACACTTCCGGGGCGAGAGCGACGGACGTCCTTCGGAAAACCTCGGCGAACAGCCGGCTCTTCGCCTCGAGGTGGGCGTTCCAGACGTCTTCGGCGGGAATCTTCATTGCGTGACGGAGCGAGAAGGGATCCCTCACCCAATCGGGGATGTGGCGGTCGTACAACGTCCGGAATGCATCGCAGGTCCACGTGAACGAGTGCACGCCGTTGGTGATCGAGGTAATTGGATAGAGCGGAAACATCTCGTGAGAGACTTGCTCGTGGCGCTTGGCGACGCCGTTGACGTGGTGGCTCAAATTAAGCGCGAGCCGCGTCATATTCAGCTTTTCGGGCCCGCCGAGCATGCGCAGCTCCCCGAATGGGATGGGTTCGCCTAGCAATTCCCTCACGAGGTCGTAGGAAAACTGGTCGTGTCCCGCCGGAACGGGGGTGTGCGTCGTGAAGATGCACTTACGCTTGGTACTCTCGATCTGCTCGGTGAGAGGTCGATCCGGCATGTCGCGCAGGAGCTCCAGCACGAGAAGGCTCGAGTGCCCTTCGTTCATGTGGAACCGCCGAACCCCCCCGTAACCGAGCGCGCGCAGCATCCGGACGCCGCCGATGCCGAGAATGATCTCCTGCGAGAGCCGGTATCGTTCGTCGCCACCGTAGAGCGAACCGGTCAGGGCCCGATCGTCGGGAGAGTTTCCGTCGACGTCGGTGTCGAGCAGGATGAGCGGCACCGTTTGGCCGTATGGCGACACAACGTCGTAACGACAGGCGCGGATCGCCACGGAACGGTTGCCGATTGCAACCTCCACCGTGGGCGCCAGAGGCCGGACGAACTGAGCGGGGTTCCAGTCGACGGGAGCTTCGGTCTGGTTCCCTTGGCGGTCGAGAGTCTGGCGAAAGTATCCCCTTCGATAAAGAAGCGTGACGCCGACGACAGGCAGGCCGAGGTCGGCGAAGGAACGCAGCGTGTCGCCCGCCAGAATTCCGAGCCCGCCGCTATAGATGGGCATTCGATCATCGAGGCCGACTTCCATCGAGAAGTAGGCCAGGCGCCGTCGGGCAGGGTCATTGTCCGAGTCAGGGACCCGTGGCCGATCAGCGTAGGATCCCGGATGCGCCAGAAAGAAGGTCCGGCAGTACTCCGAGCAGAAGAAGTAGGGTCGCCCGTCGTGGGTGGCCGAGAGGCTGCTCGCCGGTTCCACCGGCATGTCGCAGACGGGGTCGCGAGACGCCGGCGTCATGACGGAACTCCTGCCCGGGCGATCGGGGGTTCCGTGGCGCCGTCGAGCGAGCCTGTCGGCCACTCCAGATCGTGTTCAGCGCGAACCTCGGTAAGCGCTTTCACGGTCCTTCCTCGACACTCCGGCGTCGCCCGACGGGCACCAGCTCGCCGTGGAGCGCTCCGGTCTTCGGCGCCTGCTCTTTCAGGAGGTCCTCGAGGGCCGCGACGCTCTCCGCGTCCAGCTTCGTGCCGCGGACGCTGCGCATCCAGCGGATCACCTCGTCTCGTGTCAGCGCGGGCTTGTAGGACCGCGAGTCCGTCAGGGCAGAGAACACGTCGGCAACTCGGAGAATCCGCGCTTCGAGCGGTATCTGGTTGCCCGCGAGGCCCCGCGGGTAGCCGGTTCCGTCCGGGCATTCGTGGTGCGAGAGGACGATCTCCGCGATCTCCGCCGCTCCGCGGATTGGGCGCAGGATCCGCGCGGCGACCTCCGGGTGGCGCTCGATCAGTCCACGCTCGTCGACGGACAGCCGGTCCGGCTTCAGAAGAATGTCGTCCCGCACGCCGATCTTGCCCACGTCGTGGACGAGCCCCGAGAGGCGCAGAAGGTCGAGGCTCTCCTCAGTGAGACCGTGGCGGCGTCCCAGCTCGACCGCCAGACGCGCCACCCGCTCGCTGTGCTCCTCGGTGTACCCGTCGCGCGCTCCCAGCGCGTTCGAGAGGCTCGCGAGCGCTTGAAGAAGGGCTTCGCGGTGAGCTCGACGCTCAGCCTCGACGTGGCGGGCGCGCTCCCGCCGCTGACGGTCGACGAGGATTCCGGTGACGAATCCGACCATGAGGTAGACGCCGATCGTGGCGTACTGATTGGCGTTTTCCATCGGCTGCCCCCGCCAGGACACGAGAATGTGGGCCAGATACGCGAGCGAAACCGCGAACGCGGCCATCATTCCGCCGGCGAAGCCGAACCAGAGCGACGAAGCGATGATCCCGATTAGGTAGAGCCCGCTGAACGCGATGTGGATGATGTGGTCGCGGTGCGTGCCTATGGAAACGACGAAGTGGGCGAGCGAGACGAGGAGCAGGAACGCGATGAGGCCCCTGGCCCAGGCCTTCCTGCCCGCGCCGTCTCGGTCCGCCCTTTCGTGTGCCTCGGTCATTACCGTTGCTCCGCGGTCGCCGCGATGGGCAGGCTGCGCGCCCGCCAGTACTCGTAGATGATCGGGATGAGCACGAGCGTCAGGACGGTGGAAGAAACCATCCCTCCGATCATGGGCGCCGCGATCCGCTTCATGACGTCGGCTCCCGTGCCGTGTGACCACATGATGGGCAGGAGGCCCATCATGATGGCCATGACGGTCATGATCTTGGGGCGGACGCGCTGGACGGCGCCTTCGAAGACGGCCTCATGGAGGTCTTCCCGAGTGCGAAGGGTCCCGGCGGCCTTTCGCAGCGCGTAGGCCTCGTCCAGATAGACGATCATCACGACGCCCGTCTCGGCCGCGACGCCCGCGAGGGCGATGATCCCGACCCAGACCGCGACGCTCATGTTGTACTGGAGGCCGGCGAGCAGCCAGATCGCGCCGAGAATCGCGAAGGGAATGGACAGCAGCACGATCAGCGTCTGGGGAACTGCCCGGAAATTGAAGTAGAGGAGCAGAATGACGAGGAAGAGCGTCAGCGGGACCATGAGCTTCAAGCGCTCCTTGGCGCGCTGCATGTATTCGTACTGACCGCTCCACACGAGGTTGTAGCCCGCCGGCACTTTGACCTTGGCCTCGACGGCCTTCATTGCCTCGGCGACGTAGCCCCCGATGTCACGGCCCGTCACGTCGACGAAGACCCAGCCGGTGATCTGCGCCCCCTCGCTTCGGACGACCGGAGGGCCCATCCGGGGCGAGATCTTCGCCAGCTGCCCGAGGGGGATCTGGACTCCCGTCGGCGTGGAGACGAGGACGCGCTCGAGCGCGTTCGGCGTGCTGCGGAAGTCGCGCGGATAGCGCAGGTTGATCGGGTAGCGTTCGCGCCCCTCGACGGTCTGGGAGATGTTCTCGCCGCCGATGGCCGACTCAATGATCGCCTCGACGTCCCCCACGCGCAGGCCGTACCGGGCGATCTCGTCGCGGTTGATATCGAAATCGTAGAAGTAGCCACCCGAGACGCGTTCGGCGTACACGTTGCGCGTTCCGGGGACCATCTTCACGGCGGCTTCGATCTGCTGTCCGATCGACTGGATTACGGTGAGGTCCGGGCCGAAGATCTTGATTCCGACCGGCGTACGGATGCCGGTGGTGAGCATGTCGATCCGACCTGCGATCGGCATGGTCCAGGCGTTGGAGACTCCCGGGAGCCGCACGGCGCGGTCCATCTCCTCGACGAGCTTCGCGGGCGTCATGCCCTTGCGCCACTGGCTCTCGGGCTTCAACGCGACGAGCGTCTCCATCATCTCCATGGGCGCCGGATCTGTTGCGCTCTCGGAGCTACCCGCCTTGCCGAATACGCTTTCGACCTCGGGAAAGGACTTCAAGATCTTGTCCTGCTTCTGGAGAAGCGCCTGCGCCGACGTGATCGAGAGTCCCGGCAGGCTCGCCGGCATGAAGAGGAGCGTCCCCTCGTACAGCGGCGGCATGAACTCGTTGCCGAGGGTGCGGAAAACAGGAATGGTCAGCGCGAGCGCGAGGAGGCTCACTCCGAGGGTCGCCTTGCGCCAGCGGTAGGCGAAGCGGAACACCGGCCGGTAGACGGCGATCAAGAAGCGGTTGATGGGGTTCTTCGCTTCGGCTGTGATCCGCCCGCGGATCAGGAGCAGCATGAGAGCCGGCGCCACGGTGATCGAGAGCAGCGAGGCGAAGAACATCGAGAAGGTCTTCGTGAACGCGAGCGGCCGGAAGAGTCGGCCCTCCTGCGCCTCCAGCGTGAAGACCGGGAGGAACGAGACGGTGATGATCAACAGCGAGTAGAAGAGCGGCTTGCCAACCTCCTTTGCGGCGTCGATGATGACCTGACTGCGATCGGCGCCCGCCGGAGCGTGCTCGAGGCGCTTGTGCGCGTTCTCCACCATCACGATTGCCGCGTCCACCATCGCGCCGATGGCGATCGCGATCCCGCCGAGCGACATGATGTTCGACGAGAGGCCGAGAAAACGCATAGCGGTGAACGAGAGGAGCAGCGCGAGCGGCAGCGTGAGGATGGCGACCAGCGCGCTGCGGAAGTGGAAGAGAAAGACGATACACACGAGGCTGACGATGATCGACTCTTCGATCAGCTTCTCCTTCAGCGTCTTGATCGACTCCTCGATCAGCGTCGACCGGTCATAGACCGGAACAATCTCGACGCCCTGCGGCAGAGCCTTGGAGACCTGCCTGATCTTCGCCTTCACGCTTTCGATGACCTTGAGCGAGTTTTCGCCGAAGCGGACGATGACGATGCCGCCGACGGCCTCGCCGAGGCCGGCGAGCTCGGCGGCGCCGCGCCGCATGTCCGGTCCGAGCTGGACCCGGGCGACGTCGCGCAGCAGAACGGGCGTTCCTTGCTCGTTGACTTTCAAAACGACCTTCTCCAGGTCTTCCGGCTTCTGGACGTATCCCCGGCCGCGCACCATGAACTCCGTTCCGTTGAACTCCAGGACGCGCCCGCCAACGTCGTTGTTCGACGTCTGGATCGCTTTCATGACGTCGTCGAGCGGAATCTCGTAGGCCAGCAGCTTGTTGGGCTGGATCTCGACCTGATACTGCTTCACGTATCCGCCGAGCGAGGCGACGTCGGCCACGCCGGGCACCGCTCGAAGCCAGTAGCGAATCGACCAGTCCTGGAGCGTGCGCAGCTCCTGGAGGTTCAGCTTGTTCGAGCGATCCACGACGGCGTATTCGAACGCCCAGCCGACGCCGGTTGCGTCGGGGCCGAGGACGGGAGCGACTCCCGGGGGGAGCTTGCCGGCGAGGCCGTTCATGTACTCGAGCACGCGGCTGCGCGCCCAATAGATGTCCGTGCCGTCCTGGAAGATGATGTAGACGAACGACATTCCGAAATAGGAGTAGCCGCGCACAACCTTGACCTTCGGGGCGGAGAGCATCGTCGAGACGATGGGATAGCTGACCTGGTCTTCGACGAGACTCGGCGCGCGCCCGGGCCACTCCGTGAACACGATCACCTGGACGTCCGAGAGATCGGGCAGTGCGTCGAGAGGCGTGCTCTTGACGGCCCAGATGCCGAGGCCGATGACGACGAGGACGCCGAGCGCGACGAAGAAGAGATTTCGTGCCGAGGCGGCGATGAGTTTCTCGATCATGACTCGGTCTTCCTCAGTGCTTCATCTGCCCGACCGCGGTCGAGAGCTGCGACTCGGAGTCGATCAGGAAGTTTGCTGACGTCACGACCTTTTCGCCCTGCGCAAGGCCCTCCAGGACCTGGTAGTAGCCTCCCGCCAGATAACCCGTCTTGATCTCTCTCGGGTCGAACCGGCCTTCGCCCCGGCTGACGAACACGAGCTTGCGGCTTCCCGTATCGAGAACGGCCGTTTGTGGGACCGCGAGCGCCTCCCCGCGCTCTGCCTTGAGGACCACGTCGGCGTACATACCGGGCTTGAGCGCCGCGTTCGGGTTCGGGAATTCGAGACGTACCCGTACCGTGCGGGTCTTCTCGTCGAGGTAGGGATAGACGTAGGAGACTCTGCCGCGCAAGACCTCGCCGGGAGCGTAGGAAAGATCGACTGTCGCCTCCTGCCCGAGCTTGATCAGGGGGACCTCGTACTCGTAGATGGCCGCGTCGATCCAGACCTTCGAGATGTCGGCGATCTTGTACAGGTTCATCCCCGGCTCGACACGCAGCCCCTGGAGGGCCATCTTCTCAATCACATAGCCGCTGATGGGACTGTGGATGTCGAGAGTCCGGCGGGCCTTGCCGGTCCGCTCGAGCTCGTCTATGTGCTCTGGGCGGATGTCCCAGAGGAGCAGGCGGCGCCGCGATGCCTCGAGCAGCTCGCGCGAGCTCGCGGCTTGAGGCATGGAACGGGTGGCTCTGAGAGCCAGCAGGTATTCCTCCTGCGCCGAGACGAGCTCGGGACTGTAGATCGCCATCAACGTCTGGCCCTTCTGGACGAAGATCCCCGTGAAGTCGACGTCGAGCCGCTCGATCCATCCGGCGAACTTGGTGTTGACGAAGGCGAGCCTGCGCTCGTCGTACTCGACGCGGCCGACCGTTCGAACTTCGCGGGTCATCGGCCGTACCGCGACTGGGGTCAGTACGACTCCGAGCAGCTGCTGCCGATCAGCGGAGAGTTGGACGGAGCCGGGCGGCATGGAAGGCATTGCCTTACCCTCGTCCATCTTCATATCGGGCTTCTCCGCGCTCTGGCCCATCTCCATTCCGGGCGTCGCCGGAGAGGCCGGAGTGGCGGACGGATGCGCTGTATGGGTGGAGGCTTCCGGCGCCGCTGCGGGTTTCCGGTTGCAGCCCGCAACGGCGACAGCGATAAGGCCGAGACCGGCGACGAGCCAGCACGTGGCTTTCATGAAGCCCCTCCCGTAAAGGCGGAATCGGGTGTTCGCGTCACGTGGACCGGGAGGTTGGCCCCCCGAACGGCAGTCCGGGGGCACGTTGTGGAGCATCTCAGCCTCCCGTGGCCAGTCGCGCGGCGGAAACCGTCTCCGGAGCGAGCTCCGCTCTCTTGACTTCCGTGTGCCACTTCCAGAGCAGGTAGACCGCTGGATAGACGAGCAACTCCATCGCGAACGATGTGAACAGTCCGCCGATCATTGGCGCTGCGATGCGCTTCATGACATCGGCCCCGGTGCCCGAGGACCACATGATCGGCACGAGCCCGAAGAAGGCGCAGGCAACGGTCATGACCTTCGGGCGCACGCGTTTGACGGCCCCGTGGAGAATCGCCGTCTCCAGGTCGTTCCGGCTTCGCATGGCGCCGTTGGCCTTCGCCTCGTCGTAGGCGAGATCGAGGTAGAGCAACATGAAGACGCCCGTCTCTGCGTCGAGCCCGAGGAGCGCAATCAGGCCCACCCACACGCCGATCGATATGTGGTAGCCGAGCGCGTAGAGAAACCAGATCGCTCCGACTGCCGAAAACGGCACGGCCATGAGGACGATCAGCGTCTTAGCGAGTGACTTTGTATTGGCGTAGAGGAGGGCGAAGATGAGAAACAGAGTGACCGGAAGGACGACCTTCATCTTCTCGCGGACTCGTTCCATCGCCTCGTATTGACCGCTCCAGATGAGCGTGTAGCCGGTCGGGAGCTTTAAAGAGCGCGCCACGGCCGCCTTGGCGTCTGCGATGTATCCGCCGATGTCGCGGCTCGCGGTGTCGACGTCCACGTAGACGTAGCCCGAGAGCCGCCCGTTCTCGTCGCGAATCATGGAGGGCCCCTCGACCAGGCGAATGTCGGCGAGCTGACTCAGCGGAATCTGGGCGCCCGACATCGTCGGGACGAGCGTGCGGGCGAGCTTGTCGGGATCGTCGCGCAGCTCCCGAGGATAGCGGACGTTGACGGGATACCGCTCCCGGCCTTCGATCGTGGTCGTCACGTTCTCGCCGCCGATCGCCGACATGATCACTTCCTGGACTTCCTTGATCGTGAGGCCGTATCGAGCGATCTCGCGGCGCTTGAGATCGAAGTCGATGAAGTAACCGCCGGCGACGCGCTCGCCATAGACGCTGCGCGTGCCGCGAACTTTCTGGAGGATTTGCTCGAGCTGGCGGCCAGTCTGCTCGATCTGGTTCAGATCGGAGCCGAAAACCTTGACCCCGACCGGCGTGCGGATGCCGGTTGTCAGCATGTCGATCCGGTTCTTGATCGGCATCGTCCAGGCGTTGGTCTGGCCGGGAAGCTGAAGGCGGGCGTTCATATCGTTGACGAGCTCGTCCCAGGAGATCGTCTCGGGCCAGAGAGGACGCAGGACGGGCTTGAGGAAGCCGGGAAACCACGAAGAGTACCAGCGGCTCTTCGTCCGCCACTTTGCCTCGGGCTTGAGGATGACGACCGTCTCCATCATCGAGAAGGGCGCCGGGTCCGTGGACGTTTCGGCGCGGCCCGCCTTTCCGAAAACGCGCTCGACCTCGGGAAACGATTTGAGGATCTGGTCCTGCTGCTGCAGTAGTGCCTGCGCCTGGGTTACGGAGATGCCGGGAAGCGTCGTCGGCATGTAGAGGATCGAGCCCTCGTTCAGCGGAGGCATGAACTCCGAGCCGAGTCTCTTGAAGGCCGGGACGGTGGCGAGGACGACCAGGAGCGCCGTGGCGATGACGAGCCTCGGGTGGCGCAGTACGAACTTCGCCGGTGGCCCGTAGAGGCGGAACAGAATGCGGGAGATCGGGTGCTTTTCCTCGGGGTGCATCTTGCCGACGACAACGGCATTCGTGATCCGGCAGAGCCACCGCGGCCTGAAGTCGTAGTTCTTCAGCCTCGTGAACAGGAGCCGAATGGCGGGATCCAGAGTGATGGCGAGAATCGCCGCGATTGCCATCGCGAAGTTCTTGGTGAAGGCAAGAGGTCGGAAAAGGCGCCCCTCCTGAGCTTCGAGGGCAAAGACCGGCATGAAAGCCACGGCGATGACGAGCAGCGAGAAAAAGCTCGGCCGACCGACCTCCTGGATCGCGCCGATGAGGATCTCCTTGTAGTCGCCCTTCCGGCCGGTCGACTCCCAGACCTCGAGCTTCTTGTGGGCGTTCTCGACGACGACCACCGCCGCATCCACGAGGGCGCCGATCGCAACCGCGATTCCGCCGAGCGACATGATGTTCGAGCTGATCCCGAACATCTTCATGGGGATGAACGAAAGGACCACGGCCGCGGGAATCGTGACGATCGGGATGATGGAGCTCGGGATGTGCCAGAGGAAGATCAGGATCACGAGGGACACGATCAGCATCTCGAGGACGAGCTCGTGCTTCAACGTCTTGATCGATCGTTCGATCAGCTCCGATCGGTCGTAGGTGGTGACGATCTTGACCCCGTCCGGGAGAGTGGGCGCAATCGCCTTCAGGCGTTCCTTGACTCGCTCGATGACGTTCATGGCGTTCTCGCCGTGGCGCATGACGACGACCCCGGCCGCCACCTCACCCTCTCCGTCGAGCTCGGCAATGCCCCGCCGGATCTCGGGGCCGAGCTGGATCTCCGCCACGTCCCTGAGACGGACGGGCGTTCCCTGTTCATCCGTCTTGACGACGATCTCTTCGAGATCGGCGACCGACCGGATGTAGCCGCGGGCCCGGACCATGTACTCGGCGCCGCTCCACTCGATGAGGCGGCCGCCGACCTCGTTATTGGACGTGCGAATCGCCTCGATGACGGACATGAGCGGCACTCCGTAGGCGGAGAGCCGGTTCGGGTCGACCGTGACTTGATACTGCCGGACGAACCCCCCCACGCTCGCCACTTCGGCCACGCCCGGAACAGACTGGAGGTCGTAACGGATATTCCAGTCCTGGATCGACCTGAGATCCGCGAGTGAGTGCTTGCCGCTCTTGTCCACGAGCGCGTACTGGAAGACCCAGCCGACGCCCGTTGCATCCGGTCCGAGCTCCGTCCGGACCCCTTCCGGCAAGCGGGGCTGAATCTTCGAGAGGTATTCGAGTGTGCGGCTGCGGGCCCAATAGAGGTCAGTGCCCTCGTCGAAGATGACGTATACGTACGAGAAGCCGAAGTCGGAGAAGCCGCGGATCGCCTTGACCTTGGGCGCTCCGAGCATCGCGGTGATGATGGGATAAGTGACCTGATCCTCGATGATGTCGGGGCTGCGGTCCCAGCGGGAATAGACGATGACCTGCGTGTCGGAGAGGTCGGGGAGAGCGTCAAGGGCGACGTGTCCGATCGACCATACGCCCGCGAAGATGGCTGCGCCCGTGAGCGCCAGCACGATGAATCGGTTGCGCGCCGAGAAGGCGATGATTCGTTCGATCATGGCGGTGTCTCAGTGCTGGTGCGGCAATGCCGCGGGCGTCTTGTCCGGGACGGGCGCGATGCCGGCGAGCGCCGCCTTCAGCCGCGACTCGGAATCGACGAGGAAATTCGCCTGCGTCACGACGTCCTCCCCGGACTGGATCCCCTCTCGGATCTCGTAGTAGGAGTCGACCTTCGGGCCGACCTTGACCTCCCTGGGCTCGAATCGACCGCTTCCCCTGGCGACGAACACGATGCAGCGCGTTCCCGTCGTGAGGACGGCGCTGTCGGGAACCGTGAGGACACGCCCGAGAGGACGCTCGAGAAAGATCTCCGCGTACATCCCGGGCTTCAGCACCTCGTCCGGGTTCGAGAACTCGAGACGCACTTTGACCGTCCGGGTTTTCTCCTCGACGACCGGGGCGATGAACGTGACCCTTCCCGTCCACTCGCGGCCGGGCAGGTAGCTCAGGCTCATCCGGGCGGTCTGGCCGACGCGAACGAACTGCGCCTCCGACTCGTAGACGTCCGCCAGCACCCACACGTCGTGAAGTCCGGCGATCTCGAACAACGTGTCCGAAGGCATGACACGGGATCCCTGGACTGCGTTCTTGGTCATGACGAAGCCGTCTACGGGCGAGTAGAGGGTTAGCGCCTTCAGCGGCGTACCGGTCTGCTCGAGGCGGTCGATGTCCGCAGGACGGATGTCCCAGAGGAGGAGCCTCTGGCGGGCCGCATCGTATAGATCCGCCGCTCCATGCGAGGCATCGGGGTTCTGGAGGCTCGTCAGCTGCTTCCTCGCGCGAAGGGCGAGCAGATATTCCTGCTGTGTCGCGAGAAGGTCCGGGCTGTAGATCGCGAGCAGTGGCTGGCCTTTTCGGACGGGCTTGCCCGTGTAGTTGACGTAGAGCTCCTCGACGTAGCCCTCGAACTTCGGATGAATCTGGTGAAGGAGGGTCTCATCGAAAGTCACGCGTCCGACCGTGCGAATCGTCTTGTTGAGGTCGCGGATCTCTGCCTTTCCGATCCGGACACCGATCGACTGCTGGCGCTCGGGGCTCAAGGAAATCGTGGAATAGCCAGCAACCGGTTTGGATTCCGTCCCGACTTCGGAGCCCTCTTCGTAGACGGGGACGAGCTCCATGCCGCAGTCGGGGGCCGTTCCCGGCTTGTCCGACTTGTAGGCGGGGTGCATCGGATCGACCCAGTAGAGGACCTTTCGCGCTTTCGGGGTGATCGCGGCCGGTCGCCCCTCTTGAATGCGGCCGGACTCTGTGACGCCGCGCCGCGAGAACGCGAGCGTCACGAAGGCCGCGGCGAAGATCGCGGCAAGGAGCCAAGGCAGAGCAGAGCGTGATTTGCGCTTCATGGTCGTCATTGCATTGATGGGGATCCGCTCATCGCGGCCCCGCCTCCGGATCCGCCCGAGGGTTGGGGGGATGGGGCCGCGCCGGCGGCCATTCCACTCGTTGACTGGAGGTCTGCTTCGTCGATCGCGACACGCCATTTCTCGGCGTCGGCAAGGCGACCGAGATAGATGGCCCTGTCGGCGTAGAGCGTGTTCAGTGCTTCGAGCACCGTGACGAATGGCACTTTGCCGGTGCGGTAGCTCGCGATCGCGGACTCGAGAGAGATCTGGTCGGTTGGCATAACTCCTTCTCGGTAGAGTCGCGCGACGCGAAGCGCCGCATCGAGACTCTGAAATCGCTCTCGGGTTCGGAATTCAAGCTCCTGCGCTGCCGATGATGAGAGGCTCTGATCCGACCGTAGGGCCGCCTGGGCTTCCTCCAGACGAGGCTTCTGGCGCGACGAAACGTGAATCGGAAGAGTGATGCCGATTCCCACCTGCCACATTGGCTCGAGCCCGCCCCGGTACATTGGTCCGCCGCTCGCGACGAAGTCGGGCCGGAATTGCCTCTTCGTGAGCAGTACCCGCGTCTGGTCGGCCTCGATTCCCACAGAGAGAGCTGCAAGCTCGGGACTCTTGTCGCGGACCGCGGTCAGGAGCGCCGGCAGATCCGGGACCGCGGGACGGAAGTCCAGGCGCTGGTCGGTCTCGATCGGATTTTCCTGCGGGCGGCTCAGAAGCCGGTTCAGCTCCGCCCTTCGATTGGCGACCTGTGCGTTCTGATCCGCCCGAGCCTCGTCCAGGCGCAACACCTCGACCTGGGCTCGGAGGACGTCCTGCTGTACGCCGAAGCCGACCGCGTATCGCTCGCGCACGATGTTCGAAATCTCCCGCCAGGAACGACCACGGTCCTCGATCAGATCGAGAAGGTCATGCGCGAGCAGGTAGTCGTAATAGGTCCGGCGCACGCGCCCCTCGACTGTCAGCCGAGCGCGCCCCACGGTCCCGGCTTTGACCTCTTCGGCTCGCAGCGTCGCCTCTTCGCCCGCAAGGCGCAGCTTCCCCGGCCATGGCAGAGGCTGCGAAAACATGGCGCCGAGAAAAGTCATGTCTCGCTCCCCAAGCGAGAATGCCCACCCGTCGTTCTGATAGTTGAACGACAGGAACGGGTCCGGAAGGGTTCGCGCCGGCGCGATCCGAAAACCGGCCGCTTCCGCGGTCGCGACCGAGGCAGCAACGTCTCCGTTCTTCTGTAGCGCCTCGGAAACGAGCGCCTCGAGGACCCGATCGGGGATCGTTGCCCGAGCAAGCTCCGATGGGGCCTTTCCGGCATTAGCGAGTTCCTGGGCGCTGACCGCGCGGGTCGATATGACGAACAGCAAAGCGAAGCGTGCGATTCTGCGAGTGATCAACGGTCTTCTCCTCCACGATCCGGACTCGACAGGAAGGGCGGAGCTCCGCCCGACTTCCTCAGAGGTGAGAGACGAGTCTTAGATCAGAAGGGGAGCGTTGCGCAGGAAGGGGGGAGAGGCAGAGACGCGAGGTTCAATGAAATCGGAGTAGCCGACAGGCCGATCAGCCGGCAGCACCCTCACCGACCCGTCAAGAGTGACTGAAAGCGCGTCCGCGCTTGAGGACGATCCCCGGTCCCGGGCGGGTTCCTCGCGCATGAACGCGCATCCCGAGGAGCCGTCGTCACAACAACTCATGCGGATGAAGCGGCTTTGGTTGGTGCCGACGCCGCAACAGGCCGCCGGATCAGGTATGAGCCCCGTTCCGACGAGGACGAGCACAGCCAGACTACCCAGCCACCTTGCGCCCGCCTTCGAGGGGTTCCGAACCCTTAGCCGATTCACGACTCGCATCCTAGCGCGCACCCTTCGACCCCCGGTGATGCAAACGCATCATATCCGAGCAAGCGCCAGGCCCAGTCGGACGGATGCGATGGGGCACGTGCCCGGGCCGTCGCGATCGATCTGCGGGTGCGTGGGCCAGGTCCATTCGGTCTTCGTGACCGCAGGGGGCGAGAATGCGCTTCATAGCTGCCCTCCCCGTTCACCCGAGAACCTCAGTGTTTCGACCCTTCCATGTGCGAGCCCGTGCCGAGCTGCATTTCGACGGCGGTGAGTTGCTCCTTGTCGTCCTTCGTAGACTCGACCATGACCCGAGTGCCGACCGCGATGTCGGCGAATTTCGCCGTCGCCTTTCCCTTGACGTACTTCGTGTCGGGAGTCAAGGCGATCGAGACGGTCTTGCCGTCCTGCGTCTTGACTTCGACGTGCTTCGAGTCGATCGCGGATACCGTGCCCATCGTATGAACGTGACCGCCGTGTGCGAACAGCGCCGTTGAGACGAGGAGAGCCAAAATCGACAGCGCGAGACCGAGCATTTTCCGCATGATTTCTCCTTTCAGTGCTTCATGGGTTTGGGAGTCGAGACGGGCTCGCCCCCTTCGAGAAACTTCCTGACATCTTCGTCCTCGCGAAACTCCTCGGGTGTCTTCGGGTTCATGTTCTTCATCTCTTCGAGCTCCTCGGGCGTCTGCTTCGGCAGGTGACGGATGAAACGCACCAGGTTCCATGAGTCCTTCTCGTCTTCAGGGCTTTCGGAGCCCCAGGCGGGCATGCCCGTGAAGCGCACGCCGTTCTGGATGATGGAGAAGAGCTCGCCGTCAGAGAGGCTCTGTGTGTCCGAGAGCCGCATGTCCGGAGCCTTGGGATACAAGTTCTCGCCCATCGGCGTCCGGCCGCTCCCATCGTTCGCGTGACAGGAGGCGCAGTGGTCGGCAAAGTGCGCTCGTGCCTCGGCAAGACCATCCAGGCTCTCCACCGCGGGGTTCGATCGGCTTCTCGCGCCGCGCGGGATCGCAAGATGCCGCAGCCGGCGGGCGACGAACGCCTCGGCGGCGAGTGGCTTGTCGCGGGCGCTGACGCCACGTGCCAGATAGGCCCAGACGAGACATACGCCCGCAGCTGCGACGGCAGTCGCACCCAACAGAATTCGAAGCCTTTTCCGCATTGGGCGCGTCCTCAGTGATTCTGATAGGTCGACGGACTCTTCAAGAACTTCGCTTTGTCCGCCTCCGAGCAGAAGTAGTAGGTCTTTCCATCCAGCATCGCCTTTGGGGCCGATGCCGCGTCCACTTCCATCCCGCAGACTGGATCCACAGGCTTCCCGATCGGAGCCGTTCCACCGATCTTGCCCATCCCTGAGTGGTCCATTCCTTCCATCGAAGAATGGTCCATGCCCTCCATGCTCGAGTGGTCCATGCCTCCCATCCCGGGGGCGACGCTCTCGCTCGCCTGGCTGACGCAGAGCGAAAGCTGTGTTCGGATTTCTCCAAGCGCAGCTTGAAGTTGGTTCATGGCTGCCCGCATCTCCCGCGGGCTGTTGGTCTGCCGCGCCTCCTCCAGTTGGCGATTCGCGTTCTCGACAATGCGCAGGCCTTCCTTGGCGTGCGCCAGGCAAGGGCCGCCTCCGGCCGACCCGGTTCCCATCTGATGCCCCTGATGCTGGGCCACGCTCGCTGCGGCCCAGGCCATCAGGCAGACGCAGGCGATCGCAGTTCGAGTTCTGTGTTTCATAGATTCCCTCCGTGTTTCGTGTCACTCACTCCTGACCAGGCGGCCGCACCGAAACCGGGAGCTCTCCGGACCGAACGGCGCCCGGAAGTTCGCTCGCACCGATCCCCGTCGTCATTTCTCCAGGCGCCGGCGGCGCATCGAGACCATCGACGAGAAGCATTCCCTGGATCTGAACGGCGGCTACGTTGGCCTCCTCGAGAGCCGACAGGTAGCGCTCGCTCGTCTGGAACAACGTTCTCTGTGCGATCAGTACCTGTGGATAGGCGGCGGCCATCTGCTCGAACTTGTCGAGATACAGCCGGTAGGCTTGCTCGGCACGCGGCAGTATCTCCGTGCCGTACTCGTCTGCCATCCGGAGGGCAGTCAGGTACGCCTCGAACACTCCGGAGAGCCGACTCCTCAGCGCGAGCTCGATTCGCTGCACTTCAGCTTTCGCCCGGCTGAGCTCCGCGCGCGCGGCGGCGCGGTCTCCCTGGTTGCGGTTGAAGATCGGGATCGAGAAACCGGCGGAGCCGGAAGCCTCCCAGCCCACGCGCTGGCCGGCCTTTTGCCCGGTCTCCACGAGTTCGCGGTCGTAGTCGGCTCCGACCCGGAGGAAGAGATCCGGAAAGGCCTCTCGGTCTGCCCGAGTCACGATGGCGGTGGCGCGCTCGACCTGAGCCCGTGCCCTGCGCAGCTGCGGGCTGTTGCGCATGAGCGCGTCTGTCGCCGCCTGGCGGTCAAGCTCAGGAGGTGACGTCTCGAGCTCGCCCGCAAGGGGACGGAGTCTCAGGTCGGGCTGCCCGATCATGGTCGCAAGCGAGAGCCACGTGTGGTACTGCTGGTTGCGGGCTGCATCCAGCGCGAGCCGCGTCTCTCGGGCCTCGATCTCCGATTCGAGAACGTCAGGCCGGTCGGCGGCTCCCGTGTTGTAGAGCTGCGCCGAGACCTTCACGGCTTCGTCGGTCAGCTGGGACAGACGCTCCCGGACGTGTACGCGGCGCGCGGCGACGACCGCCTCGTAGTAGAGCGACCGAACGCTGTTGAGAACTCGAAGACGCTGGGCTTCGGAGGTTGCCTCAGCCTCGATGCCTTCGTTCTGGAAGACAGAGCGGCTACTGGAGAGTTTCCCCCCGAGCGGAATTGCCTGCTCGATGAAAACGCCCTGCTTGCCTCTACCCGTTCCACCCTGGAAGGCCCACTCTTCTGCCGAGTAACCGAGGACTGGTTTCGGCAAGAGGCCCGCCTGCTTCGCCCGTCCTTTGGCAGCGTCAATCTGCGCGGTCGCCTGCACCAGAGTCGGGTTCTTTTCGAGCGCGATTCTCTCGAGCTCCGCGAGCGTCAGGGGCTCCTCGGCGGGGCTCTGAGCGATGCCCGAAGCCGCGGCGAGGCCGAGCAGAAGCGCGGGAGCGAAACGTCGAATGATCATGGCTTCGCCCTTTCCGCCTGCCTGGCCTTGAGCTGCTGGATGTGGTCGTAGAGCTCGGGCTTCAGGACCCGAACGAGCGTCATCATTCCCATCATTCCTCCCGTCCAAGTCGGCCGCAGGCCATAGGTCTCGGGCTTGACGTACGCCCCGTCGTCAACCATCCACATGTCCTGGGGGAAACCGGGAACCGCGTAGGCGTTCTTCGCGATCGGGCCCCCCATCTGCATGGTCCCGTGCCGCATTCCTTCGTGCTGCGTGCCCTGATGCTGCATTTCTTCCTGCGCCGAGGAGAGGGCGAGGTTGGTCATCGGTTTTTCAAACTCGGAGCCGGACCCGATCGTGCGCCCCAGGCTGGGTCCCAGCTTCTCTGACAGTGCACCGGCCTCACGGATCATGCCCATCCCGTCCTCCATCGAAAGACCGGTGTGCATTCCTGTGCCGAGGTGTGCCACGGGTCCCACCATCGAGACCATCTGGTTCATGTTGTGGTGCGGCATGTGGCAGTGCATCATCCAGTCGCCGGGATAGACCGCGTCGAACTCGATATCGCGCGCCTGGGCCACACCGACGAGCGTCGTGTTCGCGGGAGTCCAGGCCGCCTTCGGCACGCGGCCGCCTTCGGTGCCCGTCGTGTAGAAGGTGTTGCCATGAAGATGGATGGGGTGGTGGTCCATCCCGAGATTGACGAGGCGGATGCGTACGCGCTCGCCGAGCTTCACGAGCATGGGCGTCGTCGCGGGGCCGGCCTTTCCGTTCATTGTGAGCCAGTTGAATTCCATCGAAAGTGAATTCGGGATGGTGTTATTCGGGAGAAGCGCCCACTCCTGAACGATGAGCCCAAAGTCCCGATCAACTCGCGGCGTGTAGGGTTCCTGCGGGTGAATGATGAACAGGCCGATCATCCCCATCATCTGCTGCATCGGCATGTGCGAGTGGTAGAAGAACGTGCCGTGCTGGTGGAGCGTGAACTCGTAGACGAAGCTGCCGCCGGGAGAGATCGGGTCCTGCGTCACCCCCGGCACGCCGTCCATCCCGATCGGCACCTCGAGGCCGTGCCAGTGCATCGTGAAGACCTCCGGCAGGTGGTTCTCGACAACGAGGCGGACGCGGTCGCCCTGGTTCACTTCAATCGTGGGACCCGGGACGCTTCCGTTGAAGCCCCAGGCATCGACGACCCGCGCTGGGCCCATGTCGGACGCCGGCACGAACTCGGTTCGAACCGGCTCCGCGACGATGTGAAACGTCTTGACGCCGTTCTCCATGCGCCAGGGCATCTTCGGGAGATCCGGCGTCTCGACCGGCACGATTCCCTGGCGCGGCTGCCAGAATCGCCCGCCGACCTGGCCCGGTTTCCCCGGAGCCTCCGGGTCCACGGAGTGAGCGTGCTGGCCCAGAGCTTTGCCGGCCGTCGCGAGCCCCGCCGAGGCCATCAGGCCTTGGAAGAGGTTTCTTCGATTGAAAGCCATTTCTCTCGTTCTCCTCGTCGAAAGCAGGAGGGACGACGACAAACCGCCAGTCTCTGGCGGCCCGTCGAGCCCCAAGGAGGAATCGGAGAGAAAGTCTTAGAGCCGGAGAACGCGCGAGAGGGCGGTGGAGCGCTGGGGTGCGATGGCCAGGGCAGAGGGGTCGGTGGATTTCGAGACCCGGAAGAAAGCGCAGGCAGCAGAAGCCGGCGGCGTGGCGGCGACGATCAAGAGCTTGGAGCCCTTATCGGCGCCTTCGAGCCCCTTCTCCAGCGCAGCGGGGTCGCTGTGGTGTCCGCACCCGTCCGGGGTTGCCGGGGCGTCCGGGCGCCGGGTCGGCGTGGCAGCACCGTGAGCGGGACAATGTTCCGCTGTCGCCGAATTCCTCGGGATCGCCGATGACCCCGCTGCCCGAGTGCAGGCCATCTCGCAATCCAGGCCCAGGAGAGGCAGCGCCAGGATCAAAACGCCGAGCACGATTGGCAACGACTTGAGGGTCGGGCTTGAGTGACGGTATTTCATTCCCTGCCCTGTGGGGCCTTCAACGGTAGCATGCTCTTCGCTATTCCGGACCTCGGCCGGTCCTCTGCAGCCGTTGAGGGGTGTCACACGGGCCGACAGCGGACCGCCCGTGCGACACCAGATCCGGGATCAGTCTTAGTCGTCTAGGTCCACCGCGTCCCCGAGATTCGAGCGCCTCCGAGGAACTCGATCCCGTTGACCTCTTCCGCGTGCGGGCCGGTGTAATGGAGAGTGAAGAGTCCGTTGCGGACGTCGATGACACTTGCGCGACAAATTCCTCGAGTCGCAAGTCGGAATAGGTTACGAGGGACCTGACAGCGAGTCCAGGCGGCTCGCTGTCTGCTGCGCGACCAAGCTTCGGCGGCAAAGACGAGGCGCGCTGGAATATCCCCCCCCGGGGGATGTGTTAGGCTCTCGCAATGAGCGCGAAATCGAAGGCGGCGCCGACGCCCCAGCTCGGTCACCCGGAATCGTCCTCGCGGAACCTTCGAGAGACGGAGCGAAAGGAAATCGACCGTCGGCTCGCGCGGATAGGCGGACACGTCGCTGCGATCCGACGAATGCTGGCCGCTGGTGATGACTGCGACTCACTCCTCGTACAAGCCTCGGCTGTTCGATCCGCCCTGAACGGGGTCCTCATCAGCCTAATGGAGGCGCACGTGGATTCGTGCGTGATTCCGTGCTCGAAGGGCGGCAAGAACGAGGTCGCGATCGAACGCTTCAGGCGGGCCTTGGAAACGGTCTTAAAGAGGTCGTGACCGTGAGACCCGCTGGACTCCGTGCTCTCGAAACCGGCGCCGTTGGCTCGGCGATAGCTGCCTCGATCTGCTGCCTCGGGCCGCTTCTCCTCGCCGTGCTCGGTGTCGGCGGCGGTGCCCTGTTCCTGAAATTCGAGCCCTACCGGCCGATCTTCGCGATCGCGACTGTCCTGCTTCTCGGCGCAGCCTTCTACTTTGCGTATCGCAAGGGGTCGCCCGAGGTGTGCGAAGCGGGCTCGGTCTGCGCTCAACCTCAAGCGAAACGAAGGGCCGGGCTCTGGATTGCGACCGGCATCGTATTGATTCTGACGGCGCTCTCGTACCTCGCCCAACGTCTTTGAGGAATCACTTCGGAGGTCTCTCATGAAGAAGCTCGCGTGCGTCCTGCTCGCATTTGCGTCGGCCGCCGTGGCGATCGCCGAGACAAAGACCGTGACCCTCACCGTGAAGGGCTGGACCTGCGGGTCCTGCGCGGCATCGACCCGTATCGCCCTCAAGAACACAGAGGGAGTCGAAGCCGTGAAAACCGATCTGGAAAAGGCCGAGACGACGGTGACTTACGACGACGCCAAGACGACCGTCGAAAAGATCGTCCAAGCCATTGAGCGTCTCGGCTACAAGGCGACACTCAAGGGCGCGTCGGTCTCCGCCGCCTCGGCGGCAGTCGCCATCGGCCCCGAGCCAGTCAGCTTTTTCGAGGTGCCCCTCGAATGCGGTGCCGCGGAGGGGCTCGGCTGCGGCATTCGATCGAAGCCCATCCTCAAGCGGATCGAAAGCGATCCCAGCGTGAAGGAAGCCAAGATCAACCGACCCGGCACCGTCCTTGCGGTCATATGGAAAGACCCCGCTCATGCACCCGCCGGCGTTTCCACGGTCGAGGCCGCTTTCAAGAAGAGCGAACTCGAAACCGCCGTACTCCGTGGCGAGGACCGTGAGAAGGCGCAGAAGGAGTTCGATTCGAAGACGTGGTACACGGCCGCCGACGTGGATCGCCTGAGCGAGCGGGAGGCGGAAGTCATCGCCGCCCGGCTCATCAACCGAGCAAAGCCGAGTCTCAAGCTCTCTCCCGAGCGGCTCGCGGCCTTGAACAAGGACCTCACTGCGGGAATCGCGAAGGTTCTCACGCGCGACCGAGGCGGCGAGTGCGAAGTAGATCCCACCGAGGAGCTGACGGCGATCGCCAAGAAGCATCTGAACCCGCAGCAACTCGCCGAGCTTCGAAAGGCAGCGGATAAGGGCGTCGGAGCATTGCCGGGCGAGGCGAAGTGAGCCTCCCAGGTGCGGAGTGCGCTCCCTCGTGCGTCGGTGAGTCTGCCGTCGTTGCGGCGGAATCGGCCCTCTGCCCCGAGTCGCGGTCTGTAGGGTCGAACGTCGGCCTCATCACTCTGAAGGCGCTACTCACGGCGGACGCCCTGCGCCGACTTGACGGCACCGCATATCGTTTCTGCGCGGACCCGGCGTGCGACGTCGTCTATTTCGACCGGGCCGCCGACTCGATCTTCCGCAGGGGTGATCTCAGGATTCGGGTCGGGCAAAAAGAGACGGAAGATCCGATTCCGCTCTGCTACTGCTTCGACGTCACTGAGGCCGATCTAGCTAGGGAGATCGCTCTCAACGGAGAAACCGGCATCCCTGCAGCAGTCGCCGCCGAAGTGAGGGCCGGCCACTGCGCCTGCGAGGTCCGGAATCCAAAGGGAACCTGCTGCCTGGGAGACGTGTCGAAGGCGCTTTCCCGGATCGACCAGGGCCGTCGGAATCTGAGGCCGCAGGGCGAGGTCCGAACCGCTTCCGAATGTCGGTGACATTCTCGGCGCTCTTGCTGACAAACCCTTGAAACTCCCGAACGTTTTGGCCGAGTTTCAGTAGGTTCGACTCCCACACGCTTCCGCCTGCCCTGCTGGCGACACTGACTCTGGTCTTCGCGTTTCAGGCCGAGAACATCACCGGCCGCTGGCTGCATGTTCTCTTGATCGGCGTCCCGATCCTGGTGCAGGTGTACTTCAACTCCTCGCTGACCTACGGCCTCATGAGGTTGTTCGCAGTGGAGTACGCCGTGGCGGCTCCGGGCGTTCTCATCGGGGCGTCGAACTTCATCGAGCTCGCGGTGGCCACGGAAAGGCCCTCGTGTGCTACGCGATCACGTCCCCAAGAGATCGGGGGTTCGAGTCCGTCGGCCCCGAGGACGCGAATGCTTGCGAGGCATTTTTGATCGGAGCCCCCGGGAGATTCGACTGACTCGAAACCGTACGCTGCCCGACTCGGGCTTAGACGGGGATCTGACGCGTCCATAGCTCCCCGGAAGCCCACGCCCCGCGTGCTAGATTCTCGCTGTGCGCCGTCTTGTGTTCCTCGTTCTCGGTCGCGCGCTCGTCGCATTCCTGGCGGCCCAGGTCGCGGATACTCCGCTGTTCTGCGACGACTATCAGCAGACGGAGACTCCCGCCAACGCCGCGAGGCACGCCGCTGCCAACTCGGGCGACATCCACACCGCGCCTGATTCCCCTGGCGGAGAGGCCGGCTGGTGTTTCTGCCCCTGCCATCTGACGTTCGTTTCCGAGCGCTCGCTCGAGCTCGTTGTCACGATCCGTCCGGGGCCGAATCCCTCGTACCTGCTCGCTTCGGCTCCCGTCGCGCCCTCACCGTCCCTGGATCACCCTCCTCAGAACCTCGGCTGATTTCGCCCGAGGTCCCCGCCGCGCCGGAGGAAGCCGGCGCGCGAGCACCACTCGAGAGGAGGGGTTGTGTCGGCTCTTCGTATTTTCGTTCTTGCGCTATGCGCTGTTGCTGGCCTTAGGGCGCTCGCCTCGGCGCAGGGTCTGCGGCTGGAGGAGCTGCAGGCTCTCGCTCTGAGAAACAATCCCGCCGGCCTCGAGGCCGAAGGGCTCCGGCAGCTCGGACGAGCTGAGATCTCTGTCGCGAAATCCTGGTCCGACCCGGTCGTGGAGGGGCTCCTCGGCCGCGGCGAGCCGCTCGGCGCCGCCGTCTCGAAGCAGGAATCCGGCTTCCAGATCAGCCAGGAGCTTCCTTCGCCTGTCGCCTATAAGCATCGGATCCAGGCCGCTGAGCTCGGGTCTGCCGAGCGAGAGGCGGAGGCTCGGGCCCGTCGGCTCGACCTGCTCTTCCAGGTCGAGGTGCTGTACCACGAGCACGCGGCGGCCCAGGAGGGCGCTCGACTTCTTGGGGAGAACGCCGAGGGCGCCGAACGGGTCCTGGCGCTCGTCTCGCGGCGCGCCGAGCTCGGCGAGGCGCGCGAGACCGAGCGTATTCGCGCCGAGGTCGAAGTACTTCGGCAGCAGCGCGCGCTCGAAGCCGCGCGGCGCGAGGTCGAGGTGACGCGCGACGCGCTTTTCCGCATCGTCGGACCGGGCATACCCGAGGGATCGACACTCGAGCCCGCCTGGCCCGACGCGGGGTCACTGGGCGATCTGGAATCTCTCCGCGCGCGCATGGCCGGCGGTAACCCGGAGCTCGCCGCCGCGCGGGCGAGGGCCGAAGCGTCCGCCGAATCGGCGAGCGCGGCCGCGTGGGGAGCGTGGCCGGATCTGAAGGCCACCTACTACGACCTCCGCGAGATCGACAAGAAGGCCCAGGGCGGGAAGCTGGAGATCGGTATCCCGCTCTGGAACGCGAATCGCCCCGAAACCGCGCGGCGGCGAGCCGAGGAGTCGATCCGGCGCGCCGAGCTCAAGCAGCTGGAGATCGCCCTCGGTAACGATCTCGATCGCGCCTGGCGTGAATTCCGGTTCTCGGCGGAGCAGTCGGAAGTGTTCGTGGGGCGCCTATTGCCGGCCGCTCGCGAGGGCCTGCGCCTGATCGAGCTGACGTACGCAGAGGGCGAAACGACGTCCCTGGACCTTCTCGACGCGCAGCGGACGTACCGCGAGGCCGCTGCCGAGTCGGTCGCCCTGCACCGGGACGCCGCCCGCGCTCTGGCCGCGATTCACCGATTGACAGGAGGAAACGATGCGACCGACACCCGGTAAGCGGATCCCCGAGGCGCTTGCCTGGCTTCTGATCCCGGCGCTCGCCACCGGCTGCGGTCGGAAGGCCGAAACGGCCGGCCGCGGCGCCGAAACGTCGACCGCCCCGGCCTCGACTCCGGCGATTCCCGGCACGGTCGAGTTGTCTTCGGCCGCCGTTGCCGAAGCGGGCATCGCCACCTGGAAGGTGGAGCCGGTTGACCTGGAGCACATGCTCGTCCTGAACGGCACGGTGCGCTACGACGAGAACAGGCTCGTCCGCGTCGCATCGAACGTGTCCGGACGCGTCGCGTCCATGCCCGTGGACCTTGGCGGCGCCGTTCGCAAGGGCGACCCGGTGGTTTGGATCGAGAGCGCCGAGCTCGGCCGCGCTCGGGAGGCATTCGTCAAGGAATCCTCCCAGCTCCAGGTCGCCTCCCGCTCCTACGAGCGCGCCCGGCGTCTCGTCGAGCAGAAGGCCATCACCCAGGGCGAGTTCCAGACCCGCGAAGCCGACTATCTCTCGAAGAAGGCGGCGACCGAGGCCGCCGAGCGGGCGCTGCACCTGCTCGGAGAGACGCAAGGCGACATCGACCGGATCAGGGTCGCCGTCGAATCGGGGCGCGAGGCGGAGTTCTCTCCGTCGCCCCGAGTGGCCCTGCGCGCGACTTTCGACGGCCGGGTGCTGGAGCGCCAGGCGACACCGGGCTCGTTCGTCGAGCCCGGGCAGCCGATCCTCACGGTCGCCAACATCTCGACGCTCTGGGTCTTTCTCCAGGCCTACGAGAAGGACCTCGCTCTTCTGCGCCTGGGGCTGCCCCTTCGGATCCGGGCGGAGGCCTATCCGCAGGAGACCTTCTCGGGTCGGCTCGACTTTCTGGGAGGCGCGGTCGACGAGACGACTCGGGCCGTGGGGGTGCGGGCCACCGTGCAGAACGTCGCCGACAAGCTTCGTCCCGGAATGTTCGTCAAGGCGCAAGTCGAGGTCCCGCGCCCGCAGGCCGAGAACAAGCCGATCGTCGCCGTGCCCCAGCCGGCGCTCCAGACGCTGGCCGGCCGGACGGTCGTGTTCGTCGAAACGGCCCCCGGCCGATTCGCGCGGCGGGTGGTCGAGACGGGACACACGTTCGAGGGATTCACCGAGATCCTGTCGGGTATTAAGCCCGGGGAGGCCGTCGTCACCGAGGGCAGCTTCGTGCTGAAGTCCGAGTTCGCGAAAGCCGAGCTCGCGGGAGAGGACTAGGCCATGCTGCGGCGCCTCGTCGACTTCAGTCTCGAGAACCGCCCGCTGATGTTGATCGCCGCGGTCTTCCTCGTCATCGTCGGCGCCTTCGCCCTGTCACGCCTGCCGATCGACGCCGTCCCGGACATTACGACCGTGCAGGTCCAGATACTGACTAAGGCCCCCGCTCTCGGTCCCGTCGAGATGGAGCAGTTCGTGACGTATCCGGTCGAAGCGGCCATGAACGGCCTGCCGAATCTGGTCGAGATCCGTTCGGTTTCCCGCTACGGGCTCTCGGCCGTCACGGTGGTCTTCGAGGACGGCGTCAACGTCTACTTCGCGCGTCAGCTCGTCGCGGAGCGCCTTTCCCAGGCTCGCGAGGCGATCCCTCCCGGGTTCGGCGTCCCGGAGATGGGTCCGGTCTCCACCGGCCTCGGCGAGATCTTCATGTTCACCGTGGAGGGGGAGAACGCGTCGGCGATGGAACGGCGCACGATCCTGGACTGGGAGATCGCCCCGCGCCTGCGGGCCGTGCCGGGCGTGACCGAGGTCAGCGCCTGGGGCGGCCTCGCCAAGCAGTACCAGGTCGTCGTCGATCCGGCAAAACTCGTGGCGCATGGGGTCTCTCTGGCGGAAGTCTTCGAGGCGGTTGGGCGGGGGACCGGGAACTCGGGAGGAGGCTACATCGAGCGAAACCGCGAGCAGTACATCCTCCGCGGCGAGGGCATGGTCGGATCCATCGAGGAAATCGAGAGCATCGTCATCAAGGCGGGCCGGGAGGCGACTCCCGTGACCGTGCGAAACGTCGGACGTGTTCGGGAGGGCGCGATGCTCCGCATCGGCGCCGCGACCAGGGACGGGCAGGGCGAGACCGTCATCGGGATCGTCCAGATGCTCGCCGGCGAGAACGCGCTGGCCGTGGCGACTCGCGTGCGCGAGGCCGTCCAGCGCATGCAGCCTTCGCTTCCGCGAGGCGTGAGGATCGTTCCGTTCTACGACCGCGCGTCCCTCGTGCGGCGCGTGATTCGAACCGTCCAAACGAACCTCCTCGAGGGCGGGATCCTGGTCGTGGCCGTTCTGTTCGCCTTCCTGGGCAACGTGCGCGCCGGCCTCATCGTGGCCTCCGCGATCCCCCTGTCCATGCTCTTCGCCTTCGCGGGCATGGTTCCCGCGAGAATCTCGGCCAACCTGATGAGCCTCGGCGCGATCGACTTCGGTCTGATCGTGGATGGTTCCGTGGTCCTCGTCGAGAACGTCGTCCGGAGGCTCGCAGAGCCGGCCGATCGGGAGAAGACGATCCGCCAGATCACGGCGGAGGCCGCGCACGAGGTGCTGCGGCCGATCGCTTTCGGAATCGGGATCATCATACTGGTCTACCTCCCGATCCTGACGCTCGGCGGCATCGAAGGAAAAATGTTCAAGCCGATGGCGTGGACGGTCGTCTTCGCGCTCGCCGGCTCTCTTCTTCTGACGTTGACCTTGATTCCCGTCATGGCTTCGCTCTTCCTCAAAAAGACCGGACACGAGCACGAGCCCCGCTTCGTCGGAAAGCTGCGCTCCGTGTATCTGCGACTGCTCGACTGGCTTCTGCTGCGGAGGATTACGGTCGCGATCGCGGCGGCCTTCGTGCTCCTGGTCGGCGGGGCCGTCGCTCTGACGCTGGGCGCCGAGTTCATCCCGCGTCTCGACGAGGGAGACCTCACGATCCAGGCGGTTCGCCTGCCCTCCGTCGGGCTCTCCGAGGTGCTGGCAGGCACGGGCCGGATCGAGAGGGTCCTCAAGCGCTACCCCGAGGTCGTTACGGTCGTGACCCGGTCTGGCAGCCCCGAAGTCGCCACGGACGTCATGGGAATCGAGCTCGGGGACGTCTTCGTGATCCTCAAACCCAGGTCCGAGTGGAAGACCGCGCGGACCAAAGGAGAGCTGATCGAGAAGTTCGAAAAGGCCCTCGAAAGCGCCGTCCCCGGCACGGGATTCTCCTACACCCAGCCCATCGAGATGCGGTTCAACGAGCTCATCGCCGGAGTCCGGTCCGACGTGGCCGTCAAGCTCTTCGGCGACGACCTGGAGACGCTCCGTCGCAAGGGCGAGGAGATCGCGAGAATCGTCGCGAAGGTGCCCGGAGCGGAAGACGTCAAGCTCGAGCAGACGGCCGGCCTTCCGGTCATCCGAATTCGGGTCGATCGGGGGAGGGCCGCCCGTTATGGAATCCCGGTGCGAGCGGTCCTGGACACGGTCGAGGCGGCCCGGGCGGGAAGGGTCGTCGGCACGGTCTTCGAAGGGCAGCGGCGCTTCGGGCTGGTCGTGCGGCTCGAGGATGAGGCCGCGGCTTCCATTGAAGCATTGGCGAGCGTCCCCGTCGCGACGCCCTCAGGCGTCTCGGTCCCCCTCGGGCAGCTCGCCGACATCTCGCTGGATGCCGGCCCGGCGCAGATCAGCCGGGAAGCGGTCCGCCGGCGCATCGTCGTCGAGGCCAACGTGCGCGGGCGGGACGTGGCCTCATTCGTCCGGGATGCCGAGCGGCGGATCGCCGAAGGCGTCTCCCTGCCCGGCGGCTACTACATCCAGTGGGGAGGGCAGTTCGAGAACCTCTCGGCCGCGAGCCGCCGTCTCGCCGTGGTCGTGCCGCTGGCGCTGGCACTGATCTTCGCGATGCTGTACTTCACGTTCGGGTCCGTCGGTCCTGCAATCCTGATCTACCTGAACGTTCCTTTTGCCGCGACTGGGGGCATCTTCGCCCTGGCGCTCAGAGGCATGTCCTTCTCGATTTCGGCCGGCGTCGGTTTTATCGCGCTCTTCGGAGTGGCGGTCTTGAACGGCGTCGTGCTCATGAAGCAGATCCGCGATCTCGAGCAGGAGACGGCGCTGGGCGCCGACGACGTGCTGCGGAAGGCGTGCTCGCTGCGGATGAGGCCTGTCCTGATGACGGCGCTCGTCGCGTCGCTCGGGTTCGTGCCGATGGCTCTCGCCACGGGCTCGGGTGCGGAGGTCCAGCGGCCTCTGGCGACCGTCGTCATCGGAGGGCTGATGACCTCCACGGCGTTGACGCTCCTCGTGCTTCCGACGGTGTACAGCCTGTTTCGCGCGCGCGCAGCCACGAGGCGAAGGAGGGGGCCATGAGCAGCGGTTTAGTGAACTGGATCGTGGCATTCATACAGCCGTTCCAACTCGAGCGGGTCGTCGATGCGCTTCGTTCGCTTCCGCGCTTTCCGGGAATGAGCGTGTCCCGTGTGGAAGGCTTCGGCAGACTCGAAGCACACCCGCCGCGTGAGGGAGAACGGACTGAGATCGACCCGTTCAAACCGAAGGTCCGGCTCGAGATCTACTGTGCGGGAACGGACGTGGCCTCGATCGCCGAGACGATCCGGCAGGCGGCTCGTACAGGAAACCCGGGAGACGGCCTCATCCTGGTGGGCGATTCCGCGCGGGTCTATCGGATTCGCAGCGACGCGGAAGGGCTGCCGGGCGCGGAGGTGACGGCTGGACCGTGAATGAATTGAGCGACTCCAGGTCGCATGGGGGGGCTTCCGGCCGGCTGGGAAACGGCGATCGCCGGACGATTCTCCGCCTCGTTCTCTTCGGCCTGGCCTACAACGTGGCCGAGGGAATCCTCTGCGTTTCCGCAGGCGTGGCCGCCGGTAGCATCGTTCTGATCGGTTTCGGCTTGGACAGCGCAATCGAGGCCGTTGCCGCTGTGGCGGCATGGCAGTTTCTGAGAGGGCAGGTCACTGGGGAGGCCGAACATCGGCTTTCGCGCATCGTCGGCTGGACCTTTCTCGCTCTCGCCGCCTACGTCGTCATTCAGAGCGGGCACGATCTGATCGTCCGAGAGGAGGTGGCTCCGTCCAGACTCGGCCTCATCGTCACGGCGCTCTCGCTCGGCGTGATGCCCTTGCTCGGCGCCTGGAAATTACGGCTCGCGCGGCGAATGGGAAGCCGGGGCCTCGAGGCCGAGGCGAAAGAGACGATCGCATGCTCGTATTTGTCCTTCTTCGCGGTGCTCGGTGTGGCGGTCCGTTACCTCGGCGGGCCCTCATGGGTGGATCCGGCGGCCGCTCTTCTGATGGTCCCCTGGCTCGCGCGCGAAGGAGTCGAGAAGGTGCGGGGAGAGGCTGAAGCCGAGGCAGAAGACTGAATCGAACCGGGCGGTTACGGCAAGTGGCTGGCCTTGGGGTGCGCATTTTGCGGGCAAAGAACGGGGAGGGGTTGGCTAATGAGAATCGCATCGAGACGGGTCACTAGGAACGACTCGGACACAGGACTCGGACACGCGGCCCTAAATCGTTGACCTGTTGTGAACTTCTTGTAGGTTCGAGTCCTACACGGCTCACCACTCATCCCGCACCCGCCGCGGAACCTCACCGCCGTCGACCCGAGCGGCACCCTTGCCGCGCGTCCCGCGACGAGGCCACGGCGTCGGCGTCCGGGCACAAGTCATTGAGCCGCTGAAGGCTTCTCGCAGGTTCGAAACTCCCCGCCTCGCCACGGCGTCTCGCCCCCCGTTCGGCGAGATAGGACCAAGGTCCAAGTTACACGCGTCCTCGCCGCGACGTTATCCTTTCCGATGAAAAGCAGGGCCGAACCGGTCCGCGTTGCCGGCGGCGACACGCGGTGTGGTCGCGCGGCGGACAAATCTCGCGCAGGCTGCTGCGCAATCGCGTCCACCAGGGGGTATCGCGGGGGAAGAATCGCCCGGGATCGAGCAAGACGGGGGCGGAATCCGTTTCCGTGCCGAATCGAAACTCTCGCCATCGAAAGGAACCGGCGTGAAAACGAGAACCTCGGAACGACTCGGGCTTCAGGGATCCCTCGCGTGCACCCTCGCGATGTTCGTCCTCGCGACGGGTCGGGCCATCGCCGCCGATTCTTCGGTCACCGCCATCGACATCCTGCTCAAGCCCGATGACACGATGCTCCGGCATGCGGCGGCGACCAATGCGCGTCTGCGGAAGGTGTTTCCGAAGGGCTTCGCGCTCGATGCGTCCCACCGTCCCCACGTCACCCTGGTGCAGCGCTTCGTCCTCACGGAGAACCTCGACAAGGTGTATGCCGCCGTCGGCAAGGTCTTCGCCGGGGCCGACGTGACGGGCCTGAAGCTGGAAGCCGTCAGGTACTACTACATCCCGGACAAGGACCTGGGCCTGTCGGGCATCGTCGTCAAGCCGACTCCGGAGCTGCTCGAGCTGGAACGACGGGTCATCGACGCCGTGACCCCGTTCGCCGTGAAAACCGGGACGTCGGCCGCGTTCGTCACCACTCCGGAGGATCCCGACATCATTCCGGCCCTCATCACCTACGTCTCCGAGTTCGTGCCGAAGCACTCCGGCGAGAACTACGAAGCCCACGTCACCACCGGCCTTGCACCGCGGGAATACCTCGACAAAATGCTCAAGGAGCCGTTCGAGACGTTCACGTTCTCCCCGGTCGGCGCGGCCGTGTACCACCTCGGCAACTACGGCACCGCGGCGAAGAGCCTGAAAGAGTGGGATTTGAAACACTGAGACGACGGCGTCATCAACCGAGGAGGGAAAAGCATGAAGTCACGCCTGGGGATCCGTGTCACGTTGTCCTTGTTCGTTGCCGCGTTCGTCCTGGCCGCGGCGCAGGCCTCCGCGCAGCAGAAGAAACCCAACATCGTCCTGATCGTGTCGGATGACTTCGGCTACGGCGATGCCGGTGTCTATGGCGGCGGCGCGGGGCGCGGCATGCCCACGCCGAACCTCGATCGCCTGGCGGCCGAGGGGCAGACGTTCTTCAGCTTCTACGGCCAGCCGAGCTGCACGCCCGGCCGGGCGGCCATGCAGACCGGCCGCTTTCCGAACCGCAGCGGCATGACCACGGTGGCCTTCCAGGGCCAGGGCGGCGGGCTGCCGAAGGCGGAGTGGACCGTCGCGGCCCTGTTGAAGACGGCCGGCTACAAGACGTACTTCACCGGCAAGTGGCACCTGGGCGAGTCGGATTACGCGCTCCCGAACGCCCACGGCTACGACGTCATGAAGTACTGCCTGCTCTACCACCTGAACGCCTACACCTACGCCGACCCGAACTGGTTCCCGGCGATGCCGGATTCCCTGCGCGAGATGTTCGCGAAGGTGACCAAGGGATCGCTGTCCGGCAACGCCGGCCAGCCCGCGAAGGAGGACTGGAAGGTCAACGGCGAGTACGTCGACACGCCGGAGAAAGGCGTCGTCGGCATTCCCTACCTCGACGCCTACATCGAGAAGGCGGCCCTGGAGTTTCTCGACGACGCGGCGAAGACCCCCGACAAGCCCTTCTTCATCAACGTCAACTTCATGAAGGTGCACCAGCCGAACCTGCCGCATCCGGACTTCATCCACAAGTCGCTCGACAAGAGCAAGTACGCGGATTCGATCGTGGAGGCGGACGCGCGCATCGGGCACGTGATGGACAAGATCCGCTCCCTCGGCCTGGACAAGGGCAACACCCTCGTCTTCTGGACCACGGACAACGGCGCCTGGCAGGACGTCTACCCGGACGCCGGCTACACGCCCTTCCGTGGGACGAAGGGCACGGATCGCGAGGGCGGCAACCGCGTTCCGGCCATGGCCTGGATGCCGGGCAGGATCAAGGCCGGGGACAGGAATCACGACATCGTCGGCGGCCTCGACTTCATGGCGACGTTCGCCGCCCTGGCCGGCGTCAAGCTGCCCGAAAAGGACCTCGAGGGTCAGCCGATGATCTTCGACAGCTACGACATGTCGCCCCTCCTCTTCGGCACCGGCAAGAGCGGGCGCGAAACCTGGGACTACTTCACCGAGAACGAGCTGCTTCCCGGCGCCGTGCGCTGGCACAACTACAAATTCCAGTTCAACCTGCGCGGCGACGACGGCGCGCACACGGGCGGCATCGCGGTGGACACCAACCTCGGCTGGAAGGGAGCCGAAAAGTACGTCGCCACCGTCCCGCAGATCTTCGACCTCTGGGCCGATCCGCAGGAGCGCTACGACCTCTTCATGACCAACTTCACCGAGTCCACGTGGCTGGGCCCGCTGATGGGCCAGGAGCTGGAGAAGGTGATGAAGTCCTTCGTCAAGTACCCGCCGCGCAAGCTGCAGAGCGACGGGTACACGGGACCGATCACGATCACGGGCTACGAGAGGTTCCAGGACATCAAGAAGCAGCTCGAGAACTACAACATCAACGTCAACCCCGGGCAATAACGGGTTCCGGCGATCGGGAAACACGGGCCGCCTCTCCGGAGGCGGCCCGTGGCGTCTGCGGGGAGACGCGCTTTCCCGGGCGGGCCCCATCCTCGGGCTCGCAGGACCCCGAGCCCGGCGGCTCGGGCCGCTCGGATAAGCTAGCGGCGGCCTGACAGCGCGCTCATGAAGCTCAAAGACCGTGTCGCCATCGTTACCGGCGCCACCTCGGGAATCGGCGAGGCGTCGGCGCGCCTCTTCGCGGAGGAGGGCGCGCGCGTGACGGTGGCCGGCCGGGACGAGGCGCGCGGCCGCAACGTCGCCGCCGCGATCGCCGCGGCGGGCGGCAAGGCGCTCTTCGTCCGGGCCGACGTCCGGCTTCCCGCCGACTGCGAGCGTATCGTCGCGGAAACGCTGCGCGCATTCGGCGGCCGTCTCGACGTCCTCTTCAACAACGCGGGGGTGTTCCACCCGCACAACGCCGTCGACTGCACGGAAGAGGAGTGGGACGCGACGGTGGACTCGAGCCTGAAGGGCGCCTGGCTCATGTCCAGGTACTCGCTGCCGACCATGATCGCCCAGGGGCGCGGCGTGATCATCCACCAGGCCTCCGGGTGGGGCATCCAGGGAGGAGACGAGGCCGTCGCGTACTGCGCGGCGAAGGGCGGCCTCGTCGTGATGACCAAGGCGATGGCGATCGACCACGGGAAGCAGGGCATTCGCGTGAACTGCCTCTGTCCGGGCGACGTCGACACCCCCATGCTCGCCCTCGACGCCGAGGCCCGCCGCATGAGCTACGCGGACTACATGAAGGGCGCGGCCCACCGACCCCTCGGCCGGGTGGGGACGCCGATCGAGCTGGCGCGCGCGGCGCTCTTCCTCGCTTCGGACGACTCCTCGTTCATGACCGGCGCGGCGCTGGTCGTGGACGGCGGCGGGATCGCGGACTGAGCCGGCGATGAAGGGCCTCTCCGGAAAGCGCGTCCTCGTCACCGGCGGCGCGAGCGGAATCGGAGCCGCGATCGTCGCACGGTTCCTCGAGGAAGGCTCGCGCGTCGCCGTGATCGACCGCGACGCGGCGGCGAACCGGGCGCTCCTGCAGAAGCATCCCGACCTCGCCGGCGTCCTCGAGGCCGACGTCTCCGACGCGAACGCCGTGGCCGGCGCCTTCGCGAAGCTCGACACGCTCTTCGGCGGCCTGGACGTCGCGATCAACAACGCCGGCATCAGCATCCGCCACGACTTCCTGGACATCACGCCCGAGGAGTGGCGGCGGGTCCTGGGCGTCGACCTCGACGGCGTCTTCTACGTCGCGCAGCAGGCCGCGCGGCGCATGCTCGCCGGCGGGGGCGGCGTCATCCTCAACATGGGCTCGACGTCCGGGATGAACGGGTATCCCCGGTACGCCGACTACGACGCCGCGAAGGCCGGCGTGATCGAGCTGACCCGCACGATGGCGCTCGAGCTCGCCCCGACGATCCGCGTGGTCTGCGTCTGTCCCGGTTACGTCTGGACCCCCATGCAGGAGGCGGAGTACACGCCGGAGATGAAGGCTGCCGTGGACGCCAAGATCCCGCTCCGCCGCCACGCGAAACCCGAGGAGATCGCGGCCCTCTACGCGTTCCTCGCCTCGGACGAGGCGCCGTACGTCACGGGGCATCCCGTGATCATCGACGGCGGCGAGATCGCCGGGGGGCTGGCGAGCCGCTGAGCGGGTCGCCCGGCCGCACACTGCGGCCGGGGCTGATCCCGTCGATCGGATGGCGGGGCGCCCGACCGCGGCGTCACCCCGCCAGGAGCTCGAATGGCGCGGGGCCGTCCGGCGCCGGGAGCCGCCCACCTCGGTTCCAGGCCGGGTGCGCATCGCGAGCCGCGAGTTGGAATCAGGGAGCGTGTCCGGGGACCGCGACGAGGTGATCCGTGAGCCGGCCCGTCAGTCGGTCGTGTCTCCTGAGACGGGCGGCGTCCACCAGCATCCTTCCTGCCCATCGATAGACGTTGAACTCGGAGAGAAATGTGCGCATGGAGCGGATGCGGTCCGCCTGCTCGGCGGGAGACATGCACAAAGCGGTCTTCAGTGCCGCTGCGGCCTCGTCGAGGTCGTACGGGTTGACGACGAGGGCTTCGGTCAGCTCGCGTGCCGCTCCGGTGAACTGGCTCAGCACGAGCACGCCGCGTTCGTCTTCGCGTGCCGCGACGAATTCCTTCGCGACCAGGTTCATGCCGTCGTGGAGGCTGCTGACGTAGCACACATCGGCCGCCCTGTAGTAGCGGAACACCGCCGGCGGTTCGTGGTGAGACCGGAGCAGGACGATGGGTCGATAGGCCCCTCGGCCAAACCTCTCGTTGATCCGCGCGGCGACCTGCTCCACCCGGTCGTTGAGCTCCCGGTAGCGAGGGATCGCGGTCCGGCTGGGGGCCGCGAGCTGGACAAAAACGAACCGGTCGAGGAATTCGGGGGCCCGCTCGAGAAGCCGCTCGACGGACAGCAGGCGCTCTTCGATGCCCTTCGTGTAATCGAGCCGGTCGACTCCGATTCCCAGCAGGGCGTTCGGCGGCAGGCCGAGCTCCCGGAAGATCGCCGCGCGACATTCCTCGGGCGGCGGACTCTCCCGGACCCTCCGCACGGGCCATTCGAGCGAGATGGGGTACGGCCGGACGAGGGTGCTGCGGCCGCGCTGGACCACCGCGGTCTGTTCCCGGTCGATGCGGGCTTCGAGCAGGCGATCCACGGAATCCAGCAGGTTGTTGCAGTGCGACTGCGTGTGGAAGCCCAGGATGCTCGCGCCCAGCATTCCCTCGAGCAGCTCGTTGCGCCAGGGGCAGATGCTGAACCGTTCCGAGTTGGGCCACGGAATGTGCCAGAACATGATCACGGTCGCCCGCGGCAGACGCTCCCGGATCAGGCGGGGCACGAGGGCCATGTGGTAGTCCTGGACGAAGACGATCGGGTCCTCCGAGTCGACCTCCTCGCAGAGGGCGTCCGCGAATTTCCGGTTGACAGCCTGGTATTGCTTCCAGTCCTCGGTGCGGAAGATCGGGCGCGCGTGCGCGACGTGGCAGAGGGGCCACAGGCCCTCGTTGGAGAAACCGTAGTAGTAGCCCTTTTCCTGTTCCGGCGTGAGCCAGATGCGCCGGATCTGGTAGGACTCCTCTCCGGGCGGTACGCGCACGCGCCCATGTCGGTCCACGGTCTCGCGATCGGCCGACCCGCTCCCGTGGGCGATCCAGGTGCCGGAGCAGGCGCGCAGGACCGGCTCGAGCGCGGTGACCAGGCCGCTGGCCGGATGAACGACCGACACCCTCCCGTCCTCGGCGCGCTCGTGGAGATAGGGTTCGCGGTTGGCGACGATCACGACCTTCTCGCCGTGCAGGTACCGGTTCAGCGTCTGTTTGAGACGCTGGGGCGTCCATTCGCCGGCTTCCCGGTCGGCTTCCGTCTCGGAAACGATGCGATCGACGAGCTCCCGCACGTCGCCCAGGATCGGCTGAAACTCCGGGCGGTGGGATTCGCTGCGCAGGAAACGGCGCAGTTCCCGACTCCAGCCGCGCCAGGACAGGCGAGCCGCGATCATGGTGACCGCCGAGGCGGCGAGGGCGAGGATGCCGAAGGCCAGCAGCAGGAACCGCCGCGTCTCCGCCTCCCGCCGGTCGGCGAAGGCCAGATCGTGCACGAGAACCACGAAGCCGAGCGGATGGCCGCCCTCGAACACGGGTACGGCGCTGACGTAGACGCTCCCGTCCGGCAGCGGCCTCACGCTCTGCCAGGTGGTCCAGGGGGCGGTCGCAGCGCCGGAGGCGGGGCGGACGTGCCGTCCGAGCTCCGCGCACGTGAACGGCGTCGGGTAGTCGGCGGTTCGGGCCAGCAGCTCGAGGTCCGCCGTGCAGGCCGCGGCCCCCGTTATGCGCTCGTCGTGCGCGATCTCGGTCAGGAGGTCCCGAAGGTCGGCCGACTTCTGCCAGTGCGAGATCAGGGCGCGCCTGGCCCCATTGACGACGAGCTCCGCGCGCAGTCGGACGTCCTTTTCGAACCAGGCCCGCGCCGTCTCGTGGACGATGACCGAAGCCGCCCAGGTGAGGAGCGCCAATCCGAGGATCAGTGCGACGAGGAATCGGAACGGTCGGGACATCCCACTCCGATTCAAGCACACTTGGAGGACTGCGCCCGGCGAGATATCGTCGTCCCTTGGAGACGCTGACCCGGCGCGGCGATCCGGAGGCCTTCCTGGAGCGACTCGGCGCGTGCGGTCGAGGGGTTCTGCTGCTCGACTTCGACGGGACCCTCGCTCCGTTCGCAGCGCGGCGCCAGGACGCGATGCCATACCCCGGGGTCGTCGACGCCCTCGCGCGAATCGCGGCCGGCGCGCGTACCCGGCTCGCAGTCGTCAGCGGGCGCGCCCTCCGGGATCTGGAGGCGAGGCTGCCGGGGGGCCTGCCGATCGAGTTGTGGGGCTCGCACGGGCTCGAACACCGCGGCGTGGAAGGACGCTCCTCCTCGGTTCCCGTGTCGGCACCCCTGACGGCGATGCTCCGCGAGGCTTCGGCGTGGGCTGCGAACGAGGGCTGGAGCGAGTTGTTCGAACGAAAACCCTTCGGCTTCGCCTTGCACCGGCGTGCCGGCCCGGACGCCTATGAGTCCGCCTGCCGCGCCGCAGCCGAACGATGGGCCGGGCCGGCGCGGCAGGCGTCTCTGTCCCTCGTCGAGTTCGACGGAGGAATCGAGTTCCGCCCCCGGGGCGCCGGCAAGGGCGACGTGGTGAGGAGGATCCTGCGGGAAGAGGGGGAAGCCTGCCCGATCGCCTGTCTCGGCGACGATCAGACCGACGAGGACGCCTTCGCCGCGCTGGGCGACCGCGGACTGCCGGTGCTGGTGCGCTCCGAGAGGCGCGTGACGGAGGCGGCCCTCTGGATCCGGCCGCCGGAAGAGCTGGTCTGGTTCCTGCATCGGTGGGCGGCGACGCTCGAGGGGAGAGGATGATGGAGCTTCCGATCGAACACCATGGCCTGATTGGCGATCTCCACACCGCGGCTCTGGTCGGCAACGACGGCACGATCGACTGGCTCTGTCTCCCCTACTTCGACTCCCCGAGCCTGTTCGCGTCGATCCTGGATCCCGAGCGGGGCGGTCATTGCCGGGTCGCCGCGGCCAATGCCGAGGCCCGCCGCCGCCAGATGTACCTGCCGGATTCCAACATCCTGGTGACCCGCTTCCTGACTCCCGACGGCGTGGGCGAAGTCGTGGACTTCATGCCGGTTTCCGACGGAGAGGTCGGAAAGAGGACCGAAGACCACCGCGTCGTGCGCTTGATTCGGGGCGTGCGCGGCACGATCCCGTTCCGAATGGAATGCCACCCGGCGTTCGACTATGCCCGGCGCCGCGAGAGGCCGTCGCGCGAGGTCTGGGGATTCCGTTTCGCGGCGCCCGGCACGGCGCTGGACGTCCTGACTCCGCTCGAGTGCCGGATCGAGGCCGACGGGCTGAGTTCGGATTTCCTCCTCGAAGAGGGCCAGGAGGTGCCGCTCGTGATCGCCCAGTCGGCCGGGGGCGAAGGGTTTCCCGCCTCCCGTCTGCTGCCGGCCTGCCTCGACGAGTTCAGCAGCACGCTGCGATTCTGGCAGGACTGGATCGCCCGCTCCCGGTACCAGGGGCGGTGGCGGGAGATGGTCAAGCGCTCCGCACTTGCGCTCAAGCTCATGACCTTCGCGCCGACGGGAGCGATCGTCGCGGCGCCCACGACGAGCCTCCCCGAACGCCTGGGAGGAGACCGGAACTGGGATTACCGCTACACCTGGATCCGCGACTCGGCCTTCACGATCTACGCGTTCCTGCGCATCGGGATGTCCTACGAGGCCGAGAAGTTCATGGGCTTTCTCGAGAGGATCTACCGGGGGGCCGGCGAGGTCGGGAGCCTCAACGTGCTGTACGGGATCGACGGGAGGATGGAGATCGCGGAGGAGCATCTCGATCATCTCCGCGGCTACCGCGGCTCGCGGCCGGTCCGGATCGGCAATCTGGCCTCAGGGCAGTTTCAGCTCGACCCCTACGGCGAGCTGATGGATGCCATCTACCTCTACAACAAGCACGCGCGCCCGCTCTCCTACGATCTCTGGAGCGGCGTTCGCGCCATGGCGAACTGGGTCTGCGAGCACTGGCGGGAGCCGGACGACGGCATCTGGGAGGTCCGCGAAGGGCGCCGCCACTTCACCTTTTCGAAGATGATGTGCTGGGTCGCGCTCGATCGCGCGCACCGGATTGCCGTCGGCCGAAGCCTCCCGGCCAGCCGCGAGAACTGGCTCGCGAATCGGGACGCGATCTTCACGGAGATCATGGACCGGGGCTTCTCGCGGGACCAGCGCTCGTTCGTCCAGTCGCTCGATTCGGAGGTCCTCGACGCGTCGATGCTGCTGGCGCCCATGGTCAAGTTCGTGGCCCCGGCCGATCCCCGGATGCTGGGCACTCTCGACGCGATCCAGAAGGGGCTGGTGAGCGACAACCTCGTGCGACGCTACGATCCGCGGATCGTGCCCGACGGGGTCGGGGGCGACGAGGGAACGTTCTCCATGTGCACGTTCTGGCTCGCGGAGGCGCTGGCTCGGGCCGGACGCCTGGAGGAGGCGCGTCTCACGTTCGAGAGGATGCTCGGGTATGCCAACCACGTCGGCCTGTACGCGGAGCAGATCGGCCTGACGGGAGAAGCCCTCGGAAACTTCCCCCAGGCTCTCACACATCTGGGCCTGATCTCGGCGGCGATCAACATCTCGCAGATCCTCGACGGGACCCCGATGATCGCGCACGACGGGAGCGACTAGCAGAGACCGGGGAGGTGAGGAATGAGGATCGCGATCAATGGAATCGGCATCGCCGGGCCGACGCTCGCCTACTGGCTGCGGAGATCGGGGCACGACGTGGTCCTCATCGAGGAGGCGCCGGCCCTCCGCCGCGGGGGGTACGTCGTCGACTTCTGGGGTGTCGGGTACGACGTCGCCGAGAGGATGGGCCTGATACCGCGGATCCGGGCGGCGGGCTACCAGGTCGAGGAGGTCCGTTTGGTCGATCGGCGGGGGCGCCGGAGCGGCGGTTTCCGCGCCGACATCTTCCGGCGCATGACGGGCGGCCGCTTCACCAGCGTCCGGCGCTCCGATCTCTCGGCCGCGCTGTACGCCGCCCTGGAGGGAGAGGTCGAGACGCTTTTCGGCGACTCGGTCGCCACCGTCGAGGAGCGGGACGAAGGTCTGCGCCTCGGCTTCGACCATGCCCCGCCGCGCGAGGTCGACCTGCTCGTCGGTGCGGACGGCCTGCATTCGCGCGTCCGCCGCCTGGCCTTCGGACCCGAGGAGCAGTTCGAGGTTCGGCTTGGCTATCGGGTTGCCGCTGCCGATGTCGAGGGTTATCGGCCGCGCGACGAGCTCGTCTACGTCAGCCACGGGGTTGCGGGACGTCAAATCTCGCGCTTCTCCATGCGCGAGGGCCGAACGCTCTTTCTCTTCGTCTTTCGCGACGAATTCGGACCTCTCGGCATTCCCTCGAGCGACGCGGAGCGCCGGGCCGTGCTTCGCGAGGTCTTCGCGGGTGTTGGGTGGGAGGCGCCGGAGATCCTGGACGCCCTGGAGGGCGCGACCGCCATCTATTTCGACCGCGTCAGCCAGATTCGAATGGACCGCTGGAGCCTCGGGCGCATCGTCCTGGTCGGCGATGCGGCGGCCTGCGTCTCGCTGCTCGCCGGCGAGGGCACGGGACTGGCCATGGCCGAGGCCTTCGTGCTCGCCGCCGAGCTCCACGCGGCAGGTGGGGGAGCCGGATACGCGGCGGCCTTTTCCCGTTACGAGGAGCGCCTGAGGCCTTTCCTGAGGCGCAAGCAGGCTTCTGCCGCGTCGTTCGCCTCCTCGTTTGCCCCGAAGACCGCCTTCGGCGTCATCGTGCGCGACCGGGTCAGCCGACTGCTGGCCGTTCCGTGGCTCGCCGACCTCCTGGTTGGGCGCGATCTGCGCGACGATTTCCATCTCGATGCGCCCTAGCCGAAGCCTTGGCGCGCGGGGCCGGGCCGCCGGCTGCTACACGAAATACATCGCAAAACGATATTGTTCCCGCCCGGGGGAGTTGTGATGATGGCCGGCGCCTGCGGTGAACGACTCGATGGCCCGGCCCGAAGCGGCGGCGCGTGCCGAGGTCTTCACGCGGCGCAAGACGCTGCGCCACGGGGCCTCGGCCCTGGTTGCTCTTCGGGGCCGCGACGGGGACGGGGTTGATCGCGACCCTGCGGTTCCTTTTTCGAACGTCCCGTTCGAGCCCCCGACCCGCTTCAGGGCCGCAGACCCCTCGACGTACGCGATCGGAGTCGATGAGCGTTGGAAGGAGAAGTTCGGTGTCTGGATCGTCCGGAACCCGACCTCGTTCTCCTCGCTCGGGGCCGCATGCGCCCGTCCGGTCTGCATGCCGAACTGGCTTCCGTCGCAGAACAAGTTCAAGGGCCCGCGGCACGGCTCGGGGTACGATGTCTCGCAGGTCGATTTCTAGGGCCCCACGCCGCGGCCGCTCGGGAGGGGGTCGATCGTCATTTCCCCGGAGGACGGTCTGGTCGTCGTCGACAAAGCCGTGGGCCACGTCTACGAGCGGGGCCGGTGGGCCGACCCGAATGCCTTCATCAAGCCTGGCTGATCGGGAGTGAGGACGAGAACGGCGTCGGATTCCGAGGCCGCGCGCGGCCGGCCGGGGATGCCGCCTTGAGCGGCATGCTGCCGCTGCGAGAGCTGGAGGGGAGGGTCACCGACCAGCCCCGGTTCCCGCCAACGTACAGGCTCGTCCTCTACTGCTTCGTCATCGGCCTGCTGGGAGCGCTGGCGGCTCTCGCCTTCGATGGCGCCGTCAATCTGGCCCAGTCGTTCCTGCTCGAGCGGGTCGGACGTTTCGTACCTCCGGGCCCCGGTCTCGTCTACACGGCCGAATACGTCCACGCGTGGACATTCCACTGGTGGATCCCGCTCTCCACGACCCTCGGCGGCCTGCTGTCGGGAGTCCTCGTTTACAGCCTGGCCCCCGAAGCGGAGGGCCACGGCACCGACGCCGCCGTCGAGACGTACCACCAGAAGGGCGCCGAGGTGCGCCCTCGCATTCCGTTCATCAAGGGCGTCGCCTCCGCTCTGACGATCGGCTCGGGAGGCGTGGCGGGGCGGGAGGGGCCGACGGCGCAAATCTCCGTCGGGCTGGGAGCGATCCTCTCGACATTTCTGCGCCTGCGCGGCCAGGAGCGCCGGATCGTGCTGCTGGCGTCCATGTCCGCGGGCCTCGCCGCGGTCTTCCGCGCGCCGCTCGGCATGGCCATCTTCAGCGTCGAGATCCTCTACTCCGGCATGGTCTTCGAATCCGAGGCGCTGATCTACACGGTCATCTCCGCCGTCACCGCCTACGCCATCCACGGGTTCTTCGTGGGATGGTCGCCCATCTTCGTCATTCCTCCCGGCCTGACGTTCCACAGCCCGCTCGCGCTTCTCGGCTTCGGCGTTCTCGGCGTGCTCGCAGGCGTGTTGGGCGCCATTCTCCCTACGCTGTTTTACGGTGTCCGCGACCTGTTTCGCCGCATTCCCGTTCCGCGGCACGTCAAGCCCGCCATCGGAGGGCTGATCGTCGGCCTGGTCGGGATGGCGGTGCCCGAGGTCCTCGGAACCGGCTACGGCTGGGTGGAAATGGCCATCGCCGGGAAGCTCTCGATCGTCATGCTCGCCGTGATCCTGCTTCTCAAGGCGCCCGCGATGAGTCTGACCATCGGCTCCGGGGGATCGGGGGGCGTCTTCGCTCCCACGGTCACCATGGGAGCGCTGCTCGGCGGCATCGTCGGGCTCTCGCTGGCCGCCCTCTCGCCCGGGCTCGGCGTCGTGCCCGCCGCGTTCGTCGTGGTGGGAATGGCGGCGATCTTCTCCGGGGCGGCGCGGACTCCCATCTCGACGCTCATCATGGTGGCCGAGATGACGGGGGGCTACGGCCTCATCGTCCCCGCGATGCTGGCCAACATCTCCTCCTTCATCGTCCAGCGTTCGTTGACGCACGGACGCCGCTATCCCACCCTCTACGAGGCGCAGGTGCCGACCCGCGAAGATTCGCCGGCCCACCGCGGCGTGTTCGTCCGCCGCGCCCTCGAGATGATCGAAGGCGGTTCCGTGGACACGACGGAATTGACCTTGCCGCGGCTGGTCACCCTGCTCAAGTTCGGCAGCCCCATCCAGGTGTCCGACGGCGGTGGCATCCTCGTGATCGTGCGGATCGGATCGGGCTCGGCGTTCGAAGGCAAGAGCGTCGTGGAAGCCTTCGGGCCGCTGACGGGCACGATCGCCGTCGCCATCCTGCACGGGCAGGAAATGATCGTTCCGAACGGCGCCACCCGCCTGGCCGCAGCCGACCAGGTCATCGCGTTGGCGACGCTCGAGACCCACCAGACACTGCGGCAACTGGCAGGCGAGATCGAGGCACGATAGGAGGCGCCCGGGCCCACGGGGCGACTCGGCGATGAAGTCGAGCTGCCGGGAATTCCGAGAAGGCCATCGCGGCCAGGCGGTTCGCGAGCCTGTTCAATCCCGGCGATCCCCGGACGCGGATGTCGTGACCGAGCCCGGCTGCGGCCGGGCCGGATGTAGGATTCGAACGCGGGTGGCACATTCATGACGGCAACTGACATCGTCGACCGCCTCTCCCGTCACAAGACCCTCGGCGCCGCGCCCCGCGAGGAGCTCGAGTGGCTGGCCGCGCGCGGGACCCTGCGGCACGTCGAGGTGGGCGAAGCGGTCTCGACCCAGGGCACGCCCGTGGAGGGGATGTTCGTCATCCTGTCGGGCCGCAGCACGATCTTCATCGATCGGGGCTCGGGACCGCACAAGCTGGCGGAATGGGGGCCGGGCGACGTGACGGGCATGCTGCCGTACTCCCGGCTCGTCAATTCGCCCGGACGGTCGGTCGTCCAGGAGCCCTCGGACATGTTCGTCGTGCCGCGCGAGCACATGGCCGCCCTGGCCCGGGAGTGCCCGGTTCTGACGGCGATCCTCGTCCACCGGATGATCGATCGGGCGCGGGAGTTCACCTCGAACGAGCTGCACGACGAAAAGATGATCTCGCTCGGGCGGCTCTCGGCGGGCCTCGCGCACGAGCTGAACAATCCCGCGTCGGCGATCGAGCGCAGCGCGGCGCTCCTCGGGAGCCGGCTCGAGGACGTCGAGCAGGCGGCCCGCGCTCTCGGCGCGGCGAACCTGACGGGGGCCCAGTTCGACGCGATCGACGGCGTCCGCAACGCCTGCGCCGTCGCCCCGGAGCAGGGGGTCCGGTCGCCGATCGAGCATGCCGAGCGCGAAGAGGAGATCTCCGACTGGCTCGCCGCCCGCGGCCTCGACACGGGCGCGTCCGACGCGCTCGCCGAGACCGCCGTGACGATCGAGGCGCTCGACCGCCTCGCCGCCGCCGTGTCGGGGCCCGCGCTCGACGGGGCGCTGCGCTGGGCCGCGGCCGGCTGCTCGGTCCGCCGCCTCGCCTCGGAGATCCAGGACGCCGCGACGCGCATCGCCGGGCTGGTCCTCGCCGTCAAGGGCTTCACGCACATGGACCAGGGGGCGGCCGCCGGGCCGGTGGACCTCGCCCAGGGCCTCGGAAACACGGTCGCCGTCCTGAAGTCGAAGGCGCGCGGGAAGTCGATCGCCGTGTCCATCCGGGTGGACCCGGACCTGCCGCGCGTCATGGGGTTCGCCGGCGAGCTGAACCAGATCTGGGGAAACCTCATCGACAACGCGCTCGACGCCGTTCCCGAGTCGGGCCGGGTCGAGGTCGCGGCCGGGCGCGACGGCGGGCGCGTCGTCGTGAAGATCGCCGACGACGGCCCCGGCATTCCGGCCGAGATCCGCGATCGGATCTTCGATCCCTTCTTCACGACGAAGGCGGCCGGGCACGGGACGGGCCTCGGCCTCGACATCGTGCGCCGGCTCGTCCAGCACAACGGCGGCGAGATCGACGTGGAATCGCGGCCCGGGCGGACGGAGTTCCGGGTCCGGCTGCCGGTCGCCGAGGCCGGGGGCTCCGAAGGCCGGACGTGAACAAACCCGTTCTCCTCGTCGTGGACGACGATCCGCAGGTCCTGGCGGCGGTGCGGCGCGACCTGCGATCGCGGTACCGCGAAGGGTACACGGTCGTGAGCGCGGCCTCCGGACAGGAGGCGCTGACGACGGCGCGGGAGCTGAAGAGCCGCGGCGACGCCCTCGCCATGGTGATCAGCGACCAGCGCATGCCCGGCATGCTCGGCGGCGAGCTGCTCGCCCGCTCGCGCGAGGTCTATCCGCTCGCGCGGCGCGTCCTGCTGACGGCCTACTCGGACATCGAAGCGGCCATCCGCGCGATCAACGAGGCGCACCTCGATCACTACCTCTCGAAGCCCTGGGACCCGCCCGAGGAAAAGCTCTTCCCGGTCGTGGACGACCTGCTCGACGCGTGGCAGGCCGAGTCCCTGCCCGAGGCGACGGGCCTGCGGCTGATCGGCCACCAGTGGGCGACGCGGTCGCACGCGATCAAGGACTTCCTGGCGAGCAGCCTGATTCCGTACCGTTGGCTCGACGTCGAGCGGGACCCCGAGGCCCGTTCGCTCCTCGAGGCGGCCGGAGTGTCGAGCGACGCGCTCCCGGTCCTGCTCTTCGAGGACGGCAGCGTCCTGGCCAACCCGGAGCCGCGCCAGGTGGCCGAGCGCCTCGGCCGCCCGCTGCTGGCCGCCTTCGACGTCTACGACCTGGTGGTGGTCGGCGCGGGGCCCGCGGGCCTGGCGGCCGCGGTGTACGGTGCCTCCGAAGGCCTGCGGACGATCCTCCTCGATCGCCACGCGCCGGGCGGACAGGCGGGCTCGAGCTCGCGCATCGAGAACTACCTCGGGTTTCCCGCCGGCGTCAGCGGCAGCGACCTGACGCGCCGGGCCATCACGCAGGCGCAGCGTCTCGGGGCCGAGGTGCTCGCGCCGCTCGAGGTGACGGGCGTCTCGATCGACGGGGGATACAAGCGCCTGGCGCTCACCGACGGGCGCGAGCTTCTGACACGGACGATGCTGGCCGCGACGGGAATGTTCTATCGGGAGCATCCGGCTCCCGGCGTGGCGGAGCACGCGGGATCGGGCGTCTATTACGGCGCGGCGACCACCGAGGCGCCGGCCTTCCGGGGCCGCCGCGTCCTCGTCGTGGGCGGCGGAAACTCCGCGGGCCAGGGCGCGATGCACCTGGCCCGCTACGCCGCGGAGGTCCAGATCATCGTGCGCCGGGAAGGTCTCCGCGAGACGATGTCGCAGTACCTCATCGACCAGATCGGCAAGACGCCCAACATCCGCCTGCGCCCGCGGACGGAGATCGCGGGCGTCGAGGGCGAGGGCCACGTCGAGCGCGTGACGCTTCGTTCGCTGGACGACGGATCGTGCCGGACCGAGGAGGCGGACGCGGTGTTCGTCTTCATCGGGACGCGGCCGCGGACCGACTGGCTGCCGGCCGGCGTGCTGCGCGACGCGAAGGGGTTCGTCCTCACCGGCCGCGACCTGATGGCCGCCGAGCCGTTTTCGCGAACCTGGAAGGAGCAGCGGGAGCCGCTCCTTCTCGAGACGAGCGTGCCCGGCGTCTTCGCGGCGGGCGACGTGCGCGCCGGAGCGATGAACCGCGTGGCCTCGGCCGTCGGCGAGGGGTCCATGGTGGTGCGGCTGGCGCACGAGTACCTGGCGCTGACCTGACCGTCGCCCTCGCGGATCGCGCTGCTGCGCGACCGCTCCGGGCTCCCGCATCGCACGTCGCTCGTCGCGGATCGCGCTGCTGCGCGACCGCTGCGGGCTCCCGCATCGCACGTCGCTCCTCGCGGATCGCGCTGCTGCGCGACCGCTGCGGGCTCCCGCATCGCGAACCTCCTCCCTCCCTTCGGTCGGGAGACTTTTCGCGATGCGAGCTGAGGGGAGAGTGCGGCTGTGCGAAGGCTGGCCCGGCCCTTCGGGGAACACCGCTTCGGGAAAGAGCGGCCTGGAGGCGGCCGTGCCCGGGCTCCCTGCATCGGCAGGCGCCTGCCCAGGCCCGATCCGACTATGATCCTCACCTTCCGGAGGTGCAGGAATGAGGAAGCCCCATGCCAACGGGTCAAAGCTGACGGCGGCGGCGCTCGCGTTCGCGGGCCTGGGCGGCCTGGGCGCGGCCGCGGATCCTCCCGCCGACGATCCCTTCGCCTGGCTCGAGGAGGTGCAGGGCGAGAAGGCCCTCGCCTGGGCGAAGCAGCACAACGCGAAGACGATCGCGGTCCTCGAAGCGCGCCCGGAGTACAAGCCCATCTACGCGAGGACGCTGGAGATCCTCGACTCGAAGGACAAGATCCCGACGCCCGAGCTCTTCGGCGACGCCGTGTACAACTTCTGGAAGGACGACGGGCACGAGCGCGGGATCTGGCGGCGCACGACCCTCGCCTCCTACCGCACGGCCGCGCCGCAGTGGGAGACCGTGCTCGACGTCGACGCGCTCGCGAAGGCCGACGGCAAGCCGTGGGTCTGGCACGGCGCGACCTGCCTCGCGCCCTCGTTCGAGCGGTGCATGGTCAGCCTTTCCCCCGGGGGCTCGGACGCCTCCGTCGAGCGGGAGTTCGACACGAAGACGAAGGCGTTCGTGGCGGGCGGCTTCGTGCTGCCGGAGGCCAAGTCGTTCATCGCGTGGCGCGACGAGAACACGCTCTGGCTCGGCACGGACTTCGGGCCTGGGTCGCTGACGTCCTCCGGGTATCCGCGGATCGTGAAGCTCTGGGCGCGCGGCACCCCGATGTCGGCGGCGCGCACCGTCTTCGAAGGCAGGGCGGAAGACGTCGGCGCCGGCGGAAGAACCGAGATCCTGAGCGACGGCCGCTACGACCTGATCACGAGGACCCCGGCCTTCTTCCGCGGGGAGACGTTCTTCTACCTCGGCGATCGGCTGATCCGGCTCGACCTGCCCGAGGACGTCCGCCCCCGCGTGTTCTTTCGCGACCGGCTCCTCTTCTCGCTGCGCAGCGACTGGACCGCGGGCGGAAAAACCTACCGCGAGGGGTCTCTTCTCGCCGGGACGGTCGACGATCTCCTGCGTGGGGTGCGCCGCTTCGACGTCCTCTTCGAGCCGGGCGCGCGCGTCTCGCTCGCCGCGGTGGACCGCACGCGCGACCGGGTGCTCCTCCAGACGCTCGACAACGTCCGCAGCCGCCTGACCGCTCTCTCGCTGAAGGAGGACGGAAGCTGGGCCCGATCCGAGATCCCGACGCCGGGGATCGGCACCGCGGACCTCACGGCCGCGAGCGACCAGTCCGAGTCCTTCTTCTTCACGTACGAGGACTTCACGACGCCGAAGTCCCTGTGGCTCGCCGAGAACGGCGCGGCGCCCGTCCAGGTCAAGTCCATGCCGGCGTTCTTCGACGCGAAGGGGATGACCACCGAGCAGCTGGAGGCGACGTCGAAGGACGGGACGAAGATCCCGTACTTCGTCGTGCGGCCGAGGGGGTTCAAGGCGGACGGGACCGCGCCGACGCTGCTCTACGGCTACGGCGGGTTCGAGGTGTCGGAAGTCCCCACCTACAACGGGGTCCTGGGGGCCGCGTGGCTGGCGCGCGGAGGCGTCTACGTCCTGGCGAACATCCGGGGCGGCGGAGAGTTCGGCCCGGCCTGGCACAAGGCGGCCGTGAAGGACCAGCACATTCACAACTTCGAGGATTTTTCGGCGGTTGCGCGGGACCTCGCGGCGCGGAAGATCACCTCGGCGCGGCACCTCGGGATCATGGGCGGGTCCCAGGGCGGCCTCCTGGTCGGCGGCACCCTCGCGCTCTATCCGGACCTCTTCCACGCCGTCGTCGCGCAGGTCCCGCTGGCCGACATGCGGCGCTTCAGCCACCTCCTGGCCGGAGCGAGCTGGATGGGGGAGTACGGCGACCCCGACAAGCCCGAGGACTGGGCCTACATCCAGACGTGGTCGCCGTACCAGCTCCTCAAGGCGGACGCGAAGTACCCGACGCCGTTCTTCTGGACGAACACGCGCGACGACCGGGTGCACCCGGCGCACGCCCGCAAGATGGTCGCGAAGCTGGAGGAGCAGGGGCACCCGGTCTACTACTTCGAGAACACCGAGGGCGGCCACGGCAGCGGCGCCGTGAACAAGCAGACGGCGCAGGTCACCGCCCTGCAGTACGCGTACCTGTGGATGATGCTGCGCTGACCCCGCGCTCCGCCCCGCGAGAGGGGCGCGATCCCCGCCTCGTGGCCTGAGCGCCGATCGATGCGGGGAATCCTTCCTTCGCGCCGCTCGCCGACGGCCCTCCGGAGGGCCGCGCAGGGCGAGAGCGTCCGCACGATCGTGGTGGCGCTGCTCGCCAACGTCGTCATCGCGGCCGCGAAGCTGGTCGGCGGCCTCCTGTCGGGATCGACCGCGATGCTGGCCGAGGCCGCGCACTCCGCCGCGGATACCGTCAACGAGGTGTTCCTCGCCGTCGGGCTGCACCGGGCCGGCCAGCCCGCGGACGAGAGGCATCCGCTCGGCCACGGACGCGAACGCTTTCTCTGGGCGTTCATGGCGGCGATCGCGTCGTTCCTGATCGGAGGCTGCCTGTCCATCGCCCTGGCCGTCGCGCACTTCAAGGACCCCCACCCGGTTCAGGGCGGCCCTGCCGTCTGGATCGTGCTCGGGATCGCGTTTCTGGCCGACGGGGCGTCGTGGCGCCAGGGCCTGCGGCAGGCGCGCCTCCAGGCGAAGGAGTACGGAAACCCCCTGTGGCGCTATCTCCTCCGCTCGAGCGATCCGGTCGTCCGCGCGGTCGTGTTCGAGGACGGCGCGGCGCTGATCGGCCTCGCGCTGGCCGCGGGCGGGCTGCTCCTCAGCAGGATCCTCGACTCCCACGTGCCGGACTCGGTGGCGTCGCTCCTGATCGGCGTGCTCCTCTGCGTCACGGCCTTCGCCCTGGCGCGCCCGTTTGCGGATTTTCTCGTGGGGCGGTCGCTCCCCGCGCCGCTCCTCGAGCGGCTGGAGGCGCTGTTCCGGGAGGAGGCGGCGATCGACGAGGTCCTGTCCCTGCGGGCCCTCTACTCGGGGCCCGAGGAAGTGATCGTGATGGCCAAGGTCCACCCGAAGGCGAGCCTGGACATCGACGCGCTGACGCGCGCGATGGACGACCTCGATCGCCGGGTCCAGCTCGCGCTGCCGCTCGTCGCGGACGTGTTCATCGACGTGACGGCCGCCCGCGCGGGACGGAACTCGACGGTGCGCTGAGGGGCGCATGGCGTTCGACCTGCAGCCCGAGCTCGAAGGCGACCTGCTGCGCCTGCGCCCCCTGCGCCCGGACGACTTCGACGAGCTCTACGCAGTCGCCTCGGACCCGCTCCTCTGGGAACAGCACCCGGCCTGGGACCGGTACAAGGAGGACGTGTTCCGGGAGTTCTTCCGCGAGGCGATGGAGTCCGGCGGCGCCCTGATCGCGCTCGATTCCCGGGACGGGCGCGTGATCGGCTCGTCGCGCTACCACGGGTACGACCCCGGGCGCGGCGAGATCGAGATCGGCTGGACCTTCCTCGCGAGGTCCTGCTGGGGCGGCGCGTACAACCGGCAGATGAAGCAGCTCATGCTGGGGCACGCCTTCCGGTTCGTGGCCAGCGTCGTCTTCCTCGTCGGCCCCGGGAACATGCGGTCCCGGAGGGCGATGGAGAAGATCGGCGGCGTCCTCGTGGGCACGAGGCGGAGCGGCGCCGGCCGGGAGTCCCTGGTCTACCGGATCACCGCGCCGGCCGGCGAGGACGGCGGGGTGGGATAGCCTTGTCCGCGTTGGACCGTCGAAAGGAGCCGGTGATGAAGAGGTGGTCGGTGCTCGTGTCGATGATCGGGCTGCTCGCCGCCGTCGTCGAGTCCGCTTCGGCGCAGAGACCGCCCCAGACCCGCCCGGAGCCCGGCAACAAGCCGATCGAGGTCTTCACCGCGTTCGCGGTCCAGATGCAGAGCGGGGCCTCCGGCGTCGTCGAGATCTCGATCACGCGGTGGTCGACGGACGCGGAGCGCGAAATGCTCCTCGGCATCCTCAAGGAAGCGGGACAGCCGGCGATGATCGCGGAGCTGCAGAAGCTGCCGCAGGTCGGCTACATCAAGATGCCCAACTCGATGGGGGTCGCGCTCTTCTACGCGCGCTCGAACAAGATGCCGGACGGAAGCCGGCAGGTCGTGATCGGAACGGACCGGTCGATCGGCATGGCGACGAACGCCCCGCAGTTGAGCCAGTACGACGCGACGCTCATCGAGCTGCACTTCAAGAAGGGCAGCGCGACGGGCGAGGGAAAGATCGTCCTCGCCGGAAAGGCGTCCGTCGGCAAGGACGGGAAGGTCCACATCGCCAACTACCAGGGCGAGCCCGTGCGGCTCATGAACGTCAAGGCGAGCAAGCCCGCCTCGAAGTCCTAGGCCGGCGCGCCGCGCCGGGGCGCTACTTCGCCGGCGTGTACCAGATCGGCGACGTCCAGGCCCGCTGCTGGACCGTGGCCGCCACGGTCGGGTTGGGCGGCATGCCGAGCTTCGCCGCCCAGTACGTCGACCAGCGCGGCGTCGGGATCTCGAGGACGCGGGCGAAGTAGGTCGCGCTCGCGTCGGGGTCGAACGCGGGATCCGTCCACTCGCCGACGAGCTCGGTCGCGCCGATCGAGTTCGCGTACGTGGCGGTCTTCACGTCCACCGTGTTTCCGACCGCGGGGACCTTGCCGGTCTTCGGATCGGGCTTGCGGTCGCCGCTCCACACGACGTCGAAGACCTTCTCGGCGCTCTTCCCGTTCTTCGTCGAGATCTTGACGATCTGGATCCGGTCGAGGTTGCCGCTGTTCGGGTCCTTGACGGCGTGGACGGCGAAGGTCGGGCCGGCGGGAGCTCCGGCCCGCGCGGGCAGGTCGCCTCCCATCGGCACGCCGCCCTCGTAGGCGGCCTTGACCCAGCCGCTCTTCTGCGTCATGTCCTTCGGGTAGTTCCAGCCCGCGAACAGGCGGACCTGGATGCGCACGCCGGAGGTCCCGAACGTCTCCTTGCGCTTCATCGCGGAAAAGAGCGACGCGCGCGTGTTTTCCTCGGCCCACACCCCCGTGAGGCCGCCCGATCCGACGACGGTCGGGGGCTCTCCGCCGATCGAGGTGGTGGCGGTGATGACGGTCTTCGGGTCGCTGTCCTGGTTGCCGTGCGAGCCCGGGTAGTTGCTCGCCTCGGTCGAGGAGATGCCGGAGTGGAAGTCCGTGCCGGCCTCGATCCCGTACTTGAAGGGGTTGGCGCCCAGCTTCTCCTGCAGCTCCTGTCCGACGCCGTAGGCCTGGCGGATGTAGCTGCCCGTCGCGGAGTTGGCCTTTCGATCGCTGCCCACGAGGGTGGTCCACAGCTCGAAGTTCGCGAACTCGTCCGCCGGCGAGAGCGAGGGGCTCGTGTCGCTCTGTCCCTTGCCCTGGACGATCTCCGCCAGGGGCTCGTTGGCCATGCGGCGCTCGGCGTAGTCGCGCGTGATCGGCTTGCCGGACATGTCCTTCACGCTGAACATCAGGCCGTTGCTGGCGTTGCCGTTGTGGGGAACGGCGATGACGTCGAGGCCCTTCTGGCGCTGCTGCTCGAGGTAACGCCAGAGCTCCTCGGGGTCCAGGGAATCGAAGGCCGTGAACGGCAGCTCCGGCCCCTTGTCGGCGAAGAGGACGCAGCGGTGCAGGTTCTGGAAGTCCGGCGCCGACGTCCATTCGAACCCGACGAAGGTCGTGAACCGTCCGGGCTTGTTGAACTGATCGGCGATCGCCGCGTACTTGCTCCAGGCCGACTTGAGCAGGGCGGGGTCCGAGAATTCGGGCAGCGGCTTGTTGACGACGGTCGAGCCGATGAGCTTGCGGAACGCCCCGGCCGAAACCTCCGGGTCGTTGGCGGTCATCACCTTGTGCCACTCGGACTTCGCGAAGGGGCCGTTCGGATCGATCGTCTCGCGTACCACGCCCAGGTACTCCGAGTGATCCGTGACCGCGAGGAAGTCGAGGGGCGCTAGGCGCCGCTGGGCCTTGCCCAGGTAGTCGACCGCCTGTCCCATCGCGTAGCGGTAGGAATCCTCCGGCGTCGTCCGCGTGCTCATCGCGAATGCGTCCATCGAATAGCCGGTGTGGAGGTGGAGGTCGCCGAAGTACGCGTTCTTGAGCGGGTTGGGCGGGGGGAGGGCGGACGCGGGCGCCGGCGCCGTGATCGTCGCGGTGCCGGCGTCGGCCGGGGCGGGGGAGGGCGCTTCCTTCTTCTGGCACGCCGCCGCGGCGAGCAGGATCCCGATCGTCCACGGAGACACCCGAAGCCTCATGAGACGGCCCTCCCTTTCGCGGAACCGCGCAAGGGTAGCAGATCGTCCGGGCGATCGCGGGCGGCGGGGTGGAACCGGGCTGCGACCGGCCGTGGCGCGGATCGCGCCGTCCGGCGGCGTCCGGCGTTACTTCTTCTTGTTTGCGGCGATCGTGATCTTGAAGCCGTCGGGATCGGTCAATGAAAAGTCGCGCATGCCCCACGGCTGGTCCTGCGGCTCCTGGTCGAGCCGGCCGCCGTTGGACTTGATCCGCCGGGCGATCGCGTCGACGTCCTGGGTCGTCGTGCAGAAGATCCGGAATCCTTCGCCCTTTCTGCGGTCGCGTCCCTTCTTCCAGTCGTCCTGGCCGATCATGAACGTGACGTCGCCGGCGCGCAGCTCGACCCCGAGCAGCTTCCCGCCGTCTTCCCAGCGCTGCTCCACGGCGAACCCCAGGACGTCGCCGTACCATGCGAGGCTCTTCGCGAGGTCGTTGACCGTGAAGCTCGGCGAGGCCGTGCGGATCTCGAGAGCCGACGCGGTGGCTCGGGGGGCCGGGCGCCGGGCATTCGCCTTCTTCGCGCCCTTCCTCTTCGAGGCCGTCTTTCCTGCTCCGCTCTTCGTCTTCGCCACCTTCTTTGCCGCCATCGTCGGGCCTCCTGGAAGTGGGTGGACGGTCAGCCTATGGCCCCCCTGCCGTCCGGGTCAAATTCCGGACGGCGGGGTGTCCCGCGGCCGGACCTGGACGCGACGGCCGCTTCCCTCGCGGTGCTGCCCGTGTTCGAGGCGCGCCGTCGGGCCGTGCTCGCCGGCGCGGGGCCGCTGCGGGCGCCCGCGGGATCGAGACCGGGCCGCGGAGGATGTGGACGCATCACGCGCCCTCCGGTTCGTCGAATGTAGTATTGGCCGCAGCCACCCGTGACCGTTGGTTTCGACGAAGGAGAAAGAGATGCGTCTGAGTCGCACGGCACCCCTGTTTCTTCTCGCCCTGGCGGCCGCCCTCCCGGCGCTCGCCCAGCAGCCCGCGCCGCCGGGCTCGCCCGCGGCGACGACGTCCATCGACGGCAAGCAGCTGCCGCCGCCCGACCCGCCCTTCGGCGGCGTCATCAAGGACAACGCGCTGCAGTCCAAGCCCTGGTGGGCGCCGCGCGTCGTGCCGCCCAAGGGCGCGCCCAACGTGCTTCTGATCATGACCGATGACTCGGGCTACGGCGTTCCGAGCACCTTCGGCGGCGTCATCCCGACGCCGGCGCTGGACCGCATCGCGAAGGCCGGCCTGCGGTACACGCAGATGAACTCCACGGCCCTCTGCTCGCCGACGCGCGCCGCGCTGATCACCGGGCGGAACCACCACTCGGCCGGCTTCGGCGTCATCTCGGAACAGTCCACGGGCTTCCCGGGCTACGACAGCATCATCACGAAGGACAAGGCGACCGTCGGCCGGATCCTCCTCGACAACGGCTATTCGACCTCCTGGTTCGGGAAGGACCACAACACGCCGACGTTCACCGCCAGCCAGATGGGGCCGTTCGACCAGTGGCCGCTCGGGATGGGCTTCGAGTACTTCTACGGGTTCGTCGGCGGCGACACCAACCAGTGGGAGCCGAACCTCTTCCGCAACACGACCCAGATCTACCCGAACGTCGGCCACCCCGGCTGGAACCTCACGACCGCGCAGGCCGACGAGGCCATCGCCTGGATGAAGCAGCTCAACCAGATCGACCCGTCGAAGCCGTTCTTCTGCTACTACGTCCCCGGCGGCACACACGCGCCGCATCATCCCACCAAGGAATGGGTGGACAAGATCAGCGCCATGCACCTGTTCGACGGCGGCTGGAACCAGCTCCGCGAAACCATCTTCGCCAACCAGAAGCGCCTCGGCGTCATCCCGCCCGACACGAAGCTCACGCCCTGGCCAGACCATCTCCTCAAGCGCTGGGAGCAGCTCACGCCGGATGACAAAAAGATGTTCATCCGCCAGGTGGAAGTCTTCGCCGCCTACGCCGCCTACACCGACTATGAAATCGGCCGCGTCATTCAGGCGGTCGAGGACATGGGCAAGCTCGACAACACGCTCATCATCTACATCAAC
>JAYRMU010000017.1:0-68699 GCA_041912555.1 Thermoanaerobaculia bacterium
AACGGCCGGCTCCAGATGGAGATGCGCGTCTCGACGGGCCGAGGCTACGTCTCGGCCGACAAGAACTTCGACGACGACATGGGCATCGGCTACATTCCGATCGACTCGGTCCACTCGCCGGTCCGGCGCGTCAACTACCACGTCGAGGCCGCGCGCATCGGGCAGGCCACCGACTACGACCGCCTCGTCCTCGAGGTCTGGACCAACGGCACGATCTCGCCGACGGACGCGGTCGGCCTCGCGGCCACGCTCCTGCGCGACCACCTCACGATCTTCGTCAACGCCGAGCACGAGACCGCGCTCGAGGGCGTCGGCGAGGGTGAGCTTCCCGAGAACCTGGCGGAGTACCTCAACAAGTCGGTCGACGAGCTGGAGCTCTCGGTCCGCAGCGCCAACTGCCTGAAGAATGCGGGAATCCGCACGATCCGGGACCTGGTCCAGCGCACCGAGAAGGACATGCTCGAGACCAAGAATTTCGGCCGCAAGTCCCTGAACGAGATCAAGGACATCCTGCGCCCCATGGGCCTGTCCCTCGGCATGGAGATCGAGCCGGTCGAAGCGAAGAGCGAGTAGGTCATGCAGCACAACCGATCGGGGCGCAAGCTCCGTCGCACGACGGCGCATCGGCTGGCGATGTTCTCGAACCAGCTCGATTCGCTGATGAATCACGAGCGCATCCAGACGACGCTGTCCAAGGCCAAGGAGCTCCGGCCCCTGGCCGAGCGGCTCATCACCCGCGCGAAGAAGGACGACGTGGCGGCCCGCCGTCACGTGTCCCGCTGGATCCCCGACCGCACGACGATCAAGCGCGTCTTCGAGACGATCGCGCCGCGCTTCGTGGATCGTCCGGGCGGCTACACGCGCATCCTCCGGCTGGGCGCCCGCACGGGCGACGCGGCCGAGGCCGCCATCCTCGAGTTCGTGGACTTCAAGTTCGAGGCGAAGGAGAAGGGGCCCCGCAAGGAGTCTCTCTCTGACCGCGCCCGCCGGGCTTCCGGGGGCCGCGTCGAGACGGTCCGCAAGGACCGCCCCGAGGGCGGCGAGGGCGAGGAGGGGCGGGAGGCCGCTCCCAAGCCCCCGCGCAAGGCCTCGTCCGGGAAGGCCGAGCGGACCAAGCCGGCCGCCAAGCCCGCGCCGAAGAAAGGCCCGTCGCGCACCGGCCCCTCCAAGCGCGGAGCCTGAGGTCCAATTGTCCGGTTCCTCCGGGGCGCCGCTTTCGAGCGGCGCCCTTTTCGTTTCGGCATGAGCGAGCCCGACCCGCTGCGGCGCGCCCGCCTCCTCGCGGCGGCCTGGGGCCTCTTCCTCCTCGCGCTGACCTCGTGGCCCTCGCCCCCCGAGGTCCCGGTCGTGTCGTCGATCCCGAACTTCGACAAGCTCGTCCACGCGGTCCTGTACGGCGTCGAGGGGTTCCTGCTCTACTTCGCCATCCGGTGGCCGCCGCCGCACCGCTTCTCCTGGCTGCGCGCCCTCGTCGTCGGAGGGGCGTTGGCCGTCTGGGGGACCCTCGACGAGCTGCACCAGGCGTGGATCCCCGGGCGTTCCATGGAGGCGGCGGACGCTCTGACCGACGCCGTCGCGGGCCTGGCGGGCGGGCTGGCGGCCTCCTTCTGGTCGGTCCGCCGGAGGGTCCCCGGGGCTACTTCTCCTCGATCCTGACGTACTTTCCGGAGGGCAGGTTCTCGACGGTCTGCACGATGCCCGAGGGCCAGTAGATCGTCAGCTTGCGGACGCCCTTCTCCGGGCCGAGGCCGAAGAGGACGCGGGGATCCGAGGAGGAGAGGTAGCTCGATCCCGCCTCGACGAATCGCGTGAGCTTCCGGCCGTTCGCCGTCTCGGCGACGAGGCGCGCGCCGATGCCCTGCCGGTTCGACTTCCTGCCGACGAGCTCGATGCCGAGCCAGTTGCCGTGCGCGCCGTCGTTGCGCAGGAGCTGGAAGGCGCCTCCGGACGCCGAGACGGCGATGTCCGCGTCGCCGTCGTTGTCGTAGTCGGCCACGGCCGACGCGCGCCCGACGTACTCCTTGTCGAAGGCGCTGCCGCAGCCCTTCTCGCGGAAATGGCCCGCGCCGTCGTTCCAGAGGAGCAGCGGTTTCTGCTCGGCCTTCGACCCCTGGCGCCGGGGCTTGTCGTAGATGTGGCCGTTCGTCATGAAGGCGTCGAGGGCGCCGTCGTTGTCGACGTCCACGAGGTTCAGGCCGAACCGGACGTAGTTCACCGTCGGCGGCCCGAACCCCGAGGAGATGGAGAGGTCTTCGAAGATCCCGGAGCCGAGGTTGCGGTAGTACTGGTTCGTCTCGGACTCGAAGTTGGCGACGACGATGTCCGGCAGGCCGTCGCCGTCGACGTCCCCGGCGTCCACGCCCATGCTGCCCTGGGGCTGGCCTTCGGGCCCGAAGCCGGTCCCGGACGCGATCGAGACGTCCTCGAAGCGGAACTTGCCGAGGTTGCGGAAGAGGAAGTTCATCAGCTGGTCGTTGGCCACGTAGAGGTCCGGCTTGCCGTCGAGGTCCACGTCCACGATGAGGACGCCGAGCGCCTTGCCGAAGGCCTTTCCGAGGCCGGCCTCGCGCGTCACGTCGGTGAAGGTGCCGTTCCCGTTGTTGCGGTACAGGGTGCTGAGCGTGCCGTCGTACATGATGGGGGGGCAGTAGTCGCGGACGCCGGCGGCCGGATCCCCGCAGTAGAGGTCCTTGTCCTTCACGTCGTCGGCGTACTGTCCGACGAAGAGATCGAGGTAGCCGTCGCCGTCGAGGTCGCCCCAGGCGGCGCTCGTGCCCCAGGGGGGCGCCGAGATGCCCGCCTTCGCGGTGACGTCCGTGAACGTCCCGTTGCCGTTGTTGTGGTACAGGATGTTGCCCCGGTAGCCGGTGACGAAGAGGTCCACGAAGCCGTCGTTGTCGTAGTCGCCGGCGATCGCTCCCATTCCGTAGGCGGTGTCGCGCAGGCCCGCCTTGTCGGTGACGTCGGTGAAGGTGCCGTCGTGGTTGTTCCGGAAGAGCCGGTCGCGCGACTTCTCGCCGCCCGGCGCAGGCGGCAGAGGCCCCGACTGGACCAGGTAGAGGTCCATCCAACCGTCGTTGTCGTAGTCGAGCCATGCCAGTCCCGCCCCCACCATCTCGGGAAGGCGGTGGGCGGGGGTGGAGCCCCGATCGTGAACGAATCGGATGCCGGCCTGGGCCGCCACGTCCGTGAAGGTGACGGGGCAGTCGCCCGGGCCGGGGCCGAGGAGCGCGGCGAGCAGCACGGGAAGCGCCCGGATCACTTGGGACCCTCCGTCCGGGACCGCTCGGCGGCAAGGAGCAGCTCGACGCGGGCGTCGTCGGGCGCCAGCTGCAGGGCGCGCTCGAGGGCGCGCACCGCTTCCTCGTGCCGCTGGAGCCGCTGGAGGGCGAGGGCCTGCCCCCGGAGGGCCTCCGGGCCCTCCGGCAGGGCCTGGAAGCGCCGCAGGGCCTCGGCCGCTCTCCCGGCATTGAGCTCGGCCCACGCGAACGAGGCGGCCGCGTCGGTGGCGTCGGCCGCCGAGACGAGCTGGCGTCCGCGCTCGTAGAGCGCGTGGTGGGTGGCGAGCTCCCGCTCGGCCTCTTCCTTCTTGCCCTGGCGCTGGAGCAGGCGGCCCAGGGAGTAGTGAGCGCGGGGCGAGGCGGGCGCCAGGCTGACCGCGCGGCGGTAGGCGCTCTCGGCGGCCTCGAGCTGGCCGGCCGCTTCCAGGGCACGGCCGAAGTCGAGCTGATAGTCGGCCGTGTTGGGCTGGGCCTGGACGGCCGCCTGGAGGTGCGGGAACGCGTCGTCGGTCTTGCCCTCCGCCAGCCAGAGGCGTCCGAGGTCGTGCTGGAGCGAGGCTTCCCGGGGATGCGCCGCGACGGCGAGGACGAGGGTCGAGCGGGCGGCGTCGCCGCGGCCGGCCTGCTCGTAGACGCGGGCCAGGAGCGCGTAGGTGGACGCGTCCTTCGCGCCCAGGCGCCGCGCCGTCTCGAGCTGCGCGGCGGCGTCCACGAAGCGCTCCTGCTGCGCGAGGAACCGCCCGTACCGCAGCGGAAGGCCCGCGTCGGTGGGGAAGAGGCGCAGCGCCTCCTCCATCACCTTGTCACCGTCCTCCGCCTTCTCGGTCCTCCAGAGGTATTCCGCCAGGTCCCCCCGGTAGCGAGGCTCGGCGGGGCGCGCCAGGAAGAGCCGTTCGTAGGCGCCGACCGTGCGGGGGTCTTCGGCGGCCGCGTAGGCCGCGGCCAGGGACGCCAGCACGCCGGCCTGGCCCGGCTTCAGCGCGTCGGCCTTCTCGTACTCCCGGGCGGCCTCGACCGGTTTGCCGTCGGCCGAGAGGGCCAGCCCGTAGATGTAGTGGGCCTCGGGGCTCGCGGGACCGAACGCGGCCGCCAGCCGCGCTTCGGCCAGGGCCTCCCGCACCTTGCGCTGGGGCAGGAAGGCCAGGGCCAGGTTGCCGTGGGCCCGGGCGGAGGTGGGGTCGGCGGCGACGGCGCGCTGCAGCTCGGCCTCGGCCCGGGCGTACTGTTTCTGCGAGAGGAGCTTTTCGCCGAGCTCGAGGGGGCCCGGTGTCGGAACGGGCTCGGGCACGAGGAGCGCCGCCAGCAGGAGCGCGGTCAGGGCTTGCACGCGCGCATTCTATTCGCGAACCCCGGCCCGACCCGGACCGGAGGGGGGAGGGACGGAGGCTACTTCTTGAAGAACCCGCCGCCCCCGGCCTGGCCGGCCGCGGCGCGTCCGCCGCCTTCGGCGAGCATGAGGCGCTGGTTGAGCTCCTTGATGCGTTCGTTCAGCTGGGCGATCTTCTGCTGGAACTCGCGGTTGATCCGCTCGGCGTCGGCCTTCAGGCGCCCGTTTTCGGTCTCCATGTCGGTCAGGACCTGGTCTCGCCCTTCGATCACGCGCTTCTGGTCGCGCAGCTCCATCATGAACTTGTTGACCTCTTCGTCCTTCTCGGAGATGCGCAGCTTCCACTTCTCTTCCTGTTCCTCGTAGAGCCGCTTGATCTCGAGCAGCTGGGTGATCTGGGAGAAGTCGCTGTCGGATGCCATGAGGCCTCCTCGCTGGTTTTCTTCGATCTGGGGGAAGAGCTTGCGGAGCTTCAGGGACAGGTCCTCGGGATCCGTCGAGAGCTCCATCGCCTTGGCGTAGGTGATCCGGCGGTTCACGAGCAGCGCGATGAGCGACTGGTTCATCGACTGCATCTTGTAGTAGTTGACCGAGTTCTCGATCTCCTCGTGGATCTCCTTGACCTCGCCCGAGAGGATGTGTTTCGCGATCTTCGGGGAGTTGACCATGATCTCGACGACGGGGGAGCGGCCCGATCCGTCCGAGGTCTCGATGAGGTTCATCGAGACGATGGCCTGGAGGACGATCGACAGCTGCGACCGGACCTGCGCCTGCTGCTCGATCGGGCACGAGTCGATGATGCGGTCGATCGACTGCGCCGCGCTGTTGGTGTGCAGCGTGGAGAAGACCAGGTGGCCCGTCTCGGCCGCCGTGATGGCGGTCTGCATCGTGTTCCAGTCCCGCATCTCGCCGACCATGATCACGTCGGGGTCCTGCCGGAACATGTTCTTGAGGGCCTCGTTGAAGCTCGGCGAATCGGTCGAAACCTCGCGCTGGGACACGGCCGCCTTGCCGTCGGCGAAGAGGAACTCGATCGGGTCCTCGATCGTGACGATGTGGACCGGCCGCTTCTCGATGATCGAGCGCATGATGCCGGCGAGCGACGTGGACTTGCCCGAGCCGGTCGGCCCGGTGATGAGCACGAGGCCCTTGGGCAGGTGCACGAAGCTCTCGAGGACCTCCGGCAGGTTCAGCTCCGTGATCGAGGGCAGCTTGAAGGGGATCCGGCGGAAGACCGCGGCGTAGGAGCCCCGCTGTACGAAGATGTTGCACCGGAAGCGGGCGACGCCCGTCAGGCCGTATCCGACGTCCACGGACTGGTGGGCCTCGAGACGCTCCTTCTGGGCGGGCGTCAGGATCGAAAGCAGCATCTCCTCGAGGTCCTTCGGCTGCAGGGCGTCGGCGTTGAGCGGGATCAGCCTGCCCTTGATCCGGAGCAGAGGAGGCCTCATGGGCTTCAAGTGGAGGTCTGATGCCTCCTTCTTGGCCATGAACTTCAGGAGCTCAGAGAGTGTCAATCTTCAGACATTATAGCCGGTTACAGGCCTCCTCCGAACCTGTACGGACAGCCAGTCCCGGGCCTGGCGCCGGCCGGCGACTTCACCCATCGCCGCGGCCACGCGGAGCTCCGCGAGCAGTCTGCCGACGTCGGGACCCGGCGCGAGGCCGAGCCATGCGACGACGTCGGCCCCGCTCACGGCGAGGCGCCGCCGCGGAGCCCGCAGGAGCTTTCGCAGCGCGCGCGCGCGGCGCCTCGACGGGGCGCCGAGGCGGGCGAGCAGGGCGGCCGCGTCCCCGCCGAGCTCGTCCGCCTCGAGGATCCAGCGCCAGGCGTCCCGGCGCGTCCGGATCCGGCCCGCCGTCTCGACGAGCCCTGCCAGCCGCGCCGCGTCGCGCGCCTCCTCGCGGGCCCAGCGCCGCTCCTGGAGCCAGGCCCTCGTGCCGGGCCCGTCCAGGCCCATCCCGAGCGCCAGGAAGGCGAGGCGCAGGCGCCTGCGGCGGGCGGGATCCATCCGGCGGACCCCCGGATCGTCCAGGGAGGCGAGGGAGCGCGCGAGGGCGGCCGCTCGCGGCCCGGAGAGCGGGCGTCCCAGCGCCGCGGGGAGGATGCCGGCTCGCGCCGTCCACGCGAGGGCCGGTCCGGCGGCGGGGCTGGCGAGCAGGCGCGACAGCTCCGCCGCGACGCGCTCGGGGGCGGCTCGCCCGAAGAGCGGGGCGGCGCGGCGGGCGTCCGCGAGCAGCGCCGCGTCGGGCCGGAGGCCGTGGGTGGCGATCAGACGCGCGGCGCGAAGGACGCGCAGGGGATCGTCGGGGAGGTTTCCGGCGCGCACGCCCCGAAGGCGCCGGCCGCGGATGTCGGCCACGCCGCCGAAGGGATCGACGACGGCGCCGGAGGTCACGGCCAGGGCGATGGCGTTCGCGGTGAAGTCCCGCCGGGCGAGGTCGGCTTCGATGGACGCGCCTTCGAGCTCCGCGATGTCGAGCGGGCGCTTCCCGGCCACGCGGAACACCCGCGGTCCGGGACGGTCCCTCGAGAGAAAGACGGCCCGCCCGAGGCCGTCCCGCTCGAGATCGGCCGCGAGCGCCTCGGCGTCCCGCGACACCGCGACGTCGATCTCGCCGGGCGCGAGGCCGAGCAGCCGGTCGCGCACCGCGCCTCCGACGATCCAGGCCTCGATGCCGCGCCGCGCCGCGGCGCGCGCGAGGGCCGCGACTTCGGCGCGCCGTCTCAGGCCGGCGAGGGCGCGCGGCGCGCTGTTTCGCTGGTTCGAAACCATCGTCCGTTCTACAATTTCGAGGATGACATCCGACCGTCCCGTTGTCACGCCGGAGGTGGTGCGCCGGGTGGCCGAGCTCGCCCGGCTCCGGCTCCCGGAGGCCGACCTGCCGACGTGGAGCGGGCAGCTCTCCCGGATCGTCGCGTACATCGACCAGCTCGCGGCGATCCCGGAAGAGGCGTTCGGCCCCGCGGCGGCCGGGGCGGCGACGCCCGTCCGCGCCGACGAGCCCCGCGACGGAGCGGGGGAGGCGGCGCTCGAAGCCAACGCCCCCCGGCAGATCCACGGATACGGGGTCGTCCCCCGCGTCGTGGGCTCGGGGTCCTGACGCCGTGACGGGGACCGCATCGTGACGGCCGCTCCCGGCGTGGTCGAGACCGCCGAGGCGGTCTCGAGCGGGCGCCGCACCGCGGTCGCCGTCGTGGAAGACTCGCTCGCGCGGATCGCGGAGGGGGACGGGCAGGTGCGCGCCTTTCTCGAGGTGACGGGCGAGCTCGCGCTTTCCGAGGCCCGCGCCGTGGACGCCCGCGTGGCGGCGGGCGAGGTCCTGCCGCTGGCCGGCGTGCCCCTCGCCGTCAAGGACAACATCTGGATCGCCGGGCGCCGCGCGACCTGCGCCTCGCGGATTCTGGAGGGCTTCCGGCCCCCCGGAGACTCGACGGTCGCGGCGCGTCTGAGGCAGGCCGGCGCGGTCTTCGTCGGGCGGGCGAACATGGACGAATTCGCGATGGGCTCGTCGACCGAGAACAGCGCGAGCCACGTGACCCGCAACCCCTGGGACCTCGGCCGGGTCCCGGGCGGCTCCTCGGGCGGCAGCGCCGCGGCGGTCGCGGCCCGGTTCGTGCCGGGAGGATTCGGGTCCGACACGGGCGGGTCCATCCGGCAGCCGGCGGCCTGCTGCGGCGTCGTCGGCTTCAAGCCGACTTACGGGCGGGTCTCGCGCTACGGCCTCGTGGCGTTCGCCTCGTCCCTCGACCAGATCGGACCGATCGCCCGGTCGGTCGGGGACGCGGCGCGCCTGTACCGGGTCGTCGCGGGCCGCGACCCGCTCGACTCGACGAGCGCGGACCGGGACGTCGGGGACCCGGAGGCGGCGCTCGCCCGGGGCGTGGCGGGGATGCGGGTGGGATTTCTCGAGGAGGCCGAGGGCGAGGGACTCGACCCGGAGGTCGCGGCGGGCCTCGAGGCGGCCCGCGGAATCTTCCGCGAGGCCGGCGCGGACGTCGTCCGCGTGTCCGTGCCGCGCGCGACGGCCGCGATCGCGATCTACTACGTCGTCGCGAGCGCCGAGGCGTCCTCGAACCTCGCGCGGTTCGACGGGGTGCGCTACGGGCCGCGCGCGACCGACCGGGATCTGCTGTCCCTGTACGTCGAGAGCCGGACCGCCGGGTTCGGCCCGGAGGTCAAGCGCCGGATCCTGCTCGGCACCTTCGCCCTCGCCTCGGGGTACTACGAGGCCTACTACGGCCGGGCGATGCGCGTCCGGCATCTGCTCTCGGCGGACTTCGAACGCGCGTTTTCCCGGGCCGACGTGATCGTGTGCCCGTCGATCCCCGGGCCGGCCTTCCGGGTCGGCGAGAAGACCGACGATCCGCTGACCATGTACCTCTCGGACGTCTTCACGGTGCCGGCGTCGCTGGCGGGCCTGCCCGCGATCTCCGTCCCGTCGGGGTTGACGGGCGGCGGCCTGCCTCTCGGGATCCAGGTCCTGGGGCCGCGCTTCGGCGAGGAGGCGATGTTCGCCGCGGCGCGGGCGTTCGAGGCGGGGGCCGGATTTCCGGATGCGCTGTCTCCGGCCGCGGGGTAGCCGGATGACCGGGCGGGCCGCTGCGGCCGCGCTCTTCGCCGCCGCCGCCCTCTCGGCCGCTCCCCGCGAAAAGACGGTCGTCGTCTCGCCCGAGATCCACGCCGCGATCTCGGACGCCGCCGAGATCGTCCTGCTCGTCCGGCCGCTTCCGGGCGAGAGCATGGACGCCTTCGTCAAGCGCGTGACGGACGACCCGAAGACCAAGAAGCAGATCCGCGCCCTGAACGGCGGGTCCCCGCGCTTGAAGCGCGGGCGCTACCTGCGCATCCCCTATCGGCTCCTCTCGGGCAACTACCGCCGGATCGCCATCGAGGCCCTCTTTCCGGCCGACCGCGCCACGGCGGGCGGATGGGAGCACCGCGTGACGGCGCCGGCGGGAAAGCCCGAGAGCCTCTGGCGGATCGCCGAGTGGTTCACGGGCGACGGTTCGCGGTACCGGGAGATCCGGCATGCGGGAGCGATCGCCTCCCTCGAGACGCGGGTCGGCCAGGTCGTGGTCGTCCCGGAGCGATGGCTGACGTCGCCGTTCCGCGAGGCGGTCGCGGCCGCCGCCCCCGCGCCCGAGTCCGAGGCGCCGAAGCTCGAATACGGGTCCGACGAGCGGGGCCGTTACGCGATCTACCGTCTGAAGAAGGGCGAGGCGCTGTACTCGGCCGTCGTCGTGCGCTTCACCGGACGGCTCCACGCGGAGGACGTCAACGCGAAGGCCGCCGAGATCGCGGCCTTCAACGGGATTGCCGACGTCCACGCGATGCCGGTCGGCTTTCCGGTCCGGATCCCGGTGGCGGACCTGTCGCCCGAGTTCCGGCCGCCCGACGATCCCGAGCGGATCGAGGAGGAGAAGACGCTGCTCGAGGCGGCCCAGTTCGCCAACAAGGTGCGCAGCGCCGACCTGTCCGGCGTCACCGTCGTCCTCGACGCGGGGCACGGCGGCCGCGACACGGGCGCCATCGTGGACGGGCTGGAGGAAGCGGCGTACGTCTACGACATCGCCTGCCGGGTCGAGCGCCTCGTGCGCGCCCGCACCCGGGCCCGCGTGGTGCCGACGGTCGGCCGCGACACGCCGTGCTCCGGCGCGCTGGTCGAGGCCGTGGGCAATTCCCGCAGCGCGCGGGTCCTGACGACGCCGCCCTACGCGATCGAGGATGCCGCCGTCGGGGTCAACTTCCGCTGGTACCTCGCCAACTCCATCTACCGCAACGTCGCGAAGACCGGGGGCCAGGAGGACCGGACCGTCTTCCTGTCGCTGCACGCCGATTCGCTGCATCCGGCCGTGCGGGGCACGATGGTCTACGTGCCCGGCGAGAAGTTCCTGAACGACTCCTACGGCAAGTCGGGCGAGCCGTACGAGTCCCGGCGGGAGGTCCGCGAGGCGCCCCGCGTCTCCTTCACCCGCAAGGAGAAGATCGAAGCCGAGGGGATCTCGCGGGATCTCGCGGAGCACATCGTCGCGGCGTTCCGCGCGGCCGACCTGCCGCTCCACGCCTTCGAGCCGGTGCGCCGCAACGTGATCCGGTCGGGACGGGAGTGGGTGCCGGCGATCCTGCGCTACAACCGGATTCCGGCGCGCGTTCTCGTGGAGGTCTGCAACCTGAACAACCCGGACGACCGGCGCCTCCTGCGCACGCGCGCCTATCGCGAGAAGGTGGCCGGAGCGCTCGTCGAGGCCCTCATCGACTTCTACGGAGGAGCGGCGTCCGCGTCCGTGCCGGTGTCCGCCTCCGGGACGAAGCCCTAGCTTCCGGGGACGAAGCGCGCCGGATCGCGGCCCGGCCCGCGGCGCATATACTGGCGGGCGTTTTGAGGAGGTCGAGAGCGATGCGTTGGAGAGTGGGGGTTCTCGCGGTCCTCGTCGCGGCGGGAGGGGTTGCGGCGGCCGGCGGCCAGGATTGGCGCGGCGGGCGCGCCCGGGTCGAGGGCTCGGTCAAGAACGACAAGGGCGAGCCCGTCGAGGGCTGCAAGGTGGAGATGCGGTGGGGCCGCAGCAGCCACACGGGTCCCGACCTGACGACCGACTCCAAGGGCAAGTTCGCGATCTTCGGCCTGGCCGGGGGGCCCTGGGACGTGGATTTCCAGGCGCCCGGATACCAGACGAAGAAGATCTCCGTCAGCCTGTCGGAGACGGGCCGCAACGCGCCGATCGACGTCCAGCTGGAGCCCCAGCCCAAGGCGGCGGAACCGGCGCCGGCCGCGGCGCCGCAGGTGCTGGTGGGAGGCAAGAAGATCTCCAAGGAGACGGCCGACGCCATCGAGGCCGGCAACGCCGCGATGGGGGCGAAGAACTGGGCCGCGGCCCGCGAGAGCTACCAGAAGGCGGTGGTCGAGCTGCCGGACAACGGGCCGCTGCTCGAGCGCATCGCCGCGACCTACCTGGCCGACGGCAAGACGGACGACGCCCTGAAATGGGCCCGCCAGGCCGCCGAGAAGGACCCGAACGACTCGACCGCGTGGCGCATGGTGGCCGAGATCGAGCTGCAGAAGGGAAACCTCGAGGCGGGGATGGCGGCGCTCGACAAGGTCCCGGCCGACAAGATCACGGATCCCCAGCCGTACCTGAACGTCGGCATTCTCCTGATGAACAAGAAGAAGCCGTCCGACGCCGTCGCCGCCTTCGATCGCGCCATCGCGATCAAGCCGGACCTGGCCGACGCGTACTACTACCGCGGCCTGTGCCACCTCCAGATGAAGCACAACGGCGAAGCCAGGACGGACCTGCGCAAGGCCCTGGAGCTCGCGCCCGACGGGCCCGACGCCAAGGACATCAAGGACCTGCTCAAGACGCTTTCGTGATCCCGGGCCCCTCCGGCGGGAGATAATGGCGGCGTCGCGGCTGCCCATGAGAGCCCTCTTCGCCCTCGCGCTCCTCCCGCTCGCCGCGGCCGTTTGCCCGACGGCCGCCGCGCAGGAGCCCGGCGCGGTCCGCGAAAGCGCCGAGGTCTCGCTGGTGGAGGTCCCCGTCCGCGTGGTGGGCCGCGACGGCAAGCCCGTTCGGGGCCTGACCCAGGCGGACTTCACCGTCGAGGACGATGGACGCCGGCAGGCGATCGTGGGCTTCGACGCGATCGACCTCGCCGAGAAGGCCTCGGATCCCGGCGCCGGTCCCGTCTCCCCGGCCGCGCGGCGGCGTTTCCTGGTCCTGTTCGACTTCTCGTTCTCGAAGCCGCGGGCGATCGTCGCGGCGCGGCGGGCCGCGCGCGACTTCGTCCTGAGCGGCATGGGCGACCGGGACCTGGCCGCGGTCGCGACCTACTCGGTCGAGAGCGGGGTGCGGCTGCTCGTGACCTTCTCGTCCGACCGGGCGCAGCTCGCGCGGGCCATCGAGACCCTCGGCCTCGAGTCGCCGCGCGACGCGGGAGATCCCCTCGCGTTCGCCTTCGATTCCGCGGGGGTCTCCGCGGCCCCCGGCGTGCCCGTCTCGCGCGGCGGGAGCCGGGCGGACACCGCGGGCCTCGTGGAGAGCCTGCAGTCGCTTTCGATCGTCACGAAGATCCGGTCGGACGAGTACGCGCGCGGACGCGTTCGCCACCTCTTCCAGTCGTTCCGCGACCTGTCGCGGGCGCTCGACGCGGTTCCGGGGCGCAAGGACGTGATCTACCTCTCCGAGGGATTCCGCGGGCGCTTTCTCGTCGGCACGCCCGACACCGCCGAGGAGCGCCAGTTCCTCGTCCAGGGCGAGGTGTGGAAGGTGGACTCCGACAAGCGTTTCGGCTCGACGCCCCTGCGCCACGAGCTCGAGGACCTCGGTCAGGTCTTTCGCCGGTCCGACTGCGTCATCCACGCCGTCGACATCGCGGGAATCCGGGCCGACGGGGACGTCGAATCCGACGGGGAGCCGATGGGGCTGCGGGAGTCGGAGAACGCCCTCTCCGAGATCGCCCAGGGAACGGGAGGGGAGGTCTTCCGCAACGGGAACGACCTCGGGGCCGAGCTCGCACGGCTGGTGGAGCAGACCAGCCTCGTCTACGTGCTCGCGTTCCGCCCGGACCGGGCGGGCGAGGAGGGCCGCTTTCACGAGCTCCGCGTGCGGGCCGCCGCGCCGGGGGCCAGGGTTCTCGCGCGCGCCGGCTACTACGAGCGCCGGGGATTTCGGCAGCTGTCGGTGCTCGAACGGAGGCTGCTCGCGGCCAACGTGATCGCCAACGAGATTCCGTTCGACGAGATCCCCCTGCGCGTGCTCGCCCTTCCCCTCGCCGGCGGCCGCGGGCCCGCCAGCGTTCCGGTGATGCTGGAGATTCCGGGGGCGCCCCTCGTCGAGGGGGACCGGGGCGAGAAGCTCAACGTCGAGGTCTACGTCTACGCGGTGGACCGGGACGGCGGGCTGCGGGACTACTTCGTGCGCTCGATCTCGGCCGACCTCGTCCGCGGCCGCGACCGGATCCGGGAGGGCGGCGTGCGCTACTCCGGGCAGCTGCGTCTGCCGGCAGGCTCGTACCGCGTGCGCGTCCTCGTGCGCAACTCCGCCACCGGCCGGATGGGCTTCACGGTCGCTCCGCTCGAGGTCCCGAGCTTCGCGGGGACCGAGCCCCTCCTGATGCCGCCGGTCTTCCTCGAGGGGGCGGGCCCCTGGGTGTCGGTGCGCGGAGGGGCTCCGGCCGGGGGCGGTCCATCCGATCCCTTCGCCGCGCTCCCGGCGGAAGGGCTCTCCCCGGCCGCGCTGGCCCGGGTCGCGCCCGGCGCCGCGTCGCGCCTGTGCCTGGTCGCATATCACTTCGGAACGGGCGAGCGCGAGGAGCTCAAGCTCGGAAGCCAGATTCTCGGGGAAGACGGACGGCCTCTCGAAGCGGGCCGCCTGGCGGTCCTCGGAAGCACGCCCCCTTCTCCCGACGGCATGCGGACGCTGCTGCTGTCGTTCTCGGCCCCGCCGCAACTGGCCCCCGGACGCTACGGGTTGAGGGTGTTTCTCCAGGGCGGCAACGGGGGAGCCATCCGCCAGTCGACCGCGCCCTTCCTGGTTCCTTGATCCTCGCCGGCCTCCTCCTGGCGGCGGCCGTCCTTCCCGCGAGGCAGTCCGCCCCCGGGGACGCCCCGCCGCCGGGAGCCACGCGCCAGAAGGCGATCGCCGGCCTGCAGGCGCGGGCGTCGCGGACTTCGCCGGGTTCGCGCGAGGCCGTCCGGATCGCCGCCGAGCTCGAGCTCATCGCGTCCGCGTACATGGCCGAGGGCGAGACGGGCCGCGCGGCGGAGCTGCTCTCCGAGGCGTACGCGCTCGACGAGGAAAACGGCCTCGTCCTCGCCGAGCTCACGCTCTGCGACCTGCGCGCCGAGGACTTCGACGCCGCCCGCTTCAACCTGCGGCTGGCCGAGGAGCGGGTCACGCGGGCGCCTCCGGAGGTCTATCGCGTCCTCGGCGACGTCTATCTCCGGCTCCACCGCCTCGAGGACGCGGTCGCGGCCTGGGGAGAGTTCGTCCGATTCGGCGGCACCGATCCGGAGCTGCTGGCGCGCCTCGCGCGCGCGCGCGACGAGCTGGCGGTTTCGCGGGGGCAGAGGTCGCTCGCGTTCGAGCATTTCACCGTGTTCGCCGACGCCGGCGTCGGGGACGACGTGCTGCGCCGCGCCGGCGCGGACCTCGAGGCGGCCCTCGCGCAGCAGACGGCGATCTTCGGCGGCCGCCTGGACGCCAGGCAGGTCGTCGTTCTCTACGCGGGGCGGGCTTATTTCTCGGTGGTGTCGGTTCCCGAGTGGAGCTCGGGTCTCTACGACGGGAAGATCCGGCTCTCCGTGGAACCCGACGGCGGTTGGCCGTCCGGACGGTCCAGCGTCCTGGCCCACGAGCTCGCCCATGCTCTTCTCCGCCGCCGCGTCGGGGACCGCGTGCCCGCCTGGTTTCACGAGGGGCTGGCGCAGTGGTGCGAGGGCCGGCGCCTTCCCGTGCGCGAGGTCCGGGAGGCCGTCGGGTCCCGCCCGGCGGCCTCGGCCGAGGCGCTCGGGCGCGCTTTCGCGGGCCGGCTTTCGCGGCCGGCGGCGCGGGCGAGCTATGCGCAGGCCCTGTCGCTCGTCGAGTACCTCATCGCTTCGCGCGGCACGGGAGCGATCGCCTGTCTGCTCGAGCGGCTCGGCGCGGAGGGAGGAACGTTCGGCGAGGCCCTGGGGGCCGAGGCGGGGATGACGGAGGGGGAGCTCTTCGCGAAATGGGGGAAGTGGGCGGGGGTCTCGTGACTTGGGATGTCGGGTTTCGGACTCGGGGTTCCTCGAGCCCGAAACTCGAAATCCGGATTCCGAAGAGCTCCTACTTCGGCGCTTCCGACAGGAACGCGACCCACGCCGGGTCGGTCGCGATCGGCAGGTAGGCCGGCTCGGCGCGCAGGACGGCGCGATCGAGCTTGCCCGTGGACTCGAGGGGTCGCAGCGCGGCGACGGTCGCGGCCGCGTTGCCGGCTCGCGCGTAGATCCGCGCCTCCAGTTCCGCCCGGGACAACTCGTCCCCGACGAGGCCGCGGGCGGCCCGGATCGTCCGCACCGCGGCCTCCGTGTCGCCGAGATTCGTCTGCGCGACCGCGAGCGTCGCGAGCGTGTCGGGATCGGGCCCGGCTTCCCGCAGGTATCGCTCGAGGAGGCTGCGTGCCTCGGCATTTCGTCCCTCGGCCAGCGCCATCGTTCCCAGCTCCCGCCCGGCTCCGGGAGCCGGCGGAACTTCCGAGAGCGCGCGATCGAAGTCGGCGACCGCCTCGGCCGCGGCGCCTCTCCCGCGGGCGGACACGCCCATCTGGTAGTACACCGGGCCGGCGGGAGCTCCCGCGGCGAGGGCGTTCGACCATTCGGCGCGGGCGACCTCGGTCCGGCCTTCGGACTGCGCGGCGAGCGCGAGCTTCTCGGGCTGCCGCCAGGCCTGGAGGGGGAGATTCTCGGCGAGCGCGTAGGGCTCGGAGAGGGCGCGCTGGATGGCGAGCGCGCCGTCCACGAGGAAGAGCAGCGCCGGAACGGCCGCGATCCAGAGCACGCGGCGACGCTCCGGGGGCAGCCGCCGGGCGAAGAGGAGGACCACGGCCACGATCGCCCCGAAGCCCGCCAGCCGGGGAATGGCGCGGGCGCGGGCTTCCCGCCCGGTATCACGGCGGCGGACGGGATCGGGGCCGAACATCCGCGCGACCTCGCCGGCCAGCGAGAGGCCCGGATCCACGAGGACGACGTCTTCCACGGTCCAGCCGGCCTTCGTGCGCTGCACCGTCCATCGGGTTTTCAGGAGGGACGTCCCGTAGTGGAGCCCGAGGTAAACGAACACCGTGCCCTGTCCCGCGTCGGCGACCGACGCCCACGCGACCTCGCCCGCGGTTCCCTGGGGCGGCGCGAGGGCCTGGACGAAGTGGTCGCGCAGCGCGGCGCGAAGCACCTCCTGCTGGCGCTCCGTCAGCCCCGCCCAGACCCCGGACCCCACGACCCGCTGGAGGATGCCGTCGGCGTCGAGGGACTCGAGGAAGATCTTCGGGGGGCCGTGGAGGGCCGCGAGCGCGGCGCGCCGGGCGAAGTCGGCGGCTTCCTCGGCGCCCGCCGGGACGGGCGCGGCGTCGTCGGCCGGGGACGCGCGCGGCGCGGCGAGCGCGCCGAAGGCCAGCGCGGCCGCGAGGAAAAGGCGGGCCGTCTTCCCGCTCCGGCTCGCGGGCGGGGTCAATGCCCCGTCGCCGTCTCGGTCGAGGACGGCTTCGCGTGGACCTTGAGCGTCATGGGGACGCTCCCGACCCGCAGCTCGTCGCCGTCGCGCAGCGCGACCGGCGCGGTCAGGCGCGTCCCGTTGACGAACGTCCCGTTCTTCGAGCCGAGGTCTTCGAGCGTCGCCAGGCCGGACGCGATCATCAGCCGGGCATGGCGCCGGGACACGCTCTGCGCGTCGATCCACACGAGGGAGTCCGCGCCGCGTCCGAGGATGTTCTCGCCGTCGGCCAGGGCGATCTCGCGATTTCCCCAGAGGAGCCGGAAGGCCTGGTCGCCCACCGACTCGGGATGGCCGTTGCGATGCAGCGCGGCCGCGGTTCCGCAGAAGGCGTAGCCGTAGCCGTACACGGTCCGGATGAACTCGGGCGAGCGCGCGCCGTCGCCGATGGCCTGGCGCACCTCGGCGATGAGCGTCGGGAGGTTGACGTCCGACACGACGGTGTCGGGCCAGAGCCTGCGGTGCAGCTCCGCCTTGGGGACCGCCCGCGGCCGGGCCTCGAGCAGCAGCTGCAGGAGGCGGAACGCCTTGGGCGAAATCGAGACGGGGCGCCCGTCCCGGGTCAGCGCCCGGCTTTCGGAATCCAGGATCAGGCTGCCGAATCGGAACGTCATGACGCCAAAGAAAACACTATAACGCCCCGGGAAGTTCCCCGGAGGGACCGGAGCCCCCGGAGGGGGGACGAAATGCCCTATGCGGCGATCGGTTCGAGCCGGGTGACCCGGGGGGAGAGCGACTCGGCGCCCCGCTCGGTGCAGACGATGTCGTCCTCGATCCTCACCCCGAAGCGGCCCGGGAGGTAGATGCCGGGCTCCGACGTGAACGTCATTCCGGGCTCGAGCACGGTGCGGTCGTGGCCGACCATGTACGGCGGCTCGTGGACGTCGATCCCGAGCCCGTGGCCGAGCCGGTGCGTGAAGTACTCGCCGTACCCGGCCTTTTCGATGACCCGGCGGGCCGCGGCGTCCACCTCGAAGCACGGCACGCCCGGGGCGGCCTTCTCGATGGCGGCCGACTGGGCCTCGAGCACGATGGACCACACCTTGCGGTACTCGTCGGTGGGCGAGCCGTAGTAGGTCGAGCGGGTGATGTCGTAGAAGTAGCCGTCGGGCCGGTCCCAGGCGTCGATGAGCACGGCCTGGTCCCGGGTCAGCGGCGAGGATCCCGAGGCCCCGTGCGGATACGCGGAGGACGGCCCGAACTGCACCATGTTCTCTCCGCCCACGAGGGCCGAGATCTCGGCTTCCGTGCACCCGGGCCTGAGCGCCTCGAAGGCCTTCCGGAAGCGGGGCAGCGCGACGGCGATGGCGGCCCGGATCATCGCGAGCTCCTCGGCCGACTTGACCATCCGCAGGGCGCCGAAGGTGGCCGCGGCGGACACGGGCTTCCAGCCGGGCCGGGCGGCGAGCAGGCGCTCGACGTCGTCGTAGGCGGTCGAGGGCTCGACGGCGAGCGTCCCGGCCGAGGCCGGGAAGAGCGCGGCGGCCCTGGCGAACGGGTCCTCGGTTTCCTCCCAGGTCACGACCCGCTCCACGGCCGACATCCCCTTGAGGCGCGAGGCCTCGAACGCGGGGCAGATCATGACGGGATCGCGATCCTGGAAGAGAAGCAGGGCCGTCAGGCGTTCACTGCGGTGGAAATCGACTCCCGTGAGGTAGAACAGGTTGGACGAAGGGGTGGCGTACAGTCCGTCGGCCGGGAGCGAGGCGAGCCTCGCCCGTACGGTCTCGAGGCGCCGGAGGTAGATTTCACGCTTGGTCGGCATGGTGCGGATGCTAGCAGAATCGTTTCGCCGGGGAAGGCGCGGGCTGGCGGCGGTCGTCGCCGCGGCGGCGGCCCTTTCCGTGGCCGGGTGCCGGCGCGGCGGCGAGCTGGTCTCGCCCGGGGCGCCGGTCGTCCTGATCTCGGTCGATACCCTGCGGGCCGATCACCTCCCGGCGTACGGGTACGCCGGCATCCAGACGCCCAACCTGGATGCCCTGCGCGCCGACGCGGTGCTCTTCGAGAACGCATACTCGCAGGTCCCGCTGACGCTGCCGTCCCACACCGCCCTGTTCACGGGGCTGCTGCCCCCGCAGAACGGCGTGCGCGACAACCTCGGCTACGCCCTCGGGCCCGGTCCCGCCACGATCGCGGCGTTCCTCAAGGCGCAGGGCTACGCCACGGGCGGCGCGGTCTCGTCGATCGTGCTCTCCCACGCGACCGGGGTGTCGCGCGGGTTCGATTTCTGGGACGACAACATCGAGCCGACGAAGCTCTCCCAGTCCATCTCGCGCGTCCAGCGCGGCGGCAACGACACGCAGGCGCTGCTGGCCGAGTGGGTGGCCGGGCAGGGCGGCAAGCCCTTCTTCGCGTTCCTCCATCTCTTCGAGCCGCACTCTCCGTACGAGCCCCCGGAGCCGTACCGCTCCCGGTACCCGCTGCCGTACGACGGCGAGATCGCGCGCGCCGACGAGATCGTCGGCAACTTCGTGCGCTTTCTCAAGGAGCGCGGCCTCTACGACCGCGCCGTGGTGATCTTCCTGTCGGACCACGGCGAGGGGCTCGACGACCACGGCGAGGACGAGCACGGCGTGCTCCTCTACCGCGAGGCCATCCACGTGCCGCTGATGGTGAAGTTCCCGAAGTCGCGGCGCCGCGGCGAGACGGTGCGCTCCCCGGTGGCGCTCGTGGACGTCTTCCCGACGATCGCCGACGTCCTCGGCGTGGCGGCGCCGCCGGGCCTGGCGGGTGTGTCGCTGGCCGCGACGCTGCGTCCGGGCGCGGCCGCCGGCCCGCGGCGGATCTACAGCGAGACCCTGTATCCCCGCCTCCACCTCGGATGGAGCGATCTCGCCTCGCTCGTGGACGACCGCGACCACTACATCGAGTCGCCGCACGCCGAGCTCTACGACATCGTGGCCGACCCGGGCGAGAAGCGCGACCTGGCCCAGGGGTTGCCGCCGGCGTTCCGGTCCATGCGGGCCGAGCTCGGCCGGATGCCGAGGCCCCTCCAGGCGCCCGGCAACGCGGACCCCGAACAGGTCAAGAAGCTCGCGTCGCTCGGCTACATCAGCGGCTCGACGGCCGACCTTTCCCAGAAGAACCTGCCCGCGCCGCGGGACCGGATCGGCGCCGTGGCCCAGCTCAAGGAGGGCTTCGGCGCGATGCAGGCGGGCGACTACCCGAAGGCCGTGGCCGTGTTCCGCAAGCTCCTCGAGGCCGAGCCCGGGATGACCGACGTCTGGCAGATGTACGGCGAGTCCTGCATGAAGCTGGGCCGCGAGGACGAGGCCCTCGCGGCGCTGACCCAGGCCGCGAAGCTCTCGCCCTCGAACCCGCAGGTCCTGATGGCCCTGTCGGACTACTACCTCGAGACGGGGAAGTACGAGGAGGCGAGGAAGCACGCCGAAGCCGCCGGCAACTCGGGCTCGACCAGCCCGCACGAGAACCTGGCCCGGATCGCCCTCGTCGAGGGCGACCTCGACGCCGCCGATCGCGAGGCGAGGGCGGCGCTCGAGAAGTACCCGCTGCGGCGCATCCCCCACCTCATCCTCGCGCGCGTCCGGCACGACCGGCGGGATTACGCGGCGGCCCTGTCCGAGCTCGACCTCGCGGCGCGGCCCCAGGCGGGCGAGCCGTTGCCGCTCCAGAACCTCAACTACCTGCGCGGCGACAGCCTCGCGCGCCTCGGGCGCGAGCAGGAAGCCGAACAGGCGTTCCTGGCGGAGATCCGCGAGTTCCCGGCCAACACGTCCTCGCGCGCGGCCCTGGCGATGCTCTACGCGAGCCAGGGGCGCGAGGCGGAGGCGCGAAAGGCCCTGTCCGACCTCGTGCGCGACGTCCACACGCCGGACGCGTACTTCGCCGCCGTGAAGACCTACGAGATCCTGGGCGATCCGACGAGCGCCGCCGAGGTCAGGGCCGAGCTTCGCCGCGTCTTTCCGACGGCCCGGGAGCGCAAGGAGACCGGGGGCTGACGACGGTCCGGACTTCCCGGATCCGGGATCCGAGGCCCGAGTCAGCTCCTCAGGTCCCGGCCCGTCATTTCGTCCGGCACCGACAGGCCCTGCAGGCGCAGCAGCGTCGGGGCGACGTCGGACAACGCGCCTCCGTCGGCGAGCGTTCCCTTCTTCGCGCACAGGATGAACGGCACCGGGTTGGTGGTGTGGGCGGTGTGCGGCGCGCCGGTCACCGGATCGACCATCTGCTCCGCGTTGCCGTGGTCGGACGTCATCAGGAGCGTCACCCCCGCGTCCTTGCAGGCCGCTTCCAGGATCCCGAAGCAGCGGTCGAGGGTCTCGACGGCCTGGATCGTCTCGGGGAGCTTGCCCGTGTGGCCGACCATGTCGGCGTTGGCGAAGTTGACGACGTGGGCGCCGAAGCGCCCGTCGCGGAGCGCGCGGACCGCTTCCTCGGTGATCTGGGCCGCGCTCATTTCCGGGTGCAGGTCGTAGGTCGCCCCCTTCCAGGACGGGACCAGGACCCGCTCTTCGCCCGGAAACGGCTCCTCCACGCCCCCGTTGAAGAAGTACGTGACGTGGGCGTACTTCTCGGTCTCGGCCAGCCGGAGGTTGGCGACGCCGGCGCGGCCCCAGACGTCGGCCAGGATGTGGGTGAGCGGCTGGGGCGGGAACGCCACGGGCAGGCCGAAGTCGTCCTTGTACTCGGTGAAGCACAGGAAGTGCAGGCGCGGCGGCGCGGGCCGGGGAAAATCGGCGAAGGCCGCCTCGGTCAGCGCGCGCGTGATCTGGCGCGCGCGGTCGGCGCGGAAGTTGAAGAATACGACGGTGTCGCCGTCGCGGATCGGGCCGACGGGCTGGTCGTTCTCGACCACGACGGTCGGCTGGACGAACTCGTCGGTCTCCCCGCGCGCGTACGCCGTCTCGACGGCCTCGGCCGCGCTCCCGGCGCGCAGCCCGGCCGAGAAGACCAGGGCCTGGTAGGCGCGGGCCACGCGGTCCCAGCGCTTGTCGCGGTCCATCGCGTAGTAACGCCCGGACACCGTGGCGATGCGGCCGCCCCACTTCGCGAGGGCGGCCTCGAGGCGGGCCAGGTATCCGAGCGCCGACTGGGGAGGCGTGTCCCGGCCGTCCGTGAAGACGTGAACGCGGACCCGCGGCACCCCCGCCCGCGAGGTGAGCTCGAGAAGGCCCTCGAGGTGCCGCGCGTGGGAGTGCACGCCGCCGTCCGAGACGAGGCCCATGAGGTGGAGCGTCGCCCCCTTGCGCCGCGCCTGCTGGAGGGCGGCGGTCAGCGCGGGATTCGTGAAGAACGATTCGTCGCGCAGCGCCAGGTCGATGCGCAGGAGGTCCTGCGGCACCATGCGCCCGGCGCCGAGCGTGAGGTGCCCGACCTCGGAGTTGCCCATGACTCCGGCCGGCAGGCCGACCGCCTCGCCCGAGGCCTCGAGCAGCGTCCAGGGGTACTCGGCCAGCCACCGGTCGTAGATGGGCGTCCGCGCACGCGAGATCGCGTTGGTTTCCGACGGCGGGGCGTGGCCCCACCCGTCGCAGATGAGCAGCAGGACGGGGGGCGTCTTCAAGCGCGGGGCGCCGGTCGTGCGGTCTCGGAGAGCGCGCGGCGAGGACGGGCGGGCCGGGGCAGCCGCCGCTCGAGGTCGGAGACCACGTGCATGTACGTGATGTAGGCGTCGTAGGGCGACTCGAAGGGGGAGAAGTAGGCATGGACCATCGCGTCGCCCGACGCCTTGGTCGCCATGTAGTAGAAGTGGTCGGACGCCGAGAGCCGCCGGAAGTCCTCGGCGAGCTCCGCGGATCCGCTCGCCCGCACGCGGCGCTCGAGGGCGAAGAGCCTGCCGAGCGCGTCCTTCTGGAGGTCGTTGCCCTGCCAGGCCGATACGTCCCGCGCCTCGTCCGCCCAGGACAGCAGGCGGGGGGCCGACAGCGTGGCCGCGGCCGGCAGGCGGTCGACCGCCGCCGACGGGGTCAGGAACTCCGCGTTGCGCCGCGCCAGGCGGCGGTCCACCCACTCCTCGAAGAACTCGAAGATCCCGGTCTCGCGCCGCTGGTGCTCGCCGAACGTCTCGAAGTCCATGAAGAGCGCGACGAGGTCGCCCGCGACGCCCGAGACCCAGCGGTCGTACTTCGCCGCGGTGAGGGGCCACTCCGGCCAGGAGCGGTCGGAGAACCGGAAGGCCACGTCGTCGGAAAGCCGGTAGTGGCGGAGGAGGAGGGGGATCCCCCGGGGCGTCGCCGCCCGGTACACGTGGGCGGGCGAGCCTCCCCGGAGCAGGGGCTCGACGCCGTCGGCGAGGACCGCCGAAAAGCCGAGGGCCTCGGCCGCGGCCGCGAGGCCGTCCGAATAGATGAGCTCGGTGTTGCGGAAGACGCGGGCTTCCGCGCCGAGCGTCTCGCGCAGGAGCGCCCGGTGGAGGGCGACCTGGGCTTCGAATTCCTCGCGGGAGGCGAGCCACGCGAGCGAGTGGTGGGACGTCTCGGCCAGGAACTCGACGCGGCCGCTCGCGGCGAGCCGGCGGAAGGCGTCCAGGACGTCGGGCGCCCACGCGGCCAGCTGCTCGAGGAGCGTGCCCGACAGGGAGAACGCGGCGGCGAAGCGCGGGTGCCGGTCGAGCAGCCTCTCGAACATCGCGGCGGCGGGGACGTAGCACCGCTCGGCGACCCCGGCCAGGATCTCGCGGTTGCGCGCCTCGTCGAAGTACCGGTGCTCGCGCCCGACGTCGAAGTAGTTGTAGCGGCGCAGGCGGTACGGCTGATGGACCTGGAAGTAAAGGCAGACCGGAATCATGGCGCCCGCAATTCTCGCACCAATTCCCGGTAGACGGCGATGCATTGCCCGGCCGCCTGACGCCAGGACAACCGCCTCACCTCGGCGCGGCCGCGGGACGAGAGGGCGTGCCGCAGGGGAGGGAACGCGAGGACCGACAGGATCTTGGACGCGAGGTCCTCGACGTCGCCGAACTCGACGCGCAGCAGGTTGCGGACGACCTCGGACACGCCCGCGGAGGCCGAGACGATCACCGGGGTCCCGTGCTGCAGAGCCTCGAGGGCGGTCAGGCCGAACGGCTCCGACGCGGACGGCATCACGTAGACGTCGGCGCGCGCGTAGAGCCGGCCGAGCTCGGCGGGAGGCAGGAATCCCGTGAAGAGGAACCGCTCGGCCAGGCCGAGTCGCCCGACGCGGTCCGCCATGGATGCCATGCGGTCGCCCGACCCCGCCACGACGAACCGGACGTCGGGCCGCTCGGCGGCCACGCGCGCCGCGGCGTCGACGAAGTAGTCGGGCCCCTTCTGCCAGGTGACGCGACCCGCGAAGAGGACGAGGGGAGCGTCGTCTTCGACCTTCCAGCGGCCCACCGACTCCGACGCGTCGATCGCGTTGTGCACGATCCGCAGCCGCTCGCGGGGCACCCCGTACTCGCGCGCGACCAGGTCCGCCGTGTATCCCGAGACGGCGACGACCCGGTCCGCCGCGGCGAGCCCGAGGCGCTCGATCGCGGAGACGAACCCGCCGCCCGCGCCGCCCGCCCGGTCGAACTCGGTCGCGTGGACGTGCACGACGAGGGGCTTGCCCGACGCCCTCCGCGCTTCGAGACCCGCGAGGAAGGTCAGCCAGTCGTGGGCATGGATGACGTCGAACCGCTCCCGGGCCGCGATGCGCGCGGCGGCGCCGGCGTAGCGGAGCACCTCGCGGTGGAGGTCGGGACCGTAGTTGCCCCTGAAGGGCGTTCCGGCGCGCTCGGCTTCGCGGCGCTCCTCGTCGTAGGCGGCCTCCGTCAGGTAGGGCCGCAGCGGGCTCGCGATGCGGCGTAGGCGCGGCCGCCGTCCCCGGCGCCGTGTCCTCGCCGGCGGGCCTTCGGCCGCGGCCGGCGTCAGGATCGTGAGGCCCGGGGGCGCCGGTGGTGGCGACCTCCGCGGCAGCACGAGGGCGACCTCGGCGTCGAGCTCGAGAAGGCCGCGAACGAGGCCCTCGCACGCCACGCCGAGCCCTCCGCTGACGTAGGGAGGGAACTCCCAGCCGAACATGAGGACGCGCATGGAAGGAACGGTTTCAGGCTTCAAGTTTCAGGTTTCAGGATGCCGGGCACTGGAAACTTGAAACTTGAAACCCGTAACGTGAATCTCGAGGCATCTCCTAGTCTTCCCCGAGCAGGTGCTGATACACCACGCGCGCCACTTCCGCGACGCTCCAGGCCTGGGCGAAGCAGCCGCGCGGCGCGTGGGGCGGGTCGCCGTCGAAGCACTCCGAGATCGACCCGAGCCCCGCGTCCCGGATGTGCGCGCGCAGCGGCGCGAGCAGCGCCCGCATCGTGCGGCGGGACTCTTCGGTGTGGCCGAAGACGCGGAAATGGGCGTCGGCGAAGGGGCCCATCAGCCACGGCCAGACCGTTCCCTGGTGCGCGGCAGAGAGACGCGAGCGCTCGTCCCCGGCGCATTGCCCCTGGTAGCGGGGATCCGCCGGCTCGAGCGTCCGCAGCCCGAAGGGCGTCAGCAGCTCGCGGCGGACGGTCCAGTACACCGAGCGCGCGCGGTGCGGCGGGAGCAGGTCCTCGGTCAGCGCGACGGCGAGGATCTGGTTGGGCCGCAGGCTCGCGTCGGCCCCCGCGTCGCCGACCACGTCGTAGAGGTAGCCCTTCGCGCCGTACCAGAAGGTCTCGTTGAACCGGCGCGCGACGTGCCAGGCTTCCGACTCGAGCTCGCGCGCGCGTCCCGCTTCCTCCGAGAGACGCTCGAGCCGCGCGGCGCTCTTGAGGGCGGCGTGCCACAGCGCGTTGACTTCGACGGCCCGGCCCGAGCGCGGCGTCACGGGCGCCCCGTCCACCGAGGCGTCCATCCAGGTCAGCGCGCGGCCGGGCGCGTCGCCGACGAGCAGGCCGTCGGGGCCCACGCCGATGCCGAAGCGCGTGCCCCGGCGATAGGCGTCGATGATCGAGCGCACGGCGCCCGTCAGCGGCGAGGGGGCGAGCGGGTTCCGGCGCGCGCGACCGAACCAGTCCACGGCGAGGATGAACCAGAGGGAGGGATCGATCGCGTCGTACTCCGGATCGCCTTCTTCGCGGGAGAAATGGCTCGGCACGAGGCCGTCGCGGCGGGCGCCCGCGAACGTGTTGAGAACGCGCGCGACCGCTCCGGCGCGCCCGGTGGCCTGGGCGAGGCCGGGCGCGGCGATCAGGGCCTGGCGGCCCCAGTCGGCGAGCCAGGGGTATCCCGCGAGGATGGTGGCGCGGCGGGGGTCGGCTTCCACGACGAATCCCTCGGCGCGCCGCGCGAGCTCGTCGAAGATCGGGTCCTGCGTCCGCGCGAAGGCCTGGCGCCTCCGGCGCTCCTCGTCCAGGAAGTGCTCGGGGTCCGCGGCAACCTCGTCGATCGAGAAGAGGGCGAACGCCTTCGCGTCGGGCCGCAGGGTCCACTCCCACTCGAGCGGGCTCCACAGGTCTTCCGACGCGTCGTACCCGCGCTCCTCCTCCTCGGCGTAGGCGAAGTGCCGGTACCAGACGGGGTCGGAGCGCGTCGCGGCGAAGACGCCCCGCAGGAAGAGCCGCGGCAGGTAGGGCAGCGGCCGCACCCAGGTGACCTCCCCGCGTTCCTCGGTGGTGGCGTCCCAGTCCGTCGTCTCGGTCTGCAGGCGGTGCGAGCCGCGGAACGCGAGCAGCGGCCGGACCCTGAGGGTGACCTCGGTCGTGCCGCGGTTGACCCACCGCACGATGGTCAGGGAGCGGTCGCGCACGAGACACAGCGAGCGCTCGACCGTGAAGGCCGGCGTCCGGTGCGTCCAGGTCGGGAAGGGCTCGAGCCGGAATCCGTCCAGCGTCCTCGAGCCGTTGGGGTGCACCGCGTCGCGATAGGCCTGGGTCGAGATCCCCTCGGTGACGCCGCCCGCCGTCACGAACTCGTCGCACCCGGACACGAGCATCCAGCGCCGGCGCGGCGGAGGAATGGCGGGGACGTACCAGCCGTGGTACCGGCGGGTGCGCGCGCCGCCGACGGTGCCGCAGGCGAATCCGCCGAGGCCGTCGGTTTCCAGCCACTCGAGGCTCATGGCGCGGCCCGCGAGCTCGGCGGCGGACCACTCGAGCGGCTTGCGGGCGCCGCGCGCCGTCAACGGGGATCGTCGTTCGGACAAGGAGTGCGAAACCTCTCCCGGCGATTCTCTATCAAATGGACGGCCGGAAGGAGCCTGCCCGGCGTTTACTCCGCCTTCAGCCCGCCTGCCGGTCCCGGCCGGCGCCGCGTAATAAGATCGATCGTGACGAGGAGGTCCCTTGAGCGCTGTGAAAAAGACTCTCGACGAGCTCTGCGTGGACACGATCCGCACGCTCTCCATCGACGCCGTCCAGAAGGCGAATTCCGGACACCCGGGCCTCCCGCTGGGCGCCGCCCCGATGGCTTACGTCCTGTGGCAGAGCCACCTGCGGCACAACCCCCGGGATCCGCACTGGCCCGACCGGGACCGGTTCGTCCTGTCCGCCGGCCACGGCTGCATGCTGCTCTACAGCCTCCTCCACCTGACGGGCTACGACCTCTCGCTCGACGACCTCAAGGCGTTCCGGCAGTGGGGAAGCCGGACCCCGGGCCACCCCGAGGTGCACCTGACCCCGGGCGTCGAGGCCACGACGGGCCCCCTCGGACAGGGAACCGCGAACGCGGTCGGCATGGCCATCGCGGAGCGGTTCCTCGCGGCCCGGTACAACCGCCCCGGCCACGAGATCGTGAATCACCGCACCTTCTGCCTGGTGGGCGACGGAGACCTGATGGAGGGGATTTCGTCGGAGGCCGGGTCGCTGGCCGGGCACCTGAAGCTCGGCAAGCTCGTCTACCTCTACGACGACAACAAGGTCACCCTCGACGGGCCGACCTCGCATGCGTTCACCGAGGACGTCCTGCGGCGGTACGAGGCCTACGACTGGCAGGTGCTGCGCGTCGAGAACGGGAACACCGATCTCGGGGCGATCGACGCCGCGATCCGCACGGCGGTCTCGCAGGAGGAGAAGCCGACGATCATCGCGGTGCGGACGACCATCGGCTACGGCTCGCCGCACAAGGCGGGCACGTCCGCGGCGCACGGCAGCCCGCTCGGGCCCGAGGAGGTCGCCCTCACGAAGAAGGCGCTCGGCTGGGAGTGGACCGAGCCGTTCTTCGAGCCCCCCGACGCCCTGAAGCACTTCCGCGCCGCGCTCGAGCGGGGCACGAAGCTCGAGGAGGACTGGGACCGCCGTTTCGCGGCCTGGGCGGCGGCCTACCCCGACCTCGCCGAGGAATGGCGGACCTCCCGCAAGGGCGCCCTGCCGGCGGGCTGGGATGCCGCGCTTCCGAAGTGGAAGGCGGGGGAATCGCTGGCGACGCGCGTCGCCGGCGGCAAGGTGTTGAACGCCGTCGCCCCGAAGGTGCCGTGGCTCGTCGGCGGCGACGCCGACCTCGCGGAATCGACCAAGACGCGCCTCGAGGGTGCCGGCGACTTCGACGGCCAGACCGGCGAGGGCAATAACCTGCACTACGGCGTCCGCGAACATGCGATGGCCGCCATCGCCAACGGCATGGCGTACCACGGGGGCGTGCGGCCGTTCGTGGCCACGTTTTTCTGCTTCTCCGACTACATGCGCCCCTCGATCCGGCTCGCGGCGCTCAACAAGCTCTCGACGATCTTCGTGTGGACGCACGACTCGATCGGTCTCGGGGAGGACGGCCCGACGCACCAGGCCGTCGAGCACCTGATGTCGCTGCGGGCGATGCCGGACTTCGCCGTCGTCCGGCCGGGCGACGCGACCGAGACCGCCGAGGCGTGGCACTCGATCCTCGAGCACCACGACGGCGCGATCGGCCTGGTGCTCTGCCGCCAGAACATCCCGGTGCTCGACCGGTCGACCGCGCGGGGCGACGCGTCGCGCGGCGGCTACGTGCTCGCCGAGGCCTCGGGGGGCGCCCCGAAGGTGATCCTCCTCGCGACGGGATCGGAGCTCCACGTGGCCGTGGCCGGCCGGCAGAAGCTGGAGGCCGCCGGCATTCCGACGCGGGTGGTCTCGATGCCGTGCTGGGAGTTCTTCGACCGGCAGCCGCGGTCGTACCGGGACGACGTCCTGCCGCCTTCGGTGCGGGCGCGCCTCTCGATCGAGGCCGGCGTCACGCTGGGCTGGCAGAAGTACGTGGGCGACGGCGGGGGCTCGATCGGGGTCGACCGCTTCGGCGCGTCCGCTCCGGGCGAGGTGGTTCTGAGGGAGTACGGAATCACCGCCGACCATGTCGTGACGTTCGCCCAGGACCTTGCCCGGAAGAAGGGCGAAGCTTGAGCCGGAACCCGCAGGGGGGGCCGTCCGCGCCCGGGCCGGGCGTCGCGCGCGAGGACGTCTGCCGCGTCCGCGGGCCGATGCGGCCCACCGCGAGGGTGGCCTGAATCTCCAGCCCGACGGGGCGGCGCAGCGTTGCCGCGAGGCCGCGGCGCGGCTGGCGGCCGAGAACGCCGTCGAGCGGATCTGGGCCGGGGACGCCTCGTTCTGGAGGCCGGAAGCCCTCGCCCGCAAGCGGATCGAGGCGTCCCTCGGCTGGCTGACGCTGCCCGAGCGGATGGAGGCGGCGCTCCCGGATCTCGAGGGGCTCGCCGAGGAGCTCCGCGGGGAGGCCGACCGCGTTCTCGTGATCGGGACGGGCGGGGCCGCCCTTCCGGCGTGGGTCCTCGCCGGGGCGTTCGGGCCGCGGGAGGGATGGCCCCGGCTCTCGACGATCGACACCACGGAACCCTCGGACGTGGCGGCGGCGATCGCGGGCCACGATCCGGCGCGGACGCTCTTCGTCGTTTCGTCGCGCACCGGGGCGACGCTCGAGACGAACCTGCTCTTCGACGTTCTCTACGACCACGCCGAGAGCGCGCTCGGCGGCGAGGCGGGCCGGCGCTTTCTCGTCGTGACCGAGCCCGGCTCGGCGCTGGCGACGGAGGCCGCGCGGCGCAAGGCCCGGGGCGTCTTCCCCGTGGAGGCCGGCGCGCCCGGAGAATTCGGCGCGCTGTCGCGGTTCGGGCTCCTGCCCGCGGCGCTCGCCGGAATCCCGGTCGGCGACCTCCTCGAACGCGCGCGGCGGATGGCCGAGGCGTGCCGTGCGGCCGGCCCCGCGAATCCAGGCCTGTTTCTCGGGGCCGCGCTCGGCGCCGAGGCCCTCGCCGGGCGCGACAAGCTGACCCTTTCGATCGGCGGCCCCGCCGGGCGCCTGGGCGCCTGGATCGACGCCCTCCTCTCGGGCGCCACGGGCAAGGACGGCCGCGGCATCGTCGCGGTCGATGGCGAGGCGCTGGGGCCTCCGGGGGCCTACGGCGCCGACCGGTTCTTCGTCCGCATCGCGACGGCGGACGCGGAGGACACGGCCGCCGAGCACCGCCTCGCGACGCTCGTCGAGCACGGGAACCCGCTCGCCGGCTTCGTCCTGCGCGACGCCCTCGATCTCGGCGCGGAGCTCTTTCGGTGGGAGTTTGCGGCGGTCGCCGCCGCGCGACTGCTCGGCGTCGACCCGTTCGACGAGACGGACGCCCGCGACGCCCGGGACCGCGCGAACCGGATCCTCGCCGGCGGCGCGCCCGATCCGCCGGTCGCGGCGGCCGCTTCCGGGGACGCGTTCGCCGCACTCCTCGCCTCGTTGCGCCCGGGGGACCAGTTCGCGATCTCCGCGTACCTGCCCGAGCGCCCGGAGGTGGCGGCCGCGCTCGCCTCTCTGCGCCTCGCGGTGCGGGACGGAAAGCGCGTCGCGACGACGGCCGGCTTCGGGCCGCGGCGGCAGCAGGCGGCGGGCCAGCTCCAGGCGGGAGGGGGGCCGCGCCTGGCCTTCCTCCAGCTGACGTGCGCGCCGGGGGAGCCCGTCCCGATTCCGGGCCGGCCGTGGGATTTCGGCGCGGCCTTCGCCGCGCAGGCGGACGGAGAGCTCGAGGCGCTGGCGGCCCGCGGCCGACGCGTCGCGCGGGTGCGCCTCGGGGCGGATCTCGAGAAGGGGATCGCGGATCTGACGGCGGCCGTCGGCCGCGGGGGGACGTCATGAGCACGGAAACGAACGGGGGGGCGCCGCGCCGCGAAGAGGAGATCCGCCCGCCGGCGACGCTGGTCATCTTCGGCGCCTCGGGGGACCTGACGCGACGACTGCTCGCTCCCGCGATCGCCCACCTGAACCGGGACGGGGCGATCTCCCCGGAGTTCGCGATCGTCGGCATCGGCCGCACGGCGTACTCGGACGACGCGTTCCGCGAGCACCTCGAGGGCGGCGCCCGCGAGTTCACGCCGCCCACGCAGGGCAGAGCGGGCGACATGCCGGCCCGGGTGCGGTACCTCGCCGGCGACTTCGCGGATCCGGAGCTCTTCCGGCGGCTGCGGACCACGCTCGAGGCGCTCGAAGGCGGACGCAGCGGGGCGCGCAACCGGATCTTCTACTTCGCCACGCCTCCGGATGCCGACGAGACGATCGTCGCCGCTCTCGGCCGGGAGGGGCTCGCAACGGTCGAGAACGGCTGGGTGCGGGCGGTCGTGGAGAAGCCCTTCGGACACGACCTCGAGTCGGGGCGGCGCCTGAATCGCGTGCTCCTGGCGGTCTTCCCGGAGAAGCAGGTCTACCGGATCGACCATTACCTCGGCAAGGAGACGGTCCAGAACATCTTCGTGCTGCGGTTCGCCAACGGCATCTTCGAGCCGCTCTGGAACCACCGGTACGTGGACCACGTGCAGATCACCGTGGCCGAGTCGGTCGGGGTCGGCCACCGCGCCGGCTTCTACGAGAGCGCGGGCGTGCTGCGCGACATGTTCCAGAATCACCTTCTCCAGCTGCTGACGCTCACGGCGATGGAACCGCCGGCCGCCTACGAGGCCGACGCCATCCGCGCCGAGAAGGTCAAGGTGCTGGAGTCCATCCGCCCGTTCCCGGAGGACGCGGTCGACGACTGGGCGGTGCGGGGCCAGTACGGGCCGGGCGTCGTGGACGGGCGCAAGGTTCCCGGCTACCGCGAGGAGCCGAAGGTGGACCCCGCCTCGGCCACGCCGACGTACGCGGCCGTCAAGGTGGCGATCGACAACTGGCGCTGGGCGGGCGTTCCCTTCTACCTGCGGTCGGGAAAGCGTCTGGCCAAGCGCGTCAGCGAGGTCGCGATCGAGTTCAAGGGGATTCCCCACCGCTTCTTCAGCAAGGCCTCCGGGGAGCTCGCCCCCAACGTCCTGCGCCTCCACATCCAGCCGGACGAGGGCGTGTCGCTGAAGTTCGGGGTCAAGATTCCGGGCTCCGTCCTGCAGATCCAGTCCGTCTACATGGACTTTCCGTATGCGAAGCTCGGCGCGCCGATCGCCGGGGGCTACGAGCGGCTCCTGCTCGACGTGACCCACGGAGACCAGACGCTCTTCATCCGGGGCGACGAGGCGGAGCACGCCTGGGAGGTCCTGACGCCGATCCTGAACGCCTGGGCGAAGCAGCCGCCCCCGGAGTTTCCCAACTACGCCGCGGGAACGTTCGGGCCCGAGTGCGCCGACCGCTTCATCGAGAAGGACGGCCGGAGGTGGCGGACCCTTTAGGGGAGGGTCCGCCGCCGCCGCGGCCCGACTAGGGGCCGTAGAGCGAAAGCCCGAACGTCTTGTCGAGGAACACGGCCATCTGGCTTCGCAGGACGGGATTGGCCGGGCAGTAGTTGCCCCCGACGCAGCCGCCCGTGATGCCCTCGTTGTAGAGCTGCTCGATCCAGTCGACCGCGAACGCGGGCGTCGGGGAACAGGGCACGTCCGGAAAGATCCCGGTGCAGGGGGGAGGAACGTACGCGCTGCCGTGCTCGGTCTTGAGGAGGAAGACCGCCATCTGCGCGCGGGTCACGGACGAGGCCGGGCAGTAGTTCCCGCCGCCGCAGCCGGTGGTGATTCCCTCGGCCGCGAGCTGCTCGATCCAGTCCACGGCGAAGGCGGCCGACGGCGTGCAGGGCGCGTCGGGGAAGACGCCGGTGCACGCCGGAGGGATGTAGCTCGCGCCGTGCTCCGCCTTGAGGAGGAAGATCGCCATCTGGGCCCGGGTGACGGGGTTTCCGGGACAGTAGTTGCCCGCGCCGCAGCCGCCCGTGACCCCGTTGTGGACGAGGTTCTCGACGAAGGGGTAGAACGGGTTCGAGCTCGGAACGTCCGGGAACGAGTCGCCCACGTGGAGCTTCCAGAGCTTGGCGAGGCCCGTCGAGAGCGTCTCGGTGAAGGTGGCGTCCCAGTGGGCGGCCGGGCGGGTCCCCGAAACGCTCATCAGGTAGCAGTCGCCCGTCGCGCCGAAGCAGTCCGACGAGCCCCCGGCCGCGATGGAGCCGAAGTCGGCCGTGCCGTCGACGAGGGAGTAGGTCGGACCCGCCGGCCCCCCGAGCGACGAGGCCACGCCGGTGAGCGGCTGGGCGGAAACCTGGTTGTTCTTCCAGCTCGTCGAGACCGAAACGGTCTCGCCGGGCTGGAGGACGCCGTTGTGGTCGGAGGAGTCGCCGGCCATCGCGTGGACGTCGACCGCCATCGGCTGGGCGCCGAGCGCGCCCGTCGCGCCGGCGCGCTCCAGGGCGGCGTGGGCCATGACGATGCCGGCCCCGGTATCGCGATCCGTGCCGGGGGTCTCGATGTCGATCGCGGAGCCGACGAGCGCGTCGCGGATCTGGTCGGGGGTGATGGACGGCAGCGCCGACCGGAGCAGGGTCGCGATGGCGGCCGCATGGGGCGCCGCGGCGGACGTGCCGAAGAAGGGGAGGAACCCGGGAGCCGCGCACGAGACGCCGTCGGCCGCCGTGATGTCGGGCTTCTGGCGCACGATGCCGCCCGTCTTCGTCCGGTTGCCCGGCGTGATCTCGGAGCCGTCGGTCCTCAGGAGGACCCGCCGCGGCCCGTCGGAGGAGAACGTCTCGCTGACGTTGGCGGGCGAGAAGAGATTCGGGTAGGGGCCGGACGGCTGGCCGACGCCGTAGCCCGCCGCGGCCGGCGTCGCGGCCACGCTGAACGCGTGCGCCGCCGCGCTGTGGCCGCGGGTCGCGCCGGTCGTGGCGAGGGCCGGATCGAGCTCGCCGCGGAACGCGATCAGGTTGAACATCGGCGAGCTCGACGTCGTGCCGGCGTGCAGGCGCGTGACCACGAGGCGCTCTCCCGAGAAGGCCTGTCCCAGCACCTCGACCGGGAAGTCGTCGCCTCCCGCGCCGTTCTGCGCGTCCGTGCTCGAGTCGAAGATCGTCGTCAGGCCGCCGTCCATGTCGTAGAGGTTGAAGTCCGTCGAGGCGATGCCCGTGCTCAGATCGGCGTGCTCGGCCCAGGTCAGGACGGTGATCGAGTCGGTGTCGGTGACCGCGATCGACTGGCCGCCGTCGCCGAAGTTGTGGGCCGTGCCGAGGCTCGTGAAGCCGGGAATGGTGCCGTGGGGGTTGAAGTCGCCCTCCCACGTTCCCGACGTCCCGTCGTCGACGTTCCCCTCGTTGCCGGCCGACGAGAAGTACGAGACGCCGGCCGCCGTGACCGTGTTGACGGCCTGGGCGACGGGGCCGTCCTCGAAGGGGCTCTCGTCGAGGTAGATGACGTCGTCCACGATGACCTGGCAGCCCGCCGTGGCGAGGTCGAGGATGTTCTGCGCGAACTGGGCCTCCGAGACGACCGCCGTGGCGTAGTAGAGCTGGGCGTCGGGCGCCATGTCGTGGACGATCTCGAGCATCGCGCAGCCTTCGTTGCCCGATCCGGCCTGGCCGGGCAGGACGTTGACGCTCGGCAGGTCGCCGCTTCCCTGCAGGGACGCGAGGGAGTCTACGCCGTTCGAGATGACGCCGACCTTGACGCCCGCGCCGGTCGTTCCGAAGAAGGTGCGGGCCTCGTCGGCGCCGTGGGTGGCAACGCCCTCCGAGACGTTGACGGCGCTGAACTGGGGAGGCACGGCCTGGCGGACCCGGCGGACGCCGGGGATCGCGGCGATCGCCTCGAGGTCCTCGAAGTGGACGCGGGCGTGGACCTGGAGGTACTTCGGGTGGGCGCTCAGGACGACGCCGCCCCTGGCCTGGATCGCCGCCGAAACCGCGGCGATCGTCTCGGCGCCCGCGATCGGGATGTCCACGGCGATCCGCCCGTCGGCGTCCGCGGTGACGAACCGGTAGCTCGTCAGCGGCGCCAGGCGGGCATCCTGCCTCCGGTGGAGCAGTCCGAGGAACAGGCGCGAATCGATCCGGTGCTGCACCGGCGTCTTCGCCTCGTCGATGCCGGCGAGGGCCTGCATCTGGACCGCGGCGCTCGCGGTGATGAGCGGCCCGGGAGGCAGCGGGGCCTCGGCGGCGAAGGAAGCTGTCGCGGAAGCGAAGAGGGCGAGGGCGCCGGCGAGGACGAGTCGAGGGGCGCGGCGGGGTTCCGGGTCGCGGTGCGGCATTCGCATCCACCTCCGTTCGGCGTCCGGGACGCCGAACACGTTGCGGTGAGGGTTCGGGTTTCGCCTTCGAGCCGGGCCGAGTCGAAACGTGCCTGCTGCGGGTGGCGAAAGATCGCCCGGAAAGCGACCCGGAGTCAAGAGGGGCGGCCGCGGGCGCGGCGCCGGGCCGACCCCTCCGGAGGCCGGCGCGTCAGGCTTCCTTGACCGCCTCTTTGCCCGCCTTCGACTGCGCGATGATCTTCTCCTGCAGGGAGTGCGGCACCTCGGCGTAGTGCGAGAACTCGAGGTGGAAGGAGCCGCGTCCCTGCGTGATCGAGCGCAGCTGGGCCCCGTAGGTCAGCAGTTCTGACATCGGAACCTGCGCCTTGATGACCGTGTCGTCGTCGGCCGCGTCCATGCCCTGCACGTGGCCGCGGCGCGAGGAGAGGTCGCCCATGAGGTCGCCCACGTACTCGTTGGGAGCGGTGATCTCGACGTTCATCACGGGCTCGAGCAGCGTGGGCCTGGCCTGCGCCATCGCCTCCTTGTAGGCGAGCGCGCCCGCCAGCTTGAAGGCGAGCTCCGACGAGTCCACGTCGTGGTACTGGCCGTCGTACAGCGTGACGCGGAAGTCCACCATCGGGTAGCCCGCGAGGAAGCCCCGGCGACGGACCTCCTGGATGCCCTTCTCGACGGCCGGGATGAAGTTGCGGGGGATCGCGCCGCCGTAGATGTCGTCCACGAACTCGAAGTCCTTGCCGCGCGGAAGGGGCTCGACGCGGATGCGGCAGTCGGCGAACTGGCCGTGGCCGCCGGTCTGCTTCTTGTGGCGGCCGTGGGCTTCGGCCTTCTTGGTGATCGTCTCGCGGTAGGGGACCTTCGGCGGGTGGAGGATCACCTCGACGCCGTACCGCTTCCGCAGGCGGGCGACGGCGATCTCGACGTGGAGCTGGGACGCGCCGGCGAGGTGGAACTCCTTGGTTTCCTCGTCGCGCTGGAAGTTGAGCGACGGGTCCTCCTCGATGAGCTTGTGGAGGGCGGTCGAGATCTTGTCCTCGTCGCCCTTGGTCTTCGGCTCGATGGCGTAGGCGATCGAGGCTTCCGGCACCTTGAGGGCCGGCAGGACGACCGCGTTGTCCTTCGTGGTCAGCGTGTCGCCCGTGAACGTGTCCTTCAGCTTGGCCACCGCCACGATGTCGCCGGCGTGCGCCTCCGGAAGGGCGACGTGCTCCTTGCCCTGCGGCAGGAAGAGCCCCGAGAACCGCTCGTGTGCGCCCCGGGTCGCGTTCCAGTAGTTGCCGTCGGACTGGAAGTGGCCGGCCAGGACGCGGAGGTACGAGATGCGTCCGGCGAACGGGTCCGAGACGGTCTTGAAGACCTGGGCGACCGCGTGGTCCTTCTCGTTGCAGAAGACGACGACCGGCTTGCCGTCCTTTCCGACGCCCTCCTCGCGGCGGCCCTCGGGGGAGGGGAGCAGCGCCACGCAGGCGTCGAGGATGCGGACCATGCCGATGCCCGTGGACGAGGCGGCGCACAGCACCGGGAACACCTTGCGCTCGACGATCTCGCGCTTCAAGCCCGGCAGGATGTCCTGGGCCTCGAGCGTTCCCTGGGCGAAGAACTTCTCCATGAGGTCGTCCTCGCCTTCGGCGACGACCTCGACGAGCGCCTCGTGCTCGGCCTTCGCCCGCTCGGCGAGGTCGGGCGGGATGGGGCCGTCGACGCGCTTGCCGCCCTCGTGCACGTGCGCTTCCATGCGCACGAGGTCCACGGTCCCCTTGAACGCCTTCTCCTCGCCGACGGGGATCTGGAGGGCGACGACGCCCCGGCCGAACTTTTTCTGCAGGCCCTCGACCGCGCGGTCGAACGACGCCCGCTCGCGGTCCATGCGGTTGACGACGAAGAGCACCGGCCGCCCGAATTCCTGGGCGAACTTCCAGGCGCGCTCGGTCTGGACCTCCACGCCCGAGACGGCGTCGAGAACGATGAGGGCGGCGTCGGCGGCGTGGACCGCCGAGCGCGCTTCCGGGGAGAAGATGCCGTAGCCTGGGGCGTCCAGGAAGTTGATCCGCGTGTCTCGATGCACCGCGTGCGCGACGGCGAGGTTGATCGAGATCTTTCGGTCGATCTCCTCGGCGTCGAAATCGGTGGGGCAGGTGCCGTCCTCGATCCGTCCAGGCCGCGTGATCGCCCCGGCCGAGTGGAGCAACGCGGCGACCAGGGTGGTCTTTCCCACGGTGTTGTGGCCCACGACGGCCACGTTTCGCAGCTGCGGTGCGGAGAGTGCTTTCATGGGCCCGGATTATATTGAAGGGCCCCCTTCGCGATAGATGCATCCGGTGGGTCAGAATGGGGCCCGATGACGGCCCTCTCGTGCGTCGCGATCGGGATCGCGTTCGTGATCGCGGTGGTCCTGCTCGTGCTCGCCGGAGTCCTGCTCGGGTGGGTGATCCCCGCCGTCATCGAGCGGTCGCGGAACCGGAAAGACGCTCCTCCCCCGAATACAGATTGAAGCCGCCCTCGCGCAGGAAGCCCGCGAGCGCGATCCCCGACTCGCGGGCGAGGTCGATCGCGAGGGAGGAGGGCGCCGACACCGCGGCGACGATCGGGATCGAGGCGGCGAGCGCCTTCTGGACGATCTCGAACGAGGCGCGCCCGGAGACGGCGAGGATCGACTCGGTCAGCGGCAGACGCCCTCCGCGGAAGAGCAGGCCGACGACCTTGTCGACGGCGTTGTGGCGCCCGACGTCCTCGCGGCAGGCCAGCAGCTCTCCCGCGAGCGAGAAGACCCCGGCGGCGTGCAGCCCGCCCGTCTCCGCGAAGTTCGCCTGGGCCTGCCGGAGGGCGGCGGGCAGGCGCAGGAGCACCGCGGGGTCCGTCCGGGCCCCGGAAACGACCGGCGGAAACTGGCCGCGGAGGGACTCGATGGAGCCCTTCCCGCAAAGCCCGCAGGACGAGGAGGTCAGGAGGATCCGCCGCGCGCGGTCCAGGCTCGCCCCGGCGGGCTCCGTCGTCCGGACGATCACCACGTTGCCCTCTTCCTCGGCCGACCGCACTTCCCGGCAGTGCTCGATGCGGACGATTTCCTCGGGCCGCCGGACGATGCCTTCCGCGACGAGCCAGCCGGCCGCGAGCTCGAAATCGTGTCCGGGCGTCCGCATGGTCACCGCGAGCGTCTGGCCCCCGACGCGGATCTCCAGCGGCTCCTCCACGCTGACGCGGTCCTCGCGGCGTTCGGCCGGGCCAGGCCCGAACCGCAGGATCGACGCGCCGCGCACGGCCGGGGAGCGGATTTCCATGCGCCGAAGGATACGCCGTTCCCGCGGGCCTTCCGGCGGCCGCGCGCGCGTCGGGGAGCCGAGATTGGTCCCCTTGCGCGAAGGGCAACCTGCTAGAATTTCGCGGGTCCCGAATTCCCGCCCGGCGTATGTGTCTGCAGGGCGGAGCGTTCGGGTCCGAGGAGTCGCTCCGAACCGATGTCGGGCAAGCCGGGCGCGGGAACGCGGATGAGCAAGCTGGGCCGCTACGAGGTCCTCAACGAGCTCGGCAAGGGCGCGATGGGGGTCGTGTACCTGGCCAAGGACCCCGTCATCGGGCGGCTCGTGGCGGTCAAGACGATCCGGACTTCGCAGGGCGACGACGACGACTCGGAATCGCGCGAGTTCCGCGAGCGGTTCGTCCGCGAGGCGCAGACCGCCGGGATCCTCTCCCACCCGAACATCGTCACGATCCACGACATCGGCGAGGACACCGACAGCCGCACGTCGTTCATCGCGATGGAGTACATCGAGGGGCGCAACCTCAAGTCCCTCCTGGTGGACAAGAAGAAGTTCACGTGGGACGAGGTGGCGGACCTGATCGCGCAGATCGGCGAGGCGCTCGACTACGCGCACCGCAAGGGGATCATCCACCGCGACATCAAGCCGGCGAACATCATCCTGACCACCGACGGCAAGGTGAAGATCACCGACTTCGGCATCGCCAAGGTCGCCTCGTCCAATCTGACGACGACGGGCCAGTTCCTCGGCACGCCCAACTACATGTCGCCCGAGCAGGTTTCCGGCGCGCCCGTGGACGGGCGCAGCGACATCTTCTCGCTGGGCGTCGTGCTGTACGAGCTCCTCACGAACCGCAAGCCGTTCCAGGGCGACAACCTGACCGCGATCTCCTACAAGATCGTCCACGAGGACTTCACGCCGCCCGGCGACCTGTCGCCGGACGTGCCGCAGGACTTCAACCCGATCGTCGCCCGCGCGATGGCCAAGGATCCCTGGAACCGCTACCAGCGCGGCAAGGACATGGCCCTCGCCCTCTACCAGCTCAAGGCCCACCTCGAGGAGCAGAAGGCGCTGCAGGACCTCGGCACGATGGTGTCGGCGGCCGAGAATCTCCCGACGCTCAAGCTCGCCAACCTCGAACAGGTCGCGGCCCAGGGCGCGCCGCGCGACACGACGATCGTGCCGCCGCCGGTCCCGCCGGTCGGGACGCCGCCGCCCCCTTCGGGGCCCGCCGCCGGCGAGTCGTCCGGGGGATGGGCGGACCGGTCGGACGAGCACGAAGCCACGACCGCCGCGCCCGACCTGGCCGCCGCGATGGCGGCGAGCGCCGAGGCGGCCGCAACGGGCACGACGGAAGAGATCTCGGTGGACGCTCTGCCGCCCCTGCCGCCGCCGCCCTCGTCCCCGACCGCGGCCGCGCGTCCGGGCCCGCCTCAGGACTGGAAGAAGCTGGCGAAGGCCGAGGTCAACCCGCGCTGGTTCTGGATGGTGACCGCCGCCGCCGTGGGCGTGCTCGTGCTCCTCGTCGCCTTCTTCGCTCTGCGCGCGCGTTCGGCGTCGAAGCCCGTGGCCGAGCCCGACGCGGCGCTCGAGCAGGAGGTCAAGGAACGGCGCGAGGCGCTCGAGGACGCGAAGAAGCTCTTCGCCGCCGGCAAGTACGACGAGAGCCTGGCCCGGGCCCGCCAGGTCCTGGCGCGCAGCCCCAACAACGAGGAGGCGCGCAAGTACGCGCAGATGGCCGAGAGCGCGGTGAAGAGCCGCCAGGCCGACGCCGAGAAGAAGCAGAAGGCCGCCGACCTCGCCGCCGCGGCGAAGGCGGCGCTCGGAGAGGGCAGGGACGAAGAGGCGAAGCAGAAGGCCGAGGAGGCCCTCGGGCTCGACTCCGCCAACGCCGACGCCGCGTCCGTGCGCGACGAGGCGGACAAGAAGATCGCCGAGGCGAAGGTCGCCGCCGAGGCGGCGGCGCGCAAGAAGGGCGCCAAGGCCAAGGAACAGCAGGCCAGGAAGAAGGACGTCGTTCCTTCCCCGGCGCCCGTCGCGAAGGCCGCGACGGCGGCCCCGGCGGGTTCCGCGCCGGCGCCCGCTGCGTCGACCACCGCCACGCTCCGGCTGGCGTTCGAATCGCCGATCCCGGAGGGCCACGTCATGGTGGCCGTGAACGACCAGATCCTCCTGCGCCGGCCCTTCTCCTTCAAGAAAGGGGACAGCCGGACGGTGTCGGCGAGCATCTCCGTTCCTCCGGGGGCAGCGGCCGTCAAGGTCTGGCTCTCGGGCCCCAACATGCCTTCGGCGTTCGCCACGACGAACGCGCAGCTTTCCGGCGGGGACACGAAGATCCTGCAGCTCGACTATTCCGGCGGAAAACTCTCCGTCCGGCTCCAGTAGGTCCTTCGACCCCTCCGCGGGCCTTTGCAGAAAAGCCCGGAATCACGTATAAAGCGCACTCCTTCGGGGCGTAGCGCAGCCTGGTAGCGCACTCGGTTCGGGACCGAGTGGTCGGTGGTTCAAATCCTCTCGCCCCGACCAGCCTATCCCGAAGCGACTGCGCGACTTGCTCCGCGTTCCTCCGATTATTAAAACGCACACGTTCGTGTGCAGCGGACCTGTTCGGGACCTGATAACGGGCTCCCCGATTCATCGGGCCTCCTTCTCCTGCTCGGCCTGCTCGTCCTTGCCGGTCAGGAAGTGGACCGTCGCCCGGAGTGCCGCGCGGGAGTCCTTCGTCGTGGGGATGTTGTAGCGGTCGAACACCGCCCGCGTCTTGTGGCCCGTGATCCCCATCGCCACGATCGCGGGGACTCCGGCGCGGGTCATGTTCGTGATCGCGGACCGGCGGAAGTCGTGGAAGTGGAGGCCGGGTTTCCCGGCGGCCGTGCAGGCCCTCGCCCACCGCTTGCGCCAGTCGCCCAGGGGGCGGCCGTTCTCGTGGAACACGAAAGTCGAGAGCGACGGGCCGTCCGGCGTCTCGAACCGGCGAGCGGCCTCACGGCGCGCGATCACCTCCGCGAGCTCCGCCTCGAGCGGCAGCACCCGGCCGCGACCGTTCTTCGAGGTGTAGAGCCACGCCTCGCCGTTCTTCGTGTCGATCCGGTCGAAGGTGAGGCCCTCGACCTCGCCACGCCGCCAGCCGGAGCGGTAGGCGAACAGGCAGACGTCGGCGTGGACGCTCGGGGCGCCGTTGACCCCCGAGAGCGCCCGGTACAGCTTCCAGAAGTCCTCCTCCTCCACGAACCCCTGCCGCACGTTGTCCACGTGGGCGAGCTCGAAGTAGGGGACCCGATCGACCGAGATCCGCTTCTTCTTCGCCGCGAGGATGTAGGCGGAGCGGAGGATCTCGAAGTAGTGATCGACCGTCGAGAGGTCCCGCCGCTTGCCCGAGACGGTGCCGTCCTTCCTCGGGGCCCGGTCCTCCGCCAGCCACGCCGTCCGCGCGTGTTCGAGGGTGGCGGCCGTGACCTCGACCGCCTTCAACGGCCCGAGGGCGGCCGAGATGATTTTCCGTTGAGGGTCGAACGTCTCAAGGGACTTCTTCCCGCGCAGGACGAGGCTCTCACGGTAGGCGGTCAGAAGGTCCTCGACGGTGAGCGTGGCCTCCTCGGCGTAGGCGAACCGGCCCGCGGCGACCTCTTTCCGAAGGGCGCGCCAGGCCTCGAGGGCCTCGGACTTCGTGCGGAACGGTCCCCGCTTGAGACGGGGGAGGTGCTTGCGGGGGACGAAGCACCACCAGCTGTTCCGATCCTTCGGCTTGAAAACTCCGCCGTCGCCCCTCATCGCCGCCCCCTTCTCGCCTTCCGGGTGAGGAACCGTTCGAGGGCCTCGATCACGATCGAGCGGAAGTCGGTGTCGTCCTCCGCCGCCCTGATCCGCGCACGGCGGTGGAGGTCCGCGGGCAGGATGATCGTCGTTTTCTTCCCGGGTCCCGGTTTCGTCATGGGGCCGTCCTTTCTGCTCTACGGCTTTACGGCTGCGCCGTATTGCCTCGGCCCCGACATTTTACCGCGTAGGCTTCGAGGTCGCCACGGTCGAACCGGACGACCCCCGGGGAGGGGCGCACCACGGGCAGCTTTCCGGCGGCTGCAAGGCGTGTCACGGTGCTTTTCGAGACGCGGAGGAGCGCGGCGGCCTCCGAAGCGTCCACGAGGCGCGAACCGGGGGCGCTCGAAGGCTCGGGCGCGGCTGGGGCGGCAGCGGCGGCGGCCGTCAGGGCGGCGTGGCGGCTCGTCAGGAGCGCCCCGGCGCGGAAGGCGAGCCCGGACAGCTCGAGGGCCTCGGCCGCGGTGAGGTCCCCGGCGGAGGCCTCGACCTCCGAGAGGAGCGCGACCAGGCGGGGGAGCCGGTCCGGCGGAACAGCGACGGGCCTCATCGCCTCGGCCGCCTTCCGGTTCCGGCGAGGTCGGCCGCGAACTCGCGCGCGACCGCCGTCTCATCGTCCGAGGTCCGCACCTCGGGCGGTGCCGGGACGAAGGACGGGTCAGGCTTCTTTTTCTCCCGGTAGAGCCCCGAGAGCCCGAGCCGTTCGGTTTCATCGAGTACCAGGGGCGGGCGTCCGGCCATGAACTCGGCCACCCGGAGCCGTGCGGCCTCGATCTGCTCGGGCGTCCGCCGCGCCTTCGGCGTCGGCGCGTCGTCTGCCGGACGAGCGCCGGGACGGGAGCGCCGAACCTTGCGACCGAGGTTCCAGAGCATCGAGCCGGTGCCGCGGCCGTAGATGGGGCGGCTCATGTTTCTTCCTCTACCGCCTCGGGCCGCCGGACGCTGTACGTCGCCCGGAGACGTGCAACAGCTTCGGCGTTCGCCTTGCGCGCGGCCTCCCACCGCTGGCGCGTGGCTTCATCTGGCGGAGTCAGGAGCCGCACGAACGGGCGCCGGGAGGGGCGTGGGGAGGGGTCAGCCGCCAGAACGCGCGTCCGCCCGCCCGTCGAAGCGGCGTGGGGCGTCTCGTGGCTCCGCGTGGTCGTGTTCTTCATCGGGCGGGGCCCTTCTCGATCCGCGACCGATTCGCGGGGCGCATGAACCGGCCGCACGCGGGAGGGGGAGCAGAGGCAGGCCCGGGGACCGTAGGACTACCTACCTCGCTATCTGGGAATTTCGCGCACGGCCCGCTTGAACTCGACAGGGAATTTCCGGCACGGCCCGCTTGAGGATTCTCGCTTGTGGAAATCGCCGTGTTCGGCTCCGCGAGCGGCGTCTCCGTGTCCCTTTCCGACAGGGAATTTCCCGCACGGCCCGCTTGAAGATTCTCGACGCCGATCGCCTTGATGAGGCTCCCCACCCGGCGCAGCCCGTGCTTCCCGTAAGGCACGATTTCCGCCAGCCAAACGACGCGCGGCAGTAGCTCGAGGAGGACGCGCTCGGGCGGCAGGCTGTCCGGTTTCATCCCGAAGGCCTCGAGGACGAGCCGCACGTCCCGCCGGGCGAAGGACCGGCGCTCCCCGACCTTCCACTTCGGGCAGGGCTCGTGCATCACGCGCTCGCCCCGGAGACAGAAACAGGGGAGGGCGTAGTAGAGGGGGACCGCTCCGACCTCGCCGTCCACGTCCTCGAAGAAAATCCGAAGCGTGCATTCGCCCCACCCGAGGTGGAGGTGGCGCGGCTCCCCGACCTCGATAGCGCGAAGGCGGCGGACCTCTCGAGACTCTGCTGCGGCGGAACCCGGACGGGGAAGTCGGGGAAGCCTCGTCGCCCATGCGACGATCCGCTCGACCTCGTCCGTTGAGAGGTCACGGTCACCCCGCTTGATGCGGGCGCGTTTCTCGAGAAGGTCCGCCCGGATTTCGTGGGCGTCGTAGCCGAGGTTCCAGAGCGAAGCGGCCCGCTTCGAGAGGTAGTCGTGGCGCTCGCCGGGGGTCAGGGCCTCCGGCTCTCGATCTGCGGCCTGTAGAACCAGCCGCACGGCGGCGGGATGAGCCGCGAGAACCTCGGCCAGGGTGAACCGCTCACCGCTGCCCGGCCGGAACTCCACGAGGAACGGCTCGCCCTTGTAGTGGAGGAACCCCGGCAGGCGCATGACGCGCGGCCGATCGTGGACGGTCCCGTCCGAGCCGTAGTGCGCGGCGATCTGCCTCTGCGCGGGACCGAACAACGCGAGCGGTTCACCGTGGACGAGGGACCAGTAGGCGTGCGGGCCGCCGCGTGAGAGCGTCTCGAAACTCGGGTCGAGCGCATACTTCTCCGGCGCTCCCTGATCGAAGTCCGCGAACAGAGCGCGGAGCCCGACGATATTCGCGGCCTTGCGCCCGCGAAGGTCCGTCTCGTTGACGGTGACGAAAATGCCGACGCCCCGGGCGTTGAGGTTCGCCAGCGTCTCGACGTGCTGTTCGAGCGTCCCGTGAAGGATGCGAGATAGCGTCGAGCGCGTAGAGCCGCCCGGCTTGCGGTCATCGAACGTCTGGAAGGTCACGCGCGCGGAGGCCGAGCCCGTGAGGGCCTCGAGGAAGGCGCGGGCGGCGGCGGGGTCGATCACTCGGGGAACGGCTCCGGGTGGATCAGGGCGATGAGGCCGGAGCGGTGGACCTCGGGGATATGCGACGGGGCGTGATAAACGAAACCGAGCCGCACGAGCCGATCGCTGCACCGCAGGCAGATCAGCCGCCTGTCGCCCGCGTACCGCTCCGCCTCATCGGGGCCGTACTCCCACGCCATACCGCGCCGGAGGCAGACCTCGCACCTCGGGCGCTCGGCCCCGGCGCTCCACGACTCGTTCCGCCGGACCCACGCGACGACGGCGGCCTTCCAGTTTTTCATCGGCTGGCGACCCATCTGCCACCCGACGCCCTCGTAGTAGGCGACGAAGTAGTCCGCGTCGATTTCGAGGCCGCGCTCGTCCGCGAAGGCGTGAACCTCCTCCGCCGTGGGCGGGACGAACTCGACGGCGGCCTTCGCCTTCGGCGCGCGACTCATGTCTCGACCCTGCCTGTCGCCTCCGGGCGCGCGGCGAACTCCGCCAGGGCGCGGGCGAGATTCTCGGCGGCAGTCTCGAGGGCGGCGGCGTAGTCCTTCACCGCAGAGACGACGCCCTCGTCGTAGGACCCTTCGTCGTAGAGCGGATCATCGAACCATTCGACATCGAGCCGGGCCCGGATGCCGCGTTCGCGCGCCCCGAGGATGTACCGCTGAACCCGGAGCGCCCGCTGTTCGGCCTCAAGCCTCTGCCGCCTCGCCCGCTCCTTGGCTTTTGTCTTTTTCCGTGCCGCGTTCATTGCGTCACCTCGTCCGCTTTCCCGAGCCTCTCGAGCGTCCGAGGGTCCACGGCCTCCGGGGGCCAGGCGCGGCCAGAGGCGTAGTCGGCGTGGGCGTCCGGTTCGCCAGCATCGACGCTCGCCACCCAGAAGAACCGATAGCGCGCGCCGAACCTCGAGAGCTCCGGCCGGGCCGCGTGCCCCACGACCCTGTTGCCCTTGAACCCGTCCGCGATGAACGATCCGAGGGCCCGCCGCCCATCCGGGTCGCCCTCGGGCGTCGTGACTCCGACGAATCCTTCCCGAACGTAGGGCCGCCGCGACACGTCCTCGAGCCACGTGACCGGCCCGCGCACCGGCTCCGCCTCGTGATCCGCCCCGTGAATCGGACACGGAGGCCGCAGGCCGCGGCGATCGAGGTGCGCGAGGATCAGACCGAATTTCTGCTCGGCCTCCTCGCCTACGATCGCGCCCGAGAGCATCTCGACCGCGTCAGCGAGGAGCGCGTTCGGGTCGTGCTGCTCCTTCTCGATGAGGCCGCCGCCCTCCGCGAACACGCGCGCGGCCTCGCGGAACGCGGCGGGCAGGCTCGGCGGGTACTCGCCCAGGCCTACGCCGTTCTCGGCGGCCACGTAATAGAGGAAACGCATGAAGTCCTCGGCGTCGGCGTGTGCGAGGACCTCGAGCGCGGCGGCGTCTGCCGCCTTCAGCTTCTTCTTCCTACTCATCGGCCTGCTCCTTTCGTCGGCCTCACGGCCGGGGGAACCGGGACGGGTGCGGGGTGGACGCGGTGGAGGAACACGGCGCCCGAGGGTGCGAAGGCCGGGAGCTCGGGCAGAGGCCGGACAAGGGCGAGGCGGGCGCACCGAAGCCAGCACTCCGAGCAGAGCAGCCGCCCGGCGTCCTCGCCCAGACTCGGGGCGTAGAGCTCGCCCCTGATTCCGCAGAGGCCGCACGTCGGCGGGTCCTCGGGCCTCCACGGCGCGGGGCTGTAGGCGGTCGCGCTCAATGCTCGCCCCGGAGGAAGGGGAGAACGAAGGGGAGGACGCGGAGCGGCCTCCCGACGTGGACCACCTTCTCGGGGACCACGGCGATCGGGATACCGCCCCCGGTGGCGCGCGCAGTCGCCTTCGCGGCATCGAGCGCGGCCCGGATCGGATCGGCGCACCCGTCGCAGAGGTTCTCGACCGGCTCGTCCGGGCCGTCGATCCGCGGGTTGCCGAGGGTGACGAACCCGTCGCCCTCCTCGAACTTGTAGCCGCACCCGCCGCAGTAGCCGCGCTCGTAGAGAAACCGGCGATGCTCCTCGGTGAACTGTCCGGCCGCGCGAACCTCCGCGAGGGCCTTCATCACGCACGTCCACGTCCGCGGCTTCAATGGCCACCCCCTTCCGCCACCGGCCAGAGCGTCCGCTCGCGGACGACGCCGCCCCCGTCGAGGAAGAACTCACCGAGACGGCGGCCGGGATCTTCTTCACGCTCGAGACGGTCGAGGGCGTCCGAGCCCGCCCGCCAGAGCTCGGCCGCCCGCTCCTTCCCGGCGCACGCCTTCATGCCGTGGACGATCACGACGCGGCACCCGCGGAGAAGGGCGAAGGCGACGAGCGCGCGGTACTTCGTCGGCTCGATCTCCGCTTCGGCCATCGGGGTGACGATCACGACCGGGGCAGCCGCCTTGACAGGCGATGCGATACTTGAGGGCATCGAGTCCTCCTTCCCAGGGTGAGGGCGCCGTTGCTCGCGGCGTCCTTTCGTTTTTTCAGCCGACCTTTCTCGTTCTGATCCGCTGGACGATCCGCGCCTCGGCCCGGCGGAGGTACTCCCGTTCGGCCCGGAACCACCGGCGCGTCTCCTCGGGCTCGCCCGCTGCCGGGTACGCGGGCCGCTGGCGGAACTCGAGGAGACGGCCGTTCTCGCGGCTCATCGGACGTTGACCCCGACCGTCTTGCCGAGGGCGATGCTCCGCTCGGCCGCCGTGGTGTAGTCCCCACGGCGCGCGGCCTCCCTGATCGCCTCGAGGGAAAAACCGAGCGCGGCCGGACTCATCTTCGAGCCCACCTGCGCGGTGAACCGCCGGGCGAGCTCGGCCGCCACGCGCTCGTTCTGATCGCGCCGAACCGCGTCGAAGGGATCGGACAGCCGGTGCGTGGTCATGCGGAGGCCACGACCTCGACGCCGCTCGAGGCGGCGACCTTCGCCTCCGGCCGGGGCAGCGTGTGCATCGGCCGGGAGGGCGCGGCCTCGGGGGCGGGGCGCTTGAGGAGCTCGACCACGGCGCGGAGGGCGTCGAGACTGCGGCCGGACTTCGCGGCCCATGCGTCACGCTCGGCCGCCTTCGTCGCCGCGAACTCCTCGGCCCCGCTCTCGGCGTGGAGGCCGGTGGCGAGGACCGCCTGCTTCTCCTCGAGACGCCGCTGCAGGTCCGCGATCTCGCTCCGCGTGGCCTCGTTCTTTTCGCGGACGCTGGCGAGGAACTGATCGGCACCGAGCGCCGGGTTCTCCGCCTCGGTGAGGAACCGGAGCGCCATCGAGTCCGAGACGGCGACCGCCTCCTCGGCCGAGGTCAGCGGCCGCCAGTAGGGCGTAGTCTTTCCCTCGAACACGTTGTCGAGGACGATCGGCAGGTCCCCGGGCATCTCCTCGTGGACCGTCTCGCCGGGCCAGATCAGCGAGGACTTCGGGATCTCCGGTCCCTCGGAGTGCTTCGTGCGCGTGTTCGGGTAGGCGCGGACCGCGCCACCCACGGCGAGCAGGAGCCGCGAGCGGACGACGCGCCCCGCCTTCTCGTTCTCCTGGTCCTTCTCGATCACCTTCGCCTCGGCCAGAACGCTGGCGAGGAGCTCGCGCGAAGGCGTGGCGGGTTTCGTCTCGGACGGTGCGGACTGTTTCGGGTTCTGGGAAGCCATCGAGTCCTCCTTCGGAAGTTGCCGCGCTCTACGAGGTCGGCGTGCGAGTGGGCGCAGCCGTGATCGTCTGCGTCGGCCTGATGAAAGGCGTCTGGGAGGGCGTAAAAGTCGGGGTCGGCGTCCACGGCGTGGTGGTGTTCGTCGGCGTGCGCGTGGCCGTCTGCGTGGGCGTGTTCGTGATCGTGGGGACCTTCGTCGCGGTGGCCGGGATCGGCGTGTAGGTCCTCGTGTTGTACGGCGTCGGCGTGTTCGTCTTGACGCCGGACGGGTGGCCGGGGAACACGTCCGAATACCCGAAGGCAGGGGTCTGGGTGGGGGTATTCGTGGCCGTGGGCGTGTTCGTCCGCGTGTTCGTGGGCGTGTTCGTCTGTCCCGAGGCGAGCGAAGCGACGAGGATGAGCGGGACCACGAGGAGCGCGATGCGGGGTAGGTTCTTCACGGGACTTCTCCTTGCGGCTCTACTTCGCCGCGATCACTCGCGGCAGGATCGCCGCTTCGATTTCGGAATTCGGATTGATGCGCGGGGCCACGCACGGCCACGCCTTCACGATCTGCTCGCGGATCACCGGGGCCGCCACGCTCTCGGGCGGGGCGGCACGAAGGCCCTCGAGAGCCACCGCGAGGACGTCGGAAAACTCGAGAGGCGGCGGGCAGGCGCGCTCGTCCGCGAACGTGAGTGACGCGGTGGCCTCGATGAACGCGCGGCAGCTCGAGGCGTCTCCGCCAGAGCAGGCACGAAGCACGGCCCCCGATAGCGCCGGATCGTCTGCGCCCACCTCGGGCGTCGTGACAGGGCGGGCGGAGGTGGACGCGCACGCCGTCGCCGCGAGTAGGGCGGCGGCACCGAGGCCCCGAGCGAGGCGCGCCACGGGGGCCGCAATTCCCCCGGGCGCGGCACCCCGGTGCCGCCGCTTTTCGTTCGGAAGGGAGACGAGGCCGGACTCGTGCGCGGTGTGTGGCGCCCCCGTCAGGGCCACGGGAAGTGCGCTCGGGTGGATCAGCACCCGAGAGGCTTTCCGCCCGTTATGCCCGGTGCCGCTGACGGGGAAACGATCCGCGGGGAGTCCGGCCCCGCCTTGAAACCTGATCATCGCGCGGCCGCCTTCGCCTGGTCGGCCCGCCGCTGGCGGACGCGGTCGATGGCCGCGTAGAACGCGACAACGTCCGCGGGAGCGGGGAGGGCCGCGCGCTCGAACCGAGAGAGCCGCGATTGAGTCCACCCGAGCTCGCGGGCGCACGCCGCCTGATTGAGCCCCAGACTCCTCCGCGCCACCTCTGCCACGCTGATCGGCCGCATCTCTCGTTTCTCCTGCCCCCGCTTCCGAGGGTCACGAGGATGGTGGCGTGGCTTATGCGCGAGACGGGGAAAAGGAAATTAACCCTCCCGGGCGGAGGGTGCGGTGGCTACCGGGCAGCGGCCTTCCGCGTGCGTGCGTCGAGGCCGGACCGCAGAGACTTCGCGGCCTCCGCTGCCGCCTTCTCGTTCCCGTACAGGTCCGGCTGACGCTCCGCGGCCACGACGAGGCGCGCGATGCTTTCCCAGTCCTCGCGGTCGATGAACCGCGTGAACCGCTCGAGCAGGCGCTCGCCCGGGTTCGGTGTGACGGCTCGGAGAAGGAGCCGCCGGAGAAAGCGGGAGAACTCGGGCTCCCGTCCCCGTTCGCGGTCGAGGCATTCGAGGCGTAGAGCGTGGGCGAGCTCGGCCACGCGGTCGGTGGGATTGCCGAGCCCGGGCCGTTCTGCCTTCCCGAGTGCCTCGCGCTCCTTCTTCGGTAGCCGCTTTCGGGCCTCGATAGCAGCACGACGAAGGGCCTTCGTGAAGGCTCCGCCTGGCACGTGGGGGAGGTCCCAGTCGAGCTCGTGGAACAGGAGGGCTCGAGCGAGTACCGAGGGTTCGTCGCCTTTCTCACCGCGGGCCGCCATCGCGGCACGGCGGGCGGAGCTCGCGGCGAACGCGGCCGGAGCCTTCGGGTCCGGGCGTCCGCCCTCGAACCTCCGCGCGCGAAACAGCCGGACCTCGGACCGGGCGGCCTCTCTGATGCCGGGCCACGGCTGCGCCTCGCCCTTCACCGGCTCGCCCGCCTCCGCGATCCATGCCCTTGCGGACTCCACGATCGCGTCAGGAACGCGCGTCGGCTCGCGCCACACGGGCAGCGGCCAGCCTGGAATCTCGGGCAGCACGAGGTCGTCCGGCTCCTTCCCGCGCGGTGGAACCCTCGGGAACCCGCGAGGCATCGAGGCCAGGAAGTCCCGCCACCGGAGGCCCAGGACCTCTGGCACGATCGCGGCGAACGTGTCGTCAGGGAGCGCGAGCGCTCCTTCCCGGGATGCGATGAGCCAGAGAGCCCGATCGCTCACGCGGTCAGCCCTTGCGGGCCTTCTTCTTCGCGGGCCACCGCTTCGCGCGGGCCGCCGCCAGAGCGCGCATCTTCGCTGGGGACTTCGACGCACCCCCACGGGCGCCGACACACGCGGGGCAGACCACGAGTGGCTGGACGTTCGGGTGCTTCTGGCACTTCATGGGACGAGATTCTATCATGAGCCGGGTTCTGAGATCAGGCCCGTCCCGCCGAGCGAAGGGGGCGGTCTAGCGCCCGAGGGCGGCCCAGACGTACAATTCGTGTCGAAACCGAGGAGAAAAATTATGAATCGCGCATCCTGTCGGCACTTGCTCGGGATGGTCTCCGTGTTCTTGTTCGTTGCAGGTTCAGCTTCGGCCGCGAACCCCGCTCCGAAAACCTACGGAACTCAGAACGTCACGTGGTATCGAGTCTCCGCGGCCGAATTCGCACCCGCGAACGGCACGGTTCCGAGTACCTCGTGGAATCCGTCCTCAAGCTATGCCTTCCGAACGTGGGGAACGGGTGGCTGGTTCTTCGCTGCTCCGCACCTGCCCGCGGGTGCCCTTCTGACAGGCCTTGAGCTGGACGCGTGCGACACGAACGGCAGCGGGAACCATCTGGATCTTCAGCTTTATGACTGCGACCGCTTCTCGAACTGCAACGCGGTGCCGCTGACCTCGGTCTCGACGTTCGACCTCGGGCCGGGTTGCGGAAGCGTGAGTATCGACGTCACCGGCGCGAACTACACCGTGGACAATCAGGCTCACCAGCTGCTCCTCTGGGCGAACATGGCGGCCACCGACGGCACGAACCAGATCGCAGGGGCAGCCATCGGGTACGTGCTACAGGTGAGTCCCGCGCCCGGGTCGCCCACCTTCAACGACGGTCCCCACGAACGATATCGGCTTTCAATACATCGAAGCCCTCGCCGCCTCTGGCATCACGGGCGGATGCGGCGGAGGCAACTACTGCCCGGACAACCCAGTCACGCGTCGGCAGATGGCGATCTTCCTTGCGAAGGCGCTCGGATTGTCGTTCTGACGGATCAGGCCTTCTGACGGCAAGGACTCGAGCCGGGCGGGAAAACCCGGCTCGAGGTCTTTCTGGCCGCGTAAAATCCGCGGCACCGTGACCGACGCTGAGGAACTCCGCCGCCTGCTCCGAGAGGTAGCCCGACGAGCCGAGGCCGAGGGCGTCACCCCGCGCGACTACCTCGACCGCGAGCTCGGCCGACTCGATCGTCTCCGCCGCGCCCGGATCGAGGCGTGGAAAGCGGAGCGGAGGCGGCCGCCGTCGTAGGGGCGCCCGCCCCCTGGGTTCATGACGGGAGCCGGACGGCGTAGATCCGCTCGCCCCCGAGGTCCAGAACCTCCACGCGCTCGCGTGGGTTCCGGTTCTTCGAGGGTGGCCGCGCGTCCCTCAAGTCCCCGCGCACCTCGCCGTTCGCAGCACGGACCGCCGACACCTTGCGCGGCTGGCGGTAGGCGAGCGGGTTCACGCGGCCCCCGGTCCGTCGTTGCCCGCGTCCTCGAGCGACCGGGTCGCCGCCGCGTCCGCGCGGAGATAGCGGCGGACGGCCGCCGGGGTGCGGAGCCACCACCGCCACCGGAACCGGAGCCACGCGGCGAACTCGCACGGCGCGTGGAGGTACGGCCACCACGTCCCACGCTTCGCCCACCCGTACCGGCGTTCGAGGTGACGCTCGAGCGGGCGGAGCGCGGTGTGGTAGAGCCAGAGCGGGTGCAGCTTGATCTTCGCCCGCTGCCACCACACCCAGAGCGGGCGGTGGGGCCGTACCAGGCGGAGGGCGAGGAGGAGCGCCCAGAGCAGAACGACCGGACATTCGCACGGCACGCGGCCGACGATTCCCTCGACGTCGTTCGGGCAGTCGCGGCCGTGGAAGGCCTGCACCTCCACGCCCTCGAACTCGAGGGCGTCACCGAGGTCGCCGTCCTCGTGGAGCCGCGAAACCGTCAGCACGAGGTCGGCGGCCTCGGGGATGCACCGCGTGCTGTAGCCCTCCGCCACGCCGAAGCGGCCATCTGGCCACGTGAAAACGTACCGCTGGTAGCCGTCCACGAGGACCTTGCCCCGAGCGAAGGCGACCGAGGCCTCGAGCCCCTCGCGGGCCGAGAGGCCGCGCGTGGTCTGGAATTCCACCGATCCGAAAAGGTCCCGCTTTATCCCCATCCCTCACCCATTCCCCCGCGTAGAGAACCGCGGGCGCTCTCGAACGGATCGCTTCCCTCGGCGCGATACGGGTCCACGGTGAGCCGTTCGCCCCGGTGGCCGAACCCGCCGTGATCTGGCACCGACCCGAGTCCTAGCGCGTTCGTTCCAGGCTTCGGGATCGAAGCCACGAGGCCGCGCCCGAGGGCCGCGTCGGCCGTGATCGCGCCCTTGCCGCGGCGGCCCTCGGCGTAGCAGAGAGCCATCTGGCGGAGCGCGTCCACAAGGTCATCCGCCTGCCCCTTGAAACGCCTCTCGCCCTTCGTGGTCGTGGCCTCCGAGGTGTGACCGAGCAGGAGCGTCGTGAGCGCGATCTTCGTCTCCGAGGCTCCGCCGTCGCCGGCGGGCAGCGAAATGCGCCCGGCCTGCAGGAGTTTCTCGAGGACCCTCGTACCGAATTCTTTATTCGAGAGGCGGTGCGGCGTGGGCTCGCCCCCGACCAGGCGGTCCGGGTTCAGGAGTGGCTCGCCCGTCGTCACGTCGATCGCGTCCGTTTTTTCCGAGAACGCGCGGGCGCTCATGCGGGAAGCGAGATCGAGGGGCTCGCGGCAGATCGGGCAGTAGCGGAAGGAGTCGCCCTCGGTGAGGAACGAGACGGCACCCGCGCCCGCGTTGCCCGCGTCCACCGAATACCGGACCTCGTGGCCGAAGGCGTGGTCGAGGCGCGCGATTATCACGGCCTGCCGCGAGTAGTTGAAGTAGCGGAGCCGCACCCGCGCGAGCATCGAGAGGTGGCCGCCGAGGTCCCGAAAGTAGGTGAGCTCCGAAGCGTCCACGCGCTCGCCCAGGTCGAACCCCGCGAGCAGGTCCGGGTTCACGAAGTCCGCCGTCGATGGCATGAGTCCCGCGATGCGATCGGCCAGGCCCACGGCGTCGAACGGGACGCCGCGCTCCGAGACGGTGACGTCCTCGGAGTGGTCGCCCTCGAGCGTCTCGCCCTCCGGGGCGGGCCTCGAGGCGCGGAGCGCCACCGCTTCCTTGTCCGTGTCGATCTCCGCCGTGACGAAGCGGTAGGTCGGCAGGAATTTCAGGCACGGCCCGAGCAATTCGATCCCGAACACCGAGCGATTCGGAGTACCCCAGCCGCCGAGAACGTTGCTGATCCAGCCGTCGCTTTTTTCGCCACCATAGGCCGCGGACAGCTCGGCCGCGATCTGCTCGTCCCAGAGAGGGCGCGGGAGGTCCATCTTCGTGATCGTGAAGCGGCGGAAACGCGGGGCCTCGCCCTGCTCCGCCTCCGCCGCGACCGCCGCCGAGTCGTAGGGGATCGCGCGCTCGTAGTGCCGGTAGAACTCCCCGCTGTAGTCCGAGTCCGGGGTCGAATAGATGCGGAACACACACCCCGGATCAGCGGCCCTCCAGAGCTCGCTCCATTGCTGCGGATTTTTAGCTTTAACGGCCTCGTCAAACCGGATGGTCGGCGCGTAGTGGCCGCCACGGAGCGAGCGGCCGTCGTGCGCGACGAGGCGAATCTCGAAGCGGGCGCCGTTTTTAAAAACCTTCGAGCGGTACGGCTTGATGTGGCTCTCGATCACGCCGCCGCCGATGTTCGGGTTCTGCGCCAGCTGCGCCTCGAGCTCGGCCCAGATCGGGGCGATGGTCGTGTCGCTGTCCGCGATGATCGCGGAGTGGACGCCCGCCCCGAGCGTGTCCACCTCGAACAGCGTCCCGAGAACGATGTCGCGCGTCTTGCCTACGGCGGAGGCCGCGCACACCAGGACGCTGCCCCGGAGGTTCGCAAGCTGCTGCTGGATCGGGTACAGGGTCCACGGGTCCCCGGCCTGCACCCACACCTTGCCGGTCCGGTCTTTCAGCGAGGACCGCTCGCGGAGGTTCACGGTCGCCCACGCCACCACGTCCCCCGGGTTTACGCCGTCGCCCGCCGCGATGATGCGGTCGAGGTCCCGCCAGGTCAGCGGCACCTTCACGACGCCGCCCTCGGGCGTGGGCATCGGCCAGATCGGAACCCCGCGCTCGATGTGTTCGGGCCGAATCCCGAGGCTCGCCATCCCCCGGGCCACCGTCTCCGAGGGAAGGAGCGACGGGGGCCCGCCGAGGTTCTCGGCCGCCGCCTTCTTCCTCGGCCCGCGCGTCGGTTTCCTGCTCGCGCCCACCTTCGGTTTCCTGCTCCTCCCCGTGGCCGTCCGCTTCGTGGTCATGGCTTCTTCTCCGGGGTCACGTCGATCGCTCCCGCCGCGAGTTCGGCCCGGCGAAGGGCGATGCCAGCCCGGAGGTCCGCATCGCGCCGGAGAAACGCCGCCTGCGCGTCCTCGACGGCACCCGTGCCGCGGCTCTTTTTCGTCAGGCGCATCGCGTCAGCTGTTCCGCCCGTGAATTCGGTCGCCTTCGCAAGATGTTCGAGGAGGGGGTTCGATTTCACGCGCACGCCCACCGGCCGCTGATCCTTGTCGAACAGCTGCTCCTCGATCAGGACGCCCGTCTCCTGCACCTTGTCCCGCATCTCCCGGCGCGTGATCTCGTTCTCCGTGTAGGCGAGCGCCTGTATTTCCTCGACCGCCTCGAACCCGCCGCCCGTCTGCGCCTCTCGAGCCGCCCGGAAAATCGCGTCACCCTCCGCGCCCAGACGCCGCCGCATCGACTTCGCCGTGCGGACCTCGAGCGCCTGCCGGGGCGAGACGTAGGTGCTGCGCGCGTACTTGCCCGTGCGGAGGTTCGCCACCCGGGACGCCGCCGCCGCGCTCGGGCTCAACGGCCCGAGTCGCACGCCCTTCACGCGGCCGTTCGCCTTCGGCTTTTTCCGGCGTGCCGTCACGGGCGCGCCTTCCCGACGCGGCCCTCCGCCCGGAGACGCTCCACGACCGCCTTCATCCGCCTGCTCTGCGCCTCGCGTTGTGCCGGGTCCTTCCAGCGTGCGTTCGCGGCCCGCCTCGCCAGCTTGCGAGCCCGAGCCGTCGAGAGACTGGCCGCACGTGCGTGGCCGCCACGCCTTCCCGCTTCCCGCGCGAGGTCCTCACCGTTCAGGAACATCTGCACGCCTCCACTTCCAGAGATAGCAGGCGAGTCAAATGCGCGGCAGCGTGCGTGAGTGGGTGCGGCGGGAAAATGCCTTTTTCCCTCCACGGCCCGGTCGCGGTTCGGGCAGGTCACGTGAGGGCGCGACCGGGGCCTCCTTCCTTTTTCTGGCCTTCCCGGCCGCGGCGGCCGTCTGCGGCGATCACCCGGCGGGGCGTGCGTGCGTCTGGCCTGCCTCGCGCTCGAGGGCGTCCAGCTTCGAGGGCCGGGGCCGCGCGGCATCGCCTACCCAGGGCGAACGCGAATCGCCCAGAGGCGAACGCCCAGAGGAGCAGGCGAAGGCGAGAGCCTCATCGCCCTCACCCTTTCGAGAGCGAAGCGAGCGAGAAAGAGGAATCACGAGCGAGAAAGGCGAGAAAGTGGAGCGTGTGAGCTCTGCCCGGGCGGCATCGAGGGCGGCCTTTTCCGGTCACGAACAGGTACAGGGCGAGCGCGAGGCGTTGAACCTCTTGAGCGTGTGAGGCTTGCAGCGTCGTGCGTGGGCCCATTCGGTCCTCCACACGATGCGCGCCCACGCTATCCGCAGGAATGGCGCGTATTGATAGAGCAGGTCTGCCGCCGCCTGCCGGTTACATGGGTTCCGGGGACCCCTGAACGCTGGCGGGCGCTCTGGAAGCGGGCGCCCGCGATGAGCGTGGACGAGGGCGAAGGCCCGGGCGAACGTGCGCCTTTTTTTCGAGGGTGTTTTCGCGCGCCCGGCCGGGACAGCTCGAGGACGCCGGGCCCGCTGGCCGCGGGGAATCTCGAGGTCGAGGCCGGGGCTCGTGCGCGCGAACGTGCAGACGAGCCACCGAGACGGTCACGGACCCACGTTCCAGGCGGGGGCGTCCGGGCGGCGGCCGCGCGGGTCAGAACTGCCCGAACCCAGAACCTCAGAGAAGTGGGGATATGCGAGGCCCTGAACGTGAGGGCGAAGGCGGGCCGCGCCCTACTCGACCGGCTCGAGGCCGAGCGGCGACGAGAGGGCCGCGCTCGGACCCCACGGCGCGACCCGGTTCGCCTTGCCCGCGATCGCCGCTTCGCTCCCGAGCAGGATGTAGCGGCGGGTCGTCTCAAGCGACCGATGCCGAAGCCACGCCTGAATCTCGAGGAGCGGGACGCCCCGCGCGTAGAGGTGCGTGGCCCGCGAGTACCGGAGCGCGTGTCCAGAGAGCCGCCGGTTCCCGGCCTCGATCCCGGCCGCGGCCATGCGTTTCTCGAGGACCGCGCGAAAACCGTTCGCCCCGATGCCCGCCACCGAGTCCCGCGTCGTGGGGCCGAACGGCGGAAAGAGGGCGGCGTGTTGAACCCCGGCCCGCTCGAGCTCCGCGAGGTAGTCCCGCACGAGGCCATCGACCTTCGGGTCCACGCGCCTCGTGACCGGGGCGGCGGAGTGCTTCGCCTCCCTGATCGTGAGAAACGAGCCGTTCTTTCGGACGGCGTAGTCGGCCAGGCGAAGGGCTCCGATTTCCCCGACGCGGAGGGCCTGCATATACGCGAGGCCGAGGGCCGCGCGATCGCGGGCCTCGGTGAGGAGCCACACGCGAGCGCGAAGGCGGAAGAATTCGTCCGGCTCGTCCGGGCCCTGAACCGGCGCGGCCGTCCGGGCCTCGAGGATGAGCCGCCCGACCTCCGCCTCGGTGAACACGTCGATGCGGCGGCGTTCGCGGGCCTTCCACACGACCATGCCCTTCGAGGGGTTCGCGGGCGTGAGGCCGCGCGAGCTCGTGAACTCGAAGAACACCGACAAGGCCGTCAGGCGTCCCCGGCGGGTGGCCTCGGACAGTCCCGCGTGGGCCAGCTTCGAGGCATAGCGGTCGAGGTCCGCCAGCGTGACGCGGGAGAAGTCCTCGACCCCGAGCCGCCGCCGAAGGTCCCGCACGGCGTCCGCGTAGGTCGTGGCGGTGTTCTCGGCGTTGCCGCGCGTGTCCACCAGGTACGCGACGAAGGCGGAAAGGATCTCGTCGGCGGTCATTCGGCGGGGCCGCCTCCACGGAACGGCCGCGAGCGCGCGACCTCGGTCCGTTTCCGGTGGAGGTCCGGGGCCTCGCGGGCCACGAGGCGGCGGATCGAGCCTTCGAGAACGCGCACGCGGCGGGACCGTTGAAGGTTCCGCGAGACGTCGCGGTAGGACAGCACCGGGAGGCCGTCCGGCCCGAACATCTCGCACCGCCCGAGAATCCACGCCTTCTCGTCGCGCGTGAGGTCCCCGAGCCGCGCGATCTCGATCCGCTTCTTCATTGCGTCTCCTCGCGACCTATTCGTGACCGGATCACCTGATGGCAGGGGATAGCAGAGGGGAGGCGGGAGATTTTCGAGGGAGCAGAAAAGCCAGCATTCACGGGCCTTTTCCGCTCACCGAGATTCACGCGATAGCAGGCCCCGCGTGTTCGGGACCGAGTGGTCGGAGGTTCAAATCCTCTCGCCCCGACCAATCTCTCCCCTCGCGTGCCGGCGGTTCGCGTTCCCGGCCTCCCATGCACCGGGGGAGCACTCCGGGGGGATGAGCCTGTGTATCCTGCCGCGGTGACCTCGGAGAGGGACGAGCGGGCTGCGGTCTTCGAAGAGGCCCGCCTCGAGCGCGAGCGCCGGACGGTGGCGGCGATGATCGGCATCTACTGCCGCGCCAAGCACTCGTCCGGAGCCTCGCTGTGCGACGAGTGCGCGGATCTCGAGGCCTACACGCGCCTGCGTCTGGAGAAGTGCCCCTACGGCGAGGCGAAGCCGACCTGCGCGAATTGCCCGATCCACTGTTACCAGCCGCACCGCCGCGAGCAGGTCCGGCGCGTCATGGCGTTCTCGGGCCCGAGGATCCTCTGGCGCCATCCCGTGCTCGCGGTGCGCCACATGCTCGACGGCTCGCGAAAGGCGCCGCCGCTCGTCCGGGGGCGGGTCGCGGAGAAGTGAGAGTGCTCGCGCTCCTCGCCCCGGCCCTCTCCGCCCTCGTTCTCGCCGCCCACTTCCTGCGCGCCGGCCGAACGGCGGCGGTCGCGGCTTCGCTCGCGATCGTCGTCCTGCTGGCGATCCCGCGCCGATGGGCCGTGCGCGTTGCGCAGGCCGCGCTTCTCCTCGGTGCGGCCGAGTGGATCAGGACGCTGGCCCTCCTCGTGGCGGAACGGCGCGGGGCGCACGCCCCGTACGCGCGCCTCGCGGTCATCCTGTCGGCGGTGGCCGCGGGAACGGTCGCCTCCGCGCTGGTTCTCGGGTCGCGTCGGCTGCGCGGCCGCGATCGGGTGAGCTGAAGAGCGGCGGTTCCGCGCGACTGCCGCGTCGCCGGGAGGGCCGGATTCCAGGGGCGGGGCGGACTCTCCCCGGCGCCCTCGACGCGCGGGCGTTCGGGGCGGGTCCAGGGGATCCGTGTGCGCTCCATCACCATCCCCGCGCGGCGAATTGATCCGAACGAATCAAGGCCGCAGCCCGCATCCCTGCGAGAGTGATCCGGGAGGCCATTGTGCGCTCTCCGAAAGCAATCCATGACGCGAGACCGGGCCAGCGCGCTTCCGCGCGGCACGGCGCCGCGTCCGAATGTCAGGAGGCCGGTCCGATGTTCACGTTGCGCGCGTCGTTCCTGTCCAGGGTGGCAGCCTTCGTCTGTCTCGCGTCCTTGCTCGGGCAGGCCCTCTTCGCCTGCACGGCGGTGGACATCGTCGCGGCCGACAGGTCCGTCGTCGCGGCCCGCACGATGGAATGGGCCTTCGACATGCAGTGGACCCTGGTCAGCATTCCCCGGGGCACCTCGATCACGATGTCGGCGCCGCCGGCCCTCAAGCTTCCGGCGACGACGTCCGCGACGAAGTACTCCGTGGTGGGAGTCAGCGCCGGCATCATCCCCGGCGGCGCCCTGCTCGAGGGCCAGAACTCCGCGGGGCTCGGCATGAGCGGCAATTTCCTTCCGGGCTTCACGCAGTACCAGACCGTGACCCCGAAGGACAGGAACTACGTCTCGATCCTGTCGTTCGGGTCCTGGGTGCTCGGCAACCACGCCACGGTCGCCGAGGTGCGCGCGGCGCTGCCGAACGTCAAGGTCTGGACCGATCCGTCGCTGCCGTCGGGCCCCACGCCGCCCACGATCCACTTCGTCTTCACGGATCGGACCGGCGCGGGTCTCGTCGTCGAGTACGTCGGCGGCGAGCTGCGCCTCCACGACAGCGTGGCCCGCGTCCTGACGAACGCGCCGACCTACGACTGGCACCTCCTCAACCTGCGCAACTACCTGAACCTCACGACGGTCGGCACGCAGAGCGAGCGCATCGGCTCGGTGGACGTGACCGCGCTCGGCCAGGGCGGCGGGATCATCGGCATCCCGGGCGACTACACGCCTCCGTCCCGGTTCGTGCGCGCCGCGTTCCTGCGCCACAACGTCCCGCAGCCGGCCAACGCGGCCGAGGCGATCGCGGTCCTCGCGCACGTGCTCAACACGGTGGACATCCCCATCGGCATCGCGCAGAGCAAGGACGGCGACAAGGTCGTCTCCGACTACACGCAGTGGGTGGCCTTCAAGGACCTGACCCACAACAAGCTGGTCATCGCCGACTACGCGCACCGGCTGACCTTCCTGACGCTCGACCTCGATCCCATCTTCGCGCAGGACAAGCCGACGTCGGTGCTCGTGACGGCGTTGCCGTATCCGAAGGCCATCGAGGGGACGAAGGCCCTGCTGAAGTAGGGAGGGCGCGTCACCGGGGCGCCGCCGGGCGCCCCGGCGTTGCGCGCGGCGAGGCCAGGCAAGTAGCATGGCGGCGGCCCCCCGGGGCCGCCAACCGCGAAAAGAGGAGCGAGCCGTGCCGTCGCCAGCGACCCTGTCGATCGTCGTTCCCGTCTACAACGAGGAGGCCGCGCTTCCGCACACCCACCGGGAGCTCTGCCGGCTGGCCGGGCAGCCCGCCTTCGCCGCGCTCGACTGGATCGAAATCGTCTACGTGGACGACGGCTCGAGGGACGGCACGGCGAAGGCCCTCGAGGAGATCCGCCGGGCGCCGCAGCCGGTCCGCGTCCAGGTCCTGCGCTTCAGCCGCAACTTCGGCCACTCCGCGGCCGTCTTCGCCGGGCTCGACGCCGCGGGCGGCGCGACCGTCGCGATTCTCGACGCCGACCTCCAGGACCCGCCGGCCCTGCTCCCGGCCATGTACGAACAGCTCGCCGGGGGCTACGACGTCGTGTATGGCCAGCGGCAGCGCCGCGAGGGAGACACCGCGTTCAAGCGGGCGACCGCCTGGCTGTTCTACCGGCTGCTCGCTCTCCTGACGGGCGTCGAGATCCCTCCCGATACGGGCGACTTCCGGATCATGACCCGCGAGGTTCGCGACGCGGTGATCTCGTGCCGGGAGCAGCAGCCGTTCCTCCGCGGGCTCGTCGCCTGGGTCGGGTTCCGGCAGAGGGCCTTCCCGTACCACCGGGCGCGCCGCGAGCACGGCGTGTCGAAATATCCGATCCGCAAGATGCTCGGCCTCGCGGTCAATGCCGTGCTCAGCTTCTCGAACCTGCCGCTGCGCCTGGCGATCTACGTCGGATTCCTGGGATTCGCGGGGAGCCTCGCGATCTCGGCGTGGGCCCTCCGGCAGTACCTCCGGCACGAGGTGATCCAGGGCTGGACCTCCGTCCTGCTCGGGTACCTCTACGGCCAGTCGATCACGCTGATGACCATCGGCTTCATCGGGCTCTACGTCGGGCAGATCGAGGAGCAGGCGAAGGGGCGTCCGAGGTACATCGTTCGCAAAGACGCCTCCTGAGCCCCGTGAGGCCGCGGGTCCGGGCCCGGCGGCCCGTCCGCGAGAGGACGGCGCGGGGGGTCTCGATGCGCGGCTTCCGGGATAGAGTGAGCCCATCTGGGCGCCATCCCCGGCGCGCCAGCATTTCGAGGAGAGACGCTATGAGGCGAGCCCACCACCGGGTCTTCGGAGCGGTTGCTCTGGCCGCGACGGTCTGGCTCTCGAACGCGGCGCCCGCCGCCGCTCAACAGAAGAAGCCCAACATCATCTTCATCATGGCCGACGACATCGGCTGGTACAACATCGGCGCGTACAACCAGGGCATCATGTCCGGGCGCACGCCGAACCTCGATCGCCTCGCCTCGGAGGGAATGCGGTTCACGGACTACTACGCCGAGGCGAGCTGCACGGCGGGCCGCGCCAACTTCATCACGGGGGAGATTCCCATCCGGACCGGAATGACGACCGTCGGACAGGCCGGCGCCACGATCGGCATGCCGGCCGAAGCCCCGACGATCGCGACCGCCTTGAAGTCCATGGGCTACGCCACGGGCCAGTTCGGCAAGAACCACCTGGGCGACCTCAACCAGTTCCTGCCCACGGTCCACGGTTTCGATGAGTTCTTCGGATACCTGTACCACCTCGACGCGATGGAAGATCCCTGCCACGTCAACTACCCGCCGGCGGCCAAGGACACGGTCGGGCCCCGCAACATGCTCCACACCTGGGCCACGGACGTGGACGATCCGACCGTGCAGCCGCGCTGGGGCAAGATCGGCAAGCAGAAGATCGAGGACGCGGGCCAGCTCTGCCCCGAGCGGATGGAGACGGTGGACGACGAGATCCTGGCCAACGCCCTGAAGTTCCTCGACAAGTCCCGCGCGGCCAACAAGCCGTTCTTCCTGTGGCTGAACCCGACGCGCATGCACGTCGTCACGCACCTCTCGCCGAAGTACCAGAAGATGCGGACGCCCGAGAACGGCTGGTCCATCCAGGAAGCCGGCATGGCGCAGCTCGACGACATCGTCGGCTCGGTCCTCCAGTACGTCAAGGACAACGGCCTCGACGACAACACCATCATCGCGTTCACGACGGACAACGGCGCCGAGAACTTCACGTGGCCCGACGGCGGGAACACGCCGTTCGCCGGGGGCAAGGGCACGGCGCTCGAGGGCGGGTTCCGCGTTCCGGCGCTGATCCGCTGGCCGGGCAAGATCCCGGCCGGCAGGATCGAGAACGGCATCGTGTCCGGCCTCGACTGGTTCCCGACGTTCGTGTCGCTCGCCGGCAACCCGAACATCACGTCGGAGTTCCTCAAGGGCAAGGCCATCGGCGGGACGACGTACAAGGTGCACCTGGACGGCTACGATCAGACCGACATGCTGATGGGCAAGGGCCCGTCCAGGCGCCACGAGCTCTTTTACTTCACGGAAGGCACGCTCTCGGCGGTGCGCATCGACGACTACAAGTACCGCTTCACCGATCAGCCCAATGGCTGGCTCGGCGCGACGTTGAAGGTCGACTGGCCGATCCTCGTCAACCTGCGCCTCGACCCGTTCGAGCGAATGGGGATGTACAACGGCAAGGACAACGGCTCGATCGCGTACTACAACTGGTTCGCCTACGAGTTCTGGCGCTTCGTGTACGTCCAGCAGGAAGTCGGAAAGGCCGCGCAGACCTTCCTCGAGTACCCGCCGATGCAGAAGGGCGCGAGCTTCAATCTCGAGGCCCTGAAGGCGGAGCTCGAGAAGCGGATGCACGCGCAGCAGAACCAGTAGCCTTCCAGTTCGATCGCGGAAGGGCGCCCCGGAAGGGGCGCCTTTTTTTTTGCGCCCGCTCGGCCCTTTCGGGCCGCGGTTACAATCGCCGCCTTCTCCGAAGGAGTCCGATGTTCAGAACGGCTCGTTCCCGCGGGACGGCAGCTTGCCTCGTGGGCGCTCTGACGGCGGCCGCGATGGCCTTCGCGGCCGAGCGGCCGCCCCGGACGGCGACGCCGATCACGAGGGTGGTCGTGATCTTCCAGGAGAACGTCTCGTTCGACCACTACTTCGCGACGTATCCGGTCGCCCTGAACCCGCCGGGGGAGCCCGCCTTCGTCGCGGCACCCGGCACGCCGACCGTCAACGGCCTCTCGGGCGCGCTGCTGACCCACAATCCCAACTCCGTGAATCCCTTTCGCCTGGGCCGCTCGCAGGCCGCCACCTGCGACCAGGACCACGAATACACGGCCGAGCAGCAGGCGGTTCACGGCGGCCTGATGGATCGCTTCGTCGAGTTCACCGGCGCGCGGACTCCCGGGTGCCAGTCCTCCCAGGTCATGGCGTACTTCGACGGAAACACCGTCACCGCCCTCTGGAACTACGCCCAGCGCTACTCGATGAGCGACAACTTCTTCGACACGGGGTTCGGGCCCTCGACGCCAGGCCACATCAACCTCGTGTCGGGGCAGACCCACGGCATCGACGTCTTCAACCGGCCCGTTTCGGCGGACGACGTCGCCCCGGGCACCGCCACGATGATCGGCGATCCCCAGCCCTACTACGACGACTGCTCCACGCTGGAGACGGTCGGCCTGTCGGGCCGCAACGTGGGAGACCTCCTCAACGCGAAGGGCGTGACCTGGGGGTGGTTCCAGGGCGGGTTCCGGCCCACGGCGACGACGGGCGGGAGGGCGGCCTGCGGGGCCACCCACACCGGGAGCAACGGGCAGCCCAAGGGCGACTACATCCCGCACCACGAGCCGTTCCAGTACTACGCGTCGACGTCGAACCCGCACCACCTGCCGCCCTCGTCGGTCGCGGCCATCGGCCGCACCGACCAGGCCAACCACCAGTACGACCTGTCCGACTTCTGGGACGCGGCGTCCGCGGGGGCCCTTCCGGCGGTGAGCTTCCTGAAGGCTCCCGGCTACCAGGACGGGCACGCGGGCTACTCGGACCCGCTCGCCGAGCAGACGTTCCTCGTCGAGACGATCAACCGCCTCCAGCGTCTTCCGGACTGGGGCCGGATGGCGATCTTCATCGCCTGGGACGACTCCGACGGCTGGTACGACCACGTCATGCCCCCGATCGTCAGCCGGTCGAACAGCCCGGCCGACGCGTTGACCGGACCGAGCATCCCCGGCGCCCCTCCTTCGGGCGATTGCGGCGTTCCCGAGCCCGGCGCCTACCTGGGCCGCTGCGGTTACGGCCAGCGGCTGCCCCTGCTCGTCGTCTCTCCCTACGCGAAGGTCAACTTCGTGGATCACACGACCGCGGACACGACCTCGATCCTCCGCTTCATCGAAGACAACTGGGGTCTCGGGCGCATCGGCGACCAGTCGCTCGACGAGAAGTCGGGGAGCCTGCTCGGCCTCTTCGACTTCCGGCGCGGCGACCCGGGGCGGCGGCTGGCGCTCGATCCGGAGACCGGTGCGCGGAGGGGCGCGGACGGAAGAGGGACGGCCGCTGCCTCGCAGCCCTGAAAGCTCTCGTCCCGATCTCGACGAGCTCGGTTGCGGGTGCTCGCCGTCGGACGCGGTCCGGCCGCCCTGATCCGCGCTAGCCCGAATCCCCGGAGCCGCGCCTTTCCGCGGCGCCGAGGCCCGCCGCCCGTCCGGTCGCCCAGGCCCACTGGAAGTTGTGGCCGCCGATCGGGCCGAACGCGTCCAGCAGCTCGCCGCAGAGATGGAGTCCCGGCTGCCGGCGGCTCTCGAGCGTGACGGGGTCCACTTCGTCGAGGCTCACGCCGCCCCCGGTCACCTCGGCCTTCGCGTAGCCCTCGTGGCCCGACCACGGGAGGTCGCCGCGAACCAGGGTCTCGGCCAGGCGCAGCCGGTCCTCCCGGCGCAGCTGCGAGAGCCGCACGCCGGGATCGACCGCCGTGGCGGCGCAGAGGGCGGTGGCCAGGCGTTCGGGCAACCGCGCGCGGAGGGCTCCGGCGAGGGTGCGCGTCCCCTCGGGCCGGAGGGCGTCGGACCAGTCCGCCTCGGAGAGATTCGTCCAGCGGACGGTCAGCCGCGCGTGCGCCGGGTCGCCGGGGCGGCTCTCGGACCGAACCGCGACGTGCGAGACGTCGAGAACGCCAGGGCCGCTGTACCCGCGGTGCGTGAAGAGAAAGCCTCCCGTCGCGGCGGCGGACCGGCCCGGGCCGCGGGCCGAGATCGTGACCGGCAGCGACAGGCCGGCGAGCGACGAGAAGGCCGAGGGCGGGGCCGTCAGGGGCGTCAGGGCCGGGTAGGTCGGGTGGATGGTGTGCCCCAGCTTTTCGAGGATCGCGAGGCCGACGCCGTCGCTGCCCGATTTCGGGACCGACAACCCTCCGGTCGCGACCACGACGGCGTCCGCCTCGATCGGAGGGCGTCCCTCGCGCTGGACTCTCCACCGGGGGCCGACGCGCTCGAGGCCGGTGACCAGGCAGTCGGGGACGACCTCGGCGCCGCGCCGCCGGGCGAGCGCGAGGAGCGCGTCGCGGACGTCGCGCGCACGGTTCGAGACGGGAAAGAGCTTGGCCGACTCCTTTTCCTCGGCCAGCGGGACGCCGAGCTCGCCTTCGAAGAAGAGGACCTGCTCGCGCAGGGGCCACGATCGAAGCAGGCGCTGGAGCATCCGGGGGGAAGAATCCGTGACGAACCGCGAGGCGTCGGCGCGCGCGGGGAGGACGTTGCAGCGGCCGCCGCCGCTGATGAGGATCTTCCGGCCTCCGTCGGAGGTCCTCTCGAGCAGAAGGGTCTCCGCGTCGGCCGAAGCCGCGAAGATGGAGGCCATCGTTCCGGCGGCTCCGGCGCCGATCACCGCGACTCGCCTGCGACCTCCCATGAGGGGCCGATCATCGCCCGGCCGGCGGAGTTTGCGCCGGAAAAGGGGAGAGGGTATGGTCCGCGGTTCCCGGGGGTGCGAGGCTGCTCGAGGGCCGACTTTCGGTGAGATGTGGTGGCGCTTGACTTACGCCCCTTTTGCGCCTAGAGTGGCTCGTCAAGGCCGATGGGCTGGTCCGGCCAGGCCTCCGGACAGCCGCGGTGGTTCCCTCGGCCTTATTAATTCTTGAAAAAATAGTGTTTTTCCTTATTTTTTAAGGACAACGATGAATCTCACGAAACGGCAGAAGGAAATCCTCGACTTCATCCGCTCGTATCGCGTCGAGCACGGGATCTCTCCGACCCAGCGGGAGATCCGGGAGACCTTCAAGCTCTCCTCGTTCGGCACGGTGCAGAAGCACTTGAAGCGGCTCGAGGAGAAGGGCGCCCTGGCCCGCGAGTGGAACCGCAGCCGAGGCATCTCCCCGAGAGAGGAAGCCTCCGTCGCGCGAGGGGTCCCGCTGCTCGGCCTCGTGGCGGCCGGGCGGCCGATCGAGCCCTTTCCGCAGGAGGAATCCATCGAGGTCCCGTCTTCGCTGCTCGGAAAGGGCGAGCATTTCGTGCTCCGGGTTCGCGGCGAGTCGATGATCGACGACGGGATCCTCGACGGAGACTTCGTGGTCGTCGCGCGGCGCGAAAAGGCCGAGAGCGGGCAGACGGTGGTCGCTCTCGTGCGGGGAGAGGCGACGCTGAAGCGTTACTACACGGAGGGGCACCGCGTCCGGCTCCAGCCGGCCAACGCCGCCATGAAGCCGCTGACGTTCGAAGCCCGGGACGTGACGATCCAGGGGGTCGTCACGGGCCTGATCCGCGATTACGCGCACGGGCCGCGCTGATCCCGGGGGGAGCCGGCCTGCGGTAGAATTCGGCCTCGATCTGGCGACGTACCCAAGTGGTTAAGGGAGAGGTCTGCAAAACCTTTATTCGGCGGTTCGAATCCGCCCGTCGCCTCCACGAACGCTCACGGGCCGGGACACCGAAGAGGGGAAACGGTAGACGTTCCATGCCGAAACCGCTGGTCTCCGCGCTGCCCGTCTTACGTTTTCCGTCTTCCGGCTTTCCATTCTTTCGCGCCGGAGTGGCGGAATTGGTAGACGCACGGGACTTAAAATCCCGAGGGCCGCACGGCCCGTGCCGGTTCGACTCCGGCCTCCGGCACCACTGAGACTTCGACGATGAGCGCCATTCCCACGGAGGCGGTTGCCGCCTTCCAGCAACCGCTGGGCTACACCTTCCGGGATCTCGACCTGCTCGAGCGGGCGCTGACCCACAAGTCCTTCTCGAACGAGAACCGCGAGGTCCGGTCGCCGAACAACGAGCGGCTCGAGTTTCTCGGCGACGCCGTTCTCGGCTTCGTCGTGGGCGAGCTGATCTTCCGGTCGTTCCCGAATCTCCAGGAAGGGGCGCTTTCCAAGATCAAGGCGCACCTGGTCTCGGCCACCATGCTGGCGGGCAAGGCCCGCGCGCTCGGGGTGGGCCGCTACCTCCGCATGGGGGCGGGCGAAGCGCGGTCGGGAGGCGCGGAGAAGCTCTCGCTCCTCGCCGACGCGTTCGAGGCGGTCGTCGCGGCCATCTACCTCGACGGGGGCCTCGGCGCGACCGAAGCCTTCCTCGGGCGGACCTTCGGGCCCGAGGTCTCGGGGATCGACATCGGCGACCTTTCCTTCCACGACTACAAGACCACCCTGCAGGAGACCGCGCAGAGCCTGGGGCTTCCGCTTCCGGACTACCGCGTCATCGAGGAATCCGGTCCGGACCACGAGAAGGCGTTCACGGTCGAGCTCGCGTGGGACGGCGAAGCCTTCTCCCGCGGCAGCGGTCCCTCCAAGCGCGAAGCCCAGCGCAAGGCCGCGAAGGAAGCGTTGAAGAAGCTGGGGCGGCTGCCGGGATAACCTTCCGTCGCCTCCGCTGCGTTACGGGATCTGGGGGCGCGGCCGTCGGCCGCCGCCCGCACCGGCGAACGGCTCGCCCAAAGGGGCTCGACCGTTCGCCTGATCCCTCCACTTCGCTCCGGCTCCCGCGGCGTGAGCCTCCACCCTCGCTTCGCTCGGGTGACTTCTCACGCCGCGAGCGATTGAAA